>CAVPOY010000036.1:0-49417 GCA_963707135.1 uncultured Gammaproteobacteria bacterium | reverse complement strand
GGTTCATTTAGACCTGAATCCGCGAACTGAATGGGGTGACGCCCCAGTTTCGACTGGTTCCGCGGACAGGTCAACGACGCCGGGGCGGCGACTACCTCGCCTTGATCAACGCGGCCTTGCGGGAGCACATCGGCCGCCGGTCCGGCGACCTGCTCGAAGAGACCTTGCGTAAGGTCATCCGCGAGGAGCTACGGGCCGAGGGCTGAGATCGAACCGCGTGGGCATGCAAACCATGCACACCCTACGGGGCTTCACCGGTCGGACGCGCTAGCGGTCCGGTTCAGGTTCCGGCGGCGCCTCGACCCTGGCTGTCAGCTCCCCGTTCGCGACCCTGGCCCGGATGCGCGTGCCGGGCGGCGCCTGCGCCGGATCGCGCACCACCTCGCCGTCCGGCAGCCGGGTCAGGATCGCGTAGCCACGTCCAAGAGTCGCCAGCGGACTGCGCGCGTCGAGCCCGGTCACGGCTCGGGCGAGCCGCTCCCGGCCGTGCTCCAGCGCCCGATCCGTTGCCACTGCAAGGCGCCGCGACAGGACGGCCAGCGCGAGGGCTGTCCGCTCGACGCGCCGCGCGGGCGAGGTAGCCGCCAGCCTGGCCGCGCAGGGATGAAGCCGAGAGGCGGCACGCCGGAGCCGCGCGCTGACCGCCGCTATCAAGCGGTGCTCCAGATGGTCCAAGCGTTGCCCCCGCTGCTGGAGCCGGGCCGCCGGGTGGACCAGCGCAAGATGGCGCACCGCGACCCTGAGCCTCTGCCGCGCACCGCCGAGAACGGCGGTCTCCAGATGGGCTAGACGCGCCCTGAGAGCCGCCACCCGCTGCCCCAAGTGCTCGGCCGAAGGCGCCGCCAGCTCGGCCGCGGCGGAAGGCGTCGCCGCCCGCCGGTCGGCGGCCAGGTCCGCGATGGTCAGGTCGATCTCGTGACCGACGCCGGTGACCACCGGGATCGCCGAGGCGCGGATCGCCCGCGCCAGTTCCTCGGCGTTGAAGGCATTGAGGTCCTCGAGCGAACCGCCCCCGCGCGCCAGGATCAGCAGGTCGCATTCGGCGCGGGCGTTCGCGATCTCCAGTGCCGCCGTTAGCGACGCCACGGCACCCTCACCCTGAACCTGGGCCGGGTAGATCACCACCGGCAGGGCCGGGAATCGCCGCCGCAGTACTGTCAGCAGATCATGGACCGCGGCCCCGGACGGCGAGGTGATCAGCCCCAGTTGGCGCGGGAACGGCGGCAACGGGCGTTTGGCGGACTCGTCGAACAGCCCCTCGGCGGCGAGCCGGCGTTTTAATTGCTCGAGCTCCAGGCGCAGCGCGCCCTCGCCTCCGGGCTCCATGTGCTCGACGACCAGCTGAAAGTCGCCGCGGGGCTCGAACAGCGTCACCCGCGCCCGGACCAGTACCTGCTGGCCGTTGGCCGGTCGGAACGCGAGCAGCAGACGCTTGGCCCGGAACATGGCGCAGCGCACCTGCGCGGCCTCGTCCTTCAGCGTGAAGTAGATATGCCCGGAGGCGGGCTGGGCCAGATTCGAGATCTCGCCGCGCACCCAGAGCAGAGGGAAGCTGCCGTCCAGCACGGCGCGGACCTCGCTCGCGAGACGGGCGACGCTATAGACGTCGCGCGAGAAATCGAGCGGCGGTGCGTTCGGCTTTGCCATCGGTTCAGGCTCCGGTACCTTGAGCGCCGGCCATCGGGGTTTTGCGCCCCGTGCGGCGAGGGACCCGGCCTAGGCTTGGGGTCAGGCGGCATAGAGAGTTTACCCTGCGGTATTGTATTTCTATACTTCGCGGTTACTTCTCTCTGTTACGTCCTCACCCGGGAGCGCCCGCCCCTAATGCGCCTGATCCAGGAAGCCCTCACATTCGACGACGTCCTCCTCGTGCCGGCGCATTCGACCGTGCTGCCGAACGAGGTGGACCTCCGTACCAAGCTGACCCGGCATATCGAGCTGAAGATCCCGCTGGTCTCGGCGGCGATGGACACGGTCACCGAGGCGAGGCTCGCGATCTCGATGGCGCTCGAGGGCGGCATCGGCATCATCCACAAGAACATGAGCGCCGAGCGCCAGGCCCGTGAGGTGCTGGCGGTCAAGAAGTACGAAAGCGGCATCATCCGCGACCCGATCACGGTCTCGCCCGACACCAGCGTCGGCGAGGTCCTTGCAGCTCACCCGCGCACACAATATATCCGGCGTGCCGATCACCGAGCACGGCAAGCTGGTCGGCATCGTGACCGGGCGCGACCTGCGCTTCGAGACCCGCATGGACGAGCCGGTATCGGCGATCATGACGCCGCAGGAGCGGCTGGTCACGGTCCAGGAGGGTGCGAGCCGCGAGGAGGTCGTGAGCCTGCTGCACAAGCACCGAATCGAAAAGGTGCTGGTGGTCAACGGCCGTTTCGAGCTGCGCGGTCTGATCACCGTCAAGGACATCCAGAAGGCCAAGGACTTCCCGAAGGCCTCCCGGGACAGCCACGAACGGCTGCGCTGCGGCGCTGCGGTCAGTGTCGGCCGCGGCACCGACGAGCGGGTCGCGGCCCTGGTCGAGGCCGGTGTGGACGTGATTGTCGTGGATACGGCGCACGGTCACTCGCAGGGCGTGTTGGATCGGGTGCGCTGGGTCAAGGCGCGGTTCCCCGAGGTCCAGGTGATCGGCGGCAATATCGCCACCGCCGCCGCGGCGAAGGCGCTGGTCGAGGCCGGCGCGGACGCCGTCAAGGTCGGCATCGGGCCGGGCTCCATCTGCACCACCCGGATCGTCGCCGGCGTCGGCATCCCGCAGATCACGGCGGTCGCCAACGTGACCGAGGCGCTGGAGGGCACCGGCGTGCCGCTCATCGCCGACGGCGGGCTGCGTTACTCCGGCGATGTCGCCAAGGTCATCGCCGCCGGGGCCCACAGCGTCATGATCGGTGGCCTGTTTGCCGGCACGGACGAGTCCCCCGGCGAGGTCGAGATCTACCAGGGTCGCTCCTACAAGTCCTACCGGGGCATGGGATCGCTCGGCGCGATGGGCTCCAAGGAGGGCTCCAGCGACCGCTACTTCCAGGAGGAGGCGGACAAGGAGAAGCTCGTTCCCGAAGGCATCGAGGGGCGCGTGCCCTACAAGGGCAGCGTGCTGAACGTGATCCACCAGCTCGTCGGCGGCCTGGGCTCCAGCATGGGTTACACCGGGTGCGCGACCATCGAGGAGATGCGCACCAAGCCCGAATTCGTCCGCGTCAGCGCCGCCGGGATGCGCGAGTCCCACGTTCACGACGTCCAGATCACGAAGGAAGCGCCGAACTACCGCATCGACCCCTGAGCCGATGGCGGCAGCCCGGCCATGACGCACGGTTCCCAGCCGGCGACTCTTGTTCCCCCACTCTTAGGGACCCCGACCCGATGCCCGCCAGCGCAGCCAATATCCATGCCGACCGCGTCCTGATCCTGGACTTCGGTTCCCAGTACACGCAGCTGATCGCCCGTCGGGTTCGAGAGGCGGGGGTCTACTGCGAGCTGCACCCCCATGACCTGGATCCGCGGGCTATCCGCTCGTTCGCGCCGAAGGGGATCATCCTCTCCGGCGGTCCCCAGTCGGTGCACGAGGCCGAGACGCCGAGGGCCGACCCGCTGGTGTTCGACCTCGGCGTACCGGTGCTCGGCGTCTGCTACGGCATGCAGACCATGGCCGCCCAGCTCGGCGGCGAGGTGGCGGCGGCCACCCACCGGGAATACGGCTACGCCCAGGTGAGGGCCCGCGGGCACTCGCGGCTGCTGCGCGATATCGAGGACCACACCAGCGCCGAGGGCTACGGTCTGCTCGACGTCTGGATGAGCCACGGGGATCGGGTCGAATCCCTGCCGGCGGGATTCCAGGTCATCGCCGAGACCGCCAACGCCCCGTTCGCGGGCATCGCCGACGAGGAGCACGGCTTCTACGGCCTGCAGTTCCATCCGGAGGTCACCCACACCCGCCAGGGTCAGCGCATCATCGAGCGATTCGTCCACGATATCTGCGGCTGCGGCAACCTCTGGACCCCACACAACATCATCGAGGACAGCGTCGCGCAGATACGTGCCCGGGTCGGGAACGATCAGGTGCTGCTCGGGCTCTCCGGCGGGGTCGATTCCAGCGTCGTCGCCGCCCTGCTCCACCGCGCCATCGGCGATCAGCTGACCTGCGTCTTCGTCGACAACGGCCTGCTGCGACTCGGCGAGGGCGATCAGGTGATGAGCACCTTTGCCCGGCACATGGGGGTGCGGGTGATCCGGGTGGACGCCGAGGAACGCTTCCTGGGTCGCCTGAGGGGCGTCTCTGACCCGGAGCAGAAGCGCAAGATCATCGGCAACACCTTCATCGAGGTGTTCGACGACGAGGCCGCGAGGCTCCAGGACGTGCGCTGGCTGGCCCAGGGCACCATCTACCCGGACGTGATCGAGTCCGCCGGGGCCAAGACCGGCAAGGCCAAGGTCATCAAGTCACACCACAATGTCGGCGGACTACCCGAGGAGATGAACCTCGCGCTGGTGGAGCCGCTGCGGGAGCTGTTCAAAGACGAGGTCCGCCGGATCGGCGTCGAGCTCGGCCTGCCATCCGAGATGGTCTACCGGCACCCGTTCCCCGGACCGGGCCTTGGCGTCCGGATCCTCGGCGAAGTCCAGAAGGACTTCGCCGAGACGCTGCGTCGGGCCGACGACATCTACATCGAGGAGTTGCACCGCGCCAACCTCTACGACCAGGTGTCCCAGGCGTTTGCGGTGTTCCTGCCGGTGCGCTCGGTCGGTGTGATCGGCGACAACCGACACTATGCCCACGTGATCGCGCTGCGAGCGGTCGAGACGGTCGATTTCATGACCGCGCGCTGGGCCCACCTGCCCTACGACTTCCTGGACAACGTCAGCCGCCGGATCGTCAATGAGGTCCCCGGCGTCTCCCGGGTGGTCTACGACGTCACCGGCAAGCCGCCGGGCACCATCGAGTGGGAGTAGGCGTCGAGCCGCCGGAACTGAGCCCCGACGATGAGCGATGGATGCAGGAGGCGCTGGCGCTCGCCGAGCGGGCCTCCCGAGACGGGGAGGTCCCGGTCGGTGCCCTAGTCGTGCGCGACGGCGCCATCATAGGCCAGGGCTGGAACTGCCCGATCGGCGCGCACGACGCCAGCGCCCACGCCGAGATTCAGGCGATTCGCGACGCCGGACGGCGAAGCGGAAATTACCGCCTGCCCGGCACGACCCTCTACGTGACCCTGGAGCCCTGCGTCATGTGCGCCGGCGCCATCGTCCACGCCCGGATCGAGCGGGTGGTCTACGGCGCCGACGATCCGAAAGGCGGGGCCTGCGGCAGCGTATTCGCGCTGCTGCCGTCGGACGCCCGCTTCAACCACCGCACGGACTGCATTGGCGGGGTGTTGGCCGAGGCGTGCGGAGAATCGCTCCGGGCCTTTTTCCGCGCCCGGCGGTAACCGCCGTCGCCGGTTAGATTCCGCCGTGGACAAGGTACCAGGCCGGGCTTAGACTAGCTGACCGTTCTCGCAGCCTTCGCCGCGGACCATACCAGCGGAGGACTCGCCCGCAACGCCGGGCTGATGCGATCGAGGCCAACGGAGAGGTGCCGGAGTGGCCGAACGGGCTTGACTCGAAATCAAGTGAAGGCGCAAGCCTTCCGTGGGTTCGAATCCCACCCTCTCCGCCACATTTAAAGCTATAACAGTAACATATAGCACATTTATGCCGCGGTCCCCCTTGTAGTCTCCCTTTCTGCATGGGCGAGCCAGCCGACGAGCGGCACGCGGCCCCCTTTGCGGTCTCCGGCGCAGGTTGCCGGCCGATCCCCTTGCTGGCCCAAGGTTTTGATTTGCAATGAATACTGACTCGGTTGGACGCACCTGAATGTGGCTCAGGTGGTCAGACGTTCAAATCCTCTCGCCCCGATCCAATAAAACAATCGGTTAGCACAGAGATCTGGTGGCGCGTTTTGCGGCGATGATCGGCGGTTGAGTTTGTAGTCGCGTCGAGCGTAGTTCACGGCGACACCCGTCTAACTCTTCGTCCTCTTTGCTACCCTTCCCTGCCGTTTTAGGCCACCCCGCTCGTGCTTGCGCACAACCTAAGACGCCGCCAGAAATTTTGCCCCGCCCAGTTGCGCCGTGTACGATCCATGACCCAGGAGCGTGAGGCGGAAGCGCTCAGCATGAGTCGATTCTAAGGTGAATCATGCCAGCTCAAGATTGCGCCGGAGACCGCCGCAAGAAAGATTGAGGGCAGCCCGCACCCACCACTAGGCGGCAACGTGGAGGCGTTCGAGTTTCGCAACCGGCTGATCGACGACTACGCTCGCTTTTCGCGCAGCTTCGCCAAGATCAAGGCGCCCGACATCAAGGCCGCCGTCGATGCGGTCTACGATGAGCAGCGGTTCTGGCCCGCTCCTCTCGTCCAGATCAACCCCAGCTTCGAGCCCGGACCCACGGTAGAGGACCTTGTCCGGCGCGGGGTGCTCCACCCCGACTGCGCCGAGATCTTCCGCAAGGGCCGCAAGGACCGCAAGGACGGAGCGATAGGCGTCTCCATCCGCCTCCACAAGCACCAGGAAGACGCGATCGCCAGCGCGCACCGGAAGGAGAGCGACTACTTACCACTGGCACCGGATCCGGAAAATCCCTCGCCTACTTCATCCCTATAGCCGACGCCGTGCCAAAGGCGAAGGCCGAGGACCCCACCTCGCGGACGCGGGCGACTATCATCTACCCCATGAACGCCTTGGCAAACAGCCAGCGCGACCATGCCTTGAGCGCGCACCATTTCTTCACCCGCATGAGCAGCACGCCGGCCGCACTTGGAGATTCGACCGGTCCAATCGACTTCGCCGGAGGCATGGCGTCTCGGTGTCAGGCTAAGGTAGGCGACGCCGCTACCTGTTCGTCGCCATCAATCGGGCCAGCCGCTGGGTCTACGTGGCGCTTCGCGCAACCAAGACCGCCGCGGCCGCTGAGGCCTTCCTCAAGGCCGTGCAGAGCAGGGCCTCGTTTCGCATCGAGCGGCTGCTCACCGACAACGACAAGGCCTTTAGCGATCGCTTCAGCCGGGCCGGCGAGCGCCGCCCCAGCGGCGCGCCCCGCTTCGGCCAGCTGTGTGCCCAACTCGACATCGAGCATCGCCTCATCCGTCCCCGCCGGCCCCAGACCAACAGGATGGTCGAGCGCTTTAACGGGCGCATCGCCGATGTGCTGCGCACTCACCGCTTCGACTCCTCGCTCTCCTTGGAGGCGACGCTCAAGCGCTTCGTCCATCTCTATAATCACCGTATTCCCCAGCGGGTCCTGGGCTAAAAATCGCCGGTCGAAGCACTCAAAGAATGGCAATCAAAAGCGCCAGAGAAATTTCACAAGCCAGTACGTAATCTTCAGGGAGTTGACAGCTAGGCTAGGTGGATCAGTTTTAGATGCAAACCAACAGGCGCGTGATCGCGGTTCTGCTTTCTCCCGTTTGCGGGCGTTGATGGCGATGGTAGCTGTCTGCGTGTTAGGTGCTTGTGGCCTCGTGCTGACGCCTATTGCAGCATTGAGCCCCTACGACGACGGGGTGTTGATCGATCCCGTGGCTGCGGGGAACGATTCAGACGAGGTGCAGATGTGCAACCTACCGATCTGAAGACCGTGTGCAACTGCTACAAATTTCCGTAAGACACTTGTCCTCATTTCGCAGCCATCGCCCGTGCCTGAGGTCGGTACAATGGCCCCGATTCCAGCCCGAGGGGTCATCTATGTCCGACACGCCCCGCATCCTCGTCCTCTTCGCCCACCTGGATCTGCGCCGGTCGCGCATCAACCGAGCAATGCTTGAGGCCATCGGCGACCTGGAGAAGGTCGAGGTCCACGACCTGCTGGAGCTCTACCCGGACTTCTACATCGACGTGGGGGCGGAGCGCCGCGCCCTGGTGGTCGCGGACCTCTTGGTCCTCCAGCACCCGCTCTACTGGTATAGCGCCCCCGCCATCATCAAACATTGGCAGGATGTGGTACTGGAACGCGGTTTCGCCTACGGGCCCGGGGGCACGGCCCTGCATGGCAAGGCGATGATCCAAGCGGTAAGCACCGGCGGGCCGATCGAGTCCTACCAACCGGGCGGGGCCCACGGTGCACCGCTCAGCGAGTACCTGCGCCCCTTCCAACAGATGGCACGCTTTACCGGGATGCACCCGCTTCCGCCCCTGGTCATCCAAGGTGGCCACACGGCGACGGATGCGCAGATTGCCGCCCACGCCGCCCGCTATCGGGCACTGCTCGCGGGCTTCCGCCCGCCGGCGCCCGGCTCGACCGCCGCCGACCAATCGCAGGAGGTCTGACCCTATGGAAGGGCGCAGCCTGCTATACGGTGCCATCCTCTACCTGGCCGCCGCGGTGATCACGGTCCCGGTGTTCAAGCGCCTGGGACTCGGGGCGGTGCTCGGCTACCTCGTGGCCGGGGTGGCTATCGGGCCCTGGGGGCTGCGGCTCATCCGCGATGTGAATATGATCCTGCACGTCGCCGAGTTTGGCGTCGTGCTCCTGTTATTCCTCATCGGCCTGGAGCTCAACCCGCGCCGCCTGTGGGCGATGCGCCGGCCGATCCTGGGGCTGGGCGGCGTCCAGGTGGCGGCCACGACCGCCGCCCTGACGGCCGCCGGGCTGCTGCTGGGTCTCGACTGGCGTGCCGCCCTGGTTGCTGGGATGGGGCTCGCCTTGTCCTCGACTGCCATTGCGCTGCAGGTCCTCACCGAGCGCAATCTCTTGCCCACCCCGGGGGGCAGCGCCGGGTTCTCAGTCCTGTTGTTCCAGGACATCGCCGTCATCCCCATGCTGGCGGCGCTACCCCTGCTAGCCCCGCCCGCGGGGGCGGGCATGGAGGGGGCAAGTGGTTCGGGATGGCTGGAGGCCCTGGCGCGCTTAGGGGTGATCGCTGCCATCGTGGTCGGCGGGCACTACTTGCTGCGCCCGGTCCTGCGCCTGATCGCCGCCACCGGGCTGCGGGAGATCTTCACCGCCTTCGCCCTTTTGCTGGTGATGGGCACCGCCGCCCTGATGCAGACGGTGGACCTATCCATGGCCCTGGGTGCCTTCCTTGCCGGCGTCCTGCTGGCGGACTCGGAGTACCGCCACGCCCTGGAATCGGACATCGAGCCCTTCAAGGGGCTGCTGCTGGGGCTCTTCTTCATCGCCGTGGGGATGTCCATCGACTTCGGCCTGCTCCTGAACCGCCCGTTCCTGGTCCTGGCCCTGGTGACGGGACTGGTGACCATCAAGGTGGCCATCCTCTACGGTCTTGCGATGCTCTACCCCTTGCCCGCGCCCCAGCGGCCCACCTTCGCATTGGTCCTGTCCCAGGGCGGGGAGTTTGCCCTGGTGCTGTTCAGCGCGGCCCTGGGCCTGCGCTGCCTATCCCCTGAGGTGAGCGGGCTCCTGATGGTGGTGGTGGCCCTATCGATGCTGACTACACCCCTCCTGCTCGGGCTGTACGAGGGCCTGATCGAGCCACGCCTGCGTGGGCCGGGCGAGACGCGCGCCATGGATGTGGTCGAGGGGCACGACCATGGCGTTATCGTGGCCGGCTTCGGACGGGTCGGTCAGATCGTGGCGCGGCTGCTCAACGCCAATGGGATCGAGACCACCATCCTCGACCACGATCCCGAGCACATCGAGACCATCCGCCGCTTCGGGTTCAAGGTCTTCTACGGCGACGCGGCACGGCTGGACCTGCTGCGCGCCGCCGGGGCCGACCGAGCCCGCCTTCTGGTCCTAGCCATCGACGACCGCGCCCAGGCGCTCAAGATCGTCGACCTGGTCCACGAGCATTTTCCCAACCTGCGCATCCTGGCCCGGGCCTGGGACGTTGCGCACCTCCTGCAGTTGCAGGACAAGGGCGTGGCTCAGGTGGAGCGGGAGGCCTTCGAGGGTGCCCTGCGCCTGGGGGAATCCGCCCTCGGCCGCCTTGGCTTCGGGGCCTGGGCGGCGAAACAGGCGGCCCACCGCTTCCGCGCCCACGACCAAGCCCTGCTCGCGGACCTCTTGGCCCACTTTCAAGAGGACATCGAGGTGCGCGCTGCCATCTCGGCCAGCGCCAGAGAGCGCCTACGCGAGGAGATGGAAGCTGACGCGGCCGTCTTCGCCGAGCCGCGGGACCAGGATTGGCACTGACTAGTACACCGCGGCGAAATTTCTAAAGCCATTTCTTAAGAGAATGCTGTAACATGCTCTGTAAGTGATTTATACGGAGAGGAAAGCCGGGGAGAACTCGGCGACACAGCGAGAACCATGGCTCGACTCACTGCCGCAGCACTCGAAGTCAGTGAACAACATCGGGAAGAACTCGAAGCGATCGTGCGCAAGCGAACCAGTCCGCAGCAACAGGTTGTGCGAGCGCGCATTGTCCTTCTGGCCAGCGAAGGGGTCGGTGTGCACGAGACCATGCGGCGATTGGGCATCGCGCGGACCACGGTGCAGATCTGGCGGCGGCGTTGGCGCGAGGCAGACGAGGAGGATGTGGTGGCACGCCTCAGCGATCTGCCGCGATCCGGCGCTCCGGCCAACATACTCACCCGAGCAGGTGTGCGCGATGGTGGCTATCGCCTGCGAGCGCCCCGAGGACTGCAATCGAGCGATGACGCACTGGACGCAACGGGAGCTGGCCGAGGAAGCGGTCAAACGCGGCATTGCCCCGTCCATCTCACCTCGGGCCATCGGCCACTTTTTAAAAAGATGCCAGCCGGCAACCGCATCGCGTGCGCGGCTGGCTGACGGCAAAGCACGATGAGCGCTTTGCCGAGAAATGCCATGACATCTGCGAGACCTATCGCCAGGCTGGTGAACGCCGTCGCGCCGGCATGGAGACGGTTTCCATCGATGAGATGACCGGGATTCAGGCGCTGGAGCGTGCGGCCCCAACCCTGCCGATGCGCCCGGGGCGGCGACATCAGGAGTTCGAGTACATCCGCCACGGCACGCAAACGCTGATCGGCGGCTTCCATGTGGCCACCGGCGAGGTGTTCGCCGACCTCGGGCAGACCCGCACCGAGGAGGACTTCGCCCGCTACCTCGGGCGGTTGTTCGCACGGCGCGCCAAGACCACCGCCTGGCACCTGGTGATGGACAATCTCAACACCCATTGCTCGGAGGCGGTGGTGCGGCTCGTGGCAGGGGAAATCGGCTACCAAGGGGACCTCGGCGTCAAGGGCAAGTGCGGGATCCTCCAGTCCATGGCGAGCCGTGAGGCGTTTCTGCGTGATCCAAGCCATCGCATCGTCTTCCACTACACGCCAAAACATTGCTCATGGCTGAACCAGATCGAAATCTGGTTCTCGATCCTGGCACGAAAGGTCATCCGCCGCGGCAACTTCTCCTCCACTGAGGATCTGACAGGTAAGCTCAACGCCTTCATCGAGTACTTCAACCGCACCATGGCAAAGCCCTTTCGCTGGACCTACCAGGCAAAGCCTCTCGCCGCCTGAAAACTAGCATCATGACTTTTGCCAAGATGTACTAGCGGCCGGGCACATCCAGCGCGCGGCTGCGAGGACTCGGATCCGCGATCTCAGGTCAGCGACTGATATTGTTCGCTCGGCAGTTTTCGGGCTTGCCGGATGAGCGCCCGGATCACCGTGTCGGTGTTCTTGTTCTCCACCTTGGCCAGCATCAGGTAGCGGGTCTGCGGCTCCACCAGGGTGGCCAAGTAGCTATTTTTCGATCCTGCGATCAGATCCCCTTCCCAGTGACCCGATAGGGCGCGGTCCTCGACCGAGGCGGGCCGCTCACGGATCGAGACAGCGTGCACGATCTCGCCCAATCCTTGCCTCTTGATGCGTCGCGCCAAGCACGCGAGCTTGCAGGGGCAAGGACTTGTTCAACCGTTTGAACCCACTCCTTTGCCTACCCGAGCCGGATCGTGGGCAACCTCCAGGAGAGCTTTGAGCTGCTCGCCAGGGTCATCCCGAGCGTCGCCCACCCCTCGACCACCATCTATGTCCCCGAGATCAATTTCTACGACGTGCGCTACCCGACCAGCAATGATCTGGAGACGAAACTGGCCGGTCTCTTAGTCCGAAGTTCCAGAGAGCATTTTCAGAACTCCCCGAAAATATCAGCCGGATACGACAAGAATCGGTGTTCGCGACTGGGTACATGTACCCATGCGTTGGTCGCTTTTTCCCCAAGCTACATTTATGATCAGGTGCCAGGAATCAGGAACTTGTTTGTACCCAGTCGCGCGCGCGATAAAATTATCTAATTACCTGATTCCATTTAAGTATCTTTAGATCCCGCCTGGAACTTCGGCTTAGTCGCCGGCGACGGCGCCGGCAAATCGCGCGACATCGTCGGAGCGTCGGTCAACGGCACGATGGCGGCGGAGGGAATCCTGCGCAGGGCCCGCGCAGACTGGGCACGGGGAACAGCAGGCAGAACAGGCTCATCCGTGGCCCGGCGCGAGGCCAGACGGTCGGTCGTCGTCGGGGGCGGCATCGCGTTCGTCGGGGCGTACCAGAGTCCGGCGGCGAAGCGTCTTGCGAGCCGCCTAGCCGTGAGTACAGCCGGGAGCCGTCAGATGATCAGGAAATCGACGGGGATAATGGAGGCAACTTTCAATGCCCGGGCATCGACAGAAGATTGCACCCGCTTTCCGGCGTGTACCGCTCCTCAGCCCTTCTTGGCGGCTTTTTCAGTACGCTTCTCCTTCATCGTCTTTGCCGGCTTTTTCTTGGTCTCTTTCTTCTGATCCATTCCTTTTGTCATGTCAGTTGCCTCTCGTGGTCAATGCTTGATAGGGCGTTCGGTCTGTTGCCAACCGGTTTACAGATCGCGACGGTGTCGTCAGTGCGGATGCGCGGTTCCGTCGATTCCTCCGTGCCAATCGCCGGCCACGACCAGGCTGGGCTGGAGCGGCGCGCACCGTCGCGCTGCGGGACCTGGGGGTCAGGTGCGGTAATCATCCCAGATACTGATCAGCCCATCCAACCACCTGCAGATCTTGGCGCCTCACGCCGCCGCGTCCTCGTTCTGCAGATAGTTTTCGTAGTTGCCACGGAAGTAGACTGCGCCATGGGCGGTCAGTTCGATGATTCGGGTCGCCAGGGAAGAGACAAACTCCCGGTCGTGACTGACGAAGATCAGAGTGCCGGGGTAGTCTTCCAGCGCGGTGTTGAGCGACTCGATGGATTCCATGTCCAGGTGGTTGGTGGGTTCGTCCATCAGCAGGATGTTGGGCTTCTGCAGCATCAGCTTTCCGAACAGCATGCGGCCCTGCTCACCGCCAGAGATCACCCTCACGGGCTTCTTGATTTCGTCCTGGGAGAACAACAGTCGCCCCAGGGTGCCACGGATGACCTGTTCGTCGTCGCCTGGCTGTTTCCAGTGGTCCATCCAGTCATACAAGTTGGTGTCGTCGTCGAAGTCGGCCGCGTGGTCCTGGGCGAAGTAACCCAGCGTGCTGTTATCCGACCATTTGACCGTGCCATTGTCGGGGGTCAGGTCACCGGCCAGGGTGCGCAACAGGGTTGTCTTGCCGATGCCGTTGGGGCCAATGATGGCGACCCGCTCGCCGACCTCGACAGTCAGGTTGAAGCCGCTGAACAGCGGCGTGCCGCCGTAGCCCTTTGCCAGGGCATTTACTTCCAGCGCCAGGCGATAGAGCTTCTTATCCTGGCTGAAGCGGATGTACGGGTTGACCCGGCTGGAAGGCTTGATGTCCTCGAGCTTGATTTTCTCCAGCTGGCGCTGGCGCGAGGTAGCCTGCCTGGCCTTGGAGGCGTTGGCGGAGAAGCGGCTGACGAACGTCTGCAGCGCGGCCATCTGGACCTTCTTCTTGGCGTTGTCGGCATACTGGCGCGAGCGCGCCTGGCTGGCGGCAGTCATGTACTCGTCGTAGCTGCCGGGGTAGACGCGCAGCTCACCGTAGTCCAGGTCGGCCATGTGGGTGCAGACACTGTTCAGGAAGTGCCGGTCGTGGGAGATGATGACCATGGTGCTATTGCGCGTGTTCAGCACGTCTTCCAGCCAACGGATGGTGTTGATGTCCAGGTTGTTGGTGGGCTCGTCCAACAGCAGGATATCGGGGTCGGCGAACAGCGCCTGGGCGAGCAGTACGCGCAGCTTCCAGCCCGGTGCCACGGCGCTCATGGGGCCCTCGTGCTGTTCCAACGGAATGTCCAGCCCGAACAGCAGTTCGCCGGCGCGAGCCTCGGCGGTGTAGCCGTCCAGCTCGGCGTAGTGCACCTCCAGGTGCGCCACCTCCATGCCGTCTTCCTCGCTCATATGCGGCAGCGCGTAGATACGGTCGCGCTCCTGTTTAATCTGCCACAGCTCGCCGTGGCCCATGATGACGGCATCCAGCACCGTCTGATTCTCAAACGCGAACTGGTCCTGACGCAGCTTGCCCAGGCGCTTGCCGGGCTCCAGCGAAACACTGCCGGAGCTGGGCTCCAAATCCCCGCCCAGGATCTTCATCAGAGTGGATTTTCCACAGCCGTTGGCCCCGATCAGGCCGTAGCGATTGCCGCCTCCAAACTTGACGGAGACGTTCTCGAACAACGGCTTGCTGCCGAACTGCATGGTGATGTTGGCTGTAGAAATCAAAGCAGGGTTCCGCAAAAGGCGTGGGGACGACGGGCGGGCCGCCGGCGTTCGAGGGCCCGAGAATGAACAAGCCCCGCCGTGGGGCGGGGCTTATTCACCAGGTGGCGGGCACCTGGCGATAAAGCTTACTGGGGAACGACCTTGGCCGCGCTGGGGCCTTTGGGGCCTTGCTCGACTTCGTAGGAGACGCTTTGCCCCTCGGCCAGCGACTTGAAGCCACCGCCTTGGACGGCGCTATGATGGACGAATACGTCTTTGGTGCCATCGGAAGGGGCGATGAAGCCGAAACCCTTTTCGTCACTGAACCACTTAACTGTGCCTGTAGCCATTGCGGTTACCTCTAGGGAACCGCTGATCTAATCGTGTTTTTGCACGTTTCGTTCCGTGATCCGTCAATTTTTCAATGGAGCCGGAATTGAAGTGGTGTTTCAGGGGATTCCAGCGGCATTCTGCCGCGGTTTCGGCGGCTTTTTCCGCCTTTTCCTGGATTCAGGACACACCTTGGCTGCAGTGACCCAACAACGCCTTCTTGGCGATCACCCGATTCGCCAAGGCGAACAGGGTGTGCAGCTGCGCGGTGTTCTTGGCCAGGCCCCGGTAGCGGACCTTGCGATGACCGAACAGGTTCTTGATGACGTGGAAGGGATGCTCGACGCGGGAGCGAAGTTGCGCTTTGAGCCGTTCGGCCCGCCGCGTCAGTTCCTTGAGGGGGCCTTCTTGCATCGCCTTGAGCTTGCCGCGCTTCATGGCAATGTGCCACTTCAGCGACCGGTCCTTGAGCGCTTCGCGCTTGTGGGCCCCGATGTAGCCGGCATCGGCGAAGACGACCTGCTCCTGGCCGTGCAGCAGGTGCTCGGTCTGGCTCACGTCCGCGACGTTGGCCGCGGTCCCCACCACGGTGTGCACCAGCCCGGAGTCGGCATCCACACCAATGTGCGCCTTCTTGGCCGTTGTCCATTGGTTGCCCTTGCGGGTTTGGTGCATCTCCGGGTCACGTGCCTTCTCTTTGTTCTTGGTCGAGGAGGGCGCGGCCAGGATAGTGGCATCGGTCAGGGTGCCCTTGCTCAACAGCAGCCCGTGTTCACGCAGTTGGCTCTCGACGGTCTCGAAGATCGTCTCGGTCAGACCGTGCTCCTCGAGCAGGTGGCGAAAGCCCAGCAGCGTGGTGGCATCGGGCACCGACTCGCGGCTCAAGTCAATCCCGACGAAGTTGCGCAGCGCCTGGCTGTCGTAGATGGCATCCTCTACCGCCTCGTCAGCCAGCGCGTACCACTGCTGAAGGCAGTACATCCGCAGCATCCGCTCCAGGCCGATCGGGCGGCGCCCGGGACCGGTGCCAGAATCCGGGAAGTAGTAAGGCGCGAGCGCCGCGATCAGCGCCTCCCACGGCACGACCTCTTCCATCTCCCGAAGAAAGCGCTCGCGGCGCGTCACCTTCTTCTTGCTCGCGAACTCGGCTTGGGCAAACGACAGCTGTTTCATCGGGTTCGTCGTCAGTGGCGGCGCGTTGCCCAGAATTTTAACACTCACGCCCCATTGATGGGGCTGATTTAATCAGCGTCTCCCTAGGTGAAATTGAACGTGTGTTAATGCAGACGACTGTCGCGATATTTCGGAAGGATCTGCCACGCACCGCGGAGAGAGGTACTACCGGAACACTACAGGAAAACACTGCACTGCCGCGAGTATGCCGAATACTTGATAAGTTGGCAAGGTTTTCTAGCAAGACCGGGAAAGGAACCCTACCAACGCATCGCGATGTTGACCGCTAGAGCGGCAAGCACGCCAGCCTCTCTTGGCCCGCGTGTCTAGACCTAGTTTGGTCTTGATCTCGAAGGGCGGCCGACTACCCCGGAGCCTCGCGGTAGAGTTGCTCCACCCAGTGCCGAAACCAGGGCGGGCGAGCGAGCAGGACGTACACGAGCACGAGCGCCGCGAGAGGGACCGCGAACGCTGCGGTGTCCAAAATGACGACGAGCGCTGCCCAGACGAGACGGTCAGCGAGACGCAGGGATTAGGAAATCCAACCGCCTCAGGTCTGACCACAGTGGCTCGTTTCGACATGTTCAAGCTCCAGTCCGGCGTTGATTAGAATCAGCATACTGCAGGTCTTCCGTCCCGCGCCTTCGGTGGGGGACTGCTTCGTCCCACTATGTAGCGCTCTCCATAAGTCCCAAATGCGGCCAGTCAGCGACGCGCCCCGGACCACCCGGATCCGACCAGGAACGATCGAATGGCGGAATCACCGGGAACGGCCGGTTGCCTGCCTACAGCGGCCATTGGGAAAAGAGCTATGGCCGAAGTTGCTCTGAAGGCAAAAGCCCATCGCCCCAGCTCGGTAGCCTGATCTTGCTCCTGAGTGAGTCGGCTGACCTCCCGTGTAAGCGAACCGATGGGCGTCTAGTGGATGTGTCGCGGCTACGCCGCCAGCGCGCTCACGTGTACCGCACCGCAAAAAGTCAGCGATGGACGTTGATCTGGCGGACCGAGGTAGCTGCCGCCTTTGGACATTCACTCGTCCCTCACCTCTTCCGTCAAGACTTTGAAACTGGTCAGCGTGTTTGGCCCGAAGGTGTTGCTGATAGCGACGTCGGCGGCGTCGCGGCCGCGGGCGATCAACACACGTCCGATACGCGGCGTATTGTTGCGGGCGTCGAAGGTGTGCCAATGGCCGTCAAGATAGGCCTCGAACCAACCGGCGAAATCCATCGGGCCGTAGGGCGGCGGCATGCCGATGTCGCCGAGGTAGCCGGTGCAATAACGTGCGGGGATATTCATGCAGCGACAGAATGCGATGGCGAGGTGCGCGTAGTCGCGGCAAACGCCCGTCTGATCGTGGAAAGCCTCGTAGGCGGTCTTGGTGGGACGCGCATGCTCATAGCCGAAGACGAGATGCCGGTGGACGTAGTCGCAGATCGCCTGGACGCGCGCCCAGCCGGTCGGTGAGTGGTCGAACAGGTGCCAAGCCGTCTCGGACAGGCGATCGGTCTCGCAATATCGGCTGCCCAGCAGGAACAGCAGGGTCTCGTCCGGGAGCTCTTCCACCGGCGTCTGTCTCGCATACGGAACAACCACATCCGGCACGCCGGTATCCCGCACGAGCGCATCAGTTGACAGCCTGACCTGCCCTTTGGGGGCGACGATACGACTGCACCAGTTGCCGAAGCTGTCGCGATAGGCGGTGAGCGGAACGGGCGGGTCGGCGATCAGGTAGTCGGGAACGATGATGTCGGAGACGCGCGAGTAGTGCACGCTCAAGGTCAGGATCATTGGGGTCGGCTGCGGGCAGTCGTAGATCAGCTCGTAGCCTATTCGGATCTTCATGGATGGACTCCTGATGACCGCCGGCGCGGCACGGGGCAGATGCTGGTAGCTCGGGTTGGTGTCGTAGAATCGGCTATGTGGAAATCGCCGCGCAGCGGCTAGCAAGTACCCTGCACAGCGATTCGACGATCAGCTTGCGCAGGGCAGTCCAGTGGCGACCCGCCCTGACAACGTGCTTCTGGTTGACCTCCAGCTCAATACCCACGTAGGCGTCGGCGGAGAAACACCGACGAAGCCAGGCGGTAAGGCCGTCGCCCTTGCCCGCGTACGGGTAATTACGCCGGATCGCGAGATCCGGCGCACAGGTCTTGAGGGCGGTCTTCCAGCGCTCGCAAAGATCCGCTTCGCCGGGTCGCGCCGGGTCATAGAGCAGGCCGATATCGGCCGTTCGTACCTTTCCGTCCAACTCGGGCGTGAAGCTGTGCGACGAGAGGTGGATCACCGAGCCATGGTCCGCGATGGCCTCCCCGACCAAGCGCTCCACGCGGGCGCGGTGGGGCTGGTAATAGTCTCTGAGTATCTGCTGACGCACCTCGGCAGGCGCGTTGCGGATCGACTCGGCGTGGAGACGCGGGTGGCCGACGGAGCGATTCAGGTCAACGAGCAGACGGCTGACGGTGGACACCACCAGCGGCGCCGCAAATGCTGTTGCGAGCGCTCTCGCAATGACCAGGGCGCCGGGGTCAAAGCCGCGGTGGGAGCTCAGCAGGACATGATGGGCGTCAAACAGGCCGCGATAGCGCTCAGGAATCCGGTTGCCACCGTGCTCGCAGGTGATTACCAGGCCGCCGCTTGCCAGACCGTGGCAAGCCGCTGCCCGTGCGTCCATTGCCGCGGTGTCCGCCGGAACGCTGAGCGGCATTACCAGTCCAGCTTGGGCAGAACGCTGAACACCTGCCGGGTGCCTTCGGTCCATTGCTTGCCGAGCGCGCTGAAGTATTCATCACCCTCGTCGAATCGGCGGCGCATCCGCACTTCAAGGCTGTCTCGCTCGTAGCAGATCAGATCGATCGGCATGCCGACCGACAAATTGCTGCGCATCGTCGAGTCGAACGAGACGAGGACACATTGTGCCGCATCGTTGAGCGAGGTCGAGCGGGTAATGACCCGATCGATAATCGGCTTCCCATATTTGGTCTCCCCGGTCTGGAGATAGGGCGTCTCCACGCTGGCCTCGATGAAGTTGCCCTCCGCATAGATCCGGAAAAGGCGTGGCGGCTCGCCCGCGATCTGGCCACCGAGTATGAACGAGGCGTTGAAGCCGCCACCACTCCCTGCCAGGTGTTGGCCGTCGCGCCGATCGACGTCCCGCATAGCGTCCGACACCAGCATCGCAGCATCGAACATGGACTCCGTGCCCCAGAGATTGGGCACCCCATCCTTGGCGTTGCGCTGCTTCAGCAAGCCGATGACGGCCTGGGTTCCGGCCAGGTTGCCCGAGCTCAATAGAATGAAGACCCGATCGCCGGCGCGCTCAAACACGGTCATCTTGCAGAAGCTCGCAAAATTGTCGACCCCGGCATGGGTGCGCGAGTCCGACGCAAGTACCAACCCGGCGTCGAGCATGATGCCAATACAATAGGTCATGGGGGAACCTCTCCATTCATCGTCGGCAAGACAACCATCCTGACCCCTAGGGAGACGCTGATTAAATCAGCCCCATCAATGGGGCGTGAGTGTTAAAATTCTGGGCAACGCGCCGCCACTGACGACGAACCCGATGAAACAGCTGTCGTTTGCCCAAGCCGAGTTCGCGAGCAAGAAGAAGGTGACGCGCCGCGAGCGCTTTCTTCGGGAGATGGAAGAGGTCGTGCCGTGGGAGGCGCTGATCGCGGCGCTCGCGCCTTACTACTTCCCGGATTCTGGCACCGGTCCCGGGCGCCGCCCGATCGGCCTGGAGCGGATGCTGCGGATGTACTGCCTTCAGCAGTGGTACGCGCTGGCTGACGAGGCGGTAGAGGATGCCATCTACGACAGCCAGGCGCTGCGCAACTTCGTCGGGATTGACTTGAGCCGCGAGTCGGTGCCCGATGCCACCACGCTGCTGGGCTTTCGCCACCTGCTCGAGGAGCACGGTCTGACCGAGACGATCTTCGAGACCGTCGAGAGCCAACTGCGTGAACACGGGCTGCTGTTGAGCAAGGGCACCCTGACCGATGCCACTATCCTGGCCGCGCCCTCCTCGACCAAGAACAAAGAGAAGGCGCGCGATCCCGGAGATGCACCAAACCCGCAAGGGCAACCAATGGACAACGGCCAAGAAGGCGCACATTGGTGTGGATGCCGACTCCGGGCTGGTGCACACCGTGGTGGGGACCGCGGCCAACGTCGCGGACGTGAGCCAGACCGAGCACCTGCTGCACGGCCAGGAGCAGGTCGTCTTCGCCGATGCCGGCTACATCGGGGCCCACAAGCGCGAAGCGCTCAAGGACCGGTCGCTGAAGTGGCACATTGCCATGAAGCGCGGCCAGCTCAAGGCGATGCAAGAAGGTCCCCTCAAGGAGCTGACGCGGCGGGCCGAACGGCTCAAAGCGCAACTTCGCTCGCGCGTCGAGCATCCCTTCCACGTCATCAAGAACCTGTTCGGTCATCGCAAGGTCCGCTACCGGGGCCTGGCCAAGAACACCGCGCAGCTGCACACCCTGTTCGCCTTGGCGAATCGGGTGATCGCCAAGAAGGCGTTGTTGGGTCACTGCAGCCAAGGTGTGTCCTGAATCCAGGAAAAGGCGGAAAAAGCCGCCGAAACCGCGGCAGAATGCCGCTGGAATCCCCTGAAACACCACTTCAATTCAGGCCCCATTGAAAAATTGACGGATCACGGAACGAAACGTGCAAAAAACACGATTAGATCAGCGGTTCCCTAGGGCACCTGATATCGAAATTGATTGTTATCCGCTGGGGCTGGGCGTGCTGCTGCTCTCCCACATCACGTCGCATTTTGCTTTCGCTGCAGCCTTGAGTAATTCGATCACTGGCAGGGCGCGGTGCGCGAGCGTGACGGCTGGTTCCTCGTCGTCTCCTTCCGCAGACGCTTCCGGCTCTGGGGACTGCTTGTTTGCTTCGACCGCTGCCTCTAGACGCTTCAGCGCCGTCTGGACATCTTCCGCGACGAGAGCGCCGGGCACCGTGCCGCTATGCCCCATCAGTTTGAGCAGTCGGATTGCGACGTCGCCGAACATCGTTATGTCCGCGTAGGCCGGGCAGGAAAAGGTGACTAACATGATGACTTCCTCTCTGTGGTTCGCGCTATAGGGGGCTGCCTCGTCTCTGCCTCCCTTCGAGCCCTTGTCGTCCGGCTCATGTCTACGCCGCCGTCACCGTCCTGGAGAAGACGGAGGGGCAGCCAGGGCCTCGAAGCCGGCAATGACGTCGAACAGCTCCTCGTCGATGCCGCTTTGGCGTAAACGGTGGAACGTCCCGTTGAGGTCCTTCAGCAGCTCGTCGATGTTCTTGTCGGCGCGCTGCATCGCCGCCAGGCGGCTGGCGTTCTCGCTCGCGAGGGATTCGGCGCAGGCCCGGAACAGCGAGACGAAGAGATACTCACGGATGAGCGCCCGCAGGGTCGTGGTGCCGTCGCCCATGATCTCGGGCAGGTTCTGCGTCGGCCACGGAATCTCGGCGAGCTCGCGCCGCCAGGTTCCGTCCAACGGCAGCAGCCGCTGCTGGACGGGCTCATAAATCGCGCCGGAGGTAGGCCGGTTGTAGAAGAGGTGGAGCTCGGTGATCTCACCCTGGCTGTAGGGCGTCTCGCTCTCGATGAGGATCTGTCCGACCAGCGGGGTGATGGCTTTGACCGAGTTTGGCACGGCGAAGACGGCCAGCAACGGCAGACCCGTGTCTGCCAGGCGGGCATGAACGCGCTCCCCGATCGCCCAGATCCGGGGTCTGCCGGGCGGGGCGGCGAGGGCCTTCACCGCATAATCGGCCACCACGTCGTTGAACCGGCCCACCAGTCCCTGGTCCGACCCGAAGACGACCGCACCGACGGGTCCCACAACGGTTGGCCGCTTGCCTTCCGCCATCGGCGCGACCGGCGCGCGTTCGCGGAAACAAATGCTCAACCCCAGTTCCACGCTGCGATAGTAGTCGGCCAAAGCGCGCACCGACTTCTCGTATTGGCCGATGTTTGAGGCGGCCAGCGCCTTCATGGTGCGAACGACGGATCGGAGATCGCCGGCACTGTCGATCTTGCGCCGCAGGCTGGTCGTGGTGTCGCTCATACCTTCTTGGCCTTCGGATCGGATGGCGTTTCCGGCCCGGGCTGGAATTCTGCGAGGGCGTTGCGGGCGATCTGGATTATCGTGGCGCGATCTTTGTCGTTCAATTTTTCGGCGGTAGCCAATCGCGCAATCACCTCATTCGGGATGTCCTCTGCCGCCGCCTGCACGGCTTTTTCGGCATCCGTCATCCGGTCGATCGGCACCAGGTCGAAGAGATTCTCTGTCAGCGCCAGCAGGACGGCGATCTGCGCAGGGACGGACTCGGGAGCGAATTCCGGCTGCTTGAGGCAGGCGCGGATTCGCTGTCCGTGCTCGATGATCTTGCGCGTGTCTTCGTCCAGTCGGGCGCCGAAGCGGGCAAAGGTTTCCAGTTCCTCAAACTGGGCGTAGGCGAGCTTGAGGTCGCCCGCCACGGCGCGATAGGCCGCGCGTTGCGCCTTGCCGCCGACGCGCGAAACGGATTTGCTGACATCGACGGCGGGCAGCACGCCCAGTTCGAATAGCGACGGCGAGAGGTAGACCTGTCCGTCGGTGATGGAGATCAGGTTGGTCGGGATGTAGGCGGAAATGTCCTGCGCCTCGGTTTCAATGATGGGCAGCGCGGTCAGCGATCCGCCGCCGAGCTCCGGGCGCAGGTGTGTCGCACGTTCCAGCAGCCGCGAGTGGATGTAAAAGATGTCGCCGGGAAAGGCCTCCCGGCCGGGTGGTCGGCGCAGCAGCAGGGACAGCTCGCGATAGGCGCGCGCATGATGCGTGAGGTCGTCGTAAACGATCAGCACGTCGCGGCCCTGCTCCATGAAATACTCGGCGATGCTGGTCGCGGCGTAAGGCGCGATGTAGGCGAGGCCGGGCGTATCGTTGCCTTCGGTGACGATCACGATGGCGTACTCCATCGCGCCCTTTTCGCGCAGGTTGGCGATCACCTTGGCCACACCGGACGCGCGCTGACCAATGGCGCAATAGATGCACAGCACATCCTGGCCGCGCTGATTGAGTATCGTGTCGAGGGCGATGGCCGTCTTGCCCGTCTGCCGGTCGCCGAGGATCAACTCGCGCTGGCCGCGCCCGACCGGGATTAGCGCATCGATGACTTTGATGCCGGTTTGCAGGGGCACGGTCACGGGCGCGCGGTCCATGATGGGCGCGGCGGGGCGTTCGACGGGCAGGCGCGCGCTAAAAACCACCGGACCCTTACCGTCCAGCGGCCGCCCCATCGGATCGATGATGCGTCCGATCAGGCCATCCCCCACCGGCACATCCACCACGTGCCCTCTGCGCTCGACTTCATCGCCGGCGTCCAGCCGCCAGTAGTCGCCCAGCAGAACGGCGCCGATTTCGTCCGCATCGATGTTGAAAGCAATGCCGTACACATCGCCGGGAAACTTCAACACCTCCTCGAAACCGACGCCAGGGAGGCCGGAGACCTTTGCGATGCCAGTGGCAATGCTGGTGATCGTGCCGATTTCCCGTGGCGTGAGTTGCGGTATGAAGGCTTCCCGCGCCTGACTGATTCCGGCGAAGGCGCTGTCGAAAACGTCCTCGAGGCGCTCAGGTTCCATGTTCACCGGTGCTTTGTTCTAGCCTTGGTTCTTCCGGTTCAGCCCTGGCTTGCGGCTTCAGCAGTTCGGCAACGCCTTGCTCCAGCGCCGCGAGGTAATCCGCGATGCTCCAAGCGAGCTTTTGTCCATTCGTGGTGAGCTCGATCCCGCTGACCAGATTGGGTGCGGTCTCGAACGTGACCTGAATTTCCGCCGAGAAGGTTTCGTTGAGCGCATTTTGGAGCGCCGCGCGTTGCTCTGCGGGCAGGTCGAAGGCACTGCGGACCAGCGCGGGTTTGGAGGAACCCTTCAGGGCCTTGGCGAAGCCTCCCTTGGCCGGGCCGTCCAGCGCTCGCAAGCGCCGGGTGAAGACCTCGATCATGCGTTCTTCCAGACTAGCCGTGGCGAGATCGGCCAGTGCCTTGCGCGCGATGGCGAACACCTCCTGTTGGGTGCGGCGACTGATGGCTTGATTCAAGTTACGGGTGTCGTTACTCACAGCCTGCATCCGCTTGGCTCTCAAGGCATCGGCTGCCTGCCGCGCTTCGTCCAGGAGCCGTTGACGCTCGGCCTTCGCCTCATCTGTCGCCTTGCTCAGGAGTGCGGCGCGCTGCTGGTCGAAGGCCTCGTTCTTGAGCCGGAACTCATCGCGCTCCTTTTTGGCTTCGGCGTTTTTCGCGTCGGCGTCCGCGAGTGCCGAAGCGATACGCTGCTCCCGAGCGTCGATGGCGCGAAGGATGGGCTGGTAAAGAAAGCGCTTCAGCAACCACACCAGGATGACAAAGTTGACCACCTGGGCGATGACGGTGAACCAATCAACGAGCATGGCCTACTTTCCGGCGGCCTGGGCAAGGACATGATTCCAGAACGGGTTGGCGAAGATGAGAATCATCGAGACCACGAAACAGTAGATGGCCGTGGACTCGATCATTGCCAGGCCGACAAACAGGGTCCGGGTGATGGTGGCGGAGGCGTCGGGCTGCTGGGCCAGCGAGGTCAGCGCGGTCGCGACCGATCGACCTTCGCCCAGCGCCGGCGCCATGGTGCCGAAAGCGGTGGTGATACCGGCGGTGACAATTGATGCCACCGCGATGATCGTCATGTTATCCATAGTGCCTCCTTTGACCGTCCGCGTTCAATGGTTGTGCTCAGGTTCGGATTCAGGCGTGCGGACCCGCGTCGCGGCCGCGATGTAAACCGTGGCCAGAATGAAAAAGATGTATGCCTGCACCATGCCGGTAAGCAGTCCCAGCGCCATCATGACGACTGGAAAGATGAAGGGCGTAATGGCGAGCAGGATGGCGATGATCATCGCACCGCTCATCATGTTGCCGAACAGACGCACGGCCAGGGCCAGGGTGCGGGAGATTTCGCTGATGATATTGAACGGCAGCATGATGAAGGTCGGCTGTGCGTAGGACTTGAGGTAAGCGCCCAAACCCCGTTCCTCGATGCCGAACAGCGGCACGGCCACGAACACACACAGGGCCAGCGCCACCGTGGTCGAGAGCGAACCGGTCGGCGGCTGGTAGCCCGGGATGATGGTGCAGAGGGCGGCCATGGCGAGAAACAACACCAGCGTACCCAGGAATCCGAGATATTTGTTCGGCTGGCTGAGGCCGACTTCTTGAATCTGTTTCGCGATGGCGATGACGATGATTTCAAGCACATTCTGCCAGCGGGCACGTTCGAGGCCGATGGACAGTTTGCGGGTGATGAGCTTCGAGCCCACGGCCAGCACCAGCATCAACCCCCATGTGAAGACAATGGTGGCGTTGAGTTTGAAAACCTCGTATTGCCAGAAGATCATCTCGTCGGGGCTAAGGCGCATGACCGGCCACCTTCGCTGGAGCGTCGTAGTGTTCGACCGGCGGGCCGGCGAGCCGTGTGACGATGAAACGCGCGATGACGAATCCGAGTAGACAGGCCAGCAGCCGCTGCCAATGACCGTCGCCGACAAAGTAAAACCCGGCAACAACGATGCCGGTCCGCAGCAGCAGGCTACCAAAGAACCAAAGCGCCGGCCGCTTTGCCGACATGCCCTTGCGGACCGTCCACCAAAGTCCGCCAAAGAAAAAAGCGCCGAGCAACAGACCTGCCGCCCCCGCCAGCACCAACGTCAGCGGTTCATCCATCGCGATCCTCCTCTTGTTCCCGCATGGCCCTGTCTTCCTTGTCCAACCAATGCCAGGCGTTCAGACAGCCGATGGCAAGCCCGACCACCAACAATGCCAGCGTCCAGGAGCGGCCGCCCGGATAGCGCTGGTCCAGCCAGAGCCCGAGCGCCGCGCCGAGCAGGGTCGGAATCGCCACCGACCAACCGATCAGCCCCATCATGCCCAGCCCGAACCAGACACCCGCCGCGGCGTTGCGTTTGGCCTTGAGCTTGCGCGCCGCCTTCGCGCCGACCTCCTGACTGAGCGACGGCTTCGGCCTCAAGGGTTGATTCCGGAGCTCGTCATTCATGGTGAAATGCCGCCATGCGCCGGATGAGTCCGCTTTCCATTTTCGCCAGGACCGAGCGCACGCTTTGCTCCTGTTCGTCCAGGGTCAGAAACTCCTGTTCCACCGCATCGCGCAAGTGACCCAGGTCCGTTCCGCCCAGCGCCCGCCGCACGGAAACGAGCACGTCCGGGCCGGTCTTGACCAACACCCCCTCATCCACCGCCACATAGACCTCGCCTTCCGCTTCGGTTGCGTAGGTCAGGATGCCCGGCGCGATTGCCGCCACACAATCGAGGCGGTGGGGCAGGAGTCCGAACGCGCCCTCGCGCGTCTCCGCAACGATACGCGACACACCCGTCTTCTCGGCGAAGATTTGGAAGGGCAGGAGAATCTTAAGATGCATGTGGATCGACCGCAGGTTCAGGCTTCGCTTGCGGTTCCGTCGCGGGCTTCGGTTCGGCCCTGGCCTCGGTTGCCGACCCGGGTTTGGCTCGGTCCACGGGCGGGCCGGCCTTCGCTCTTCCCTTCGCCTCATCCACCGCCCCGATCATGTAGAGGGCGCTCTCCGGGGTGTCCTTGAATTCATCGCGCAGGATGCGCTCACAGCCGTCCAGCGCGTCTTCCAGGCTGACCAGCCTGCCTTTGAGCCCGGTGAACTGCTCGGTGGTGAAAAAGGGCTGGGTGAGATAGCGCTCCAGGCGGCGGGCCCGGGCGACCACGTTGCGGTCCGCCGGCGAAAGCTGCTCCAGGCCGAGCATGGCAATGATGTCCTTGAGCTCCGTGTATTGCGCAAGGGTGCGCCGGATCTCCTGCGCCACGGCGTAATGCCGTGCGCCGACGATGCCTGACGTGGCCATCTTGGAGCTGGACTGCAGGGGGTCGATGGCCGGGTAAAGGCCTTCGCTGGCCCGCTTGCGCGAGAGCACGATGGAAGCGGAGAGATGCGAAAAGGTATGCACCGCGGCCGGATCGGTGAAATCGTCCGCGGGCACGTATACCGCCTGGATCGAGGTGATGGCGCCGGCATCGGTATTGGCGATGCGTTCTTCCAGTTGCGATAACTCGGTGCCCATGGTCGGCTGGTAGCCCAGGCGCGACGGCATCTGCCCCATCAGGCCGGAGACCTCCATGCCGGCCTGGATGAAACGAAAGATATTGTCGACCAGCAGCAGCACGTCGCGATGCTCGTCGTCGCGGAAATACTCGGCCATGGTCAGCGCCGCGTGGCCGACGCGGAAGCGGGCGCCGGGCGGTTCGTTCATCTGGCCGAACACCATCACCATGTTCGGCAGCACGCCCGCCGCCTTCATGTCGCGGTAGAGCTCTTCCCCTTCGCGGCAACGCTCGCCGATACCGCAAAAAATGCTCACGCCTTCGTGCTGCCCGACCATGTTGTTGATCATCTCGGTGAGCAGCACCGTCTTTCCCACCCCCGCGCCACCGAACAACCCCGCCTTGCCGCCGCGTTCCAGCGGCATCAGCACGTCGATGATCTTGATTCCGGTTTCGAAGATCTCGGACTTTGTGGAACGCCGTGCCAGCGGCGGCGGCGCCCGATGCACGGAACGCCACCGGACATCGGATAACGCCGCTTCGCGATCAATGGTGTTGCCGAAGACATCGAACATGCGTGAGAGGATGCCCTTGCCAACCGGCGCTTGGAGCGGTCCACCCGTGTCCTCCACCGCCATGCCGCGCGCGAGACCTTGGGTAGGCGTCAAGGCAATCCCGCGCACGTGCCGCGCATCCAGTTGCGCCAGCACTTCGATGACGACCTGTTGTTGAGCGCCCGCGCGCAGGACCGAGTAGATTGGCGGCAAGTGCTGATCGAACCCGATATCGACGACACTGCCGCGCACCGAGATGATGACGCCGGAATTCGAAGAACTGGGGGTCATCTCTATTTCCCGGTGCGGTCTCACGAGGTTATGCCTCTTCCGCCACGGCGCACGCGGCAGGCGCGGCCCTCAGGGCCTCGCGTACATGAGCCAGCCGCCGCTCGATCCTCGCCCGATCCTGCGGGGCGGGCAGTGTCCGATCGGCCAGCTCGGCGATCCACTGCACCTGCTCGTCGAGCGCCCGCCTGTGGCTCGGGTTGACCGTCAGGCTGCCAAGGGTATCGATGGCGCCGAGCATGCGCGCGATGATCGCGACATTGCCTTCGGCGCTCCCGCGGATCTGATCAAACGCCTCGGCCAACAGACCTTCAAAGGTCGGAACGGTGGCGATCACACGCAGGGCATCGCCCTCGTAACGATGCGATGGCGGGTAGCGCCGGCCGCTCAGCCGAGCCAGGATCGCCGTCAGGTAATCCACGCACATCACCGCCGTCGAGGTGTCGTTGACCCCGGGCGACAGTGCCTTCAGCGCAATATCCACGATCTGCCGGATACCGAAGGCGGGGTCCCATTCGATGGTGCGATGGCGGCTGATGCTGTAGGCCCGATTCAGGTCGGCGATCGTGCCCTGATCCGGCGGGTAGGTCAGGGCGAGCGATGCCAGCGCCGCTCCCTCGACCGCGAACGCGCCGACGCCACGCTCCATCCGCACGATGGTCCTGTGGTGTCGCGCCAGGTCTAGGACCGCATCCTCATCCACGCCCTGGATGTAGCCGCTGACCTGCGCCGGCACGGCGTACCAGGTCCGCTCATCCAGGGGTTCGAGGACCTGTTCGTCCATCGCGTCCTCGACGCCATTGGGCTCGCGCCCCAGCAGCTCCGGAAATACCCGATCCATGGCCGCGTTGGTTTCCTGGGCGACCGAGGCGATGATGCTGACGGCCTGGATCGACGAGGCGATGTGGTGGATGAAAAAGATCAGCACGAGGACCCCTCCGAGCGCCAGCACAAAGGCGAAAAGCACCGCCCCGCTCGGGATAAACCCCGGATCGCCGCCGCGAATCGAGCGCAGAACAATGAGGCAATAGGCGAAGATGCCGGCGAAGGCCCCGAGCGTCATCTGGGTCGCGTGGCTCCCCATGAAGTTCCGCAGGATGCGCGAGGTGTATTGGCTGGAGGCCAGGGCCAGCGCCACTAAGGTCATCGAGAACGTGATGCCCATGACGGACATCATCGAACCGGCCAGGGTGGACAGCATCTGGCGCGCGCCCTCCGCCCCGACCCCAAAGAGGCGCGGCCACAGGGCCAGCCAACGATCGCCCCACACGGCGTCCGCCTCGATCAGCGCCAGCGCGGCGGCAATGCCGTCAACGACCGCCAGCGAAGGCACAAACCAAAAGCTCGACCGCGCGTCGTTGAAAAGCTGGCTTACCCTGTTCATGTCTCCACCGGATCCCTGACCACTTAGAACGGCTTTCGGCCGGGGCCTGCGACGTACCAAACGATGAGGCCGATCAGGGGCAGGATCAGTACCGCCAAGCACCAGAGCAGCTTCTCAATATCCCTCGCAGAGCTTTGAAAGATCATCACGATCGCATAGACATCGGCGAACAGGATGAGTAGGGCGCCGATTCCAGTGAGTCCCATCGTCATTCTCCGGGCAGGGGGTTGTCAGGTATCGATCGGGGTAATTCTTGCCATTTCCAGTTGCGGATCTCGGGCAGGTCGAGGCCATGCTCGTTGATATACTGCCTGTGCTCGACCGCTTGTCCTTGAGCTGCTGCTTCAGGTAGATGCCTTGGTCGCCGGTCTGCGGCAGGCGGTCGATGACATCCATCACGAGGTGGAAGCGTTCAAGATCGTTCAGCACCGTCATGTCGAAGGGCGTGGTGATGGTGCCCTCTTCCTTGTAGCCGCGCACATGGATGTTGTCGCGCCCCAGTGTCCCAACAGCATGTGCTTTACGTTCGCGAGGGTCAGCGGCCGTTTCAGCAGGGGGTTGTCGTACAGATAAATTTGGGCGACCGACAGATAGTTCGTCGCTCGCCAGTAGGCATCCAGACCGTGGAGCAGCTCCGGTGACAGTGCTGTCTTCATGGTTCGACTCTAGCAGACTGTCCTATCTGTCGCCGGCCATTGCCCGATGTCCGATGCGCAGAACCGCGGGGGCTTGCGAAGAGCTGGCTCGCGAAGGCATCACCACGGCCCGCGGCGGGGCGCTGCTCAAGGCGCCCGCCGAAGATATCTTCGGCGGGCCTGGTCCGTTCGTCCCTGCCGTTGGAACGCTGCGGCGCGCCGACCTACTTGTTGTCGGGTGTTGTCGCGTCCTTGATGCTGTCACCGGCCTTTTCCATCTGGTCTCCGGCGTGCTCGACCGCGTTGTCGATGCCCTTGCCGGCTTGCTCGGCCGGTCCTTCCTGCTTCTCGCAGCCGGACAGTGCGGCAAGCAACGCACCAATAGCCACGGCTGTGCCGACGATTTTGACTGGCCTCATGACTCATACCTCGTAGTCGTAGTGATCTGCGTGCCCGCAGGGGATGGTGCATCGGCAGGCCGCGTGTCGGCGGTGTCACGCCACCCACGTCTTTCGGCCAAGACCGCACGGATGCCAACCGTCGGGCGGCGCCGGGCTGTGGGCACTGCGCTGCAGGCATGTTGGCTCCGATGGTTCGAGGCTACGGTGAGCCCTGATCGCCGTCTGTCTGCTGCCGCACATTGCCCGCAACCAGGCGGGTACCGGCCGCCGCTCCGTCACGGGGACGACGGACATGCCGCCCGCCAAAAAGCGCCCTGCCGCCGGACGCATCGAGCTGCCTGCCGAAGCTGTGCGCTACCGCACACAGGTGAAGGCATGGGTCTATAATTCCCTTAACCCTTAAGGCTTTCGACACGGCTCGTTTCCTGAGGCGACGCCGGCGTCACGGACCGTTGGAGTCGTTCATGACGAGGCCTGACGTCCCCCCGCACGACCCCTGCCAGAACCACCTGCTCGCTGCCCTGCCGACGGAGGAAAGGGCGCGCCTTCTCCCCCATCTGGAACTGGTTCCGATGCGGCTGGGCGACACGGTTTGTGAGTCCGGCGCGCCGATGCGCTACGTCTATTTCCCAACCACCGCCATCGTGTCCCTGCTCTATGTCACGGAGAATGGCGCATCGGCCGAGGTCGCCGTGGTCGGCAACGAAGGGATCGTCGGGGTCTCCCTCTTCCTTGGTGGCGAGACCACGACCAGCCGGGCGGTCGTGCAAAGCGCCGGCCACGCCTATCGGCTGCAGGGCCCGTTGCTCAAGGATGCGTTCTTTCGCGCGGGTCCGATGCTGCGTGTACTGCTGCGTTACGCCCAAGCGCTGCTGACCCAGATGGCGCAGACGGCGGTGTGCAACCGGCACCATACGGTGGACCAGCAGCTGTGCCGCTGGCTGCTGCTGAGCCTGGATCGCCTGTCGTCCAACGAGTTGGCCATGACCCAGGAGTTGATCGCCAACATGCTCGGGGTACGCCGGGAGGGCGTCACCGAGGCGGCCGGGAACTTGCAGGCCGCTGGGTTGATCCGTTACCACCGCGGCCACATCGCCGTGCTGAATCGGCCCGGGTTGGAGGCGCGCGTCTGCGAATGCTATCAGGTGGTCAAAAAGGAGTTCGATCGCCTGCTCCCGGATGCGGTCGGTCGGTGAAAGCCTCCTGAGTTCAAACGGTCCTCAGCGTCTTTGGAGACTCGTCCGTTTGTAGGGCAGCAGCGGGTTCCGGTTGTGTGAGCTGCCGCAGCAACCGACTGTACAGACGGATTGTGCGGCACCGTACGGACGGCTCGGAATGTTGCGCGTATACATCTGCTGTCGCAAGTGGTCGTGCGCGCATCGCCAGCGAGCGCTGGACCAGCGGCGTAACGGAACCCGGGCGGTGCAAGTCAGGGCTGTTGCACCACGCATTCTGCGGAGGGAATCGGGCCAAGCATCCTCTTTGTCAAACGAGACATTCAATTTAGGAAAGATATTATGAAAACCTCAATACTCGCCGCTGCAATCGTTGCCTGCAGCCTGTCTGCCCCGATCGTAACGGCACAAGAAGCAGCTGCGCCAGGAGGGCCGATGACGGGTGGCCCCCAGGGTGGTCCGGGCATGATGAGTGATCCCTGGGGCGATCGCGGCATGATGGGCGGGCCCCGGGGCGATCGCGGCATGATGGGCGGGCCCAGGGTGGTCCTGGCATGATGGGTGGGCCCCAGGGTGGTCCGGGCATGATGGGCGGGCCCCAGGGTGGTCCGGGCATGATGGGCGGGCCCCGGGGTGGTCCGGGCATGATGGGCGAGCCTCAGGGTGGTCGCGGCATGATGGGCGGGCCCCAAGGCGATCCGCGCATGATGGGTGGCCGCCAAGGGTGGTCTAACTACTGAGCTCTGAGCAACCTTGGAGCGTACCTGACGTGCGCCATAATGGGTCATGCCAATGGCGCCGACGCGCCGCTAAGCGGCGCCAAGCCCAGTTAACCGTAGGGCACGTGTCATGACGTCGCAGAAGGCGCGGTAGCGAAGAGTTGGCAACCGAAGTCCGGGGGTCACGCTGTGTATCACAGGCTGGCCCCCGGCTTACTTCTGATCGCAGGACGTTCTGGGTAGGCCGCCGCGGGCCCTCACAGCAGTCGTCGCCGAGCTTGCGATCGATGTGGACCTCAGCACGGTCATGCCTACCGAGGTCTTTCCAGGACCACCCGGTAGGCCTCCAAGCCTCGATTGAGAAAGGCGAAAGCCGATCCCCAGAGATAGAGCCGGAATCGCCGGTAGAGCGCCTCGCCCCAGCGGCGGATGATTTCATCCCGCGCGGCTTCTAGATTCTCGGCCCAGGCCTTGCACGTGAGGTAGTAGCTGTGACGGTCGTTGTAGACCGCCAGCACGTCCAGCGGCGTCTTGGCCGCCGCGGCGAGGAAATCGTGCAGGCAGAAGTAGGAATGGTCGCCGGGAAAGATATAGCGCGAGACGAAGGTGGGCTTCACGTACTTTTCCCGGAAAGCACTGGCGTCGAGATAGACCCGTCCACCCGGCTTCAGCAATCGCTGGAGTCGCCTCAGCACGGCGGGATAATCGGGCAGATGCTCCATCACCCCGAGGATGACGATGGCGTCATAGGGCTCACGCGAGTCGTACAACAGAAAATCCCGATTCAGCACCCGGGCGGGAAGCTGGAGGCGCTGAATCAAGTCCTTCAGGAACTGTTCCGACTGGTCGGAAATCGTCAGGGCGGTGACCTGGATACCGCGCCGGCCCGCATGTTCGGTGAAACTGCCCCAGCCGCCGCCAACATCGAGGACGCGATCCCCGCGCTCCAGACCGCAGGCCTCGACGGCAAAGTTCAGCTTGCGGCACTGGGCCGTTTCCAGTGCCTCGTCATCGCGCTCGAACACCGCCTGCGAATAGCACCGGCTCGCGTCGAGAAATTTGAGATAAAAGTCATTGTCGAATTCGTAGTGCGTCTCGATCGCCTGCCGGTTGGCGGTCGACCGCCCGATGAGCCAGGGTGCAATGCGACGCCACAGATAGTCCAATGGGTGGCTGTCGCGCAACGCTCCCCGCAGACCGACGAACTGCAGCATATCTCCCACAACGTCCAGGCTGCCCGCCATATAGGCCTCGCAGATGCTCAGCTCATCCAACCGACCGAGGGCCGCCAGGCCATTGCGATCGCGGACCATGATATCAACCGCAGGTTCGCCTTCTCCAAAGCGGTAGGCGCGATCGCCCCACAACCGAATCTCAAAAGGAACCTCGACCCGATCGGCAAAATGTTTCTGAATCCGCCGCAGTATCCGGTCATAGAGCGCCGGCGATTCGGGTTGGCTAGAAAGACCCATCGATTGCTCCTTCTCGAACGGAGGATTATTCCGGTGCCACGCCACGTCGCTACCTGACCTTCGTGGGGAGGCCGTTTCCCCCTGGTACGCATACGGCGTCAAAACCGAATCCGCTCCTACTTCTGCCGCCCGGGTTTCCTCTATGCCAGGAAAGCGCACGTGCCCTCCACGGAACCTGCTGCTAGCAATCGGGTGCTTGCGGCCTAACCGCGCAAAGACTCCGCCACTTGATCGGCTTTCCTTCGCGAAGGTCGCGGCGCTTTGACTGTCAATACACCCGAACCGGCAGCAAAACCCATGGGTAACATGCGACTACCGCTTCTCGCACTGGTGCGGATGGTCACATGTCACGCTTGACGTCTTTCGCCGTCTCGCTCACGGCCTCGCCGCCGCGTTCGATATCCTTGCCGGCTCCTTCAATCGTGTTACAGCCGATCAACCCAGCGATCGACGCCAGTACCAACAGCGCTATGAATCTTTTCATCTCAATTTCCTCTTGCTACCAATTAAATGAGGCCCGCCGAGCACCGGGGAAAGTGCGCGGCGCCCACAAGCCGACGATGGACCCCGAAGCCACCTGCCGCCGCGGGCGTCGTCGTCTTTGCCCTGGACACCTGCGGCGAGCTCCGCCATCAGGCACAGGACGTTCTGCGAAAGCCCCCTTCTCGCTCTTCGGTCAGATCCGGCCCAATAGGACCAGGATCAGTAGGACGACCAGCACCAGCCCGATCACCCCGCTGGGGGCATAACCCCAGGAACGACTATGCGACCAGGTTGGCAGCGCCCCGACCAAGAACAGGATTAGGACGATGAGTAGGATTGTGCCGAGTGTCATGCTCTTTCTCCCGTTACAACCAGTAGGTCAAACGCCTCCTGCGCTATGGCTGCCGGCTTCCCTTACGGCACCTCTTGCAGCTATCGAACGATCTCCGGCGATCTCCGGCATTCACATGCAACGCGCTCATTCCAGCATTCAGGGCTGGGCCGATCGTAACCGCCGCGACACGCTAACGCTGCAACAGCGGAATGAGCCCAACGATGCCGACGACGATCAGATACACGGCCACAACGTAATTCAGGAATCTGGGCGCAACCAGAATGAGTATGCCAGCCAAGAGGGCGATGGCCGGTGTTACGACGGCATTGGATAACTCGATGTTCATGGGATGTCTCGTTTGCTCGTCTGTACTGAAGGTGCCGCCCGCTTGGGGGGCGGCATTACCGCACCTCGCGTCTCAGCAAGAATCGCGAAGCACGACCGACGATCAGAAGTGGGCCCACTTCTAATCCTGGACCTCATGGGCCTTCTCCCAATCCTTGATCTGCTGTTCGGCCTCCTCCTGCGCGATCCCGTACTTCGTCTGGACCAAGCCGAGAAGGGCGTCGCGTTTGCCGGCGATCTGCGTTAGCTCGTCATCGGTCAGATCGCCCCATTTGTCCTTCGCCTTGCCCATAAATTGCTTCCAGTTACCCTGCACTTGATTCCAGTTCATTTGTTTCACCTGCCAGTTGTTGATAGTCAAATGATTCTTCAGACCCCTCGATCGCAGCTGCAAGCGATAACCACTGCACCGACGCCCACTGAACGGAACGCCTGCTGCGAACTCAACGAGGGAGACCTCTTGCGCCGAGACGCTTTCTCTCCGTCCTGCCTAAAATATAGACCGGGCCGGGAGCTGGGTATGGGCGCTACCGTACATAGCGCGGCTTTTTTTTCGGGCTCGGCACGCTCGCGCAATAACGTCAAACGAAAAACAGAGAATCTACGAGCTCGATGAACAGACGCGCCATGGTCTGTTTGCCGGGCGACGCGGCTGGCGCCCGTCTCTGGACGACATCCGGCACCGCTAGGGCGCTTAAGGCAGCGTTCGGGACCTCAACGGACCGGGCGCTGGGGGGTGTAGGGAAGGAGGCGATCGGTCTCCTTCTTGACGACGGCGTAACACTCGCAACACAGCTCTTCGAGTCTGGGTCGGTTCAGCACCGTGATATGTCCACGGCGGTATTCGATGACGCCGTGCTTGTGCAGGCGGCCAGCGGCTTCGGTAACGCCTTCGCGGCGCACCCCGAGCATGTTGGCGATCAGTTCCTGGGTCATGGTCAGTTGGTTGCCCGCTAGCCGGTCCAGGGAGAGCAGGAGCCAGCGGCACAACTGCTGGTCGATCGTGTGGTGACGGTTGCAGACCGCCGTCTGGGCCATCTGGGTGAGCAGTGCCTGAGTGTAGCGCAGCATGAGGTGCAGCAGCTCGCCGTGGCGCTCGACCTCGTCCTTGAAGCGTTTCCCCAGCAGCCGGTAGGCGTGACCGGCGCTCTGCACGATCGCCCGACCGGTGGTGCTCTCGCCGCCCATGAACAGCGCGATGCCGACCAGCCCCTCGTTGCCCACCACCGAGATCTCCGCCGATGCGCCGCTTTCCATGACGTAGAGCAGGGAGATTATGGAGTCGGTTGGAAAATAGACGTGGCGCAAGGTATCTCCTGACTCATACAGGACCTTGCCCAACGGCATGGGTGCCAGCTCGAGGTAGGGGACGATGCGATCCTGGACTTCTGCCGGCAGGGCCGCCTAGTAGATGGTTTTGTTGCGGTGTGGGCGTCGGTGACACTTCACGACCCTCCTTCGAGGAGACTCCCCTTCGCCCGAGATCTTAGTACAGTGACCCCGGTCCTGGGTATGCTGCCGCACATAGCAATCCCGGCTGCCCGGCCACGAAATGACAATCAGCTTTAGATACCCGAGGTAACGTGCTGCCGGCGCCGTGCAGAGTGTGGCGCCATGCGCCGCCTTCCAACCGTTATCAGCCCTCGCTGATGCACCAGATCCACTCATCCTCCGGGGCGCGATCACGATGCGCCCGATGCGCGGTACGTTATCGCGCGGGTCGAAGGTATGCCAGCGCCCGCACAGGTGGGCCTTGAACCAGGGCGCGACGCAGACTGTTCCCTTCCGCTTAGAGATAAATCAGGATGGTCAGATAGTGGCTGATGCTGCCCGCTAACACGAACAGGTGCCAAACGCCGTGCGCCCAGGGGAAGCGGCTGTCGAGGGCGTAGAAGATTACACCAAAGGTGTAGAAGAGCCCGCCCGCGACGAGCCCAAGGAGACCCGCCCGGGATAGGGTGGCGACCAGCGGGTCAAGGGCGAGGAGGATGAGCCACCCCATCGTGAGATAAAGGACCACCGGGAGGATACGCCGGCCTTTCTGGGGAAGGCTGTCGGTGAGAATGCCGATACCGGCCAGGGTCCAAATGGCACCGAACATCCACCAGCCGGTCCACCCCTGCAGCACCAGGAGGCTGAACGGGGTATAGGTGCCGGCGATCAACAGATAGATCGCGTCATGGTCGAGTACCTGAAAGACCCGTTTCGCCGAGCCCCGCAGACTGTGATAAAGGGTCGAGAAGACATAAAGCAGGAAGAGGGTGGCGCCGTATACGCTGAAGCTGACGATCCGCAGCGCCCCACCCTGCATTCCGGCGAAGGTCACGAGCACGGCGACACCGACCAGCGCGAGTGCCGCGCCGACCAGGTGCGAGATGCTGTTGAAGCGCTCCCCAGCGTACAACGGGGCCTACTCCAGACGTCCTTTGGACCTTGGCTAGGTGTCAACCCATCGGATGCGCGGCTGTAATGAATGTTTCGCGGTTAGGATCATGGGTGTCCGCTGGCGGCAATCGTTGATCATTTCTTCGCCGACCCGGAGCTGCATCCTGTACCCATGTTGTCTAGCACGAAATAGCGCGGGCGTCGCGGCCGCACACCGTCCTGCCGCATCACTTCGACGCGGCGGCCGTGGCGTTGGCGGGTCTGGCCACCAGTTCCGACAGCAGCAGCCCGTCCTGCCGGCGGAGCTCGTGACCGCCGGCCACCACCCGGATAGTGGCGCGGCCATTCAGAGCCGGCACCCGACGGAGGTCCTGGCTGTATGCGGGCACGACCTGGTCGCCCGGCAGCCCGTATGCGGCGCCGCGAACCACTGCGACGTAAACGATGGCAGGGTGCTGGCGACCGTTGAGCCAGTACAACAGGTTGCCGGGCACCGGCGGGGAGAGGTCGGCGAGGACCCCGCGCGAAGACTGCACGGTGCGATAAAGGTCGTCTCCCACCTTGCGCTTTACGAACCAGCGCTTGATCCCGCCGAACAGCCCGCTGTCGTCGGTCGCATCCAGCGCTTCCGAGGCCCGCTCGGTGCCGAGGTGGGGGGCGGCGATGGTGATCAGCCGGGTGACCGTTCCCGCGCCGTAGTTTACCAGTGCGAGCCGGGCTACGACGCCGCCGGCCGAATGCCCGATCAGATCGACCGTGTCCGTCGGCTGCCGGTGGGCGATCGCGGCCAGCATCCCGCCGAGAAGGCGCGCCTGTTCCATGAGCGGCGCGGTGGAGGGCAGGTCGACAATGTAGACCGCGAATTCCCCCGCGGGTGGCCGGACCGGCTCCAGGCGCACCCCGGACCGGGTCGACTGCCAGGTGCCGGCGAGTTTCCAGCCGGCTTGCTCCAACACCGGCAGAACTCCACTCTGCTGCCAGGAAGCAGCATCTCCGAGGTAGCCGTGCACCAGCATCAGAATCCGCCCGGCGCTAGCGGGGCCGGCAAACACCAGCCCGACCGCGCAGCATAGGGCTAGCGACCACCGACTGCGCCGACGCGTCATGCCGCTTCCTCCGGGTTGGTCAAAGGGCCCGTGCGTTCGATCTCGATGCTGATCCAGTCGCCGGCCGCGGGGAACACCGGGGGCTTGTGCGTGACGCCCACCCCGGCGGGGGTCGATTCGTCCCGACCTGGCGATCCGCGCGCGGGCGCAAGCGCTGTCCTCCGGCCTTCGCCGGCTTGGGCGGAACGCCGGAGGCGCTTTCGCCGGCTTGTCAGCGGGCCGCGAAGCCGATGGCTCTGGTCCGTCTTGCCGCGAGCGCTCCCGCCGCCTACCGCGACGTTAGCCCACCCACGGGCGTCGAACTCCCCACCCACAGCGCGCGGGGCGCGCCGGGAGTCCCGCCAGGGGGCTTACTGTTGGTAGTACTGCGTCCGCCGATTCCCGTTCTGGTCGTAGTAGTAGTTCTGCTCCTGTTTCTTCTTGTCCTGATCGTAGAGGTAGCCGCCGAGGGCACCGGCACCGGCGCCGATCAGGGCGCCCTTGCCCGCGTTGCCGCTGACGGACCCGATGGCCGCGCCAGTTCCGGCCCCGATAAGGGCACCGCTGCCGGTGCGCTCCCCCGTGGTGGTGCCGCAGCCCGCCAGGGCGACGACGGAGAGTACGAGTAAGCAGATCGTGGTTTTCATGGGACGAGACTCCTCGGGGAACCGAAGATGGCCCCGCTCGTGGGGGTGACAATTTCAGCATACGACATGGGTGCTCGATTAGATAGGTCGCGGCCCGACGCCTGCCGCCGTCGGGCTCGGCCTCGGGCGCGGCTAGAGGGTGCATTCGCCCCATGACGGATAGGAGCTTGCGTTCTAATCATTCCGAATCTCGCGCGCCGCCTGGAGCCAGTCCTGATCCGAGTGGCCTTCGCGGTGGCCATGCTGCTCATAGAGCTCATAGGCGCGCTTGCCGATCTGCAGGGTCGCATCGACAGGTGTCCTGCCCAGCATGGGCGCGGCAGGGGTGGCCATCCCGCCGCAGTCCGCAGGCAATCGGCGAACGTGCTCCCGGGGCATGTCCCGCAGGAGAAGAGCGCCCCAGCGTGAGCAAAAGGCCGGACGGTCGCCTTTGCACGTGCCCGGTCTGACAGCTTGGGCAGAGCCAGGCTGGTTTGGATGGCCGGCCACCCAACAGGTGACAAGCGGCGTCCGAGGCGGAATTCCTGCGTTATGGCCTTTGCGGATATCTTTTTTGGGCCTTGGGCCGAGCAGACCTCTTCGTACGTTAACGTACAGACTAAGCACGCGTCTGCGGCTAGCCTTCTCATCGATTCTGGCGTTTACGCGTGAGTAGTCCAGCCTCTCGCAACACTGCTCGCCCTGTACGCTGCCGCAACGGAAGGTCCGGGGGTGGAAGAAGGGACGGCGCCGAAATCTAGATGCTCAATTGGCCATTCGCCAGTCGAGATTGTCACGAACTCACAGCCTGGAAGCACGAACATGTACAACATGCGCATTCACATCCGACCAATCATTCTTGCGGCCGCGGCAATCGTCGCGGTGAGCGTCATGAATCAGGCAAGCGCAGCAACCGCCGAGGATTTGGACAAGGATTCCCGGCAGGCGCTGCAGACACTCTACAAGACCGAGCCTCTTGCCGAGACCCTTTCGCGCACCGCCAAGGCAGTGCTCGTATTCCCGAATATCGTCAAGGCTGGCCTCGTGTTCGGTGGCAGTTATGGCGAAGGCGAGATGATAAAGGGCTCGAAGGTCGTCGATTATTACAACTCCGTCACCGGATCCTGGGGTCTGCAAGCAGGTGCTCAATCCTATGGATACGCCGTGTTCTTGATGACGGACAAGGCCGTTCGTTATGTCGAAGAGACGAAGGGCTGGGAAGTCGGCGTCGGTCCGACAGTCGTCGTGGTTGACGAAGGGGTCGCGAAGAATCTTTCGACATCCTCGCTCAAGGATGATGCCTATGCGTTCATTTTCAGCCAACAAGGATTGATGGCGGGCGTCAGCATCGAGGGAACAAAAATTTCCAGAATCAAGCGGTAGGCAAAATGGCACCTGGTCGCCGAAGCGGCCGGGCTTGGCCAGTCCGTCGTCCGGCACCGTCCGGGCCACAAGCGCGGCGTCAGCCGCTGCTGGTACGACGCTGCATCGTTGGTGTGCCAGTCAAAGCGCTGGAAGATATCGGCCGAATAGGGTTGGAACAGCCCGCTGACCCCACCCTCGGTCAATGTGCCCTTCAGGTGGCCGGCGCCGATCCAGTTGGTATTGACCGAGTTTTCGACCGCCGCATAGCCGTTTGTGACGCCGGTCATGCACAGCAGGACGTTCGCCCACGGTGGCGCTGACCAGCGCGGCGCCGGCTAGGCTCGCCATCGAGGCCGTGACCGGAGCGAGCGTCGCGGGGAGAAGGCGTAACGTGTGCGTGGCTGCAGTCCTCACTCCCGACCGGCGGCGGGCCGTACGCCAAGCACACCCTGCTGCGCCCGCCGCCCCACGGTGATTATCCGGGACGCCGCGGCAAGCCTTCGTCCGGCTTGGCCAGCGCACCGGCGTCGGCGCGGCACTGCCGCTGCAGTTCGGCCCAGCCGGCCGGCCCCAGGCGCCGCAGGGTCTCAATGTTGGTCTCGTAGATCGCCTCGGCTTCGGGAAAGGCTTGTACTGCCCGGTCGATGCTGTCCTCGCGGATCAGGTGCAGCGTGGGCCAGGGCGAGCGGTTGGTGGCGTTTTCGATGTCGTCCGGCTCAGTGCCGGCGAACTGGTAATGCGGGTGGAAGCTGGCGATCTGGATTATCCCGTCCAGCTCAAGCTCGGCCACGGTGTCTTCAGCCACCTCGAGAAAATCGTTGTACTCCGCAAAGTCGACCAGCGCCTGCGGGTGGATCAGCAGCGTGGTTTCCAGCCGGTCTGCGGGCACATCGGCCAGCCGTTCCAACTCGGCGGTCAGGTCGGCCAGCAGGGCTGCGGGGTCGGTGGCGGGGCTGAGCACATACCGCACCAGGCCCTTGACCTGCACCGCCTTGGCAAACGGGCACAGGTTCAGGCCGATCACTACGCGGTCCACCCAGGCGCGGGTTTCGGCGATCTCGCGTTCATCGTTGGTCATCGGGCCTACTGCCTGCATCACTGCCGATCGGCCTCATCGTCTTTGGCGTCATCGATCACGGCCAGCGCCTAGACCAAATCCACCGGATTACCGGTTTGCGCTTCTGCTCGAAGCGCCCTGTCGGCTCGGAATCCGGGTGAAGCACGCCTTTGTTCGTGCCGCGCCCAGATCTCACGGCCGTCTTCGACGGCCTCGCCTCCTGACACGCTCTGTATCGCCATGGGGACTTGATCCGGTTGCCGAGGACGCGCCGTTATCCGCCGGGCGCCTGCCGGAGCCTCTAGTCGCCAGACCTATCGCTCTGGGGTCAGAAGCGTAACATGACAAGTCCAATTGCCGCTGCGAGCCGGTCAACCGGCCCTCCCGGTAGCGGCGCTCCGACTCGGAGCCGCCGGGTATCAGGCGGGGAAGCGCGAGACTCCGGTTTAACTGTCGTCCGCTGGGAAATTATTGGTAACCTGAACGCGTTCGTGAACGCGACGCGGCGAGATAGGTCTCGAAGTGTTTTTGCACCGCCCGATAGGGTTCCGTCTTGGCCGGGCGCCTCGGGCGGTGCGAGAGCGGGATTCACCGCTTCGGCTCGACGGCGATGTCGCATCCCTGCGCACGTATCAAGAGAAGACGCGCGGAGAGACCGCTATCCATGCAAACCGCTGGATCCCCGGCCTTCGCATCGCGGCGATGAGTCCGGCCTGTCCTGAGCACTGACCTCTCGCACGACGTATACCGGCATCTGTGCCGAGCACAGCCCATGGACACCGTTGAACCATGACATCGTTTCGACGCCACACTGAACGCCACCGTACTGACCGCATCGGCTGGCTGCGCGCCGCCGTGCTCGGCGCGAACGACGGCATCGTGTCTACTGCCAGCCTCGTGGTCGGTGTTGCGGCTGCCAGCACCAGTCACGGCAACATTGTGTTGACTGGGGTTGCGGGTCTGGTTGCGGGGGCCATGTCGATGGCCGCCGGCGAATATGTCTCGGTCCATTCACAGGCGGATACCGAGGGGGCCGACTTGGTGCGTGAGCGTGCCGAGCTCGAACGGGATCCTGCCGCGGAGCGGCGTGAGCTGACGGCGATCTATGTCGCCCGGGGACTGAAGCCTGGGCTGGCGCGGCAGGTGGCCGACGAACTGATGGCCCACGATGCGCTCGGCGCTCACGCGCGCGACGAGCTTGGCATCTCCGAGACCCACAGCGCGCGCCCGATCCAGGCCGCTTTGGCATCGGCCGCTAGCTTTGCGGTTGGTGCATTGCTGCCGCTGACCGTGACGGCGCTGGCGCCCGAGCAGGCACTGATTTTCTGGGTGTCGGGGACGTCACTGATCTTCCTGGCCCTGTTGGGCGCCATCGCCGCGCGGGTCGGCGGGGCCGGCGTTGTGATGGGCGCATGGCGGGTAACATTCTGGGGTGCGTTGGCGATGGCGATCACCGCGGGTGTAGGTGCCTTGTTCGGCGCACCCGTTTGAGGCTTGGGATTGAAACGGAACTTGGGGGGTGTCCAGCATAGTTGAGCCGTCATTGTCCTGGCTGGGATTCGGCGTCGTTTCGCCGCTGCTGTCCAATCCCTTTGTCCACTGAGCCTTCGACCGGTGGATGGCGACGCATTTTCCCGCCTTGCCGTTTTGCCTCGACGCCGACGATGGGTACATCCACTGTCGCACGCTCAAGCAGGCCCGCTATCTTCGCGAAAGGCTGGCGCAACGGCTCAAGGCGTGCGGTCTGGAGCTTCATCCCGACAAGACCAAGGTCGTCTACTGCAGGGATATCCACCCGCGAGCGGACGACGCTACCATCCAATTCAACCTCCTGGGCTATAAGTTTCGGCCCCGGCGCAGCAAGGACCACCATGGGCGCATCTACAGTCGCCGCGCCACCCAGTGGGTGGAGCGGGTGGCGCACCGCCAGCCGGAACTGTTCCCACACTGGCGGCTCGGCTTCGTGCCTGCGGCGGGAATAGTAGGAGCCGGATGAGCCGAGAGGTTCACGTCCGGTTCTGCGAGCGCCCGAGGGTGCGATTCCCGCGGGCTACTCACCCAGACCCCCAGCGGGCGCGGCGCGAGTAATCATCGCTGCCACAGGATATGCGCCTCTTCCAGTGGAACCGCCACGCCATCTCGGTGGGGTATGAGTCGTGCCGTGTAGTCCGTCGTCGGGCGGACAGCGGGAACCGTGGCGCGATAGGCGTAGCCGTTGGTGGCGCCCACCAATGGTCGCACGCGCGTCATCTCCACACACTCCACTGCGGAACCGTCAACGCCGTTGGCGTAAAGTTCGACCCGTACCGCGTCGGGGTCGAGATCATCGAGATACACCTGTGCTTCGAAGGCGTACTGCTCGGCCGCGGATTCGACTTTCACTTCTCCGAAACGCAGCGCGGCCCATTGCTGTTCCAGCGCGCGCCGCCAGGCCACCATGTCCACGCCGATGGCGCCTTGGTCGGCGGCTCGTGCAACGCAGGCCGAGGCGGCGGGGAGGTAGTGTTGTTCGGCGTATTCGCGCACCGCGCGGTCGGCGGAAAAGCGCGACGTCAAACGCGCCATGCTTTCCCGCATTCGCGCTACCCAGGCTATGGGGATGCCGTCCTGATCGCGGCGATAGAACTCGGGGATGACTTCGCCCTCCAGTAGGTTGTAAAGCGCCTCGGCTTCGGCGGCGTCCCAGGCAGGATCGTCGCCGTGTTCCTGGCCATCGCCCAACGCCCAGCCGACTTCCGGTGCGTAGGCTTCCGCCCACCAGCCGTCCAGTTCGGACAGGTTGATGCCGCCGTTGACCAGCACCTTCATGCCGCTGGTGCCGCAGGCTTCCCAGGGGCGGCGCGGCGTGTTGAGCCAGACATCCACGCCTTGCACCTGGTGCTCGGTCAGGAGCATGTCGTAATCGGCGAGGAAGATCACATGCGGGCGCACCTCGGGCCGGCGGATGAACCGCGTCCATTGCTGAATCAGGGCCTGGCCGGCCTGGTCGGCCGGATGCGCCTTTCCGGCCATGATGAGTTGCACCGGTCGTTGCGGGTTCGTCAGCAGGCGCAGCAGGCGCACCGGGTCGTGCAGCAGCAGGTTGGGTCTTTTGTAACTGGCGAAGCGGCGGGCGAATCCCAGCGTCAGGGTATTGCAGTCGAACAGATGTTTCGCCGCCACGACCGTCTCCGGCGGCGCACCGGACGCCGCCAGCTGCCGGGACAGGTGTTCGCGGGCGTAATCGACCAGGGACTTGCTGGCGTCGGTGCGAAATTCCCACAGCCGGGCGTCGGGAAGCTTGCGTATGTCCTGCTCCAGGGTCTCCACCGTCCCCAGCCAGCGCTCCTTGCCACAGGCCTCGGTCCACAGCTCGTCAGCCGGCGCCGAATCCCAGGTGGGCGTGTGGACGCCGTTGGTGATGTGACCGACCGGCACTTCCTCGGCCGGCCAGTGCGGAAACAGCGGCTCGAACAGGTGCCGGCTCACCTCGCCGTGCAAGTGGCTGACGCCGTTGAGCGCGCCGCTGCCGCGGATCGCCAGATAGGCCATGTTGAAAAACTCTCTCGCGTCGTCCGGATTCTGGCGGCCCAGGGCCAGCAATTCGTGGCGGGTGATGCCTAGCCGCTGCTCGGCGTAGCCCCCCAGGTATTGTTCGATAAGGGCCGGCGCGAACCGGTCGAAGCCGGCGGCCACCGCCGTGTGGGTAGTGAACAGGTTGCCGGCCCGGCTGACGGCCAGGGCGACCTTGAAAGGCTGGCCGCTCTCCTGCATGAAGCTGCGTGCGCGTTCCAGCACCGCGAAGGCCGCGTGGCCTTCATTTAGGTGACAGACTTCCGGCTGGATGCCGAGGGCGGCGAGCAGCCGCCAGCCGCCAATGCCGAGCAGCAGCTCCTGCTTCAGGCGCAGTTCCGGCCCGCCGCCGTAGAGCTCGCTGGTGATGCCGCGATGCGCGGGGTAATTCGCCGCGTCGCTGCTGTCGAGCAGATACAGCTTCACGCGCCCCACCTGAACCTGCCAGGCGCGCAGCCAGACCGAGTAGCCGGGCAAGCTAATCTCCAGCCGCAGCCACTCGCCGTTGGCCTGACGCAAGGGCGTGATCGGCAACTGGCCGGGGTCGTTGTACGGATAAAGGGCCTGTTGCGCGCCGTTTTTGTCGATCTCCTGGCGAAAATAGCCTTGCTGGTAGAGCAGCCCGACTCCGATGACCGGCACGCCTAGATCGCTGGCGGCCTTGAGTTGGTCGCCGGCCACGTTGCCGAGCCCGCCCGAGTAAATGGGCAAAGCCTCGTTCAACATGAATTCCATACTGAAGTACGCGACACAACTGAGCGGCGACTGCGGGTGGGCCTGCTGAAACCACGCGGGCGCCTCCACGGCATCCCGCGTGGCTTGCACGAGATCGTCAATCTTCTTGCGGAAAGCGGGCTCGGCCAAAGCGTGCTGGAGTTTCTCCCGCGAGACCGTCTGCAAAACGACCCAGGGGTTATGGGTGAGCTCCCACAGCACGGGATCCAACTGTCCCCAGAGCTGGTCGGTGGCATGATTCCATGACCAGCGCATGTCCAGGGCAAGCTCCGCCAGGGAATCGAATCCCGCTATGTCTGTGGGTAAGAGAAGCTCCTTCGGGTGGCCGAGCCGTGTTTGTTCGCTCATTGCCTCTCCTTCGGATTTGTCCTGGACGCAATCTCCTACTACTCCGAGGGCGCCGTCCCTACGGCGCTGACAGTGGGTGCGCCCAGGAACACCACCTTGCTCGCCACCTTCATTCTGCTGCCTTCCCTGGTATCGGGTTGTGCCAGCTGCCGTGTGCCGCAATCAGCGCGTCCGCCTGTTTCGGCCCCCAGCTGCCGGGCTTATAGGGGCGAGCCCGGTGGTGCTGGTGAAGAACCGGGTCGACCACCGCCTAGGCGGCCTTCACCGCGTCCTCACGGGTGAAGAGCGCCCCGTTGCCGGACATGGCATCATCCAACAGCCGCTCGTAGGGTGTTTCCTCTCCCGGCTGTTCTTCAGACAGGTAGAGCTTGCGCTGGTCGCCGACGAACTCCTTGCCCGCGCGCTTGACGCGCGCGGCGAGGGCAACGGCGGAGTCAGGGGAGAGCCGGAAGCGCAGATAATTGGCACGGCCGGCCACCGGCGCGGAATCGTCGAACAGCCTTTGCGGCGGCGGCTCTAGCTCCACCAAGACCTCGGCCGCAGTTGCAGCGAGGCATTTTCCGGAGCGCAGGAACCACGGCACCCCTTCCCAGCGCCACGAGTCGATGAAAAGCCGCAGTGCGCAGAACGTCTCGACGTCGGATCCCTTCGCCACGCCCGGCTCTTTCCGGTAGCCGGCGTACTGGCCGCGCACTACGTCGTCCGGGTGCAGGGGGCGCATGGCCTGGAACACCTTGGCTTTCTCATTGTGGACGGCGCCCCATAGCCTTGATAAGCCGGCGTCTCCATGGCTAGCAGGGCGACAATCCGGAACAGGTGGTTCTGGATGACGTCGCGCAGGCAACCGGCGCTCTCGTAAAACGCACCGCGACCCTTCGAGCCAAAGTCCTCGGACAGCGTGATCTGCAGGCTGGCCACATGGACGCGGTTCCAGATTGGCTCGAGGAAAGAGTTGGCGAAGCGGAGGTAGAGGATATTCATGATCGCTTCCTTGCCGAGATAGTGGTCGATGCGGAAGATTGACTTTTCCGCGAACGCCGACAGCGCAATGCGGTTGAGCTCCCGGGCCGAAGCCAGGCCGCGTCCGAACGGTTTCTCGACGATGACGCGCGCCTGATCGGCGAGCCCCGCGGCACCGAGCCCTTTGATTACCGTGGCGAACAACGCGGGTGGGATGGACAGGTAATGCGCCGGGCGCCGGGCATCTCTCAGCGCGCGCTTGAGCGCCTTGCACGTATCTGGGTCGTTGTAATCACCGCCCACATACTGGAGCAGAGAAAGAAGGTGGTCGAGGGCGTACCGGTCATCGATTTTGCCGGCTTGCGTAATGCTGTCCATCGCCCGTTTGCGCAGTTGCTCCGGGCTCCGCTTCGGGACGGCGACGCCAACCACCGGCGCGTTGAGAACGCTACGGCTGGCCATCGCGTAGAGCGCTGGAAAGATCGTCTTGTGGACGAGATCGCCGGTCACGCCGAAGATGACCAGCGCGTCAGCCGGCGTCGCGCGGCTATCGCTATTGTTCATCTCGTTGAACCTCTGCTTTACTCATCGGCGTTTTCCAGCCTCAAGCCGCAGTATGAAGTCGTCCGCGGACATGGGGCGGGAAAAATGCGGGCCTTGCCAGGGGAAGCGTCTTCTCCTCCGGAGCACCCGCGTGCCTGGCCAGGCCGCACGCTTGCGGGATTTCACCCCGGTGATCACGCTCGTCCCGAGCCATGCGCGACTCAGCCGGTTATCACGGGGGCGCAATGTCAGCGGTCGTCGTCGGGAACTCGCACGGGAACGACATCTCCATCCCCCGGACTCATTCCCTTCAGAAATTTGAAGAGATCACTGTCGGTGGAAAGGACAAGGGTCGTGTTGGCGGCGATGATCGACCTGTAGGACTGCATGGTCCGTGTGAATTCGTAGAACGCCACCGCCTCGCGGCTCTGGTTGTAAGCCCCCGCATAGATCTCGGTGGCTTTCGCATCCGCTACGCCGCGAATCTCCTCGACCTGTCGGTAGGCCTCAGACTGGATCTTGTTGAGATCCCGCACCCGATTTCCGCGGATTCTGGCCGCCTCGCCGTTACCTTCTGAGAGGAAGCGTTCCGCGATCTGGCGCCGTTCGCTGATCATGCGATCGTAGATCTTGGGGCGGACGCTTTCGTTGTAGTTGATCCGCTTGAACCGGATGTCGAGCAGCTCGATGCCAAATACGCGAACCTTCTCGGCCGCAGCGGCAAAAATCTCCTGCTCGACCAGTTTGCGGCCCTTCTGGATCGGCACCAGGGCCCCCATGTCGGGTTCCGCGCCGGTCAGGAGGGCATCGCGCAGCGGCACGCGATCCTTGGTGGTGCGGATGATCTCGATCAACTCATGCTTGGCGACGGCGTTGCGCGTCTCGCTTCCCAGAATATCGTCCAAGCGCGACTGGGCACTGCGTTCGTCGCGCAAGCGCAGAAAGTACTGGAGGGGATCTGTGATCCGCCAGCGGGCGAAGAGGTCCACCGAGATGTAGAGTTTGTCCTTGGTTGGCATATCCGACGGGTTGCCGTCCCACTCGAGAATCCGTTTGTCGATGGGATTGACGTCCTGGATGAACGGCAGCTTGAACTTCAGGCCGGCGGAAGTCACGGGAGCGCCGACCGGCTTGCCGAACTGAGTGATTATTACTTGCTCGACTTCGCTCACCGTATAGGTCGAACTCACCAACACGAACGTCGCGATCGCCAGAATCGCGACGAGAGCGACTGGCTTAATCTTTTTCATGGCCACCTCCCTGCCGGGAGTCGAGGTTCAGCAGTGGCAAAATGCTGGGCGCCTGTTCGTCTACAATGATCTTTGATCGTATGCCCGGCAGGACGTCCTGGAGGGTTTCGATATAGATGCGGCGGCGCGTGACCTCCGGGGCTTTGCTGTACTCCGCAAACAAGGCGCTGAACCTTGCGACATCGCCTTCCGCTTCATTGATCCTCTTGAGCCGGTAGCCATCAGCTTCGCGGATCCGCTGATCCTTCTCGCCCTCGGCCAGCGGGATCACCTTGTTGTAATCGCGGCGCGCTTCGTTGATCAGCTTCTCTTTCTCCTGCTGGGCCTGATTGACCTCGTTGAACGACTCCTGCACCGGTTGGGGTGGATTGATGTTCTTCAATTGAACCTGGTCGATGCTGATCCCCATGGCGTATTTGGTTGAGAGCGCCTGCATCTTGGTCAGCGCCTCGGTTTCGATTTCCTGTCGGCCCACGGTGATCACCTCGTCCACGGTGCGATCGCCGACGACCTCCCGCATGACGGATTCGGACACGTAGCGGAGTGTTTCACTCGGCTCCCGCACCTCGAAGAG
>CAVPOY010000035.1:0-40788 GCA_963707135.1 uncultured Gammaproteobacteria bacterium | reverse complement strand
AGCAAGCCGCTCCAGGCTGGGCTCGATGGCGGCCTCCAGTGCCGCCCGCCTGGCGTCGGGCCGGTCGATCGCCATCCCCTTGTCGACCAGCAGGTCATCGCTGTCAACCAGGATGGCGAGCAGGGCGTCGACCAGATTCGCGCGGGTACGGGTGCCGTCCAGCAGCGGCAGCAGTCGGCGCATCAGCGGTGGCAGGTCGATGCCGTGGTGGCGCAGGTTGGTGACCACGCCGCCCGCGCCGAGCTGATAGCGGGCCCAGGGACTGGCCAGGGGTCTTTCGCCGCCGCGCTCGGCAAAGCGCGGCGGTTGCAGGTGCAGCTCGACGGCACCGGCGGCGAAGAGGGACAGCAGGTTCTCCGTCAATTCTCGGACATCGGCCGGAGCGGGTCGCTCGCTCGCAGCCGCATGCCCCAGTCGCTCGTGGGCTCGCTCGACCAGCCCCGGGATCGCGTGGGTGGCCGGCCAGGTTTCGGTCAGGCACAACAGGGCCACCTTTGTCAGCGGATGGTCGGTCGCGCCCGTCACGCCTCGTTCGCGGTTGACGAACCTGAAGGGCGCCTTTGCGCGGATGTCCGACTCGGGATCCAAGCACTTCAGATTCGATGCCGCGTGCAGCGGCGCGATTCGGCCGGGGTCCAGGTTTCGGTCCAGGGCCGCATCCTGGTGGCAGAGCAGGGTCTGGCGGAAGGTGCGGTTGTTGATGAAATCGAGATACTGCTCCCGGCGGACAAGGTCGTCACCGAGCTGCGCGAGGACCCTTACGGCGTGCTCCGGCAAGCGTTCGCTGTTCATCTCCCAGAGGTTGGCCTCGGAGAGGAACTGGAGACCGTGCCGAGCTGCGTGCTGTACGAATTCCCTAAAATAGACGGGCTCGTTCACATCCTCCAGGAACTCGTGGTAGAGCCATTCGACAGGCGTATTGGGCTCGCGGAGCTGGGCCTGTACGCGGCGGAAAATGGCGCGGTAATGGGCCAGCTCGTCCGGGATGCCGTCGCAGAGCAGATCGAGCACGCGCTGGGATTCCCGCAGTCGCTCGCGGGCGTCCCCGTCGCCCCGGGTGTGGAACAGCATCGCGTCGCGTACGACTCCGTTCATGTGCCAGCCGGGGTAGCAGTTGTAGCTCACGAAGGCGATGCCGTGCGGGCGCAGGTGCCGCGCACCGAGCGCGAGCAGCCGGTCGCGCACTGCCGCTGGAACCCAGGAGTAGACACCGTGGGCGATGATGTAGTCGAAGTCTCCCAGTCCCTCGCCCAGCGCCATGATGTCGCCGTGCTCCAGGGTGAGGTTGTCCGCCCCCAAGGCGTCGGCTGCCGCGCGTCCGTCGCGGATCTGGCGCTCGGAGAGGTCGATGCCGACCAACTCAGCACCGGGCAGCTCCAGCGCCAACGGGATCAGGTTCTCCCCCCGGCCGCATCCGAGCTCCAGCACCCGGCAGTCGGCGACTGCAGCGGGTGCGGGGCGCATCCCCAGCAGCGTGCCCAGCGTCGCGAGGCGGTTTGGGTGGGTCTGGGCGAACGCGACGCTGCGGTAGGGCACCTCGTCGTAGCTGAACGGCTTCTTGGGCGCTGTCACGGCTCGACCCCCGGGGCCTTGCGCCGCTATTGTCACCAGCGCCCGGTGGATCTCAGCGCCGATCGCGTGGATGTCGTGGCGCGAGAGCACGTTGTCGCGGGCCTGCTTACCGTAGCTGGCGCGAAAGTCCGGGTAACGGAGCAGAAAGCTCAGCGCATTGCCGAAATCCGCGGCGTTGCCGGGCCCGGTGAGCCGCCCGGTGACACCCTGCTGGACGCGATCACTTGTGGCCTCCGACCGGCAGGCGATCACCGGCATCCCGAGCCCCTGGGCGCGCAGCAGAGAGTCCGCGCCGTCACCGGAGCCGGACGGCCAGAGATACAGATCGCTCGCGGCGAACAGCGCCATGCGATCCTCCGGCGTGGGGCAGGGCCAGATCCGCAGGCGGGCCGCTCCTACGTTCCGGACGGCAGCCTCGACCTGCGCGCCGGCGGGTCCGTCACCGGCCACCAGCAGGGTCCAGTCGGGCAGCACCATGCGCGACAGCGCGAGCCCCAGCATCCGGTACCCGTCCAGGGCCTCTCCGGGCGTCATCGGCAGGTCGGTGAGCAGCCAGGTACCGGCCGGCGGGAGCCGCAGGTGTGACGCGACCGCGGCGCGATGCTGGGGGCGCAGGTGGGCCATGGCGAGCAGCGGGCCGGCGTCGAGGAAGGGTGGAAGCGCCAACAGCCTTTGATCGGCGCTGAGCAACGGTCCCAACGCCCGAGCCGCTGGGCTGCCGATGCACACCGTCAGGGCCGCGGCGGCGAGGGTTCGGGAGAATGCCGGGGTCGGCGCCGGGGTAGGGTCCGGTTCCAGCAGCACGAAGGGAATGTTGAGTGCATCGCTGACCTCCGGGCCGAGCAGGTCCGAGTCGCCGGACGAGACGCCCGCCGTCAGCCACAGACGCGGGCGTTCGGCGACCGGCACCCCACGCAAGGTCTCGATCAGGGCGGTCGGGCGCAGCCGGGCGTCAGGCGCCCACAGGCTCATGCGCGTGGTCCCGAGTGCGGCCTCGATCGCCCGGGTGGCCGGTGTCGGGGCGCCGACCCTATGCAGAACGGCGTGCAGGATGCTCATCGTCATTGCAGCAGCAGCGCGAAGTCGGCCAGGCCCTGGAGCTTTGCCTCCAGCTGCTCGTCGAGCGCGCGGCGCCGTTCCTCCGGGCCGGTCACCGGCTCGCCGTCCGCGAGCACCTCGATGGCGTCCGCGCTCGCCGCCGCGAACAGGCCGTCGAGCAGCGCGGCGCGGTCGCGGGTCCCGTCGGCCAGCATCAGCAGCTGCCGGTCCAGCGGCTCCATCGCGATGGGCTGATGCCGGAGGTTGGTGATGGGCTGGCCGGCGGCGGCGCGGTGCCTTGCCCAGGGACTCGCCAGCGGCCGCGCACCCGGCGCCTCCGCGGCCGCCGCCGGCGTGGTCTCCAGCTCGATACTGCCGGCGCGATAGAGCCGCAGGAGGCTGTCGTCCAGCTCGCGTGCGTCCGCGGCGAAGCCACGCGCGCATCCTCCAGCCGCAGACCCGGGTCCAGGCGTGCCCGGGCGCGGGCGTGCAGCGCGCCGTGCTCGATGGGCCGGGGACGGGACTCGCTCAGGCACAGCAGCGCGGCCTTGGTCAGCGGATGGCGGGTGGTACCCTCGACGCCCCGCGGGTCGGTGAAGCCGAGTGGCGCGTCCGAGCCCAGCTCGACCCCGGCCGCTCTCGCAGCGCAGGTCGGCGCGGATCCAGAGGCCGCGCCAGGTTCGCCGGTTCCGGCGCCAGGCTCGACCGGACCCCGGCATGACAGAGCAGGCTCTGTCGGAACGACCGGTTACAGACGAAGTCCAGGTACTGCTCGCGCCGCAGCGGATCCCCGTCGAGCGCGTCGATTCGTTCGAGCAGGTCCGGCGGCAGGCGCACGGTGCCCATCCGCGCCTCGTCCGCCTCGGCGAGGTAGCGCAGGCCGTGCCCGGCCGCGTGCGCGGCGAATTCCTCGAAGTAGACGGGGTGGTTGACCTCGGCGATCAGGTCGTGGAAGAGCCTCGCCGTGCGGTCGTCCGGCGTGTCGAGCCGGCGCGCCAGGCTCTCGAACAGGCTCCGGTAGGGCTTGATGAGGTCCGGGACGGACCGGCACATGAAGTCGATCATGGCCATCGACTGCGCGATTCGTTGCTCGCCGTCCTCGATGCCGCCGGCGTGGAACAGCAGCAGATCGCGCACGGCGGCCTGGAGTCGCCAGCCGGGCTTGGTGTTGTAGCTCAGGTAGGCGATACCGTTCGGCGCCAGGTGGCGCCGGCAGGCCGCGAGCAGGGCGTCGCGCACCGGCCCCGGAACCCAGGAATAGACGCCGTGGGCGACGATGTAGTCGAACTCGCCCAGGTCGTCGGGCAGCGACAGGATGTCGCCCTGCTCGATCCGCACGTTGGTCAGGCCGAGCGATGCGATGGCGGCCTGCCCGGCCTCGGCCTGGGTGGCGCTCAGCTCGATCCCGAGCAGGCTTGCGCCGGGCATCTCCAGGGCCATCGGGATCAGGTTGCCGCCCGTGGCGCAGCCGAGCTCGAGGACTCGGCAGGCCTCGAGCGGCGGCGGGGCCGGGTCCATCCCATGTAGCGCGGCGACGGTGGCGAGCCGGTTCGGGTGGCTCTGGGGAAACACCATGGCCGGGTAGGGCAGCTCGTCGTAGCTCGATTTCACGATCCGAGGGCGTATTCTCGCTAGGCGGCTCGAGGCGGCGACCGCTGCCATTATGGCACGGCCGGTCCTGGTTGCCGCGCCACTGACCGGACGGGCGCGGCGCGAAAGCCCTTCCCTGGGCTCCTGCGACGTGGTCCGTCTACACTATAGCAATTACCGACCGATGCGCTCGGGATCCGATCGGGGGCCTCGCCGGTTCGTTTCCGAGTCGGGCGGAGATCGGCGGTGGCTCGAATTTTCTCGATCCGGAGGACTTTGCGGTGAGCGATCAAGACGGCATTGCGGCACTCGCGGTACAGGTCGCGGGGCCGGTATCGGCGTCGGGCGGGCTCGCCGCGGCGGGTCCCTGGGAAAGCGCCGCCGAGGAGCTCGATTACCTGATCGGCAGGCTGAGCGAGGGGCGTACGTGCAAGGTCCTGCACCGGGACGCCGGGACAGCGCTGCTGGCGTTCGACGGGGCCGATGACGCGTTCTACGCGGCTTGCGTCGTCCAGCAGGGCGATCCTGACGCCGCGGCCGGTGCGAGGCACCTTCAGGTCAGGCTCCTGCTCGATGCGCTGCCAGCGGGCAGCGCCGAAAGTCCCGGGGCACTCGCGGTGCTGGAGGGGGTGCGCGAGGTTCCCGTAAAGGGCCTGTACGCGACTCGCCGTTTTGTCGAGGCCCTACCGCCAACCCTGAAGATCCGGTTTCGGGTTGCGGGCGTCGATGGCAACGAGACCTTCTGCGGTGTCCGATCCGGGCAGCTCTACGAGAGCCTGTGCGTCGAGCAGGAGTGCACCGCGGTTGCCATCGCGACGACCAGGCACGCCGAGCCCGGGCGGGAACGCGAGCCTGAGCCTGCGATGGCGGGAGCGGCAGCTCAGTCTCGGGCCCCGGAGCCCCGGGGTCACGCTCGGGCGCGGGGGGGCGGCGACGGTCCGGATTCCGACGGAGTTCGCGTCGCGCACGCACGCGCGGCTGGCATTCGAGCAGACCAACTTCGTGCTCCACGACGAGAGCACGAACGGAACCTTTGTCCGTATCGACGAGGACGCGGAGCAATTCCTTCATCTCGAGCAGATCGTGCTCCGTGGTCAGGGCGTCATCAGCCTGGGCAGGAGGATCCAGAGCTCGGCGACCCACCTGATCTATTTCAAGCGCGACCTGAGGGGATCGCCGCGATTCATAGCTGAAAGTCCGCGATGCGCCGCTTCAGGGTCGAAAGCGGGATGCCCAGCTCCCGGGCGACCGCGGCCTTGTTGTTGCCGTTGCGTTCCAGCGCTTCCTTGATCATCTGCCGCTCGAGCGCCTTGAGCTGGGTCGGCGAGGTCGCCGCCGATACCGGTTGCGGGGCGGCGGCGGCGCTGGAGGCCGAATCGGCCGAGTCCGCGTCCGCCAGACGCAGGTGCTCCGGGCGGATCTCCAAGCCCCGGCAGAGCACCGAGGCCCGTTCCAGCACGTTTCTGAGCTCGCGGACATTGCCCGGCCAGTCGTACCGCTGGAGGGCGGCGAGCGCATCGGGGGCAAGGCGGCATTCGAGCCCGAGCTTGTCGATGAAATGGGCAACAAGCAGAGGAATATCGTCCTTGATCTCGCGCAGCGGCGGAACCCGGACGCTGATAACGGACAAACGGTAGAAGAGGTCGGAACGGAAGGTCCCCTCGTGCACCATGGACTCCAGATTGCGATGGGTGGCGGCGACCACGCGCACGTCGACCGTCTCCGGCGTATCGGACCCGACCGGCACCACCTCCCGGTTCTCCAGCGCCCGAAGCAGCCGGGGCTGCAGCTCCAGCGGGAGCTCGCCGATCTCGTCGATGAACAGCGTCCCCCCATTGGCGCGCCGGAACGCGCCCTCGCGGGCCCCGCTTGCCCCGGTGAAGGCCCCCTTGATGTGGCCGAAGAGGTCGTTGCGAACCATCTCCGGGTCCGTCACCGATGCGTCGAAGACCACCAGCGGACCGCGGCGCCCCGAAAGCTCGTGCAGAGTCGCCGCCACCAGCTCCTTTCCGGAACCCGATTCCCCGGTGACGAGGACCGTCATAGGCGTTGGGGCGGCCGCGGTGAGCAGGCCGTAGAGCTCGCGCATCGGCTCGGTCCGCCCGACCAGGCGGCCCATCCGGTCCGCTTCGCTGACTTGGTAGGGCCGTTCCTCGGTCCGTTGCTGGATCCGGATCCCGGACTTGCCGAGGGACAGGCGCGAGTTCGGCTCCGCGAACGCCTCGACGACGCGGACGTCGTCGTAGAAGGTCCCGTTGGTCGAGCCCAGGTCGCGGACCACGATGCCCTCCGGAGTAACCCTGATCTCCGCATGGTGCCGCGAGACCGTGCGATCCGTCAGGACGACATCGTTATCGGGCGCGGTGCCGATCTTGACGGTGGGCAGCGGAAGGTTGGAGCGCAGCCCCGCATCCGGGCCGGAGACGACCTCGAGCTCGATGCACTCGAACGCGATCTTGCGATCGGCTCGCGAAGCAACCTGTATGATCTGTGTGGCCGATGGGTCAGAGGTTGGCATTTGCCTGCCCGCGTCGTCCGAAAACTGATGACTTCCAGCAATAGTAGCAACTCCCGGCGACGCGCATTCGGCGCAGGCGCCGGCATCTGCCCCGGGCCGCGCCCCGCGGCGGAGCGTGCTCCCGGCGATGGACGATGACCGCACGGTACTGGCTCCGGCAGGCGCGCGCCCCCGGTGCGACGTCGCGCCCATCGAGCTCACCGTCCTGTCCGGCCGCGGCGACCGGCGCTCGGCGCGGTTCACGACGTCCTTCATCGTCGGCCGGGACGACGACTGCGCGGTTCGCATCGCCGAAGAGGGTGTAAGCCGGCAGCACCTCGAGGTCTATCCGGAAAAAGGCGGTTGGTGGGTCAGAGACCTTCAGAGCAGCAACGGTACGCTGGTCGCGGGCCGGCCGATCGAAAGGATCCCGCTTCAGGGCACGACCACCCTGGAGCTGGGCCGCAACGGGCCGCGCATCCGCCTGGTCGCCCCGCCTCCCCCCGCGCCGCCCCCGGACAAGCCGGCGACGGTGGCGCGCATCGCCCAGCACTACTTAGAGGGCGACCACTCGGAGCCTGCCGGCGAGCGGACCCTGCTGATTCGTCAGGCGTTCCGCGCCGCGCAACGCCGTCACTCGAACCGCTACCGCATCCTGATCGGTGTCGCCGCGCTGCTGCTCGCCGCCGTGGGCGGCGTCGCCTTCTTCCTGCACGTCCAGCTGGAGCGGACCAGCGCGCTGGCCAACGACATCTTCTACGACATGAAGGAGCTGGAGCTCCAGATCATGAACCTGGAGGCGAGCGTGGACGACGCCACGGCCGCCGTGCTGAAGGATCAGATCGCCGAATCCAAGCGCAAGCTCGCGAACATGAGGGAGCGATACGAGGTATTCGTGGAAAAGGTGCAGGCGCGCCGTTTCATCCCGCTGGACTCCGAGGAGCTCATCATCCTGCACATCGCCCGGGTCTTCGGCGAAACCGAGGTCGACGTCCCCGTCGATTTCGTCCAGGAGGTGCGCAAGTACATCAAGCGATGGCAGTCGTCGTCGCGCCTCGTCAACGCCATCAACCGGCTCCAGGACAACGACTACACGGGCAGGATCGTCAACGCGTTGACCGGGGCCGGACTGCCGCCGCAGTTCATGTACCTCGCGCTCCAGGAGACGAACTTCCAGGCCCGGGCCGTCGGCCCGCCGACCCGCTACGGCCGCGCCAAGGGGATGTGGCAGTTCATCCCGTCGACGGGCAGGCGCTACGGCCTGCGCCCGGGGCCGTTGGAGGCATCGGGCGCCTACGACCCGGCCGACGACCGGCACGACGTCGCGAAGGCGACCGGGGCCGCGGCCCAGTACCTGAGAGACATCTACCGGACCGACGCCCAGGCGTCCGGGATGCTCGTGATGGCGTCCTACAACTGGGGGGAGGGCAACATCATCAAGCGCATCCGGCAGATGCCGAAGAACCCGAGAGAGCGGAACTTCTGGGCGCTGCTGAGCAAATACACGATCCCGAAGGAGACCTACGACTATGTCTTCTACATCTTCTCGGCGGCGGTGATCTGCGAGAACCCGCGGCTGTTCGGGTTCGACTTCGACAACCCGCTCGCCGGGTTCCAGGGCCTTGGCCCTTCTTGACGGCCGGTGCGGCGCAGGGACACGAACGCACCACGATCACCGACTGTTTTCCCTGACCCGGGGTCCGACGCGACGAGAGGACAGGGAGCGCATTCAGCCCAGAGTGTCAGGGTGTGTGAGTTCGCGCTGAATCGGGCGCGACGGGCCGGCGGTGCGCGGTGCGGGACGGGGTCCGGATCGGCGGGGATCGAATGAGCCGCCGGGCGGCCGAGCAGGCGCCGGTTTTCGAACTACAATCAGGAGCGGGGCCGCGACAGCTCGCCAGTCGTCGCCGTCCCGGTGAGCGAGCTCCGACTTGTACGGGAAGCGCCTGATCGGTCATCCTCGAACGAGGCGGCCGCCCCTATAACCCCGTTCGAATGCATATGAGTCTGACCCTCAGCGTCATCCGCTACCAGAACGCCGAGCCGCCCCGCTCGATGCGGTTCAGCGTCGACGCGGGTCCCTGCAGAATTGGGCGCAACCCCGACAACGACCTCGTGCTGCCCGATCCGGAACGATGGGTGTCCGGCAACCATGCGGCGATCAGCTTCCGCGACGGCGGCTACTACTTGCAGGACCGGAGCAGCAACGGAACCTACCTGAATCACAGCCCCGAACGGGTGAGAGCGGGTCAGGAGGTCGAACTCCACGACGGGGACGAGCTTGCGATCGGCGCCTACGAGGTCCTCGTGGAAATCGCCGAGGAGGCCGTCGCGCCGGCGACCGACCTGTTCGATCCGTTCGACAGGCAAAAACCGGAGCCGGAGCACCTCGAGGGCCTGGTCGAGGGCCATGAGGCCCCCGACGTGTTGGACCTCGTGGGTCCGGGACGCGACGACGCCTTCGCACCGTCGCTGGGCGTCGAGCACCCGGGCCCGGTGAGCCCGAAGCCGCCTCCGCCCGGCGACGATTCGCCACCGGCCGACGACCCGTTCGCGTCCTACGACCCGCTCGCGGATCGGGATGGGCAGGTACTGGAATTCGACGAGCTCCCCCGCAACCGCATCGACGCGGCAGGTGCGGCCGGGTCTCTGCCGGACCACACCCCACAGGAGCACGCCTATTTTCGTCCGTCCGAGGCCATCCCGGAAGGCTTCGATCTGCTGGCCGGGACCCCATTCGCCCAGGAAGAACCGGAGCTAGAGCCGGAGAAAGAACCGGAACTGGAACCGGATCGCCCGGTTTCGCCGGCGCCCCCGGCCCCGACATCTGAGCGGGAACCGGTCCCGAGAGAAGCTCCCGAGCCGACCCTGGACCGGCATCCGGAAGCGGCCGAAGCGGTCGAAGTGGACGAGCCCAAGCCCGTCGCGTCGACCGGCGCAGTTCAGGCAGCCACCTCTTTCCAGAGCGACCTACTGGAAGCCTTTCTGTCCGGGCTGGGAAGCGCCGGGGCCGCGCCCGCCCCGGGCGAAGAGCTGGAATACATGCGTACCTGCGGCGCGCTGCTGAGGGCCCTTACCGAAGGGCTGATGGCCGTCATGCGGGCGCGTACCAGCTTCAAGAGCGAGCTGCGCATCGAGATGACGACCATCCGATCGGTCGAGAACAATCCCTTCAAGTTCTCGGTCAGCGCCGACGACGCCCTTGCGAAGCTTCTTCTACGCAACACCCGGGGCTACCTGCCGCCGGTCGACGCGGCGAACGAGGCGCTCGATGATGTGCAGGCCCATGAAATGGCGATGATCGCTGGCCTTCGGGCGGCGCTAAGGGCGCTGCTGGCCCGCTTTGACCCAAACGAGCTCGAGCAGAGGTTCAAGGGGGAGTCGGTACTCGACAACCTGCTTCCGGTCGCGAAAAAGGGGAAATGCTGGGACCGCTTCACCGAGGTCTATTCGGAGGTCGCCGCCGACACCGCGGACGACTTCCTGCACCTGTTCGGCGGCGCCTTCATCCGGGCCTACGAGAATCAGGTCGCGTTGCTGAAGGAAGGGCGCCGTCGGGGCGGCACCTGAACGCTCTGCCATTTTTAGGCCGCTGGCCCCGATATCGGGGCGACGTCCAAAACCAGGAATGATGGGGGGAACAAACCATGCGTGCTCGCGCAAAGATCTCCAGGGAGACGCCGATTGACTCCGTTCCTGGAACCGAACGGCTCGCGGTTCGGGAATGCACGTGGCGAACCGCCCCGTTCGCGGTCGCTCGGGTGACCGAAAATAGCCGGGCATCCGTGCCCCGCACGGGACGCTCACCGAATCGGCGCTTCTTCGCGGCGAGCATCGCAATCGTCGCTGTCGCGCTCGGCTCCGGTCTGGCCGGCTGCGGCTCCAAGCCGGAGCCCAAGGTTCCGCCCACCGAGATCTCGGTCCAGGTCCTGGCCGCACCGGACGCCAACCAGGACGCGGCCGGCCGGGCGCTGCCCATCGTCGTGCGGGTCTATGAGCTTAAGAGCACAGGGGGCTTCGAGGGGGCGGATTTCTTTACCCTGTACAACAAGGACGATGCGACCCTCGGGGCCGACATGCTCGCACGGGACGAGCTCACGCTGCAGCCGGGTTCCAGCCGGAGCATCGACCGGCCCGCCGACCCGGCCGCCGGTTTCCTCGGTGTCGTCGCGGCGTTCAGAGACATCGACAAGTCGGCCTGGCGCGCGACCTATGTCCTCAAGCCGAATATCGTGAACCGGGTCTCGGTACAGATCGGCGCCGACTCGGTGTCGATTCGCGGCCGGTAGAGTCAGCGCATGTCCTGGAACAGCAAAGTGCTCTGGTCGGAGGGGTTGTTCCTGCAGCCTCACCACTTCCAGCAACAGGACCGCTACATCGAGCACCTGGTCGAGTCCAGGGCAGGCGTGCTCAGGCCCTACCCCTGGGGCATCCGGACCCTGGAGATAGACCAGGACCTGCTCTCGCTGGGCAAGTTTGCCGTCGTGAGCGCAACCGGGGTCCTACCGGACGGGACGCCGTTCAGCGTTCCGTCGGTCGACTCGCCGCCCGAGCCGCTGGGGCTCGACGAAACGGTCAAGGAGCAGATCCTGTATCTGACCCTGCCGCTTCGCCAGCCGGGGATTCCGGAAACCGGTCCCGGGGACGGCGAGGAGATCACGCGCCGCCGCACCGGCGAGGTGCTGGTGCGGGACAACACCGTCGGGGCGCAGACCGAAACCCCGGTCGAGATCGGCAAGCTCAACCTGAGGTTCATGCGCGAGGCCGAAAACCGCGACGGCTTTGCATGCCTGGGGCTCGCCCGCGTCGTGGAATGCCGGGCGGACAAGCACATCGTGCTGGATGATCAGTACATCACCCCGTGTCTCGATTTTCAGGCGTCGCCAAGGCTCGCGAGCTTCGTCGGCGAGCTGCTCGGACTTCTGCATCACCGTGGTGAGACCCTGGCGAGCCGCATCGGCGGCGACCCCAAGGGAGGGGTCGCCGACTGGTCGAATTTCCTGTTGCTGCAGGTCGTCAACCGCCTGGAGCCGCTAACGGCCCACCTGCAGGCGGTGAGCGGGCTCCATCCGGAGGTGCTGTACCGGCTGCTGCTGCCGATGGCCGGAGAGCTGGCGACCTTTACCACCTCGGCGAAGCGGCCCCCGGAGTTTCCGACCTATCGCCATGAGGATCTGGCGGCTACGTTCACACCGGTTATGGCGTCGCTGCGCGATGCGTTGAGCAAGGTGCTTCTGGAGCGCGCGATACCGATCGAGATCGAAGAACGCAAGTACGGATTTCGCATCGCGCTTCTGCGCGACCGTTCGCTGCTCTCGCAGGCGACCTTCGTCCTCGCGGCGAACGCCAAGCTCAACAGCGAGGTGCTGCGCGGCCGGTTTCCGGCCCAGGTCAAGGTTGGCCCGGTGGAGCAAATCCAGCAGCTCGTCAAGCTTGCCCTGCCCGGGATTGCACTCCGCCCGCAGCCCCAGGCGCCCCGCGAGATCCCCTACCACGCGGGCTTTACCTATTTCGAGCTGGACCGCTCCAGCGATCTGTGGAAGCAGCTCGAGACCTCCGGGGGGTTCGGAATGCACGTCGGCGGCGAGTTTCCGGGCCTGGAGCTTGAGTTCTGGGCCATCAGGGACTGACCCGTGTCACAAGACGACCCCTTCTCGAGCGCCGGCGACACCGATCGCACCGTCATCCGCCCGATGCCGGGCGGCCGGCGTTCTCCCGGCCGGCAGACGGCGGAGCCGCAGGCACCCGCCGCTGCCCCGAGCCCGGTCGCGGCGGTCCCCTGGGGGCCGGCCGTCTCCGGGGCGTCCGCCGACAATCCCCTGGTCCAATGCGCGGCGCCGCTGCTGGCGGTAGCCGCTCAGCTTCGGCGCACCCTGGCCCATCCCGACCCGGCGGGGCTACGCACTCACCTGGTCGAGGAGATGCGTCGATTCGAGGCGAACGCCCGGGCGCGGGGGATAGCGGACTCGACCGTGCTCCCGGCCCGGTATGCACTGTGCGCGCTGATCGACGAGGCGGTGCTCGGGACTCCCTGGGGCAGCGAGAGCATCTGGAGCAAGCAGGGCCTGCTGGTCAGTTTCCACAACGAGACCTGGGGCGGGGAGAAGTTCTATCTGCTGCTCGACCGGCTGATCGCGAACCCGAGCGCAAACATCGAGATGCTCGAGCTGCTGTATCTCTGCCTCGCGCTCGGCTTCGAGGGCCGGTACCGGGTGCGCGATGGCGGGCAGGACGAGCTCCGCGCGGTGCGCGAACGCCTCTACGAGGTCATTCGCCGGCAGCGCGGGGAGCCCGAGCCCGAGCTTTCGATCCATTGGCGGGGGGTCGAGGAGAAGCGCGATCCCCTGATCCATTTCGTGCCCCTGTGGGTGCTGTCGGCCGTCGCCGGAGCCGTGCTGCTTGCGATGTTTGCCGGCTTCACCTTCAGCCTGAACCAGGCTTCCGACCCGGTGTTCCTGGGCCTTCGGAGTCTCGACAGCGGCCTGCCGGCAATCGCGCCGCCGCGTGAGCCCATCAAGGAGGTGATCGACGGAGCCGCCGGCGGTCGACCAGACACCCGGTCCGCCGCCGCTGACCCTGCGCATCCTGCTGGCCGACGAGATCGCCGCGGGCCGTCTGGAGGTGGTCGATCAGACCCTGGGCCAGACGGTGATCATCCGGGGCGACGGACTGTTTCGCTCGGGCAAGAGCAGCATCCGGGACGAGTATCAGCCGCTGCTGAACAAGGTCGGCGAGGCGCTGGCGAAATTGCCCGGGCGGGTGCTGGTGACCGGACACACCGATAGCGTCCCGATCAAGACACTGCGGTTCCCTTCCAACTGGCATCTGTCGAAGGAGCGCGCCGACAGCGTCGCGGCGCGCCTGGCTGAAATCATCGGCGATCCGGGCCGGTTCACCGTCGAGGGTATGGGGGCCACCCAGCCCCGCGTCCCCGAGAATCCGAAGGACGCGCGCAACCGCCGCGTCGAGATCACGCTGGCCGCGCCCTAGTCTGAAGCCGAGGGAAGCTCATTGGACGAAATCAGGCCATTGCAGCCGCGCGGAGCCGTTACAGCGACGGCGCCCGTAACGAGGCACGCGGACCCCGACATGACCGCCGCACGATGAAAAAGCTGTTCGGATTCCTTGGCGCGCGCTGGTTCCTGACCCTGGTGGGGACGGCCGCGCTCGCCCTTCTGGTCTGGTTCGTCGGCCCCTTGTTCGGGTTTGCCGGTTCGGAGCCCCTTGCCGAGGAACGCGCGCGCTGGCTCGTCATCGGCGGTCTCTTCGCCGTCTGGGCCCTGTACCAGATCGGCAGCGCGATAGCGGCAAGGCTGCGCAACCGGCGGATGGTCGATCAACTGGCCGCCGCGGCGCCGATTCCGGACGCCACCGAGGTCGCCACGGCCGAGGAGCTGGACGCGCTGAGAACGCGCTTCGACGAGGCGCTCGGGGTGTTGAAGGCGACCGGCGCGCGCCAGCGCCTGGGCGGGCGCTACCTGTACCAGCTCCCCTGGTACCTGATCATCGGCCCGCCCGGCTGCGGCAAGACCACGGCCCTGGTCAACTCGGGTCTGCAGTTCCCGCTCGCGGAGCGATTCGGCCAGGACGCGATCCGCGGTGTCGGCGGGACGCGCAACTGCGACTGGTGGTTTACCGACCAGGCGGTCCTGCTGGACACCGCCGGGCGCTATACCACCCAGGACAGCTACGAGGCCGTCGACAGCGCGGCCTGGCAGGGGTTTCTGGATCTCCTGAAGAAGAATCGTCCGCGCCGCCCGATCAACGGCGTGCTGGTCGCCGTCAGTCTGGCGGATCTGATGGAGCAGACCAATACCGAGCGTGCGCTGCACGCCAGGGCGATCAAGCAGCGGGTCCAGGAACTCCACCAGCGCCTCGGGATCCGGTTCCCGGTCTATGTCCTGTTCATGAAGGCCGACCTGATCGCCGGCTTCATGGAGTTCTTCAACGACCTGGGCAAGGACGAGCGGGCTCAGGTCTGGGGGGTGACCTTTCCGGTGGACGAGGGCGCTGGCGAAGCCTCGGTCATCGATGCCTTGCCGGGCGAGTTGGATCTGCTGCAGGACCGCCTCGAGGAGCAGATGCTCGAACGTCTGCAGCGCGAGCGTGATCCTGGGAAACGCAGCCTGATTTTCGCCTTCCCCCAGCAGTTCGGCCTGTTGAGGGATGTCATCGACCGATTTCTTCGAGATGTCTTTCAACCGACGCGTTTCGAGGAGCGCGCCCTGGTTCGAGGCGTCTACTTCACCAGCGGGACCCAGACCGGCGCCCCGATCGACCGGGTGCTGAGCGCGCTGGCCGCGAACTTCCGGCTCGACCGGCAGGCCATGTCGGCCTTCGCCGGCAGCGGGCGGAGCTATTTTATCCAGCGTCTGCTCGGCGATGTCGTCTTCCCCGAGGCCGGTCTGGCCGGAACCAATCCGCGCCTGGAGCGCCGGCGCCGCTGGCTGCAGCGCGGCGCCTACGCTACGGCCATCGGCGTCGCCCTGCTGGCCGCCGGCGCGTGGCTGACCAGCTACACGCGGAACCAGGCCTATGTCGAGGACGTGAGCGCTCGGACCGCTGACATCGAGACCCGGATCCAGCAGTTGCCGAAGGGAGACCGCGACCCGCTGGACGTCCTGCCCCTTCTCGACGCGGCACGCAACATCCCGGGAGGCTACGCGGACCGCGATCGGGGGGCTCCCATGCTCATGGGACTGGGCCTGTATCAGGGCGACAAGCTCGGTCCGCAGGCGAGCAGCGCCTACCGGCGGTTACTCATCAAGTCGCTGTTGCCGCGCATCATTCTTCGGCTCGAGGATCAGATCAGAGAGGCCAGCTCGAACCCCGACTATCTCTACGAGGCGCTGCGGATCTACCTGATGCTGGACACCCCCGAGCACTACAACGGCCAGGCGGTGCAGACCTGGATCGAGCTGGACTGGGACACGCGACGGCGGGAGTCGATCACCACCGAGCAGCGCGACCGGCTCAAGGCCCACCTGGCCGCCCTGTTCGAGGAGCGCCCCACGCCGCTGCCCATCGAGCTGGACGGCGACCTGGTCGACCAGGCGCGCGAGATCCTTTCGCGCCGGCCCCTGGCCGAAGGCATCTACTCCCGACTCAAGGAGGAGGGGTTGGGCGGGAACCTGAGCGATTTCACGATCAGCGAGGCCGCCGGGGACTACGCAGGGTTCGTCTTTGAGCGCAAGAGCGGAAAGCCGCTGAACCAGGGCATCCCCGCGCTCTACACCTACGACGGTTATCACAGCGGCTTCGACAAGAAGACCATCGCGCTAATCGCAGGGACCCTGGAGGACAGCTGGATTCTCGGCCCCGGCTCGCGTATCGCCGCGGATTCGGCCCAGGCGAAGGAACTGCTCGACGCGGTGCGCGACCTCTACCTGCGCGATTATGTCGAGCAATGGAAGGGGCTGCTGGACGACATGGAGATTATCCCGTTCCGCAGCCTCGAGCACGCGGTCGAGATGCTGCGCGTGCTCTCGGACAAGGAGTACTCACCGCTGCGCCGGCTGCTCGAGGCCGCCTCGCAGCAGACGACCCTGGACAAGGACTCGGGGCTGCAGGAGGCCGCCGTGGGCAAGGCGACCGAGGCGCTGGGTAAGTTCACCGAGCGGTTCGGCCGTTTCTTCCAGGATACCGATCTCCCGGTGCCGACCGGGCCCGCCGAGGCGCCGGAGAGCTATGTAACGCGGCGCTTCGAGAAGCTGCACGCCTTCGTCGCCGAGAGCGAGGACCACCCCGCACCGATCGTCGAACTGCTGAACAACCTGAACCGGCTGTATTTCTATATCAAGGCCGTCTCGACCGCCGCCGATTCCGGCAATCAGGCGCTGATCGCGATCAAGGGTGAAAGCGCCGAGCTCAAGGAGGTCCGTGACGCCGTCGACAGCCTGCCGCTTCCGGTCAAGGACTGGGTGGGCACCGTGACCCAGGACAGCGGCAACCTCATCTCCGGCGGCGCCCGCGCCCAGATCAACAAGATCTGGACCGCGGAGGTACTGCCTTTTTGCCGTGAGGCGATTCACGGCCGTTATCCGCTCCAGCGGGGCAGCGCCCGGGAGACGACGCTGTTCGATTTCGGCCGACTGTTCGGAACCGATGGCCTCATCGACAGCTTTTTCAAGGAGAACCTGAGCAAGATCGTCGACACTTCCAAGGCGTCCTGGGACTGGCTCGGGGGCGGTGTCGGCATACCCAAGGCGGCATTGGCCCAGTTCCAGCGCGCGGCAGTCATCCGCGAGGCCTTTTTCGCCGGCGGCGGACAGACCCCCTCGGCCTCCTTCGAGATGAAGCCGTTGACCATGGACGCCGATGTCACCCAGTTCATTCTCGACCTCGAGGGGCAGATACTCGACTACCGACATGGGCCGCCGCAGGCGAGCAAGCTCCAGTGGCCGGGACCGGAGGGGCCGGGCCGCGTCCGCGTGGTCATGGTGGACAGCCGCGGCGGTCGGCCCAGCATCACGGAGGAGGGGCCTTGGGCCTGGTTCCGGGTGCTCGACAAGGCGCGAACGGTGCCGAGCAAACAACCCGAGCTGTTTCGGGTCACCTTCAGTGCCGGCGGATCCAGCGCGACCTTCGAGCTGCGGGCAACCAGTGTCCGCAACCCGTTCCATCTGGACGAGTTGCGGCGATTCGAATGCCCCGCGCGGCTATGACAGACCTCGACGATCGGCAACCGGGGATCTTTGGGAAGGTGCCGACGCGCGGCGATTTCATCACGCGTCGGCTGCCGTCGAGCTTCGTAGGCAGCTGGGATGCCTGGCTGCAGGAGGCCATCACCGAGAGCCGGGAGCAGCTGGCCGAGGCCTGGCTCGACGTCTATCTGACCAGCCCGATCTGGCGCTTCGCCCTGGCATCCGGCGTGGCCGGACAGTCCGCCTGGGCCGGGCTGCTGATGCCGAGCGTCGACCGGGTCGGGCGCTATTTCCCTCTCACCCTCGCGGCCCCTCTGCCCGAGCAGAGCAACGTCGTTCAGGTCGCGAGCGACGGCGCCGCCTGGTACGCGGCCGCCGAGACCCTGCTGCTCTCCTGTCTGGACGACGGGTTCGATCTCGAGGGATTCGACCGCAGCCTGATCGACCTGAGAGTCCCGTTGCCCGCTCACCCGGAGCTCGGCTGTCCCACCGACGCCCTGCGATCGGGCGCGGTTCCCGAGAACGCGCGCCGGTTGGCGCTACCCGGCGGGGCGCAGGTGCGCGATGCCTTGCCGGTATTGCTGAGCCAGGCGCTGGCCGAGCTGTACTTCGGCTACAGCCTTTGGTGGACCGACGGCTCCGAGCGGGTATCGCCGTCGCTGCTGCTGTGTCAGGGCCTTCCCCCGATCCAGGGCTTCTCCGCGCTGCTGGGTGGCGACTGGACCCGGTGGGGCTGGCCGGATTCCGCGGTCCTGCCGCTGGATCAGGGGCGATCGGACTCGTCGGCCGATACGGATTTCCTCTGAATGCGGCCCTGATCCGGCGCCGAACCCCATGTATCGCTGGACCTCATCCGCCGCATCCGACAGGGGCAATGTTCGTGAGGTCAACGAGGACGCTTTCCTCGATCGGCCGGACCTCGGGTTATGGGCCGTCGCCGACGGCATGGGCGGGCACGCGGCGGGGGACGTCGCCAGCCGGTTGGTCGTGGAGGCCCTGGGATCCCTGCCAGCGCCAAGGTTTCTCGGCCGATCGGTGTGTCAGCTCCGCCAACGGCTATCCCAGGCCAACCTGGAGCTGCGGGAGCAGGCTGCACGCCGCAACGGCCAGATCGTCGGCTGCACGCTGGCGGCGCTGCTGGCACTCGGAAGCCACGGCGTCGTGGTTTGGGCGGGGGACAGCCGGGTCTACCTCTTGAGGCGGGGGGTGCTCCGCCAGCTGACTCGAGATCACAGCCAGGTGGAGGCGCTCATCGCCGGGGGTCTTCTGGATCGGGAAGCCGCCGACCATCACCCCGCGAGCAACATCATCACACGCGCGGTTGGCGGAGACGACGTCCTGACCCTGGACGCTCAGATCCAGGAGCTCAGAGACCAGGACCTATACTTGATCTGTTCCGACGGCCTGACCAAAGACGTCTCGGCAGACGAGATCGCGGCCGAATTAACGAAAGCCGACGACGGCAACGCCGCGGCGGCGCTGGTCGAGCGTGCCGTCAGGCAGGGCGCCAGGGACAACGTAACGGCCGTAGTCGTCAGGATACAGCCGGCGGATACCGGCACATCGGCGCGATAGAAGGGCCCGATCCGGTTGCCTCTGACGGGTGATCTGAGACGCGACTGTTTTGCCGATGACCGTTGTTGCCCGACGATTCGAGGCAACCTCATCAGGAGAGGGCTTGTGAAAGATCTGGTTTGGGACAGCACATTAAGCGTTCACGTCGACGAGATCGATGACGATCACCGCAGGCTTGTGAATCTGTTTAATATTCTGGGCCGTTCTGTAGCGCAGGGCGATGCGACAGACTATATCGAGGCGGTGCTGGAGGAGCTCATCAGTTGTACAGTTTGGCACTTCAGGCACGAGGAGCGGTTGATGCTGAAGTACCGCTATGAGGGGATTGCCGAGCACAAGACGGAGCATCAGGAGTTAATCGACAGCGTAAAGGTGCTGCAGCAGAAGTTCCTGCAGAAGGGTAAAGCGGTATCCGATGACGATATCGAGTTCCTGGAGCATTGGTTGACCGAGCATATCCTCGTTGCCGATATGAAGCTGGGCTCTTATCTTGGCGAGGTGATGTAGCATGCGGAAGGAGCGGCTAGATCCTGTTCCGCCGCTGGTCGTACCCGCCGCTCGCTCCGGGAGGGATCGAAGTAGGTAGGCGGCAGTCCCTCCGTCAGGCAAGCCGCTCGGCACAACGCCGGGTCAGGTGTGCGCGCAACGGTGTACCGGCTGAGCCCCTCCCGAGGCGCCGGGTGGCGACGGATCGATCTGAGACGCCCATGGGGCCAGGTGCAATTGCGTCTGCGTGAAAACAGGGCATGCGAGTGTGAGCGCCTTCTCCCTTGACGACCCAACCCTGGCGCTGATCGCGCGGTTTGCCGCTTGCTGCGAGGACCCGGCAGTTACCGAGGAGGCGTTTCTGCGACAACAGCGCGACCAGATACGCGATTACGTCGAGAGCTATCCCCATGAGCAGCGACAGGAACGGGCGCTCGAGTGGATCATGCGGAATGCCGAGCTCTACCGCCGGAAATGGCACGAGAACGTCGTGGCCGACCAGGCGCCGAAAACTCAGTGTCCGGATTGCCCGCTGGAGAGGATGCAGCACGCGGGTACCTGCGAGATCCACGAGCGCTGGCTCGGGCTGCTAACCGATTACGTGTCCCGGAACGTCTCGTCGGAGGCCTATGTATACGAAAGCCTGGATCTTTTGCGGCAGCACAAGGAGAAGGCTGAGGAAGCTCGCCCGCTAGCTCGCGAGCGCCCAGCGCTGGGCGGTGTCTCGATGGGTGCCTTCACCGGGGCCCCGGTTATGACCCCCGGTTCGACCGCCGCTGTGGCCGCGGAACCGGTCCCCTGTCCGCCGATCCTTGTGGACGTGCGCTTCCGGGAGATGATCGGCACGTCGCCGCCTCAAACGGGAGGTCGAACGAGTTGCTCCAACGATGAGGATTTTCATCAGCCATTCCAGCAAGGATCTGGATTTCGTGCGCGGCCGACTCAAGAAGCCGCTCGAGGACCTCGGTATGCTGGCCTGGTGCTCGGCGACCGACGTGAACATGGGCGCGGACTGGGAGCGACAGATCCGTGCCGCATTGGCGCAGTCGGACTGGTTCGTCGTGGTCCTGTCCCCGGATGCCGCGAAATCCGAGTGGGTCCAGGCCGAGACGCACTGGGCGCTCGAGAACCTCCGCGGGCGCGTCATCCCCGTGATGGCGCGGGGCTGCGACCCGGGGACCGTTCACCTCAGGCTGGCGACGCTCCAGTACATCGACTTCAGACTGGATGCCGGCGCGGCCACCGAACGCCTGCTCGAGTTGATCAGCGGGCGAGTGGCCAATCTTCCCGGCGAGGCGCCGACCGGTTCCCTGGAGCAATCCACGGTCATCGTCGCTACGCGACAGGCGAGCGCGCTGTTTCTCGTTGAGCCCGAGGCGTCCCCCGCCTACGAACATCGGCTGGAGATCAGGAACTCTGCGACCATCGGGCGGGCCCGGGACGCCGATCTGCGGCTCGCCGACGACTGCGTGTCCCGCAAGCACGCCAGGATCAGCATCCTGCGCTCCGAAACGGGAAAGTCCCTGACGATCGCGGACCTTGACAGCGCTAACGGCACCTTCGTCAATCAGGAGCGGATCCTGGCTATCCGCCCGCTGGCGGTAGGGGACCTGATCGGCATCGGCAACACCCGACTCAGCCTGCGCCGCATCGACTGACCCCAGCGCGCGCTTTGGCGGAGGGATGGCCGTGCAGTCTGTTACCCGCCGCTCCATCTGCAATAGCTAATGCGCCTATAAATTGATTCAGGTCATTTTTTCTTGCGTTTTTGCTTGAGTTTTCGGATCCTTCCGACCTCGCGGTTGACGACGTGGAAACCCTACCAGGGTCGTTGGAGTGCGGTCCCAGTGTTTGGGCGCGGCCCTGTTCGATGTCGGGTGCGGCGGTTGAGTCGATCCCCCGGTTCGATCGGCAAGGACGACAGACGACTCGGGGCTAGGCTGGCTATATCCGCTTTCCACGTCATCCCAGTGCTCGATCGACCAGGTGGCGGCAGAGCCGTGCGCCGCCCATAGCTTTCGAGCCGAATCGAGCGGCCATTCGCCGTGGTCTCCCCGAAGGGACCCGCGACCGGCCGCGGTACACCACCAGGCGGGTGCACGCTCATGACGGTTTTCCGCGAACAGGGTACCGACAGTTTCAGCTACACGCTGCGGCCGAACTGCTCTCTGAACTGGACCGCGACCAAGCGAGTGATGCTGGGCTTCGCCGCCTGCATGGGCGTGGCCAGCGCCTACTGGGTCTCTCAGGGCGCGTGGCTGGTGTTGCCGTTCTTCGGTCTCGAGTTCGGCGTGCTGGCGCTGGGACTCTATCTGAGCGCACTGGCCGGGAGCCGGCGCGAGGTCATCGAGGTCGCGGGCCCGGACCTGCGACTACTCTGCGGCGGGCGGCGCCTTGAAGAGGTCGTCCGATTCCCAAGGCACTGGAGCCGGGTCGTGCTGGTTTCCGACCCCACCGGCTGGTACCCCAGCCGCCTGATGCTGAGCTGCCACGGGCGGCGAGTCGAGGTCGGTTCGCGCCTAGTGGAGCACGAACGCCTTCAACTGGCCGAGGAGCTGGAGGAGAGGCTGGGGCTTGGCCCCTCAATTCTGCATCGCCGGCCCGTTTCGGAAGTATCCGGGGCACTATCCCCGGTCCAACAGGTTCACAGAAATCGAGAAAGCACATGGCAGTAATGACCATCCGAACCGCCGCGGCCCTTGCCGCCACCGCGCTGACGACCGTTTGGGCGGTCCCCGCTATCGCGGAGATGCGTCTCAATTTCCCGGAGCCCGCCGCCGGCGTGGCTCAGGAGATCTACAACATCCACATGCTCACCACGACCATCGCCACGGTGCTCCTGGTGATTATCTTTGCGGTCGTCGGCTACTCCCTTTACCACCACCGTAAGAGCCGCGGCTACCAGGCGGACCAGCATTTTCATCAGACATGGTTCGGGCACTGGTCCTGGGTGATCGTGCCGGTGCTGGTACTGGGTATTGACCTGACCATTGCCCACTCCGCCCAGAAGACCCTTGAGAAGGTCTGGGAGGTCCCGAAGGAGGCGGACTTGCTGGACGTCAAGGTCATCGGCCATCAGTGGTGGTGGGAGTTCCAGTACCTTGACCACAGCGTCGACGTCGGCGGCGAGCCGAAGATCGTCAAGGTGGAGAGCCGCTACGTGCCCGAGGACAAGTCCGGCGACCGCTATCTGCGTGAGGTGGACAACCCGCTGGTGCTGCCAGTCGGCAAGAAGGTACGCTTCCTGCACACCTCGGCGGATGTCAATCATGCCTTCTGGGTGCCCGAGCTGGCGGTCAAGAAGGACGCCATACCGGGTTATGTCACCGAGACCTGGGTGGACCTCAACCGCGAGGGGCGGTTCTCGGGTCAGTGCGCCGAGCTTTGCGGCACCTGGCACTCGCGCATGCCCATCGAGGTGGACGTGGTATCTCCCGAGAAATTCGACGCTTGGGTGGACGAGCAGAAGCAGGTCATGCTGGCAGCGGCCGCCGAGGCCTCCATGGACAAGGATTGGACCATGGAAGAGCTGATGGAGAAGGGACAGGCCAACTACAACACCAAGTGCGGAGCCTGCCACCAGATCACCGGGCAGGGCCTGCCGCCGGCGTTCCCGCCGCTCAAGGGCAGCGCCATCGCCACCGGGCCGATCCAGGGCCACCTGGACATCGTGCTGAATGGCAAACCAGGGACCGCCATGGTGGCTTGGAATACGCTGAGCGACCTGGAGCTTGCATCCATCATCACCTACGAGCGCAATGCCTGGGGCAACGACACGGGTGATCTGGTGCAGCCACGCGATATCAAGGCCGCGCGATCGCTGGCCGTCAAGTAGCTCGACTTGAGCCTTAAGGAATTTGTTTGGATTCGCGGTCCGCTGCGGACCGAGACCGCCTAATCAGAGGTAGACCGCCATGACGACTGCAACCATCGATCTCGAGCACGAACACGAGCATCACGGCCCGCCGAGGGGCCTGAAGCGCTGGTTGTTCTCTACCAACCACAAGGACATCGGGACCATGTACCTGATGTTCGCCCTCACCATGCTGTTTGCCGGCGGCGCCAGCGCCATGCTGATCCGCGCGGAGCTGTTCATGCCCGGGCTGCAGTTGCTGGAGCCTGACCTCTACAACAATCTGGTCACCAACCACGCCCTGCTGATGATCTTCGGCGCCGTTATGCCGGCCGCTGCCGGTCTGGCCAACTGGATGATCCCGCTGATGATCGGCGCCCCGGACATGGCCCTGCCGCGTCTGAATAACCTGAGCTTCTGGATCCTCCCCGCGGCCGCGACCATGCTGATCCTGTCCTTCGTCGTGCCCTTCTTCCCGGGCGGCGGCACCCAGATCAACACCGGCTGGACCCTGTATCCGCCGTTGTCGCTGCAGGTCGGCATGTCGATGGACTTCCTGATTTTCGGCATCCATCTGCTCGGCATCTCCTCGGTGCTGGCCTCGATCAACATCATCGTCACCATTTTCAACATGCGCGCGCCCGGCATGCGGCTCCTGGACATGCCGATCTTCGTCTGGACCTGGCTGGTGACTGCCTTCCTGCTGATCCTGGTGGTCCCGGTACTCGCGGGCGGCGTCACCATGCTGCTGTTCGACCGCCACTTCGGCACCAGCTTCTTCAACGCGGCCGGCGGCGGTGACCCGGTGCTGTTCCAGCACCTGTTCTGGTTCTTCGGCCACCCGGAGGTCTACATCCTGATCCTGCCGTCCTTCGGCGTGCTGGCCTCGATCATCCCGACCTTCGCCCGCAAGCCGCTGTTCGGCTACCACTCGCTGGTGGGCGCCATGATCGCGATCATGGTCATCGGCATGGTGGTCTGGGCCCACCACCAGTACACCATCGGCATGTCGCTGGGCGCGGTCAGCTACTTCATGATCGGCACCATCATCATCTCCATTCCGGTCGGACTGATGGTCTTCAACTACATGGCGACCATGTGGAAGGGCTCGATGACCTTCGAGACCCCGATGCTCTTCGCCGTCGGCATCCTGCTGATGTTCTCCTTCGGCGGGCTGACGGGCATCATGCTCGCCGTCGTCCCGGCGGACATGCAGTACCACGATTCCATGTTCGTCGTGGCCCACTTCCACTATGTGCTGCTTCCCGGCGCGGTCTTCGGCCTGTTCGCCGGCGTGTTCTATTGGCTCCCCAAATGGACCGGGCACATGTATGACGAGAAGCTGGCGAAGATCTTCTTCTGGGTCAACGTGATCAGCTTCAACATCACCTTCTTCCCGCAGCACTTCATCGGGCTGGCGGGGATGCCGCGGCGCATCGTCGACTACAACGTGATGTTCACCGAGTTCAACATGGTCTCGAGTCTGGCGCGCGTTCGTGTTCGGGCTCAGCCACCTGCTGCTGCTCTACATCATCATCAAGGCCATCCGCGGCGGTAAGCAGGCGGAGGCTCGGGTGTGGGAGGGCGCGAAGGGGCTGGAATGGGAGCTGCCGTCGCCGCCGCCGTTCCACAGCTGGACCACGGCACCCAAGCTCGCGTCCTAATCGACTCGGCGGTGGGTGGGCTTCACCCGCCGCCGGTCCAGCGAGATGTCAATGACGAAAACCGAAATCAACCCCGAGCAGCGGCGCCGCAATGTGCGCCTCGCCTGGATACTGGCGGGCTTCGCCCTGTTCATGCTCTTGAGCTCCGTTCCGTTCTGGAAAGGCATGTTCAATATGATCGCGGGTCTCCAATGACCGAGCCGGTTGACACGCTATCCGCCGAGAAGCGCAAGCGCCGCACGCTGCTGCTGCTGTCCGGGCTGGCGCTCGGCATGTTCGGCTTCGGTTTTGCGATGGTCCCGCTTTACGGCCTCTTGTGTCAGGTGACTGGCGTACAGTCGGTGGAGCAGCGGGCGGCCGTCGGGGTACCGGCGGGTACGGCCTCAACCGGCGAGGTACAGGACCGCTGGGTGACCGTAAAGTTCGACACCACGGTCCACCCGGACCTGCCCTGGCGGTTGGAGCCCGAGGAGCGAATGCTGCGGGTTCGGCCGGGTGAAAGCTACCTGGTCCAGTTCGTGGCCGAGAACCGCTCCGGGCGCCAGATAACCGGTCAGGCGATCCCCAGCATCGCCCCGTGGCAGGCCACGGGCTTCTTCTCCAAGATGGAGTGCTTCTGCTTCAACCAGCAGACCCTGGCCGGCAACGAGCGCACGGAGATGCCGCTGCGCTTCTCGGTGTCCCCGGACCTGCCCGCGGACATTAACTCGCTGACGCTTTCCTACAGCGTGCTGCGCATCTCGGAGCCCGAGGCGCTCGCGGCCGCGAACTGAGCCTGACGATTACAACCAATACCGAGAGGATCCAGAGCGCATGAGTAGTACTGCCCATCATGGCCCAAAGGCCTATTACGTACCGGAAGGCAGCCCCTGGCCGATCACGGCCATGCTGGCCGTATTCCTCATGCTCGCCGGGACCGCGCTTGCCATCAACCACGTGGGTGCCGGCGGCTGGATGATCCTCGCCGGGTTCGTCCTGCTCTGTGTCATGTTCTACGGGTGGTTCGGCGACGTGATCAAGGAGAACATGACCGACCGGTACAACGAGCAGGTCGACCGCTCGTTCCGCCAGGGGATGTTCTGGTTCATCGCCTCGGAGGTGTTCTTTTTTCTGAGCTTCTTCGGCGCCCTGTTCTACATCCGTACCATCGCGCTGCCCTGGTTGGGGGGCGAGGGCTATCTCGGGGCCACCAAGGACCTGCTCTACAACCAGTTCGTCGCGGCCTGGCCTAGCGCCGGCCCCGAGCAGGTGGGCGGCGAATTCACCCCCATGGGCGCCTGGGGCATCCCCGCGATCAACACCCTGATCCTGCTCACCGTCCGGCGCGACCGTGACCTGGGCGCACTGGGGACTGAAGGAAAACAACCAGCAGAAGCTCGTTCGAGGGCTCGCGTTGACCATCGCGCTGGGTCTGCTCTTCGTTGCGCTGCAGGCCTACGAGTACCGTCATGCCTACCACGAGCTGAACCTGACGCTGGAGTCCGGGGTCTACGGTTCGACCTTCTACATGCTGACCGGCTTCCACGGCTTCCACGTCACGATGGGGGCCATCATGCTCATGGCCATACTCGGCCGCGCGATAAAGGGCCACTTCTCGCCCCACAACCACTTCGCGTTCGAGGCGGTGGCCTGGTACTGGCACTTCGTCGACGTGGTCTGGTTAGGTCTGTTCATCTTCGTCTACTGGTTGTAGGCGAAGCACAAAGCGCGGCTACGCGCGAGCGTGGCCGCGGGATCTGGGATCCGGGCGGGCGCAAGCCCTTCCGGATCTTTGGTCTTACATGCCGTGAGGCTGCAGTATTCCCAGAAAGTACCCAAGGAAGAGCAGCCCGAACAGGGTCAGCGACAGGACGATACGCACGGTCAGCGCCTCTGACCACGCGGGTCTTGTCCACGTCGCCATCGTCTTTCGCGAGGAAATACATGCCCTGCCCCAGCGAGAAGACGATGAAGGCAAGGACGAGCAGGACCGGCAGCTTGATACATGAATTCCATGGTGTACCCCTTGGATCTTGACGGAACGTCGACGGGCGCATCGCGGACGGAATAACGGTGCGCCCTACTCAGGAATATAGCACCCAGATGCGGTTTAGCGACCTCGAATTTCGATTTCGGTGGGGGCCGGCCCTGCTGCTCGCGCTGCCGATTTCGCTGTTCGTCGCACTGGGGATCTGGCAGTTGGACCGGGCGGAGCAGAAGCGCGAGCAGGCCCGGGTGCTTAGCGAGCGCGTCGGGATGCCGCCATTCGAGCTTGTCGGGCCCGTCGCCGACCCGGACGCGTTGCGATTCCGAACGCTGTTGGCGCGGGGAACCTTCGAGTCCGACGGACAGATCCTGATCGAGAACCGCCGTCAGGCCAACCGGACCGGCTTTCATGTGATAACGCCCCTGCGCATCGAGGGGACCGATCTGCGCGTGCTGGTGAACCGGGGCTGGATTCCGGCTGCGGCCGACGGCAGCCCGACCGCCGGCGCCGGTGCCCGGGGATCCGGTACAGGTCCGCGGCGAGGCCCACGTGCCGCTGCCTCCGGCCCTGGTGCTTCATGGGGGGGCGGACGCGGCTAAGGGGTGGGGCGCGCGCTGGCCCTATCTGACGGTCGAGCTCTATGCCGCCGCCAAGGGCCATCCGGTGGAGCCGGTGGTGATCCTGCAGGACCCGGCGGATCCCGACGGTTTCGTGCGCAGCTGGCCCAGGGAGATGCCGAAGGAGGGCATGCACATCGGGTACGCCATCCAGTGGTTTGCCTTCGCCCTGATCGCCCTGGTGCTGTGGCTGCGGCTCAGCCTGACGCGCGCCGGATTCGGCACTGATTCGGGATTGACGGCATGAAGGACGACGGCTGCCGGTGGACGGAGGCGCAGCCTGACGCCTCTGTGGCTGATGATCGCCGTCTTTGCGGCCCCGGTCATCGCCGCCTGGTTCTTCTACCTGAACCCGGAGTATCTGCCGTCCGGCCGTAGCAACAAGGGGGAGCTCATCGAGCCCGTCGTACCCTTGCCGCCGGGGCTCGGACTGTTCACGCCCGACGGCGCCGAGCTCGACCGCGACGCGCTGGCCGGCCGCTGGACCCTGGTCTATCTCGCCGGAGGCGACTGTGGGGACGCGTGCCGCAACCAGCTGATCGCGATCCGCCAGATCCGCCTCGCGCTCGGTGAGAATCAAGTCAGCACGGGGCGGCTGCTGATCCTGACGGACCCTGCGGCGGCGGATCTGGGCGCCGAGCTTGCGCGGGAATTCGAGGGTATGCAGGTCGCCGTGACCGATGCCGCGAGCGACGTGCGGCTGCTGGATCTGCTGGGTCAGGGAGCGGCGTCACTCGGCCGGATCCACATCCTCGATCCGATGGGCAATCTGATGATGCGCTACGCGCCCGATGCCCCGCCGGACGACACATTGAGTGACATGGAGCGCCTGCTCAAGGCCTCCAAGAATTGGATCAAGGGTTCCAGCTATGGCCACAAGTGAGATCAGTATCGCCCGACCGGGAGCGATCGCCTGGCGGCGTTACTACGACCTGACGAAGCCCAAGGTGGTGGCGCTGATCCTGTTCACGGCCCTGGTCGGCATGTTGCTCTCGACACCGGGGATGGTGCCGTTGCAGCCGTTGGTCTTCGGCCTGCTGGGCATCGGGCTGGCGTCCGCCGCCGGCGCCGCGTTGAACCACGTCGTCGACCGGCGCATCGATGCGGTCATGGAGCGCACCCGCAACCGTCCCCTGCCGAGCGGCGACCTCGACGCGCCCCACGCCTTGAGCTTTGCGCTGGGACTGATGGCGGTCTCGATGCTGATTCTGCTGGTCTTCGTCAACGCCCTGACCGCGGTGCTCACCTTCTGCGCCTTCATCGGATACGCGGTGATCTATACCCTGTACCTGAAGCGGCGCACACCGCAAAACATCGTCTGGGGCGGAATCGCCGGTGCCGCGCCGCCGCTGCTCGGCTGGACCGCCGTGACCGGCGAGGTCACGCTCCATGCCGGCTTGTTGCTGCTGCTGATCTTCGTCTGGACCCCGCCGCACTTCTGGGCGCTCGCGATAAGGCGCCGCGAGGAGTATGCACGCGCCGGGATTCCCATGCTCCCGGTCACCCACGGGGTCGCCTTTACGAAACTCCAGATCCTGGTCTACACGCTGCTGCTGTTCGTGGTCTCGCTGATGCCCGTCATGAGCCACATGAGCGGGCACCTCTATCTGGCGGGCGCGGTCGGGCTCGGGGGCCTATTCGTCTACCACGCCTGGCGCCTGTACCGCGAGGAGGGCGACGGGCACGCCATGCGCACCTTCGGCTTCTCGATCCTGTACCTGATGCTGTTGTTCGCGTTCCTGCTCGCCGATCACTACCTGCAGGTCGCCCTGACCCCGATAAGCTGAGCCGAATGTGCGCGGTCGTGAGCAGTAACAGGGGCCGCGCGGGGCCGCGCGGGCCGGCGTTGGGCGGGCTAGCGCCGGTTCCCGGTGCGCCGCGCGAACGCTCCGATCACTACCAGAACGAACAGGATGCCCCCGATCACGGCCAGCAGTCCGCCGAGCCCCATGACCCCCATCGCGGCCTTGGCGGCGATGCCGTCCAGACCCTGAGCGGCGCCGGCCGTCTTGCGCTGAATGCCCATCGCGCCGGAGGCCGCGAGCCCACCGATGTGGAGCAACTGGCCGACGCCGTAGACCCAGGGCTGCCAGCGTGCCATACGCCCTTCCGCTCGCCCGAGTCCGAGCCGCGGCAGCAAATAATAGGTCAGTCCCATCAGGGCCAGCGTGACGCCGACGATGGAGCCGTGGTAATGCGCCGGAACGACCGTGTTCGAGCCGGCGATGAGCACCCCGAGCACGCCACCGGCGACGAACAGCGTGAGCGAGGCGGCCAGGGACCGGTACGCCGGCAAATCGGTCGCCGCGACGCCCGTGCCGCGGGCGCGCACCAGCGCAACCAGAACCGCCAGCCCGACGGGCACCGCGGCCAGGCCGTTGCCCCATTGCATCAGCCAGGTGAACGCCAGCCGCGTCTCGGCGCTGTCGGGCGCGTAGAGGGCGTGCACGACCGGCACCACCAGCAGAGGCAGAACGCCGAGCACCAGCAACGCGCAGAGCGCTCGATCGCTCAGCCCCAACGGCCGGCCGACCGCGCGCGCAACCCAGATCCAGGCCACCAGCATGACCTGAGTGTAGGTAAACTGCAGGGCGTGTCCGGGGCCCCAGAACAGATACTCGTAATAGGCCTGGCCCTGCCAGGACGCCGGCAGCCCGATCCAGGTCCAGATAAGCGACACGGCCGCGAGCAGGGTAGCGATGCCCGCCGTGAAGGTGCCGACCGCGAGCGGATCCGGCCACAACGGGGCGCCGCCGACCCGGCCGAGGTACGACAGCAGGTGCAGCAGCACGCCGACGGCGAAGATAGCCAGCGCCCACAGGAACAACGGGTGGTCCAGCACCGGAACATAGTTGTTCAGCAGCGGGCCGGAGGCCCCCAGGAACGGCGAGGCCGCGGTCAAGAGGCAGCCGGCGGTCGCGACCCAGAAGGCAAGCCAGGACCACGGGGGCGCCGGCCTCGCCGCGAGGCTCCAGAGCACGCCGGCGAAGGCGAGAAACCAGATCAAAACGGACTGGTCCACATGCACGATCAGCGCGACACGGAAGAAGTCCTGGGTCGGGAACAGCGCGCCCGTGCCGGGCGCCCTTGCCGCTACCAGCAGCAGCGCGAAGATGCCCGCGAGCGCGAGCGCCGCGACACCGAGCCCAAGCCAGGCCGTCGCCAGCCGAGAGCGGTCGTCTCGTGCCTCGAGTCCTGCCTCGAGCGCCGGTTCCATTGGAAGAGCCATTGTCATTACCTAGCTTTCAGCAAAACTGGCGCGACATTCTAGAGACTAAGGAACCGTGAAGCGAAGGGACCTATCCGGCAGGCTGCCGCGGAAAACCGTTTCGGTACGGCGAAACCAGACTGTAGAGGACTTTCCACATGGGGACTGATCATGCGCCGACGCGCGGCGGACGGGCCGCGACCGGCCTCGCGCTGTTGGTAACGGTGCTGGCGGTGGCGGCGGGTGTCTGGCTCGGTGCCGCCACCTTTCGCGATGCCTGGAGGGCGGAGCCCCAGTCCACCCTGCAGCAGGGGACGCTGCTGCCGCAACCGCGGACGCTCGCCCCTTTCGCGCTGACCGATCAGGACGGCAGGGGGTACAACAATGCCAACCTGCTCGGCCACTGGACCTTCGTCGCGTTCGGCTACACCAGCTGCCCCGATGTCTGCCCCATGATGCTTGCGACCCTGGCGGCGGTCGACCGAGCCCTCGCGGACCAGGCCGAGGGCGAGGGTACGCCGGCCGAGGTCTTGTTCGTGTCGGTCGATCCCGAACGCGACACCCCCGAGCGGCTGGGCAAGTACATCCGCCATTTCAATCCGCGCTTCATCGGCGCGACCGGCAGCGACGTCCAGTTAAAGGCACTGGCCGCTCAGCTCGGCGTGATGTTCGCTCGGGTCGAGGGCGAGAAGACGGCTCTGGGCTACCTAATGGACCACTCGGCATCCATCCTGCTCATAGACCCAGAGGGGCGGTTTGCCGCGGTCTTCAGCACGCCGCACGATGCCAAGAAGATCGCTGCCGATTTCCTTAAGCTCAAGCGCGACCATACATCCTGACTACTATTCCGGAGGACACCCCAATGGCCGATGTTGCCGTCACCAGTCGACCCCAGCCCGCCCCGCCGAGGGTCAACGAGATCAGCCTTGAGAGCCCGTGGGAGTGGCTCAGCAAGGGTTGGGAGGACCTGAAGCGTGCGCCCAAGTTCAGCCTGACCTACGGCGCGGTCTTTTTCCTGATCAGCGTGCTGATGACCCTCGGCCTGCTGTTCGGGGACCTATTCTTCATCGTCCCCGCGCTGGCGGCGGGCTTCTTTCTTGTGGCCCCGATGCTCGGCATCGGCCTCTACCAGATCAGCGAGAACCTGGAGGAGGGTAAGCCGGTGGAGTATTGCCAGGCGCTGAGGGCTTGGAGGCGCAACGAGATACAGCTCGGCGCGATGGCGCTCGTCCTGGTCATGGTGCTTCTGGTCTGGATGCTGCTCGGACTGCTGGTGTTCGCGCTGACCTACCACAACCCGGTGCCGACCTGGGAGAATTTCGTCCCGGTGGTGTTCCTGTCCGGGGAGAACAACCTCTTTCTGTTCACCGGCATCGCCGTCGGCGGCGCGATCGCCGTCTTTACCTACTGCATCAGCGCCATCACGGTGCCGATGCTGATGGACCGGCCGGTGGACGTCCTGACCGCGATGCGCACCAGCGTCGCGGCTGTCCGGAAGAACTGGCAGGCCATGATTCTCTGGGCGGCGCTGATCGTGATGTTCGTCGGTATCGGGATCCTGACCTACTACGTCGGCCTGATCGTGGCCATGCCGCTGGTCGGACACGCCACCTGGCACGCCTATCGGGACCTGGTCCCGCGGGACTGATGGCAGTGTGTCTGACCTTGTGGATAGGCAGACCGGTCCGCGGCTTTGGAGCCGGCCGATGATCTCGCGCAAGGCATGGACCGTGACCGGCATCCTGGCGCTGATCGGCCTGATCGCCGCCTGGTCCAAGCTCCATAACATCGACGACGAGGATTTCGCCCCCCAGCGGGTTCCGATAAGCGAGCACCCCGCGTTCAAACAGTAGTCGTTCGCGGGGTCGGCGGGGCGAGGCTCCAGCCGTGGGGACGGAGGGCCGGTGGCTTCCGCCTGGTCCGGCCCTGCGGCGGTATTCTGGCTGTCCAAGTGGAGACAGTAAGAGCGCATCGAGGGGTGTCCGGGCCTGCTTGAGCTGCGCAAATTAGAGAAACCCCATGAAGTGTCTGTGCGCGTCGGTTCCGGTTCGCGCGTGACGTTACCCTGTCTCGAAATAGAGATGTCCCTCCGTCAGGTAAGCGCGTATAGTCCCTTGACCGATGCGCGTTTTTTGCTTCTGAGCCAATCGATGCATCGCGGTGACAACGCGCTGCTCAAATCGGCGCGCTCCGCCGGGCAAGGATGCTCCGGTACCTTCAGTGGCGATAGTCACGCCATTGAAACCATTGGATTTGGGTACCTGTTTTCTCCCATCTCCGGCTAGTCCATTCCAGGTGGCGAGTGGGTCGGCAGTGACTCCATGTGGACTCCACGTCTCAGCAGAGGATAGTCCTGTTGTCCAGGGCCGGATGGCCCAAGCGTTTACCTCTAACGACCAGGTTTAGGCCGCGCCTCAAACCTCGCCGTGCGGCATTCTGCACCGACGATCGGTCTCATTCAGAAATTCCGTTCTGATCCTCGTTGACGGCCTGGGCGCGGCCTCAAGGCGCTGTGTGCCCGCAGCGGCATGGTCTTGGCGCGCGTAAATGGTCCGACCTCAACAGAAATGCAAGTTATTGGAAGGTAAACAAATAGTGCGTAATACACTCAAGACCCTGACTCTGGTTGTCGTCACCGGTTTGGCTGGTGCATCCTTCTCCGCGAGTGCCTGGTGGGGCGGCGGTCCGGGTGGCGGCAACGGCTGGGGCGACGGCATGTGGGACAACATGGGTGACATGTTCGGTGACGGTAGTGGGGACTTCGACATGAGCATGAGCGGAGGTGGCTCCGGCCGCGGCTATGGCAGAGGCTACGGCCGCGGCTATGGTCGGGGCTACGGCAGCGGCTACGGTGGCGGGTACGGCCCCTACGGTTACGGTGGTCCCATGGGCGGTTACGGCATGCCCTATGGCGGCGGCTATGGCGCTCCCCCCTACGGTGGTGGTTACGGCGGCATGCCTTACGGTGCCCCGGGCGTAGCTCCTATCGCCGCGCCGGTTGCGGTGCCCCCTGCGCCGGCAAGTGCCGTCGTTCGATAACTCGATCCGCGCGAATTCGAATCGGTCTCGATCTGGGCCAGGGAATGGCCCACTTTTCCCGCAAACCGGTCGTCCGTCCTCTCTGCGCACCAGCGCTATCTTTCGGCGATGCCGTCCTCGTCAATCAGTCCGGGTCGAAGCGGTAGCCCAGCAGCTCGATGTCCCGGGCGAAGTACCGTGCGACGAGCTCCGCGGTCTCGCTATCGTAATACCCCCGAAAGTCCTTCTTGCGGTCGGTCGCCCTGCGGTCATGGGGCAGGGCCGGTATCGAGACACCGATTCGCGAACAGGCGTTCTCGAAGTCCTCCTGCAGCCGCTCGTAGCGGCCGATGAAGTCCACGACGACGGCGCCGTGCAGGTCGATCAGGTAATCGCTCTGCAGCTCGATCGAGGTGTCGACGTGGTACTGATAGGGCCGTTCCGGGTCCAGCTTCCAGCGCAGGAACCCCTCGAAGGTCTCGTGGCCGCCCAGGTAATGGGGCCGTTCACGGCGGATGTGATGGAACGAGCTCACCTGCAGGTCCCAGGGGTTGCGGACGAACGCGAACTTGAACAGCGAGTCGAAGTACTCCCTCGGCAGCAGCTCCTTGGCGGCGACGATCTTGGCATGGCGGGGCAGCTTGGTCCCGATGCGGTGTCCGCTCAGATGGCTGAACCGGCTGCACAGGAACATCGGCCAGTACCAGGGGTCGCGCCAGCGCAGTCCTTCGAGCGCCGAGCGCACGCTGGTCCCGCCGGTCTTGGCGATGTGGACGAACAGGAACCGAAATCTGGGCGAAAGCAGCATCGCCCGATTGTATACCCGTCAGATATGGGTTTTCCGCCGCGATGCATGCCTCTCGCACCCGATAGCGGCGTTGCGACTCCTCGCAATCGATTTCGCTATAACGCGTCGTCGCGCCTAGCTCTCGGGCACGATCGACGCGCCTCGCTTACCGCAATACCCATACTTGACGGGTGCATCCGAGCGGCCCGGGCCGCGAGCGCTCGTCGCTCGTGGGCGTCGCAATGGTCGCAGGCAGCCGCTTTGTTCCGGACTCAATGCGACCGCTTGACCTGCACCACGTCGGGCACCTGGTTGACCTTTAGCAGGACGCGGTCGAGCTGCGCCGTGTCCCGGATCTCGACGGTGAAATGCATGGTCGCCGTGTCGGTACGACGGTCCGAGCGGGTGTTGACGCCGGTGACGTCCACGTCGTCGTCGGCGAATACGGAGGAGATGTCGCGCAGCAGGCCCTTGCGGTCGGCGGCCACCACGCACACGTCCACCGGATAGCTCGACTCGGCCGCCTGGCCGGCCCAGCGGACCTGGATCAGCCGCTCGACCTCGGTCGGCGACAGGTGCAGCACGTTCGGGCAATCGCGACGGTGGACGGTCACGCCGCGCCCCCGGGTAACGAAGCCGACGATATCGTCGTGGGGCACCGGCTTACAGCAACGGGCGACCTGGGTCATCAGGTCGTCCACGCCCTCGACGACGACGTCGCCGGCCCCCGCGCGTGGGCCGAGTTTTTCGGGCTTCCGGTGCCTGGTGACAGTGGGCTTGGCCTCTGGGACCCGGGGCTCGCCGATCTGGCGCGCCACCACGCCGACCGCGAGGTCCCCCCGGCCGATCGCGGCCAGCAGGTCGTCCGCGGCCTTCAGGTTGTACTTGTTCGCGATCTGATCCAGCTGGGACTTCTGTTCGATGCCGAGCCGCGTCAGCTCCTTGTCCAGGCTGGTTCGCCCCTCCTGCAGATTCTGTGCGTAGTCCTGCTGCTTGAACCACTGGCGCACCCGGTTGCGGGCGCGGTTCGTGGTCAGATAACCCTGATGCGGGCTCAGCCAGTCACGGCTCGGTGTCGCGTTCTTCTTGGTCAGAATCTCGACCGTCTCGCCGCTGTTCAGCTGCCAGCTCAGGGGCACGATACGGCCGTTCACGCGGGCACCCCGGCAACGGTTCCCGACCTCGGAGTGGATCGCGTAGGCGAAGTCCAGCGGTGTGGCGCCCTTGGGGAGCTCGACCACCTTGTTCTGGGGCGTCAGCACATAGATGTGCGCCGGATTGATCTGGGCATTGAACGGCTCGCCGGTGTCCGCGTCGTCGTCGCCCTTACGTTCCAGCCAGCGGCGCAGTGATACCAGACGGTTCTGGAATTCGACATCGTGCCCTCGCGATTCCTTGTAGGCCCAGTGCGCGGCGACGCCGAACTCGGCGTGCCTGTGCATCTCGCGGGTGCGGATCTGCACCTCGAGCGACTTGCCCTCGGGACCCACGACGGCGGTGTGCAGGGACTGGTACAGATTTCCTTTCGGGGTTGCGATGTAGTCGTCGAACTCTTCGGGAATGTGTGTCCAGAGGCCGTGGACGATGCCGAGCACGGCGTAGCAGGTGGCCACATCGTCGACCAGCACCCGTACCGCGCGCAGGTCGAAGATGTCCTTGATGTCGACGCCCTTGCGTTTCATCTTCTTCCAGATGCTGAAGATGTGCTTCGGGCGGCCGGTTATCTCGGCGCTGATACCGGCCTCGGCGAAGGTGTCGCGCAGGGTGGCGATGACGTCGGCGATGTAGCGTTCCCGCTTCTGGCGCCGTTCGGCGAGCAGCTTCGCGATCCGTTTGTACTCGGCCGGCTCCAGATACCGCAGCGACAGGTCCTCGAGCTCCCACTTGACCTGCCACATGCCGAGCCGGTTGGCCAGCGGGGCGTAGACGCGCTGGGTGTCGCGGGCGATCCGGGTTCGGCGCTCCGGATCCAGGTGCTTGATCGCGCGCATCACATGAACGCGCTCGGCGAGGACCACGAGCACGACCCGCACATCCTCGGCGATCCCGAGCAGCAGTCGGCGCAGGTTCTCCTCATGCTCATTCTTGTCCTTGGCGGCGATGATGGCCTCGACGTTGGCGATCTGACCGATCTTCGCCAGGTCGCCGACCATTCGCGCGATGCCGGGGCCGAAGCGCTCGACCAGTTGCACCTCCGTGACATAGCCCTGGGACATGCAGCCGTTGAGCAGGGCCGCGATCAGCGTCTCGTGGTCCATGCGAAGGTTGGCGAGGATGTCGGCGGTGGACAGCACGTGACGCACGTGGGTCTCGCCGGTCTCGATCCGGTGGTCTCCCTGGCAGCGGGTCAGGGCCGCGCAGGCACCGGCGATCAGCAGCAGCTCATCGCGCGGGTAGTGAGTCGCGAGGCTGTCGAGCCAGTGACGGATCGCGCTCTCGTCGTCCGACGCAGGCTCGGGGAGGTTGTAGACGGGCTTGACCATGGCTCGTGCGCGCTTGGCGGACTCCATGGGCCGGCGGCCGCGCCGAGTGCGGGCCGGGGCCTGTTCGATCACTTTAGCTGGCGTCGATGGCGCTGGAATCCAACGCTCGTCGCAACTCGGCGTCCGGTGCCGGATTCGGCCTGTCAGTCCAGGACGTGGCTCACCAGTCCGTCGGCGAGCTTCGGCTCGAACCAGGTCGACTTGGGCGGCATGATCTCGCCCGCGTCGGCGACGGCCATCAGGTCTTCCATCCGGGTCGGGTAGAGTGAAAAGGCCACCGCCATCTCGCCCGTCGCCACGCGCCCGCTCAGGGCCTCGAGCCCGCGGATGCCGCCGACGAAGTCCATGCGCTCGTCGCGACGCGGGTCCACGATGCCGAGTATCGGCTCGATCAGGTTGTCCTGCAGCAGGCTTACGTCCAGCCGCGCCACGGGGTCGTCGTAGGGGATGCGCGCCGGGTCGAGCTGCAGACGGTACCAGTGCCCGGCCACGAACATGCCGAACTGTCCGGACCGCTCCGGCAGGACCGGCTCCACGCTGCCCTCTATCGCGAACGAGACGGCGAGCCGGCGCATCAGGGTGTCCAGGGTGTTGCCCCGCAGGTCGGCGACCACCCGGTTATAGGCCAGGATCTGCATCTGGTCGTGCGGGAAGATCACCGACAGAAAGTACTCGTAGGGCTCCTCGCCGGTGGGATTCGGGTTGCCGGCGCGCCTTGCGGCGGCCACGCGCGAGGCCGCTGCCGAGCGGTGGTGGCCGTCGGCGACGTAGAGTGCGTCCAAGGCGTCGAACGCGGCGCTCAGGCGCTCGATTCTACCCTCATCCTCGACGACCCAGAGCTCGTGGCGAACCCCGTCAGCGGCCCGGATGTCGACCGCCGGCCGGGTCCGGCTGGCCTCGGCGAGCGTGCCGTCGATCGCCGCGGTGCTGCGGTATACCAGGAACACCGGGCCCGTCTGGGCGTTCAGGGCGTCGATCTGTCGCACCCGGTCGTCTTCCTTCACGGGGCGCGTGAACTCGTGCTTCTTGATCCGCTCGGCGTCGTAGGCGGCCACCGACGCCGCGGCCACCAGCCCGGTCTGTACATGCCCGCCCATCGTGAGCCGGTAGACGTAATAGCGCGGCGACGGGTCGCGCGCCAGCACGCCCTCGGCCAGCATCCGGTCCAGGTTCTCCCGGGCCTTCGCATAGACACCCGTGGAGTAGGGGTTGGTCCCCGCCGGGAGGTCGACCTCGGGGCGCGATATGTGCAGGAAGCTCCAGGGCCGGCCCTCGACCATCCGCCGGGCCTCCGCGGCGTTCATCACGTCATACGGGGGGGCGGCCACGTCCGCGGCACGTCCTTGGGCGGGGCGCAGACCGGCAAAGGGCTTGATCAGCGGCATCGGGGGTCTCTGGTATTTCGATCAGCGCTCTGTGAGCGATCGGGGGTCCGTGGCGCCGCCGGACGGCGGCGCCTGTTCTTAGCGCGCCGGCGGCGCGTACAGGATGCCGCCGTCGTGCCAGAGGGCGTTCAGTCCCCGCTTGATCTTGAGCGGGGACTGGTCTCCGAGATTGCGCTCGAAGATCTCGGCGTAGTTGCCGACCTGGTCGATGATCCGATAGCCCCATCCCTGGTCGAGGCCGAGCAGCTTGCCGGTCTCCCCGTCGACGTCGAGCAGCAGGCGCACCTCGTCGCTGCGGGCCCGGGCGCGGGCCTGCTCGACGTTGGTCGAGTCGATCCCGGCCTCCTCGGCGTCGATCATCGTGAACAGCGTCCAGCGCACGATGTCGAACCAGCGCTCGTCGTCCCGCCGCACGGCCGGGGACAGGGGTTCCTTCGAGATCACCTCGGGCAGTATCCGATGGGCACTCGCCGCGCCCAATCCCGCGCGCACCGCGTGCAGCTGGGACTGGTCGGTGGTCAGGGCGTAGCAGTCGCCGTTCAGATAGGCCTCCGTGGCGGCCTTGATGTCCGGAAACTGCTTGAGCTCCAGCACCATCCGATGGCGCGTGAAGTAACGCTCGGCGTTCTCGGGTCCGGTGGTGTCGGCGATGGCGCAGACGGGCTTGTTGCTGAGCTCCAGCGCGCTCAGCGTGCTGGTCTCCCGCCTGACCATGAACCCCTGTCCGTCGTAGTAAATCGGAGAGACGAAGACCACCCCCAGGTCGAGGTCCCGCGACAGGGTCCAGGTGGTGTTGCGCGAGAGAAGGTCGATCTCGCCCTCGCGCAGCACGTCGAAACGGTTCGCCGCGTTCACGGGGACGAATTCGACCTTCTCGGCCTGGCCGAGCGCCGCGGCGGCGACCGCGCGGCAGAAATCGACGTCGAGCCCGCTCCAGTGGCCGCTCGCGTCCTTGTAGGACAAGCCAGGCACCTCGCCGTTGACGCCGCAGCGCAGCGTGCCGCGCTGCTTCACGTCCTCCAGCGTCTCGGCGCCGGCCTGGTGCAGGGCGCCGGCGAGCAGGGCGCCGGCGAGCCAGACGATAGGGTGTTTCATCGAAGCAACTCTCAACGTGTGCACTTTGAGCTTGTGACCTAGGGCTGGTGTCCCTCAGGGAAACGCTGAATTGATCCGCGTTTCCGTCGCGCCTACCAGGACAGCAGCGCCCACTGGGGAACCTGGTTCTCGACACGGCTCGTGCCCCGATGCCAGGCCATGTCGCCGCTGCCGTCTTCGTCGACCAGGTAGTAGGGGGCGCCGACGCTGGGCGTGATCTTGACCATGTAGAGATTGCCGTTGACCCGATACTCCTCGACCGTGCGGTTCTCGTGCTCCTGAAGTGTGATGGTCGGCCCCAGGTCCGAGTCCGCGACCCGAAGGTCGAGTGACGCCGGGTCCGGCGTGGCCACGACCGCGTGGCTCAGGGACAGGCCGAGCATCAATGCCGGTAACGGCGATGGAAAAGCACGGGGGCTGTGGGTCATCGGGGCGGCCCGAGTTCGAAGTCGGGCCTATGGTAACAGCATGGCCGGAGCGCGGCGAAGGCGCGTCCGCGCCGGCCCGGCCGTGCGGCGGCTACTGCGCGCGCCTGAGCGTCTGCAGCGGCGGACGGATCAACAGGGGGTAGGTGGCCAGGGTACCCGCCAGCCCGATCAGAAGCCCCGAGCCCAGTACGCCGGTGATCCAAAGCAGGGGGTTGAACTGGAACTCCAGCCCGAACAACTGGTCCGCGAGCAGCCAGCCGGTCAGCTCGGCGAACAGGGAGGCCAGCAGCCCGGCGAGCAGCCCGGCCGATGTGAACTCCACCGCCAGGCTGCCGAGTAGGGCGCGCCGCCCGGTGCCCAAGGTGCGCAGGATGCCGTGCTCGACCCGCCGCTCCTCCAGGCTGGCCTGGATTCCCGCGTACATGACCAGCATGCCGGCGGCAAGGGTGAACAGAAACACGTACTCGACGGCCAGCACCCCGCGGTCCACGACTTGCCGGACTTGCCCGATCAAAGCGTCGACGTCGAGCAGGGTCACGCTCGGGAAGCCGCGCACCAACCCGGGACGATCGCCCCGCGGTCGGGGGGCAGGTGGAAGCTCGTGAGATAAGTGGGCCGCCTCCTGGCCCAGCAGCGACGGCGGCGAGACGACGAAGAAATTGACGTTGAAGCTGTCCCACTGGACCCGCCGGAGGCTGGTCACGTCTGCGCTGACCTCATGGCCCGAGACCCAGAAGGTCAACGAGTCGCCCAGCTCGATCCCGAGCGTCTCCGCGAGTCCCTGCTCGACCGAGAACTGGGGCGGCGCGTCCTCGCCGCTCCACCAGCTGCCGGCAACGATGCGGTTGTCCCCCTGTAACTCGAGCGCGTGGCTGAGGTTGAA
>CAVPOY010000034.1:0-71793 GCA_963707135.1 uncultured Gammaproteobacteria bacterium | reverse complement strand
AGGATCACAGAGGCATCCGGCACAACGAGGGGCGCCGGCATCAGTGACCGTGCTCCCGGTCCTCACGAATCCACCTCACGACCTCGTCCGTACTGACCTTGGGAAGCTGGGTGCGTAAGGTATCCATTTCGGCCACGGAGTCACGGCGCCGGCGCCGCTCGGCCCAGATTCGTAAAGCCTGGTTCACTGTTCGGCTACGTTCTCCAAGGGGGATTTTTTCAACTAGGGACCAGGTGTCATCGTCGATGATCACATTGATACGTCTGCTCATGGCGGTCATCTCCCAGTGTGCATGAATATACACACTACCATTGCCACGCCTCCAATCACAATGGATGCCAACCGGCCGCTGAGCGAGATTCCCAGAACCCAGCGGCGTCCGCTGGTCCGTCCGTTGGCGTGGTACTTTGGGAAAAATCTGTACAGGAACAACGCGGTTTTCGATGCCTTCCGCAGAGGTGGCTTTAGCACGCGGGAGATCGGCGATCATATCGGCCTGCACTACTCGACCATCAGCCGAATAATCCGTCGCGGTGAGAAGGACCAGGAGAAGCCGTAGATTTGTGGTCCGCCAAATTTGTTCGATGGAAAGACCCGACGCCAACCACATCGATTGGTCTGACCTTTGGTTGCTTGGACGTGGCGGGCATCATCCGATGCTATAATGATGATCAGTTAGTCACCGGTAGAGTCCGCATATGATCGCCGCACAACAGATTGTCGACGTCCTTGGCGGTGCCGATACCCTCGGGAACCGGGTCCACGACATGATGGAGCTCGACGAACTGGTGGCCAAGGGGATACCCAGGTTGGCGTTTGATGCACTGATCGACCGGCTGGCCGCCGGGGCCGACGAGATAACAAGGGTCAGCCTCCGCTATCGGATCATTCCCCGCGCGACCTATCAGCGCTCGCGCACGCTGAACCAACAGCACAGCGAGACGGCCGAACGCGTTGCCCGGATCTATGCCATGGCGCGCGCCCTGTGGCAGGACGACCGCGCGGCGCAGCGCTTCCTGCTTGCGCCGCATCCGGAACTCAGGGGCAAGTCTCCGCTGGATGCCGCTCTGACGGAGATCGGCGGCCGGCAGGTGGAGGAGGTCATCGAACGGGGTATGCATGGACTACCGGTGTGATGGCGAGCTCATCGCCTATCGCCTGGGTCATGCCGACTATCCGATTCTGGATGGCGGCGGCGCGTTCAAGTACGGGAGCCGCTGGTGCAGTCCGGGGCGCTACATCATCCATGCGGCCAGCGCGTACGCCCTGGCAGTGCTGGAGAACGTCGTCCACTGGCGTGTCGCCGCGCTGCCCCCGAGAATGCAGTTCGTTCGCATGACGATTCCCGCCGCGACCTCACGCGAGGCTCTGGATCTGGGCGATCTTCCGGGTTGGGATGCCTATCCCTACGGCACCAGCAGAGCCTACGGGGATGCCTGGTACGATCGTATGGAAAGCGCTGTCCTCGTCGTGCCGTCGGTGCTGTCCGCGTTTGAGCCCAATGTGCTGATTAATCAGCGGCATCCGGAGTTCGAGAGCATCTCCGCGTCCGACCCGGCGCCCGCGGTTCTGGATAGCCGGCTGGTTGCTGCGGGATAGCAGCAGCTGGGACACGGTATTGCACACCGGGGCAGGCTGTATAGCTGAAGTTTTTACTTTCTGTGAACGGTCCGCGACGGCAGGCTGGGGGAGGCGGGATTCGGAATGAAAACAAGTCAAGGAGGTGCGGATTTGCTGATATCAACCGAGGCAACGACTGCCGGGCCAGGACTCCAGTCGGAAGACTTGCGCCAGGAAGTGGCGGGCGGGCTGCGTTACACGCACACGCGGGCGAGCGCGAATACCGGCAAGCTACTGGAGGTGGCGTCGTTCGCCTACGCAGCGATCGAGCTCCTGGCGGAGAAAGGGCTGCTCGAAATCGCCGAGCTCGACGAACGCAAGGCGGCCGTGGCCGAACGACTGGTGAAAAAATTCACCGAGGAAGGGCTCGGTGCGGCCTACCAGGACCCGGAATTCGACAAGTACGGCTTCGATAAGACGGTCGACATCGACTGCGCGAGTCGCCTGGATATCTGCAAGGCGGCCTGCTGCCGGCTGCGTTTCGCGCTGTCGCGGCAGGACGTGAAAGAGGGCATCGTGCAGTGGGAGTTCAGCCATCCCTACTTCATCTCCCACGGGGCGGACGGCTATTGTCGGCATCTGGATCGCAGCTGGCAGCGATGTTCGATCCACGAACACCGCCCGGTGCCCTGCCGCGGTTACGATTGCCGCAACGACAAGCGCATCTGGAGCGACTTCGAGAAGAAACTGCTAGGCGCCGAATTTGAAAAACTTTTTCAGGCCGAAAATCAGCTTGAGACTTGATTAACTGAGGGGCTGGCCTCTCGTTGTCAAGCTGTTCCGGTGACGGCTCGGTCTGCGCCTGCGCGAATTTGCGTCTATCCTCACGGTGTAAAGGGAAAATATTTCGCGGGGAGCATGCTGGAGCCAGCAGCGCGACGCCCCTGCCACGGTTCCGATGCGTCGTTTTGAGGAACCCTCTACGGCAGGTTGCTGCTCCGCCCAGCCTCGTAGCGAGGGAGCACGATGAGAAGAGAATATGAGGCGCGTCGTTCGAACCTACCGACCGGGATTGCCCGGCGCGGCAGGGTTGCTCAGGGGCGAAAGCGCCGCGGCAACCCATTCCCCGCCGACCTGCAGCGCCAACTAGGCAATCGCGGGTCTCAGTCCTGGCTCGGTCTGCAGACGAAGCTCAGGGTAGGCCCTCCCCGTGATCGTTACGAGCGCGAGGCCGAAGCTGTTGCTCGACGCATAGCGTCGGGCGGCTCCTCTGGTGATGTCTCGCGGGTGGGGGTCGCGCAAGCGCCTCTCAGCCAAGGCTTGGAGGAGGCGGTTCAGAGAGAAAGGCGAGGGGGGCGCTCCTTGCCGGCCGAAGTGCGCGCGCAGATGGAGCAAGGCTTTGGCCGGGACTTCCGCGATGTCAGGATTCACGACGACAGTGAATCCCATCGGTTGAACCGAGCACTGCAGTCCAACGCCTTCACGTCCGGGCGGGATATTTTTTTCGCTCACGGAAAGTATCGTCCGGGGAATGGGGAACCGCGGACGCTGCTCGCTCATGAGCTGACGCATGTCGTGCAGCAGGGTCCAGAAGGAATTGGCAGTCCGACTGTTCAGCGCGAACAGCGACCTGGCGCCATTCTCCTGACCGTGCCGCTGATTCGGCAGGAGTCAACCAATACCTGCTGGGCGGCCACCACAGCGATGCTGGTCAACCTGGTCTACGGAGGGTCCGGCACCCAGGCGGTAACGCCGAGGGGTGTTGCGACGACTGCTGGATTGCAGGCGGCCTATGACGCGGATCGAGCGCTTTCCCGCCACTACGACTCGCTCCGTCCCCTCGCTGCTGCTTGGGACATGACGATCGAAAGCGGCGTTGCCCGTACGGAGGATCAAGTGCGTGCCGCGCTCAACGGTCACGGGCCTTTTATCACCATTATCGGGTACAGCGGTACGGCACATGCGGTCGTCGTGCGCGGAATCACAGCGAACGGCGGTAGCGTTTCCGTTCACCTGGCAGATCCCGGGTCGGGCTATCGGTCGGTGGAACTGGGCGCGTTGAACAATCCGATGACGATGATCTATTTGAATTAGCGGGGCGGTATGGCTTAGGCGTGCAAATTTCGGGGTCGCATTCGAGTTGGTCTGGTGGTGCCCGCTGCGTGGGGCCACATCAAGCCGGGGCGCCAACCATGCCGGCGGTATGAGCAGAGACGTGTACATGCGGGCTGTTTCCAGGAAAGAGAATGCGATTTTGAAGGAGCAAATCATCATGCCGGCACCCTTCCAGGTCGATTTTGACTTCTCTCCTGCCCAGCGCGGCCCCTTTGACCACCGTGGGCTCGCGATCCCTTCCGACGGCGATACGCCGCTGATCGAGCAGCCAATCCGGATGGTGTCGATCGATACACCGGAGAAGCGCTACGGCGGCGGCGTGGGTCTCGGGCAGCAGAAGTTGGATGCGTGCCGGATGCGGTTGGAAGGGGGTTTTTTCTGATGGTCTCATCCCTGATGAGACCAAGGCCTATTTGGTGGAGAGACTCGTTGCGGATGCCGCTCAACGCCACATCGAGGCGGCGCGTGAGGCGTCAGCGGTGTTCCAGCGATTCATGGACGAACGTCTGCAGATCGACGATGACTCGCGGCGTCGGCTGGCAGTATTCCCGACCGGTGAACTGATCGACGTCTACGGTCGGTTGCTTGCATATGTCGCTCCCTGGTTCCAGCGGAAGGAGTTGCCGGAGTTCGATGACCCGGCGCGGACGACGTTCAACCTGCAGATGCTGGAGTCGGGCTGGGCAGCATTGTTCGTGATCTACCCTTCGCTGCCGCGACAGCGGGATTTCCAACTGGCCATTGACGCTGCTGCGAGTGCGTTCAGTGGGCACCTGGGTCAGTGGCGGCATGGTCCTCCCTTCCTGCCGGGCTATGAGTATCGGATGTGTATCAAGCTCGGGACGCAACTCGTAACGGCGAGCAAAGGCAGTCAACAGCGCCGGTTCTACACGAACGCGGAGTTCGAAGCGAACCGCGCGGGGCTGGAAGCGGATGGTTGGACTGTCAGCATGAACGCGGAGCAGTCGCCGGAGGAGTTTGTCGCGACCGCGTTCCAGCGCCACTGCGTGGACATCGAATCCAAGGAGCTTGTCGGCCGTTTCCGCTTCGATCTGGTCGCGCCGTGGAAACGCATGTGGATCTGGGACCGCGACCGGTCACTGCCGTTACTGACCCAGCTTGGGATTCAGGAACGCAATGATCTGGTTTTGTAGCGTACGGATGAATCTGTCTTGAGCCCATCCACCTACGCCAAAAAAAACAATTGCTCAGAGCGCGATGAGGGTGCAGGTGAACAGGCGAAGACCGTTGCGCGGCAGGTAGCTCGGTGGGGGACAGGCCAGGGATACCAGGTTGGGATTTGAACGGCGACGACGCACAAATCCCGTTCGAGAACAGGCAAATCGTCCGAGACGACCAGATTGGAGGTCCACGATAAGTTCATTTCACAGAATACGCCCGACGAGAATGCGTGATGTGCGAATTTTCCTGTGGCGAGAAGAAGTCAGAGGGACTCTAAATGACACGCTTAATCGTATTTTCCCCAGTGCGGCTGTTCGGTGACGCTCTTGCTGCTTGTCTGGAAATGCAGGAAAGCGTCTCGGAAGTGGGGTGCTGCCACTTGTCGACGAAGCTCCACGCGCAGGTTGTTGACTTCGAACCGGACGCGGTCCTCTTTGATGTCAACGCCGAGGACGCAATGCAACAGGCGTTCGCTTTGAGCTCCGCACTGCCCGAGATCCCGCTTCTCGCGATTGCGATTCCAGAGACGCCCGACGAGATTATCGCGTGCGCCGACGCGGGCTTCCTGGGATATGTTCCGAGGCAGGCATCCGTTGAGGAACTGTGCGCGATCGTCGATATGGCAATTGCGGGGCAGTGCGCATGCCACCCGAAAATTGCTGGGAGCCTGTTTCGGGAACTGAACCGGCGACGTCAAGAATGCTCCCACACGACGCGGGGCGAACCGTTAACGCCGCGGGAACGCGAGATCTTGGGACTCGTTTCCAGAGGGCGTCCCAACAAGGAAATCGCGCGGGAACTCGACTTGAGCCTCGCGACGGTGAAGAATCATGTGCACAGTATTTTCTTGAAACTGCATGTGAGTTGCCGAACTGAAGCTGTATCCCGATTACAGGACGAGCCGTGGCTCATGCATACGGGTTGAGGTCTTTCGGCCGCTGCTATGGCGTTGATGCAAGTGCCGCCGCCCGCGCCCCTGGGCACCATCGGGCTGCCAAGCTCGCCGTTCGTTCAGCCAAATACGCCGGGCTACATCGGGTGTGCCGTAAACTGTGCGAATGCGAGATACCATTGACGCTAGCCAGGGCTCCTTGAGGCTCGGAATGGCACAGGGCAGGTGCCGCAAGGTATTGATGTTAACAGGATCCTGCGAGACAAAACGGGATGGGGTTCAGGTGGTCGGAGGTTCAAATCCTCTCGCCCCGACCAAAAAACAATCGGTTACGAAGAGAACACAAAGGGCCGCGAGGCCCTTTTTTCGTGATTGTCCCCTATATCTGTTCCCCTTCGCGGCGGCTACAGCTTCGACCAAGAAAAAGCCCGGTCCAGCTCTGTCACCAGCCGCCAGGCGCGGCGCTCACCGTACTGGCGGCTCATGAGGTATTCCACGGCCCGTCGCCGCTGCACGGGCGTCACCATTTTCCCTGGACCAGCTCATTGAGCGCTGCCTTGTCGAGCTCCGCCTCGGCTAGCAACCGCTTCAAGCGTGCGTTTTCTTGCTCGAGCTCGCGCAGTCGCTTCGCCTCGGAAATCTCCATGCCGCCGTACCTCGACTTTCGGCGGTAGATGGTGTTCTCGACCACGCCGTGGCGGCGGGCGAGTTCCGGCACGGCGGCGCCGGCTTGGTGCTCCTTCAGGATCGAAATGATCTGCTTTTCGGTGTAGCGCCTGCGCGTCATGCAGGGACCTCCTTGGGACCAAAATACAAGGAAATCCCACATTCCATATGGCTCGGATTATGGGAGGTACGGTCAACGATGGCGCGCCAGGAGGGGAAAAGCTCGGCAATGCAACGGATGGCCTGTCGTCGAAGACTTCGGGGCCCAGGCAGCACGCGGGGGCTTCAGGTCCCGCAAAATGTCTGCCGGACAACCTCATGCGGTTCGGGCGGTCGCGTGAACGGATCGGCCTCGGGACGCTCGGTCCAGGGATCGGTCAATGTTCGCAGCAAGGCGTTAAACGGCTCTAGGTCACCCGCGACCGCTGCATCCAGCGCCGCCTCGACCCGGTGGTTCCTGGGTATGACCGCGGGGTTCGCGCGGCTCATTGCCGCCGCCCGTGAGGTCGAGTTGGACGATTCGCGGGCCAGGCGTGCGCGCCAGCGCGCGAGCCACGCGTCCGGTTCGGCAACATCGCCGAGATGCGCGCGGAGCGGCCCGTCCGCTCCATCGGCGGCGTCGCACAAGGCGCGGAAACTGTTGGTGAAGTCGGCGCCCGACTCCGACATCTGCTGCAGGAGGGCCTCGATCAGCTCGGCATCGCCCTCTTGAGCCTCCAGCAGACCCAGCTTGACCCGGAAGCACGCGAGCCAGGCGTGCTCGAAGCGCTCGGGGAACCCGTCGATGGCGCTCTGGGCCTCCGCGATGGCCTTGTCTGGCTCGGTGTCGAGCAGGGGCAACAGCGACTGGGCCAGACGGGCGAGGTTCCACTGGGCGATCCGCGGCTGGTTGCCGTAGGCGTAGCGCCCTCCGCGGTCGATGGAGCTGTAGACCTGGCCTGGGTGATAGGCGTCCAGGAAGGCGCAGGGGCCGTAGTCGATCGTTTCGCACGCGATCGACATGTTGTCGGTGTTCATTACCCCATGGATAAACCCGACGCCGAGCCATTGGGCGACAAGCTCCGCTTGCCCGGCGACGACGGCGCGGAGAAAGGCCCCGTAGGGCCGCTCCGATTCCTTCGCCTCGGGGTAGTGTCGCGCAATCACATAATCGGCGAGAGATCTGAGCGCGTCGGTATCCTGGCGCGCCTGGAAGTACTCGAAGGTTCCGACCCGGACATGACCGCGCGCGACCCGCACCAGCACCGCGCCAGGGAGCGCGGTCTCCCGAAAGACCGGCTCGCCTGTCGCGACCGCCGCCAGCGAGCGCGTCGTCGGGATGCCCAGCGCGTGCATGGCCTCACTGAGGATGTACTCCCGTAGCACCGGGCCGAGCCAGGCCCGGCCGTCGCCGCCGCGGGAGAACGGTGTGCGGCCCGAGCCCTTGAGCTGGATGTCGAAGCGCTGGCCCGCGGGGTCGAGGATCTCGCCCAGGAGAATCGCCCGGCCGTCTCCGAGCTGGGGTACGAAGCCACCGAATTGGTGGCCGGCGTAGGCCATGGCCAAAGGGGCCGCGCCCTCGGGCACCTGGTTACCGGCGAGCATGGCCAGCCCCTCCGGCGACCGCAGCGCTTCCGGGTCGAGCCCGAGCTGCCCGGCCAGTGCCTCGTTGAGTTTGACGAGCCGCGGCCGTGCGACCGGCGCTGGCGCTAGCCGCGCAAAGAAACGCTCCGGCAACCGTACGTAGGTATTATCGAATGCGAATGTCATCTGGGGGTCCCTGTTGTACCGGAGTTGCGAACCTGGGGTCGCTTGCGGTCGACCGAAAGGTCAGACATCCGGAGGCGAGGGCATGTCGATCGGATGGAAGCAGACAGGAGGGAGTGCCATCCGGCCAACTCCCGTCGCTAGATCGGCGGAAATTCCGGTGATACAGCGCAGGCGGCGACAGGCCGTCCCGGCGACGTCAGTTACCGCGACCGGCCGACGGCCCGTTGGAGGCAGTCGCGTCCTTGCAGATCCGAAGACACAGGGAGTCGGCCGGCATCAGGGCGCTGGTGTCGTGCGGCGGAAGGTCGCTAACGGCTCAGGGTCTGGTCGATTTTCTCCGCGAGCCGCGCCACGCCCTTCTTCGTGACCTGTTGCGCCGGACCCTTGACCTCGACGATGTAGTTGGCCGCCTGGGTCCCGTCGCGGGTGTCGACCAGGTGGGCCATGATGTAGGCGAACAGGAAGCTCGGCTTGTGCAGTCGGCCTACCAGGATCCAGTCGGCACCGAACTGCCGGCCGAGGCGCGCCGCGGCCTCCGGGTGATCGAAGAGGTAACCGACGCCGGCGTTCGCGTCGGTCGCGGCCCCCTCATCGATCGGCACGACCGGGTAGCCTCCCCCTACGCGCAGCGCCTCTTCCAGCAGGGGCTTGATCGATGCGGTCCTTTCCAGCTCCTCGGTCGTCTGCGGCAGCAGGGTGAGGTCGTTGAGCTCGAAGGCGAGGATCGCGATCGATTCGTCGGCCTGAATCGGCGAGAACCAGAGGCAGAGCAGGACCGCGGCCGTCCCGCGGCGAAGAGTCCGGCTCCTGCTCATCCGGGGGTGGCCCCGGCGCTCACCTGGATCGCGCAAAATTTGAACTCGGGGATCTTGGCCGTCGGGTCCAGCGCCTCGTTAGTCAGCAGGTTCGCCGCCGCCTCGTGATAACAGAAGGGCAGAAACACCTGCCCCGGCTGCAGGCCGGCGTCGGAGCCGGCGAAGGCGCTGACCTCGCCGCGGCGGGACCGCAGCCGGATGGGCTCGCCGGCGCGCGCGCCGATACGTGCCAAGTCGGCGGGATTGAGCAAGGCGATCGGGTCGGGCTCGATACGGTCGAGCACCGACGCCCGCCGGGTCATCGCGCCCGTGTGCCAATGCTCGAGCAGGCGTCCTGTAATGAGCACCCAAGGATAGGCATCGTCCGGCAGCTCGGCGGCGTTCGTGAAGGGGGCCGGTACGAATCGGGCGCGCCCGCTCTCGGTTGGGAAGCGTTCGGTGAAGATGACCGGTTCGCCGGGGTCGCCCTCGTTGAGGCAGGGGTAGGTGACCGATCCGTCCCTTTCGAGCCGCTCCCAGGTGATGCCGGCGATGCTCGGCATGGCCCGGCGCATCTCGGCGAAGACCTCGCTCGGGTGGCCGTAATTCCAATCGAGGCCGAGTCGTCCGGCCATTTTCTGGATGATCTCCAGGTCCTGCCGCGCCTGCCCCGGAGGCTCCAGGGCCTGACGGCCGATCTGCACCCGGCGGTCGGTGTTGGTGAAACTGCCGGTCTTTTCCGGGAACGCCGAGGCGGGCAGTATCACGTCGGCATACCAGGCCGTTTCCGTCATGAAGATCTCCTGGACCACCAGGTGCTCCAGGCGCGCCAGGGCCGCTCGGGCGTGGTTCAGGTTTGGGTCCGACATGGCCGGGTTCTCGCCCATGATGTACATGCCGCGAATCTGGCCATCGGTGACGGCATGCATGATCTCCACGACCGTGAGACCCGGGTTCGGGTCCAGCGCGGCGCCCCAAAGGGCCTCGAAGCGCGCCCGAACCTCCGGGTTGTCCACGCGCTGGTAGTCCGGGAAGACCATTGGTATCAGGCCGACGTCGGAAGCGCCCTGCACGTTGTTCTGGCCCCGCAGCGGGTGCAGGCCGGTCCCGGGGCGGCCGATCTGGCCGGTCATCAGAACCAGGGAGATCAGCGCGCGGGCGTTGTCGGTCCCGTGCACGTGCTGGGAGATCCCCATGCCCCAGAAGCAGATGGATGCCCTGGAAGAAGCATAGATCCGCGCCACCTCGCGGATAGTGGTGGCGTCGATACCGCAGATGGGCGCCATCCGCTCGGGCGTGAACGCGAGCAGGTGTTGCTTCAGGGCCTCGAAACCGGTGGTGCGCTCGGCGACGAATGATTTGTCGGCCAGACCCTGCTCGATCACCGCGTTCATGATGGCGTTGAGCAGGGCGACGTCGGTGTCCGGCTTGAACTGTAGAAAATGGGTCGCGTGGTCGGCGATCGGGTTGCGCCGGGGGTCCATGACGATCAGGGTCTTGCCGGCCGCCGCCTCGTTCTTCAGGAAGGTGGCCGCGACCGGATGATTGGCGGTCGTGTGCGAGCCGATGACCAGGATCACCTGCGCGTCTGCGGCGTCGCGAACCGGGTTGGACACCGCCCCGGAGCCGATCATCTCCAGCAGGGCCGCGACCGACGAGGCGTGGCAGAGGCGGGTGCAGTGATCGACGTTGTTGGTGCCGAACCCCATCCGGACCAGCTTCTGGAACAGATAGGCCTCCTCGTTGGAGCCCTTGGCCGAGCCGAAACCGGCCAGCGCGGCCGGTCCCTGCTCGTCACGGATACGGCGCAGCCCGCCCGCGGCCAGGTCCAGGGCCTCCTCCCAGGTCGCCTCGCGGAAGTCGCGGAACGGGTCCTTCGGGTCGAGCCCGAGCTCGGCCCGCTTCGGGGCGTCCGGGCGCCGGATCAGCGGCACGGTCAAGCGCTGGCCGTGGTGCACGTAGTCGAAGCCATAGCGGCCCTTTACGCACAACCGGCCGGCGTTGGCCGGTCCGTCGCGCCCGTCGACATAAAGTATACGGTTGTCGCGGATCCGGTAGGTCAGCTGGCAGCCGACGCCGCAATAGGGACAGACCGAGTCGACTGACCGATCCGGGGTCTCGAGCCCGACGCCGCCCGCCGGCATCAGGGCGCCGGTCGGACAGGCCTGGACGCACTCGCCGCAGGCCACGCAGGTGCTCCCGCCGAGGGGGTCACCGAGGTCGAAGACGATTGCCGAGTCGGCCCCCCGGTGGGCGAACCCGATGACATTGTTGACCTGCACCTCCCGGCATGCGCGCAGGCAGCGGGTGCACTGGATGCAGGCGTCCAGGTTGACGGCGATGGCCGGATGGCTGGCATCGGCCGCGGGTTGCTCGCGAGGCGGGAAGCGCGGCGGGCCGAGACCGAGCCGCGAGGACCACCGATCCAGCTCGCTGTCACGCGTGTAGGCGGTCTCGGTCATGTCCGAGCGCAGCAGCTCCAGGACCAACCGCTGGGCCCGGCGCGGGCGCTCACTGGCGCTGTCGACCACCATGCCCGCGGCAGGCCGGCGGCAGCAGGAGGGCGCGAGCACGCGCTCGCCGGCGATCTCCACCATGCAGGCGCGGCAGTTGCCGTCGGCCCGAAGTCCGTCCTTGTAGCAGAGGTGGGGCAGGTCTCGCCCGAGGCGCAAGGCGGCCTGGAGGATGGTCTCTCCCGCCCGGGCGCTCACGGCCTCGCCGTCGAGCGTGAACCGCACGCCCTCGGCCTCAGTGAGCGTCGCCATCGGCCAGTTCCTCGGGGAAGTACTTCATGACGCAGAGCAGGGGGTTCGCCGCGGCCTGCCCGAGCCCGCAGATCGAGGCGTCGGTCATGACCCCGGCGAGCTCTTGGAGCAGGCCCTGATCCCAGTGGGGCCTGGCCATCAGCCTCGCGGCCTTGTCGGTCCCGACCCGGCACGGGGTGCATTGACCGCAGGACTCGTGAGCGAAGAAGCGCATAGCGTTCAGGGCCAGCTCGCGAGCGCTGTCGTGGCGCGAAAAGACGATGATCGCCGCCGAGCCGATGAAGCAGCCGTAAGGTTGCAGGGTGTCGAAGTCGAGCGGCAGGTCCGCCAAGGACGCCGGGAGGATGCCGCCGGAGGCGCCCCCGGGGAAGTAGCCGTAGAGCTCGTGCCCCTCGGCCATGCCTCCGCAGAATTCGTCGATCAGCTCGCGCAGCGTGATCCCGGCGGGGGCCAGACGAACGCCCGGGTTGCGCACCCGGCCGCTGACCGAGAAGGCGCGCAGGCCGTGTCGCCCATTGCGACCCTGGCTCGCGAACCAGTCCGGCCCCCGCTCGATCAGGTCGCGAACCCAGTACAGGGTCTCCAGGTTGTGCTCGAGTGTCGGGCGGCCGAACAGCCCGACCTCGGCGACGTAAGGCGGGCGCAGCCGGGGCATGCCGCGCTTGCCCTCGATGGACTCGATCATCGCCGACTCCTCGCCGCAGATGTAGGCCCCGGCCCCGCGTCGCAGGTGGACAGGCGGCAGGTGGCAGGGCGGGTCGGCGCGCAGCGCGTCGAGCTCCCGTTCGAGCATGGCGCGGATGCCCGCGTACTCGTCGCGCAGATAGATGTAGACGACCGCGATGCCGACGACGCGGGCGGCGATCAGCATCCCCTCGAGAAAACGGTGCGGGTCGCGCTCCAGGAAGTACCGGTCCTTGAAGGTGCCGGGCTCGCCCTCGTCGATGTTGACGGCCATCAGCCGCGGCGCGGGCTGGTCGCGCAGGATCCGCCACTTGCGTCCGGCCGGGAAGCCCGCGCCGCCGAGGCCGCGCAGATTCGAAGACTCCAGGACCTGCAGGACGTGCTCATTGGCAGGGGTGGGGCGTCCGTCGGTGATGATCTCCCCGGAATCCACTTGGCGCAGCAGCTCGTAGCCGCCCTGGGCGAGGTAGGCTCGGTAGTCCAGGCACGGGGGCGGATCGTCCTCGACCAGCCCGTCGTCCAGGCATTCGCGCACCATCGATCCGTAGGCGCGGGGTATCGGCCGCTGGCCGACGACGGCGACCGGCGCCTCGGCACAGCGCCCCACGCAGGGCACCCGTTGCACGCGGACGGAGGGTCCCAGGCTGGCCCGCAGGTTCTCGGCGAGCGACTCGGCGCCGGCCATGGCGCACGAGACCGAGTCGCAGACCCGCACCGTCACGGCTGGGGGCGCCGTCTCGCCCTCTTTTACCACGTCGAAGTGGTGGTAAAAGGTTGCGACCTCATAGACCTCGACGGCCGAGAGGCCCATCTCGTGGGCGAGCGCCACCAGGTGCGGCGCGGCAATTTGTCCCTGCCCGTCCTGGATGCGATGAAGATGCTCGATCAGCAGATCCCGTCGCCGCGGCGCGTCCCCGAGCAGTGCCCGCACCTCGGCGAGCGCCTCGGGGTCGAGCGGGCGGCCCTTCGGCAGGCCGCGGCGCTCTCGCCGCGACGCTTCGGCGGCGTCCCTCACGAGAGAGAAGCCGATGGCACGGATGGGTGACGGGCAATGGCGGTCATCGTGACTCTCCCGCCTCGGCGCCGATCTGCCACCGCTCCTGCCAGGTCTCGATGACCTCGCCGGTCGCCGCGTCGATCTCGATCTTGGTCTCGCCGCCGTCCGCGCCGACGATGTCGATCTCGAACGTCGCCGCACCGTCGGACTCGATCTCGTATTCGATTTCGACGACCTCGCCGGGCCGCGCCTTCAGCGCGGCGGCGATGGCCTGCTGCTCCGAGATCCTGGCCGACTTCTCGAACTCGGGGGCGTCCTCCGAGGCCGCCTCACTCTCGGTCTCGAAGATCGCTCCGTCTTGCCCGTCGCACATCAGCTCCCATTCGGCGCCCGCGGCGTCGCGCACCTCGATCTCATAGACCCGCCGGCCTGCGGCCTCCAGGACCTCGAGTTTGGTGATATCGCCCGGCCGCGCCAAACGCGCGGCCTCGATGCAGCTGTACAACATCGCATCCGCCGCTGGAGAACCGGCGGCTGCGGTGCTCAAGAGGGCGCCGAGCACGGCGTATGCGCATCTTTGCGCCTTCATGGGAATCTCCTCAGGCAACACTCGCCGAATTCGCATTTGATCTGAAGGGAGGACGCGAAATATGTGCCACCCGGCGGCGGAGCGGGGCGTCTAGCCGGTCTCCGCCTCGGCAGAGCCGCCGCTCACCAGACCCGCGGCGCTGTGTTCCAGATTCCGCGCACCGGCCGGCGTCCCTGTGCCGAGAGAGTGACACAGGCTCGCGACGTCCTCGCGAAGCGGTGTCGCCGCTAGCGCGGGCTCGGCGTTGCGCCCTCCTGCGCGGGGTAGAGCCGCCGGAACAGCCGGTCGAGCTCCAGGTAGCGCTTCTCGAGCGCCGATTCGAGGCTCCGCCGGTCCCGGTCAACCCCGACGGGCTCCTCGGCCACGATCGCGGCCGGACATGCGGACATGAAAAGGATCCGGTCAGCCAGTGTCGTGGCCTCGCGCAGGTCGTGGGTGACGAAGACGACCGTGGATCGGTACCTGTCCCAGACATCCAGCAGCAACCGGCGGAGCTGGTTCGCCGTCGGGGCGTCCAGCGACACGAAGGGCTCGTCCATGAGCAGTAGACCGGGCTCGGTGACGAAGGCGCGCGCGAGCGCCGCCCGACGCTGCATGCCGACCGAAAGCCGGTGGGGATGGAAGTGCCCGAAGTCCGCGAGCCCCATCGCCCGGATGAGCGCGTCGATCCGCTCCCGGTGTCGGGATGGCTGGTCCAGGACCAGGGCGATGTTGTCGCGAACATTGAGCCAGGGCAGCAGGCGGGGGGTCTGGAAGACGTAGCCGAGTCGCGGCCTGGCACCGGCGTCCGCGCCCAACCAGTGGACCCGGCCGTCGAAGGCCGTGTCCAGTCCGGCGATCAGATGCAGCAGGGTGCTCTTGCCGCAGCCCGACGGCCCGACGACCGCGACGAACTCGCCCCGGCGCAGATCGAAGCGCAGGTCGGCGAGTATCCGCCGCTCCCGGCCCGACGCCGGGTCAGCGAAGCGCTTCTCGGCGATCCTGACCTCGAGGATGCGCTCCTGCCGTTCTTTCTCGCCGATCAAATGACTAGTCCCGCCAGCGGTTGGCCGAGCGCTCCAGGGGTTGAAGGACGGCATATTCGACCACCAGCATGATCAGGACGAAGGCGAGGCTGTAGGCCAGGATTCCGGCGACGTCGAACAGCTGAAAAAACAGGTGCAGTTGAAATCCCACGCCGTCGTTGCGCCCGAGCAGCTCCACCACCAGCACGACCTTCCATATCAAGGCGATCCCGGAGCGGGCCGCGACCGCGAAAAACGGCAGTAGTTGGGGCAGGATCACATGGATCCAGGTTTTGCGCCGGCCGAGCCGGTAGCTGCGCGCCATTTCAAGGTAGTCCCGATCGAGCGTTCGCGCCCCCTCCCGCAGGGTCACGACGACGTTGGGCACCTTGTTTATCGTAATGGCGAGAATGGCGGCCGCCTCCCCGAGCCCGAACCAGACGTAGCAGAGGATGATGGTCACCAGCGCCGGTACATTGAGGAGCAGGATCAGCCAGGGGTCGAGCAGCAGGTCGGCTCCTCGCCAGCGGCCCATGGCGACGCCGATCGCGCTCCCGATGGTCATCGCCAGAAAGAAGGCTATGGCTACCCGCCGGAGCGTCGCGGTCAGATGTCGGGGCAGCTCGCCGTCCAGCGTGTCCCTCCAGGCCAGCGCAAGCACCTCGGCCGGCGAGGGCAGCAGGCTGCTGTGCGACCACCAGGACGCCAGTTGCCAGAGGAGGATCAGCCCCAGCGCGGAGACGAGGCGCAGGGCCGCCGGGCGCAACGTCGGCAAGGGCCGCTCAGTAGGAGACCGCGGGCCAGAAGGTCCCCGGCGGAAGCTCCGTCGCGGAGCCGACGAGCCGGTCCCCGCCGAGTTCGCGCAGGATCAGAAAGATCCGCGCGGCGTCGGCGCGTTCCGCCTCACCCCACTTGCGCGGGATACCCCTGCGGTACCCGTCCCGAAGGGCCTCGAAGGTGGCCTGGTCGGCGGCCCCCATCAGCGGCCGCACCTCGGCCCACTCGTCGTCCGAGCGCAGCAAAAGCTCCTGGGCCGAGCCCACCGCCCGGAAAAACGCCAGCAGCCTTTCCCGATTGCCCTGCGCCCAGCGCTCGTCGAAGACATAACCGACCATGGGCAGCTCCGATCCCACCCCCAATTCGACGCGCGCGTCGCTTACCTCGAGCACAGGCGACATCCCCGCGGCAACCAGGCGAGCCGCATAGGGCCAGTAGTTCAGAACCGCGTCGATACGGCCCTGCGCGAGCTCCTCGTTCAGCAGCGGCGGGGCCGCGAATACCGGCTCGACCCGGGTTGCCAGGTCCTCGCCCCCCTGCTTCAGCGAAAGGGCTCGAAGCAGCAGCCAGCTTTTGTCGAGCGGGCCGCCGGCGACGCCGAGCCGCTTGCCCTTTAGGTCCGCGAGCGAGGCGACCCCGGAGCCCGGGGGGACCACCAGTGCACCCGTGGCGGTCGAGTAGGGTACGAAGCTGAATGGCCGGCCTTCCGCTCGCTGGCGCGCCACCCACATCCAGTCGCTGACGGCGATGTCTACGTCGCCGGACTGGAGCGCGACCAGGGTTGCCTGGGTGCCCGCGAGCTCGGTCACCACGAGCTCGAAGCCCTCGGCCCGATCGAGGCCCCGACGTTTGATGATGTCGAGCGCCCAGCTGGCGGTCCCGAACTTGAGCACGGCGATTCGTACCGTATCGCCGGCACCGACCGCCGCGCCACCCGACAGGAGCAGTGCCAACAGCGCCAAGGCGATCGAGACGACCGCGCGCCGGGCGCCGGTGCGGCGACGGGGTGGTGTTCTGAAGTCTTGGATGAGTGGCATGAGCACTCCCCGTAGGCCCAGGGACGGTTCGTGGGCGGCCGACGGCGCCGCGCGCTGGATCGAACCATCGTGGCCCATGGCCCGTCTCTTGCTGCCGCCGTGGCTCAGGGGCGTCCGGCGGTCGGTGCGTTTCGCGCTTCGCCCAGACGGGGTCAGCAAGACGCGGGCCAGCACGCCAACTCGCGTTCCGCTCTGGAGGACTGCCATTGCTGATGCATCGCCGCCGCTACCCGGGAATCCGGATCCTCTCGGCGATGATCCTGGCGCAGCTTGCCTGGGGCGCATACGGGCTGCCAGAGACGCTTCCCGTGGCCGAGATAGCGCCAGGGGTGTTCCTGCATGAGGGCGCCCAGCAGGAGGCCTCGGCGGCCAATGGCGGCGCTATCGCGAACGTCGGCTTCATCGTCGGAAGCGAGCGAGTCGCCGTCATAGACACCGGGGGCAGCCTCCGCGAGGGCGCGGCGCTACGGCGGGCCGTGCGCCGCGTGACCGACCTGCCGATCGCCTACCTGATCCTGACCCACATGCATCCGGATCATGTTCTGGGCACGGCCGCCTTCGACGAGGACTCTCCGGAGATCATCGGTCACGCGAACCTGGCTGCTGCCCTGGCGGATCGTCGTGACTTCTACCTGGAGCGCATCCGCGCGGACCTGGGCGCCGCCGCGGACGGGACGCGGGTGGTGCTGCCGACGTCCTCGGTGTCGGACCGGCGGGAGGTCGACCTTGGCGGACGGGTGCTCGAGCTGCAGGCGTTCCCGACCGCCCACACCAACAACGACCTCAGCGTGTTCGACCGGCAGACGGGAACACTCTGGCTCTCCGATCTGCTGTTCGTCGACCGCACGCCGGCGTTGGACGGAAGCCTGCTTGGTTGGTTGCGGGTGATGGATGACCTCGTCCTGGCCGACGCGAGTCGGGCCGTCCCCGGTCATGGGCCGGTGCAGGACGACTGGCGGGCCGCGATAGCGGCCCAACGTCAGTATTTCCAGGCCGTGGCGAACGGTGTTCGCGAGGTCATCCAGCGGCGCGGGACGATACAGGATGCGGTGAACACCGTGGGGCGCGCGGAAGCGCCGAACTGGCTGCTGTTCGACGACTACAACGGCCGAAACGTGACGGCCGCCTTCGTGGAGCTCGAGTGGGAATGACTCGTGCGCGTTCGTCCAGTAACCGAGTGGTTACGAACGGGAGCCGGATGCCGGGACGGCACTCTAATCCCAGAGGGAGAATGGTGGCTGGCCGCAGCCCGGCGCGCTATGCGGCGCCGGGTCCGGAACCACCCAGGCAACGCGGACGGCCCGGCCGTTCATCCGGTTCTTGTCGAATCTGTCTCAACCCTGAGCTACGACCATGACATCTGTTTCAACAAAGGCACATACCTTGTTCAATGGGCGGCGCCTCGCGGCCCTGGCCTTCCTGCTTGTGGCCGCGGCGCTGCCGGCCGTTTCCCAACCCGCCGCGGCGGGCGCGGAGGACGCCCGCTGGGACGAGATCAGGTCCAACCTGTTCGGCGACCGTGAGGTCCGGGACGGGGCGGGCGTGATTGGGCTCGAGACCCCGTACCGCGCGATGGATGCCGCGGTCGTCCCGGTCGACATCCGGTCGTTGGTCGCCCAGACGCCGGATCGTTTCATCTCCAAGGTCTATCTCGTCATCGACATGAACCCGTCGCCGGTGGCGGCCGTGTTCCGCTTTCCCGGAAGCCAGGCCTGGGAAAGCCTTTCGACGCGGGTCCGGGTCAACGCCTATACGCATGTGCGCGCGATCGCCGAGACCAGCGACGGTGGCCTGTTCATGGCCTCCAACTTCGTAAAGGCATCGGGCGGTTGCTCGGCGCCGTCTCTGAAGGACCCGGCCGCCGCCGAGGCGCAGCGAGGGAGGATGAAGCTGTTGCTTCCGGACCAGCCCAGAGTCGGAAATCCGCTCATCGCCCAGATACTCATCAGGCACCCGAACAATTCCGGCCTGCAGTTCGACCAGGTGTCCCGCCAGTTCATACCGGCGGACTTCGTAAAAACGATTGAGGTTTCTTACCAGGGGGAGCCGCTGTTCAGCGTCGATTCCGATATATCGATCAGCGAGGACCCGAGTGTGCGCTTCAACCTGGTCCCGGAGGCCAGCGGCGAGCTTAGCGTTCGGGTTACCGATTCGCAGGGACGGCAGTTCGAGCAGAGCTTCGATGTGGCCGCGGCGATCGGTCCCGACGCGCGATAATCGTGTTCAGCCCCTGCCCCCGCCCTCAGAAGCAGCGAAGTGTCGATTCGGCCTGAATCTCCTTGAAGCGGGTGACCGCCGCGTTCGACCAGGCGGAACTCTTGTAGACGGCGTTGCGCCCGACGCCCTCGAGCTGCTGGAGCCGCATGAGCGTCTCGACCCTGACATATTCGTCATACGGGATCGACTCGGCGATGAAATCGATGCTGCAGGAGCACTTCTGCAACGTTTCGGGGTTCGTGCCATTGGCCAACAGGCAGCCGATCACATAGTCGGCCAGTACGGATGTCGGGTAGCCCTGCCTGCCGCCGGCATCCGGGCTGAGCGGATCCGCGACGGCCACGCTAGCCAGAGCGATCCACAGGCAGGCGCCGATGCAGGTCTGTTTCCTCGATCTCATGTTCAGCAATCCTCAGTCTTTGGTGCCGGGTGGAGTCGCGGGCGAGAGGTCGCGAAAGGTCAGTGTTTCCTCGATCAGGGCGTTTGACCCGGTATCGTCCGGGACCAGGGTGTGAATTTGATACAGCCCGCCCGGCAACGCGTCCGAGTAAACCAGCTCGTAGCGCTTGTTCACGAAGGCCTTGGAATCCTCGACCCCGGCGTCGTCGGCGAACGGGGTCAGTGTGATCCCGACGGCATCGATCGTGCGCCCCTCGACCTCGATCCTGACCGGTCGGATCTCCGGGTTGGAGAAGGCCCGTCGGATGCGATTCCGGAGGTAGCCGGGATTGCCGCCGGCACTCCGGATCATCTCGCGGATGTCGCGCTCGAGGAAGTGGATGGTTACCGGGTTGCCCTTGAAGGCCCGCGCGGGATGGAAGTCAACGTGATTGGGGCCGGTCAGGAAATTGAACGCCAGGTCCCGCCGGCCGTCGTCATGTACCGCGGTGACCTTCAGCTCGACGGTGTCCGCGATCGACTCGGCTCCCGTGCCCTTTCGGGCGAAGTCATAGCTGAGGACGCCCCCGCTGTCGACGCCGTTCAGGCCGTCGTTCATGAACGCGCGCTGCTGCGCCTCGTTCACCTCCGGCGGTGCGGCAGACTCCGCGGCCTGGGTTAGCGCCGGGGTACAGAGCAGGGACCCCGCGAGGAGCACGACAAATCGGTGATTCTGCTTCATCGCTCGAGGCGTCCTCTATGAATGACGGTTGGCTGGCATTGGACTGCGCAGAGACAGCAAGCGTCGCGCCAGAACGTGCGCGCGCGCCTGGATTGGTGCAAACCCTGCGCGGTCCGAGGGAGTGGGTGTGCAGCTGGGTGCCGGCAATTGCGTTCAGATGTTCCATGGACGGAACTTCCGATTTCTCCCTCTCCCGCTGGCGGGAGAGGGCGGGGGTGAGGCTATTGTGTCCAGATGTTCCATGGACGGAACTTCTGATTTCTCCCTCTCCCGCTGGCGGGAGAGGGCGGGGGTGAGGGTACGCCACGCGTTACAACAGCCCCGCACATTCTTATAAAAATATATCATTATATCAATGTAATGGGAGTAACTATTGAACCCTGATCGCAACCCGCAGGACGATCTGCCCTCTTCGGAGAACCCAGCCAAAGACGCGCCTAACGGGCGGCGACGTTTCCTGGCAGCGGGGCTGGCCGCCGGCGGTGCTACCCTGTTGGCGCGCGGCGCTGTTGCGATGAACAAGAGCGTGCCGGAAACGGACCCGCCGCCCTGGATGCGGGAGCCGGGGCGCCCGTTCTCCAACTACGGCCAGCCGTCCTCGCACGAGAACGGCGTCATCCGCTGGGTTGCCGCAAGCCCGAGTCTGCCTGGTAACGGCGTTTCCTGGACACCGCTGCACGACCTCGACGGCGCCATCACGCCGAACCCCCTGCACTTCGAGCGACACCACAACGGCGTGCCGGACATCGACCCCGAGCGGCACCGGCTCATCATCGACGGGCTGGTGGAGCGGCCGTTGGAACTGACTGTCGAGCATCTGCTGCGCTATTCCCGCGTCAGCCGGCAGTGTTTCATCGAGTGCGGCGGAAACAGCAGCGCCGGCTGGCACCCGGACCCGATCCAGGCGCGGGTAGGGCATTTCCACGGCCTGGTGTCCGGGAGCGAGTGGACCGGCGTACCGTTGCGGACCCTGCTGCAGGAAGCGGGGATTGCGGGCGATGCGAGGTGGCTGGTCGCCGCCGGCGCCGACGCGGCGGGGCTGCTGGTCAGTCTGCCTCTCGAAAAGGTGCTGGACGACGTTATCGTGGCGCTCTACCAGAACGGCGAACGGGTCAGGCCGGAGAACGGGTACCCGGTGCGCTTGGTGGTGCCGGGGTGGGAGGGCATCACCAACGTGAAATGGTTGCGCCGGATCAGCCTGACGACGGGGCCCCTGATGTCGCGCTTCGAAACAGCCAAGTACACCGACCTGCTCCCGGACGGCAGGGCGCGGCAGTTCAGCTTCGTGATGGAGGCGAAATCCGTCATCACCTATCCGTCGCCGGGGTTCGAACTGCCCGGGCCCGGCGCTTATGAGATTCGCGGGTTGGCCTGGTCCGGTGCCGGGAGGATCGCCCGGGTCGAGGTCTCCTCCGATGGTGGGGCCAGCTGGTCTCCGGCCGAGCTGCAGGATCCGGTCTTGCCCGCCTGTCTGACGCGTTTCCGCCGCCCGTGGCAGTGGGGCGGTGAACCAGCGGTCGTGCTCAGCCGCGCCGTCGACGAGAGCGGTTACGCTGCAGCCGCCGCGGTCCGAGCTTGTCGCGCGGCAGGGAAGCCACGGCTATTACCACTACAACGCCATCGTCAGCTGGCGGGTTTCGCCTGATGGCAGCGTCCAGCATATCTACCTATAGGAGCCGGTCTGGACCGTTGAACGGACGGGCCGCTGTGCCCCGCTGCCCACGGGCGCTGGCCGCTGCGGTTGCGCTGGCGGCGATGGCGTACGCGCCGGGTTTAGTCGCCGCCGGGAACAGATCGGGTTCCGAGGCAGCCCAGCCGCCGGGTGTCTCATCCGGCTGGGACGCGCTGATCGGTGCCGACGGACAGGGACTACCGGCGGGCAGTGGGACGTCCGCGGACGGAGGGATTCTGTACCGAAAGAAGTGCGAACGCTGCCACGGGCCCGAGGGTCGGGGCGCGACCGCCGAGGAACTGGTCGGCGGCATCGGCAGCCTCGGCACCGCCTACCCGGACCGCGCCATCGGCAGCTACTGGCCCTACGCGCCCCCGCTGTTCGACTACGTCCGCCGGGCGATGCCGGCGGACGCGCCCTTATCCCTGAGCGACGACGAGGTCTACGCCCTGACCGCGTACCTGCTGCACCTCAACGGCCTGATCGGCGAACAGTCGGTCGTGGACGCGGCGAGCCTCGCGCGACTGCAAATGCCGAACCGGGGTGGGTTTTTCCCGCACCAGGAAACGGTCGACTTAGACTGATCGCGGAAAATCCAAGGCCGTTGGGTCCGGAATTCCGGAGCAGTGGATACGCTCCATATACCATACAGACCGGTACAAGCAGGGTCGGCTCACGTCGCCCCGGAATCAGCTCGACATCGGCCCCGACCACCAAATCGGTAACCCGGGCGGCTGGTTGCGCCCCTATCCGGACGGTCAACCAGCTGTCGCGGCGGGCAGCTTTGTCGCACATTGCTGGCATTCGTGGCTGAGAGAGTCGCCGCCGGGAATTACCTAACCGACCGGGCGCTGTTCGGCTCTACTGACCATTGAACGCGGGTTGCTGTCACTAAAGCCCGCACTTTGGTTACCGCCAAGCACGAAGTGCAGCCTTCCGAAGTCGTCGCTCCGCGCGGCAAAAAATGTCGCCGAAGCGCTCAGTTATCAGTTAGGGGTGTCCCCGACGGCCGGGAATTCGGAAGGGCCTACCAACCGTTCCTGTTCATCCTCGGCACCGCGTATTCGGTTCGCAAACGCTCGCTTCAGCGAACCGCCTCGTCGGCGTGACTCCTTGGCAAGCGCATTCCTACCAACGACCCGCGACGGGATGGTCGGTGGCGATGCCGAACGCGTCGGTGATCAAGTCGACACCCGCCGTCCACGTGAAGCTGCCGTCTGTATCGAGATGGAACCGTCCCGTACTCGGGCGCCAGATGCCGATCTCGTCGACACCGTCACCGTCCCAGTCGCCAGCCACTGGAAGGTCCGTCGCCACGGAGAAAACGCCGCTGATCAGATCGATACCCCGCGTCCAGGTACGGCTGCCGTCGATATCCAGGTAAAAGCGGCCGGTGCTCGGGCGCCAGACGCCGATGTCGTCGACGCCGTCCCCGTTCCAGTCGCCCGCAACCGGCCGGTCTGTTGGAATACCAAAGGGGGCGGTGATCAAGTCGACACCCGTGCTCCAGGTACGGTTACCGTCCGTGTCGAGATAGAACCGGCCCGTGCTTGGACGCCAGATGCCGACGTCATCGACACCGTCACCGTCCCAGTCGCCCGCCACCGGAAGGTCCGTCGCCACGGAGAAAACACCGCTGATCAGATCGATACTCCGCGTCCAGGTACGGCTGCCGTCCATGTCCAAGTAAAAGCGGCCGGTGCTCGGGCGCCAGACGCCGATGTCGTCGACTCCGTCGCCGTTCCAGTCGCCCGCCACTGGCTGGTCCGCTGGGATGCCGAAGGAGGCGGTGATCAGGTCGACACCCGCGGTCCAGGTGAAGCTGCCGTCTGTGTCCAGATAGAACCGGCCCGTGCTCGGGCGCCAGATGCCTACGGTGGTCGACTCCTTGCCGTCCAACAGGCCAGCATAGTAGGTCGACGTGTCCCAGTTGATGCCGGCACCGTCTTGGAAAAGGTCTCCAACCTCGTACACGCAGGGCTGCGTTGAGCTGCACTGCAGACCACGAAACATCCATGCCGCAAGCTTGTTCTGCATGGACTTGTACGGGTGAAAGCAGTCGCAGTTGGAGATGTCGTCGGCCTGGAACAGGTACTTGCCGAACACTTGGGTGCGCTTCAGGGTCACGCCCGACGCCTTGGTGACGTTGCCTGTTCCGAATATGGCGTTCGCCGGAATCCTCGCGCCAGGCGCGACAGCGGCATATTCGGCGACCACCCGCTGAATAGCGTTCCGGTAATTCACGAACGTCTCGTTCGCCTTTGCGATGCGCTCCGCGCTGCAGTCCTTGGTGAGAGACCGGCACACCCCGGAGGCCCCGAAGAGAGTGGCCGTCTGCCAGAGATCGGAGCACTCCAGGTTCGAACCCACGCTCTTGCTCTTGTAGCGGCAGAGGAGCGAGACTCGAGGTGGATCCGCGACGCCGATGTGGGTGTTGGGAACCGTGACCAGCACATCGAGGGCCCGTCGGACCTCCGTCTCGAAGGTGGCCGGCTTTGGGCGGCAGTAGTTCGTATTATCGAGGCGGCCCGTCGGATCATTCGGGCAAGGCTCGTTAACATTCGTATTGTTGGTGCAGATGTCATTACCGCCGAGGAGGATCGCGACCAAGCGGTTCGAGGCCTGATTGACCAGCCAGTTCTTCGCCGACACCGCCTGGGTATAGGCGTCCGTGTACATGTCGGCGCCGTTCCAGGCGAAGTTCGCGACGACCAAGGGATTCGCGCCCGTGCATTTGGTCCGCTCGGTAACGCTGAAGACGTTGTGCTCGTAGCACAGACCAAGCTCGTTGGTGTTTGAGAACCAGGAGTAGCGGAGGTCGTCGCCCCAGCTGCAGCTCGGGGCAAAGGCAGTATCACCGTTCGCGTTGTAGGCTCGAGTGATGCTGTCCCCAATCACGGCCAGCGCAGCCATCCCCTGCCAGCGCGTGAAGAGCTTCGGCGAGTTGGCGAGCAGCGGGTTCACGCCGCCGCCGATGCTGATCGCGTAGGCGTAGATCCAGTGCTGGTCTCCATCCTTCACCGCCTCAGGCAGGGTGAAGTTGAATCCATGGTTCGCATAGCCGCCGCAGGCGGCGGCCACATCAGTTCGGATCAAGTTGGCCGTGGTGGAGCCGATGAAGATGCCTCCGCTGCCAGCCGGGGCGTCCGCATAGAAGTGAACCGAGATCGGTTGCGCGTAATTGTCCGCGTCGCAGGTCCAGCCCCAGGTGTCGGTCTGGTTAATCCCGTCATGGGTCCCCGCGGGAAGGTTGTTAGCGGCTTGCTCACGGGCGCCGAAATCGCCGTCATCTGCGAGATAGTCCCCGCGAGCGACAAACGCGAGCGGCTCCAGGAGCGCAATCCGCGCTTCAACCATCGCTGCGAACGCTTCTCGTCCGTGTCCGGCGACCAAGTCGTTCGGCTCGGGTTGACCGTCGCAGAGCTTGTGCACGTCGTTGAGAACCGTCAGAGCCGCCGCATAATCCTCGGCAGCGCTCAATGCCTGCGCCTCCACGAGCTTCTTGTAAAGAGCGTTGGCATGTTCGGCCGCGTACCCACCGCGACCCGCTCCGGCGAGCGACCCGTCGGTGATCGCGGCATTCAAGAACCCGAGCAGGTCTTCCGTTAATTCGACGGGATCGGGTTCGCGGGGGATTGGTACGGCAGTTAGGATTTCCCGAACTCTGCCGTCTGAGTCTTGCCACACCACCCAGTCGCCGGAGATCTGAGGGTTCAGGTTCGCCCCGCGTTCTCCCGCCGCGTCGACGGGATTGTGGGGGATGAATCCGACAATGGTCGTAATTGCGGCCAAGAATGCCGCTGCCTGTTTTGTTTTCATTGCGAGCCTGCCTCACTGCTTCGGCGTCCCCGTCGCAATGTCTGTTGCGACGCTACCGCGGGCAACGAGCGCCCTTCGAGAAACAACTGTTCCAAGTGGCGAAGTGCCTCTCGGGGTTACCTTGCACCCGCTGCAGGTTTGGCGTTTGCTAAACCGTCGCGAAGCGTTACGACCCGCGCTGTCCGCCGCGGCTCGTCTGACAATTCGAGTATAGCAACCGAGTCGAACAGCCGCGGCGAGTTCCGTTCCACGGGTCTGCAACGCACCAGTAACCGCGTTTGGCTTCGCGCTTCGATTCGAACGGGATCCGCGTCCGCGCCGGCGAACCGACTTTAACTCTCGGTGAAAGCGTTCCTTTTCACGTCACGTCCTTGACCTTGAATCGCCGAATAAAATTAGACCCGGTGCCTCTCGCGATATCCGTCCAGGTGTTGCACGGCGTCTCTGAGGCCGCTCGGATCGCTTGCCAGGCGCGGCTGAAGTCTTCTGCCCGCCAATGGTTGCGTCGATTTGCGACCGCGTGGGGGCGACGAGGCTAACCGCCGAACAGCCTTCCCAGCCAGCCAAAGAGTCCGCCTTTGCGTTGCGGTTCGGGTGTCGTTGTCGGCGCCGGCGCAGCGGCGGGGGCGGGGGCGGGGCGCGGGGGTGTCCGCGGGGCGTTACTCGCTGCGGCGTAGGACGGAGCCGCTTGCATTTGATCGTAGTGCCGTCGCAGGACGGAATCCGTTGGCGGCTGCTGTAGCCAGTCGCCGCGAATCCGGTCGGCGGCGGCCTCGTAGTGACGCCGGAGCACTGAGTCCTCGGGGTAGTTTCGGATATACATGGCTGCCTCGTGGCGTTGAGCGGATTGTTCGATCGGACGTCCCGGCTTGGCTGTTTATCGATCAACTCCCGCCGGCGACGAAGACGCCGAAGGCCCTGGGGCTTTCCCCGGTCGGGATTCGGCCGATGACCTCGAGGCTGTCGCTGTCTAGCACGACCACCTCGTTGCTGAACCAGTTGGCGACATAGACGTTGGTGCCGCCGGGCCCGACGATGATGCCCTCCGGAAACTCGCCGACCTCCCGCTCCAGGATCACGCCTCCCGAGCTGGTGTCGATCACGGAGACCGTATTCGCGTGCTGGTTGGTGACGAATATGCGCCGCCCATCGGGCGTGACGGCGACGGCATAGGGCGTGCTGCCGACCGGGATCGTGTCTACCACCCGCGGTCCCGCCAGATCGACGATGGTCATGTCGTTGCTCGCCACGTTCGCGGTATAGAGTCGCTGGCCCGCGCGATCGACCTGGATGCCGAACGGTCGACGACCCACCTTGACCCGCGCGATGACGCGGTTTTCTCGCGTGTCCACCACGGCGACGCTGTCGTCGTCTCGTTCGGAGACGTAGAGCTTGTCGCCGCCCGGGCCGACGGCCAGTCCTGAGGGCGAGTCGCCGACGGCGATGCGGGCCACCAGCGTCAGGTCGCGCGCGTCGAGCACGAACACGACATCGTCATACCAGTCCGCGACATAGACCCGATCCCCGTCCGGGCTCACGGCGACGCCGAGCGGACCCTCGCCGACCTGCACCCGGTTCAGCACGCGCGGCTCCTCGCCGTCGAGGACGTAGAGGTCCTTGCTCTCCGGGTTCGTGACGTAGACGCGACGCCCGTTCGGAGAAACCGCGACCCCGGCGGGACTGGTTCCGACCTGTACGGTGGCGGACACACGCATCGCCGGCAGGTCGATTACCGATACCGTTCCGTCGCCCTGGTTGGTGATGAAGGCGAACGGGGTCGCGACGACCTGGCCCGCCAACAGACACAGACCGATGGCCGCTGGTCTCAACCGCCGTTGACTCGAACGTCCAGCGTCGCGGAAGGGCATCGCCGTGCCTAGGGGCTCGCCTGCTCGACCATCGTCTTGACGTTCGCCAGCCCAGCCTGGTAGACGCCGGTCACGGCGGCGACGGAGGCCTCGTCGTTGAGCTCGGGGGGCGGGTCGTTGTTCGGGTAGCCCCGGTAGAAGGCCCCCTTCCAGGTGACCGTGCTGCCACCGTCAGCGCCTGGGGTGACGCTGAGCCACGAGGAGTAGTTCGTGACCGGAAGGACCTTCACGTCGACATTCTCGATCCGATAGAACATCGAATGATCGGCGGCATCATGTTTTTCGAGCGTCTCGAATATCTGACCACCGTTGGCGAGGGTGAGGACGCGGGTCGCCCCGGGTATGTTTCCGCCTTCGCCCTCGGTCTTGGTGATTGCAGGGTGCCAGCTCATGTCCTGGAAATTCCCAATTATTTCCCAGACCTTGTCCGGGGGTGCCGAGATGGCCTGTTCGATGACAACCTTTTGGCGCGTGGGACCATGGGCCCATGCGGTTGTTGAACAGACGATCAGGCTGGCCAGGACTAGAGCGTTGGTGGCTTTCAAGCGGCGATCCTCCTGCGATTCGGATGGCATACCGGAGCGGCGAAAGAGCTGGGTATTCACTCCCCTGCAGCAAATGCCACGCCAAGGGCGCGGTTGAGGGCACGGGCGCGCCGTGGGGCGGCCAAGGCGGCCGTGGACCGGTTGCTCCGTGTCAGAACTGAAACGATATGTTTCAATCTATCGCTCGCCCATGATCCGCGGCTTGCCCGCGTCCAGATCGGACGACCTTAGCCACCCGCGGGGTCCGCGGCACGTGTCTTGCTGAAGGCTTTGAGGTGATCGCGTCGTCTCCGAAACAGATAAGTAGGGCGGAAATGGGCAGAAGGATCGTGGAGGGATTCCCTCACCCCGACCCTCTCCCGGCGGGAGAGGGAGGAATGGGAAGCGCCGTCCCTGGAACGTCGGGACACAGTCGCCCTCACCCCGACCCTCTCCCGGCGGAAGAGGGGGCAAGCGTGCAATTCCGATTGTCGACTGTAGGCTTGGGTGAGGAACGAACCCCAGCAGGGTCGCCGCAGGGAGCACTGGGGTTCGCAAACTTACCCCGGCCGACGAGGGTCCTCGGCCGCTTTGTCTTGTTGGCGAGCCGTTCCTTGGCATCCTGTCGATTCCGCACGCGCTCCCCATCCGTTAACCGGTCCTCCGACCAACTCCGGCGTATCGGTTTCCTCGCCGGGGTCCTGCTTGCGCTCGTCACCGTACGGGCCGCCGGCGCCGAGCCGGGGCTGCGGATCCCCATCGGGCTGTTGACCCAGGGCGAGGGCGTCCATGTTCCGCTGTCCGCCCTCGAGCCGGCGATCGCCGACCTGGGCGTCGAGGGGGCGGAGCAGGGGATCCGGGACAACAACACGACCGGCCGCTTCACGGGCCAGGCGTTCGAGCTTTTCCCTTTGGAGCTTCAGCCGGGAGAATCACCGGACGCCGCGTTTCAAAAATTGCACGGCGACGGCATCCGAATGTTCCTGGTCAACCTCCCGGCGAGCGTGCTGCTGGGGCTCGCCGACCTTCCGGAGGCGACCGACAGCCTGCTGTTCAACATCGGCGCACCCGATGACGCCTTGCGCGTCAGCAAATGCCGGGCGAATCTGCTGCATACCCTGCCGAGCCGGGCGATGCTCGCGGATGCCCTGGCCCAGTATCTGGCGTGGAAGCGCTGGAAGGACTGGTTCCTGGTAGTCGGAAAGCATCCTGGAGACAAGGCCTTCGCCGACGCGCTGCGGCGCTCCGCCAAGCGGTTCGGCGGGAAGATCGTGGAGGAGAAGGACTGGACCTTCGAGGCGGGCGCAACGCGCACGGACTCGGGCCATTTCACCGAGCAGCAGGAGGCCAACGCCTTCACCCAGGTCGGGGACTACGACATCCTGTTGGTCGCCGACGAGCGAGACGCTTTTGGCGAATACCTGAACTACCGCACCTATCTGCCGCGGCCCGTGGGGGGCACGCAGGGCCTGGTCGCGACCGCCTGGAGCGGCGTTCACGAGCAGTGGGGGGCGACCCAGTTCCAGCGCCGCTTCCGCGAACAGACCGGGCGCTGGATGACGCCGCGTGACTATGCCGCCTGGCTGGCCGTGCGCAGCGTCGGCGAGGCGGCCACGCGCACCGGCTCCAGCGAGACGGCCCGGCTGCACGAATACCTGCTCGGCCCGAGGTTCCAGCTTGCCGCCTTCAAGGGTGTCGCCGTCTCCTTCCGGGACTGGAACGGTCAGATGCGGCAGCCGCTCCTGATCACCTCGCCGCGGCTGCTCGTGTCCGTCTCGCCGCAGCCGGGCTTTCTGCACCCGACTTCGGTGCTGGACACCCTCGGCTACGATCGGCCGGAGAGCGAATGTGCCGCTCGGTAACGGGCGTGCGGGCCGTCGTGAGCCCGCCCCGGGCGCCTCTGGGCGGGGAACGATCCGAATCCATCGAGCGAGCCCTCTCAAGGCGGGAGCCGAAATGCGATACGACGCGACACATCTCGCGGCCCAGGTAGCCCGGACCCTGGTGATGGCGCTCGCCCTGTCCGCCCCGGGCGGAGCCCAAGCCTATACGGTCTATGTCTCCAGCGAGAAGGACAACACCATCACCGTGGTGGATGGCGAGTCGCTCGCGATCAAGCAGGTCGTCGCGGTCGGCGCGCGGCCCCGCGGGATCGCGCTCAGCCACGACAATCGGGTGCTCTATGTCTGCGCCAGCGACGTCGATCGCGTCGAGGTGCTGGATCTGGCGACGCTGGAGGTCACGCACACCCTGCCGTCCGGCCCGGATCCGGAGCTGCTCGCGCTCGGCCCCGAGGGGCGGTTCCTCTATGTGGCCAACGAGGACGACAACATGGTCACCGTCATCGACGTCGAGGAGCGGACCAAGGTCACCGAGATCCAGGTCGGCGTCGAGCCCGAGGGGATGGGGATCAGTCCGGACGGCCGATGGCTCGTCAACACGTCCGAGACGACGAACATGGCCCACTTCATCGACCTGGGCACCCGCGAGGTCGTCGCAAACGTGCTGGTCGACCAGCGGCCTCGGGTCGCTCAGTTTACGCCGGATGGCCGGCAGGTCTGGGTGTCGTCCGAGATAGGGGGTACGGTCAGCGTCATCGATGCCGCGAGCCACGAGATCGTGAAGAAGATCGGCTTCGAGGTCCCCGGCCTGCCTAGGGAGTCCATCCAGCCGGTCGGCATTCGCATCAGCGCCGACGGGCGACTGGCCTTCGTGGCGCTGGGGCCGGCGGCCCGGGTCGCGGTGGTCGACGTGGCGAGCCTGGAGGTCGAGAAGTACCTGTTGGTCGGCCAGCGGGTGTGGAACCTCGCCTTCTCCCCGGACCAGAAGCGGATGTTCACGACCAACGGGGTGAGCAACGACATGTCGGTGATCGATGTCGACAAGCTCAGGGTCCGCAAGAGCGTGGCCGTCGGCCGCATGCCCTGGGGGGTCGTGGTCGCCCCATGACGGGAGTCGACTCCGCGGGCGGACCGGCGCTCGAGCTCGAGGGGGTGGGGTTCGACTATCCCGGCCGGCGGGTGCTGGAGGACGTCTCCTTCACGGTCCCGGTCGGCGCCTTCTGCGTCCTGCTGGGGGTCAATGGTGCCGGGAAGACGACCCTGTTCTCGCTGATCACGCGCCTGTTCCTGTGCCGAACCGGGCGGATACGGATCTTCGGCCACGATTTGGGCCGCAGCGGGCGGGAGGCCCTGCCGCACCTGGGCGTCGTATTCCAGCAGCCGACCCTGGACCTGGACCTCAGCGTGCGCCAGAACCTGAGCTATTACTGCGCCCTGCATGGCCTCTCCTATGCCGCCCTGCGCGGCAGGATCGACGAGGCCCTGAGCGGGCTGGGACTGCTCGAGCGCGCGGGCGACAAGGTGCGCAAGCTCAGCGGCGGGCAGCGCCGGCGGCTCGAGCTGCTGCGTGCCGGGCTGCACCGGCCGCGCCTGCTGTTGGCGGACGAGCCCACCGTGGGGCTGGACATCCAGAGCCGCGGCGAGATCATCCGCCAGGTGCGCGAGGGCTGCAGCCGCGACGGGGTCGGCGTGCTCTGGGCGACGCATCTGGTCGACGAGGTGCGGCCCGAGGACCTGGTGGTGGTCATCCACCGTGGCCGGGTGCTCGCCAGCGGTACCGCCGCCGGGGTGCTGGCGGACACCGGCACCGCCACCGTCGAAGCGGCATTCAGGGCGCTGACCGGGGGGCGGGGCGAGTGAGTCCGGCTCAGTACCTGCGCTGCCTGCTGGGGATTGTGGCCCGGGAAGGGCTCCGGTTCCTGCACCAGCGGGAGCGGTTCTTCGGCGCGCTGGTGCGGCCCCTGGTGTGGCTGTTCATTTTCGCCGCCGGATTCCGCTCGATCCTCGGCGTGTCCATCATCCCGCCCTACGAGACCTATATCCTCTACGAGGAGTACATCGTCCCGGGGCTGGCGGCCATGATCCTTTTGTTCGGCGGGATGCAGAGCTCGCTGTCGATGGTCTACGACCGGGAAGTGGGCAGCATGCGCCTGCTGATGATCAGCCCTTTTCCGCGCTGGTACCTGCTGCTGTGCAAGCTGGTCGCGGGCGCGCTGATCGCGGTGACCCAGGTCTACCTGTTCCTGGCCATCGCCTGGTTCTGGGACGTGCGACCGCCGGCCCTCGGTTACCTTCTGGCGTTCCCGGCCCTGATGCTGTCCGGGCTGATGCTTGGTGCCCTGGGGCTCTACCTGTCGTCGGTGATACGGCAGCTGGAGAACTTCGCGGGGGTGATGAACTTCGTCATCTTTCCGATGTTTTTCGCCTCCTCGGCCCTCTATCCCCTGTGGCGCATCCGCGACTCGAGTGTGGTCCTTTACGAGATCTGCCGTTTCAACCCCTTCACCTGGGCGGTCGAGCTGATACGTTTCTCGCTCTACGGCCAGCTCAACGCCGTGGCCCTGGGAGGGCTGGTGGCGGCTCTGGCCGTGTTCCTCGGGGCAGCGATCTATGGTTACGAGCCCGGTCGGGGAATGATGAGATTCAAGCAGGGCGGCTGACGTCGCCGGAGCACGGGATATGAAATTCTTCAAGTACTTGGGTCATTCGGTCTGCGCCGCAGTGCTCGGGCTGACCGCGGGGCAGGGCGCGGCGGGACCGGATACGGATTGGCCCTGCGAGCAGGCGCTGGTCCCGGAGGTGCCCGCGGCCGCGGTCTGGGACGGCCCCGCGCTGGACGGCATCGGGTCGGCCTGGCGCGACGACCCGGCAGTAGCCGCGCTGGTGCAGCGGATCGCGGGTCCGCGAGTCACCGAGTCCGAGGCGGAGCGGGCGATCGAGTCCTTCGCCTCCGGATTGGAGTCCGGCTCAAGAGACAGGATGCTCGCGCTCGCCTTCGCCGGGGTACTCGACACCCTGAACCGGGACCGTAACACGCTGATCTCCGGGATCAAGCGCTACTCGCGGGACCAGCAGCGACGGGCCGAGGTGCTCGGAAAGGAGCTCGACGAGATGGTCCGGCTGGAGCAGGACCCGTCCGAATCGGCGGCTGGCCAGCTCGCCGCGCTGAGCCAGCGCCTGGAGCTGGAGCAGCGGATGTTCGATGAGCGCGAGAAGACCATCCCGTATCTCTGCACACGCCCAATTGCCGTGGAGCAGCGGATAGGGTTCCTGGCGCGGACGCTCGCCGTCTACCTCGATTGATCGTCCGGCACGGGGGTGGCCTTCTCCACGGGCAGACCCTCGGCCTCCCAACCCGTGCTCCCGTCCGGGTACCAGTGGACGCCGCGGTATCCGTAGCCGACGGCACGCCGCGCGGCGTTCCAAGACATCCAGCAGTCCGCGAGGCAGTAGATGACGAGCGTCTTGTCCGGGTCGCCCGCGGCGAGACGATCGAGATTGTCCCTGTAGTAAGACTCCAGCTCGTCGGACAGCCGGCCGTAGCCGACGTTTGGCAGCCAGATGGAGCCCGGTATGTTACGACGCTCCGGGGGCATCCAGAGCGCGTTCGGGGGGAGCCCGTCGGGCTTGGGCGGCGCCGGCAGCACGTCGATCAGCACCGCGCCGCCCTGTTCGACCAGGTGGCGTACCGCCGCGGTCCCCACGGTGACCGCGCCGTCGAGTGAGTCCGGAACCGGTCCCATGAACGCGGCGATGCGGTAGCCCTCCGGCGAAAAGAGCGCACCGGTGTCTGCACCATCCGTGCTTGCAAGCGGGCAGATCAGTATCGCGAGGCAGAATATCGCCAGGGGCCGAATATCGAATCTGGACCGCAAAGGCGCAAAGATCGCAAAGACACTCGTACGAATACAATGAAGACCGATCATCAAGAATGATCCTGGAGTACTTTGAGGGACTGAATGTCCCATTCCTCCCTCTCCGTCGGGAAGACGCCTCGGTGAGCGAGGTTCCGCCGAGATGGTCAAGGCAAGGAAATCGCTACGCGAGCTTGAAGAGACCCTCATCCTGTCCTTGTCCCTGAGGGATAAGGCACGCTCGCCGCGACGGTCCCGGTAGAGCCACGACCCTCAGGGTTCCAGGAGCCGCTTCGGCCCCTTCTCTTTTCGCGGGAGAGGTCAGGGCTGAACATCGGTATTGCAGATCGGGCGGTTGCGCCGTGGCCCCGAATCGCCAAGTTTCATGGACTCCGCTGCGCGCCCGCGCGGTTGCCGCTATTGGGCGGCAGGGGAGATGATGGGTCGGTCCTGATCGTCCAGCAGGGGCACGCGGTAGTCGAGCAGGATCGACCGTATCTGAGGCGTCAGACGCTCGATCAGCGCGTTCAGCTCGTGCTTCCACGCGGTCTCACGGTGGCGAATCCCCATCGAGACGCTGAATGCCAGTTGCACCGAGTCCTCCCGGGCGGGCAGTGGGACGACGGTCAGGGACGTCCCCGGCTGCTTGGCCGCATAACCCGCGATCGGTCCCCAGATGACCGCAACGTCCAGCTCACCCTTCGCGAGGTCGCCGATGGCGTCCATCGCCGGGGCGTACAAGCGGGTGTCCACCGTCCTCTGGTAGGACCGGGTGCCCTCCATCAGTCCGTAGCGCGACAGCAGTGTCGCCGGCGGTGTACCGGCGACCACGCCCAGGCGAAGGGCCTTGAGCGCGGGATCCTCAAGGGACGCGATGCTGAGCCCCGAATCGGAGCGATAGACCAGGCTGTAGACCGAGCGGTAATAGGGGTTGGTGTTCTGCACCAGCTCGTTGACCGAGGTGATGCCCATGATCAGGTCGCACAGCCGAACCTGCAGCGTGTTGCGCACGAACCCGACGGTCTGGGGCCACCATCGATAGTGCAGCTTCAGTCCCAGCTCGCCGGCGATCAGCTCGGCGATCCGGTTCTCGAAGCCCTCGCCCTTGTCATTGGAGAACGGGAGGTTGTTGGGCTCCCCGCAGACGGTGAGGAACTCGCCTGTGCGGGCCTCGTGGTCGGTGGCGGCGCCGGTGGCGGTGCCGGCTCAGGAGCACCAAAGCGGCAAACAGGAGGGACAGTCCCGAGGCGCGGCCAGCATTTCCGCCGGCGAGCAACTCTCGCCCGTTCGCTGTCCCCGGACGAGCACCCCCCGTTCGCGATTGGCTACTGGGCAAGAACCTGGCTCGTCGTGCGTGCGAGTCGCCCGACCTACTGGGCCTGCCCCACTTTGGGGAACTTGTCGGGTCGGGCGGGGCCGATGATGCCGTCAGAGCGGGCCTTGAGGTAGGCGTAAATGTCGTTCAGGTAGGGCAAGACGTTCATGTTGTCGGCGAAGGACGGCATCACCTGCTGATTAGGTCCTTCTCTACCCTTGATGATGACGTCGACGAACTGCCGGTACGTGAGGGCCTGCAGCGATTTCATCAACGCCGGGGCATAGGAGCTTCCGAGTCCCGCGGGGCCGTGACAGACATGGCACTCCGAATGGTAGCGCCGAAAGCCGTTGTAGGTGCCGAAATCGACCTTGCCGTTCTCGGCGTAGTAAGGGGTTTGGGGCGAAAAAGAAAAGCTGGCGTAATCGGCCCGCGCGGTGGCCGCGAAGACTCCACAGACGGTCGTTAGCGCAATCGCGCTCGCGCGAAGGCGGCGTGCTGTGGATGAAGCCATTGCGAACCTCGTTGAACGGGATGCTTGCGCACGGTGGCGCCGGGAAGGTCCGCCGCCCGCCCTGGGCGGGCGGCGGAACTGCTCGCGAGCTGAATCGCAGTGGGTTAGTTCGGAAGCTCGAACACCGTGAGCTGACCACCCAGCTGGGTGTAGTCGCTCAGCGACGCGTAGGCGCCGACCGCGCCGAGACCGGCGGTCGGCTCGGTCAGGCCAGCCGCCATGCCGATGCCGGCCCAGCCGCCGAGGCCGGACAACACGGCAACGTACTGCTTGCCCTTGTGGGTGTAGGTGTTGACGTTGCCGATGATGCCGGACGGGGTCTTGAACTTGTACAGCTCCTTGCCGGTCTTGGCGTCGACGGCCTTCAGGTAGCCCTCCAGCGTGCCGTAGAACACCACGTCGCCAGCGGTCGCCAACGCGCCGCTCCAGACCGAGAACTGCTCCGGGTTCGACCAGACGATCTTGCCCTCGTTGGCATCCCAGGCGATGAAGTTGCCCAGGTGATCGCCGCCGGGCGCCGGGTACATGGTCAGCGTGGCGCCGACGTAGGGCTGACCGGCCGTGTAGGAGACGCGGAACGGCTCGTAGTCCATGCAGACGTGGTTGGTCGGCACGTAGAACAGCCCGGTTTGCGGCGAGTAGGCGGCCGGCTGCTGGTCCTTGGTGCCGAGCGCGGCCGGGCAGATGCCCGTGGTGTTCACGTCCTCGCCGTTGTGCGCGGTGGAGTACTGGGGAACGACCTGCGGGCGGCCGGTCTCCATATCGACATGGGTCGCCCAGTTGACGGCCGGGTCGTACTTCTCGGCGACCAGCAGCTCGCCGGTCACGCGGTCGAGGGTGTAGCCGAAGCCGTTGCGGTCGAAGTGGACCAGGGCCTTGCGCGGCTGACCCTTGACCTCCATGTCGGCGAGGATCATCTCGTTGATGCCGTCGTAGTCCCACTCGTCGTGGGGCGTCATCTGGTAGACCCACTTGGCCATGCCGGTGTCGGCGTCGCGCGCGAAGATGGTCATGGACCAGCGGTTGTCGCCGGGGCGCTGCACCGGATTCCAGGTGCTGGGATTGCCGGTGCCGTAGTAGACGAGGTTCAGGTCGGGATCGTAGGAGAACCAGCCCCAGGTGGTGCCGCCACCGATCTTCCACTGATCGCCTTCCCAGGTCGCGGTGCCGGAGTCCTTGCCGACCGGTTGGCCGAGGTGCGTGGTCTTCTCCGGGTCCATCAGGGTGTCGGCGTCCGGTCCCATCGAGTAGCCGCGCCACGCCATGGAGCCGTCGGCGGTGTTGTAGGCGGTCAGGTAGCCGCGAACACCGAACTCGCCGCCGCTGATGCCGACATAGACCTTGTCCTTGACGACCATCGGGGCCGCGGTTCCGGTGCCGCCCTTGGACGGATCGCCGTTGACCACCGACCAGAGCTTCTCGCCGGTCTTGGCGTCGAGGGCCACCAGGGTCGTGTCGGCCTGGTACAGGAAGATCTTGCCGTCGGCGTAGGCGAGGCCGCGGTTGACGGTGTCGCAGCACATCACCGGGATGACGCTCGGGTCCTGGCGGGGCTCGTAGCTCCAGATGATCTTGCCGTCGTTGTTCAGGTCGAGCGCAAAGACCTTGTTGGGAAACGGCGTGTGAACATACATCACGTCGCCGATCACCAGCGGACCGCCTTCGTGACCGCGCAGCACGCCGGTCGAGAAGGTCCAGGCGACCTTGAGGTCCTTGACATTGTCCGCGTTGATCTGATCGAGCGCGCTGTAGCGGGTGCTCGAGTAGTTGCCGTTCGGCATGACCCAGAGGTTGGGATCGTCCTGGAGCTTCTGCAGCTCGGCGTTGGCGAGCACCGGGCCGGCCGCAAGGGTGGTCGCCAACATGCTCAGCATGAGGGCAGGTTTTGTCAGCTTTGGCATCGTTCTATTGACCTCTGTGGGAAGATACTGGGATAAGGCGTTGTAGCTATTGGTAGAACGTCGGCTTCCGAGCTACGCTCGAATGACGCGATAACCGGCCGACTCCTGAACAACCTCTGAGTTTTGTATCGGTTTGCACGGGGCATGTCCGATGCCGAGAGAGGTCGGCTTACCGGTATATCGACCGCCTGATGGCGCGGCACATGTAAGTCGCTAGCAATACCCATGCCAGGCGATCGATGTATTTGAGCCCCATCGAAGCTTCTTGCCCGACGAGGTCGCGTGTGGCGATGAGTGATTTTGAGGGTGGATCGCGAATGGATCGGGGGGCGGGTCCGATACCGTGCCGCGGGCGGCTCGCGAGTGAGGAATCCGATGCGACCGCGTTCGGGTCGTCCGGCTTTTGCAAAGTCCTGGCGGCCGTCGTGAACCGGCCGCATCCCCCGCGGTGCGCATTCGAGTCCGTGTGGATGAGCCATTGTGTTGCCGGCGTTCAGGGCATGTGTCACGGGTGTGACACTCACTCGCGGGCGCCGAGCACGCCGGTGTAGACGACGATGCCCTACCCACCGATTCAGCCCTACGCGACGCGCCGGCTGGCGGTCGCCGCGCCGCATACCCTCCATGTCGAGGAATGCGGCGACCCGCGTGGGGCTCCTGCCGTCCTCCTGCACGGGGGACCCGGGTCCGGCTGCAGGGATGATCTGCGCCGTTTGCTCGACCCGGCGTTCTACCGCATCGTGCTGTTCGACCAGCGTGGAAGCGGGCGCTCGGAGCCCGGCGGATGCACCCTCGCCAATCGCACCGGGGACCTTGTCGGGGACCTGGAACGGATCCGGCGCGCGCTGGGAATCGACCGCTGGCTGGTCCTCGGCGGCTCCTGGGGCGCGACCCTGGCGCTGCTCTACGCCCAGGTGCACCCGACGGTCGTATCCGGCCTGGTGCTTCGCGGCGTCTTCCTGGCGAGGGAGCGGGATCTGGACTGGTTCCTCGGCGCGGACGGCGTGGCCCGACTGTTTCCAGCGGATTGGCAGGTGTTCTCCGGGATGATTCCGGAATCAGAGCGTGGCGACCTTGCCGCCGCCTATTACCGCCGGGTCCATGGCCCGGACATGGGGGACGACGCGCTGGCATTCGCCCGCGCCTGGTCTGCCTGGGAGGACCGCGTTGCGACCTGGACACTGCCAGGGGAGCAGGGGCCGACCGCGGCGGAAGGTGGCGGTGGAGCGGTTCCCGACCGGCTGCTGGCCCGGGTGCGGATCGCCACGCATTACGCGCACCACCGTTACTTCATCGGTGCCAACCAGATCCTCGAGCAGGCGACCCGACTGCCTGCCGTGCCGGTCTCCATCGTGCACGGCGGGCGCGACCTCGTCTGTCCGATGGAGTCGGCCTGGGCGCTGCATCGCGCAATCCCGGACTCGCGACTGATCGTCGTGCCGTCCGCGGGACACCTGTCGTCGGAGCCGGCGATGGCCGATGCCCTGGTGGGCGAGACCGATCGGTTCCGGGATTTGTTGATCTAACCGACTCGTTCGAGCCCGGGACCGGGACCGCCCGGGACGTACCGGCCGGCTAGTCGGCGCGTTCGCCGCCTGCCGCGCTCAGCCGCTTCGAGGTCCGCATATTGCGGAATTGCAGCGGCACGGCGACCGGGGTGCCGGCAGGCTCGGCCACGATCCGGCGTACCTGCTGCTGCAGGTCGGCATGGTGGGGCGACTTGCTGCAGACCGGGTCGGCGTTAGCGGCATCACCGGTCAGCATGTAGGCCTGGCAGCGGCAGCCGCCGAAGTCCTTGGTGCGCTCGTCGCAACTCCGGCACGGCTCCTTCATCCAGCCGTAGCCGCGGAACTTGTTGAAGTCCGGCGACTCGTTCCAGATCCACTCGATGCTGTGGTCCCGGACGTTCGGGAAGGTCAGCCCAGGGAGCGTGCCCGCGGCGTGGCAGGGGAGCGCCGTGCCGTCCGGCGCGACGGTCAGGAAGATGGATCCCCAGCCCTTCATGCAGGCCTTCGGCCGCTCCTCGTAGTAGTCAGGCACCACATAGTAGATCCGCATCCGACCCTTGAGCCGCTCCTGATAGCGGTGCGCGACGGCCTCGGCGTGCTCGACCTGCTCCCGGGTAGGCAGCAGCTGATCGCGGTTGAGCAGGGCCCAGCCGTAGTACTGGGTGGTCGCCAGCTCCACATAGTCGGCCTCCAGCGACAGGGCCATTTCCAGGATCTCCTCGACCTGGTCCTGGTTGTGCCGGTGCAGCACGAAGCAGAGCACCATCGGGTAGTCGTACTTCTTGACCAGCCGGGCCATCGCGAGCTTGTGCTGGAAGGAGTTGTTGCCGGCGATGAAGTTGTTGATCTCCTCGCTGCTGGCCTGGAAGCTGATCTGGATGTGGTCGAGCCCGGCGGCCTTGAAGGCCTGGATGCGACGCTCGTCCATACCCACGCCCGACGTGAGCAGGTTGGTGTAGAAGCCCAGGTCGTGGGCCGCGGCGATCAGCTCCTCGAGATCCCGGCGCACCAGGGCCTCGCCGCCGGAGAAGCCCAGCTGCACCGCACCCATGGCGCGTGCCTCGCGGAACACCCGGACCCACTCGTCCGTCGAGAGCTCGTCCTTGTAGCGGGCGATGTCGAGCGGGTTCGAGCAGTAGGGACACTGCAAGGGACATTTGTAGGTCAGCTCCGCCAGCAGCCACAGGGGCTTAGGCAGGCTTGCGTCGGATCCACTGGTTGTCATGGGCAGTCTTCAGAAAGGTGTAGACGTCGTCGCTCAGACCCTCGGCGCCCGGGAACTGGGCGCTCAGGTCCGCGACGATCTCGTCGATCGATCGGTTGCCGTCACAGCGCTTCAGGATCTCGCCGGCGGCCGGGTTGAGCTTGACCATGCCCTCCGGGTAGAGCAGCACATGGCAGCCCTGGGCCTCCTCCCACTGAAAGCGGAACTGCTGGGCGATCACCGGACAATCCGCCGCGGACAAGGGCTCGCTCATGGCTGGGACCTGCCGTCGTCTAAAGGGACATTGTGATAGGGCGGTTTCTTGGCGATATAGGCCATCCACATACAATCGAGCATGGTCCAGAGCACGTCGAGCTTGAACTGTAGGACCTGCAGCATGCGCTCTTGTTGCGCCCGGGTGCGGTAATAGTCGAGCGTGATCGCCAGGCCGTGCTCGACGTCCCGGCGAGCCTCGCTCAGTCGCTTGCGGAAATAGGCGTAGCCGCGCTCGTCGATCCAGGGGTAGTGCCGGGGCCAGTTGTCCAGGCGCGACTGATGGATCGCGGGGGCGAACAGCTCGGTCAGGGACGAGCTCGCGGCCACCTCCCAGGGCTGTTGGCGGGCGAAGCTCACATAGGCGTCGACGGCGAACCGCACCCCGGGCAGCAGGTGGGTGTGCGACCAGAGATCTTCGCGGCTCAGACCCACCGCCTCCCCGAGCTTCAGCCAGGCCTCTATGCCGCCCTCGTCGCCCTGGGTCCCGTCATGATCGACGATGCGCTGCACCCAGTGCCGGCGCACCTCGCGGTCCGGGCAGTTGGCCAGTATGGCCGCGTCCTTCAGCGGGATCGAGGTCTGGTAGTAGAAGCGGTTGGCGACCCACCCCTGGATGGCCGGCCGATCGAGCTGACCGGAATTCATCAGGACATTGAATTCATGATGAATATGGTAGAACCGCTCCTTGTCGCGCAGCCGCTGCTCGAACTCATCGCGAGTCCAGGGGGAATCCGACTCTATGCCCATCGTTGCTCAGCGCCCCTCACAGCTCGATGTCCATCCCGTCGTAGGCCACCTCGATGCCGGAGCGCTCCAGGGCCCGGCGCTCGGCGGACGCCTCGTCCAGAATCGGGTTGGTGTTGTTGATGTGGATGAGGATCTTGCGCGGCCTGGCGAGCCCGCTCAGGTGCTCGACGATGCCGCCGCGGCCCGACTGGTCCAGGTGACCCATGTCGCTGCCGCGCTTGTCGCTGATCCCGCCCCGGATCATCTCGTCGTTGGTCCAGAGTGTGCCGTCCACCAGTACGCAGTCGGCCTCCCGCAGGTAGCTCAGGACATGGTCGTCGATTCGGCCCAGACCGGGTGCGTAGAACAGTGAGCCGCCGGTAGCCTGGTCCAGCACGCGCACGCCGATATTGTCGCCGGGCACCGTGTTGTGGCGGTGGGGCGAGTAAGGTGGCGCCTCGCTGCGTAACGGCACGGCCGTAAGCTCCAGTCCCTCGATCCCGTGGACCCGGAAGCTGGACTCGTCGGTGCCGATCTCGTGCCAGCGAACGCCGCGGAAGTGCGAGAGGATGTTGAAGATCGGGAAACCGGTCGTCAGGTCCTCGCGGACCGCGGCCGTGCAGTAGATGTCCCAGGGCGCCGTGTGCTCGCGAAGCGTCAGCAGCCCCGTGGTGTGGTCGATCTGGGCGTCGACCAGCAGGATCGCGTGGATCGCCGTGTCGCGGACGGCCCGGGCGGGCTGCAGGGCGGGGAAGGACTCGAGCTGCGCCCGGATGTCCGGCGAGGCGTTGAACAGCAGCCAGCGCTCCGCGTCGGTGCTGATCGCGATGGAGGACTGGGTCCGGCGGGTGGCCCTGATGCGGCCGCCGCGCACGCCCGCGCAGTTGGGGCAGTTGCAGTTCCACTGCGGAAAGCCACCGCCGGCTCCGGAACCTAGGATGCGGATCCTCATGCGGCGACGGTTCCTGAGGTGACCGGCCCGACACCGGCGATTGCGAAGGTTCAAAAGAAGGCGCGGGGCCGATGCCCCGCGCCTTCGCGGATCTGCAAGCCGGCGACGGTTTACCGGTTGTTGATGTACAGATTGATCTCGAAGCCGAGGCGAAGGTCCTCGAAAGCGGGTGTCATCCAGGTCATCGTTCAGCCCTCCAATAGGGGTGTTTGCGGTCTAAGGTCGGGTGTTCCGGGCTCAGCCGGTCCAAGCTGAGCAGCCCGAGCATTTTCGTGCGTCTATCCGCACTCTCCCGATCATAAGGGCAACGGTCGTGCCAACAACCCTTTGCTGTACCGGGGGATAGGGGTCGTCGAGCCCGGAGCCAACGCTGGCGAGCAGGTCGAGGACGAACCGATCGGCAGGCGACAGGCCGGGGCCGGCCGCCGCGGGCAGTGGTCTGTGTCACCGCTGGCACACTGTGAACCCCGGATGCGGCCGTTGCAACGGTGATCGACGACGGGTGTCGAGCCCCTCGTCGTCCCCTCCCCGCGTTGGCGGTTTTCACGACGGGCTGCTCCTTCGCCAATTGTGAACCGATGTTCCGGGCACGGAGCCTCCTCTTGCTCCGTCTCCCGCTCGCGGGCGAGGGTCGGGCTGAGGAGACCTCACCGCGCCTGACTCAGTCGTACTTGATGTACTTGAAGCGCGGGTCGTCCGGGGTGCCCTCCAGAGCGCTGCCCGGCTCGGGGCGCCAGGCGACGGTCTCCTCGATCTTTCGGGCGAGCTCGAAGTCCTTGTCGGTGATCCCCTTGGCCGAATGGGTGACCAGCTTGACGACGACGAAGGCATAGGAGGCGGTCAGGTCCGGGTGGTGCCAGGCGGCCTCGGCCAGGTGTCCCACCGCGTTGATGACCATCAGGGTCCCCTTCCAACCGCTGGTCTTGTACTTGCGCCGGATCCAGCCGTCCTCGTAGTACCAGTGGGGCAGCTCGGTCTCCAGACGCTGCCGTATCTCTTCGTCACTGTAGACTCTTTCGTCGGACATGCTCGGGTGCCTCCGGGGATGGATGAGGGCTGGGACTCGATCAAGTACTGCGGCCTGGGGACGCGCTTACCAAGTCCCGAACGGGGATGGCTCACACCCAGACGAGGACCTCGCCCCTGCCGCCGTAGCCGAGGTCCCCGAGCCACCGGCGGACCCGGGTGCCGCGCTCCCCGAGCTCCCGAAACGGCGGATCGAGGTCGCGAAAGGCCCGGCTCAAGACGGCGAGGAAGCCCAGGTCCTGGACGCCGTTGTCGTTGAAGGTGGGCGGCAGGTCCGGCTCGGACGGCAGAAGCAGGGTGCCGCGGTGCATCCCGAGTCGCGGTGTGTCCGCCCGTGCCGCCGAGGGCGACGAGGGTGCCGGCGATCATCCGCGAGCCGCGTGTAATCCCCGGCGCTGCCCGCGATCAGGATGGTGCCGCGGCGCAGCCGATCGCCGGCCCGATCGCCGGCGTTGCCGCGGACCTCGATCAGTCCGCCGCGCATCCCGTGCCGCTCGCCCGGTATCGGCGCGCCCAGGTAGTCGCCGCAGCTCCGATCGACGCGCAGCGACCCGCCGGACATGGCGCTGCCGGCAAAGATGCCCGTATCGCCGAGGACCCGCAGGTCTCCGCCTTGCATCGCCCGCCCGAGGTAGGCCCCGGCGCGCCCCTCGACGGTGATCGAGCCCCGCGTCATGCCCGCGCCGATCCCGTCGAGTCGGTCGCTGTCGGTCTCGATCCGGATGTCCGCGGGGTCGCGGCCCGTGACCCGAAACAGCTCCCCGGCGGGCCGCTGTCGGTTCCCCTGCCAGATGGGAATCTGGCCGATCTCCTCGGGCGCCCGGCCGGCGAGCCGCTCGGGGGTGAAGGCGGACATGTCGAGCCGGTGGACCGGGCGATCGAGCAACCGCAGTGTCAGCGGTTTCACGCCATCAGCTCCCGCAGATGGAAGTGGAACTTGCCGAGCTTGCCACCGTAGTTGCCCGCGGAGATGCGTCGGATGCCCGCCGCGGCGCCGAGCTCGCAGACGGCCCGAATGCCGACCCGCGTGGCCTCGGCCACGTCCGCCTCCGAGAGGCCGTTGATGACGATCTCCAACACCGACGCGATGTCGGGGTCGAGCCGGGAGCTCACCTGCCCGCGCAGCGTCGGGCAATAGGCGTCGTTGGTCGAGGCCATCAGGGCCTTGTACTTGGAGCCGACCTTGGAGCCTGAGCGTGCGATGCCGCCGGGGAAGGGCAGCAGCACGTTCGGCAGCCGCCGGATCGCGTCCACCGCCGACTCACAGGCCGCCAATACCGCTTCGGCGCCGAGCCCGAGCACCAGAAAGTTTCCGCCGCCGACCGCTCCGGTGCGCGCGGTGTGCTCCTCGCAGAGGAACTCCCCGTCCATCACCGGCACGCGCCAGTAGCGCCGCCCGCCGATCTGCTTGGAGATCTGATGCCCGTCGCCGAAGAAGCGCAGGTTCCTGCCCAGCGGCACCGGCTTCTCACCCTGCATGCCGGCGAAGACCGCCGTGGTCGGGCAGGTGAGCACGCATTGACCGACCCGGCGCTCGACCTGCTTCGCCAGCTCATCGCCCGAGACGGCGAACAGCAGCACGCTGACGCCGGGCCGCCCGTCGGGCGTATCCGCCGGGTCGATCTCGGACTCGATCCCGGCCTCGACACCGCAGCCGATCACCGAGGTCGCGAAGCCGGTCATGGTGGTGCCGGCCACCCGCGCCCAATGGGGGGTCGACGCCGTGATCAGGATTCGGGTCGCCGTCATCCCGAAGGCCTCGGCGAACGTGTCCTCGATCTCGATCCCGTTGACGATCACGCGCGCGTCCTTCCCCGGCAGGGATGGACGCCGATCGGGCTGCCGATGCCCTCGGCCATCTCGTCGTCCGAGATCCGAAAGTTCGCCATCCGGGTGGCGTGGTAGCGGTCGAACCACTGGCCGATTCGGCGCTCGATGGCGGGGTCGTATTCGGGCCGCACGACCTGGGTGGTTCCGCGGACCGGGCGGGTGACCTTGCCCTCCTCGACGACGACCTCGCCGTCCTTGAAGACCAGCATCGGGCTCTGGAACATCTGTTCCGGGTTCGGCCGGTCGTGATAGACGGTGATGTCGGCGCGCGCCCCGGGACCCAGGTGACCGCGATCCGCGAGCCCGAGGATCCGCGCCGGCGCGGCCCGGGTCATGATGGCGATCTCGTACAACGAGTAGACCCGGTCGAGGTCGCCGAGCTGGCTCATGGCCGCCGCGGCCGGGTTGATCTGAGCCAGCTGATCGTTGCGGAAGCCGCGGTCCATCAGCAGCCGGATCAGTCGCGGGTAGCTGGTGAACGGGGCCCCGTTGGGGTGGTCCGTGGTCAGGAACACCCGCCAGGGGTCCTGCACCATCAGGAACAGCTCCAGTCCGATGGCCCATTGCAGGGCGTTGACGAAGTTCCTGTCCCGGTAGCGGAACGGGACGACGCCGCAGCCCGCGTCGCACTCGATGTCCATGCAGGTCCATTTGTGCGGATGGGCATGGCGGTGGTTCGCATACTGCCGCATGGTGTCGCCGGAGACCGTCACCGTCTGGCCGAACATCACCTGCCCGACGTCGATCGAGACGTTGGGGAGCCGGTTGACGGCCTCGGCGATCTCGCCCGCGGCGGACGAGAAGCCCCGGTCGCCCTCGCTGCCGTAGCTATGGAACTGGATGTGGGTCAGGTGGACCGGGAACCCCTCGGCGGCCTCCATGGTCGCCAGGGTCGAGCGATGGTTGCCCGGCACGCCCAGATTGCTGGCGTGCACGTGCAGCGGGTGGGGTATGCCGAGCTCCGCGACCGCCCGGCTCAGGGTGCGCAGGATGTCCCGGGGGCGCAGCGGGTAGTGCGGGTGGACCTCGTCCACGTCCAGCCGGCGGGTGTTGAACTTGAAGGCATTGATCCCGCCGGCGTTGACCACCTTGATACCGATGCATTGGGAGGCGCGCAATGTCCAGGCGACATAGTCGTTGATGGCCTCCTGGGAGGCACCCTCGGACATCAACTGGAGGAGCAGGTCGTCGTTGCCGAGCAGGGCGTAGCCCCCGGTGTCGATCATCGGGGTGTCGGCCATCTCCATGTGGGCCTGGCGGGCATTGGCCGGAAGTACGGCGGGCTCGAAACAGGTCGTGTAGCCCATCTCGGCGTACCGGTAGCCGGTGGCCGTGGTGGATGGCGCCGCGTGGCCGCCTCCCGAGCGGGTGAGTCCGGTGCGCCGGCGCGGGTGGGCCGCCTGGTCCTCCGGCAGCATGGCGCGGGCGATGTTGACCTTGCCCCCGCCGATATGGGTGTGCAGGTCGATGGCCCCGGCCATCACCAGCTTGCCGGCGAGATCGAAGGTGTGCCCCGGAGACTCGCCGGGGGGCGGGTCGGCGAGGATGCGGCCGTCCCGAACATAGAGGTCGCGTATCTCGCCGTTCACGCCATTGGCGGGATCGTACAGCGTGCCGCCCGAGAGTCTGGTCAGCATCGGGACGTATTCCCTGACGGCTTCGCAGCGAGCCGCGCATCGATCCTGTCCAGGACCTGGGCGACCGACGGCAACCCGGATGCGCGCAGCCGGCCCAGTGGCAACGGACAGACCGAATCGCTGCGGTACCAGTGTCCGGGGTGATCGACGCCGGGGGTGCCGACCGCGATCTGGACCTCCGGTTGCGTTGCCCGATCGGCCTGGAACCGGCCCAACAGGATCGTCGGCACTTCCGTGACCGGGGGCGCTGCTTGGCCGGGCAGGGCCGAGATCCAGAGCAGCAGATCCGTCTCGCCGCGTGCCAGCAGGTCCGGGTACCTGGACAGAAAGGGCTCGTATCTCGGTCGGCCCTCGGCCAGCCCGGCTCGCAGCGGGTAGCCGGTCTGCCAGGTGCAGACCTGATCGGCGGTGAGGTCGCCCAGTGTCCCCGCCAGCGGCAGGGCCGCGGCGCGGGTGGTGCGGTTGAGATCGCGGACCAGCTCGACCAGGGCCTGAACCGTGAGCTCGGCATGGGGAAAATCGAGCTCGGCCGCAGTCCAGGCGACCGCGCTGTAGCGGGCCTCCAGCAGACGCGCGGCGAGCGATTCCAGGGCGCCATCCGGCGCCCCGACGGCCGCGCCGGTCCGAACGGGCCGGCCGGCGATCAAGCCCCGCAGCACGCCGGCCAGCCCCGCCAGCTCGGTCAACGGCACCGGGATGACGTTAGGATTGAAGGCCTGGATCTCGGCAGGGAGGGCACTCGGGTCCCAGGGGCCGATCAGCACCAGGGCGCGCTCGCCGGGCGGTGAGAACAAGGCATCGGGAGGGAACAGCACCCGCTCCAAGAGCCGCGGGAAACGATCGAAGCAGTGGGTGCCGGCGATCAGGATCAAGTCCGCGCGATTGCGCACCTCGCTGAAGGTGGTCGTGAACCAACCGCTGTCCTGCAGGACCAGCAGGTTCCGCAACATCGCGTCGCCGTTCGCGTGGTCGAGCGTGGCGCCGCAACGGTCGGCGAGCGCCAGCGCGGCGCGCATGCCGTTCACATCGGTCGCCAGCCCTGCAATGACCGGTGCGCGGGCCTCCCGAAGCAGCGATGCGGACCGATCGAGCGCGTCGGCGAGCTCGGCGGAACGGCCGCGGATCCGCGCCGGCTCGCGTTCATCGGCGAACGCATCGGCGAATCCGGCGCGTGCCACCGGGCAGGCGTTGGTCAGGGTGGGCGGGGCGCCCGCGTTCGCCTCGACCTGGAGGTCGTCGCAGGCCAGCCCGCAGAAGGGGCAGGTGACATCGACAAGGCGGTCAACGGGCTCGGCGATCCACATGCGCCAGGGTCACCCAGGTCAGATGGCTGGTAGACCGCCGAGACAGCAGAAAACGTTCCATGCCGGTTCCTTGCGCCGGCAGCGACGTTCGACGGCGCCTTGTGTACCCGAATCCCCGGTTGCGGGTTACAGAGTGAGTCAGTCAGGGGACAGGCACCGGGGCCCGAACGGGCGACGTCCCCGAGCGGCCGATGCCTCGGCCTACCCCGGCGCTCAGGCATGGAAGCTGCTTGCGCCCTAGGTTGCTTGAGCGCACAAGGGATCAGGATAAATTTGAGCACGACGACGAGCCGCCCGCCCGTTCGAGTCGAGGTCGAGGCGCCCGCCCGGCTTCACCTCGGCTTTCTGGACCTTAACGGGGCCTTGGGCCGGCGCTTCGGAAGTCTGGGTCTGACCATAGACACCCTCTCGACGCGCCTGCGTGCCGAGCCGGCGCCCGAGCTCAGCGCGAGCGGGCCCGGGTCCGAACGGGCGCTGCGATTGGCACGGGCCTTCGCCAGGGCGCGCGGGATCGAGGGCGGGGCGCTGCTGACGCTGGACTCGGTGATTCCGGAGCACGCGGGCTTGGGGTCGGGTACGCAGCTGGCCCTCGCGATCGGGACCGCGCTGGAGCACCTCTGCTCGTCCGGAACCGGCGGCCGCGCCATTGCCCGGACGCTGGGCCGGGGCGGGCGGTCGGGGATCGGAATCGGCGCATTCGAAGACGGCGGCTTCATCGTCGACTGCGGGCGCGGCGATCACCCGGACGTGCCCCCGGTCGCCATTCGTCTGCCATTCCCGGAGCATTGGCGGCTGCTGCTGATACTGGAGAGCCGGGCGAAAGGGCTGCACGGGACCGAGGAGACCGCGGCCTTCGCGCGGCTGCCGGAGTTCACCGACGAGGCCGCCGGACGACTGTGCCGGCTGCTGATGATGAAGGTCCTGCCCGGGCTCATCGAGCGGCGACTCGCGCCGGTGGCCGAGGGCATCGGCGAAATACAGCGGGTGGTCGGGGACCACTTCGCCCCGGCCCAGGGCGGTCGATACGCCTCCGCCGCCGTGGCCGAGGTGCTCGGCTGGCTAGAATCGCGGGGACTCGAGGGGGTAGGGCAGAGCTCCTGGGGGCCGACGGGCTTCGTGCTGGCCGAGGACGAGACGGCCGCCCGCGCCATCGAGCTGGACCTCAAGCGGCGCTTCGGCGAGCTGTCCCCGCTGCGCTACCTGATCGTCGGGCCGCGCAACCTCGGGGCCTCGGTCCGCGTGGCGCAACCCCCGATCCTATTGCGACGCGAGAGTTGAGGCGCACGCCAGTGGAAAAACCCTTCCTGCTTCACATGATCACGGCGGCGAAGAACCTGAGCCCCTTCGACGTCAACATGGCCTACGACGCCGGCTGGGACGCCTGCACGCCCTACGTCGGCGTTCAGCTCGACGAGGTCGCGGGCCTTATCCAGGACGCCATCTTTTCCCGCGGACCCAAGGGCGTGAAGCGCACCGGTATCTTTCTCGGCGGCCGCGACGGCCACTTGGCGATGGACATGCTGCAGGCGGCGAGAAAGGCGATGGTGCCGCCGTTCGAGGTGTCCGTCTTCGCCGATCCCAGCGGGGCCTTCACGACGGCAGGAGCCATGGTGGCCTGCGTCCAGAGCGCGCTCCGGGGGCGGGGCGCGAGCCTCAGCGGTCGCCGGACCCTGGTCTTCGGGGGCACCGGGCCCGTGGGCACGGCCGCGGCGGTGTTGGCCGCCCGCGCGGGCGCCGATACCGTCGTCGTGAGTCACAGCAGCCTGGCGTCCGCGCAACGGGCGGCCGATACCTGCTCCGAGCGCTACGGGGTTCAACTGTCCGCCGGTGACGGTACCGGCGAGTCCGCGGTGACCGAGCTGCTGGCCGGCGCCGAGGTGGTGTTCAACGCGGCCATGGCCGGTGTCCAGGTGCTCAGCTCGGCTCAGATCGGGTCGGCCGATCGGCTGAAGGTCGCCTGCGACGTCAATGCCGTCCCGCCCGCCGGAATCGAGGGCGTGGGCCTGATGGACAATGCCGTGCCGCTGCCGACTTCGCTCAGCGGTGCGGTCGGCATTGGCGCGCTCGCGGTCGGCAACGTCAAGTACCAGACGCAGAACCAGCTGTTGAAACGGATGCGCGAGGCCGACGAGCCCCAGTACCTGGGTTTCGACGAGACCTACGAGGCGGCGCTCGAGCATGTCGCCTGAGCCCCGGACCCTGCTCGTCGTCTCCACCAGCGGCCGAGCGATGGCCGAGTCGGCCGTACGCGGCGGCTACCGGGTGACGGTGCTGGATGCCTTCTGCGACCAGGACACCCGCTCGCTGGGCCGCTGCGTCCCGGTTCCGATGGGTTCCCAGGGACTGGACGAGGCCCGCGTCCGGGCAGAGGCGGGGCGGCTCGCCGCGTCGGGAGCCCCGGCTGGGGTGGTCTATGGGGCCGGGCTCGAGCACTCGCCCGAGACACTGAGCTGGATGTCGGAGCGCTTCGGCCTGCTGGGAAACCCCCCGGACGTGCTTGAACGCCTCGGCGACCCGCGAGAACGCTTCGACCTGCTGGACCGGCTCGGGATCCCCTATCCAGAGTCCCGATTCGAGCCTCCCGGGCCGGCGGAGTCCGGCTGGCTGGTCAAGGAGACCGGGTCGAGCGGGGGGCTCGGGGTCCGGTACTGGCGCACCGGCGGTCGCAGACCCGCCGGTAACCACTACTTCCAGCGATTCGTCGATGGCCCGGTCATGTCGGTGCTGTTCATCGCCGACGGGTCGGGCTGCTCAATCATCGGTGCGAACCGGCTGCATTCGGTACGCGGGGGTCCCGGCCTGCCCTTCCTGTACGCCGGTGCCGTGAGTGGGGCGGCGCTGACACCGGCACTGCGGGAGCGGCTCGAGCTCTGGTGTGCGCGATTGGTAACGGGGCTGGGGCTCAGCGGGTTCAACAACCTGGACTTCGTACTGCAAGGCGACGGGCCCAGGTTGCTCGAGCTGAACCCCCGGCCGTCCGCGACCCTGGCCCTCTACGACCACGGGTGCCCGGGTGGCTGGATGCGCCGGCACGTGCAGGCCTGTCTGGGCCGGTTGCCGGAAATGCCGTTCGAACTCGATGCCGAGGTCCGGGGCAACCGCGTCCTCTATGCCGGCGGCAATATCCGGATTCCAGACGGTATGCGCTGGCCCGATTGGTGTCACGACCGGCCGGCCGACGGCGCGCGGATCGCGCAAGGCCGACCGCTGTGCACGGTGTCGGCGTCCGGCCCGACCATGGAGCATACCGAGCGCCGGTTGACCGAGCGCGCGCGCCGGGTCTTCAGGCTGCTGGGCGGCGGTCGGCCGCCGGGTGCCCGGCGATGAGCCGCCCGAGCATCAACCGGCTGGCGGCTCCGCTGGTGAGCGCCCTGATCGAGGACGCCGACCGGCTGCGTCTGGGTCTGGACCGGCTGGATAACGGTTGCCTGCTGGTCGACGCGGGCATCGAGGCCCCGGGGGGCCTGGAGGCCGGGCGGCGCATCGCCGAGATCTGCCTGGGCGGTCTCGGGCATGTCGAGCTGACGGCGAGCGGGCAGGTCGCGCACTGGCCGGCCTCGGTCCAGGTGCACACCAGCGACCCGGTGCTGGGCTGTCTCGGGAGCCAGTACGCCGGCTGGAGCCTTTCCCACGGCGAGGGAAAAGGGGCGTTCAACGCCCTGGGTTCCGGGCCCGGGCGGGTGCTCGCGCAGAAGGAGCCGCTGTTCGCCGAGCTCGGTTATCGGGACCAGCTCGATCGCACCTGTCTGGTGCTGGAGGTCGAACGGCCGCCGCCGCCGCCGCTGGTCGAGAAGATCGCCCGGGACTGCGGCGTCGCCCCGAGCGGCCTGACGCTGATCCTGACGCCCACCCGCAGCCTGGCCGGCACGGTCCAGATCGTCTCGCGGGTGCTGGAGGTCGCGATGCACAAGGCGCACGCGATCGGTTTCAGGCTCGAGTCGATCCGGGACGGCATCGGCAGTGCGCCGCTGCCGCCGCCGGCGCCGGACTTCATGACGGCGATGGGCCGGACCAACGACGCGATCCTGTTCGCGGGTCAGGTCCAGCTCTACGTGAGCGGCAGCGACGACGACGCCCAGGACCTGGCCCACCGATTGCCCAGCAGCGCGTCGCGGGACTACGGCCGTCCGTTCGCCGAGGTCTTCAAGTCCTACGACTACGACTTCTTCAGGATCGACCCCCTGTTGTTCAGCCCGGCGCTGGTCGTGGTCACCGCGCTCGACAGCGGGCGGAGCTACCGTGCCGGACGGCTCGACCTTGATCTCCTCGAGGCGTCGTTCGGGATAGCGCCTTGAACAGCCGAATCTCGAACCGCCGCATCGCCATCTTCACCGACGACCCCGGCTGGCACGGGGAGCGGCTGCGGCAGGCCTTCGCCGATCGGGGCTGCGACGCCCGGTTCGTCTCGCTGCAGTCCTGCGGGCTCGACCTTTCCAGCGACGGCACCGGCGTCCTGGTGCCGGGTTTCGACGGTCTGCCGGACGGGGCGTTCGTTCGCGGCGTGCCCGGCGGGACGCTCGAGCAGGTGGTCTTCTACCTCGACATTCTCCACGCACTCGGCCAGCTCGGCGTGCTCGTCTACAACGACGGGCGCGCGATCGAACGCAGCGTGGACAAGGCCATGACGAGCTTCCTGCTGCGTGCGGCCGGGATCCCGACCCCGGCGACCTGGGTCGTGCCGGACCCGGGGCACGCACGGGAGCTCGTCGAGCGGGAGTGCCGTGCCGGCCGGGCGCCGGTGCTCAAGCCCCTGTTCGGCTCCCAGGGTCAGGGGGTGGTCAGGATCGGGGATGCCGCCGGGCTGCCGCCGCCTGAGAACGTCGGTGGCGTCTACTACATCCAGCGCTTCATCTCGACCGGGCGCGACTCGGTCCGGGACTGGCGGGTCTTTGTCGTCGGCGGGCGGGCGGTCGCGGCCATGGTCCGCTGCTCCCAGGATTGGATCACCAATGTCGCCCGTGGGGCGCGTCTGCCAGCCGGCGCTGCTGGACGCTGAGCTGCGCGAGCTGGCGGAGGCCTCGATCCGCGCACTGAATATGAGCTACGGCGGCGTGGACATCCTGCGCGACGCCGACGGGCGTGCCTGGGTCATCGAGGTCAACAGCATCCCGGCTTGGAAAGGGTTGCAGCAGGTCTGCCCGATCGATCTCGCCGACTGTCTCGCCGCCGATTTCCTGAGCCGCTGCCCGGATGTTCCGGTGGTCGAGGCGGTGAGCTGATGGCCCGCGAACCTGGGGATCTCAGGCGCACTCGTGACTCGATCGCCGAGGCCTACCGGCAGGCGTGCGACCTCGAGCTCGCCGCGCTGAAGCCGGGCAACGTGCATCGCTACGCCGACGGACACGGGATGTGCGTCGGGGACTTCACGCGCAGCGCCGAGGCGAGCGCCGGTCCCCTGACGGACCCCGCGCTTGGCCTCGGCGAGCGGATCTTCCGCTCGGTCGCCGCGACCCGGGCGGCGGTGGGCTGCAACACCAATCTGGGGATACTCCTGCTCTGCGCGCCCTTGATCCAGGCGGCGCTGGACCCGGCGGCGACGGGAGCGCTTCGGGCGCGCCTGAGCCGGGTGCTGCGCGGAGCGGACCCGGTGGATGCCGCCTGGCTGTTCCGCGCGATCCGCCTCGCGAGCCCGGGCGGGCTCGGGGAGTCCCGGCGGCACGATGTCGGCCGGGCCCCGGACGCGCCGCTGCAGACCCTGATGGCCTACGCGGCTTCCCGGGACCGGATCGCCCGAGCCTACGCGGACGGATTCGCCGACCTGTTCGACCATGCGGCGCCGCTGCTCGGGCAATTCATCGGGCGCTGGGGCGACGAGCCCTGGGCCGCCACGGCCCTGTACATGGATCTCCTCAGCCGTTTCCCAGACACCCATATCGCGCGCAAGCAGGGCGCGCCAAAGGCCGCCGAGGTGTCTCGTCGCGCCGCCCCGCTGGCTCGGGCCCTGGCCGGCAGCGACCGGCCCGAGGGGTTCCGCGAGCCGTTGCGGCGGCTCGACGTCGAATTCAAGCGCGAGGGCATCAATCCCGGTACGTCCGCGGATCTGACGGTCGCCAGCCTGCTGATCCGGCGGCTGGAGCCGATGTGCGTCCCGGTTGACAGGGACGTTGCCGCTATGGACGACGCCCGAAGCCCAGACCGAATTACGGGGTCTCCCCGTCTGCAGGGTCACCGCCCCATCCCGGTCGGGACCCGACTCAACCCGTGAAACCAAGAAGAGGAAAGGAGAGCGAGATGCCAACTATCAATAAGACCCTGGTCGGTGAGTCCCTGGTCGGCGACGGCAACGAGGTCGCGCACGTCGATCTGATCATGGGCCCGCGCGGCTCGGCGGCCGAGACCGCCTTTTGCAACGGTCTGGTCAACAACAAGGACGGCTTTACCAGCCTGCTTGCCGTCGTCGCGCCGAACCTGCTGGCGAAGCCAAACACCCTGATGTTCAACAAGGTCACCATCAAGGGCGCGAAACAGGCGGTCCAGATGTTCGGGCCGGCCCAGCGCGCCGTCGCCATGGCGGTGGCGGACTCGGTGGAGGACGGGACCATACCGGCCGACGAGGCCGACGACCTGTTCATCTGCGTCGGCGTCTTCATCCACTGGCTGGCGGAGGACGACACCAAGATCCAGGACTACAACTACCAGGCGACCAAGGAGGCCATCCAGAGGGCCGTGGCCGGCGAGCCGAGGGCCGCGGATGTCGTGGCCAAGAAGGGTACCGCCGAGCACCCGTTCGCCGCCCACAAGTGAGGCGTGACGGGCGCGACGCCCCGGGTGTCGCGCCCGTTTCGCGCTCGGAGTGCCAATCATGCGATGTCTGGAATGCGGTGCGCCGGTCCAGCGCGTCGGTAACGCGCATCTGCTCGATTGCTGCGGCCTGACGCTGCAGGAGTACGCGCTGCGCCACGGTCTCCCGCTCGAGCTGCTGGTGGATCCGACCGAGCTGAACGCCGAGGACTGCCCCGGCGACTATCCGGCGCCCGCCAGGCACGCCTCGGAGGGGGCGCGAGCGGTGCTGCGGGGCCTCGACTGGGCCGGTCTGCTTCGGGACGAGGGCGGATTCGTGGTCGTGCCGGGCGAGGTCAGGCGGCTCGAGCTGCTGCTCTGGGATCTCGCTGCCTTGGGCGAATACGGTTTTCAGTTCCGCCAGGAGTATGGCTATTCGGACAGCACGCACAGGGTCGTCGCGCGCAACCGGCTGAAGGTCCCGAGATCGAATCTGGAGCCGTCCCGGGACATGCGGCTGTCCCCGGTGCCGCCGCCGGATCTGCCGTTGAGCCTAGCGGTGCTCGTCGCCCATCTTGGCGAGCTGCAGGCCGGGTACCTTTTTCTACAGATACCGAGGGCCGCCCATGGGCGCACGGTCGCGTTGGAGCTTTCGCGGCACGGGGTCAGGCTCGAGGAGCTGGACGCCGCGGACCACGCGGACGGCGTGCTGCTGCGCACCCGGACGCTGGACGACGCCGAGCGGCTGCTGACGCTTCTCGACGCCCCGTTGAAGGGAATCCCCGGCGCGCTGGAACGTTTTCTCGGCCCATCGCCGTCGGTCAGCGTGACCAAGGAGCTGGTCTTCGATTCCGCCCATTTCATCACCGACCACCCGGCGAAGTGCTCGAACCTGCACGGCGGGCGCTATGTGCTCAGGGTGACGGTGGAGGGACGGGTCGACCCGGCGACCGGATTCGTCATCGACTACGGTTACCTGAAGCGGGTCGTCACCCGCCGGGTCGTCGAGCGCTTCGACCATCATCATCTGAATCAATCGGCCCCCGAGCTGGCCTGGCGCTCGAGTACCGAGATGCTCTGTGTCTACATCTGGGAGCGGCTGATCGACTACCTCCCGGGACTCGCCGGGCTGGAGCTGCACGAGACCGCCCAGAACGCGTGCCGCTACCGGGGGCCGACCCTGGATGAGATCCAGAGCCGGGGCGGTGACGCCCTGCTCAAATATTTCCAGGACGGTGCGCTGGGGCGCTCGGAGCTGAGACACCTGATCCGTCCGGCGCCGCGACTCCAGGTTGCGGCCAGGGCCTGAGCGGACGGCAATGCCAGTGCGCGGCGGCCGCCGGGGGTTTCAACGGGCGTTCAGGCCGAGCGCGGCGGCACCGTCGGGGCCGCGGTGCAAAGCCGTCGAGACCAGCGCCCCGGCGGCCCCTATCGAGCGCAGGGCGTGCAGGTCGGCGGCGTCCCGGATGCCGCCCGCCGCATACAGGCGCGGGCGGTCCGAGAGCCGAATCAGGCGCTCGATCAACACCAGATCCGGGCCCGAGCCGCTGCCGACACGCGAGAGGGTCATGACGATGACGTCGTTCGGCCACAGCCCCGGATCCGCGGCGACCGCGGCGGGGCCGAGCAGCCGATCGGCCCGGAAGTCCAGCGACAGCACGGGCGCGACCAGGGAGCGGACCAGCCCGTCCAGTTGGGCCGCCGATGCGACGGACTCGGTGCCTATGACGGGGCGGGCAAAGCGGTTGACCCGTTCCAGCCCGACGAGCCCTGAGTCGACCCAGAGCTCGATCCCGGGGTTGCGGCCGTGCAGCGCCTCGATCACCGCAAGCTGGTCCCCGTCGCCGGCGATGGCGTCCAGATCGGCGACATAGAGGCAGTCGAATGGGTGCAGCGAGAGCAGTGCCGAGCAGACCGCCAGCGGAGCGCTGGTGCCGCACAGGGGCGAGGCCAGGGGCGCGTAGCTCGCGCGGTCGCCCATCCGGGCCGCTACGACCTGGCCGCCCTTGAGGTCCATCACCGGGATCAGCTTCATCTCAGGTGGCCCATGCGCATCTATGTGTTCGAGTATATTACCGGCGGCGGGATGCTCGACCAGGCGCTGTCGCCGTCGCTGGCGAGCGAGGGGGACATGATGCTGCGCGCGCTGGTCTCGGACCTGAGCGAGTTGGACGGCGTAGAGATCGTTATCACCCGCGACGCCCGTCTCCCCCCGTTGAAGCTTCCGTTGGACTGCCTCTTCGTCGAGCACCGGGACCAGTTCCCGGCCGCCTGGGACCGGGCGATCGATGCGGCCTCCGCGGTCTGGCCCATCGCCCCCGAACGGCAAGGCGCGCTGGAACGGGTCACCGGGGCCGTGCTGGCCGCGGGCAAGACGCTGCTGGGTAGTCCGCCGGCCGCCGTGCGCATCGCGGCGAGCAAGATCGCGACCCTGCGCCGGCTCGCCCGGATCGGCGTCCCGGTGGTTCAGACCTACGGTGTCGGCGAGGACCTGCCGCCGGTCCCGGGCCGCTGGGTGCTGAAGCCGGACGACGGGGTGGGCTGCCTCGGGATCCGGCTCTTCCAGGACCGGGACGCGCTCCGCCGGTATTGGGAGCGACTGTCGGGGAGCGAGAACCATGTCGCGCAGCCCTACGTACCGGGTACGTCGGCCAGTCTCTGCATGCTGGCGAGGGACGGCGAGGCCTCGCTGCTCGGTGTGAACCGGCAGCGGATCGCCGTGATGGACGACACGCTGGTCCTGCTGGGCTGCGTCGTCAACGGCCTGGACGGCCCGCGGCGCCGATTCCGCCGGCTCGCAGGCGTCGTCGCGGCGGCGTTCCCGGAGCTCCGCGGCTACTCGGGTGTGGACCTGGTCGCCGGTCCGCGAGGGCTTCAGGTCCTGGAGGTCAATCCCCGGCTGACCACGTCCTACGTCGGGCTCCGGGAGTCCCTTGGCGTCAACCCGGCCGGTCTGGCGCTCGATCTGTTCGACGGAGGAAACGCCTGGTGCACGCCGCGAGGGATGGGAAAGGCCGTCGATGTCTGCCTGGAGTGTGCGAATGTCGCCTGAGACCTTCGTCGGTTGGGACCTCGGTGGTGCGCACATCAAGGCGGTGCGCCTCGTCGCGCCGGGGCGTGCCACCGCCGTCGTTCAGCTCCCCTGTCCGTTGTGGCAGGGGCTCGATCGGCTCGAGGAGGGCGTCGATCGGGTGCTGAGCCTGCTCGGCGAGGCCCCGGCCCGACACGCGTTGACCATGACCGGCGAGCTCGCCGACCTCTTCGACGACCGCGCGAGCGGCGTTGCGGCCATCCTGGGGGTCATGCGGCGGCGTCTGCCGGACCATTCGCTGCGGGTCTACGCGGGGCTGCGGGGCCTTCTCGACCCCGGGAGCGCCCTGCGGTCGACCGAGCAGGTGGCCTCGGCCAACTGGATGGCCAGCGCGGAGCTCGCGGCGAGGCGGCTGCCTTCGGGGCTGCTGGTCGATGTCGGCAGCACGACGACCGACCTCGTCCCCTTCGGCGGCGGTCGCATCGCCGCCCGGGGCCACGGTGATCGTCTGCGCCTGGAGCTGCAGGAACTGGTCTACACCGGCGTCGTGCGAACCCCCTTGATGTCGCTCGCGCTCCGCGCGCCCTTCGGTGGCGACTGGGTACCCCTGATGGCCGAGCATTTCGCGACCAGCGCGGACATCTATCGGTTGACCGGGGATCTCCCCGCGCATGCGGACCTGCTCGAGACCGCCGACGGCCGCGACAAGTCCGTCGCGTCGAGCGCCCGGCGGCTCGCACGGATGGTCGGGATGGACTCGGATGCGGCCGATCTCGCTGCCTGGCTTGGGCTCGCCGCCCATCTTGCCGAACGGCAGCTGAGGCTGGTGCTCGACGCCTGCGACCGGGTACTCTCGCGCCGGGATATGCCCGACGACGCGCCGATCGTCGGGGCCGGGGTAGGTTCCTTCCTTGCGCGACGGCTGGCGCTGCGGCACGACCGACCCTATGTCCCGTTCGACGGCTTTTTCGAGCCCATGGATACGGCCGGCGCGGGCATCGGCGACTGCGCGCCCGCGGCCGCTGTGGCGAGCCTGGCGGCCGAGGAATCATTGGCATGACCGGACCGGTGCAACGGGACATTCCGTACAGACCCGACAGTGCGCCCGTGTTCGACGCGCTGGCCCAGCTCCCGTGGCCGGCGTTTCTCGACAGCGGGCGTCCTTACAGCCGGCAGGGCCGCTACGACATCCTAACGGCGGACCCGCGCTCGACGCTGGTCACAACGGGGCTCAAGACCGAGATCCGCGGCGAGTCGGGTACCCGGTCCTCGCTGGACGACCCCTTCCGGCTGCTGCAGGCGGAGCTGGGCCCAGCCAGGACCGGCTTCGAGGGGCTACCCTTCAGCGGTGGAGCGCTGGGCTACTTCGGCTACGACCTCGGCCGGCGCATCGAGCGGATCCCGAGTCTGGCCGCCGACGCCGAAGGTATCCCGGACATGGCCGTCGGCATCTACGACTGGGCCCTGGTGGTCGACCACGAGGCGCGGCGGAGCCGGCTCGTCGCCGCCGACGCGGCGCGCCTGCGCTTCTGCGCCGGACTCGTCGCGCGAGCGGATGGCGGGCGCAGGGCTGGGCGGCCGCCGACGCCGTTTCGGGTGCTGGGCCGGGTTCGGTCCAACCTGAGCCACGGTGACTATCGGTCCGCGGTAGCGCGCATCCAGCACTACCTGAGGGAAGGCGACTGCTATCAGGTCAACCTGGCCCAGCGCTTCTCCGCGCCGGCCGAGGGCGATCCCTGGGAGGCCTATCTGCAGCTGAGGCAGATCAATCCCGCCCCGTTTGGCGCCTATCTGAGCAACCCCGCGTGCCAGGTTCTCTGCTCGTCGCCGGAGCGCTTTCTGCGCGTCAACGGCCGCGACGTCGAGACCAGGCCAATCAAGGGCACGGCGCCGCGGGGTCGCGACCCGATCGAAGACCTGATGCTGGGCGACGCGCTGCGCCACAGCACCAAGGACCGCGCGGAGAACCTGATGATCGTCGACCTGCTGCGCAACGACCTGGGCAAGGTCTGCGCGATCGGCAGTGTTCATGTGCCCAGGCTGTTCGAGCTCGAACGCTTCGCCCGGGTCCAGCACCTGGTCAGTACGATCCGCGGCCGACTGGCGGACGGCCGGACCGCACTGGACCTGTTGCGGGCCTGCTTCCCGGGCGGATCGATCACCGGCGCCCCGAAGCTTCGGGCGATGGAGATCATCGAGGAGCTGGAGCCCCAGCGGCGCGGCGTCTACTGCGGGTCGATCGGCTACGTCGGGTTCGACGGCGCGATGGACACCAACATCGCCATCCGCACGCTGGTGCATTCGGATGGGGTCGCGCGATTCTGGGCTGGCGGCGGCATTGTCGCCGACTCGGACGCCGAGTCCGAGTACCGCGAGTGTTACCACAAGGCGGCCGCGCTGCTCGACCTGCTGGAGCGATTGCAGCTGGCCCATGTGGGTAGTTAAGCTCGGGGGCAGTCTCTTCCGGTCCGCGCATTTGAGGACCTGGCTGCGGGCGCTGGCGGGTCGGAGCGGACTGGTCCTGGTCCCCGGCGGCGGCCCGTTCGCCGATCAGGTGCGTGCGGCCCAGGCACGTTGGGGATTCGACGACTCCGCGGCTCACCATCTTGCGTTGCTGGCGATGGAGCAGTTCGGCCGGATGCTTTGCGCGCTGCAGCCCGGCCTGTCACCCGCCGAGACATTGGCGGGGATCGACGAGCGACTTCGTGCCGGCGAGACACCGGTCTGGATGCCGGTGCCCATGGTGCTGGCCGACCGGCAGCTACCGCACGGCTGGGACCTGACCTCGGATTCACTGGCGGCCTGGCTTTGCGGTACGCTCGGAGCGGAGGGGTTGCTTCTGGTTAAGTCGGCTCCGCTCGCCGACCTGTTGACAGGCGTCGCCGAGCATCCGGCGGCCTTGGGCGAACAGGGTATCGTCGACCGCGCCTTCGGGGACTACGCCGGTGCCCTCGGGGTTCCGATACGGCTGATCTCGGAACGGAACCCCGAGCGGCTGGAGGCGGTGATTGGCATCGGCGCCCGTCCGGCCCGCGGTTTGCCGGACCGCACGGGCGCCGACGGGCCTTAGGGTTCCAGGATGTAGATCTCGACCCGGCGATTCTGTCGACGCCCTTCCCAGGTGTCGTTGCTGGCGATCGGGCGGGTCTCCCCGTACCCCTCGGAGGTCATCCGCTCGGCGGGCACGCCCCGGTCGGCGAGCCCCTGCATCACGGCCGCCGCACGCTGCCGGGAAAGCTCGAGGTTCGACTCCTCGTCGCCCGCGGCGTCCGTGTGGCCATCGACCCGGACCCGCAGCCCGGGGAACTCGTTCAGCGCCTGGGCGATGAGGTCGAGCGTTGGCAGCGCACCGGCCGGAAGCTCAGCCTTACCGCCCGCGAACTGCAGCTCGGTGTTCGCGAGATCGATCATGAGGCCCTCGTCCGTCAGGCGTCCGCCCTTGTCCCGAAAGTCCGAGAGGAGCTCGAGGGAGCGTTGCGCCTTCGTGATTCGGGCCTGCAGCGAGTCGACCTCGCTCGCGTGCGACTCCCGCGTGCGTTTCAACAAAGCCTGGGCCTCGGCCTGCTCCTGCTTGCGGGTATCGTCCAAAAGCGAGTACTGCTGCCGCGCCTGGGTGATCTCCTGCTCGTGGGCCCGGGCGGCGGCGTTCGCGGCCTCATTGGCGGCGGCAAGGTCCGCCTGAAGCTTTGCCAGGGCAAGTTCGCCCTCGGAGATCCGGGAATTCAGCGCGCCGACCTTGGTCTCATGCTCCTGGCGCAGAGCGGCGAGCGATGCCCCGGTTTCCTTCAGGTCGCTTTCGAGGGTCGCGATGCGCCCCGAGGCCTCGGCCATGCGGGCGGCATGCTCGTCGTTCGCGGCCTGCAGCGCAGCCTCGGCCTCGGCCTTGGTGCGGGCATGCGCGTCGAGCGCTTCCTGGACCCGGCCCTCGGACGCGGCGATGGCGGCGGAATGCTCCTCGAGCGCGGCCTCGTGCTTGGACTGCAGGCCCTCGAGCGCGGATTCGGACTCCGTGAGCTGGGTCTCGAGATCCTGGATCTCACTGTTGAGCTCGTCGATGGACTCGTTGGCCTCGGTGAGCCGCGCCTGATACTCGGTCTCGGCCGCTTGCCGGGCCTGCTGCTCGCTTGCCAGCGCCGCCCCGGCCGCCTGGGCCTGTTGCTCGAGGTCGCCGAGCTGCTGCGCGCGCTCGGGGTCGGTGCCCGAGAGGGCGGTCTTGTAGAAGGCGATGCGCTCGCCCATCTCTTGCTCGATCTGCTTGGCCCGGGCCTGATGGTCGGCATCGGCTTGGGCCATCGCCTGCTCGAGCTCACCGATCCTGCCCCCGAGCTCATCGATCTGCTGGTTAGCCGCGGTCAACCGGCCTTCGAGGTCCGAGTAGGCCTTGCTGGCCTTATCCCGTTCGGCGTCAAGCGTCTCGGTATGCTGCGCCTTCAGCGCCTCGATATCGGCTGAGAGGTCGGCGCTCGCCTGCCGGGCCGCGTCCATCTCGCCGGTCAGGCGCTGGACCTCGGCCTGCTGGGCGGCGATGGAGGCATCCAATTCGGCGCGCAGGCCCTTCTCGGTCTCGCGCGCGGCGGCGAGGCCCTGGGCCGTGTCCTTGAGCTGAGAGGACTGAGCGGACAGGGACCGGGACAGCGTGGTCTCGCGCCAGTAGTAGAAGGCGCTCAGGGCGAGGAAGAGGATCAGCAGGATCCAGGCGATAGTCCTCGAGAGGGGGGGGGACGAATCGGCCATCGTGTTACCTCCTTATTTGTGTGGTGTAGGGGCGTCGCAGCGGACGGACCCGCGGTCGGCGGGCCAAGTCGCCATTATGCCTGATCCGGCCGAGCGGACCGGTCGCAATCCGATTGGGGGGGCGAGTACTGGAGCAGGTCCGGCCGGCCGCCAGCCTCCGGCCCGGGCGCAATCATTCCACTGCCGACAAGGTCTTGCCGCATGGTACGCAAGACCGCAGAATCCCCCGGGCAGGTCGCTGAACGCTTGCCTAGGAGTCTGTCCGACTTAGCTTCGCGACGAGCGCGTGCGCGAAATCTGGAGCTTTCGCAGTCGCTGACATCGCTGAATTTCGCGTAGGGCTTGCCAAATCGGCCGAACGTTGGCCAGTCTGAGGCTACAGCACCTTAAGTCGGACAGACTCCTAGAACAGGGTGCGCTGCCGCGATGGGCGAGCGCGGCTGATTGCCTGGCACAATGCGCGGCTGACCGACGCGGCGGGCGCTACGGTCGGCATTCTCAGCGCCGGCGAGGACGTCACCGATCGCCGGTGTTGGGCCTCACGTTAATCCGCAATTCACCGGCACGTTTGGGTCGGAGTGCACCTCCGGTGAACTGGTGTTGGTGGTGAGCCAGAGGGGGCGAGCGTTCAGCCGCAGTTTCCCAAAGCCACCGCCGTCAGGCGGGGGTGGCGTCGGTCTGGCAGACTAACGGGACCTCAGAACAGCAGAAGGCCCGCCACGGTTGCACCCGTGCGGGCCGGTGGCCGGTGCAACTCCGCTTCGACTGTGGACTCACCGGCGGGGAGTACGTTAGCCAACGGGGCTGGCGGAGGGCAAGCCTGCCGCGCTGTCCGCTGCATCCGCAGGGGGGTTGCGGCTTTGCCCGCCACGGCACCTACCGGCGCGTCACCCCGCCCGGCACCCGGATTCCCCGCTGGTACTGCCGGGTGGGGCATCGCACCTTCAGTCTGCTGCCGGACTGTCTGGCGGCGCGTCTCTCGGGCACCTTGGCGGAGGTCGAGGCCGTGGTGTGGGTCGCCGACACCGGTATCGGGATCGCTGCGGACCAATTGCCCCGGGTATTCGAGATGTTCACCCAGGCCGACACGGGCGCGGACCAGGCCTGCGGCGGTCTCGGCATCGGGCTCTCGATGGCGCGCGGGCTGGCGCAGATGCACGGCGGCGACATCGAGGCGAGGAGCGGGGGCCTGGGCGGGGTAGCGAATTTATCGTGCGCCTCCCGGCGATCATCGAGACGTCCGCCAGCGAGCCGGCGCCGATCGACGAAACATCGGTGCCAGGCCCGTCCCTGCCGGGAAATGGATTGTGTGTGGTGGTCGCGGACGACAACGCGGACATAGCCGATTCGCTCGCCGTGCTGCTCGAGCTGATGGGCTGCGAGGTGACCAAGGCCCGCGACGGTCTCGACGCCGTCGCGGCGGCCGACCGGGTCCGCCCCCTGCTGGTGCTGCTCGATATCGGTATGCCGCGGCTCGACGGGTACGGCGCGTGCCGGCGCATTCGCGAACAGCCCTGGGCCAACGAGGTGACGATCGTCGCACTCTCCGGCAGGGATCAGGATCGTGGCAAGCCCAGCGAAAGCGGGTTCGACCGATATCTGTTCAAACCTATCCCGGCGAGCGCGCTCGCCGAGCTGCTGGAGCTTGCCGAAACGCCCTGTCGGCCGGGGCGGGGGGTCCGTTAGCCGAGCCCACCGGGGACCGGTCTGCCCCGGCGTTTACCGCTCCTGTTTGAAGACCTCTTAACAGGTGCTATTCTAGGGTCCCCGCAAGGCGCGAGAGGGCCGTGTATGAGCGTGAAATTTTCCGAGGACGTCGTGCCCCTGGCCGACCTCAAAGTCAATCCGGGCCGAGTGGTCAAGCACGCCGCCGAGGCCCACCGGCCCGTTCTGCTCACGAGCCGGGGGCGCGGGGTAGCCGTAGTCCAGTCGGTTGCCGACTTCGAGCAGGCGGAAGAGGAGCGCGCCTTCATGCGCGCCGTTGTCGCTGGTCTGGCGGACCTGGAGGCGGGGAGGGAGGTTTCCCTCGCCGACGCGAAGATACGCTTCGGCCTGAAGTAGGGCGGTGCCAGTCGCCACGATCAGCTTCGCCGAGTCCGCACTCGGCGACCTGAGAGACATTCGGGAGTGGTTTGCCGAGCAGGGGCTCCCGGAGATTGGAGACCGCCTCGTCACCGAGATTTTCGAACGCATCGAGGTCCTTGGCGATCACCCGGACATCGGGCGGGTTGTGCCCGAGTTCGTCCAAACCTTCCTGCGCGAGTTGATCCATCCACCGTTTCGGGTCGTCTACCGCCGCGAGGCAACGCGGGTTCGCATCGTGCGAGTCTGGCGAAGCGAACGGCTGCTGCGGCTGCCTTTATTGGAACGGGCGAACGTTCCCGGCGACTGAGGCCGAAATCGGGCGTTTGCGCGCGGGCGCCAACAGGGTGCCCGCGCGACGGCTCGCGTGAGTGGCGCGGGTTAGCGCTTCCGATTGGTGAAGTCCTTGAGCCGCTGTCGGTGCTTGATCTGCCGTGGTGTGAGCTCGTTGCGCCGGCCCTCGAAGGGATTGGTCCCGCTGTTGAGTTCTAGGCGCAGGGGGAAATCGCTTGTCTCCGATGGTCGGTCACGGGTGCGATTCGTCTGCGGCGAATGCCCGGACGGCGGAAGCGATGGAACATGACGACGTAACGGTTGAGGGATTATGTTCCGAGCGGCCCTTCGGGTCCTTTGACCAGCGGATTCCAGAATCCCGTAAATCCGAAATCCTCGAAGTCCTCCCGGTTGGTTGTGGCCAAGTCCGTCACGCCGTGGTGCGGCTGGGTGAAGGCTATGCGGGCATCGAAGATGCGCCGTCGAGCAAACTGCAGTTGGCTGACGGGGGGCCAAATCCCTTTCGTGACTGGGGTGTTCTCGATCAGCCGCCAGTGCGGTTTCGGCGGTAGACTCGTGGCCTTCGCAACCGCTTCACAGACCCGTTCGGGCTTGACGCGCCCGTAGCCAAGCGCGCGGGGCACCTCGGTCACCAGGGGCGCCTCGATGGTGCGCACCACCCGCGCGGGCGGCTCAGAGGCCCGCTGCTCCGGCGGCTCGCCGCGGTTGGTGAGAACGACGAAAATGCCGATGCCCGCGGCGAGCGGGACGAAGAACAGCCACTTGCGCGTTTGCTTGGTCGGGTTCATGACCTGTGCGCCATCGGGTCGGTGTGCAGGTTTTTCTCGATGATCGCCGGTGCTCTCCCGCTGGGACCAGCGTTTCGGGGTACCGGTGCTGTTTTGGACCCCGAATCCCGACGCTCGCGCCTCGGGTGTCTGCCGCGTAGCATTCGGTCAAACCCGCTCCGACCGTTCGTCCCTTCGGCCCGGCCGCGCTGCTCTGAGGAAACCGCCCGTTGGATCCCCTGGACCTGGAGCTTACCGTCTGGCTGGCCATCGCGGCGGTCTTTCTGTTCGCGGGGCTTGCCCACGGCATCCTGGGCCTGGGGTTTCCGATGCTGGCCACACCCCTGATCGCGATACTGTTCGATGTGCGCAGCGCCATCCTGCTTACGCTGCTGCCGACGATCGGCGTGAATCTGGTCAGCATTCTTCGCGGCGGGCGCTGGTCGGAGAGCATTGGGCGCTACTGGCCGCTGGCGCTGATGATCCCGCTGGGTGCCCTGATGGGGACCTGGCTGCTGATCAGCGTCGACCCTGACCCGTTTCGGCTGTTGCTGGCCGGGATCATCCTGCTGCATCTATTCAACGACTGGATGCGCGCCATTCGGATGGACTGGGTGCGCACCCGAACCTGGCTGGCCTATCTGCTGTTCGGTCTCGCGGCCGGCATCTCCGCCGGAACGGTCAACGTGATGGTGCCCTTGCTCATCATCTTCGCCCTCGAGGTGGGCATGTCGAATCTTGCCATGGTCCAGGTGTTCAACCTGTGCTTCCTGGCCGGCAAGGTCGCTCAGGTGGGCGCCTTCTCGTTCGCCGGCGTCCTGTCGTTGGATCTTCTCGGCGCGACCCTGCCGTTCGCGGCGATCGCCTTGGCCTCGCTTCTGGTCGGCATGCGGATAAGGGACGGGGTAGACGCGGATACTTACAGACGCTGGCTTCGCCGGGTGCTTTGGGCGATGGTCCTGATACTGTCGGGACAGTATTTCGCGGGCTTGAGTGGATAGGCCGGTCACGGAATTGATGATCTGTTGCGTTTTCCGGCTGGACCCAGGATGGCGAGTTGACTAAGTGCCAGGATGGCATTTGATCAGTATCTCCTTGGAACGTCGCCCTTCGGCAACCGTTGGCACGTTGAGCCCTATTCTGCAGTAGGAAGTCTCCGGTTCGCCCGGGTATCCCCGATCCTCCGCGGCCGAGCCCCGGCGCGCGCGCCAGGGTTCGGCGAGTGGTCAAACGCCAAACGACACGCTCGCGGACCCAATCGGCCGGCTCGGGCTCTGGTATCATCCGCCGCCACCGCCGGGCGGGCGTCCGCGGCTATCCGCGTATCCATCACTATTTCAAGGAGCTTCTATGACCCGACCTATCGCCAAACGAGCGGCCGTTCTGGTGTGCGCCGCGGCACTGGTATCTGGCTGCGCCACCGACAACATGGGAAACAAGCGCATGACCGAGACCGGCACCGGCGCGGCGATCGGCACCGCCGCCGGCGCCGCCGCGGGCGCGCTGATCGGCTCGTTGAGCGCCAACGCCGGGCGCGGGGCGCTGATCGGGGCGGTCGGCGGCGCGCTGGCCGGGGGTATGGTCGGCGCCTACATGGAGCAGCAGCGCAAGGACTTCGAGAAGGCGCTCGCCAATGAGATCGCGAGCGGCATGATCCGCGTGGAGAAGCTGCCGAACGACGAGTTGCTGGTCGGCATGACCGGCGAGACGACGTTCGAGGTGGACTCGGACACCATCAAGCCCGGCTTCTACAGCACCATGGATACCATTTCCAACATCGTGAACAAGTACGGCAAGACCCAGTTGTACATTGCCGGGCACACCGACAGTACCGGTTCCTACGAGCACAATCAGGCCCTTTCGGAGCGGCGCGCCCTGTCAGTCGAGCGGTATTTCACCGGTGATGGCGTGATCTCGGAACGGATGACGGCCGCCGGTTACGGCAAGACCCGCCCGATCGCCAGCAACGACACCGACGAGGGCCGGCGTCTGAACCGGCGGGTCGACATCACCATCATCCCGATCACCGATCAGGGCTGACGGTTCGGCGTCCTTTCCGGACGCGCGTCCGGCCGGTCAGCCGTCCAGGTGTCGCCGCAGTGCCCGGGCGGTCGGCCATTCGGAGGAAGCCGCGATCTGCTCGGGCGTCCCGGCGCCGATGATCCGCCCGCCGCCGCTGCCACCCTCGGGCCCGAGGTCGATGACCCAATCGGCCTCGGCGATCAGGTCGAGATTGTGCTCGACGACCAGCACCGAGTGACCCGCGTCCGCCAGCCGGTGCAGCACGGCGGTCAGCCGCTCCACGTCGGCCATGTGCAGGCCGACCGTTGGCTCGTCCAGCACATAGAGGGTCGGCCGCGCGGCGGTGCCGTCGGCCGACGACCGGGCCTTGGCCAGCTCGGTGACGAGCTTCAGCCGTTGCGCCTCGCCGCCCGATAGGGTCGGGCTCGGCTGCCCGAGGCTCAGGTAGCCGAGGCCGACGTCGCGCAGCAGCGCCAGCGCATGATGGACGGCGGGATGGGCGGCGAACAGCTCGAACGCCTCGTCGACGCTCAGCGCAAGCACCTGCCCGATGTCGAGTCCGAGGTAACGCACCTCGCGGGTTTCGCGGTCGAATCGGCTGCCGCCGCAGACCTCGCAGGTCATCCGGACGTCCGGCAGGAAGCTCATCTCGAGCCGCTGAACGCCCTGGCCCTCGCAGGCCGCGCAGCGGCCGCCCGCGGTGTTGAAGGAGAACCGGGCCGGCCCCCAGCCGAGTATCCGCGCCTCCGTCGTCGCGGCGAACAACCGCCGGATGCGGTCCCAGAACCCGACGTAGGTCGCGGGGCAGGAGCGCGGCGTCTTGCCGATCGGGGTCTGGTCCACCTCGAGCACGCGCGCCAGGTGCTCGAATCCATTGATGCCCTCGCAACCCACCCGATCCGAGCGCTTCGCTCGCACGCTCCTCGGGTGTCCGGCGTCGAGCAACCCGCGAAGGTTTCGCACCAGCACGTCCCGCACCAGCGTCGATTTCCCCGAACCGGAGACGCCGGTCACGCACACCAGCCGGCCGAGCGGCAGCCGCAGGTCGATGCGCTGGAGGTTGTTGAGCGAGGCGCCTCTGACCCGGAGCCAGGCGCAGTCTCCCCCCGTTCCGCGCGGGGGCCGCGAGCGGGCGGAGCGGCGGCCGAGGAACCGCCCGGTGATGGAGTCCGGGTTGGCGATCAACTCTTCGCAGGTGCCCGCGGCGACCACCCGACCGCCGTAGAGCCCGGCGCCCGGCCCGAGGTCGATAACATGCCCGGCCCGGCGGATGGTCTCCTCGTCGTGCTCGACGACGACGACGGTGTTGCCCCGGTCCTCCAGTCTGGCGAGCGTGTCGAGCAGCATGCCGTTGTCGCGGGGGTGCAGGCCGATGGTCGGCTCGTCCAGCACGTAGCAGACCCCCTGGAGGTTCGAGCCGAGCTGTGCCGCGAGCCGAATGCGCTGGGCCTCGCCGCCGGACAGGGTCGGCGCACCGCGGTCCAGCGAGAGGTAACCGAGGCCGACCTCGGCGAGGAACGCGAGCCGGTGGCGGACCTCGGAGAGCAGGTCGCCGCCGATCGCGGCCTCCCGGCCGTCGAGCGCCAGGGCGTCGATGAGCTCGGCGGCCTCGCTGACCGTCAGGGCCGAGAGCTCGGCGATGGATCGGTCGCGGAAACGCACGGAGAGCGCCTCCCGGTTCAGCCGGCCGCCCGCGCAGGTCCCGCAGGCGGCACGCCCGGCGTCGTCCGGGTCCAGCCACTGGCCCTCCTCGCCGGTCTGCTCGGCGTCGAAGCCGGGAAGCTCCAACCCGGTACCGAAGCAGGACGGGCACCAGCCGTGCTTCGAGTTGTAGCTGAACAGGCGCGGGTCCGGCTCGGCGAAGCCCTTCCCGCAGCCGGGGCAGGCGCGCTGAGTGGAGTAGGGCGTCTCCGCGCCCCAGTCGCCACGGGAGACGCGCGCGGCCCGAGCCAGCCCCTTGCCCAGGTCCAGTGTCTGGTCGACCAGGGCGCGGAGCTCCGCCTCCGTCTCCGCCGAGACCAGGATCTCGCCGACCGGGAGATCGATCGAATGCTCCCGGAACCGATCCAGCCGAGGCCACTCGTTGGTCTCGACGGGCTCGCCGTCGACCCGGAGAAGGAACCAGCCCTTACGGGCGGCCCAGGCCGCGAGCTCTTTGTAGAGCCCCTTGCGCGCGACCACCAGCGGGGCCAGCAAGGCGATGCGCTGGCCGGCGTGCTCGCGCAGGATGCGGTCCAGGATCGCGTCGCGGGATTGGGGACGGATCTCGATCCCGCAGTCCGGGCATTGCTGGATGCCGAGCTTGACGTAGAGCAGCCTCAGAAAATGGTGGATCTCGGTCAGGGTGCCGACCGTGCTCTTCGCCCCTCCGCGGCTGGTGCGCTGCTCGATGGCCACCGTCGGCGGTATGCCGTGGATCGCGTCCACGTCCGCGCGCGCCGCCGGCTGCACGAACTGGCGGGCGTAGGCGTTCAGGGACTCGAGATAGCGCCGCTGGCCCTCGGCGAACAGAATGTCGAAGGCCAGCGTGCTCTTGCCGCTGCCGGAGACCCCGGTGATGACCGAGAACCGGCCGCGCGGGATCGAGACGGACAGGTCCTTGAGGTTGTGCTCGCGGGCGTGGAGGATCTCGATGGCCGCGCCCGTATGAGAGCTGGCGGGCGGCGCAACGTAAGCGCTCTGGCGGGACTCCTCGACCCGGTTGCCGGCCCCGGTCCCGCGCGGGTCGGCGCGAAACGCCCGCAGGGCGCGGCCCGTGTGACTGGTCGGGTGCGCCGCGACCGCGTCCGGGGTTCCGGCGCAGACCAGCTCGCCGCCGCCATCGCCGCCCTCGGGGCCGAGATCGATAAGCCAGTCCGCCGCGGCGATGACGTCCAGATTGTGCTCGATCACCAGGAACGAATGGCCGCGGCCGATCAGGCGCCGGAACGCGGTCAGCAGCACCTCGATGTCGGCGAAGTGCAGCCCGGTCGTCGGCTCGTCCAGCAGGAACAGGGTCCCGCCGCGTGTGCCCTTGCCGCCGCCCGATCGGGCGAGCTGGCCGGCCAGCTTCAACCGTTGGGCCTCCCCGCCGGAGAGGGTCGGCACCGGCTGTCCGAGCAGGATGTAGCCGAGGCCCACGGCCTGCAGCGGTTCCAGGGACCGCTTCAGTTCCCGGTCGCCGGCAAAAAAGGCCAGCGCCTCGGTAACCGTCATCTCCAACACGTCCGCTATGGAGCGCCCGGGAGTTTCCTTTGCGCCGTTTCCCGTGCCCTGGACCTCGATCTCGAGCACGGAGGAGCGGTAACGACTGCCGTCGCAGTCCGGGCAGCGCAGGTACACGTCGGACAGGAACTGCATCTCCACGCGCTCGAAGCCGTTGCCGCCGCAGGTCGGGCAGCGGCCGTTTCCGGAGTTGAAGCTGAAGGTCCCGGCCGTGTAGCCGCGCTCCTTGGCGAGCGGGGTCCGCGCGAACCGCTTGCGGATCACGTCGAGGGCGCCGACGTAGCTGGCCGGGTTCGAGCGCGACGAGCGGCCTATCGAGGACTGATCGAGCAGCATCAGCTCGCCGATCAGCTCGTGTCCGTCGATGGACTCGTGCTCCCCCGGCGGCTCGATCGGTTCGCCCCTGATCTGGCGAAGGGCGTTGTACAGCACATCCTGGACCAGGGTCGACTTGCCCGAGCCGGACACGCCTGTCACCACGACCAGCCCGTTCAGCGGGATCTCGACGTCCAGGCCCTTCAGATTGTGGGCCCGGGCGCCACGGATGCGAAGTGCTCGCGCGTCCTTCGGCTGCCGGTCCGGCGCCGACGGGCTCGGACACGCGGCGGCGCCCGGAGAGGTACTCGGCGGTCAGCGATGCCGTTGGCCCCTGAACCGGTGGCGCTCAGCATCTCAGCCGGAGTGCCCGCGAACACCACGCGCCCGCCGTTCTCACCGGGCCCCGGTCCGATGTCGACGATGCGGTCGGCGGCGAGCATCACCTGGGGGTCGTGCTCGACGACCAACAGCGAGTTTCCCTGGTCGCGCAGCCGCTCGAGGACCCGTACGACCCGGTCGATGTCCCGGGGGTGCAGGCCGATGCTGGGCTCGTCGAGCACGAACAGGGTGTTGACCAGCGAGGTGCCGAGCGCCGTGGTCAGGTTGATGCGCTGGACCTCGCCGCCGGAGAGGGTGCGGGACTGCCGGTCCAGGGTCAGATACCCGAGCCCGACCTCGCAGAGATAACGCAGCCGCGAGCGT
>CAVPOY010000033.1:0-36080 GCA_963707135.1 uncultured Gammaproteobacteria bacterium | reverse complement strand
GACCCGGGTCGCCAAGGCGGATGCTGACTCAATACACCGTTGGACTCGGTCAGCCTGCTTCCCGTCAGGAGCGACTCTCGGGACCGACCCGGATGTCGCTAGGGCTCCTCGCTTGCGCCGGGCGTTGCCGCGCCCTCGGCGACCCTGAATAGGGCCGCCTTGTTGCCGTCCGCGTCGGTGAGCGTCAGCTCTTGGCCCTCGATCCGATATCCGGTCACGGTTCCCAGGGCCGCCGCGTACTCGATGGCCTGTTGGCTGACGCCCTCGGGCCGAGGGCAGGCCTTGCGCGTCGTCGCGATGGGTCCGATGGTCAGCCGATCGCCTTCCACGACAAATCCGCTCATGTAGCGATTGCAGCCATCGGATCCGCCCAGCGTACCGTTTTCGTTGAGCTCCAGAGTGATCTCGGTGCCGGCTAGCGCGGAGACCAGCGCCTGTCTGCCGTTGTTGAAGGTAGTCAGCTGCCAAAGGGTCCCGATCAGCGGCGTCGGCTTGAGGATCGCGAATCGGACGGCGACGACGCCCTCGGCGTCCAGCAACTCGAGCGAATCCTCCCCCTGCCGGAAGGATGTCACGGCGGCGAGCGCCTCCATGACGAGCCGCTCCTGCTCCATCAACGGCTCCGGGCAGGCCATCATGGTACCGCCCATGTTCCGCTCGAAACTGAGGACATCCCCGTTGAGCTGGTAGCCGCCAAAGAGTCGGTTGCACCCGGCGCTGCCCGACAAGCGTCCATCCTCGAAGCGAAAAACAGCCGCTCGGCCGGCGTCGATTGCCGGCGTCAGCTCGTCTCCCGACCGAAACGCTGCGAGCTGCCAGGGAATCCCTTCGAATGTCGCCGTCGCCGGCTCCGCGTCGGCCTCGACGGGGCCGTTCGGCGTCTCGGGCGGAACCGCTGGGGGAGGCTCCTGGGCAACCGCCGATGACAGGACCGCGGTCAGCACGAGCGCCGACAGAACGGGACTAAGAACCGTGCGCATCATGGGGCTCCTGGTTGAGTTCGGGCTGGAATCCGTCGGCCGACGGATTGCCGAGTCGGCGCCGCAAGTGTAGCGGGTTGAGGGCGCTGGCCACAGGGGCGCAAGGCCGTTGTGGTACCGGATCTCCTCGGTGGCGCGATCGGCGCGGGAGCCCCGGCGTCAGCCACGGCCGATCTACTTGAGCCCCGAACCCGGCAGGGCTTACCCTTGCGCGCTGATTCGTCTCACTCCTCCAGCATGCCGCGATCGAGGGTTGGCAGTGCCTTGGCGATGAGCCGTTCGTTTCGTGCAATTTGTCTGGGGATCGGGGCGGCCGCGCTGTCGGCCGTCGCGGTCGCGGCCGTGTCCGCTGAGCCCATCCCCGATCCGCTGAGTATCGGGCAGGCCCTGGATCTGGCCGACGGCCACCCGCGTACCCTCGCCTCGGACGATCTTGCGGCTCGCTTGCCGAGACGACCGACCCTGTTTCTGGACTGCTACTCACTCGCGTTTTCCGATGCGGCCGCGGCCGACATCCAGCGCGGCCGCCCTCTGGAACCACTGATAACACCCGAAGCGGCGCAGCGGCTCGAGGTGCTCGAGCGCTTTTTTGACGTGCTGCTCGCGGACCTGAGCTTCTCCCGCTACGATGAGGCGATGGCGGTCGCCTACGTTCAGTTCGACCGTGCCTCGGTGCGCCGGGACCTCGGGCAGTACTCCGACCTGCGCGTCCAGGAGCTCGAGGCGGTCTATCAGGACGTGCGCCAGCACCGGACCGCAAGCGTCGCAGGCCAGCGCCTGTCCCGGGCCCTGCTCGCCTCCGCCGTCGGATCCGACGCCGAGCTGCCCCGCGATCTGGTCCCGCCCCCGATTCCGGAGCGTCCGGATCAGCCGCCCGACCCCGACAGGTTGTTCTCGGCGGCGGCCGCGAAAAACCCGGCCGTCGCCGAGCTGATCAAGTCTCGCGGTGAGGCCGATAGATCGCTGGTTAGGGCGGAGCTGCGCCAACAGGTCCTGGAGCTGCTGCTGAGGCTGGACGCCCTGAACGCGGCCGCCCAGAGCGTGCGCACCGAGTCCGCGCTCCGCGACCTGACGCTGGACGAGAGCCGCACCCTCTACGAGCAGGAAGTCAAGGCCGACCTCGGCTACTCGATGAGCCAGCAGACCAAGACCCGCCTGCTCGAGCAACGCGTGGAATATTGCCGGGCGCTCGCGTGGGCCGAGCTCGACGCCCTGTTGGGCGAGCCTGTCTGGCCCGACACCCAGGGGGACCCTTAGCACACCATGTATCGCCGAACCCTTGCCGCGTTACTGCTGATCGCCGCCGCCCCGTCCGAGGCCGCGCTGGAGCTAAAGGGTTGGCTCGAATGGGTCCACGAGGTCGAGATGCGCGTGGTGGAGAACGGCGTCGTCGAGCAGGTTGCCGTCAGCGTGGGGCAGCATGTCAAGAAGGGCGACCTCCTGCTGCAGATGGACCAGCGCGAGGCGCGGGCGAGCCTGCTCGAGGCGCGCGCACGCGTGGCGCGAGATCGGGTCGCCAGCGAGGACGCGGAGCGTGAGCTCGCCCGATCACAGGAGCTGTTCGACCGCGGCCTGATCGCCATCGAGGAGCTCAAGGACGCGGAGCTGAAACGCTCCGCGGCGCTCGCCGAGGAAGAGGCCGCGAAGGCCGCCGAGGCGGTTGCCTCGGTCGCGCTGGAGCGCACCGAGCTGCGCGCGCCGTTCGACGGCATCGTGGTCGCACGCAATGTCTGGAACGGCGCCGTGATCTACAAGACGCTCCAGCCGGAGCCCCTGATCCTGATCGCACCGGACGACCGGATGCTGGCCCGGGCGCTGGTCACGGCCAATGTGCTGCGCGGCTTCAAACCGGGTCAGTCGGTCAAGGTCCGCGTGAACGGGTCCCTGCGGGACGCCAGCGTCTACAGTCTGGGCGTGCAGTCGGTACGAGTGGAGCGAGAGGGCGCCGTCTATTATCTCGACGCCGTTTTCGACCTCAGGCCCAACGACCTGCTGAGGCCGTCGGAGACGGTGCAGATCATCGCGCCCTAGCGAAAGCGCTGGGGTTCTTTCCTTACCCGCAAGCTATATCCGTTCACCTGGTGCCCGGCGCGCCAATTAGGGCCGCTTAGCGAAGCGCTAGATCGACCAGCGGATGCGGACCTCCTGAATCATCTGGGGCGTGCCGCGGTGTACCGTCAGTGAGACCCGGCCCTCCTCGACGGTCGTCCCCTCCGGCGGGATGCTGCCGGTCTTGTGCAGGATGAACCCAGCGATGGTTGAATAGTGCCCCGCGGGCAGCTCGACTCCCGAGCCCATCCGCGATCTGGCTGATCTCCGTGCGGCCGCTCATGAGGTAGTCCCGTTCATCGAGCTTTTCGAACAGGTCCGCGTCGGGCTCCTTGGCGTCGTACTCGTCCTGTAGCTCCTCGACCACCTCCTCGACGATGTCCTCGATGGTTACGATGCCTTCCGCCCCGCCGAACTCGTCGACCACCACGGCGACCACCTCGCTGCCGTGACGCATCTGGTATAGCAGGTCGCTGATGCTCTTGGTCTCCGGAACGTAGAAGGCGTCGCGGACGAACTCTTCGATCGGGCGGTCGTCGTCCTCGCCGAGAAGGTCCAGCACATGCAGCATGCCGTCGACGCGGTCGACCCGGCCGGAATAGACCGGAAGCCGGATGTGCGCGCTCTCCGCGGCCAGGCGCCTGGCCTCGCCGCAGCTCGATCCCCGCTCGATCGCCGTGATCTCGATCAGCGGGCGCATGACGTCCTGCACCCGGGTCTCCGAGAAGTTGAACATGCGCCGAATCATCTGCTTTTCGGCCGGTTGAATGTCGCCGGTGCTGGCGGCCGGCATCTGGAGCATGGTCAGGATCTCTTCGCGCAGCGTAAAAGGGTTGCGGTCGGTGTCGCCGATGAGCTTCGAGAGCATCCGGGTGATGGCGCTGAAAACGATCAGAATCGGGTAGAAAAGCAGTGAGAAGAAGCGCAACACGAAGATGGCGTAGGGCGTGATCTGGTCCGCGCGCTGCTGAAAGACGCTCTTGGGGACGATCTCCCCAAAGACCCAGATCAGTGGCGCGGCGACGAATACGGCGACCCAGCTTCCGCTCTCGCCGAACAGGTGGAGCATCAGCGCGGTGACCATCGTGGTGTTGGTGACCACCGCGATGTTGGTGCCTACCAGCGTCGTCGACAGCAGCCACTCGGGCGTCTGGAGCATCTTGATCGCCAGCCGGGCGCCCTTCGAACCCTTGGCGGCCGCGTGCCGCATCTTTATCTGATCGGCGCTGACTACCCCGATTTCAGAGCCCGAGAAGAAGCCCTCGAGCAGCAGGCAGATGACGACCACCAGGAGCGTGACTGCGATATCCATCAGCGGGTGCTCCGGTCGTCTTCGTCGGGCGATTGTTCAGGCGTGGCTTGCACGGCGAATTCGGTATCCGGTTCGTCGTCATACCCATCAGCGTCCGCGGGGGCGAGCAGCTCGACGATGACCTCGGTAATACGGTTGCTCTCGACGCGGGCGGCCGTGAGGCGGAACGAGCTGACGTCGACCGACTCCCCTTCCGACGGAAGCTCACCGAAGTGGTGAAGGACCAGTCCGCCCAGGGTTCGAATCTCCTCGATCATCAAATCGGTCGAGAACCTGGCATTGAAGTCCTCGATCGGTATCGACCCCGGCAGCGCGAAGCGATTCTCGTCGAGCTGGCGCACCCAGTCCTCGTCGGCCTCGTCCGAGGGGCTGGGGATGTCGCCGAAGATGCACTCGAGCAGATCGGACATGCTGACCAGCCCGGTCACCCCGCCGTACTCGTCTACCACCAAGGCCAGCGATCGACTCGTTTTCCGAAAGGTATCGAACAGATCCGATGCAGACTTCGATTCGGGAACGAAATAGGGTTTGCGCAAGACGCTCGGCAGCGGGTGCCGGTCCTCGTTCAGCCCGGAAAAATCGATCGCAAGCAGGTCGCGCGCGTGGAGTACACCGACGATGTTATCCCGGTGCTCCCGATAGACCGGCATTCGCGACTGCCGATTCTGCTTGAATGTCTCCAGGATCTCCTCGCTGGACGCGTCGACTGACACGAACGTGACATCCCCGCGGGGTGTCATCACATCCTCGACCGTCTTGCTGCCAAAGTCGAAGATGTGATCGATGAACTGGGCCTCCATGTGGTCCAGCGCCCCTTCGCCGACCGCCTCGTGGGCGAGGGTGCGAACCATATCCTCGGTCACGATGTTCCCTCGCGAGCGCTCGCGCCCCACGATCAGCGTCGTGAACCAGTCCGCGATGATTCTGATCGCCCAGCGCAGCGGCGTGATGAGCCGCGCGAAGGTCTCGATGGGCCCACTCTCGAAGGTGGCGAAGGCGACGTTGTTGCGGATCGCCAGGGTCTTGGGCGTGATCTCGCCGAAGACCAGCAGGATGGGCACCATAATGAACAGGTTGATGAACTTGTTCTCGGCGCCGAGCACCTGGATGACCATGGCCGCCGAAAGCACCGATGCGGCGACGTTGACAAATTCGTTGCCGATCAGGATGGTGACGATGAGGCGCCGCGGCTCGCTCAGCAGGCGCCGGATCAACCCCACCCGGGGGTTGCCGTCCGCCTGCATCTTCTCCAGCTGAACGCCGCTGAGGGAGAAGAGCGAGGTCTCGGAGCTCGAGAAGAACCCCGAGAACCCGAGCAGCACGACGAACAGCACTAGCTCGATCCAGAACGCGTAGTCCAAGGCGGGTATTGTCTCCGTGGTAGCCTGTCCGGTCGCGGGGCGGGCTACCGGACGAAAATGTCACGGGAACGTAACAAAAATAAGCAACGGCTGCCATCGCAACGGAACCGCCGTTGGCACCGTCGAGAACGCGGTGCCGCGCGCGGGGTCAACGCACGGCGGTTGATCGCACCTGGCCCTTCCCTTATAAGCGGGACAATTTTCCCTTACGGAGCCTGTTTGTGCGATTCATCAAACCCTGCGGCGCCCATGTCGTCGTGGTCGCGAACGAGAAGGGCGGAACCGGAAAGTCGACGACCGCCATGCACCTGGTGGTCAGCATCCAGCGGGGAGGTTTTCCGGTCGCCATCATCGACCTCGACACCCGGCAGCGCACGCTGAGCCGTTACTTGGAGAACCGGGCGGCCTACTCGGCGCGTGCTGGGGTCGGGTGGCAGGTTCCGGAACACCACCTGGTCGCGCCATCGGAGCACACGACCATAGCCGAGCGGGATGAGGACGAGGCGGAGCGCCTGGGCGCGCTCCTCGAGCGACTTGCAGGGGACAACGCCTTCATCGTGATCGACTGCCCGGGGGGCCGCACTCACCTGGCGCATCTGGCCCACGCGATGGCCAACACGCTTGTGACGCCGTTGAATGACAGCTTCGTCGATCTGGATCTGCTGGCCCAGGTCAACCCCGACACCTATACCGTCGAAAAGCTGAGCTTCTACGCGGAGGCCGTCTGGGAAAGCCGCAAGCTCCGGGCCGCGTCCGGTCTTCCGGGGGTGGACTGGGTGGTCATCAGGAACCGGATCTCGCCGACCTTCTCGAAGAATCGCCAGCGCATGGACCAGGCGCTGAAGAGCCTGGAGAAGCGGCTGGCGTTTCGTTATGTCGCCGGCCTTTCCGAGCGCGTCATCTACCGAGAGCTGTTTCCGAAGGGCTTGACGCTGGCGGATCTGAAGGAGATTGACGACGGGCCCAAGCTGACCATGTCACACGTGGCGGCGCGGCACGAGCTGCGATCGCTGGTCAGCGATCTGAAACTTCCGGGCCCTGCTGCCTGAGTCTGTAGCCGGACGGGCTCCCCCTTCAGGATGTCAGGCAGGCTCCCCGGGGGCTGGCTGCCGCGGAACGGGGCCGTGCAGCGGCAACCCGATTCCTGCCCTCACGCTTGGCGCGATAGAGCGCGGCGTCCGCGTCCATGATGACCGAGGTCCGCCCCCTCTGGAGATGTCCGCTTGCGGCGACGCCGACGCTGAGCGTGAAAGGAATGCTCCGGCCGTCGAAGACCGCCGGGCGCTCTTCGGCGACCTGTCGCAGCCGCTCGCCGATCAAGGTCGCCTCGTTGAGGTCGGTATCGGGCAGCAGAACCAGGAATTCCTCGCCCCCGTAACGCGCAAGACTGTCCTTGGATCGAATCGCTCCCGAGACGCGTGTCACCAGCTCGGTCAGCACCGCATCGCCCGCGTTGTGCCCATAGGTGTCGTTAACGTCCTTGAAGCGGTCGATGTCGAGCAAAATGACCGAATAGGCGGGTAGCCCTTCCTGCGGGGAGGTCTGCGCCCGGTCGAGCCGTTCGGTCATCCCGAGACGGTTCAACGCGCCGGTCAGATGGTCGACCTGTGCCAGGCCGGTGAGCTCGTATATTGCGCGCTGGGCGACCATCAGAAGGAACCCGATCGAGCCGATTGTCGCGAGGCAGAATGCAATCAGGTATTCGGTCACCGCCAGCGGAGTAAGGCCGTACGCCCCATTCACCGAGTCTACATGCTCGGAAAGCCCGACCAAATGCACCGCGGAGAACGATGCGATCACGGCGCAGGCAGCCGCCAGGAAGCGTGCCGAGGCCCGGAAGCCCTCGGCCGGAAGGGTCGCGAGCAGCACCGCGGACCAGCCGGTCAGCATTGCGACCGCCGCCGAAGAGGTACGAACCCTGGCCTCGACATCGTCGTCAATAGCGGTGAAGTACAGGATCACGGAGAGTGCGACCGCGACGGGTAGGGTCAGTGACCAGACTTGGAGCGGGCGGCCGGCGAATAGACGGATACCCGCATGGGCGATCGCCGTCCCGGTCACGAACGCGGTGTGCAGCGCCATCGTCACCAGTGGATCCTGGAGTGGCACGGGAAGCGCCGGAAGGGTGAACCCGAGCGCGATCAGCGTAAACCCGAGCGCGAATACGCCAACCCCGGGGTAGCGATTTACGAGCAACGCAAGCGACATCAGCATCCCCGCCTGCAGGGCGCAGGCAATGCCGATTACGAGCGACAGGGTGCGTAGGTCAATGTCCAAGGTGTTGCCTTAAACGGCCCGGAGACGTGCCGGAAGCATTCGCGTGTCCGTATGGAAGCATTCTGGGATCGAACCGCCAAGGGTGGAGCACCAGAATATTAGAATTTACTGTTTTATTCCAGCATGCCACCGGGCAGCCGTCTACGCGTTGGCTGGACCGCACGGAGCCGGGTGTGCCTGGCTATTCTCCCGCCGGCGGGCGCCACCAGGCATATGACATTTGGTAACGCTAAATCGACGCGCATGCCGCGCGGGGATGGATACGACGCCCATTCGACGGCGCCGCAAGTCGATCTTCAGTATTGCGAACGGACCTCAGTCGCTCGACCTACCGCGGGCGGTTGAGGGGCATCCGAGCCCCACGGCGCTCCTCAGTTGAGACGGACGGACTCAACGGGGGCGGGGATACGGCGGCCTCCCGTTTCCATTGCCGCCGCGGTCGGCTCAACTTCGGGTGAACCCGAGCGCATGACGGCAAGGCTGGGACCGGTGGTGTGCTTCAGGATGGATGCGTCGGTAATCAGCACCGTCGTGCCCGGCACCAGCAGGGGGTAAACGTGGCCGGTCAGTGCCTTAGGCATGTGCAAGCGCTCGATGGCATTCTCGTCGTGCCCACCTCTACTCTCGGCGGCATGGCCGGGGAGACCGACGGCACTCCAGTGCGGGTGACCACCGCTGGCTCCCGCGAGCACCGTATAGGCGTGGGTGCCCAGGGGTTCGCTGGGGTTGTCGATCTTGATCCGGGCGCGACCGATCTCCACCCCGTTGCGCAACACGATCACCCGTTGGTCGGCGGAACTCACGACGAGCGTCAGCGGTCCCTCGGGCGATGCCTGGGGGTCCCAGTGAACGTCCTCGAACAGACCCAGAGAGTGGTCCGGCTCCGGCGACCCGGTCCGGACGGCCACCGGTGTCAACATGGCGGGATGAACTACCGAGCGCGGCGCAGTCGAGTTGCCCGCAATCACCACCGTGGTCCCGTTGTGCGTGATGCCGAAGAGCAGGCGGGCAAACTCGGAGGGCAGGTGGACGCACCCGTGCGACGAAGGGTAGCCCGGCAGGCCGCCCGCGTGCAGGGCGACACCGTCCCAGGTAAGGCGCTCGGAGTACGGCATCGGTGCGTTGCCGTAGGTCTTCGAGTGATGTTCCTTGTCCTTGTTCAGGATGGTGAACACCCCTGTCGGTGTCCCGTGGCCGGCCTTTCCGGTGCTGGCCGTGGCCACGCCGATGCGCACGCCGTTACGATACACATAGGCCATCTGCTCGGGGAGGCTGACCACGACGACCACCGGCCCCTCCGGCGCCAGCTTTCCCTCCCAGATGAATTCTCCCGGTTTGAGGGCGGTGACCGGCGTTTCGGCCGGTGCCGAGTGCTTTGCCCCCCAGAAGGGTGTTGCGTCGCAGTCGAAGGCCACGAGCAATGGAAGGGCGGATACGAGATTTGCAAGTCGCATTATGAAAACCCCATAACATGAAAAAAAATATAGAAAATAGCTTCGCCGTCGGCGGCGTCGATATGATAGCGTGCACGCCTTGACGTGCAACCCCAATCACGGGCTCGGACGTCGTCACCGTCCCCTATCGATATCGCGACCGAACGTTTCGGCAGCCTGCCGGGATGCCGACTCAGGGAAACGGGGTAAGAGCGGCGCGCGGCGGGAGCGCTGCGCATCCACCGTCTGGCGCGGGAGGACAGATGACGGGGATCGCGGTGCGCTCCCCGTGTAGAAGCGGGGCGCCGCGTCCCGTCGGGTCGCGGCGCTTGGGTGGAGTCTAGCGGTCCTTGAGCTCGTTGATCCTCATCTCGTACTCGCTCTTGATGCACCCGTGCTGGTCGGCGGACTTCCAGCACTCATCGCGTCCTTTCACCCAACCGCGCTGCTCTGTCTTTAGCGCGCCCTGTTCGCTCGCCGGGGTGTTCTTCAACACGGTCGCGTACAGCTCTGCAAGGCTGCGGTCCAGTGTCGCCAGATCCGAATTCTCGCAGATCAGCTTCTCGGCCTCGTGGGAGGCCTTGCTGCAGTCGAAGCTGGGCTGCCCTGCCTGGGCCAGAGGGGCCGCAAGGCAGAACGCGCCCAGGATCTTCAGGGTGCTCTTGGTCATAGCGTTTTCTCCAGTAGTAATTTCAGATGAGAGAGGGCAGCCGGTGCGCAGGTCGGCGGCAGAGGATCGAGCGCGAACGAGGTGGATGCTCCCGGCCTCGCCGAATTCGCGATCAGGCCTTTTTGATCAGGCCGACGATGAAGAGCAGGACGGCCGCACCGGCAACGGCCGTTATCAGGGAGCCGGCGAGCCCGCTTCCGGCGGATACGCCGACCAGGCCGAACAGGAATCCGCCGATCACGGCGCCGACGATCCCGACGACGATGTTGCCGAGCAGGCCGAAGCCACCGCCGCGCATGAGCAGTCCGGCGAGCCAGCCGGCGACGGCGCCGATGAGAAGGAAGACGATCAGACTGGTTAGATCCACGTTTAAGTCCTCGATTTTGGATTAGTGACGGCCGACCTGCTCCGCGGACGACCTGATGTCGGCGTTGTTGAGCCGTGCCCGGCTCTTCGCGATTCCCCGGTGAGACACCGGGTCGACGCCGCGGCGGCGGAGCCAGCCACCGCGTAAAACCTTACCCTCCGGTGACCACGGCATCGGGGAAGCGGTAGTACTCCCGACCCGGGATCGACACGGACCAGGTGTCCGCGTCCTTGGAGACCTGCAGCGGTGTGCCGTCCCGCGAGCTGTACTCACCGCGCGAGAACTCGGGGACGCGGTAGGCCGGTTTTACCTCGCTGGCGATGTTGGAGATCCAGATCTCGGCGCCGCCGTCTGCTTTGCGCAACACGCGCCAGCCACATGCCTCACTGTAGCTGGGAACCTTGGCCGAGCAGGGCATGGTTCCCCCGGCGTCGTATTTCATCGTGCCCAGGTCCTGGCTGACCGGCGGTGCGGTGCACGCCGTCAGCGCCAGAGCGGCTGCGAGCGCCGGTGTGGTTCGGGTATGGAACATGGTCACCTCATTCGGGCCGACTGCCGGGAGTTTTCGTTGCAGGTTGAGGACGATCGAGAAATAGATGGCGCATTCCTCCCGTCGAGGGAGGTCGCGCGGATTGCTGGTTATGGATACAAGCCCATGGGCGTCGGCCTGGAGCGGTCAGTCGCCTAGAGGCACCGCGTCTGGGATCTCGTAGCGTTCATCGCCGACGCGAATGCGATTGAGGTCACTCTCCTTTACGGCACGGAACTCGTGGTAGCCGTCCGCCTCGCTCGTGTCGGCGCCCATCGGGGCGCCGCTGCGGAAAAAGATCGCACGCTTAGCCCCATCGGGTTTGGTCACGACGACGGTGGCATATCCGCCACCGACGCGGGAGACGCCGAACTCGCATTGGGTCATGGGCTGGCCGGTGTGCTGGGCACACGGGATCTGCCCCGTAGCATCGAAGTCGCCCTGCCCGGCGCGCAGGGCGGAGTCGTCCGGTCCCACGGCAGGGGAGCCGTCGGGCGAGACGGCCGCCGTAAGAAACTGGGCCGCGACATAGCCGCGCGGGCCTCCGCCCAGTTGCTGGACGTCGCACCAGACCCCACCCCCGGCGCTCTGGCAGCCAAGGTTGTCGAGGACGGTTCCGGGGGCGTAGGTCGCAATAACCTTCGCCTTGGTGGACGGTTCCTCCCGGAGGTTCAGCCCGTCGGACACACCGGTAATGGTCCAGTTGCGCGGTCCACCGTCCTCGGGGGCGGCTGGGACCTCCATGCCGACCGAGCCTTGCCGCGTCCGATCGGCGGCGGTCTGTGCCTCACCGCCGGTGAAGTTCATCTCCACGCGGTTCTCTGGGCAGTCGCCTTCTCCAAGGTAGCGCCCGGCGACCCAGCCGGTGACGCCCTGGTACGCCACCTTGCACCAGCGGGGATTCTCCGCCTCCCGCTTTTCCTGCTCCGCCGGCGAGAGCTCGGTGAACTCCTGGAACGTCAGCCCGCCTTTGCAGCCCAGGTTGCGGATGCAGGTGCCGTGCGGCGGGATCTCGCCGACCTTGCTCGCATGCGGGTCCGGCTCGGCGCGAATGTTCAGCACGTCGCCCTGGGCAACGCCGCGGACGACGTAAAAATCCGGGCCGTCGGCCTCGGCACACAGTGCCCCCGCAACCAGACTCGTCACCAGGGCGACGAGGACGCGGGCCGGCGCCGAGCCGAGCGGACTCGCTATCGCCTCCTGCTCTGCCTGCACCCCAGGTGGATTAATTGCCGTCCCGGCACTAGATCCGGTCAATCCTTGACCCGGACGGGAATCGCAATTGATCAGCCTTTCGCCAGTAGAAATCCGATCAGGCATTTGCAACCTCCAATTGGCTGAGGGTGCGGTCAATCCGCATTCCATGGCGAGCCATCGCGGGCCGGAGGGCGACCGGGCCGTCGAACAGGGGTGCCAGCGCGGGACAATCCAGTTGGATCAGTGGCACTACCGAGACGGACGAGGGAAACGTCTGGCGCGGGTCCTGTCGCGACGCGCAGCGCGACGCCAAGTCGTTCGGCATCGATGTCGATGCGGTGTGGAAGCCGTCGCAATCCACGACCTGAAACACGGGGCGGGCGCGCTATGCGGACCCCGGCCCTAGCGACCATCAAATCCGTTACGTCGGGGGGCACATTTTCCCCGATCCAGCCTCCGCGATCGTGTGTATAGCCTAAGCCGTCTGAACAAGGCGCCGATTCCCGTCAGCTAGGCGTCCGACAGCGGGATGCGGATCTTCTGGCCCGGAAAAATCAGGTCGGCGTCCTTGATGACCTCTCGATTCGCCTCGAAAATGCGCGGGTAAGCGTTCGCGTCGCCATAGAACCGCTTGGCGATTCCCGAGAGGGTGTCGCCCTTCTGAATAACGTAGAACTCGACCCGTGCGGTCTGTGGCGGGGCCGCGAGCTCGTCGGCCTTGACCTCGCCCACGCCCTTCACGTTGCCGGCCAACAGGACGGCCTTCTCCATGGCCTCGGGGCTGTCCGCCGCGCCGCTGAGCGAGACCACGCCGTCCTCATAATTGACGTTCAGGCCGCTGATCCCCGGGTTGTCCCGCTCGATCTCTTCTTTGATCTTCTCGCTGGCCTCGGCCTCATTGCCGAAAAGCTTCTTGCCGATGTCTCTGGCGAAGTCGAAGAGTCCCATGCTGATCCCCCTTATCTGTGTGTAGCCTCCAACGCGCCCCCTCTTGGGGCGGGCGTTCGCGGAAACCAAGGTGCCGGTTGCGCTGAGTCGTCAACGCGGCGAAGAACTTTTATCGGACCGGGCCTCGGCTCCTGCGGTATGAACGAGCAGCGGTCGGTCCACGCGCCCCAGCGAACCGGGATGTCGGCGGCGGGCAAGGCCTCAACCGAACGTTGACCCGATGCGGTCGATGACGTGATTGAAGTCGATCCGCCAATCCGCCCACGTCGCCTTCCCCCCCTCGTCGTCGCCGGCATCCAGGATCCCGTGACGGCGATCGAGGGCATCGGATGCCGGACCAGTGACAGTTTCACCGGTGATCTGCCAGAGGCTTGCGTCGCGGGCACGAACGTCGTAACCGAGACACATCTGCTCTTCGTACCCGGCAGGTTTCACCAAAAACCCGGAGCCGCAAGGCTAGACAGTCGCGACTTCTTTGTCTGTCAGGTAAATCACGTAAGGGTGCTCCTGACTGGGCGGGGTCCCAGTCCATGGCGGGCGAACATGGCCGGCGTGCGATCGCCCCGTGCGTCACGCTGACGTCAAGCCTGGCCGCTGCGACCTCGCCGGGATCAACGCAATGCCGCGGATCGATCAATCAAGGAGATCGGCGCGGGTCGACCGTCGGACCGCGGTTGAGCGCTCGTCTGGAGGTGGATTTCCGGTGAGCGCGGCGAGTCAGAACGTCGTTTTCGATGGGAGATCCATGTCCCCACGGCGCTCGGCGAGGACCCAGTAGCGCCAGTAGGGTCTGGGGTTGAGAAGGAGCTTTCCCGGGCCTTGGTAGGCCCGCAGCCACCAGCCCTCGCCCGCGGTGACGACGCCGAGCAGGTTCTTGGTCGGTCGCTGCATCCGGAAGGTGACATCGGATGTCCTACCAATCACGTTCCGGCCCTCGGCGATCATTGACTGACCGTTCTGCAGGGTGACTTCCCGGACCGGGCCCCGGGTAGTCAACGCGACCTGACCGCGTCCGCTAACCCGTGTCTGGAGGTAGACCAGGCCTTCGCCTGCCTCGAGCGCGGTCAGGACCCGCTCGCGGTGGAAGCTGACGTTGACGTCGCCGTCCGACGCCCAGTAGGCACCGCGCTCCAGGATCCAGCTTTCGTCCTTAAGCTCCAGAATGTGATAACCACCCAGGGAGCATTCTAGGGTGACCACCCCGGTGCCGGTGTAGGTCGGCCGGTAGATCGCCTCATCGGCGAGCAACGACTTGACCACCGAAACCAGCGACGGGAATACGCTGGAGTAGATCGTGATGTCGCCCGTCAGGTAGTTGAGCGCCCCCGCCTCGGCACGCACGGTTTCGTCGTCCAGGTGAATCTCGACGTACTGCATGCCTTCAAGCTTGTGAACCTGGAATTCAGCCATGGCCTCCCCCTGTGGTGCCCCTTCACCAGGGACGCGGGGCGATGTGATCTCTGTACGCGTTTGTGCGGGTCGTTCGGCGAATCCCTTGGATGCGGGCGATCGCCTTGCCGATCTCAGCCGTTAGGCTGAAGCGGGGGCGACGCGCCGTCCTCGGACGCCATGACCTGACATGCCTCGTGGAAAGCATCAGGGCTGACACTGACTTCTCCCCGGTACGGGTTGTCCATCGCGGCGATCAAAAAGATCATCGAGCCCATGAAGAAGGCCAGCATCCCCCCCATGAGTAGTTGGCTGACCAATCGGATGTCGAACATCCAGACGATGGCCAGATTGATGACGGCGCCCACGATGACGACGTACCACATCACGGCGGGAATCCCGCTGTGCACATCATGCAGGCGCATGCGGCGGGCCTCGTAGTAATGGTTGAACTCGCCCAGCGTTTCGGTATGGAAAACCACCTGATGGAGGGTCTGCGGATCGAAGGCGAGCAGGGAGTTTCGGAACGCAAGGACCTTCTGGCGACCCTCGTCCGGGATGATTCCGTTGCGCTGCAGCGGCCAGGCAGTTTCGATGACGTACGAGCAGTAGTCGCGAAGCTCGGCGCGCAGGGCCTGTCGGAGGGGATCCGAGTAGGCCGCCAGGTCCTGATACAGAGCGGTCAGGGCCACCGCCTCTCGGGAGACGTTCTCTTCGGCTTTTACGAGGTTCTGGTACGCGGCCACCGCGATGAGACCGAGCAGCAGGCCATAGAAAACGCCGAAGCAGGACAGGATGTACCCGACGATGTCATTGGTTCCGGAACGGGCGCGGACGAAGGTCCGCAGGACGGGCCGGATCAGGAAGCAGCCGATCCAGAAGAAGCCAACAAAGATCCCCGAAATCAGCACCGCGAGCTGCGGCGTCGGGATGTCGTAGATCCAGTAGAACACGTGACTGACCTCGCGTGGCGCTTGGGGGAGGGTTGCGGAAATCGCGATGGTAGTGGGGGTGCTCCGATCGTGTGCCGCCGAGGTTCGAAGCCTCCCATACCCGGATCGCCGGCGCGCCAGCCGGAGATGGCGCACATGAGCAGGGACGCGATCAGTTATATGCTTCGAAGCTCGTGTCCGCTGTATCGGCTGATCGGGGCCGCCGCGTTTCGCGAAGCCTGATGTTCTTGCCGGGATGCACTTGACCTGAACGAACAAGCGGACCGGCTGCATCCAGGCGACGAACGCCGATTATGCCTCCCGCAATCCCGGCGAACCTTTACTCTGACAGCCACCAGGGCTCCTTGAACGCCTTCGCCTCTTCCTCGCTACCGGATGGGTAGAAGGAATGGATCGCGTCGGTCAGATAGTACCGCCAGAAGGCTGCCCCCAGGCCTTTATTCAGGATCTCGAAGGCGCCCTCGTGCTGCTGTTCCTCGAGGAACCTGTGGTAGGCGTCCAGAGGTTCCGGGCCACCCTGCTGAAAGATGATCCGGCCGCCGTATTCCCGATAGAGCGCCTGGTTGATCTTCCATTGCCGGATGAACGCGGTCGCCACCGTTCGCCTGGCTTCCAGCGCCTCGTCGGGGTCGTCGGCGTTGCGGCCGGACATCGCGTCGAGGTCGCGCTGGAGCTGAGTCAGCGAATCGCGCTCCAAGGTCAGGGCCTTGCGCTCGTCATCGTCCAACTCGGGCGATGCAAGGCGACCTTCGATCTCCTCCCTGCGCGCCTCCCGTTGCTCGCGGTCCTTCTCGGCAAGCCGTGCCGTGTGCGCGACGTAGGCGTCGATCTCGTCCGGTGTCACCTCGATGCCCTTATCGGCGGCGTATCGATCCGTCAGCTTGCGCAGAATCCAATAACCCATCTCCTCCGGGTCGCCGGTGCGGATCTCGGTGCTCAGTACCCTTCGCCGGGGGCGCCTCCGGGTCGCCCTCGATCGCGTCAGCTTGAGACGAGGACGAGGCGAAGGCAAGGACGAGCGCGGCCAGGGTGAATAACATGAGTCATATCCGAGGGCGTGGTGAGGCAGGAGGTGCGTTCGCTGGAGTTGGCATTTATCACCGCCGAGTTGGCGGTTGTGCGAGGCGGCCACGGCAGAATCAGGTTGGCGGCGAATGGTAGGGAGAGGCCCTTCATCTGTCTATCCGGTTTTTCCCGTCGGGATATTCCTGGCAGGCCGCCAATTGGTCTGGCGGGGCGTTCAGCCAGCGGCCGACACCTGCCCGAGCGATCCGGGCAGCCGCTCTTGGCCGCGGCCCCCGGACTCAGCGTGCGAGTCTGGCCGGGGACGTGCTCGGGCGCGGACTGGTCCCGGACCCGCGGGCCTCGGTGGGGGTTCTGCCGGTCCATCGCCGGAAGGCTCTCGAGAAACCGGACGGCTCGGAGAACCCCAGCAGGAAGCCGATCTCGCTTAATGTCAGCGCGGGGTCCGCGATGTACTGCTCGGCCAGCTCCTGGCGGACGGCATCGAGGAGCTTGGAGTAGCTCGTCCCTTCCGCGCAGAGCCTTCGCTGCAGGGTACGGGCGCTCATACACACCGCGCTCGCAATCACCTCATCGCTTGGAGTGCCCGACGGCAGCTCGCCGACGATGGCCGTCTTCACCCGGGCCAGGATATCGTCCTGGCGCAGCTTGTTCAGGAAGTCGGCGAGCAGGCGGTCGTTGTAACTGGCGAGCTCGCGGTTGGCCGCGGGAAGCGGGCGCTCGATCTCGTCGCCGTCGAAGAGGAGCGTCGAGGCGTCACAGTCGTAACGGACCGGGCAGCGGAATAACCGCTCGTACCGGCCCGAGCAACCCACGTCCGGGTGCATGAATCGCACCTCGACCGGTGAGAGTTGCTCACCGGCGGCGCTGCGACAGACGCGGATGATCCAGGACCACAGCGAGTCCTCCTGCGAAACCAGAAGCGTCGGGTAGACCGTCTCGGTCACAGTCAATGTGAAGGCAACCCGGTCGTGCGCCTCAACGAGGGCGAAGCCTATTCCGTCGTTGATGACGTGAACGTAGCGTGAAAGCCGTCCCAAGGCCGTTCGCAAGGTGCTGCTGGCATACAGCGCGTAGCCCAGGGCATGAAGATCCGTGGGAGACAGGACCTCCTGCATCCGCAACCCGAAGCAGGGGTCGCCTATGATCTCCGCCGCCTTTATCCAGGCCGCCGTACGCTGGTCGACCCCATAACGGGCCCGGGGGACGTCCATCAGGCCCGGGTCGAGCCCCGCCGCTCGGAAAACGGGCTCCGGGTCGATTCCGTGCAGCTCCAGCAGGCGCCAGAATGGACGCGCGGCGGAGGCGAGCGAGGTCGCGCTCATGTAACCTCGTCCCCCGATTCCACTCCAGCAAGTCGCGCGTAAACCGCCCCGCCCCGACCTGGACCGACTATTGGCCGCCGGCGCTGATGATCATCTCCAGACGGTACTTCGCCACCTCGTTACGGCGTGCCGCGCTGCGCATCAGGTAGACGCGCACCTTGTAGTCGCCGCTCGCGGGGAGGGTGCCCTCGTATTGGTTCTGGCCCGTCGATCCGCTGAACATGGCCACCTCAGTTTCGCCCGGGGCGAGGATGTTGAAGTAGTTGGCGCCGTTGTCGGTCGCCATACTTACGTTCATGTACTGCCCCTTCTTTGCCCCCAGCACGTAGTCGACAGTCTCGTAGCCGGTGATCGATGCCTCGACCGCGGCGCTGGTCGCACCCCGATCGAACTGGACCCGCTCGGTGCGGATATCCTGGGCCAAGAGCGGACCGGTGACGGCCAACAGTGCCCAGAGGCCCGTTGGTGCGAGGTGCTTCATGAGTGGTGTCTCCTGTTTCATCGTTTGCGGGTGACTGCGCAGTTGCCGGAAGAGCAACGCGGTCGGGTCGGCATTGGCCGCGGAACCTGCCGCGACGCCGAGGGCATCAGCACGCCGTTCGCGACCGATTTTGATCCGGTGTGGACGCCGTGAAAATTTTTGCGACATGACCCGCCGGGTCGTCGGCGGTAACGAACCCTGATCAAATGCGGCTCCCGTGCGTCACTGGGCCATGCTCAGGTCTTGGACGGTCCCGTCGTTCGAAGAAAGGCAACGCCAGCGCTCGGTCTTCCCGCCCGCGAGGCTGGTGGCCACGATCACTTGCGAGTTGGCCTCGGGAAACTCGGAGCCGGTCACCTTCACCGTGCCGACCTTGCCGCCGTATTGGCTGTTGATCGCGGTCATGCAGGCGGTTTCTGCGGCGCTGGTCGCCTGACGCGACGCGCGGCTGCCGGGGCCGGGATCATAGGAGTCCGTGGCGCAGGCGCTAAGGTTCAAACCCACGGTGGCAGTCAATAGGATTCGGTAGCAATCGGCCATGCGTGTCGTTTCCACAGCCGGCGGGGGTGTTGTCGATGCGGCGTTGACGGTGGTTGGGGCGCCGCCGGTCCTCGGGCCGTCCGGCGGCACGTTACTCCTGACGAGCCGAAACCTGCGCACCGGCCTCAAGAGAAACCAGCCTGCCGGGCAGCCGCAAGGACACGAGTCTAAATGACGACGATCTTAAGATGAAATCGAGGGTTCTCCGTCCGTGGATTCCTGACAGAACAGCGGGTTCCCGCTCTATGGCGAGACTGGGTCTGTCCGCGCAGGTCCCGATCGAACCGATCCAGTATTCGGGTGATGCACCTAAGGCGGCTCGATCCCGTCGAGCCGACGTTCCACCCGCGTGCGCCTGGAGGGGAAGGGGGGGATCATCCCGCGCGGCGGCCGCGCGGGATCTCGGGCGTGCTGCAACGCCCTCGCGGCCTCTGGGAGGCCGGCGGGACGCCTACTTGGGCTCGGTCGCCTGCTCGACCTTCTGCGCGGCGTCGTGGACCGCTTCCCTGGCGGCGTCGCCCACCTTCTCCGCGCCTTGCTGAACCTTCTCGGCCCCGGCCTCGACGGCCTGGCCGGTGGCATGGGCCATCTCGCCCGCCTTCTCCTTGGTCGCCTCGGCGGCTTCGCCGGCCGTCTGCTTCACCTCCGCCGCGCTCTCCTTTGCCGCGTCCGCGGCCTTGTCCGCGGCCTGGCCGGCCGATTCCTGGGCCTTCTCCCCGCACGCGGCGAGAAGCAGGGACGAGGCGATCAGCGCCGGGGCGATAAGTAGTTTGGATTTCATCAACATGACTTGGGTTATCTCCCGTCTTGTGTGGCGCGCCGCTTTAACGAACAAAGACAATCCGGCGGAGGGCGGCGTATGTAGCCTCCGCCAGCGACGGGCAAGCGGGCACCGCCGCCGCGACCCTGGGGCATCTGCCTGCGGCGCGACCGAGCCGCCCGCCGTGCCACCGCCACCACGCACGCAGAATCAACGCCATAGGGGCGCGGCACGAGCTTGAGGCGCCTGAGGGCGTCGTGGGTGGAACCCTGTAACGCCGACTGCGGCCATGCTTTCCAGCCCTGGTTCACAAATTGGGGCTTGCGAACCAGGATGACCAGGGGAGCCGCCCGCCTATTTGATCGTCACCTTGACGTTGTAACCGACGGTCTTGTTCGCATCCTTGTCGTTGCCCATCAGGTAGACGCGGATTCGGTACTCGCCGTCCTCGGGCAGCTTCACGTTGCCGGTGCCGTCTTCGCTCATCGAGCCGTTGAAGATGGCCACGTTGTCACTGCCGGGCGGCAGGATATTGAAGAAGGCGCTGCCGTCGCCGTTGGTTCCGTCGACGGTCAGCTTCACGGCCATGGTCTGGCCAGCCCGGGCGCGCAGCACATAGTCGTGGTACTCGTGGCCGGTGATGGTGCCGCTCAAGACGGCGTGGTCTTTGCCGTGCTGGAACCGGACCTCGGAGGACATCTGCGCCGATGTCGGTCCGGACAGGGCGATAGCCAGCGCGGTGGCGGCGGTCGCCGCAAGGGCTCGGATCTGGGTTTTCATCTGCATTGGTGACCTCTTCGATGTGTAAACAGAAAAAAAGCTGCGCCAAGTGCTCTCGTACAATCAACATCCTGGCGATGCTTCGGGTCGAGACGCGAAGATGCAATCTCCAAAGAGCCCCGTTCTCAGCCACTCGGGTGGACTGTAAACGGCGGTGTGTCCGCACACTGAACGGGCACCTCGAATTTTCGGCGTGCCCTCAAATAGCGAGCGCAAAAGGGATGCGCTCAGATCAGCGGGTGGGACGGGCACGGCGGCGACTCCGTGACCCGGTCCAGTCGCCAACCGGTCCGCAGGGCCCATGGGATTGCGGCAATGATCAGGAAGACCGCCGAGGGCGCTCCATCCGCCGGATCGGCAACGGCCGCCGTGCAGGCAAACACGGCAAAGACCAAGTAGGGGCTGAGCAGACCGGTCGGGCCATGTCTCAGCAGTTTATCCTGCGCTTGGGCGCCTCGTCCGACGCGTTCTCCCCTGAAATCGAGCACGGGCTGCGCCTCAGTCCGACGAATCAACCCCCGGTGCGCAAGACTGGACGCGGACCGCGGTCCGTCTGCTCCCACGCTGGCGCGTGGGAGACTGCCGCGCCGCTGTCAGAGGGCGCCTTCGTCGGTCATCGACATGATGCTGGAGGTCGTGCCGTCCTTGTAGCCGATGCAACGCCAGCGCGCCCGCTGCGGACCGACACCGACGATGACCTCGGTGCCAGCCTCCGAGTAGCTCGACGACAGCATGACGACGTCGGGGTTGTTGGTCTGGCGGGTCACGTCCCGCAGGCAGCCCTGCTCGGCGAGACTCGGAGTCCCCGACGCCGCCGCGGCGGAGGGTCGGGTATCGCCGGTGCTCTCGACGCAGCCGGCCAGAAGCGTCACGGCTGCGGCGGCCGATGCGAGCTTGATGAGCGGGTTCATTTCGAATGGTCTCCTGTTTGTTGGGGTTCTGGTTCTCCGCCGGCCGACGACCGGCTGGCCATCGATGGGGATTCGGTTGTTGCGGGCGGATGGCCGGAGAGCGCTGGACCTCCGCGCAGGGGTCTCGCCGCGCTACGCCCATCCGACGCGCCGCGGATATTGGCCATCGCCGTCGAAGACACGTCCGCGATGGTTTCCCTTTGGGGAAAACCCGGCGAGTTACTTGAGAACGACTCTCCGACCGCCGCCTCGGTGTTGATGCCGGGCAGCAAGTATAGCGGGCGGACCCCGGCGATGGCGGTCGCGGCCGCTATGGCATCTTTTGGCGCGGTGATTTCGCCCGCCCCGCTGGCCCTTCTTGCACGCTTCCCAGCCCTGTCCGTATGCGTCGTTGTGCGTGCTCCGGTCGTAGGAGCCACCCTGGGTATCGCCGCAGCGGACCCGTCGAGAACCCCACTCAGCCGCGGATTCGCCGTCACGATCGTTCGGCCGTTGCCGGCACGCCTCAGTCCAACAGGAAGACGAGGAACGTGGTCTCGCCGCTCCCCCCGCGCCGACCGGCGACCAGCAGCCCCGACATCGCCTCGCCGTCCCCCAGGTTGAAGGTCCGCAGCTCCGTGACCTCCGGGTCGTCGAAGGCCGCCGACAAGGCGGCACGGGCCGCCTCGGCGCCCTCGATGTTGTCCAGGATCATCGGCACGGACAGCGCGGCGTCGCGGTCGGAGATGCCGCGCAGCTCGGCGGCGATGTCCGGCGCCCCGCCGGCCTGGCGTGCATAGACCTCCTTCCATGGCCCCATCCACGCCACCTCGCCGTAGCGGTCCCAGAGCTTGCCCACGAAGGTCCGGTATTTCGCCAGCGCCGCTGGCGTCAGGTCGTCGGTGCTCCGCAGGGTCTCGTGGAACACCGCGCTGCCGAAGCCGTCCTGGCTCGGCCCGCCGTACGCGGCCTCCAGCCCGGCCACGTAGTCCGGCTTCTCTAGTGTCTTGCCGTCCGGCGCGCGCGCCATCGCGTCCTCGGTGCCCTCGGTCTTCTCGACCGAAGCCGCGCAAGCGCAAGCTCCGGCGCCCAGGGCTAGCGCCGCCATGACCGCCAGCCGAAAAAGAGCGTCCCAAATCGTATGCTTCATGTCCTAGGCCTTCTGCCGTTCTGCCATGTGCCGCGAAACACCCGGTTCGCCAGCGTGCTCGGGGGAGGCCGGCGGGCCGCCAAGCGTATCGCCGGTCCGGGACGGAAGGCGCGGACGGGCCCCGGTTTGCCGGCGCTTCGCGGTACGCGAGACTTCCGGGCTGATAAAGCGCTCACCCCGCATGACGCCGGCCAGCGCGGTGCTCAGGTCCGCGGCCGCACCGTCCTTGACGACGTACGCCGCGGCGTCGGCGTGCAGCGCTTCTGAGACATGCTCGTTAGTGGCATTCAGCGACAGCGCGACGATGCGGGTTTCGAGCCCGCGCGCGCGGATTTCGCGGGTTGCCTCGATGCCACTCATTCCCGGCATCGAGATATCCATAAACACCGCGACCGGGTGCAGGTTGCCGGTCATCTCGACCGCGCCGCGGCCGTCCACGGCCTTGCCCACGAGCTCGACACCGGGTAGCCTGCTCAAGAGCTCACGGATTCCGGCCCGCACCAGTGGATGGTCGTCCGCCAAAAGGACTCGCATTTCTCCCCCCCAAAACAACCAAGACGCCGGACAAAGCGGGGAAGACCCGCGACCGGCCCGAACCTGGCCCCCACCGATAGTGGCGGCCAGCGGCGCCGGATCCCCTGAACCGTCGCCGGTAACGATAGCGCCGGTAACGATAGCAATTGGCGGGGCCGCTGGGCATCGGGTGTTTTCCGTCAGGAAGATCCTGACTCGGTCTCGGATCGGCGGTTTGCGGGCACGGCCCGGTAGGGTGGGCGAGCGGTGGTTGCCCACCGATTTCCGCGTCCCCGGGGATCGAAGCGGCCCGGAAATACGGTGTCTGTCGCCGTGTTCCCTGGTCGGCCGTGGGCTACCGCACCGCGGCTTCCCGCAATCGGGCCAGCACGGCTTGACAGTCGGCGGCGCCGCCAACCATCGCTTCGCCTTCAGGCAGCTCGGTCACGCCGCCGAGGTCCGCGGCGGCGCGTTTGAGCACCTGATCGACCTGCTCGGCCGTCATGACGCCTCCTGATTAGCCAGTCTTCGACTATTCGCGCCCATTTTTCACGTAACCCCTTGTTTGGCTGTTACTGCAGGGGCCAAGGTCGGCACTACAAGACGCTTAGTGGACGCGGGCTTCGAGGGCGGCGGTGATCCTCGGTGGGGGTTGCGCGGGCAGTTGCAGATGCAGCCGGTCGAGCAGCAGTTGCTGCTCAGGCTCCGGCTCGGTGTAACGGCTCAAGATCAGGGTTCGCCCATCGGTGGTGGGCAGGTGGACATCGACCATCTGGATGGCGGCGAATTTCTCCAAGGCGGAGCGCGGGGTCAGGCCCGGAGCGAGGGGCCGCAGACGGGCCTTCAGGGTGACCTGGAGGCAATAGGCGAGGAAGGCGACGAAGATGTGTGCCTCGATCCGGCGGTCCAGTTGGTGGTAGATCGGGCGAATATTCAGGTCGCCCTTGAGCTCTTTGAACGCCTGTTCGACTTCGGTCAGTTGGATATACCAGGTCCAGAGCTGCACCGGGTCGTCGCTGGTGAGGTTGGAGCGCAGCAGGTAGCGGCCCTCACGCCGGCGGGTCAGGCGCAATTTCTTGCGATTGAGTGCAAAGGCGAAGGTCGCGGCGGTGACAGGTTCATCGGGCGCTGGTATCTGGATATGCACCAACCCATAGGCGCGTCCGGCGGCTTTCTTGGCGGCGCCGAGCTTCAGTAAGAGCGCGTCGCGGCTGAGGGTTTGGCGTTGCAGCTCATGGAGCCGTTTCCACAGCCGTTTGAGACGGCGCCGGCGCATGGCCCGTTCCTTGTCCTGGCGCCCGGCGCTGCGGGCCAGCACGTAGAGCTCGCCGTCGTGGTTCAGGAGCTTGACCGTGACCTCCTCGCGCACCGCCGCCCAAGGCTTGGTCAGAAAAGACTTTTCCAATTTGGTCAAGCGCCCTTTGGGGGTGCCCACCAGATAGTGCACCGGCGGGTCCGACGCGCGCATCAGGGCCAGCGTCTCTTCGGTCGGGATGCCGCGGTCCATCACCCAGACGCGCTCGGCCTTCCCATACTGGGCCTCGATCTTGGCGAGGAAATCCGTGAGGGTCTGCTTGTCCAGCGTATTGCCCGCGAGCACCTCGTAGGCCAGGGGAAAACCGTCCGGGGTGACGATCAGGGCGATGACCACCTGGACACAGTCGGGGCGTTTGTCACGGCTGTAGCCGAAGGTGCGTTTCCCATGCTCCGGTGGGTCGCATTCGAAGTAGGTACTGGTCACCATTTAGCTGACCCCGGTCAATGGCACCATTTAGCTGACCCCGGTCAATGGCACGACCTAATTCGTCACGCCCTGGCGCGCTTGCGTTGGTCAGGAAGTGCCGAGTTGTCACCGTCAACGCGCCCGCGGTTCTCATTGCGCGGGTGCAGATTCGCTCCGATCCGCACCAGTCACCCTTCTGGATCTAGGCGATGGGGCTCCTCCGCTGGGGAGTAGACACCCGGCCCCTGGCTCAGCTGAGCCCCAGAAAATCGTCGGTGCCCCACCAAGGTCCAAGTGGAACGCGGAGGCGGGGATGGGGCGGGAGCGCGGACCCTCAATCGTCCAGGCGCTCCTGCCCCATCCCCGCCGGGCCGTGGAATCACAGATCGCTGGCTCGGCGCCGTAGCGGCGTCGTCCAACCCTGCATTGGCTCGATGGCAGAGGCGTCTCGGTCACACGCGTTGCTCCCCAACGTTTGGCGGGGGATGCGCCGGTCGCCAATCAGATCTGGAGGCTTGTCGCCAACCCCTTTACCTGGCTTGCCGACGCATCGCCCGATTCAGGCGAAGGCACGCTCGACGTCGAAGTCGCTGCCCTCGCGCAGCATGTGGTAACAGGCCCGTGCCAGCTTGTGCGCCACCGTCTTGATGGCCACCACCCCATTGGTCTTGGCCCGCTTGCGCTGGTAGTAGCGCTTGATCCTGGGGTTGTAGCGCACCGCGAAGTTGGCCGCCTCCAGGTAGGCCCAGGCCAGATACTTGTTGCCGCTCTTGGTGTTGCCGCGCCCCTTGCGCTTGCCGTTGGAGAGCCGCTCGCTGCCGACACAGCGGCTGTAGGAGGCATAGTTGCCAACGCGGGCAAAGCGCTCGATGGGACCGGTCTCCAGCAGGATGGTCAACCCGAGCACCTGACCAATCCCGCTGGTGGTGAGCAGATGCCGATACGCGGGCTGGCAGCGCACCTGGGCGCAGGCCTCGCGCTCCAAGAGATCGATTGCCGCCTCTTGACCACGCATGGCCAACAGGGTGCTCTGCACCGCCAGCGCCAGGTTTGCATCGGGCAGCAACGCATTGACCTTCTCAGGCGTCAAGCGCCTGATCTCTTTGCCGCTCAGAGCGTGCCCGCAGTTGCGTGAGAGCAGGTTCTGCACCGCCAGAACGTTGGCGGTATGCTGCTGGACCAGGCGGCTGCGCCGACGCAGCAGATCGCGCACCGCGCGCTCCTCCCTGGGATAGATGTAGCCCTCCGGCAGCAACCCCAGGCGCAGGAGCTTGGCCAGCCAGGCGGCGTCAGAGTCATCGTCGCTGTACTTCAGCCCCGAGTACTGCACGATCGCCGCCGTGTTGGCCCGGTGCAGCCGATAGCCCGCTTCCATCAACGCATCGACCAGCCAGTACCAGTTGTAGGTCGACTCCACCACCAGGCCCTCGATCTCCTGGCGGTATGGCGCCAACGCCCTTACCACCGCCTGCGCGTCGTTCGCCAACCGATGGCGATACACCACCCGGTCGTCCTCGTCCAAAAGGGCCACGACACTGTTGTTGGAATGCAGGTCGATTCCGCCGTACAGTTTCATCGTCGACTCCTCCCGCCGGGTCTCCGGCTCAAGTTCTTGATGACACTTGAACTATAAGCCCTCGGGCGGGGTCGGCTAGATGATCATCAGATCGTAGAGCAGGATGTCAAAGCGGGCATTGAAGAGGCCGCGCCAGCGTTCCTGGAGGTAGGAGAACAGCGCCTGTTTGTGCTCCACCAGATGATCGAGACAGCGGTAGAGGGTGTGGCTGTGGGCGATGGCAAAGTCCTCGCCGAGCAGGTCACCCAGGGCACTGTGGTCAAACCAGTGGCGGTGCAGGCGCCATTCACTGCCCGGGTCGATCAGGCGGTAGGCAACCAGGGTCTTGAGCACATTCAGCCAGCGGGTGCCCTTGCGGCTGGGCGGCAGGCGCGGCTGCCAGAAGGCGTCCAGTTGCAGCAGGTCCCACAGCCCGCAGGCCAGCCAACAGGCACCCCATTGCCGGGGCCGGCGCAGCTGCAAGCCGCTCAGCTTGACCTGGACCACCGCGCAGGCGAGCTCGGGCGCCGGGCGGTCCTCCGGAAACAGGGCCATCTGGGCCGCGGCGCCCCGGTCTTCGTCGAAGACCTCGATGGAGCGGCACCACGCCGCCCGTCGGCCACGCGACGGTTCTCCACCACGCTCCAGTAGCGGTGTTCTTTGCCGTCTTTCTTGCGGGTCTTGGAGCGCAGAAACATGCCGCGAGTGTCGGCAGATTCGCCACCCAGCTCAAGGACCAAGGTCGGCACTACAGACGTTTTCGCACGACCCGCTCTAACTCAATCAAACACTTACAACGCCACCAGGGGCCAAAATGGCCCGAAATTGGCCAAATCCAGAGTCGAATAGTCGAAGTCGGGTTAGCAACGAAGTCCAGCCGGACTCACGGTATGAGTCCCCGGTCGGCGCATGCTCGCTCTGAACGACCCAGAGGAGATGCGCCATGCCTATGAATCGTGTTCAGTTCCAACCGGGTTTATCGATGCCCGCGTTCCTGGGACAGTTCGGGACCGAGGAGCAGTGCGAGGCCGCCCTCGAGCGGGTGCGCTGGCCGCAGGGCTTCGGCTGTCCGCACTGCGGGGAAACCCACCACTACGTGCTGCGGGTCGGCGCACGCAAGGTCTTCCAGTGCGGCGCCTGCCGAAAGCAGACCTCCTTGATCGCCGGGACCGTGTTTCAGGGGACCAAGCTGGCCCTCACGGTCTGGTTCCTGGCCATCTATCTCGTCAGCCAGGCCAAGACCGGCCTGTCGGCGCTGGCTTTGAAGCGCCACCTCGGGGTCAGCTACCCCACCGCTTGGCTCGTCCACCACAAGCTCATGCAGGCGATGGTCGAGCGCGAGGAGCGCTACCTCCTCGGCGGCGAGGTCCAACTCGACGACGCCTACCTCGGCGGGGAGCTCAGCGGCGGCACCACCGGACGCGGCTCGGAGAACAAGGTGCCGTTCCTCGCCGCCGTGTCGGTGGATCCCGACGACCACCCCATCCATGCCAAGCTGACCCCGCTGCCGGGGTTCGCGCGCCAAGCGCTCGCGGATTGGGCCAGCACCCATGTTCGCCCCGGCAGCGTGGTCGTCTCCGACGGCCTGGCCTGCTTCAACGGGGTCCGCGATGCCGGCTGCTACCACCAACCCGTGGTGGTTGGCACCCGCAAGCCGCGCGACTTGCCGGACTTCCTCTGGGTGAACACCGTCCTGGGCAACGTCAAGACCAGCCTCGCCGGGGCCTACCACGCCTTCGACTTCGGTAAGTACGCCACGCGCTACCTCGGCGCCATCGCCTATCGCTTTAACCGCCGCTTCCGGCTGGACACGATTGCGCAACGCCTGCTGGTCGCCGCGGCGGCGACCGGACCGCGTCCGGAGGAATGGCTGCGCCAAGCTGCGGTTCCTTGCTAATCAGGTGACGCCTTCCTCCTGCGCGGCCTGGACGGTCGAACAAATGCCCGCCGAAAGACCCGTCGCGACCCCCATGCCCATCATGGCGCCACCGCCCAGGCTGAGTCCGCCAAACCCGCCTATCGCAAGTCCGATCACCAGTCCGATGACCCCGATAACCGCTTTACCCATGATTCGTCTCCTGCTGAAAAAGTGATTTTAACCTGACGTTGACCTGGTCCTGGACCCCGCCCGGCATAGAAGCCAGAGCACGCCGAGATTGACGGCCGGGGCCGCGGCCGCGAGCCACGGCCAGAGCGGCGCCGGGAAGGGGTCGATCATTCGATTCCACGGCAGGCCGAGCGGGATGAGAAAAACGCCCGCGAGGGGATCGGTCTCCTGGCCGAATAGCCCGAACGTGCCGACCGCGAGCACTGCCAGCGCCAGAAGATACAGCGCGCTGAAGGCGGTCAGAATGAATCTGCATATTCGTCCCATACCTAAGCCGTCCGAAGACGCTTCGAGCCCTTCGGGGACATTTAGCACCTCGTTTCCCGCGCGAAGCCGGTCTGGCCTCGACGACTCAGTCGCGGAACTCGCTGAGCGGTGTCAGCGCCGCCGACCTTTCTGGTCTGCCCGATGCAGCCGTCGATATCGATCTGCTCGGCGGTGAGGGCCTAAGCGGCGCCAAGCATCGCCGACGCCGCGGCAAACCCCAAAGTCGTCGGTCTCATCTGATCGCTCCTCGAAACGTCAAAATAGCCAATCGCGCTTCCCCGATCGCGCGCGGCCGGAAATTTTAGGGCAGATGGGGATTCGCGCCAACAAGGCTAGGCCGCCTGTCGGGCAGGGTTCGCCGAGAGGTCCAGAGACGACCCGCCCCGGTGCGTTTACGGCGCGGTAAACGGCCGCTCCGTCCTCGGACATGCCCGGTTCGAGCGCAGATCGGCATGCGTTCGGCCGAAGCACCCGGAAACCCCGACCGGGTTGGCCGCGCAAGCGAGCGCCCGAAGAGAAGCCGGGTGAGTTTCAGATCTGAGAAAAAAGGAAAACGTGGTCTGTCCCGAACGACGCTCTGCGCCAGATCCGCGTGCGGGGTGGAGCTCGGCGGGAGTGCGGCACCGGCGCGGTCGCAAAATCGGGTTTGGAATGCAAATGGCGAGTTGACATGTCTGCTCTCGGGCGCCCGCGGTCGTTACCTATGGAAGCGGCTACTCCGATGCCGGCTGTAGGGCGGATACCCGCAGGGCGACCCGCCACTCAGGCTACGAGGGGGCACAACTCAAGAACTTGCCCCTCACCGGCTCTCCAATCTGGAATGAGTGATGCCCAGTACGCGCAGCAGACGCGGCCAGACCAGGCATTCGGCCCAACGGCCCGACGTGCGCGCCAGCGACGGTCAGCAAGGACGCATCGGGATGGCGGGAATCCGACCGGTGTACCAGCACGCACTCGGAGAAGAGCCTACATGGCCGTCATCGGTACGCATATCGGGCCCCTTTTCGTCAGGAGCCACCCGACCTGACGATCGGAACAAGACCGGAAACGACCCTGTTTCTGCCGTCGCGCCGGCGGGTTTCGGAGGCCTCTATATAACTGCGAAAATACGCCATGAGCACGTAAAACAGTACGCGCCGGACATCGCTGTGACCATGCAGAGACAGGCCCGAAGGGCAACCAAGCTCCCCTCTCCCGGCGGGAGAGGGTCGGGGCGAGGGCGTCACAACGGTGGCTTGGGCTTGGAGCTTGCGAATCCATCCCCGGACAGCGCCCCAGCCCGGACATCCTGTCCGGTCGCTCCTTACCCCCCGCCAACGGCGTGGATGATCTCTACGCGGTCGTCGGGCGCCAGCGGGTGGTCTCCGAACCGACCGCGCGGGACCAACTCCTCGTTGACCTCGACGGCGACCCGCTGGCCGCCAAGCTCGAGTCGGGCGATCAGCCCAGACAGGGTGGTCCCCGCCTCCAGCTCCGTTGGCTGTCCGTTGACGTAGACGTTCATTTCGGGGGTAGGCTTCACAAGTAGGAGATGCGCGTGGGTGCGTATTCTAACGCGGGGCGGGGCGTTGCCGCGGATGGGGAAATGATTCGATCGGTTTCAATGGGTTGCAATGATTGCAAAAGTGTTACGCCACCGATACCGTAGGGCATCCGCGCGGGTTGCACGCAACGGGCGCGCGCGGCAGCATCAATCCGATAACAACATAGAGACGGGGGCAGCGCCGTGACTCAGTGGTCCGAGGACCTGATCTCGGACGATCGCGCCGGGACGATCGACGGCCTGTTTCTGCAGCGCGTCAAACGATCGCCGGACCGGGTCGCCTACAAGTACCACAAGCGGGAAGCCGGCTGGCAGGAGCTGAGCTGGCGAGCAATGGGCGACCAGGTCGCGCGCTGGCGCCAAGGGCTCGCGGGCGAACCCGTAACCGACGGGGATCGGGTTGCGATGCTGCTGCGCAACTGCCCCGAGTGGGTCATGTTCGACCAGGCGGCCCTGTCGCTCGGGCTGGTGACGGTCCCGCTCTACACCGACGACCGCGCCGACAATGCCGCTTTTATCCTGCAGGACTCGGCTGTAAAGGTGCTGCTGATCCAGGATGCCGGGCGCTGGAAGCGTCTTTCGGAGGCCATTGGGGCGGGCTCGGGCCCCTCCCGTGTGGTGATCCTGGAACCGAGTGCCGAGGCCACGCGCATTGCCGACGGCGACTCGCGGGTCATGGTTGCCGACGATTGGCTGCCGAACGTGCCCCCGGCGCTGCCGCAGCGCGACGGCGATCCGGATGCGCTCGCGACCATCGTCTATACCTCCGGAACCACCGGCCGCCCGAAGGGCGTGATGTTGAGCCATCGCAACATCTTGCGCGACGCCCACGGCTCGCTCACCATCATCGATTGTTATCAGGAGGACCAGTTCCTCTCGTTCCTGCCGCTATCCCATGCGCTGGAGCGTACCGGCGGGTACTACCTGCCAATGATGGCCGGCGCTTGCGTAGCCTTCGCGCGCTCTGTCGCCCAACTGGCCGAGGACATGCAGGCCATCCGTCCGACGGCAATCATTGCCGTGCCACGGGTTTTCGAGCGGGTCTACCAGCGCGTCGCCGACCAGCTGGAGAAACGCCCCGCGCCCGTGCGCGCGCTGTTCCGATTGGCCGTGTCGACCGGCTGGCGCCGCTTCCTGTACGACCAGGGAAGAGCAGGCTGGCACCCCTCGCTGCTGCTATGGCCGCTGTTGCGGAAAAAGGTAGGGAGCCAGGTGCTCGAGAAGCTCGGCGGGCGGATGCGGATCGCGGTAAGCGGCGGGGCGCCGCTTTCCTACGGCGTCGCGCACACCTTCATCGGTCTGGGGCTCCCGCTGGTGCAGGGGTACGGGCTCACCGAGACCAGCCCGGTCGTCAGCGTCAACCCTTTGGCGGACAACCGACCCGAGAGCGTCGGCGTGCCGATTCGTGGCATCGAGGTGCGCGTCGGGGCGGACGACGAACTTTTGGTAAAGGGCGACAATGTGATGCTCGGCTACTGGAACAACCATGCCGCGACGGCGAAGGTCCTGTCCCGGAGCGGCTGGCTGCACACCGGCGATCAGGCCCGTATCGAGAACGGTCACATCTTCATCACCGGCCGGATCAAGGACATTCTGGTGCTCTCCAACGGCGAGAAGGTGCCGCCGGCGGACATGGAGATGGCGCTCTCGATGGACCCGTTGTTCGAGCAGGCGATCGTGCTCGGCGAGGGGCGTTCCTATCTGACCGCGCTGCTGGTGTTGAGCGCCGATCTCTGGGGCGGCCTCGCCCGCGAGTACACACTCGACGCCGAGCGCCCGGAGAGCCTGGAGGACCCCCAGCTGCTCAAGGACATGCTCAAGCGTGTTCGCGTCGCCCTGAGCGACTTTCCCGGTTATGCCAAGATCCGCCGGCTGACCCTGACCCTCGAGCCCTGGACCATCGATAACGGTTTGTTGACCCCGACACTGAAGGTCAAGCGGGCCAAGGTCGTCGAGCACTACGCCGAGGCGATCGAGCGCATGTACAGCATGGACGGCTGAGCTTGCGCGATCCCCGGCCAGTGCATACACTCCGGGGTCCAGGCGGGCGTAGTTCAATGGTAGAACAGGGGCTTCCCAAGCCTCCAATGAGGGTTCGATTCCCTTCGCCCGCTCCATCTCCAGACTTCCATAAGGCTGTCCCGGCCGGCAAATCCGCCGCGCTTGGGGGCGAACCGGTCACGCCGCTCCGATCCGCCAGCATGCACCGTCTCTATCAGGCCCGTGATCGCATCGAGGCGCAGTTCCTCAGGGATTTTCTGGACCGCCATCTCATCGAGGCCGTCGTGCTGGGCGATTATCTTTCCGGTGCCGTCGGCGAGCTTCCGGCAGACATCTACCCGTCGGTCTGGGTGGTGGACGATAGGGACCTCGACCGCGCCCGCGGGTTGCTTCGGCGCTTTCTCGCCGACTGTGACGGCCGCGGGCGGGACGGTCCCTGGACCTGCCCCCAATGCGGCGAAACGGTCGACGGGGGCTTCGATCTGTGCTGGCAATGCGGGCGTGCGCGAGAAGATGGTTTCCCCGGGGCCTGAGCTCCCGATCGCGGGTAGGCCGATCGAGCCTCCAGGGCCCGAGCCAGTCTGGCGCGCCGACCGGTTAGCCCCGGTACTGCTCGACTGGTTCGACCAGCATGGCCGCCAGGACCTACCCTGGCAGATCGACCCGACCCCTTATCGGGTCTGGGTATCCGAGATTATGTTGCAGCAGACCCAGGTGAGCACGGTCATCCCCTACTTCGGGCGCTTCGTCGAACGCTTCCCCGGTATTGCGGAGTTGGCCGCGGCGCCGCTGGATGAGGTCCTGGCGCTCTGGTCCGGGCTCGGCTACTACGCCCGCGCGCGCAACCTGCACGGAGCGGCCCGTCTGATTCGGCGACCAGCGCTGCGGCCTGTTCCCGACAAGTTTCAAGGAGGTCCGGGCGCTTCCGGGCGTGGGTCGCTCAACCGCCGGCGCGGTACTGTCCCTGGCGCTGGATCAGCGGCACGCGATCCTGGACGGCAACGTAAAGCGCGTGCTTGCGCGTTTCTTTGCCGTTTATGGCTGGCCTGGACGCAGCGCCGTGCAGGCCGAGCTCTGGCGGTTGGCTGAGCGCTGCACCCCGGCCTCCCGGGTCGGGGCCTACAACCAGGCCATGATGGATCTCGGCGCCACCGTCTGCACCCGAACTGCACCGGGCTGCACTCGCTGCCCTCTGGCCGAGGGCTGCAGGGCCCACGCCCAGGGCCGGCAGACCTCGTTTCCGAGTCCGCGCCCGCGCAAGCCCGTGCCGGTCCGGCGGACGCTGATGGTCCTGGCGGTCAACCCGGCCGGCGAGGTGCTGCTCGAGCGCCGACCGCCGACCGGCGTCTGGGGCGGGCTCTGGACCCTGCCGGAGGCGGCGCCGGACCAGGATCTGTCTTACTGGTGCCGCGACAGACTCGGCGCGGAACCCGAGCGGGTTGAAATGCTCCCGTCCCGCCGTCACACCTTTAGCCACTTCCGCCTCGAGATCCAGGTCGCCTCGGTCCATGTCGACGGTCGCGCCCGCGTGGTTGGTGACAATGGTGCAGAACGCTGGCTCGACGCGGGCAGAATAGACGACCTCGGACTCCCGGCCCCCGTTAAAGATATTCTGACGACCCTCGCCCGGGGCCGTCCCTACGAACAGGGAGATAACCCATGAGCCGTATCGTGCACTGCATCAAGCTTGGCCGTGAAACCGAGGGCCTGGATCGCGCGCCCTACCCGGGTGATCTCGGCAGGCGCATCTACGAGCAGGTGTCCAAACAGGCGTGGCAAGACTGGCTGCGCCACCAGACCATGCTGATCAACGAGAACCGCCTGAGCCCGATGGACCCAAAGGCCCGCAAGTTCCTCGAGGAGCAGATGGAACGGCACTTTTTCGGCGAAGGGGCGGCAATGCCGGAAGGCTACGTCCCGCCAAAGGCCTGAGCCGACTAGCGAGGGGCCACGGCAAATCCGTTCTAGCCCGCCTGCGCTTGGAGAGACGGCGAGCGGTAGCGGGAGTTGTCGGTCATACGCAGGTAGTCGAAGACCAGGCGGACGTTGCGCGCCAGGCGCTGAATCGTCGCCGGACGGTATCGCGGGACTTGGCCTTGATGGCACCGATGGCGAAGCGGCGTAGCGCGGTGATGTTCTCGGACCGTGTCCGGTGCGGATGGTGCAGCGATCCTCGTCCCAATTCCAGTCGAGGATGTAGTGGCAGCCATTTTCGACGGTCCAATGGCCGCGGTTGAAGGCCAGTATGGCGGCGGCGCTGGCGGTTGCCGGGGGATGACTGGTGACGCCGTAGACGGTTTCGCTCTTGGTCTCGCCGGTGGTCTTCTCGATGGTAGGGCGCTCGATGACGAAGACCTGGCCAACGCCGGGAAAGTCGAGGTAGTCGTTCAGCGCGGTGCTGGTCCAGATGGAGCGCTGCTCGATGCGGCCATGGGCCAGGGTGAGCGGCTCGGTGAAGTCGGGTGTTGCGCGGCCCTCGAAGATCAGGCGGATGTCTTCGTGCAAGGTCGGCTGATTGCCTTTGACGGTGAAGACGTAGTCGGCGTTGCGCGCGAGGAGGTATTGGGCGAGCTTGCGTTGGGTCAGCAGCGCGTCGGCGGTGATGGTCTTGCCGGCGATGTCGAGAGGCTCCAACAGCGCGATGACCATCCCGATCTCGTTGGTCTGCTTGACTACCTCGTCGCCGCCGTCTACGGGCAGGGCGCCGACTTTTTTTGGGTGTGGCAGGTCTGGCTCTGGTGGCCGACGACGCCGAGGATGTGGGCCTGGCGGCCGTCAGCGTCGATGGCATTGCACATCGTCTTGCCGTCGATGGCCAGCCCCTCGTCGGCGGCGGCACGCTGGAGGTTCCAGCGTTGCAGGGCTTGGTCCAACTCCTGCAGGTCAACGCGGGTAAGCACCTCGCGGATGACGGTGCGACTGGGGACCAAATAGCGGCGGCTGCGGTAGCAACAGCGAAAGCGTGCCCGCGCCTTCTGGCCGAGGTCTTCGGCCCACAGGCTGATGGCCTTGTAGCCACGCATCCCGCACAGGGTGGCAGCCGCGGCGATGGCCAACACCGCGGGCAGGGGATGGCGTCGCCCCTGGCCGCGGCGGGGATCGGGATGTCGGCAAAAAACTCCGGCAGCGACACCATCTGTTCGGCGCTCAACATGATTTTTGGGGCTCCGTGACGATACTGGGGGTCGAGGACGGGACGCGACAGGCAGGCTTGGGCATGGACGTGCAGAGGGCGGACAAAGACGCGCTTGGCGCCGCTCGGATCAAAGCTGTAGCCCGTGCGGGTGCGCCGATAGCCGCGGGTGTCGCCCACATAGCACCAGTTGGCGGCGCGGTAGACGGTGCCGTGAAACCGCCGCGGATCGACAAAGGTCTCCAGCAACAGCAGCGGGTAGCCGAAGCGCTCCCGCCAGTCTCGCGCCAGGCGGCGCTCGCTCAAGGCGAGCACCCGCGAGGCGAGGTTCGCGACGTGGCACTCGGGCAGGATCAGAAACCGGCTGTTGTTGGCGACCAGATGTAGGCGGTCGTATTGGTGGCGGAAATCCCACCCGATCCAGACGTCACGCGCCGCGCACTTCCGGGCCGCCGCGGAAAGCTCAGCAGGGCCAGCCACTGCCCGTTCCAAGTGGCGACATACCACAGGGTGTGGCCGATCTTCGCCAGCGCCCCAAGGTAGTGATGGGCCTCCATCAGGGTCCGGAAGCGCCCCTCTTCATGCACAGCAACGGGTTGCAGGACAATCTCTCGCAGGTTCAAGCGCCGGGCCTCGGACAGGGGCATGTCGAGGGGCGTTATACCCGCCTGGAACGGTGTTGTCCAGAATCGAGGGTAACTGCGTGGTGAGACGGAAAATCTTGGTTAGGGCAGCTTCGCCCTGGCGGGTGCCATGATAAGGTTGCCATCTGTCGACGGCGAGGCGTTGGTGAACATCTCCGTCCAGCTGATCGACATCGAGAT
>CAVPOY010000032.1:0-10758 GCA_963707135.1 uncultured Gammaproteobacteria bacterium | reverse complement strand
CCGACCCGGAGGCTATCTGGTCCATGGGTATCCTCCGGCGGTAGCACGGCATGCCCGATTCGCGGCCGTGATCGCGGTGCGAGCGCAATGAGCGTGGAACGCCGATTCCCAGGGCGATCTAGCAAGGAGGGCGAGAGCGGGCACGGAAACTCCAGGGGGCCGGGAGGATCAACCTTGGGACAGAGCACGGAAGCCACCCAGCCCCAGCCGGACACCCCATCGAGTCCAAGGTCTCGTCAAGCCGACGGCCGCGCGCGCCATGGCGGTATCGCCAAGTGTGTTGACGCGTGCCCCTTCCATCGCGGAAGGGCGACTACTCCCCTTGAGATGGCCGGAACGCTATCCCAGGGCGCGAGGGTTGTCAAGCAAAGTGCATGATGAAACCACGGCAAATCCGTTCTAGCCCGCCTGCGCTTGGAGAGACGGCGAGCGGTAGCGGGAGTTGTCGGTCATACGCAGGTAGTCGCAGACCAGGCGGACGTTGCGCGCCAGGCGCTGAATCGTCGCCGCGACGGTATCGCGGGACTTGGCCTTGATGGCACCGATGGCGAAGCGGCGTAGCGCGGTGATGTTCTCGGGACCGTGTCCGGTGCGGATGGTGCAGCGATCCTCGTCCCAATTCCAGTCGAGGATGTAGTGGCAGCCATTTTCGACGCTCCAATGGCCGCGGTTGAAGGCCAGTATGGCGGCGGCGCTGGCGGTTGCCGGGGGATGACTGGTGACGCCGTAGACGGTTTCGCTCTTGGTCTCGCCGGTGGTCTTCTCGATGGTAGGGCGCTCGATGACGAAGACCTGGCCAACGCCGGGAAAGTCGAGGTAGTCGTTCAGGGCGGTGCTGGTCCAGATGGAGCGCTGCTCGATGCGGCCATGGGCCAGGGTGAGCGGCTCGGTGAAGTCGGGTGTTGTGCGGCCCTCGAAGATCAGGCGGATGTCTTCGTGCAAGGTCGGCTGATTGCCTTTGACGGTGAAGACGTAGTCGGCGTTGCGCGCGAGGAGGTATTGGGCGAGCTTGCGTTGGGTCAGCAGCGCGTCGGCGGTGATGGTCTTGCCGGCGATGTCGAGAGGCTCCAACAGCGGGATGACCATCCCGATCTCGTGGGTCTGCTTGAGCTCCTCGTCGCTGCCGTCTACGGGCAGAGAGCCGACTTTTTTTGGGTGTGGCAGGTCTGGGCTCTGGTGGCCGACGACGCCGAGGATGTGGGCCTGGCGGCCGTCAGCATCGATGGCATTGCACATCGTCTTGCCGTCGATGGCCAGCCCCTCGTCGGCGGCGGCACGCTGGAGGTTCCAGCGTTGTAGGGCGCGGTCTAAGGCCTGCGGGTCAACGCGGGTAAGCACCTCGCGGATGACGGTGCGACTGGGGACCAAATAGCGGCGGCTGCGGTAGCAACAGCGAAAGCGTGCCCGCGCCTTCTGGCCCAAGTCTTCGGCCCACAGGCTGATGGCCTTGTAGCCGCGCATCCCGCACAGGGTGGCAGCCGCGGCGATGGCCAACACGGCGGGCAGGGGGTGGAGCCGTCCCTGGCCGCGGCGCGGGTCGGTCATGTCGGCAAAGACGTCAGGCAGGGCTACCATCTGTTCGGCGCTCAACATGATGTTCGGGGCTCCATGACGATACTGGGGATCGAGTACGGGAGACGACAGGCCGGCTTGGGCGTGGGCGTGCAGGGGGCGGACAAAGACGCGCTTGGCGCCGCTCGGATCAAAGCTGTAGCCCGTGCGGGTGCGCCGATAGCCGCGGGTGTCGCCCACATAGCGCCAGTTGGCGGCGCGGTAGATGGTGCCGTGAAAGCGCCGCGGATCGACGAAGGTCTCCAGCAACAGCAGCGGGTAGCCGAAGTGCTCCGGCCAGTCGCTGGCGAGGCGCCGTTCGCTCAAGGCGAGCACCCGCGAGGCGAGGTTCGCGACGTGGCACTCGGGCAGGATCAGAAACCGACTGTTGTTGGCGATCAGATGTAGGCGGTCGTATTGGTGGCGGAAATCCCACCCGATCCAGACGTCACGCGCCGCGCACTTCCAGGCCGCGGCCGAGAAGCTCAACAAGGCCAGCCACTGCCCGTTCCAAGTGGCGACATACCACAGGGTGTGGCCGATCTTCGCCAGCGCCCCGAGGTAGTGATGGGCCGCCATCAGCGCCTGGAAGCGCCCCTCTTCATGCACAGCAACGGGTTGCAGGACAATCTCTCGCAGGTTCAAACGCCGGGCCTCGGACAGGGGCATGTCGAGCGGCGTTATACCCTCCTGGCCGGCCATTGTCCAGAATCGAGGGTAACTGCGTGGTGAGACGGAAAATCTTGGTTAGGGCAGCTTCGCCCTGAGCATTACGCGGATCTCGTGCCAGAACACCTTTTCGTTGTGGCACAATGCGATAGAGAATCGGTCCTGTATCGGAGGCGGACTCCGGTCGTCACCAAGTGACGGCTCGGGGCGATCGCGGCAACCCGAGCTGAGGAGAATCGCCTGCGCGTTCCGCGCGGCAAGGCCTTGCTATCGATGGTTCGACCCATGCGTATCCAAGTGACCCAACGCCAGACACGCGCATTCTCTTCTGCCATCCTCGGCGTGATCCTCGCCGTTGCCGGACCTTTTTTGCCCGGCGGCGTCCATCTGGTCGCGAGTGGTCCGCCCGGCGCAGGGCATGTGACGGAACTCATTGGCACCGCTGGTGGCGATGTCCTGGCGGGCACCGAGAACGGACAGGTCTGGCGTTTCCGCGACCGGCAGTGGACACGGGAGAACCTGGACCTGGGGGATCACCCGGTGTTGGCCCTGCTCGACGCGCCGGGGCGCACGCCGGTGGCGACGGCCGCCGGGCTGTTCTACCCGCCGGCCGGTGCGCCGCCACTTGATGAGCGGGTCAGCAGCTTGTTGCAGATCGATCAGGGACTGCTGGCGGGGACCGCCAGAGGCGTTCGCCTGTTGGCCGAAGCCCGTTGGGCGGAACCGGGGCCAAGCGCGAACGTCTACTGCCTCTTCAGTCAGCGGCGAGGCAATCAACTTTGGCTTCATGCCGGCACGATCGGCGCCGGCGTGCTGTCCGCGCCGGCGGCTGATTCTGGTTTGGTCTGGCAGCCAAACAACCAGGGTCTGCCCGAAACGCTCAACGTCTTCGGATTCGCCACCACCGCGGGTGGTCGGCTGCTGGCGGGCACCGACAAGGGCTTATTTTGGCAACAGCACCCGAACCAACCCTGGCAATCGCTGTTTCCCGGCCTCGACGGCAAGCGGGTGTTGTCGCTGCATCTGGCCGCGGGCAACGAGCCGGGAGGTACCGCGCGACTGTGGATCGGCGGCGACAATGGGCTGTACTCGTTGGCGATTGTCGAGCGGGGCGACAGTCTAACAGTGGAGGGTAGATTGCAGCCCGCGGACCATTTAGAAAACCAGCCGCCGCTCGGGGTCAGCGGGATCGTCCCCAGCGAGGATCGCCTAATGGTCAGCGCCAGGTCAGTCTCCGAGTACGGCCCGACACGGTTGTTCGGGTGGTATTGGATCTCGCTGGCCGGGGTAGCGCTGATCCTGATCGCCGGTTGGCTGAGTGCGCCGCCCGAGGCCGCTTCCGCAGACGAGGCGAGCAGCTCACGACGGGCAGTTACGGGGCTTCGACCAATGAAACTAGGACCGCGACCAGGATCGCTCCCGATGCGACCAGAGTGGCGGATCGGGGTTCAGGCCCCGCCGATGCGGATTAGTGGCTCAGGTCCGGGCTGGCTTTGAAGCCTTGGTGTTTTTCGGGGCAGGCGCCACCATCGGAGTCGGACGCGACCGTCTTGAACAGGTCCGAGTTACCGCTTGCGAGCCCCCTTTAGACGGCGAAGGTGCCGCCGATGCCCGGTTGCACCGCGACCTGAGCGGCGAAAAGACGAGTCGCATCGAACTGGTCGGGATTTCCATCGGCCAGACCCCGATAGGCCTCGTTGGCGCTGGCCGCGCAGCGTCACAGGGCGAGCGACTGTTCGCGGTCTGGGTCAGGTTCAACTCGGCGCGAGCGCGAGAGGGAACGTCAGACGGGCGCGGCAGCGTCACCCGCGAAGGCGGCCGCCGCCATGTCGTAGACCCGTTGCAGGGACGCTCGTTCGACACGCCATGAAAGGTAGCGATCCCGAGAACGCTATCACTGCCGTCCGTGGTGAGGTTGTCGAGCGATCAGCCCTCCCGGCGCGGTAGCCGACCGGGCACACCGCGACCTCGAAAAATACGGCGATCGCCTGGGTCTCCTTACTGATCTGGACCCCGGTCAAGCCGACGGGCCACCCCCGGAGCCGAGTTCCCGGGCGCGCAAGACCCCGCCGTTTACGCCTTGGCGGCGAGCGATTTGTGGGTAGGTTTGTGGCTGTCGCTGACGATAGAAATTGCTTCGCCAGCAAAAACAGGACAGTACGAATTATATTGGCGGAGAGAGAGGGATTCGAACCCTCGATGGGCTTATGACCCATACTCCCTTAGCAGGGGAGCGCCTTCAGCCGCTCGGCCATCTCTCCGAAAGGTCACTCACTCGGGTACGCGTGGCGAGGCGTAGCGCGCTTGCCCGATCACGCGCTCTCCAATTCGCTGCGCAGTAAGTCTCTAGCGCGCGCCCGTCATGGCTGCGACGCGGCGCGGGATTTTAACGCGCCCGAGCCCGGGATGCCAGTCAGTCGGGTTGCGTGCCCTGGCCATTGTGGCCGGCGCCGCCCGCGGCGGCGGCCTGCTCACGCTTGATGCGCTCGTAAATCTCTTCGCGGTGAACGGCTACGTCCCGGGGCGCATTCACGCCTATGCGCACTTGGTTGCCTTTCACTCCCAGGACGGTGACTGTCACCTCGTCCCCGATCATGAGTGTCTCACCGACCCGGCGAGTTAAGATCAACATCGTTTGTTGCTCCCTATTGTTCCTAGTTCCGCTTAGGTGGATCGCCGATTCGCAGCTACGCGCCATCCCGCTCGCCGCCGCGAGGGCAGATCCACACCCAGACCAAGTGGCAGGCGACTCGCCTTCGCTAGATTGTAGCAGCACGGGCGGCCGCGTTGGCAGTGTTTCCGCCTGTTAGCATTGACAATTGTCTGGCAGCCGGGTTTCCCGTCGGACATTCCGGACCGCCAGTCGCCGCTGCCCGGCACCGAGGTTTAGGCGGGCCCCGTTCGATCGAGCTCGAATGCCTCGTGCAGCGCGCGCACGCCAAGCTCCAGATACTTCTCGTCGACGACCACGGAAATCTTGATCTCGGAGGTAGAGATCATGCGGATATTGATCCCCTCCCTTGCGAGCGCACCGAACATCCTGCTCGCTATCCCCGCATGGTTACGCATGCCCACGCCGACCAGCGAGATCTTGACGATCTTCCCGTCGCCCATGACCTGCCGCGCCGCGAGCTGATCCGCGGTTCCCTGGAGGATCTCCAGGGCACGGGCATAGTCGTTGCGGTGGACCGTGAACGTAAAGTCCGTGGTCGCCTCGTCCGGGGCGACGTTCTGGACGATCATGTCCACCTCGATATTGGCGTCGGAGATGGGACCTAGGATCTTGTGGGCAACACCGGGCTGGTCCGGGACCCCCAGGATCGTGAGCTTGGCCTCGTCGCGACTGAAGGCGATACCGGCGATCTTGGCGTCTTCCACGGCGTCCTCCTCGAATGTGATCAGCGTCCCCTCGCCTTCGCCGAAGCTCGAGAGCACGCGCAATGGAACCCTGTATTTGCCGGCAAACTCCACCGAGCGGATCTGCAGGACCTTCGATCCCAGGCTCGCCATCTCGAGCATCTCCTCGAAGGTGATTCGATCGAGCTTGCTCGCCCTTGGCTCGACGCGCGGATCGGTGGTGTAGACGCCGTCGACATCGGTGTAGATCTGGCACTCGTCCGCCTTGATGGCGGCGGCGATCGCAACCGCGGACGTATCGGACCCGCCCCGCCCGAGCGTCGTGATGTTGCCCTGTTCGTCGATACCCTGGAAACCGGCGATCACAACCACTCGCCCGGCCTCGAGGTCGGCCCTGACCCGGGCGGCATCGATGTCCCGGATACGGGCCTTGTTGTGGGCGCTGTCGGTGAGGATATGCACCTGCGCCCCGGTGTAGGAGCGCGCCGGGCAGCCCGCGGCCTCGAGCGCCATGGTGAGCAGCGCGATCGTGACCTGCTCACCCGTCGAGAGCAGCACGTCGAGCTCGCGGGGCACCGGCGATTCCTGAATCTGCTTCGCGAGCCCGATCAATCGGTCGGTCTCGCCGGACATCGCCGAGACGACGACCACGACCTGGTCACCCTGATCGCGCCAACGCTTGACGCGCTCGGCGACCGCACGGATCCGCTCTATGGTGCCGACGGAGGTTCCGCCGTATTTTTGGACGATAAGCGCCATTGAATCCCCCGGCATCGCGCGGGCGCGCGTGCTCCAGACCGCGGGTGCAGCTGCACCCGAACTGCTCCATAGCCGCCCTCGAGCGGCCGGTTTATCGCTACGCGACGCGGTCGCGCACCCAGCCATCCACCAATTCGAGCGCCTTAGGCAGGCCAGCCGGGTCGGTCCCCCCCGCCTGGGCCATGTCGGGGCGGCCGCCGCCCTTGCCACCGACCCGGGCCGCGACTTCTCGAATCAGATCGCCGGCCTTCAGCCGGTCGGTGAGGTCTTTCGTCACCCCGGCGACCAGGCTCACCTTGCCATCGGTCTCGGTTGCCAGCACCACGACCGCCGAGCCGAGCTTGTCCTTAAGCTGATCGAGGGTATTGCGCAACCCCTTCGGATCAGCGCCCTCGAGCCGCGCCGCGAGCACCTTGATCCCGCCGATCTCAACCGCCTGCGCCGCCAGGTCCTGGCCGGCCGACGCGGCTAGCCGTGTCTTGAGCTGCTCCACCTCGCGCTCGAGACGGCGGTTGCGCTCCAGCAGCTGGGCGACCCGCTGATCCACATCCTCGCGCGCGCCCTTGAGGAGCCCGGCCAGCCTGAGCAGCCGATCCTCGTCCGCCTCGATCCAGTCCAGCGCCGTGGCACCGGTAACCGCCTCGATGCGGCGCACACCGGAAGCGATTCCGCCTTCGGATACAATCTTGAACAGGCCGATGTCGCCGACCGCCCGCACATGGGTCCCGCCGCAGAGTTCGGTCGAGAAGCCCCCCATTCGCAGCACCCTGACCTGCTCGGCGTATTTCTCGCCGAACAGCGCCAACGCGCCGGACGCCTTCGCATCGGCGAGGTCCATGATGCGGGTCTCCACGGCGTGGTTCTCGCGGATCTCGCGGTTGACCATCCGCTCGATCGCCAGCAGCTGGTCCCGACTCAGGCCCTCGAAATGGGAGAAGTCGAAGCGCAGCCGGTCCGGTCCGACCAGCGAACCCTTCTGCTGCACATGCTCCCCGAGCACCTGACGCAGCGCCGCGTGAAGCAGGTGGGTGGCTGAATGATTCAGCGCCGTCGCCCGCCGCCGCCCGGCGTCGACCCGCGCATCCACCTGATCGCCGACGGACAGGCGGCCCGAGGTCACCCGCCCGACGTGGCATATGGCGCCGTCACCCTGCTTGCGGGTATCGAGCACCTCGAAGCGGGCCGTCTCGGTGCCGAGTCGGCCGCGATCGCCGACCTGGCCGCCGGACTCGGCGTAGAACGGCGTGACGTCCAGGATGACGAGTCCCTCCTCTCCCTCGCCCAGGGTTTCACAGGCGACGCCATCCTGGTAGAGCGCGACCAGGGTGCCGGTCTCCTCCAGCCGATCATAGCCGCGGAAATCGCTCTCGCCCTGGAAGTCGAAATCGGCGTTCTGGCCGACTCCGAACTGGCTCGCCGCCCGTGCCCGCTGCCGCTGGTGTCCCATCTCCCGCTCGAAACCGTCCATGTCGACCGTCAGCCCGCGCTCGCGGGCGATGTCCGCGGTCAGGTCCGCCGGGAACCCGTAGGTATCGTAGAGCCGGAAGACCGCCTCCCCTGGAATCTCGTTTCCCTTCAGCCCCGCGATGGTGTCGTCGAGGATGCGCATGCCGTGGTCCAGCGTCTCCGCGAAACGCTCTTCCTCAATGCGGATCACCCGCTCCACATGCGACCGGGCCGCCGCTAGTTCCGGGTACGCGGCCCCCATCTCGCCAACCAGCGGCGCGACCAGGCGGTGGAAAAAAGGCTCCGAGCACCCGAGCCGGTAACCGTGGCGGATCGCGCGGCGCATGATCCGGCGCAGCACATACCCGCGCCCCTCGTTGCCGGGAGCAACGCCGTCGGCAATCAAGAACGCCGTGGCGCGGATGTGATCGGCGATGACTCGCAGCGAATAGTCGTTGGTGTCCTCACAACCGGTGGCCTCCGCCGCGGCCGTGATCAGGTGCTCGAACAGATCGATCTCGTAGTTGCTGTGCACGCCCTGCATCACGGCGGCGAGCCGTTCGAGCCCCATCCCGGTGTCCACCGACGGACTGGGCAGCGGGGTCAGATTGCCGTCCGCGTCCCGGTTGTATTGCATGAACACCAGGTTCCAGATCTCGACGAAGCGGTCTCCGTCCTCGTCCTCGGACCCGGGCGGCCCGCCGGCTATCCCGGCGCCGTGGTCATAGAAAATCTCCGAGCAGGGTCCGCATGGACCGGTCTCGCCCATCGACCAGAAGTTGTCCTTCGCACCGCAGCGCGAGAACCGGGCCGGGTCGACCCCGATCCCATCCAGCCAGATCCGCGCGGCCTCCTCGTCATCGGTGAACACCGTCACCCACAGGCGCTCGGGCGGCAGCGCAAGCACGCGGGTCAGGTAGTCCCAGGCGTACTCGATGGCCTCGCGCTTGAAATAATCGCCGAAGCTGAAGTTGCCCAGCATCTCGAAGAAGGTGTGATGCCGGGCCGTGTAGCCGACGTTCTCGAGGTCGTTGTGCTTGCCGCCCGCCCGCACGCAGCGCTGGGAGCTGACCGCGCGGCTGTAATCGCGGCGCTCGCGGCCGAGGAAGACGTCCTTGAACTGGACCATGCCGGCGTTGGTGAACAACAGGGTCGGGTCGTTCGCGGGCACCAAGGGGCTCGAAGGCACACGCTGATGGCCCCGCTCCGCGAAGTAATCGAGAAAACTGGCTCGAAGCTCGGCACTGGTGCTCATGCGACGGGACTCAAAGGGTTGTCTCGCATCGGTCTGGGGCGAATCAGGTCAGTCTTACGGCTTCAACGGAAAAAGCGCCGAATCATGTCTGTCGAAAACCCGCGCTGTTCCAGAAAACGGCCGCGCCGGCCGTAGTCCGCGCTGTCGCTCGGCCGGCCGCTTCCGAAGCGACGGTCATGCGCATCCGCCAGGCGCGCCGGCCAGTCCTCGGCCATGGACCCCAGATGGGTCTCGATGCGGTCATCGGGAAGGCCCCTCTCCCGCAGCTCGGCACGGATGCGCAGCGGCCCGAAGCCCTTGCCGGCCCGCTCCGCCACGTAGGCGGCCATCATGCGCTCCTCGTCGAGGGCGCCGTCCGCGGCCAGCCGGTCGAGCGCCGCATCCACGGCCTCGTCCGCAATTGCACGCGCCCGCAGTTTGTGGACAAGCTCCAGGCGCGAGTGGTCTCGGACGGCGAGCAGCCTGAGGGCAACGCGCTCGGCCTCGGCGACGACGTCGGTCTGACCGTCGGGCTCGGGTCTCAGGGTGAGGCCTCGGCCGCTGGCTCGGGGGCCGCTTCGCCGGGGGGCTTGGGCAGCAGCTTGTCCCTGACCTTGGCTTCGATCGCGGCACAAATGTCCGGGTTCTCCTTCAGGAATACCCGCGCGTTGTCCTTGCCCTGGCCGATCCGATTGCCCTCGTAGCTGTACCAGGCGCCGGATTTCTCGATGAAGCCCTCGGAGACCCCGAGATTGATGACCTCGCCCTCCCGGGAGATGCCCTCGCCGTAGAGGATGTCGAATTCCACCTGTTTGAAGGGCGGCGCGACCTTGTTCTTCACGACCTTGACCTTGGTCTCGTTACCGATGACCTCGTCACCCTTCTTGATGCTGCCGATGCGGCGGATGTCGAGCCTTACCGACGCGTAGAACTTGAGTGCATTGCCGCCGGTCGTCGTTTCCGGGTTGCCGAACATGACGCCGATCTTCATCCGTATCTGGTTGATAAAGATGACGATGCAATTCGATCGCTTGATGTTGCCGGTGAGCTTGCGCAAGGCCTGGGACATCAGCCTTGCCTGCAGACCCACGTGGGAGTCGCCCATCTCGCCCTCGATCTCGGCCTTTGGCGTCAGGGCCGCGACCGAATCGACCACCACGATGTCCACGGCCCCGGAGCGCACCAGCATGTCGGTAATCTCAAGGGCCTGCTCACCAGTGTCCGGCTGGGACACCAGCAGTTCGTCCATGTTCACCCCAAGCTTTCCGGCATAGACCGGGTCCAACGCGTGCTCGGCGTCCACAAAGGCCGCGGTCCCGCCGAGCTTCTGGGCTTCGGCAACGATATGCAGCGTCAACGTGGTCTTGCCGGAGGACTCCGGCCCGTAGATCTCGACCACCCGCCCCCGGGGTACCCCACCGATGCCGAGCGCGACGTCGAGGCCGAGGGAACCGGTGGAAATGGCCTCCACGTTGCGCACGGCCCCAACGTCGCCCATGCGCATGACGGAGCCCTTACCGAACTGCTTCTCGATCTGGCTCAGGGCGGCGGCCAGGGCCTTCTTTCGATTTTCGTCCATCGGGACTCGTTTACTCCTCGATTGGCCCTTGAAATCTGGGGCTCGTCACTGACGAGGCCCCGGCACGCCGAATAGCAGATTGTCGGCAGCCGCGACGGGTCGTATCGCGCCTAAAAACGCGTAAGTATCGCATATCCAAGCCGCATGCGTAATTGCCGACCCT
>CAVPOY010000031.1:0-164004 GCA_963707135.1 uncultured Gammaproteobacteria bacterium | reverse complement strand
GGTGAGAAGCGTGCCCTGATTGGCCGTAATCGCTGCAATGGCTTCAGAGAGATCCAGGATGATCGGATCCGCGCCGAGCAGCTGGAAGGTTCGCTCGAGTGTCTTGCTCGGCAGGACCCGGATCTTGAGGCCCTGGAGATCCGCGGGCGTGCGCACGGGCCGCACGTTGTTCGAGATGTGGCGGAAGCCGTTCTCGAACCAGCCGAGGATGCGATAGCCCATGCCCGCCTCGACGCGTTCCGTGAGCACGCGCCCGAACTCGCCGTCCATCGCGCCGCGGGCCGCTGCCGAGTCGGGGAAGATGAACGGTAGATCCGCGACCCCGAGGTCGGGGACGCGCTCGGTCAGATAGCTGCTCGACTGGTAACCGACCGTGAGCACGCCGTCCTCGACGAGCCACAGAATATCGTCGCCGCGATATCCGAGGTCGAGGATGTCGTAGACGTAGCGCACCTCGACGTCGTCGCCGAATTCGGCCTCGATGCGATCGCCAATACGCTTGAGCGCCAGGCTGAAGCCCGTCGTCGACGGGCTGTAGCCGCCCATGACGATCCGGATCGGCCGATTCGTGGCGCTGGCCGGCGCGGGCTGCTGCGAGTTCACGTTGGCCGTATCGACGCAGCCCGCCACGACGGCCGGTACGCCGACCATGGCCGATGTCTTCAGAAACTCTCGCCTGTGCATGCATCCTCCGGAGTCGCGCCAGCGGGAGCAGTGACGTGCTACGTCCGAGCGTCCCGCCCCTGCGCCGCTGTGTTCCAAGCAGGAACCCTAAGCGCCGCGCCTCGGCGGCGTCAAGGGTGGCGCCGCAGCCGGCCTCGCGCCTGGTGCGTGACGGACCATTGCACGGCCTCTTGGCCGACGGCTACCGGGCCGATTCGCCGCGGCGAAGCGTATCGGAGGTTTCGAATTGCGCATCGCGGCGCTTGCGCGCCGACGGCGAGCACGACGCCGCTCGTCGGATGCGCGCAATTCAAGCTGCAGTGCATACATTATGAAAAAAAGTGGCTACGCAGGGCCTCGTATTTGATGAGAATTTGCTCATTCGTAGCGAAGCACACCAGAATACAGAGCAGTTTCCACGACATGAAAAGAACAAGATCAGTGGCTACGTTGGAGTCCTTTGCACGACCGGCCCGATGGGCGGATCGGGCATCTTCATTATACGGCTGGGCCTCGTGGCTCGTGCCGACGCTGGCGGTGCTCATTGCCGTGCTGCGGCCGGCGAGCTCCGAGGCCAGCGGGTTTCGCCCGTTCGCGGTAGACGACAACGCGACGGTAGCGCGCGGTGGCACCGTGTCGGTTCTCGATAGCGGCCAGAGCAGCGTCCTGGCCAACGATTTCGATTTCGAGCGCGATCCGTTGACGGCCATCCTGTCGCGCGCGCCCCGACGGGGCACCGTGACTCTGAATCCCGACGGAACCTTCCTGTACCGCCACAATGGGTCCGGCAACAACAGCGACGTGTTCCGCTACAGGGTGTTCGACGGCACGAGCACTTCCGAGGCGGAAGTCATCATTTCCGTCGTGGCGGCCGCGGTCGCGCCCGTGATCACCGGGCAACGCGCGCTGTCCACGCCCGAGGATCAGGCGCTGCAGATCGAATTGCAGGATCTCGTCGTCGCGGACCCGGACAGCCGCTATCCGGAAGACTTTTCACTGCGTTTGGCCGCTGGCGACAACTACCAGCTCGTTGGCTCGAGCGTCGTACCGGCGCGAGATTTCAACGGTACGCTCGGCGTCGGAGTCTGGGTCAACGACGGTCAGCTGGACAGCAATCTGTTTTCGCTCCAGATCAGCGTGACCGCGGCCAATGATGCGCCCACGGTTGTACAGCCTATCCCCGCGCAGCGTGCCGTCGAGGGCGAGCCCTATGCACTGGATGTCTCCCTGAGCTTCGCGGATCCCGATGCGGGCGACAGCCTGCGATTTACAGCCAGCGGACTTCCACCCAGCGGCTCACTCCAGCTCGACCCGGACCTGGGCCAGCTGTCCGGCACGCCGACGTCGCTCGATGAGAGCGCCGTGCCATACGAGGTCGAAGTCACGGCCACGGACGGCAGCGGCGCATCCGCCGTGATCTCGTTCAGTCTCGAGATCGTGCCGCGGCGCTACGATCTGTCGGTGGCCATCGACGTGCAGCCGGATCCGGCCACGCTGGGCGCGGCGCCACGGTGGACCCTGCAGATCACGAACCTGTCCGGGAGCACGTCGGAGGCGGCTGTCTTGCTTGGCGACTGGTACGCGGCCAGCGCGCCCGTGACCTTGACGGCGCCGCCGGGCTGCAGCGTCGTCGACGCTGGGCCGTTCCTCACTCGGCTGCAGTGCGAGATTGCCCCGCTGCCGCCCAACGCCGCGACGGAGATCGTGGTGTCGAGCTCGCAGCAAGCGCCGGGCGATCAGACCGCGATCGTGAGTCTCGAGACGGATGATGCCGCCGCAAGCAACAATGCGGCCGTGCGCAGCCTGAGCCTGGCCGGCAGCCTGGCCGAAGTCGTGGCTCAACGTCTCGTGGAGCCGGCCGTCGCCGTCGCCGTGGGCGACCTCGACGGTGACGGGGCTCCTGACGTGGCGACCGTGCGGGATCGCGTGAATGTGTACTACAACCTCGGCAGTGCCCGGTTTTCGACACCCCCGATCAGTCCGCCGGGAACCAGCGCCGGTGACGCGCTCGCGCTGCTCGACTGGAACGGTGATGGCCTGCTCGACATCGCGGTGCTGTCGCGCAACGGCATGAATGGCCGCGTGTTCTTGAATTCGGGCGCGCAAAGTTTTGCCGCGGGGCCGGAGCTGCCGGCATTCTCGGCCTGGGCTGCGGTCACGCTCGATGCCGATCTGGACGGCGTGCCGGAACTTGCAGTCACAGGCGCGCAGGGCACCGCGATCCTCGGGCCCTTTACGCCGCTTACGGTCATCGATTCGCGCCCTGCGCGAGACCTCGTGGCAGGAGACTTCATTGCGGGCGACGCGCGTGCGGAGCTCGCGGTGCTGCTCGACGAGCCCGGCGCCATTGCGCTGTTCGAGCATTCCACCGGTGGGGCCTATGCGCTCGTTGCGACGCACACGGCGCTCGGCAGCCTCACAGGTCTCGCCGCCGCTGATATGGATCGCGACGGCGCCCTGGACCTGCTGCTCGCGCGCGATGCGGCCGATCTCGAAAATCCGGAGAACGTCGTGCTGCGCGGCGGACTCGACGGTTCCTTTGCGCTGCTGCTGGGCTTCGGTGCGGCAGAAACGAGCAAGCTGCTGACCGGAGACGTGAATGGCGACGGTTACGCCGATGTGCTGGCGCTCAATACGTCCGCCACGCATCAGCTCTATCTCGGCACGAGCCAGAATGGACTCGAGCTCATGGCGGAGTCTCTGCTGCGCGCGGATGCGACGGCCGCTGAATTGGTCGATCTTGACGCGGACGGCATGCCTGATCTGATTCTGGCCGGCACGAACGCGCTGGGTGTGGAGGTGCGGCGCAACAACGGCGCTGGGCGATTCGGACTCGGCGACGTGACGGCGCCGGTGATTCAGCTCATCGGTCCGGCAGCGGTATCCGTTTCAGCCAATAGCGTCTACGTGGATCAGGGCGCCGTCGCCGTAGATGACGTCTCCGGGGATCTCACGAGCGCCATCGTCGTCGACAATGCCGTGAACACGTCGCTGGTCGGCACCTATGTCGTGAGTTTCTCCGTTACCGATCGGGCCGGCAACGCCAGCGCAACGATTACGCGAACGGTCACCGTGCAGCCGGTCGCCGCGGGCGGCGGGGGCGGGGGCGTCGTGGGGCCCTGGTGGCTGCTGGGGCTGTGTCTGGTGCTCGCGATGGCCAAGCGAGGCGGCACCCAGCGGGCGCGCGCTTGATCTGAGCGCGGAGTGGACATCGGGGTAGAGCCGCTCGGTGCGTAGCCCTCTGAGGGCGGCGTTCCGCGGAGTGGGATGGGCGGCCGTCATCAGCTAAAGTTGGCTGAGCCCAGAGGAGGTATCGATGCGACCCTTTATCGTCACACTCGCCGTCACGCTGGCGGCCGGGATTCATGCACACGCTGCCCAGGCGCAGGAGCACGAGGCTCACCATACCCAGGGCGGCCACGGCGAAGCTGCCCCCGATCACATGCAGCACAGTTTCGCGGACGTCGAGCGCTACGCTGCATCGTTCGACGATCCCGCGCGCGACGCGTGGCAGATGCCGGAGCGGGTCATTGAGGCGCTCGAGCTCGAGCAGGGTCAGGTCGTCGCCGACATCGGTGCAGGGACCGGGTATTTCACGGTTCGGCTCGCCAGGTCACCGGCGGCACCGAAGGTGCTGGCTGCGGACATCGAGAGCAGCATGGTCGAGCACATCCGGCAGCGGGCGCAGGCGGAGGGCCTCGACAATATCGTGCCCGTGCAGGCCGCGCCCGACCGGGCCAATTTGCCCGAGCCGGCGGACGTCATTTTGATCGTCGACACCTATCATCACATCGGCAATCGCGTGGCCTACTTCAGCGCACTACGGTCGTTCCTGAAGCCGAATGGACGGCTTGCCATCATCGACTTCAGGCAGAATTCGCCCGAGGGGCCACCTGCGCATTTCCGCTTCGCGCCCGAGCAGATCACGCAGGAACTTGGGCAGGCCGGCTTTCGACTGCAGGCGCAGCACGATTTTCTGCCGCGCCAGATGTATTTGATCTACAGCGCCGACTGAGCGCTTCCGCGGTCGCCAAGCCAGACGGCATGCGTTACTCCAGGCCTTGCTCGGTGTCGGGCGAGGCGTCCGCATCGAGACCATGTCGCGCGCCAGACGGCCGACCCCCGGGCGGCTTGGCAGGGTCGCATCCCGTAGAGGATAATGCCGCCGCGCAGGTTGGGGCCGTAGCTCAGTTGGGAGAGCGCCGCGTTCGCAATGCGGAGGTCAGGGGTTCGACCCCCCTCGGCTCCACCACTCAAAACAATCACTTGACTGACCCTTTGGATACAGTGCGGCGGCGAGCGCATTTTCGAACTGTTGTCTGCAGTCTCGTGTTCCATCGTCTCGCCTTTTCTTGAACGGCACGACATTTCCATCTTTCGCGCCACGACACTCCAGCGCCGCGACCGTGGCGTTCGGCGAGACGAACGGTGCCGTGTTCGACATCGGCGACCTCGACACGGCACTCGAGCGGCTCAAGCCGAATTGCTGAAAAATTAGCGTTGGTCAGCGGGCAGCGTCGTGGGTGAAGCGGGCACTCGGCTGGTATATTTCCGGCATTGTGCCGACTGGCTGAAAGTCGCCGGATGGTTAGTCCCTGTTTAATCTGTCCGCTTCTGGCTCCGATAGCAGATATTCTCAGAGGGTGAACGCATGAACGTAACGGCGGCCGCGGTTGCCCGGAAGCCCCGATACGGGCGGATCTCGCCGAAGAAAAGCCTGACTGAAGAGAAGGGAGGGATATCTAACCGGGTATACGTGCTGATGGCGGTCTTGTTTGTGGTTACAGCCGTCGCGAGCTTTGCCCCGACGTCCTTCGCTCTGATCTCGAGGGTTTACTCTGGGCAGCAACCTTTTCCGTCATCGATCGTGCATTTTCATGCTGCCTCAATGTCGTTATGGCTACTGTTGCTGCTCACGCAGTCAATTCTGGGCCACACGAGGAGACGCGGCCCGCACAGGACACTCGGCCTGCTCTCTCTCGTTCTGGCGCCTTGCATACTGATCACCATGTACGGCATGGACCTATGGGGCGTGGAGACTTTTGAGGTCGAGTCTGCGGTTGTTATTTCCTCGGTTGCGCAGCCGGATGGAGTCGCCCAGCTGCAGGGATACGCTTCCTCCATCTTACTGATTCATGGCGCGAGCTATTTGTTGTTCCCGCTTTTTTATATCTGGGCGATGCTCACGCGCCGCAAGGACAACGAATCTCACAAACGAATGATGATCCTGGCCACACTGGTCTTGATGATTCCTGGTCTCGGCCGGCTCTTGTCGGTGACCAACGTACTACCGGATTTCGGTATGAACCTCGTTGATGCGCGACATTTTTATCTGTCCGTGCTCATCGCTCCAGCGCTTATCTACGAGATCGTCAAACGGCGAATACCGCACCGGTCCTATCTCGTCGGAGTCTCTCTGCTTTTAGGCTGGATGATTACCGCTCACTTCCTTTGGACATCACTCTGGTGGACGGAGAATGCTTCGAAGCTCCTGGGTATCGGGTGACCGATATGGACAATTCTTGTGCGCGACCGTTCGACGGGTCTATAAGACCCTTCGTTGGCGGCAACTTGTGGCCTCGATACGAAGCGGTCACCGAGGTGAAGCTCGCGGGCAATAACGCCGATGTGCTGCGCCGCCAAGCGGACGGCTCCTGGCGTTTCGTGATCGATAACCCGTGGGGAGCGGCCTGACCGGCTTTCTTCGAAGAGGGGGATCATCGCAGCTTGAGTGTTCTGGACGATGGGGAATCTCATGCTGCTCGGGCAGTGAACGATCCCCGCAGTCTGCGTGGTCGTGTCGAGGCATCGGAGGGCATCTATTCGAGCGCGGCATTCAGCAGCGCGCCGCCGGCGTTCGTATTGATCTCGATGAGTCGAGATCCTGCTGGAGCCAGCGCGGCAGAGCGGGAATAGGCGCGCTGGTGCAGCAGCAGCTACGGTTCAGTTGTTGGGCAACCGTGGATGCCGGTGACCGAACTGATCCACGCGCTGCCCAATGGCGGAAATCGGGAGTAAGATCGAAGCGGACTGCGCGAATCATTTGATGGCTGCCGTCTAACGCGCTGTTCAATGACGCGCTTTGAGCGATGCGACTGAGATACAAACGAGGAACCGCACCATGCCTAAAGAACGCAAGCCGACCAGGGAAGCCAAGAAGCAGCCGACCATGACCCCGAAAGAGCGTAAGGCCGCGAAAAAATCCAAGAAAGAGGCCAAATCCCGGCTCGCCTGAGAGAGCGTCGCGCAGGAGGCCGTCGCGTCGGTGCGCTGGGCCCACCGCGCGCATTCCGGAAGCCGCGGTTCGGCCGGCGCTCCGCGACCGGGCACCTGCCGAGCGGTGGGGGCAGGCCGCGCGCCTGGACGGGCGGCGGGAATTCAGAGCCAAACCATTAATGCAGTTTGTTGTTAAGGAGTGACCATGTTTGGACACATTCGTTTTCTGGCTCCGCTGAGTGTGGGCCTGTTCGCTCTCGGATGGATGGCTGGTGATCTGACCGATCTCATCGGCACCGCCGAGGCGCAGACGGCCAACCGCGTGTTCGAGCTGCGCACCTATACGGCGGCGCCGGGCCGTCTCGAGCGGCTCAACGCGCGATTCGCTGATCATACGATCCCGTTATTCGAGCGCCACGGCATGACCAATATCGGCTACTTCACGCCGCAGGATGCGCCGCTGTCGTCGCCCCGGCGCCAGCGGCGATCGGCCTCGCCCTCCCACCAGCGCTCGTCCTCGTAGCCCCCCGCGTCCATGAAGCAGCGCCACTCGGCGTTGGTCACCGGGAAGCGGCCCAGGGCGAAGCCGGGCAGCGTCACCCGTGGGCGGGGGCCTCGTCCTGGTACAGCCCCTCGTCGCTGCCGATGGGGTAGGTGCCGGGCGGGATCGACACCACCGGCGGCAGCAGGTAGGCCCCATGGGGTCCCTGCCGGCGCTCGAAACGGGGGTCGCCGAGCTCCCCGAGGGCGCGGGCGGCGGCGATGCGCGCGCGCAGATCCGCCTCGGGTTCCCGACTCCTGGCCACCAGGGCCTGGCCCAGGCGCGTCGCGCAACGCGGGGGAGACCGCCAAGTCGGGCTGGGCGGCCGCGCGTCCGGCGAGCGGCAGGTTCGCCTCCGCCAGGGCCGCGACGAAGCCGTCCGGCGACCCGGCCATCGGCGCGGCCAGGAGGAAGGTCTCCTCCCAGCCCGTGGGCGGGGCCGCGGGCAGGGGGTCGGAGTCCGCCAGGTCCCTCAGCACCTGGTCGAGCCGCGGCGACAGGTCCGTCGCCCGCCAGGGGCTGCGGGCGAGGTCCGGGCGTGGGGCGGCGGCCAGGGCCCGGGCCGCGAAGTACTCCTGCAGGAGCTGGTGCACGTAGAGCACGTCCTCCCACTGCACCTCCAGCACCTGCAGGGCCACGCCGGCGTGCAGCAGGTCCTCGCGCCTCGCCGCCGAGGAGGTCGAGGGCGTCGTCGTAGGGGGCGCGCACGCGGGAGGCATCCCCAGGCGTGCGCCGCCCCTGCAGCTCGAAGGCGAGGCGGCAGAGCGCGGGGAGCAGGGGTCCGCGCCCGGGCAGGTCGACCGCGGTGCGCCACTCGTTGCGCGCGAGGCGCTCGTGGTCGCGCCGATCGAGCAGGTGGCCCCGGCGGAACAGGGGATTCGCCGCGGTGACCTCGCGCAGGAGGGCCTGGCGGACGAAGCCCGTGAAGAGGGCCGCGCGGCCGCCAGGCGCCAGCCCGCCCGCCCCGGCCTGGGCCCCGGCCTGTGCCAGCAGCAGCCGGAGATAGAACGGCGAGCGGAACAGATCGAGCTGGGGCGTGCCGCGTAGCTGCGCCCACAGGGCCGGCCCGTGCTCGGGGCTGTAGAGGTTCAGGAACTCCTCCACCTGGGGGTCCGCGAGCTGCTCGATGCGCACGTGGGGCACCGGGAGGTCCGGGGTGGACAGGGAGGCGCTGTAGTCGAGGCTGCGGCAGGTGAAGACCGCCCGGGTGCCGGGGAACAGCCGAGTCAGCTCGGCCAGGTGCGCGCGCCACAGGGCGATGCGCTCGCCGTAGTCCGACTCGTCGCGGTGGGGGATCTCGTTCACCGCATCGAGGAGCAGCACCATGCGGCCGCCGCGCAGCAGCTCGGGCAGGGGCGGCAACCCGGGTAGTGCGCGGGTCCACTCCCTTTCCAGCCAGTCCCGGGGGGCGGCAGGGGCGCCCCGGGCGCGCTGGCGGGATAGCGGCTCAGCGGCAGAAAGAAGGTGATCGGGGCGGGCGTCCCCGCATCGGCCCGCAGCGCGGAGACCGCGAGGTCCAGCTCCAGGCGCCGCAGCAGGGTGCTCTTGCCGCAGCCCGGAGGCCCGAGCAGGACCAGCGCCGGGTCATCCGCCTCGGCGAGCACGTCGCGCAGGTCATCGAAGCTTCGCTGGGGCTGCCAGCGCGGCCCCTCGGCCTGCGGTCCCTGGTCCAGCAGCAGGGTCAGGCGCGTGAAGCGCTTGTCGATGGCGTAGCGTGGCTGCGACCACTCGGCAATCCGGCCGAGGCGATACTGGTCCAGGTCGGCGGGCGGGTGGCGGAGGATTGCCTGAAGGGTCTCGACGGCCAGGTCCGGGACGTCGCCGGCCTCGCAAACCGCATCGCGCAGCATGGCCAGCGCGGGCGGCATGTCCGGCGCGCTCGCCGGTGGACTTGCCGGAGTCTGGGGACCCGCCGCGCCCGGCGCGGCCTGCGACGGGCCTAGGAAGGGTTTGCGCTCGGCCCGACCAGGAACACCTGGCTCGCGTCCACCCCGCTGCGCACGAGCAGCACGGGGGTCTTCTCCTCGGGGATGCCCTGGAGCATCAGGGCGACGCGCCCCTCGTCGAAGGCCGCCTGCACCGAATCCCCGAAGCCGAGCTTCCGATAGAAGGCCGCCGCGAAGACGATGGCCGCCTCGTCCCCGATGGCCTGGCTCATGCCCACGGCGCAGTCGATCACCTCGACGATGGCGTCGGCCTGCGCCTTGGAGAAGCAGGCGTTGAGCACCACCAGGCGAACGGTCTTGGCATGCAGGCCGAACAGGGCCCGCAGGGCGGCCCTGCTGACCGGCTTCGCGCGCCCGTCCTCGTCGTTCAGGATCAGCTCGCCCGTCGTCCCATGGCCGCTGAAGTGCACGGCCTGCGGGCGGAGCTCGTTCAGATACTGCAGGAGATCGTCCGGCCGCACCGCCCACTCGGTATGAAAGACCAGCGAGTCGCGATGATCGGCCGCGCGAATCTTGCTTCGGATCTCCCTGGCCTCCCGATCCAGGGCGAGCTTCTGCGTCCCGTCGGGGCTGGCCGCGAGAAAGAGGATGGTCGAGGTTTCCGGCATGGGTCTGCTCCCTGATGCGTGTTGCGCGGGGATTCCGCTCCTGCCCTGGGCGGGGAGATCGGGGTTTGCCCTTGGTGCCCATCCAGCACGCCGATGAGGCGATCGAGCTCCTCCCGCCGGTCATCCCCGACCCGCTCGCGCAGGGCCTCCAGAACCAGTGACAGGGTGTGCCGTTGGGCCAGGCGACCGAAGTCGAGGAGCCTCCCGACAAGGGACGCGGCCGCGTTGCGAGGCGGGTCGCGGAGGTCCAGGCCACCTTTCGCCCTTTCTGCATCGGGGATGCCGCGAAATGCCTGGTCGACCAGCTTCCAGCGACCGTCTTCGGTCCTGAAGTCCGGATGAGCTGCGAAGACCTCGACCAGGGAGAGATAGTCTTGTCGCTCGATACTGTCCTTCATCGCTGGTCTCCCCCGACACGAGAGGCGATTCTAACCCTCGCCGATTCCGAGAGCACCCGGGTTGCGATCCAGCGGGCACAAGTCGTCTCGGCGGATTACCAGCACCGCGAAAGCCGAAGGACTCGGCTGTGCATCCGGATTCTCAGCGTCCGCTTTGCGTCCTATGCGGACGGTCGAGCCGCTTGCCTGCGTGCTCGCTGTGGGTCGTACCCGCCCACCGAGGATTAGGCCTGGTTAGGAAAGGAATCAACGTATTTCTGGCTCGCACCGAGAAATCTCAGCACTGTGTTTTCCTTGCTCACGTGTCGTGGTCGTTCTGCCGACAACGCCGCGCCGCAACGCCAGACCCTGGGTTGAGGCGGCATCGTGTTACCCTGCATTCGGGAAACGCGGGCGGCGGGCGCTTGCGCGGCCTTGCGGCTGAAGTAACGCCGAGAGATAGGGGATTAAGGTATGGGTTTCGGAACGGCGGTCAGAACCTGCTTCAGCAAATATCTCACGTTCTCGGGTCGTGCACGGCGCCCGGAGTACTGGTGGTTCTTCCTCTTCATCGTCCTGGGTTCGGTCATCGCCACGTTCATCGATGGCGCAATCTTCGGCATTGAGACGACGCAGGAGCCAGCTACGCAGATTGCGAGCCCCGTCTTCTCTCTCGCGACCTTCCTACCGCTGCTAGCGGTAGGCTGGCGACGGTTGCACGATTCCGGCAGACCCGGCTGGTACTTGCTGATTCCCCTGACTGTATCAGTCGCTATGATCCTCGCCCTAATGCTCGGCGTCTTCGGCGTCGCGCATTTGGAGGCGACGAGCGTAGACCAGGAGGCAGTCAGGGCTGGAGCGAGCGGGCTAGGCATGGCAAGTCTTGGTGTCGCCGGGATCGTGCAGCTCGTACTCGCTGGGCTGATCCTTTGGTGGCTCACACGGCCAACGCAAGCGGGGCCTAACAGGTATGGCGACGAGCCGCCGCTCGCTCGGTGAATGAGTATTTCTGAAACAAGCGCCTATCGGTGATGTGTGTCGGCCCAGTGAGGACGCTCACCCTGTGGAGGCAAGCGGCGGCTTGATGCATTTCGCTGGCGCCGGCTTCGGGCTGAGGCGAGGATTCCGTTATGGGGATCTCGAAAAACCCCATGCCTGAGATTTTGCGAGACGCGAAGCGAAGATTGCGATCTCCGCTTCGCTTCATTTTCAAGCGCTTGCGTGCTCGAAAATGACGGGACATCCTGGCCCAGCACGGGCACCTCAACTTTTTCGAAGTGCCCTCAATTCTGGTCCCTGCCGAGGCCGGTTCTGAATTTCGCAGGGTAGAAGAGCCCTTGTACGAACCTTGCCCCGCGGCTGGTGGAGATCAAGCGCGGGCACGACCCCGGGAATCTGGTCTGGGTGAATCAGAATATCCGTCCGGGCCGGCAGCGTCGACCTCGGGTTCCTGTACCGGAACGGGCAGGAAAGGGAGCGGACCCGGTTGTGCCTGGCCCGACAGGGTAGCTCGGCCGCGACACCCGATCCCGGTCGTCAACCCTTGATGCAGATCAGCGGCTCCAGCCGCGCCACGCGGCGGGCGAGACCCGCGCGGTCGGCCGACTCGACGACCTCGTCGACGTTCTTGTAGGCGCCGGGGGCCTCTTCGGCGATTCCGCGGGGCGACGGGCTGCGCAGGACGATACCTCGGCTCGCAAGCTCGTTCTGTACCGCCCGTCCCTGCCAGCGGCGGCTCGCCGCGTTCCGGCTCATCGCGCGTCCCGCCCCGTGGCAGGCGGAACCGAAGGCGAGTCCCATACTCTGGTCCGTCCCGGCGAGGACGTAGGAGGCGGTGCCCATGGTGCCGCCGATCAGGACCGGCTGACCCACCGCGCGCAGTTCATCGGGCAAATCCGGGTGGCCCGGGCCGAAGGCGCGGGTCGCGCCCTTGCGATGCACGTAGAGCAGTCGCTTGCGGCCGTCGACCCTATGCTCCTCGAGCTTGCAGGTGTTGTGCGAGACGTCGTAGAGCAGGGTCAGGTCGGTCCCGAAATGTTCGGCGAAGACCTGGCGCGCCAGGTGGGTGAGGATCTGACGGTTGGCCAGGGCGCAGTTGATCGCCGCCCGCATGGCGCCCAGATAGTCGCGTCCGACGTCGGAGTCAATCGGTGCGCAGGCGAGCTCGCGATCCGGGAGCCGGATGCCGAAGCGCTGGGCGGAGACCGCCATGCGCTTCAGGTACTCGGTGCCGATCTGGTGGCCGAGTCCGCGGGATCCGCAGTGGATACTCACTTTGATGTCTCCCGCGCGGATGCCGAAGGCGGCGGCGGTCTCCGCATCATAGATCTCGGTGACCTCCTGGACCTCGAGGTAGTGGTTGCCCGAGCCCAGCGTGCCCATCTCGTCCTGCTGCCGCTTCTTGGCCCGCTCGGGTACCCGCGACGGCTCGGCGCCCGAGGCGCGGCCGCGCTCCTCGATCCGCGCCAGGTCCTCGAGGTGGCCAAAACCCTGGTCGACGGCCCAGGCGGCGCCACCGGCCAGCATGGCATCCATGCCGTGACGGTCAAGGTGGACCTGGCCGGTGCTGCCAACACCGGCCGGTATCCGGGCATAGAGGGAGTCCGCCAGTGCGTCCTGGGCCTTCAGGACGGACCCACGGTCGAGGCCCGTGTGCAGTGTGCGCACGCCGCAGGAGATGTCGAATCCGACGCCGCCGCCGGAGACGACGCCACCCTCGGCGGCGTCGAAGGCACCGACGCCGCCGATGGGGAATCCATAGCCCCAATGCCCGTCCGGCATCACATAGGCCGCTCCGACGATGCCCGGCAGGCTGGCGACGTTCGCCGCCTGCTCCAGGACCTTGTCGTCCATGGCGCGGAGCAGCGACTCGCTGCCGAAAATCACGGCGGGGACGCGCATCGGTCCCCTCGGCTCGATGCGCCAGCGGGACTCGTCGAGCCGGGTAAAGGTCTTGATTTCCATGGAGCGATCTCGCGGGTCAGACATCCAGAACGCAGCGCGCGAGCCAACCGCCCGAGGGCAGCTGCCGCACCGCGAGCTCGGTATAGGTGGCCCCTTTGACCTCGACCGCCGGCTGGTGCCGTTCCGGGTCGACGGCCTCTCCCCAGGCCTCGCCGAGCAGACGCGCGCCGTCCAGGTGTACCCGGTAGCCCGAGAACAGCATCCGGCGCGTCGCCATCTCGAAGATCAGGGCATTCAGCCAGTCCACGAGCAAGAGCTCCGGATCGGGGTCTTCGCAGTCGATCTCGACCCGCTCGGCCGGATCGACCGTGGCTGGATCGCAGACCACGGCGCTCATGCCCAGGGCCGCCTGCTCGAACGCCTCGGAAATCGTCGCGCCGTAGCCCGCCACGCCAATGTCCGCGCGGTGCTCGAAATGCTCCCAGCGGGCCGTGTCAGCGGGCATCGCCTAGTCTCGGAATCGCGTGCGGTCATGGGCTACGGACAATGTAGCTCATCGCGGCGACGAGGGGGCGGGCGGACGCTTTGGCCGCCCAGCGCGTACTGACGCTACGGGTGTCGGCGTGCTTCAGTCCCAGTAGGGGTTCCGGCAGGACGCCGGCGTCAGGTCGTAGGGGAGCGTGTACCCGAAACCGGCCTGCTTGCACGTCCATTTGAGCATGCCGAAGCCGGTTTCCTCCGGCACTAGTATCAGCCGCTTGCCCGCGAGTTGGGGATCGGCGGCGCTGAACGACACCTGGATGCGGATCTCGCCGTCGACTCGCTTCAGCCTCGCCCACTCGACATACCGACTCGAGAAGCTGGCCTCGTCCGGGAGGCCTGCCTCCGAGTTGCTTTCGGGGATGACCGAATCCAGCGTGTAGGTTTCGTTGACCGCTGTCTTGAGTCGTTCGGCGATGAGCAGCCCTTCGGTGACCCGTGCCCTTGAGACGAAGCTGCTGTAACTGTTTTCGGCGACGCTGGCCAGGATACCGACGATCGCGACGACGACCATCAGCTCGGTCAGCGTCATCCCGCGCTGACTGGATATCCGCTTCAGACGGCCGCCGCCCTTCAGCGCGGTTTCTGCGGAATGGCACCGGGCGCTTTTCGGATGCGGCGAGCAAAATTCCGTCAATCTGTGACCCATGTCGACGCTCCTAGCGTCCTCCGTCGTCGCGAAGTCAAAGGCTTCGCGTACCCTCAATCGCTTCACGGTGGTTTGAAGCAACTGCCATACCCAATTGATTTCTGCTGCCTACCGGTACGGAGGGCGTACCTGAGACTGCCGGCAAAGCTTACTAGGTCGCGGCAAGTGGGCGGTGTCTCACGGGTTCGAATGGAGGCAACGGGGCGACGGCCGGCAACGGGGCTGGGGTACCCCGCGTCTAAACCACGGCCGTTGATTTAGTGTAAGGACTACACTATCTTCGCGAATAGGAACAAGGCGCGACCGACATGTCCGGTACCTACAGCTACGTCTACCCCCACCCGGCCGTGACCACGGACGTCGTCGTTTTCACGGTTATCGACGAGCGGCTGCAACTGCTGTTGATTCGTCGCTCCGGGGAGCCATTCAGGGGTTGTTGGGCCCTGCCCGGCGGTTTCCTCGACATCGACGAGGACCTGGACGCCTGCGCGGCGCGCGAGCTCGCGGAGGAAACCGGGGTGACCGGCGTCTACCTGGAGCAGCTCTACAGTTTTGGGCGCCCGGATCGCGACCCGAGGGAGCGGATCATCAGCGTCGCCTATTACGCCCTGGTCCCGGCGAATCGGATCCAGGTCCGGGCCGCAAGCGACGCCGCGGAGGCCGCGTGGTTTCCGATTGCGAATCTTCCGGAGCTGGCCTTCGACCATGGCGAGATCATCGCGATGGCCCATCAGCGACTGGTCGCGAAACTGGACTATTCGACTATCGCGTTCCAGCTGCTTGCCGAGACCTTCACCCTCGGCGAGCTGCAGCAGGTCTACGAGACGCTGATTGACGCCGAGCTGGACAAGCGCAATTTCCGCAAGTGGGCGCTGGCGCTGGAGCAGATCGAGGAGACCGGCGAGTTGCGCCGCCGCGGCAGTCATCGTCCGGCGAGGGTCTACCGGCTGAGGGAGCGCGACCGGCTCCACTATCTCAAGTGATGGCGAAAGTGACGGGGAGCATCGATCATGAACACTTCCACTGGCACGTCCCTGCCGCGGCCACCGATTCAGGTTCCGCCCCAACCGCAGTGGCCCGCGTTGAGTCCGGGTGAGAAGGCGGATCTAAAGGCCAGGATAAAGTCGCTCCTCGACCAACAGAATGCGGCGCTCGTCGCCCATTACTACACGGACGGCGACCTACAGGAGTTGGCCGAGGAGACCGGAGGGTATGTCGCCGACTCGCTGGAGATGGCCCGCTTCGGCACGGAAACGGACGCCGAGACGCTCGTGGTCTGCGGGGTCCGATTCATGGGAGAGACCGCCAAGATACTGAACCCGGAGAAGCGGGTGCTGATGCCCGATCTCGCGGCGACCTGCTCCCTCGACGAGGGTTGCCCGGCGGACGAGTTCTCCGCCTTCTGCGACGCCCATCCCGATCACACCGTGGTCGTCTACGCGAACACCAGCGCTGAGGTCAAGGCGCGCTCGGACTGGGTCGTGACCTCGAGCATCGCGCTGCCGGTGGTCGAGCACCTGGCGGCGCAGGGAAAACCGATCCTATGGGCGCCGGACAAGCACCTCGGCCATTATGTCGAGCGCATGACCGGCGCCAAAATGCTGTTATGGGATGGCGCCTGTGTCGTCCACGAGGAGTTCAAGGGCTTCGCCCTGGACCGTCTGCGCAGGCTCCACCCGAATGCCGCCGTGCTGGTTCATCCTGAATCGCCTGACGAGGTGGTCGATCAGGCCGATGTCGTCGGCTCCACGACGACGCTGATCCGGGCGGTGGCCGAGATGCCGAACAAGGAGTTTATCGTTGCCACCGACGAGGGCATCTTCTGGAAGATGCACCAGGTTGCACCGGGAAAGACCCTGATCGCGGCACCTACGGCCGGTGAAGGCGCGACCTGCGAGAGTTGCGCCCATTGCCCCTGGATGGCGATGAACGCGCTGCAGAATCTGGAGCGGGTTCTGCGCACCGGGGACCAGCAGATCCATATCGATCCGGCCGTGCGTGAGCGGGCCGTGATGCCCATCCAACGCATGCTGGCCTTCGCGCGCGAGCGCGGCATCGGGGCGCGACGCCTGTCCGACTGACTTCTTGTTCCCTCGCCCGGCGGTAGAGGGCGGGGTGAGGGGGGCACGTCCCCGACAACCGCGTGTTCGTGTTCCGTGGCGGCGTGGATGTCTTGAAGAGTGTGGCGCCCGGAGCGCGCGCCGCGCCCGCGCGAGCGCTCATCCCCGTCCTCCCCTGCACCCCAGTGTTGGCGCCGGACCGCAACCCCCGGCGGGCCGCCGAGGGACTAGCCCTCGCGCGCGCCCAAACCGGATAGACGCGGCTCGCACTTGACCCTTGCACCTTGGCAACCGGAAACTCATGGCATAACATCGCGGCGCATAAGAACGAATTACAGCCTGCGAGACGACAGGGTACGGCGAGGGCAAGGGGGGCCGCAGCCGGAGTACCTGTCCGCAGGACACCACCGAGGTCTTAGGTCCGATGTCAACGCGTCCGCGGTCCACCCGCAAGAAAACCCTGATCATACTGAGCGTGGTGTTCCTCGCCGGCATCGCCTTTGCCGGCGCCTTCAACTTCGGCGTCGCCTACACCAACGAGATGGAGTTCTGTACCTCCTGCCATTCCATGCAGGTCAATCTCGAGGAATTCAAAGAAACCATCCACTACAAGAATCGCTCCGGCGTGCAGGCAACCTGCTCGGATTGCCACGTGCCCCAGCAATTTCTGCCCAAGATGTACGCCAAGGTCATGGCGGCGAAGGATGTCTTCCACGAGATACTGGGTACCATCGACACCCCGGAGAAGTACGAGGCGCACCGCTGGGATATGGCAACCCGGGTTTGGGCCAAGATGAAATCCACGGACTCGCGCGAGTGCCGGAACTGTCACGATTTCGCCAACATGGATCTTTCGGCGCAGGACCGCAGCGCGCGCAGCAAGCACGCCAATGCGGAGGACAAGGGTCAGACCTGCATCGAGTGCCATACCGGACTGGCGCACGAGGAGCCGGATGAGCCCGATGAGCCGGACACGTCCGGGGAAGCCAAGTGACCGGAGACGGATTCCGTGGACCCCGCGTCGCGCTAGTGAGCCGCGAGACCCTCCTATGATTTCGAAGCCGACCCCCCTGATCTGCGGCGCCCTTCTGCTCGCGGCCGCGCTGTCGGCGAGCGCCGCGGAGCCCGACCTCGGCACCGAGCTGCGCCGCGCGGTGATCGTCGGTGATCTGCAAACCGCCGAGGCGCTGCTCGACAAGGGGGCCGACGTCAACTCCGCCAACCAGTTCGGCAAGACGGCGCTTATGATGGCCACGGAGGTCGGCGAGCTCGAGACCGTGGCCCTGCTGCTCACCCGGGGCGCGAGTATCAATGCGCGTACGGTTGCCGGCTGCACCGCGCTGACTTTCGCGGCCGAGAACGGTCACATCGGCATCAGCGCCATGCTGATCGAGCTGGGGGCCAATCTGCACGACCGCACCCGCGCCGGCTGGGACGCGCTGATGATCTCCTCGCGCTACGGCATAACCGATATGGTCGAGCAGCTGCTGTACCGCGGGGCCGACCCGAAGGCCTCCGACAAGGAAGGTAAGAACGCGCTGATGCAAGCCGCCGAGAAGGGACACGCGGAGGTGTTGCCGCTGCTGGTCAAAGGCGGCGCCGACCTCGAGTCTCGGGACAAGCGGGGGGCAACGGCATTGCTGATCGCGGCGGAGCAGGGGCACCTCGACGAGGTGACCACTCTGCTGGGACTTGGGGCCAATGTCGACGCCGTCGACAAGGATGGGGCCTCGGCGCTGATTGTGGCAGCGGGCCAGGGCCATGAAGATATCGCCGGGGCATTGCTCGCGAACGGGGCCAATGTGAACCTCCAGGATCGAGACGGTGCAACGGCGTTGATGGAGGCCGTGGTCACCGATCACAACGGGCTGATCAAGACCCTGATCGAGCATAAGGCGGACACGGGGCTGGTGGACTCTCACGGGCACACCGCCGCCGATCTCGCGAGACAAAAGGGAAATAATGAAGCCGAGGGTCTGCTCGCCGGGCGTTCCTGAGCGGGTTCACCGCGCCGGATGCCACGATTGAGCACGCCCCGGAGACGAATGCAACCGGACGCCGCTATTTCGCCGCGGCCACCCTGCATCGCGGGCCGGGCCCGCAAGAAGTAACCAAAAGCCAGACTCTTACCATAAGGAGGTAACATGGCCAAAGCACCAACAACGATGGCTCTGCTCGCCAGCGCGGTAGCGCTGTCCATTTCAACCCTTTCGCTCGCGGCCGACGAGCCCGCCAAGCCGGCGCTTATATCCGGCGCCAGCGGGCAGATGCTCGCCGAGACCTGCGCCGGCTGTCATGGCACCGACGGTGACAGTGTCGGCCCCGCCTCACCGACGATTGCCGGCATGTACGGCGAGTATTTCGTTGAGATGATGAAGGGGTTCCAGGAAGGCACCATCTACTCGACGGTCATGGGGCGCATCGCGAAGGGCTATTCGGACGAAGAGATCCAGGCGATGGCCAAGTACTTTGCCGGCAAGGAGTACAAGTCCGCGAAGCAGGAGTTCGACACGGCACTGGCGGACAAGGGCGCCAAGTTGCACGACAAATACTGCGAAAAGTGCCACAGCGAAGGCGGCAAGCCGCTGAAGGACGAGGAGTACAACATCCTGGCCGGGCAGTGGATCCCGTACCTGCATAACGCCATGGAGGATTTCCGGGGCGACCGTCGCGAGATGCCTAAGAAGATGCGCAGCAAGGTCGATGACCTGCTCGAGAAAGAGGGCGACGACGGCCTGAAGGCGGTATTCGCTTATTACGCCAGCCAGCAATAAGGAATGAGGAGCAGAGAACTATGAAGATCAATCGTCGCGATTTCGTCAAGGCTGCTGGTGCCGCAACCGCCCTCGGTCTGATTGGCGCGCCGCATCTGGCGCTCGGCGCGGCCAAGAAAGTGGTCGTGGTGGGCGGTGGAACTGGCGGTGCCACGGTCGCCAAGTACATCAAGCGAGCAGATTCCAGCATCGACGTCACCGTCGTGGAGCCCAACGAGGTCTACTACACCTGTTACTTCAGCAACGAGGTATTGAGCGGGGAGCGCACCCTGGAGTCGATTCAGGTGAATTATGACGGACTCAAGGCCCACGGCATCAATATGGTGTTCGATTCCGCCACGGCCATCGACGCGGAGAAGAAGGTCGTCAAGACCGCCGGGGGCCAGGAGCTGGCGTTCGACCGCTGTGTAGTCGCCCCTGGTATCGAACTGCTGTATGACAAGATCGAAGGCTACAGTAACGAGGTCGCGAACACGTTGCCGCATGCCTGGAAGGCCGGCGAGCAGACCAAGATCCTTCGCGGCCAGCTCGAGGCAATGGCCGATGGCGGCACCGTGGTTATCGTCGCCCCGCCGAACCCCTTCCGCTGCCCGCCGGGACCCTACGAGCGCGCCAGCCAGATAGCCATTTACCTGAAGGCGAACAAGCCCAAGTCGAAGATCCTGATCCTCGATGCCAAGCAGAAGTTCTCCAAGCAGGGACTCTTCACGCAGGCCTGGGAGAAGTTCTTCCCCGGCATGATCGAGTGGCGTCCGGGTCCGGATGCGGCCGTGGTCAAGGTCGATGCCGGCGGCATGACGGCCGAGACCAGCTTCGGCGACGAGATCAAGGCCGATGTCCTGAACGTCATCCCGCCCCAGCGTGCCGGTGCCGTTGCGCAGGCCTCCGGACTGGCCGACGATTCCGGGTGGTGCCCCGTGGACCAGAAGACCTTCGAGTCGACGCTGCACAAGGGCGTGCACGTCATCGGCGACGCCAGTATTGCGGGCGCCATGCCCAAGTCAGGCTACGCCGCCAACAGCCAGGCCAAAGTCTGCGCGGCCGCGGTGGTTGCCATGCTGAACGGGATCGAGGTCGGCGTGCCGGCCTATGTGAACACCTGCTACTCGATCGCGGGACCCGACTGGGGTATCTCGGTGGCCGGTGTCTACAAGCTCGGCGAGGACGGAAAGATCGCGGAAGTTCCAGGCGCCGGCGGACTGACGCCGATGGACGCCCCCGATTGGGCGCACGCCCGAGAGGTGGAATACGCCCATAGCTGGTACAAGAACATCGTCCACGACAGCTTCATGTGACAACGATAAGCGCGCCCTTCGAGGGCGCGCGGATGGCTATTGGGGCCTTCTGGCCCCTTTTTCGTTGGAGCCGCCCGAGCGGTGGACGAGTGAAACGAAGGTTTCCGATTCAGAACAACGGGCATGCCCCGGACCCCCTGTGCCGCTATGCCAGGCGGGTGCCGGGTGCGCCGGAAAAACGAGACGTCGATTACGGAGTAAGCAATGCAGATCGTCGGTTCCCGCGAATACAAGATCATTCTTCGGGCTTCCAAGTTCAGGGGCGACGAGCCCAAGCTGCGGGAGACGGCCGGTGCGCTCTGGGGCGACCTGGTCTCGATCATCGTCCCCCACGCGGTGTCCGTCAGCGGAACCGAGGACGTCGAGCAAAAGAGGCGGCAGGTCCGATTCCTCGACACCCAGGACAATTGGCTGCGGTCGCACGATTATGTCGTCAGGGAGCGGGTGGACCTGGAGCTAAACGAGCGCCAGGTGACCCTGAAGTTTCGGCACCCGGACCGCTACATCAGCCAGGGCAGGGACATGTTGCCCGCCGAAGGATTCAAGCCTGACCTGAAGTTCGAGGAGGACATCAAGCCCGAGTTCCTGAAGCTCTATAGCTTCTCGAGCAACACCATCGTCCCGCCGGAAACCAAGCTCGCGACACTCGCGGACGTCAAGGCCATCTACCCGGGTCTCCCGCAGGCGGTCGACGAGTTTCCCGAAGCCGCGAAGCTGCAGGTTGTCGGCGGCTTCACGGCCTATGAGCGGGTCGTGAAGGGCACCAGCTTCAAGATCCGCAAGGACCCCGAGGTCCTCGCGGTATGCTGTCTGACCCTCTGGTATCCCGGCAAGACCGACGACAAGCCCCTGATTGTCGAGTTCAGCTTCAAGTATGAGGACCCGGAAGAAGGCTACACGGCCAAGATGGCGCATCGGGCCTACGACGCCTATATGGCGATCCAATCCGGACTCGGGGACTGGGTTAACGCTAAGTCGACGACCAAGACCGCCTACGTGTATCTGCAGAAGAAGTGACGCCCGAGTCGACTCGAGAGCCGGCGGCGACTGTCTGATCCGCCCCGGCCGATCGTTCGATCGCCGGGCTGGACGCGGCCGCCTGTCGAGGCCACGCCTTGGCGCGCCTGGTTCTCCCTACCCGCGCGGTCACCGGCGACGCTCCGAGTCGCAATACTCCTTGCTATCTCAATTCGCGGACACACCTCCGTGGTGTCTGTCCGCCGTGGATTCTGGGAATCCGCGCACGATTGAGCCTGAAAAACAGAAGAAATATTTTCTGGTTACCCCCGAAACTTTAAATTTGGTCTAGAATCAAACTACGAGATTAAGGAAATCGCCGGATTATCAAGAAGTGAACAACAAGCGTTACATATTCGCGGTGGCGGCAGGTCTGGTCGGCGTCTACCTGTTCTGGCCGGGGGACGACACCCCCGACGCTGAAAAGCGGGTGGGTGACGCGGATTCGGGCTACCGCGTCGCACCAACTGAGGCAAGACCCAGTCCGACCGCCCGGACCTACGACAGCCCTCCCGCGCGCTGGCTGGGCGCGGAACGCTATGGGCGAGCCTTACAGCCCTCCTATGGCGGCGGCCCCGCGGATCAGCGTTACGGCGGAGTACCCGAGCCTTCTGCTCGCGGCGGCTACGGGCACGGGTACGGCGATGGCCCATCGTCGAGCGTGGGCTACCCGCTGGCGCAGGAGGCCTACGATCCAACCGAGGGCTATAGGTTCAGGCCCTTGAGCGAAAGCGAGAAACGGCGCTATGGAATCGAGAGCCGGGCACACTACGAGCCACCGGCTTACCGCGCCCCGGAATCGGCCCCGACGCCTTCGTACGGCACGCGTCCCGTTTATCCCCAGCGCGGCTTCGGCGGCTACAGCTTTCGCCCGCTAGAGCAAGTGCCCGGGGCGAGCGGCAGGTGGCAGGGTCCTTACCCGGACCCCGCGTGGGGGGAGCAGCGGGGTTTCGTTGATCAGCATAGGGTCGACCCCTCGCCCCAATGGGGCGCCACGCCGCCCCCGCGTCCGCCGATTCACCAGATGTACCCGTCCCTGGACGTAGCCGACGGGCGTACCTTGAGCGCGCGATAAGCGAGCAATCCGCCAATACAGTTCAGCATGCAAGACGGCAAGGGCGCCTTATCCGGCGCCCAGCACCTCGTCCCTCTCGCGGCAGAGGGAGTCCCGGAGCGCCGTCGGCGCCCTTTTTCACGATGAAGCGATGGACCCGGCAGCCCGCAAGGACCTCGATCGGCTGATCGACGAGATCGAGTGGGAGGTGCGCGCAACCGCCGCCTACACTGGCCGGCAGGCCCTTTCCCCGCGGGTGCTGGGGGCCATGCGTCGGGTCGCTCGGCACGATTTCGTCGACGCGGCCGAGCGCGGCTCGGCCTACGGCAATTTTCCGCTGCCCATCGGTCACGGTCAGACCATCTCACAGCCCTATATCGTCGCCATCATGACCGAGCTGCTGGAAATCGCGCCCGGCAATCGCGTGCTGGAGGTTGGGACGGGTTCGGGATATCAGGCGGCGGTACTCGCGGAGTTGGCCGGGGAGGTCTACAGCCTGGAGATCATCCCCGAGCTCGCGGAAGCGGCGCGCGAGAGGCTCGCGGGCATGGGCTACACCAATGTGCGGGTGCGCCAAGGAAACGGCAGGCTGGGTTGGCCCGAGCAGGCGCCATTCGATGCGATCATGGTGACCGCCGCCTCGGAGTCCGTACCCCCGGCGCTGACCGCCCAGCTCAAGGAAGGCGGACGGCTGATCGTCCCGGTGGGCGGGCGGTGGGGCGGTCAGGAGCTCCTGTTGCTGTCTCGCGATAGAGACGGCCGCATCGGCGAGCGGAGCCTGTTGCCGGTGGCCTTCGTCCCGCTGGTTGGCCGCAATACCGACCCGGACCGATAGCCGCAACCCGGCGGCCATGGCCGTGTCCTGCAACCGCCGATCCCTGGAATATCCAACGATCCCGCGGGCGTGCGAATCCCGCTCACGCGGGCTCCGCGTGGACTACAGTTAAGTCGAGGGCACCCTCCCGAGGCGCTGTCCCGAACCGAGGCGGCGGCTCCGGGTGGGACACGCGATGTCGGCTGTAAGGGAGGCATTCCATGAAGAACTGGGTGATCGTGGCGAGCGCGGCCCGCGCCCGCATTTTCGAGGCTTCCGGGCGGCTCGAGCCCCTTCGCGAGGTCACCGACCTGGTGAACCCCGAGGAGCGGCTCCAGCCCCAGGCGTTGAAGTCGGACAAACCAGGTCGGGCGTTCGACCGGCTCGGGGGACAGCGCCACGCGATGGGCACGGCGGTGGACCCCAAGGAGCAGGTGGCCATTCGGTTCGCGAAGGAGGTGGCCGAGCGGCTCGGGGCGGGCCTGAACGAGGGGCGCTTCGACGGGCTCTGCGTAGTAGCCCCTCCGCATTTTCTCGGCCTGCTCCGTGAGGCCATGGGCCGCAGCCTGACGCGCATCGTCAAGGGTGAGCTGACCAAGGACCTGACCCGCGAGGACGCTGGCTCGGTGCATAGGCATGTGGAGCACCTGCTGTGGCGCCGCGCGGCCTAGGGAGGCGCTGAACGACTGCGCTTCCCGCGCGACTGAGAGACCGCGCCTTGGAGTCGCGAGTTGATCGGGTGCCGGGATGGAGCTTGATCAGCGTCTATCTAGACGCCGGCAGACCCGAGGTGGAGCCGTCGTCCAGTGGCTGTGCGGACGCGGCGGTTCCAGCCTCGGGATCGCTGTTTTTTTTCGAACCATTGGGTGGTTTAGAGCCCGTGTCCGTTCGCTTGCCCCGATTCCCACGGCCGACCCGCAGTTAATGTATCGAATCGAGGTTTGGGGCATCGCCCCGGAACGGCGATAATCTCCGCCGCGGGCGCCGTCCCACACGGCGCCGCCGACCTGTCTCTGCCGAACACATATATGCGATATCGGACCGGATCATGAGGCACTCTTTCGGCCACCGGCTTTCCAGCCGCGCCCTGCTCGTGTCGATCGCGCTCCTCGCAGCGGGCAACGCCGCCGCCGGCGAGCCCTCGGTCGCCGAGCTGGTGTCCGTCTGTGACCGGGCGTTGGCCCAGGGGAACAAGGGGCTGGAGGCGGCGATGTGCGAATGGTTCGCGGCCCCGTGCGAGTGCAAGGTCGGCCGGTCCGAGGGATCGACGGCGCGCTGGTGCGTCCCGGATGGCGAATCCATCGAGGGCACCGTCGAAAAGGTCCTGGCCCGGCTGCGCCGCTACCCGGACCGGACGGCCGCTGCAGACGCGGTCGTTCCGGCGCTGCTCGCGGAGATCTATCCCTGTCCGCCGTCCGGAACTCCCTAAACGGGTCCCGGCGGACCAATTCATGTGACCGCACCCGAAGGCTCCACGGCCCGTTTGGCGCGGCGGTGGCCGTCAAAGTAGACTCGGCTGACCATCGGTGAGCTCCTCCTTTGCCATGTCAGCACGCGCCGCCTCTCTGTGTCTTCTCGCGTTAACCCTGATGCTGGCCGTCCCGCGCGTCTCCTACCCGGCCCCGGGTCGCTGTACTCAGGGCGACGAGGTGCGCGTCTGGACGGCGCCTTCGAACCCGTCGCCGGACGCGCCGCTGGAAATACTGGCGGTTGCGACCGACGGCCCCCTGGCCGGGCTCGCGGTCTACGACCCGGCGGGACGCCCCCTGTCGGTGCGTACCAGGAGCAATGGCGGGCCGCCGTGGAGCCTGTACGCGACCGTCTTCCGGCCGGGCCGCGGCAGCTACCGCATCGAGGCGCAACGTGCGGGCCGAGTCGCCGCCTGTCGGGAGGTGGAGGTCGGGGGCCGCAACACGACAGACGGCCCCGGGGATTGGGAGCTGGCGACGCGGGCCCTTTATGCGGCCTGGGTCGAGCGCCTGTTCGATGCCCCGCCCGAGCAGTCCCTCAGCTTCCCCTCTCTGGAGCCGGTGCTGCGCAACCCGGAGCGCAATTTCCTTTACAACTACCTGGGCCGGAGAGAGGACGAACGCCTACCGGCGGAGCCGGATTGCGCCGATCTGCCCTATTTTCTGCACGCCTATTTTGCCTGGAAGATGGGCCTGCCGATCGCCTACCGCCCCTGCGACCGGGGCAGTGCCAGCCGGCCGCCCCGCTGCGGCGCGCCGGTGATCGAGACCGGGTTCACGCGGTCCGCCGCGGCCGCCTCGGTCTTCACGGACGCCGCCCGGCGGATGATGGACACGGTTCACTCCGGGAGCGCCCGCACGGCGCTGGGGAACGACGGCAGCGACTTCTACCCGGTTCCGCTGGAACGCTCGGCGCTCTGGCCCGGCACCGTCTTCGCCGACCCCTACGGTCATGTGCTCGTCGTCGTCAAATGGGTCCCGCAGTCCGGGACGCGGGGCGGGCTACTGCTCGCGGTGGACGCGCAGCCGGACAACTCGGTGACCCGCAAGCGCTTCTGGGAGGGGACCTTCCTGTTCGCCGAAACGCCCGCCGCGGGACCGGGGTTCAAGGCCTTCCGGCCGCTGGAGCCCGGCCGCAAGGGCCAGCTCGGCCAGTCTCCCAATGGCGCGCTAAGGGGGGGCTCGGGACTCCCGCCCTACTCGACCGAACAGGCTGGACTGCGGCCCGAGGACTTCTACGCCCGCATCGATCGCATGATCAATCCGCGCGGGTTGGCGCCGGGCGCGGCCTACGAGTCCACGCTGGCGGCGCTGATGGAGCAGCTCGAGACCCGGGTGACCGCGGTCGACAATGCCGAGAACTATCGGCGGCAGAACCCGCGGTCGGTCATACCGATGCCAAAGGGCGCCGCGATCTTCGAGACCACGGGCCCGTGGGAGGACTATTCGACGCCCTCCCGCGACATGCGCCTGCTGATCGCGATGAATGTGCTTGCGGCCTTGCCGGATCGCATCCGCCGTTACCCGGAGCTGTTCGTGCTGTCGGGCGAGAGTCCCGCGAGCGCGGCGGCGGGCGTCGAGCGGCTCCACGCCCGGCGTGCCGGCGAGCGGTTCATCAGCTACCAACGCAGCGACGGCAGCGCCTGGCGATTGAGCCTCGCCGACCTCTATGAACGCAAGCCGCGGCTCGAGGTGGCCTACGACCCGAACGACTGCCCGGAGGTGCGCTGGGGCGCGGCGCCGAACAGCCCGGAGTACGCCTCCTGCACAAGGCGCGCCCCGCGCGAACAGCAGGCCCGAATGGAGGAGTACCGCGCCTGGTTCAGGGAGACGCGCAGGCCGTCGCGTTAGCCGGGTCATCCGGGTTGTGGACCCGGCCACAGCGGTTTGAGCGTCGGACGGTCGCGCGCGTCAATTCAGGAACGCATAGCGCATTTCCGAGGCGTCGTTGACGCTCGACGTCCGTTGACGGTTACACTGACCGGCCTTCAGGGTCATGGAGACCATCCGGTGCCTTCCAATTTAATCGTCCGGGTCCGGCCGCGGCAGGCGGCGCTCGTTGCGCTCTGTCTCGTCATCGCCGGCTGCGCGAGCCGCCCAGAGTCGCCCGTGTCGGCGACAGGGACCTGGGGTGGCAGGCCCATCGGAGCGCCGCCCGCACCCCGTCCCGCGCTGCGTCAGGCCATGATCACGCGAGCGCTTCGCGAATGGGACTATTTCGGGGGACAGGTCGTGGTTCTTCAGGGATCCCAGGAGAGCATTCCCAACGTGGGAATCTGGGAGGACGACGATGCCTCCCGCAGCCAGCGGGTAAACCTGTATTGGCGGGCGGTCGGGAAATCGGGCCTTTACGGTCGCGACTGCCAACAGCCCTGGTCGGCCGCCTTCGTGAGCTGGGTGATGCAGAATGCCGGCGTGCCCACGAGTCAGTTTTCGCCGACGGCGGCCCACTGGGTGTACCTGGCCGGTATCGTCGACGCCGCCAGTAGCTCGGGTCGCTACTTCGTACCGCGAAGGATCATCGACTACAGCCCACGCGAGGGCGACATAATCTGTGCCAGCCGGGGCGGATCCCATCCGGGAACCTCCAGCGGTTACGCCTATCCGGAGGGGCTCCGGGGTGCCAACACCCACTGCGACATCGTAGTCCGGAAAGAGGGCCAGACGCTGGAGGCCGTCGGCGGGAACGTCCGCAACTCGGTCTCCAAGACCATTCTTCAGCTCGACGCCAATGGCCACCTGCAACCCGTGAAGCGGCGTCCCTGGTTTCTGATCCTGGAGAACCGTCTATAAACCGGATCGGGCTCCGCGCAAACCCTGTCCGGCGACTCAATAGCAAGAACGATTCGGTTTACGCGGCGCTAGCGCGGGCCCGGCGTCAGGAGGCTGTCGATGGGTACGAAAGGGCAGCAAAGCGTTTCGTTGGTGCTGGGCAGCGGTGGCGCGAGGGGTCTCGCCCATATCGGGATCATCCAGTGGCTGGAGGATCAGGGCTACCGGATCGAGTCCATCGCCGGGTCGTCCATGGGTGCCCTGATCGGGGGCATCTACGCGGCCGGCGAACTCCCGACCTATCGGCGCTGGGTATGTGCGCTGAGCCGCACGGACGTGCTCCGATTTCTGGATTTCGCCTTCAGCGGCCGCGGGTTGTTCAAGGGCGACCGCATCATCGATACCCTCAAGGGCATGGTGGGTGAGCACGCCATCGAGGACCTGCCGATCGCCTTCACGGCGGTGGCGACGGACATCGACCGGCGGCGGGAGGTGTGGATCTCCAAGGGACCCCTGTTCGACGCGATCCGCGCCTCCATCGCCGTACCCACGGTCTTCACGCCGCACCGTTACCTGGGTTTGACCCTGGTCGATGGCGGGCTGCTCGACCCCGTTCCCATCGCGCCGACTTTCCGTGACCGTACCGACCTGACCGTCGCCGTGAACCTCAACGGCGAGCCCCTCGGGGAGGCACGACCGCCGAAGGCCGTTTCGGGCGATGGGAGGAAACGCCGCGAGGACGACCTGCACACCCGCATCCTGCAGTTTCTCGACGGCATCGGGCAGAACCTGATGCAGGCCGACGAGGATGAGCTCGGAATGTTCGACTTGATCAGCCGCTCGTTCGAGACCATGCAGAACTCGATCGCGGCGATGAAGCTGGCGACCTACGCGCCCGACGTGGTCATCGACGTGCCCCGCGACGCCTGCGGCGCGCACGAGTTCCACCGCGCCGTGGAAATGATCGACCTCGGTTACCGGCTCGCCGGTCAGGCGATTCAAGCGAACCCGGGTCAGCGGTAGAGAGAGCCCTGAAACCCGCCGAGGGCCCTCAGCCGGAGGGCGCCAGGTCCGCCTCCCCGCAGCGGGCGGCGATAAAGGCGCGGGCACCGTCCCTCAGTGCCGCCGCGTCCTCCCACCGAGCCCCCGCGGCGGTCAGCGGCTCGCCGATCGCGACAGTCGCCTTTCCGGGCCGGGGCATGAGGCGGTCACCCCGCATCAGGTCGCGGGTCCCGTTCACGGCGACCGGCAGCAACGGCGCGGCCGACTGCGCCGCCGCGATGAAGGCGCCCATCCGAAACGGCAGGAGTCCGGCCTCGTCCCTGAAGGTGCCCTCCGGGAAGAAGCCGAGTGTCTCGCCGCGCCGCAGCGCATCGCCAAAGGCCTCGGTCTCTGCGGCGCTGCGATGGAGGTCGAAGCGCTCCACGTAGAGGGTCCCAAGTCGCCGCAGCAACGGGCCGACGAGCGGATGGTTTGCCAGCTCACGCTTGGCGACGAAGGCGATCGGGCGCTCTATGGCGTCGATCAGCATCAGGGCGTCCAGATAGCTCTGGTGATTGGCTACCAGCACCAGAGGGCGCCCCGTCTCGGGGAGCCGCTCACGTCCGGTCACCTCGAGCCGCAGGAAGGCGAGTCGTCGCAGCAGGCGGATGCCGCCGCGCACCAGCGCCCAGCGCCAGCCCGCCCTCGGGGCGGCCAGCGCGCCGATCCAGACCCAGGGCGCGATCAGCGCGAATAGGGTCCAGACGTAGGCCGCGTAGAGGTATCCGGGGGCCTGGTGCGCCAGGTGCGACAGCCGTGCCACCGCGCCCGCGGCCCCCACGCGTACCAGCTGCCAGCGCGGGCTGGGTGGAGCGGCAAGCAGCCGGCCCGAGAGGTAGAGATCGCGGACGGCGCCGCGGCGCAACTTGCCGCTGGAGGTCTTGAGCACGGTGCGCGGCGGCGCCAGCACCACCTCGTCCGGCGGAACCCCGCCGACCTCCGACACCCGCTCGCGCACGGACTGCTCCAGGGCGGCGCGCCGCGCTGGGTCACGCTCCTTGGTCTCCAGCACCACGACCAACCGCTCGCTGCCGTACCGCGGGTCCGTCGCGGCGAAGGCGACCACGCAGCCCTTGCGCGCGCCGGGGATCGCGCCGACGGCCTCTTCGATCTCGTAGGGGTACAGATTCCGGCCGCCCCGGATGATCAGGTCCTTGACCCGGCCCGTGAGATGGATGTCGCCTCCGGCCAGGTAGGCCCGGTCGCCGGTGTCGTGCCAGCCGTCCCGGATCAGCCGCTTCGTGGCCTCGGGATTCCGATAGTAGCCTCGCGTGGCCGACGGACCCTGAAACTCGAGCACACCCTCGTGGCGGTCAGGCAGAGGGCGGCCCCTTTGATCCACCACGCGTACCCGATATCCGGGCAGCGGCTGGCCGCAGGCGACGACCTCCATGACGGTCGGGTCGTCGCAGGGAACCGGCAGGGCGTGACCGGAGGTCGCGAAGCGGTCGCGATCGATGCAGTCGACCCGGGGTCCCCGACCCTGGGGCGGAAAGGCGAGTCCGACCGCCGCCTCGGCCAGTCCGTAGACGGGCGCGAGCGCCTCGGGCTTGAGCCCGCAGCGCGCGAAACGGTCGGCGAATCGGCGCAGCGTCTGGGGGCTCACCGGCTCGGCGCCGTTGAAGGCCCAGCGCCAGGTGCTCAGGTCGAGGCCCTCCAGGTCCGAGTCCGCGGCGCGGCTCAGGCACAGCTCGTAGGCAAAGTTCGGCGCCGCCGAAAGCGTGCCCCGATGGTCATGGATGGCCCGCAGCCAGCGCATGGGCCGGGCCAGGAACGCGAGCGGCGACAGGGACACCAGCGGTATCGCGTAGTAGAGGCTGCCGAGCCAGGCCCCGATCAGGCCCATATCGTGATACAGCGGCAGCCAGCTGACGAAGACGTCGTCCGGCCGTACCTGGATCGCCTGGCCCATGGCGCGGATGTTCGCGAGCAGGTCCGCGTGGCTCAGCACGACGCCTTTGGGGTCGCCGGTGCTGCCGGAGGTGTACTGCAGGAACGCGATGTCCTCTTTGGCCGGTCGCGACGGCTCGGTGCGCGTCGGCACCCCGCCCGCCTCGTCCTCCAGGGTCAGGACGCCGCGCAGCGACGGGACCTGTGCCCTCAGCAGCCGCGCCACCGCCTGGGCCTTTTCCACCGTGATCAGGAACGATGCGCCGGCATTGTCCAGAATACGGGCATGCCGGCGCAGGTGGTCCTCGATCTGCTGCGGGCGCGCCGGGGGGTAGATGGGCACCGGGATGCCGCCGGCCATCAGGATGCCAAAGAAGCTATAGAAGTAGTCGGGGCTCGTCGGCAGCATCACCGCCACGGTCCCGCCCGGCCTCAGACCCTCCCGCCGCAGCCGGGCCGCGACGGCAGCCGCGCCGCTGGCGAGCCGGGCGTAACTGATGGGATCGGCCTGCTCGTCGGATCCCAGGTAGAGGATATGCACGCGCTCGGGGTGCCGCGCGAGATGCCAGTCGAGCGTCTCGAGCAGCGTCGACGCGGATTCCGGGGCGCCTTCCGTCGTGGCTTGCGGCAGTCGGTGGGCCTCGGCCACCCGGGCACCGCCGGCCCGGGAGCCCAGGTAGCCGATGAGGTCGCGCGCCGTCGGCGCGAGCAGAGACTCCTCCGGGAATGGGACTCCCAGCGCCTTCTCCACGCGGGCTAGCAGCTCGGAGCGGCCCAGGCTGTCGAGGCCCAGATCGGCCTCGAATCGGGTGTCGAGCGTGATACCCGTCTCGGGCACGGGCAGGCGCGATTCGCGGACCAGGTCCCGCACAATGTCAAGCACGACGGCGGATGGGTCGGGGCCAGTTGCAGTAGGTGTCATCAATCCTCGAAGGGCTCGGTCGTGCCGGTGCTGGGGCGGGGCACTCTGGGTCAGAGTATGCAACGGCTAGGCGGCCAGCGTCGCGCCGGAATGGGTGCCATGACGGCCACCGCGCTTTTCGGCCAGACGCGGCGTGTATGCGGCGTCGGTATCAGCCGGTGTCCCGGGGTACCTCATGGCCCAGGTAGAGTCGGCGTATCGTCGCGGCGAACCGTTCCGCGAGCTCTCCGCGCTTGATCTTCATGGTCGGCGTGATCAGGCCATTCTCGACGGTCCAGGGTTCCAGGGTGAGATGGATCGAGCGCACCTGGGCGTAACCCGGAAACGTTCTCAGGCACTCCCGCACACGGGACATCGCCGCCTCCAACGCGGCTGGGCTCTGGACCGACCCCGGGTCGGTCGGATCGAGCCCAATCCGGGTTGCAACGCCGACCCATTTCTCGGCGTTCAGCACCAGCAGCGCCGCCAGGTAAGGACGCCCCTCGCCGATCACGCAGGCCTGGTCGAACAGCGGGTCCATGGTCAGGGCCAGCTCCATGTCGGTCGGCGGGACCTTCTCGCCGGTCGAGGTGACCAGGATCTCCTTGAGCCGCCCGCGAATGACGATGCGGCCGTCGCGGATCTCTGCCAGGTCGCCGGTGTGTAGCCAACCGTCGGGGTCGATGGCCTGGCGGGTCGCATCGGGCTGGTTCCAGTACCCCAGCATCAGGCTCGGCGCGCGCACAAACAGCTCGCCCCGTGAGTCGATTCGCGTCTCGACGCCCTCGAGCGGCTGTCCGACGGAGCCGGGCACGCAGTCCGCGGGCGGGGTGCCGCTCACCACCGGGGCGGCCTCGGTGAGCCCATAGCCCTCGGTCAGCGGCAGCCCGAGTCCGATGAACAGCCGTGCGACCGGCGGCGACAGTGGGGCGCCGCCGCTGACGGAGACCCGCAGGCGCCCGCCCAGCCGCTCGAGCACCGGGTCGGCGACCAGATGCCTCAGCGTCGGCCAGACCAGCCGGTCGAGCGGTCCTGGCGCCGGCCCCCGGTCCTGGGCGGCCAGGAACCGCCGCCAGCCGATGGCCACGGTCCTGTCGAACAGCCGGCGCTTCAGGCCGCGCTCGCCGAGCTTCGACTGGATGGCGAGGTAGATCTTGTCGTAGACCCGCGGTACCGACAGCAGCACCGTCGGCCGGACGGTGAGCAGATCTTGCCTCAGCTGCTCGACGGATCGGGCGTAGCTCACGCGACAACCGGCCATCATGGGCAGGTAGTAGCCGACCGTGCGCTCGAAGGCGTGCGCCAAAGGCAGGAAGGACAGAAATACATCGCCCGGCTCGGCCGGGATACGCCGCAGCACCGCCTCGGCATCCCAGAGGATGCTGCGGTGGCACAGCATCACGCCCTTCGGGCGCCCAGTGGTTCCGGAGGTATAGACCAGCGTCGCAAGAGCGTCCGGATCGCGGTCGATGATCCGCAGGCTAGACGGGCCGCTTGGCAGCCAGTCCACCAGACGGCGAGCCCTGTTATCGTTGCTCGCGGGCTCGCCGGACGCGCACAGGACGCGCCGCAGCTCAGGAAGGGCCTGGCCGGCCTCCGCGATGCGCGCCCAGGCCTCCGCGGAATCGACCAGCAGAACCCTGGAGCCCGAGTCGGCCAGGATGTAGGCCGCATTGTTCGGGCTGTCCGTCGTGTAGAGGGGAACCACCACCAGCCCGAGTCCCTGGGCGGCCTGGTCGAAGCAGACCCACTCGACGCTGTTTCGAAGGCTGACGGCGACCCGATCCCCGGCCTCCAGACCCTCCGCCGCGAGCGCGCTCTGCCAACGCCCGGCGAGCTGCTCGACCTCACCCCAGGTGTGGGCGACCCAGTCCTCGCCTTCAAACTGGGTATAGGCAACCGCGTCCGGCGTCCGGGCAGCACGCAGCCGGAACAGCTTGGGCAGGGTACGGGCCTCGCGCCAGCCGATAAAGTTCAGGTGAGATGCCGATCTATCGATAGCCATGGAGTCCACCACGCGCCAAACCGGGCTGACGCCTCAAGTCCGCACCGAGTCATCGGCATGCTCGCCTAGTCGCCTGGGTTCACGCTTTGGCGGCGCCGCCGATCGCCTCCTATCGGTAAGTGTAGTTTTCGCCGCCGAGGTCGTCGGCCTGCGTCGGCGCAATCGGCCGGCGATGCGGCTCGGTGAAGCGGCGTATGGTCGGTTGGTCGCCCCGAGTTCCGCGACCCCAGGTCGCCCTGATGCCCCGAAGGCCTGAGGGGGTATGAACCTCCGCGCGGGGTTAAGATGCGTCTGCGTCGGGGCACCGATTCGAAGATCGGCCGAGTCCGTACCCAGGTGGTCCGGGGGTTAACGGTGGCGCCCGGTTCTTCGGCTGAGCAGATCTACGGTTCAGCCTTTTTTGCGTAAGGTCGTTCTATCGTGCTTGATCGGATCACCCCAGTCGTCCTCACGTTCAATGAGGAGCCGAACATCGGCCGGACGCTTGAGAGGCTGAGCTGGGCCCGGGATATCGTCGTCGTCGATAGCGGCAGCACCGACGCGACGCAGACGATTGCGGCCGCATGGACCGCCGTGCGCATGTTCAACCGCCCGTTCGATGCCCACGCGCGGCAGTGGAACTTCGCCGTGCATGAGACCGGAATAGCGACCGACTGGGTGCTGGCCCTGGACGCCGACTATGTCCTCACCGAGGCGCTCGTCGAAGAGTTGCGCGGGTTGTCCCCGGATTCCACCACGGCCGGTTATCGCGCCGGATTTCGCTACTGCGTCCTGGGTCGCCCGTTGCGCGGCACGCTCTATCCACCCGTCACCGTGCTGTTCCGCCGTGAGCGGGTCCGCTACGAGCAGGACGGGCACACCCAGCGCGTCCGCGTCGACGGGCCCGTGTCGTCGCTAACCGGCCGCATACTGCATGACGACCGCAAGCCCTTGTCCCGCTGGCTCTGGGCCCAGGACAGGTACATGCGCCTGGAGGCGGACCTGATAGCGTCCAAGGCGTGGGGCGAGCTCTCGCTCGCCGACCGGCTGCGCAGGATGATCCTGATCGCGCCCTTCGCCGCCTTTCTCTACGTCCTGGTGGTCAAGGGCGTGCTGCTCGACGGGCGCCCGGGTCTCTATTATGCGCTGCAGCGGATGCTCGCCGAGGCGCTGCTGTCGCTCAGAATCCTCGAGCGGCGGATGCGGGCGCCCTGACGCTGAGAGCCTGGCATGGCGGCGAACGACCTAAACGAGATAGCAGACTACCGATATCGCGACAGCGAACCGACTTGGTCGAGTGCCTACCTCTGGCCGGTCGTGCGCGGAGTAATCGCGGGGCGCGAGTGGTCCGACCGAAGGGCCTTCGAGGTCGGCTGCGGAAACGGATCCACGGCGAATTGGCTCAGCGCGCAGGGGTTCTCAGTGTCCGGCGTGGACCCCTCGGAGAGTGGGATAGGGATTGCCCGAGCCGCGTTTCCGCACCTCGACCTTGCGGTTGGCAGCGCCTATGACGACCTCGCCGGTCTGTACGGGCGTTTTCCTCTGGTGCTTGGCCTAGAGGTGATCGAGCACTGCTTCGAACCCAGGCGGTTTGCGAGGAGCGTATTCGAGCTACTCGAGCCCGGGGGCGTCGGCATCGTCTCAACCCCGTACCACGGCTACCTGAAGAACCTCGCGATCTCGCTGGCTGGAAAATGGGACCACCATTTCACTGCCCTGTGGGACGGCGGACACATCAAGTTCTTCTCCCGGTCCACCTTGTACACGGTGCTTTCCGAGGCGGGATTCCAGGACATCCGCTTCATCCGCGCGGGGCGTATCCCGGCCCTGGCGAAGTCGCTTGTGGCGGTCGTCGGGCGCTGACGGGCTGGCTGTGGACGCTACCGCTCCGCCGTGCCGCGGCTACGGGGGTGCCGCGCCAGGGCACGGAAAGGTGGCGCGCAGTGCTTCCAGGACGACCAGCGCCGCGGGCCGTTCGAGGTCCACGTCCTTGCGCGAGGCGTATTTGATGTAGGCGCTCCCGAACGCTCCGGACGTGGTTCCCGGCGGGATGCACAACGAGGGGCGGCCCGAGCCCGTCTGCTGGCGGTCCAGCAGACGCACGCCTTCCTCGACGCCGCTCACGAAGCCCGAGCAATAGCGCCGCCGCTCCCGCCCGGTGCTTGTCAGCCCGCTCGCGGCGCACAGGAGCTTCAGCTCCTTGGCCGTGATCTGCTGCGGGAAGTAGCCGTCCGTATCCTCGGGCTGCTCCTGGGCGGCCACCTGAAGCGAACAGGCCAGTGCGGCGGCGACGAGTAGAGTCCTCATGAGGCGCTCCGTTGGTCCGGTCTTGTGGTCTGAATCTGCATTCTACGACCGGGCCTGCCAGGGTGCAGCCGATACCGCGCGGGGGCCCAGCTCGGCGCGCGGCTAAGCCGGGTCGCCGAGCGCACCGAGTCCGAGATCCCGGCGCAGCACGGCCCAGGCCAGCACGTCCTCGAAGCGGCCCCATTTCCTGACCCGCTGGCGCAGGAGGCCCTCACGCCTCATTTCCAGCCTGGCCAGCACGCGGCCGGAGGCGGGGTTGCGGGCCATGTGGAAGGCGTAAACGCGATTGAGCCCGAGCGGCCCGAAGGCATGCCGGATCAGTGCCGACCCCGCCTCGGTCGCATAGCCGTTCCCCCAAAAGGGCCGGCCGACCCAGAAGCTCAACTCCGCCTGTGCGTGCTCCGTGTCGATCGCCCGAAGCTCGACCGAGCCCGCGAGCATCCCGGACGCGGCCTCGCACACCGCGAAGCGGTTTGGCGCGTCGCCATGTATCCAGGCCAGGGCGAAGCCTGGCGGCAAGGGGTGGGGGATCGAGATCATGGTGTCCGAAATCTCGAATGCGCCGGCGAGTGCCGTCAGCGGTTCCGCGTCGCTTTGGCGGAATCCGCGCAGCAGGAGTCGCTCGGTACGGATCTCTTTGCCGCCGGTCATCGGCTCTCCCGATCTGGCTTTCAGGGGAGGATGTTGGGTCGAGCGGACGTTAAGCGGCGAGAGAGGGGGCCGTCAACGGACGGCCTCGCTCAGAGCCCCCCGGGGAGAACGAGGCCCGTTGCGCGGACTCAGGGCCTGGCACGCCGCACCCCTGAGCCCAAGCGCCGGCCGCCGCGGCCAAGTGATGACAACACATGGTGAGACGCATCATGGTTCCGCGGCCCGAGCTCCCGCAAGCTTGCCAAGCGAAACATGTCGGCTTGGCAGCGGCGAGGATTAGGATTCGATAGCGACCAAAGCGTCGCGCACCATAGGTATACCCGCCATGATCGCGGCACCCGAAACCCGCGCCCGCAATCCGCTCGACCTCGGCCTCCCGCCGATCGTCGCGGTACGCTTCGAGCTCGTGTCGGTCGAACCGATTCGGATGCCGGCCTACGCCGGATCCGCCTGGCGCGGCCTGCTTGGGCACAGCCTTCGGCGGACCGCGTGCGTGACGCGCCAGCCGACCTGCCAAGGCTGCCTCCTCGCCGGCACCTGCGCCTATTCGGTCTTCTTCGAGTCCCCTCCGACGAGACCGGAGCTCGCGAGCCGCTACACGGCACTGCCTCACCCGTTCGTGCTCGACCCGGACGAGCGCCCCGGGCGGGAGATCGCAGCCGGAGCGATCCTCGGGCTTGGGCTGAATCTCATCGGGCCTGCCATCGAGCTTCTGCCCTACCTGATCCAAACGCTGAAACTGGCGGGCGAACGCGGTATCGGGCGCACCGGCGGCCGGTTCAGGCTGCGTGAGGTGTCCGCCCAGCAAGTCCTCGGGAGTGGCGACTGGCTACGCGTCTATGACGCCGATTCCGGTGAGTACCAAAGGGTCTCGGGCCAGGTTTCGCACGCCCCGCCGGCGCCGCCGGGCGCGGTCGGATTAGAGTTTCGGACTCCCGTCCGCATAAAGCGGCAAGGCCATTTTGTCGGTCCAGCGGAGTTCGTGCCCGGAGACCTGTTGCGCGGTCTGGTCTCGCGGCTGTCCAGCCTCGCGGCCTTCTACGGCGGATTCTGACGAAGCCGTCGAATTGGACGACGCCTCGCCGATGCGGCCGCGGATGTCCGCCTGACCGCTTCCGACCTGACCTGGTCCGACTGGACCCGTTTCTCGTCGCGCCAGCGCACAACCATGCAGATGGGCGGGCTGGTCGGCGAGATCCTGCTCGAAGGGCCTGGAGTTCGCAGCCTTCTGGCCTGCCCTCTGGCTCGGGCAGTGGACCCATGTCGGCAAGGGCACAAGCTTCGGCCTGGGCAAGTACCGGCTGAGCCCCGCCGGCAGTTCGGATCCGCTGCGGCAGACCGCGCCGACGCGGTGAGCGCCGCAAGGTTGCGGGATCTGACCCGAACGCACGTTCAAGGCATCCTGCCTCACGGGCTCCGGGCCGACAGGGAGCGCAGGATGCGGGTCAAGGCAGGGACGCCGCCCGGACCCACCTTCTTCAGACGCTCCCCCGGGCAGGGCCGGGGAGCGGGGCGAATCCCTACACGATCAGCCATCGGATCAACACCATCATGGACCCAACGGAGTACCCGCGCCGAATCCTGCTCGCGGTGACCGGCCTTTCGCCGCAGGTCGTCACCGAGACCCTCTACGCCCTGGCCGTAAAGCGCGCGCCAGCGTTCCTGCCCACCGAGGTCGCGCTGGTGACCACCGCCGAGGGGGCCGAGCGGGCACGGCTCAGCCTGCTGTCGGCGGATCCGGGCTGGTACGGGCGGCTGCTGCGCGACTACTCGCTGCCGCCCATCGCCTTCGGCCCGGAGCGCATCCGGGTGCTGCAGGACGCGAGCGGTAGCCCGCTGACCGATATACGCACCCCCGAGGACAACCAGCTGGCCGCGGACCTGATCACCGAGCTGGTCCGCGAGCTCACGGCCGACCCGGGCAGCGCCCTGCACGTGTCCATCGCGGGCGGGCGCAAGACCATGGGCTACTACCTCGGCTATGCCCTCTCGCTCTTCGGTCGACCCCAGGACAGGCTCTCGCACGTGCTCGTCTCGGAACCCTATGAGTCGAGCTGGGACTTCTTCTACCCGACTCCCTACAGCCGGGTGATCACGACCCGGGACAACAAGCTCGCGGATACCTGCGAGGCGCGCGTGACCCTGGCCGAGATCCCCTTCGTCAGCCTGCGCGAGGGCCTGCCTGAGCGCCTGTTGACGGGAAGCTCGAGCTTCGGCCAGACCGTCTCAGCCGCCCGCCGCGCCCTGGAGCCGCCCGAGCTGACCATCGATCTCGCCCGGCAGCGCATCCGGGCCGGCGGCGAGACCCTGGAGATGACGCCCGCGGAGCTCGCGTTCTATGCCGCGATGGCCCGCCGCCGCTCGGCCGGTCTGCATGCGGCGCGTTGGGACACCGATGGGCTGGACCGCCAATACCTCGGCGAGTACCGCCGCATCGTCGGCGACATGTCCGGCGATTTCGAGCGCGTCGCCGAGGCGTTGCGTGACGGGATGACGCCGGAGTATTTCGATCAGCGAAAGTCGCGCACCAACGGGGCCATCGAGCAGGCCCTGGGACGAGCGCTCGCCGCGCCCTACCTGATCCAGTCCGACGGCCGCCGGCCCAGGACACGCTATGGCCTGAAAATCGAGCCGGAGGCCATCGCGTTCGCGCCCATCGGCGATGTCCCGCAAGCTTGCGCCTCCGGCCAGGCGACCCGGCCTTGTGGGATGCTCGACGCCCAACCAGACCACACCACGAGCGAGTGACCCAATGAAGGACACCAGCATCAAATGCCCCAACTGCGGCTTCGAGATACCCGTCTCCGAGGCCCTCGGCGCCCAGATCCGGGGCGAGCTGGAGACCAGCCTCAAGGCCGAGAACGAGGCCCGTCTCAAGCGCGCGGTGGCCGAGGCCGAGCAGCGCGCCCGCGGCGCCCTCGACATCGACCTCGCGGACCTTCGGGCGCAGATCGCCGAGCGGGCCCGGCAGGCCGAGGAGGCCGCGAACCGCGAGCTGGCGCTGCGCAAGGAAAAGCGCGAGCTGGAGGAGACGCAGAAGGCCCAGGCCGAGCGCATCCGCGCCGAGGTCGAGGAGACCCTGCGCAAGGGCGAGTCCGAGCGCATCGCCCAGGCCGCCGCGGCGGTCGAGACACGAGCCCGCGAGCAGAACGAGCTTGCCCTGAAAGAGCTGCGGGACGACCTCGCCGCACAGCGCGAGAAGGCGCGCCTCGCCCAGGAGGCGGAGCTGGCCCTGCGCAAGGAGAAGACCGCCCTGGAGGAGCGCGCCCGCGAGCTCGATCTCGAGGTCGCCCGCAAGCTCGACGCCGCCAAGACCGAGCTGGAGACCGCCATTCGCAGGTCCGCCGCCGAGGAGCAGGGTCTCAAGCTCAAGGAGAAGGAGAAGCAGATCGCCGACCTGCGCCAGGCCCTGGAGGACGCCAAGCGCCGCAGCGAGCTCGGCTCGCAGGAGCTGCAGGGCGAGGTCCTGGAGCTCGACATCCAGGCGGCCCTGGAGCGCCAGTTCCCGCAGGACCGTATCGACCCCGTGCTCAAGGGCGCGCGCGGTGCCGACATCCAGCAGCGGGTGCGCAACGAACGCTTCGAAGACTGCGGGCTCATCCTCTGGGAGACCAAGAACGCCAAGAACTGGGCGCCCGCCTGGATCGACAAGCTCAAGCAGGACCAGCGGGCCGCCGGCGCCGGCGCCGCCGTGCTGGTCTCGGTCGCCCTGCCCGACGGTATCGAGGGCTTCGGCCGCATCGACGGCGTCTGGGTCGCCGGCGTCAGGACCTGGCCCGCGCTCGCCGTGGCCCTGCGCGAGCAGCTCATCCAGGTCGCCTACGCCCGCGCCGCCTCGGAGGGCAAGAACGAGAAGATGGAACTGCTCTACACCTATCTGGCCGGCGACGAGTTCCGCCAGCGGGTGGAGGCCATCGTCGAGGCCTTCAGCGCCATGCAGTCCCAGATCCAGCGCGAGCGCCGCGCCATGGAGAAGCAGTGGGCCGAGCGCGAGAAGCAGATCCAGCGGGTCATCGGCAGCACCTCGGGCATGTACGGCGCCCTGCAAGGCATCGTCGGCGGCGGACTGGCCGCCATCCCGGCCCTGGAGCTGGACGGCGGTAACCTGCTGGAGGACACGGGAAGCGAATGACTAGGTGTTTGCTGGGGTTGTCGGAGGGATGTAGAAATCAGAGACCCGATCTAAAGGGGATTGGGACGCCAGTGAAATGGCGGTGATTCAATCAATTTAAGACATTCGGAACGTGTTTGACCCGTTGCGGCGTCGCGGCGCTTCGGGGCAAGGCGCCCGGAATGGAGAGACTTCCGATGGCAAGTCAGGCTTGGAAGGATAGGCAGCAGGTTGGGCATATGAAGACGGTTCTGGCGGTCGTAATTACAGGGGTCGCGGTCCGCGGCGCTAGCCGACGGCTTGGCTGGATCGGACGCTTACGAACGCTGGCAACAGGCGCACGCCATTGCGGAGCAGCACCGGCGCGATCTGCGCGAGAAGGAAATGCTGCGCATTGAGCAGGAACGGGAACGGCGCGAACGGCAAGAATACTGGGACCGGCTAACCAGGCGGGGCCAACAACACAAGTGACTGATAGTCAGAGACCTGGTCCGGAGGCGCTAGCGTTTGATTTGACAGTGTCCCCGAACGCAAGCGTATTTCCTGACGTTGTGCATGGATAAGCTTTCACCAGGTATCAGCCGCAAAGAGGGGGCCCGGTAAGACCCTGAAGTCCGCGCCATGCTCAAGAAGCCGTGTGCCGGCGAATGAAAAACGCGGCCATAGCCGCGGCTCTGGCTCCATGGGGGGGCCGATGGCGTGGTCAGGCGTTTGACGCGCGACCTTGCTTGGCCTACCGGTTTGGCGTCGCGTCATTGAAGCCCTTGCTTCCGAACGCCGTGGGCGAGCAGTAACATTGGCCTCGGGTCGCTGTCACCCGTCCCGCGGGGCGGGACGTCCAACTCGAGGTTGTTTCAAGTGCTCGAAGCCTACCTGCTCGAAAGGCATCGCCTGACGGAGATCCCGTCCAACCAGCTCCCGGCGGCCCTCCCGAGCGCCATCTGGATCCAGCTCGTCGAGCCCACCGTCGAGGAGCTCGCGGCTGTGCAGGCGCTCTACGGGTTTCCGTTCCCCAGCCTCGAGGAGATCGAGGAGCTGGAGGCGAGCGCCCATCACGTCGCCCACGACGAGGCCCTGCAGTTCAACACCCTGTTTCTGCATACCCTGGACGGCACGCCGCAGAACACCAACGTATGCATCATCATGTGCGAGAAGCGTGTGGTGTCCCTCGCGCCGCGGGAGCTGCCGGCCATGCGGTTGCTGCGCCGGCGCAGCGCTCATGACCCGATGCTGATCGACGACCCCGAGTCGATCGTGTTGAACCTGATGGAGATCAAGGTCGACGGACTGGCGGACGAGCTCGAGGACGCGACGCGTAAGCTCGAGGCTCTGAGCGCCAAGGTGCTCCAGCGGGTCGAGGTGGACTTCGAGGAGTCTCTGGACGTGCTCGCGGTGCAGGAGAACCTGAACGGCAAGGTGAGGATCGCCCTGATGGACGCCCAGCGCGACCTGACCTTTCTGCTGCGCCGGGGGCGTTTCGACTCCGAACAGGCGGAATGGATCCAGGAGCTGCTGCGCGACGTGGAAACCCTGTTGCCGCACAATGCGTTCCTGACCGAGAAGGTGAACTTCCTGCTCAATTCGGCGATGGGCTTCATCAACCTCGAGCAGAACAAGATCATCAAGACCTTCTCCATTGCGGCGGTGGTGTTTCTGCCGCCCACGCTGGTGGCCAGCATCTACGGCATGAACTTCAGCGTCATGCCGGAGCTGAGCATGCGTTGGGGCTACCCCTTGGCCCTGGGGCTCATGGTCGCCTCGGCGATAGCGCCCTATCTCTACTTCAAGCGGAAGGGCTGGCTCTGAGAGCGAGCCGGGAAGCGGCGACGGGGCCTCGCCCCACGCGCATGCCGCTGCCGGGGGCGATCGAGACTCGATTCTGATACCGAGCCGGGGTCGGCCTGGCCTCCGCTTCGCTTCATCCAGGCGAAGTGGCTTCCCCCTCACCCCGTCCCTCTCCCGCGAGCGGGAGAGGGGGCACAAATCCGTAGCCTGGATGGGGCCGGGCATGTTGGGGGGATGGGGGGATCTGAATCGGGTGACCCGGCCGGGCCGTTGATCGGCTTGGCGTGCCCGGCGCGATCCAGGTTGCCCCGGATTCCGCGCTGCTGCATACCGGCTACGTGGCTGGCCCACCGCTCCCGCAAGGTTGCGAACCCTGCGACTGTCGCGCGACAGGGATAACCTGCTCGCATGTCTCAAAGAACGCTCTACATCGCGGCCTACGACGTCTCCGACGCGCGCCGCTTGCGCGAGGCCCTGAAGGTGCTGAAGGGCTTCGCCAGCGGGCGGCAGAAGTCCGTGTTCGAGTGTTTTCTCTCCGAGGCGGAGAGGCGGGACCTGCTGGCTGCCGTTCGCGGCGTGCTCGATGCGGTCGAGGACCGGTTCTTCCTGATCCGGCTCGACCCGCGCGGCAAGGTGCGGACCCTGGGCAAGGCCGTCAGACCCGTTGACCCGCCCTGGTTTTACGTGGGGTAGCCCGGCATGAGCACGCTTTACCTGGACCGCCGCGGTCTGTCGCTGAAGCTCGAGGGCCGGACGCTGGCGCTGTACGCGGACGACGCGCGTCAGGCCACGGTCCCGCTGCACCTGTTGGAGCGCGTGGTCATGCGCAGCGCCGTGGAGATCGAGAGCAGCCTGCTGGCCCGCCTGGCGGACGCCGGGATCGGCGTGCTGATTTTCGGCGGGCGCAACGCGTCGAAACAGGCGGTGGTCCTCGGCCGCGCGGGCAACGACGCCGCGCGCCGCGTCGGACAGTACCGCCGCTACGAGGACGCGGCATGGCGACGCGCCTGGTCAGAGCGACTGGTGTCGGGAAAGCTCAAGGGCCAGATACGCCTGCTGCGCCGGGGCCTTGGCCAGCGCCCCGATCTGCGCTACCCGCTGACGGAGGCCCTGGAGCGGGTCGAGCATGCGCTCGACCGGATCCAGGCCGAACGGCCGTTGCCGGTTTCCAGTCTGCTCGGCATCGAGGGCGCGGCGGCGTCGGCGTACTTCACGGGCCTTGCGCGGCTGCTGCCCGAGTCCCTGGGCTTTACCGGCCGCAACCGGCGGCCGCCCCGCGACCCGGCCAACGCCGTGCTCTCGCTCGGCTACACGCTGCTGCACTTCGAGGCCGTGCGTGCCTGCCACGCCGCGGGGCTCGACCCGATGATCGGCTTTTTCCATGAGCTGGACTTCGGTCGGGAATCGCTCGCCTGTGACCTGATCGAGCCGCTGCGCCCCCGGGTCGACGCCTGGGCCTGGGAGCAGTTCCGCCACAAGGCGCTGCGGGCCGAGGATTTCGTGCGCGAGGGCGATGCCTGCCTGCTCGGCAAGAGCGGCCGGCACAGGTTCTACAGCGAGTTCGAGACGCTCGCCCGGCCCCTGCGGCGGCTGTTGCGTCGCGTCGCGGCCAGGCTCGCGCGCTCGCTGGCCGAGGAGGGCACGGGGTTCGTCGCGAATCGGCAGGAGAGGTCATGATCGTTCGGACCGCAATAGCTTCCGCGCCCGGCGGACACCCCCCGGCATGCGTCACCGACGCGCGTCCCCTGTACATCGCGCCCTCCGGAGACACCCGGGTGGCGCTCGACGGTCCGGCCCTGTCCGTCTTGCGGGAAGAGCAGGCAGAGCGACTGTTCCCTCTATGCCGGCTCTCGCGCGTCTACAGCGGTGCCTGGGTGGCTTGGACGTCGGAGGCCCTGCTCGCGTGCGCGGCCGCGGGTGTCACGGTGGTGTTCGTCGACGATGCGGGCGAGGTCGTGGCGCGGGTTCTCGGACGCGCCGGCCAGCGCGACGAGCTTTTTCACCGGTACACGGAGTTCCTGCTGCTGCCCCAGGCCGCGGGCATGTACCGGCATTGGTACGAGGACCTGCGCCGCCGGGCCGCTTGGTGGGCTGGCGCAAAACTGGGCATACCCAAGGCGGCGCGCGGCCCGGCAGAGTGCCGCGACTGGATCAACCGCGAGGCCGCGCGCTGCGCGGGGCCGGAGCACGGGGAGCGCTCCCGCCAGTGGTTGCGAGCGCTGGCGTTTGCCTGGATGCAGGCGCACCTCCAGGACCTGGGTTTCGGCCTGAACACGGAGCTCGCGCAGACCGGCGAGCCGGCTCTGGCCAGGGACCTGACAGAGATCCTTGCCTGGTACCTGGAGCCGGCGCGTATCGGCTGGCTCAAGACCCGCTATCTGGCGGCGCAGCGCAGGCGCGAGGCCGTCCGGCCGCCTCGGCAAGAGGACCTGGTGCGGCTGTTCGAATCGCGCTCGGCGCGTGCGTCGGCGCGTGGACGGGAGATCACCAGCCTGCTGCACCGCTGGCTGATCCACAACGGGTAGCAGGCGCCCGAGGGGACGTCTCGATGGCCATTCACAAGCCGCAGCTGTTCTTGCTCGCCTATGACATCTCGGACCCGAGGCGGCTGATCCGGGTGCACCGTGCCTGCAGGAAGTGGGGGGTCCCGCTCCAGTACTCGGTGTTCCTGGTGCCGCTGACGCCTGCGACCATCGGCGACCTGGTGGCCGACCTCAGGGACATCATCGACGAGCGCGCGGACGACGTGCGCGTCTACCCACTGCCGTCGCGGGTCGAGGTGGCCCAGTACGGCCGACAGGGACTGCCGGATGGCATCGAGCTCGTCGGCGGTCAGCTCGGCGGGGAGAAGATCGCGGCGCTGGGGGCCCGGACCCGCGGGCCGTGATGTCCTGCGGGGGCTGCTCCGGCGCTGGCTCCCGCGCTCTGGTGTAGGAGTGCGGACGACGGGGTTCTCGTGCTGTTGCATCCCAGAAGTTGGCAGGGATTGCTACGATGAGAGAACCCTGCGCCGGATGGTCGATGTCCACCTGCCGACCACCGACGGGCGCACCCTGATCTTGAGCCGTTACACCGAGCCGGAACCCGAGCAGCAATTGCTGCTCGAGCGGCTGCATCTGCAACTCCCCGCGCAACCGCCACCGAGGATCACCGCCGCTCTCCAAGCCCGCATCCACTAAGCGGCTTGTAGTGCCGACCTTGGCCCCTGAGGCAACAGCCAAACAAGGGGTTACGTGAAAAATGGGCGCGAATAGTCGAAGACGGGCTAGCCGCCCCGGTCTACTGACCGGGTCGTCCGGAGCCACGTCGCCTGTTCCCGACCGGCGCCGCGTCTCCGCCCATGCGGGTAACGATCCCTGACGCCCGCGCGCTCCGCCTGCCAAGAGTCCGAGGACCCGCGTCCGAACGGATAGCCGGGACTCTCTACCCACCCGGCGGCAGACTGCACACCATGTCAGCAAATTCGGCCCACGCCTGGCGGACGCCGGCGGCTTCATCAATATCAGCCAGAATGCCCGCAAGCTGTGTACCTCGGTACCTTTGCGGCGGTGAAAGGCGCTTACCGGATCCAGGACGGCCGACTGACCGTGCCCACCGGCGGCACCCGCAAGTTTGTCGATCTGGTAGAGCACCGCACCTTCAGCGGCGAGCTCGCCGCGGCCAGGGGGCAGCCGGTGCCGCACGTCACCGAACGCTGCGTATTCCAGCTGACGAAGGAAGGCATGGAGCTGATCGAGATCGCGCCTGGTGTCAATCTGGAGCGCGAAATCCTCGCGCTGATGGAATTCCGGCCGGTCATCCGGGGAGAGCCCGCCCTGATGGACCCGCGCATCTTCGAGCCGGGTCCGATGGGTCTCGCCGACGACCTGCTCGCGTTGCCGCTCGAGCAGCGCCTGAGCTACGACCCGGACAACAACCTGTTCTTCCTGAACTTCGAGGGACTCGCGGTGGACACCGTCGAGGACGACGCGGCGATCCGCGCGGCCGTCGAGTCCAAGCTCGCGGGGCTCGGCCACAAGGTCTACGCGGTCGTCAACTACGACAACTTCCGTATAGCGCCGAAGGTGCTGGACGACTATACGGGGATGGTCAAGGAGGTCGTCGAGGCCTTCTACGAGAACGTCACGCGCTACACCACGAGCGCTTTCCTCCGAATGAAGCTGGGCGACGCGCTCGCCTCCCGCCAGGTCTCGCCGCATATGTACGAGACGGCCGAAGAGGCGCGTTGGAATTTGGCGAAGCGCTAGCGCGCAGACCGGACACCCCAACGACCGCCGCTCTGGGCTTGCCCGCTTCTGGGTCCGCTCCGGTACCGCGTTTTCGACGACTCTTGTTGAAGTCGAGGATTCTGCCCGCATTCGCCTGTCTGGAAGAAGCGGGACGGACAGGCCTGCGGCGGTTGTCAAGAGCGCGCTCGCCTTACGGCGCGTCCCCGCAAACGAGAGGTCGAAAGGTCGCTGTACGCGCCTGCTGCGGCCTAGATCCAACTGGAAGAATCTGATGACTCAGCCGCGACAACTGCTGGCCCTCGGCCTGCTAAGCACCCTGACGATCGGTTGCGAAGCTCGATCCGGTCCCGCTCCGATCAGCGGCGACGTCCCGGAGGCTGAAGGCTGGCGTATCGAGGTCGTCACCGGCGGGCTGAGTCACCCTTGGTCGATCGCCTGGTTGCCGGACGGCTCGGCCCTGGTGACCGAGCGCGAGGGTCGCCTGCGGCTGATCCGCGGCGGGCGGCTCGACCCGGAGCCGATCGCCGGCGTGCCACCGGTGCTCGCCTACGGCCAGGGCGGGTTGCTCGATGTCTCGCTGCACCCGAATTTCGACGAAAACCGCCTGGTCTATCTGACCCTCGCCACGGGCACGCCGGACGCCAATCGCACTGCCCTTGCCCGCGGCCGGCTCGAGGGACATGGCCTGCGGGATACCGCGATCATCTTTCGAAACGCCGACCCCAAGTCCGGCGGCCAGCACTTCGGGTCACGGATCCTCTGGCTTCCGGACAAGAGCCTGCTGCTCAGCATCGGCGACGGCGGCAATCCGCCGGCGAGCTTCGAAGGGGCGAATATCCGCGATCAGGCGCAAAACCCGGGAACCCTTTTCGGGTCCATCCTCAGGCTCAGGGACGACGGCACACCGCACCCGAACAACCCGTTCGCGAACCGCCCGGGCGCCCGGCCCGAGGTCTTCACCATCGGTCACCGCAACATTCAGGGCATGGCGCGGGACCCGGTCAGCGGTCGCGTCTGGGCCAACGAGCACGGTTCGCGCGGCGGCGACGAGCTGAACCTGATCGAGGACGGCGCCAACTATGGCTGGCCCGTCGTAACCTACAGCAACGAGTATTGGGGCCCGCGGATCTCCGAGGAGACCAGCCGCCCCGGCATCGAGGAGCCGACGTTGGTATGGACGCCGTCGAAGGCGCCGAGCGGGCTCGTCTTCTACACCGGCGATGTCTATCCGGCCTGGAAGGGCAGCCTCTTCAGCGGATCGCTCAAGTTCCAACAGGTGCGAAGGATCACGCTTGACGGCACGCGGGTCGCCGGCGAGGAGAAGCTTTCCATCGGACGGCGGGTGCGCGACGTCCGTCAAGGACCCGATGGCCACCTGTATCTGCTGACGGACGAGGACGACGGGGCGCTGCTCCGGATCGTCCCGTCGGCGCGCCCCGGCCGATAACCCGCGTCGGTCTGACGACGCTGTTCGGGAAAACGCTGATCTACTGGGCTTCCTGCCCGGGCCAAAGACGGACCGGCATTCTCAATTGGCGTACGCCGTTGAGAAATAAGCGTTCCGAGAGTCGCGTATCTGGGAACTAGAGCTGATCACGTGCGAGGATCGCACTGGGTTAGCATTTCCTAGGGCCGTGTCGGGGCTAGAGCCGATCCCGCAGGTCCCTGATGGCGAACCCGAGAAGAGGACGTTCCGTTTCCTTGGTGAGCGCCAGCGCCTTGAATTGCTCGCCCATTGCCGAGGGCAGCAGCAGCTGCTTCGCCCCCAAGACGAGGTCGATGTCCGGGGCCGCCTCGGCGAGCAGCCGGTCGATCCCGCAGCCGATCAGAAAATGGGCCTGGGTCGAGAAGCCCGCGACCCGAAAGCCAGCCGCGCTTGCGGCGTCGGCGACGGCCGTGAAGTCCACGTGGGCGGTGATGTCCTGCAGTCCGACGTGCCGGTAGGGATCGCCGTGGGCCTGGTGGCGAAGGTGGCACATCAGGGTTCCCATTGCGCGGTCGGCCTGGTAGTAACCGCCGCGCGGATAGCCGTAGTCGATCAGCAGAACCAGGCCCGACCGCACCCGCTCGCCGAGCGCGCTGAGCCAGGGACCGAGCCGCAGGTTGATCTCCGAGGTGTAACCGGCCGATCTTGCATATCCGAGCCTCTGAATCGTGGCGACGGCCTCGGCGAGCCCTGGCGAGCGGACAGGTCCGCGCAGCTCGGCGAACCGCCCGTCGCGTTCGCCGACGAATAGCTCGTCGATCCCCCCGTCGGGGCGGACACAGAAGCGGTGAACCGGCATCGCGTCCAATACCTCATTCGCGATCACGACGCCGCGGAATCCCGGCCCCGGAAGGTCGCCGATCCATGCGCAGCGCGTGGCCAGTCGAGGAACCCGTGAGCCCAACAGCTCGCGCTGTCGCGACTGCAGGTCGGGGCTCGGCTCCAGGATCAGGTAGCGTTCGGGCAGGACCCCGAGACGGTCCAGCTCCTCGAGGAGCTGGGCGGCGAGCACGCCGCTGCCGGCGCCGAGCTCCAGCAGCTCGCCGCCGCCGAGGCGATCGAGCACCTGGGCGCACTGAGCAGCGAGGCAGCGGCCGAACAGCGGAGATATCTCGGGGGCGGTGACGAAGTCCCCGCCGGCGCCCAGTTTCGGCGCACCGGCCACGTAGTAGCCGAGGCCGGGGGCGTAGAGTGCGAGCTCCATGAAACGGTCGAAACCGATCCGGCCGCCCGCCGCGGTGATCTCCCCGAGAATCCGCTCGGTCAGCCGAAGGCTGATCTCGCCGGCGACCCGATCCGGAACGCCGCTATTCTCAGAGCCCTGCGTTGTCATCGGTAGTCTCGAATTCGGGCATCCTTGGCGGTAGCGGCGGCCTCGCGGCTAGAATGGTCGCGATTAGACACTCCTGTCCACTGGCCGGTAAACGCTTGGTCTTGGGGTGGGCAGGACGGATTCCTCGAATCAAGGCCATGAGCGAACATCAGAAACCAAGCCGGGGGATTGCCGTCGGCCGCAGCTCCCCCTACCCGGTCAGCCGCTTGGCGCCGGCCTTCCGAACAGACGATCTGGCGGCCGAGGTCGAGCGCGCCGAGTCCATGTTGAGCGCCCGCACCGGCGCGAAGCTCCAGGTCATCGCCGATCAGATCGCGGCCCTGCAGCGACAGGCCCGACGGGTGCTCGATGAGGCGCGCGAGGAGCAGTCGCTGAACCAGGCCCGTTGTGCCTTCAAGCGCATCCCCGGCAGGACCTACCACCTCTATCTCGGAAACGATGGCCGGCCTTACTTCTCGATGCTTTCGCCCCGGGATTGGGGCGGGTCCGCACCCCATGAGCTCCTGGGCTCCTACAGGCTGGAAACCGATTACTCCTGGACCTCTGTGAGCGAGGCGGATCGGGCGCGGGAGCCGCTTGGCGCCGACGGGCTGTAGCCGCAAGGGGATCGCCGTGGCCGCTGACGGTGGCTGCAGGCGCCGCCGCAGCCCGTGGCGGGAACCGCGGTCACGCGCCCGGTCGGGCTCCGCGCTCGATGACCACACCGACGTCGATTCCGTCGCCGACGGCATCGGGCTTGTTCAGGGACAGCCGCAGCCAGGGCACACCGAACTCGTCGCGAAGGATCGCGGCGCAGCGTTCCGCCAGGGTCTCGACGAGGTCGAAACGGCTTTCGGAGACGAAGCCGATCAGGCGCCGGGTGATGGCATCATAGTCCAGGGCATCCTCGAGACGATCGCTCGCGGCCCCGCGGGCCACGTCGCTCGCCAGCTCCAGGTCCAGGATCACGGGGCGATCCCGATCTTTCTCCCAGTCATGGACTCCGATTCGGGTTTCGATCTGCAGGCCGCGAATGAATACGATGTCCATCGGGGGCTCGGCTCCTTGGTAGCGATGGGTGCTTGGCCGAATTCTATCCCGATAACGGGCGCGTGGGCGTTGGCTGGTCCTCGCGTCTTGACCTGAAACCACAACCCCTGTGCAATGGCCGCCCATGTTGACCGCCGTGCTCCTGACCGTCGCCGCCTACCTGCTGGGGTCCATCTCCAGCGCCATCATCGTCTGCCGCCTGATGGGCCTGCCGGACCCGCGCACCCTGGGCTCGAACAACCCGGGCGCGACCAACGTGCTGCGTATCGGCGGCAAGAAGGCGGCCGCTATCACGCTGTTCGGAGACAGCCTGAAGGGCCTGATCCCCATGCTCGCCGGGCACGGGCTCGGGGTCAGTCCAGCGGTGTTGGCCGCCGCCGGCCTCGCGGCCTTCCTCGGACACCTGTTCCCGGTGTTCTTCCAGTTCCGCGGCGGTAAGGGGGTTGCCACGGCACTCGGGGTGCAGCTTGGGCTCTACTGGCCGATCGGGCTGTGCGTCGCGGCGATATGGTTGTTCGTCGCCAAGGTGCTGCGCATCTCGTCCCTGTCGGCGCTGATATCGATGGCGCTGGCCCCGGCGATCGTCTGGTTTTTCTGGCCGGAACGGGTGCTGATCGGCATGCAGCTGGTCATCACCGGGCTTCTGTTCTGGCGGCACCGCAGCAATATTCGCAACCTCATCGAGGGTTCGGAGGACCGTCTGACGGACAAGCCCGAGGACGTGTCCTAGGCCCGCCGCCTGTCGGCCAGGGGACCGCTGATTTGTTGCGAGCTGGTCAAGTGCCGGGATGGCATTTGATCACTAATTCCCTCGGGGAGCGCCGACCGGGCTCAGCCCTTCCATCGGCCAGCGCGCCCGGGGCTCGATTGCCAGGGGCTCGGTCTGCCCGGCCCGCAGTCGTTGCCACGCCGCGTACGCGATCATCGCCCCGTTGTCGGTGCAGAGCGCCGGGCGCGGATAGTAGGTCTCTCCTCCATCGGCGGCGATCGCCGCGTCCATCCGCTCACGCAGCCGTCGGTTGGCGCTGACGCCGCCGGCGAGGATCAGCCGGCGGTTGCCGGTCTCGCGCAGGGCGCGCCGGCATTTGATGACCAGGGTGTCGACCACGGCCTCCTCGAAGGCCCGGGCGATGTCGGCGCGCGTCTGCGCGGCATCGGCGGCCTTTGGAAGCTCGTCGCGCAGGCAGTTCAGGGCGAAGGTCTTGAGGCCGCTGAAGCTGAAATCGAGCCCCGGCCGGTCGGTCATGGGTCTGGGGAAGCGGAATCGGCCCGGGTCGCCATGCTCGGCCAGCCGGGCCAGCTCGGGTCCGCCGGGGTAGGGCAGGTCCAGGATCTTGGCGGTCTTGTCGAAGGCCTCTCCGGCCGCGTCGTCGAGTGACTCGCCGATGATGCGGTAGCGGCCGACGCCGCCGACATCCACTAGCTGGGTATGCCCCCCTGAGACCAACAGTGCGACGAACGGGAAGGCAGGCGGCGGGTCCTCCAGCAGCGGCGCCAGAAGGTGGCCCTCCATATGATGGACGCCGATGGCTGGAACGCCCCAGGCCCAGGCCAGGCCGCGGCCGAGCGCGGCGCCGACCAGCAGGGCCCCGATCAGCCCCGGTCCGGCCGTGTAGCCCACGCCGTCTATGGACTCTGCGGTGAGGCCGGACTCGGCGAGGACCTGACGGATCAGCGGCAGGGTCTTGCGGACATGGTCGCGGGACGCGAGCTCCGGGACGACGCCGCCGTACTCGGCATGTATCTCGGTCTGGCTATAGACCGCGTGGCCGAGAAGACCGGCTTCGCCGTCGTAAACGGCGATTCCGGTCTCGTCGCAGGAGGTCTCGATGCCCAGTACGCGCATAACTCTTGTGGCGTCAGTCGTCGATCCAGATCAGCCCAATGTTAGGGGCGCCCGGCCCGGCAGACCAGCGCGCCCGTGGGTCAAGTCCCCCCGATCGCGGCGAGTCCCTGCGCCGGATTTCCTTTGCAATCATATTTCTTTTGCAATCAACGGACGGCTTCCGCTAGACTTCGCGATCTTTGTTCCGACAGCCCACCACTTCCGGAGACACAAGGGACTTTACATGCCGAGCGTTCGCGTAAAAGAAAACGAGCCCTTCGAGGTCGCCATGCGGCGATTCAAGCGTTCCTGCGAAAAGGCGGGGGTGCTCGCCGAGGTCCGCCGCCGCGAGTTCTACGAGAAACCTACCTCCGAACGCAAGCGCAAGAAGGCGGCGGCCGTGAAGCGTCACCACAAGAAGCTGCAGCGCGAGTCCCGTCGCTGGGAGCGCCCGTTCTAGGGAGACGCCGATCGAATTCCCTCCTGGCATTCGGTCGGCTCGCGACTCAGAGATGCGGTTTTCGAGTCGCTCGGTCTACAGGCACTCACGCTTCTGAAAATGGCGGGGCATCCGTGTCCCGCACGGCAAGCGCCATAAGTTAGCGCTTCCCTACCTCGCATTCCCGCCGGCGCCTGTCGTCGGCATTCACGCTCCGCGGTGCCCGAATCCCAATGCTCAAAGCGCAGATCCAGGCCGACATGAAGACCGCGATGAAGGCCGGCGACAAGACCCGGCTCGGGGTCATTCGCCTGATCCTGGCCGCCGTGAAGCAGCGCGAGGTGGACGAGCGCATCGAGCTCGACGACGCCCAGGTGCTCGCGGTGCTCGACAAGATGGTCAAGCAGCGTCGGGATTCGATCGACCAGTACAGCGCTGCAGGCAGGGAAGACCTGGCCGACGTGGAGCGCTTCGAAATTTCGGTAATCCAGGGTTACCTCCCGGCGGCCCTGAGCGACGCGGAGATTGCCGGGTTGGTCGATGAAGCCGTCAGCGCAAGCGGGGCGACCGCCATGAGCGACATGGGCAAGGTCATGGGCCATCTGAGACCAAAGGTCCAGGGCCGGGCGGACATGGGCGCCGTCAGCGCCCTGGTCAAGCAGCGGCTCGGGGGCTGAGCCCGCTGCCGTCGGCCCGTTTCTGCTAGCTTTACTGCATGGCCGGCAGAGTACCCCCCGAGTTCATAGACGACCTCCTCGCCCGTACCGATATCGTCGACCTGATCGGCGCCCGGGTGCAGCTGCGCAAGGCCGGCAAGGACTACCAGGCGCGCTGTCCGTTCCACGACGAAAAGACCCCCTCATTCACCGTGAGCCGCGAGAAGCAGTTCTACCACTGCTTTGGCTGCGGTGCCCATGGGACCGCGATCGGCTTCCTGATGGAGCACGATCGGCTCGGCTTTCGCGAGGCCGTCGAGGAGTTGGCCCAACAGGCTGGCCTGGAGTTGCCGGGCGACGGCGAGCCGGCGCGGGGGCCCGACCATGGGCCGCTCTACGCGCTGCTCGAGCAGGCGGCCCTGCTCTATCGCCGGCAGCTGCGCGAGCACCGCGACGCGGCGCGAGCCGTCGATTATCTGAAGGCCCGGGGCCTCACGGGCGAGATCGCGGCCCGCTACGGACTGGGCTTCGCGCCGCCCGGCTGGGACTTCCTGATCTCCAGGCTCGGCTCGGGTCCGGGCGCCCGGGGGCTTCTGGCCGAGTGCGGCCTGGTCATCGACCAGGACGGCAAACGCTACGACCGTTTCCGGGATCGGGTCATGTTCCCCATCCATGATCGCCGGGGGCGGGTGATCGGCTTTGGCGGACGGGTCCTCGATGACGGCAAGCCAAAGTACCTGAACTCCCCGGAGACTCCGGTGTTTCACAAGGGCCGCGAGCTCTACGGTCTGTTCGAGGCCCAGCAGGCGAAACGCAAGCTGGAGCGCCTGCTGGTCGTGGAGGGGTACATGGACGTGATCGCCCTGGCGCAGTTCGGCATCGATTGCGCGGTTGCGACGCTCGGTACCGCGACCACCCCCGAGCACTTGCAGCTGTTGCGAAAAACGGCGCCGGAGCTGGTGTTCTGTTTCGACGGCGACCGTGCCGGGCGCTCCGCGGCCTGGAAGGCGCTCGAGACCGCGTTGCCCCAGGCCACCGGCGACCAGTCGATGCGTTTTCTTTTTCTGCCGGACGGCGATGATCCCGACACCCTGGTTCGGCGCGAGGGGCTGGATGGCTTCAACTCGCGGCTGCAACGGGCGCAGCCGCTTTCGGACCTTCTGTTCGAGCATTTTACCGGGCAGGTGGATATGACGAGCATCGATGGCCGCGCCCGGCTCACCGCGCTGGCCAGACCCACGATCGATCGCGTACCGGCGGGCATCTATCGCGAGATGCTCGAGAACCGCCTGGCGGCTCTGGCCGGGCTCCCGCCCAGGAATGCGGTCGCGCCCCGCCGCGCCCGGCCGCTCGCCAGATCCGCGAGCCGTCCCGCGCGTCCGAGCCGGATCGCCCAGGTGATTGCCCTGCTGCTCGATCGACCCGATCTGGCCTTCGAGGTCGCCGCGGTCGATGACGACTGGCGTCGCCTTGAGAATCCAGGCGTTGGAATTTTGGCGCAATTGCTTGAAATCATTGCGGCCTACCCAACTATTACGAAAGCGGCGTTGCTCGAGCGTTGGAGAAACCATGAGCATTTCGATTATCTCCAGCGATTGAGTGCGGAGCCGTTTTTACGCGACGTTCCGGAGGGCGGGGCCGCGGCCGAGCTGACCGGAGCGCTCGAGCGACTTAGCGCGGACGTCCGGGATGCCGAGCGCCGCCGCCCCCTGAATCAGCGGAGCACGGCGGAGTGGAGTGCCGAGGTTCGCGAGCAGATGGAGCGCGAGGCCGAGCGGGCCCGTACCCGCAGGCGCTGATGGACCGACGCCGGCAGCCCAAGGGGCGGCCGCTGGACCCTGTGGTGGCGGAGGTCCTTATTTCGAGCAAGGATAGTTTTTTGTGCTAGAATGCCAGGTTTGCTTTTCGCCTCGTAAACGCTTGACCAACCCTCAAGGTATCCGATGGATCAAGACCAGCAACAGTCCCAGCTGAAGCAACTGATCGCCAAGGGCAAGGAACAGGGTTTTCTGACCTACTCCGAGGTCAACGATCACCTGCCTCCAGGTATCGTCGAGCCGGAGCAGATCGAAGACATTGTCAGGATGATCAACGACATGGGGATCATGGTCCATGAGACCGCCCCGGATGTCGTCGACCAGACCCTGAGCGATTCAGCCGTCTCCGACGATGAGGCCGCCGAGGCCGCCGCCGCCGCCCTTGCCAGCGTGGACAGCGAATTCGGTCGTACGACAGACCCGGTGCGCATGTACATGCGCGAGATGGGTACGGTCGAGCTCCTGACGCGCGAGGGCGAGTTGCAGATCGCCAAACGAATAGAGGACGGCCTGAACCAGGTGCTGTCAGCCCTGTCGGTGTTTCCTCGTTCGGTCGAGACGCTGATCGGGATTTTCGATCGGGTCGAGCGCGGCGAGACGCGTCTGACCGACGTGATCTCCGGCTTTAACGACGGCGAGGAGGAGCCACCCCCGGCGCCCGCCCCGGCGCAAGCGGTCGCCGAAGCCTCCAAGTCGAGCGGCGACGACGACGCGGAGTCCGACGACGACGAGGACGACGATGACGATACCGCTGTCCCCGATACCGGCCCGGACCCCGCGGAGGCGGCCCGGCGCGTGCAGTTGCTCCGTGAGCGTTACGCGGTCCTTAAGTCCTACCTGGACGAGCACGGTCGGGACGATCCCCGTTCGCGCAAAGCGATGGCCGAGGTCTCCGACGTCTTCCTCCAGTTCAAGCTCGTCGCCAGCGTGTTCCAGGAGCTCGCCAACATCCTGCGCGGCACCATCGAGCGCATACGCACCCAGGAAAAGGTCGTCATGGGGCTCTGCGTCGATCAGGCCCGGATGCCGCGCAAGATCTTCATCGAGAGTTTCCCGGACAACGAGACCAGCCCCGATTGGCTCGAGCAGCAGTTAGCGAGCGGAAAGGCCTTCTCGGAGCGACTCGTCGAGCTGGCGCAGGACATCCGTCGCGCCCAGCGCAAGCTCCAGGAGGTCGAGCGGGAGAACAGCCTAACCATCGGCGAGATCAAGGACGTCAACCGCAAGATGTCCATCGGCGAGGCCAAGGCCCGGCGCGCCAAGAAGGAGATGGTCGAGGCGAATCTCCGGCTGGTGATCTCGATAGCCAAGAAATACACCAACCGCGGCCTACAGTTCCTGGACCTGATCCAGGAGGGCAACATCGGCCTGATGAAGGCCGTGGACAAGTTCGAATACCGTCGCGGATACAAGTTCTCGACCTACGCGACCTGGTGGATCAGGCAGGCAATCACCCGCTCGATCGCCGATCAGGCCCGGACCATCCGCATCCCGGTGCACATGATCGAGACGATCAACAAGCTCAACCGGATATCCCGGCAGATGATCCAGGAAATGGGTCGGGAGGCGACGCCGGAAGAGCTCGCCGAGCGCATGGAGATGCCGGAGGACAAGGTTCGCAAGGTGCTTAAAATCGCCAAGGAGCCGATTTCGATGGAGACGCCGATCGGCGACGACGAGGATTCGCACCTCGGCGATTTCATCGAGGACTCCGGCGTGGTCTCGCCGGTCGAGTCGGCGACGATGGAGGGCCTGCGCGAGGCGACTCAGAATATGCTCGCGAGCCTGACCTCCCGCGAGGCCAAGGTGCTGCGCATGCGCTTCGGCATCGACATGAATACCGACCATACCCTCGAGGAGGTCGGCAAGCAGTTCGATGTCACCCGAGAGCGCATCCGCCAGATCGAGGCCAAGGCGTTGCGCAAGCTCCGCCACCCGACCCGATCCGAGAGGCTCAAGAGCTTTCTCGACACGGACTGAATGGGCGCGAACTAACGCGGGCGGTGGATTCAACTCCTGCCGCCTCCTCGGGCTCGTGTCGCGGACCTTTTTGCGGGCCGTTAGCTCAGCGGTTAGAGCAGGGGACTCATAATCCCTTGGTCCTAGGTTCAAATCCTAGACGGCCCACCAATAAAACAATGGCTTAGAGTAATTGCGAAGCCTTTTCTCTGTCCGTGGGACCCGAATGGCGCTGAGATAAGCCTTTCAGCGGGATAATTCATAGCGTTACCGCGACCGGGGACGACAGAACTCAGCGCTGCTTTTTCGGGTATCCGTTTTTCCGAACCTCGTCTCTCGTGTCCGGGCGCGGTTTGGTCAGCAAAGGAAACGGCTTCGGCCTTCGTTTCAAAGCGCGCGGCTCGATACGGCCCGGGCGTATCGCGACCCGGGGTTCGGCGATCAAAACCAGCAGGACGTTGATAGAAACCGCATCGTGACCGCCACCTCCGCGCTGTTGCCAAGCGAGCCAGATCTGCATCGTGTGCTTGAAGCTGAACTGGCGCGGAATCTGATCCGCCAGCAGAGCGGCCTGGGCGATCAGCAGCCGGATCAGATTGTAGGCCAGACCCAGCGCTCTTTGATGGCCATCTCCGGGGTCCTGCAGCGCAGGTGCTCCATGCCGAGTGTCGTTTTGATATTTCTCAGATCCAGTTCCACGTTCCAGCGCTGGCGGTACAGCGCCTTGAGCACGTTTTTGGGCGTCTCCTTGGGGCACAGAAACGTCGTGACCAGGATCGTGCCGCCGGCTTGAAGCTCCCGCACCCGCCGGGTGGCCGGTGCTTGATGGTACTCGTCTTGACTCATCCAATCCGGCTTCTGCTTGGGCTTGGTCAGGACGATGAGGTGATCGCGTGCACCGAGCTTCTCACCGGTACTGAAATCGGTGCTGCGCCTGCGTCCACCGTGGACTGCTCCGAGAAGCGGCGGATCAGTTCCTCGAAGATGACCCCCGTCTCGTGGTTGGTGACGTTGGGCTCGGGCTGGCCGTCCGGGCCTCTGACCAGGCTCCCGTCCGGGTGTCTTTGGAACGGGTGGAGGTCGATCTCGACGAAGCGGCACGCCACCAGGAACAGCAGGTTCGCGCCGTCCAGCAGGGTAATATGCGACTCGAAGCGGAAGCGCTCTATGATGTCGCGTACGTTCTGGGAGAAGCCGTGCAGAAAGCCGACCAGGTTGGCGGCGACGTTGTCCGGGTCCGCGAGGAGCTTGGGGAAGTCGAGCCGGCTCGTGTTGTAGAAGCCGCAGCCCGCGGCCTTCATGAGCATTTTGTCGCGCAGGGCCTCGGGGAGCTGTCGGGACTTCTCATCCGCGGTCCAGACCGCCTCGCGGGAAGGGTTGCGCACCTGGTCGAGGCGGCGCAGCACGATGAAGGGCAGGATCACCCGGCCGTACTCGCACTGCTTGTAGTCCCCGCGCAGCAGGTCGGCCACGCCTCAGATGAAGCTGACCTTTTCGGAGAAGATGTTCATGCGGTCGTCCTTGTTGGACTGCGGGTCTTGCGACTGTCGTGCGGGGCCGGGCGCTCAGGCGGTTTTCGCCTGAGCTCGAATCGGTGTCTAGCATACGGTTGGAGCCGGAATCATCCAAGTTAGGAAGGCCAGCGGCCGGGGGAAACATAGGACCCGCGACGGCCCGGGCGGTAGGGTTTGCACCCACGCTCACCTGAGCGCGCGGGGCTGTGGGGCGATCGCCGAGGCGGCGGATGGCGCCGGCAGAAAAAAAAGCCCCGGGGACCGGGGTCCGCGGGGCCTTCGATTCGCCGCCTGAGCAATCAGAGGCGGCGTGGACTTACCAGATTCAGCGAGCGACCGGACCCTGCGCAGCTACCGGAGCGACGGGCGCCGGAGGGGTGGCCATGGCGACCGGGGCATAGGGGTAAGCGTAGTACGGCGCGTACCCGTAGCCGTAGCCGTTGTAGCTCTGGAAGCGATCGTATCCACGCCCCCAGCCGCGCCCGTTGCCGCCAGCGCTCGTGTTCATGTTCATGTTGAAGTCGGCGTTTCCGTCGCCGTAGCCGTCTCCGAAGAACTGGTTGGCTACATCGGTGAAGCCGTTGCTGAAACCATCGAAGGGGCCATTACCCCAGGCGAAGGCGGACGCGGAGCTAAGGACCAGGGATGTGACAGCAGCAGCCTTTATGATCTTGTGCATTGTATTTTCTCTAAAAAATGAAGGTGTCGGAGTTGGTGTTGAGCGGAATCGCTTCGGATGGGAGGCAGTATATCAGCGAATACTAATAAAGCAAGAAAAATTTTATCGCTCTAATAAAAAATACTTTTGATCCCTGACGCCAATGCCGAGCCCAGGCGTGTTTCGGAGCGGATTTCGGGAACCCGTATTCACTTCTCGCACTTTGCTCGAAACGGCGTCAGAAAACTGTTGATCGAGGTCAAAAAATTTCTGTGCCACGGTGGTATGTATTGACGCCGAGGTCGGGACTTGCCGTCCGGTTTCCCTGGTGGGGACATTGCCCCAGGGCGTGCGGCCCGAGCACAACCAGATTTCCGGCAGCTAGAGGACGCAAGGTTTCATGGGCGGTCGTCCCCTTCCAAATAGTGCATTTGGACGCTCGACGTATTGCGCGCCATCGGGCTCGGCCGCAGAGGACGTCGTCGATCCATTCAACGGCCGTTCCGCTCGTTCCCGCAGCGCGGTTGCGAGTCCGCCGTACATCTGTCAGGCGGCGAATCAAGTCGACCGGGGTCCTAGCGATTTCTCCGCGCGGGCGACTGCTCCGCAGGGTCGAGGTTGCTCTCCGGCTGGGAACGGCCCCGAAGACACACTTGAGGGGATTCGCGGAGAGATCCTAAGGCTGCGCCGTGAGCTCAGATCACAACAACGCGAGGCGCAATCGAACGAGGCAATATTTCGGCGTTTCAATACCCTGGAGCTGTCGCTGCTCAACGCCGCATCTCTGGCGGAACTGCTGGGCCGCTGCGTTCATTCGACCCGAGAGGTGCTCGCGCTCGACGAGGTCACAGTCGACCTCCATGACCCCGAGCGGGAGGTCAGGAACCTGCTGGCGGGAAATGTCCCGTCGCCGGATCTCCCGGCGGGTGTGCGGTTCAGCGATGACCCGATGCGAAAGGCGCCCGTCAGCGGACGCCTGGAAGGACCCTGGCTCGGGCCCTATCGGGCCGAACACGCGCGTTTGTTCAGCGGAACGAGTCGACTCGGAAGCGTCGCGTTGCTTCCTTTGACGGAGCAGGGCCGTCAGTTCGGCAGCCTGAACCTGGCCAGTCGGGACCCCGTTCGCTACACGCGCGGGCACGCGAGCGATTTTCATGTGCGCCTGGCAAGCGTCGCGTCCATGTGCCTGCAGAACGCAATCAACCGGGAGCGGCTGGTGGCCAGCGGGCACACGGATCCGTTGACCCAGTGGTACAACCGGCGCTACCTGGCGGAACGCCTGCCCCAGGAGGTCGCGCGAGCCATTCGCTACGGCGAGCCGCTGTGCTGCCTGTTGCTGGACGTCGATCACTTCAAGCACGTCAACGACCGTTACGGACATCTGACGGGGGATCTCGTCCTCAGTGAGACCGCCGCAAGGATCAAGCGGCAAGTGCGCAGCAGCGACCTCACGGTGCGTTACGGCGGGGAGGAGCTGCTGGTGCTGTTGATCGGTGCCACCGGTGAGGAGGCTGACAGGGTGGCGGAACGCGTTCGCGAGCGCGTCGCGGCGACGCCTTTTCGAACCGGCGACGGCCGGTTGCTGTGGGTTACCCTCTCCGGGGGCATCTCCGAGCTGCCGACCGGTGGCCGATCCTGCGACCCGGCCGCGATGGGAGCGGACCTGTTGCATAGCGCAGACTTGGCGCTCTACCGGGCCAAGGCAGACGGCAGGAATCGGATTGTTCGCAGCGGCCGGGGGTAAGGCGAGCCGACCGCGTCCATCGGTTCGACTGCGCGGGCCGGAGGCGGCCGGGCGCGGGACGAGGGACGTTAACGTTCTCCGTCCCGCATCCCGCGGCAGGAGGCGCCGTCTCAGGCCGAGATGCCCTCGATCGCGACGACGACCTGCTCACAGGCCTCCGCGCACTCCTTGCATTCGACGTGCTTGTCCTCGTGCTTGCGGCACTCCGCCTCGCAGTCCTTGCAGGCCTGGCTGCATACCGCGGCGAGCGCCTTGACGTAAGGTGAGTTGCTCGCGAGTTGGTAGGAGAAGGCCCGGCAGATAGGCTGCATCTCACTGACCTTCCTGGCGCAATCGGCGAGCGTGGTATCGCCCTCCTGGAAAGCGACCAGGCAGTGCGCGATACAGGCTTGTGCCTTGGCGAGACAATCGTTCACCGCGGCGAGCGCATCGGGGTTTTTCGTCGCGTGAGCCTCGTGCCGGTGCCCGGGGGTATCGCCCGCTCGGCTGGCCCCGGTCGCGAGGGCGGCCCCGACAACGCCGGCCCCGACGAGGAGCATTCGGCGGGATATTCCATGGCGGTCATCTGTGGCGCTGGGATTTTCGGAGTGGCTGTTGATCATCTCGCGGACATTCCTCCAAAGGTTTCGGTCATTTTTCGACTGTAGCCGACACAGCGAACCGGGCGGCCACCTCACAGCCAGCCAAACTAATGGCAATACATCCAGCTTTCAACGCCCGCGGACGCGGGGCAAAGGGAGCTCAGCGCTTCTCGCCGGGGGTAAAACGGCTGCCGACTGAGGCGTCCGACCGCCGTGCGACGTTCCAGCCGGTTTGCCTGCGGAAATGCCGCTTCGCTACGACGTGCACTCCGCCAGCTCGGACATGCGCGCCGCGATACCCTGCATGGTGACAGTGCCCCGGTAGGCGCCTTCGTCCAAGACGAAGATGTAGCTGGTGTCGTTTTTCTCCATCATCGCCAGCGCCTTGATCAGCGCGGCATCCGAGCTGACGGTTTGGGGCAGCTTCTGGACGAAGGGCTCGATGGGGCAGCAGAGGATTTCCCGCGCCTTCTCCTCGGCGTGCTCCACGCAGGACATCCGTGGGTTGAGCAACGGGGCCAACTCCACCACGTACTCCGGCAGGCAGGATAGCCGCAGGACGTTCTTCAGAGTCACGCGGCCAGTGATCTGGCCGCGCTCGTCGGCGAAAGGCAAGGCCTGAACCTGGGCGCGGCCGCACGCGCGGAAGAAATCACGGACCCGCATACCCGGGCGCGCAATCTCAGTCTTGATCATGACGGTTTCTACGTCCACGAATGCACTCCGCTGCCGATGGCGGCGGCCTCCCCGAGGGCAGACCCATCCCTATTAAAGATAGCGGAAATAGACGTAGGCGCTCGCGATCACGATGCTCACCAGCATCAGTGGAAAGGCGAGCGCCATGAACTTCAGGAACTCGATCCGGTGACCCGCGCGTTCCGCGTACCCGGCCACGATCAGGTTGGCACTCGCACCCACCAGCGAGCCGTTGCCGCCGAGACAGGCGCCCAAAGCCAGAGACCACCACAACGGGAGTAGGTTCTCCGGTCCGCCGAAGGTGGGCGCCATGGACTTGATCATCGGGATCATGGTGGCGACGAAGGGAATGTTGTCGACGATGGCGGAGAAAATCGCCGATACCCAAAGGACGGCCAGAGCGGTGAGTGCCAGGTCGCCGCCGGTCAGGGCGACGACCTTGTTCCCCAGCGTCTCGAGGACGCCGACCGCCTCGAGCCCGTGGACCAGGATGAACAGGCCGACGAAGAAGAAGATGGTGACCCACTCGACCTCGCCGAAGCTTTTGTGTACGTGCTCGGACTGCTCGTCCGGGTCGTTCCCGATGCTGGTCAGCAGCAGCAGCAACGCGGCGCCTGCCATGGCGATGGTCGCGGGCTCCAGGTGAAGGCCGTGCGCGAAGACGAAGCCGACGACCACGATGGTAATGACGACCAGGGACTGTTTGAGCAGCACCGGGTCGGTGATGGCCTCGCGCTCATTGAAGCTCATCACCCGCTCGCGCGCCTCCGCGCTTGCCTGCATCCCTCGGCCCCAGACCAGGTAGATCACCGCCAGGGTGACCAGCAGGATGACCGGCGTGATGGGCGCGAGGTGGAACAGAAAATCGTTGAACGTCAGCTTCACCGCCGAGCCGATCATGATGTTTGGCGGGTCGCCGATCAGTGTTGCCGTGCCGCCGATGTTGGAGGCGAAGATCTCCGCGAAGAGGAACGGATAGGGCTTTATCTGCAGCTCCTCCGTGATCAGCAGGGTCACCGGGGCGATCAGCAGCACCGTGGTGACATTGTCCAGGAACGCGGAAAACACGGCGGTGACCACTGACAGCATCACCAGGATGCCCCAGGGATCGGCCTTTACCCGCTTGGCGGACCAGACGGCCACGTACTGGAACACCCCGCTGCGTTTTGAAACGGCGACGATCACCATCATCCCCGCGAGCAGGCCCAGGGTGTTGAAATCGATGCCGCGGATGGCGGCTTCCTGGTTCATTACGCCCAGGACGATCATCAGTCCGGCCCCGATCAGGGCCACGATGGCGCGATTGATCTTCTCGGTGACGATGACCGCGTAGGTACCCACGAAGAGCACGGACGCGACCAGGACGGGGCTCATCCCCAGGATGCTGTCGGCGGCGTGTGCCGTTGCCATCTCAGTCCTCCGGAGACTCGCCCGTCGGACCCGGGACTCCCGCGCCCTCCCGCTCAGAGCCCTCCGGCAACATCGCGATCGCGATCTTCGTCAGCACGTCCCAATTGGACACCATGCCGACGACCCGCTTCTTCTTGCCCTCCAGCACCAGGACTGGAAGGCTCGTCGGGTTCTCGGAGAGCAGTTGCAGGAGCCTGGGAATCGGGGTATCCGGAGAGCAGAAGCGAAGCTTCTTCTTCTTTTCCAGGAACTCGCCGACCGGCCGCCGGCCAACCTCCCGCAGCCGCTGCAGGTACCGGTCCGATGTGTCGGTCACGAAACCGATGGGCATCTGGAAGCTCTCGTCATCCAGCCGGGTGGCGGTCGGCAACAGCTCGTGGGTGAGCCAGCGCAGGCTGACCAGGCCGACGAAAGAGCCATCCGCGTCCACCACCGGGATGTTGTTCACCTGGTGTCTGCTCATCGCCAGTAACGCGTCGGCGACGGTGGCGTCCGTGGAAACGGTGACAAGATCCGTGGTCATTATCGTTCTTGCGGTCATGGGCGGATCGATCCGTTTCGAGGGGAACCGGGCGCGTTGCGCGAGGAACCGGCTTGACTCTACCGCCACCGTCTCATAGGTACCGGTCGATACGCCGGCGAGCGAGGATACGTTGGAGACTCGGCGTCGCCGCACCCTGGGTCCCAGGGGGTTCCGTACGCAATCCGGGTTTCTGCCGGATACGGCGCTGAAACCGGCTTGAGGTCACGCGGGGGTCAACGAGCACGCCGGGGAGCGGACCCACGGCCCTTGTCCCAACGGCTTAGCGGGATGCCCGGGAAGGCCCAACACCGGCCACCGGCAAATGCCGGCGGCCGGTACTGCGTTGGATCGGGCACGCACGCCTCATGGACATGCCGAGCGCGTCGAGTCAGGCGAGGTCTGAGTCCTCCGTACGCGCTAGACCGGACCCTGGGTCACCCGGTCAATCGCACTTATTGAGGTCAGGACGGTTCTTGTCGCAGAAGTTGGGGCCTGCCGGGTCCGCGTTGCCTTCCGAATCGAACCCGCCGACGAGCGCCTCGCCGTTGTACTTGGCGGTGATGACCTTGTACTTGGTGATGTCGAGCCGGTCATTGTCGCAGGACTTGAGCGCAGCCGCGGCGCAAGCTTCCGCCGAATCCGCGGGCTTGGACTTGTCGCATTCCGCCTTACCGTCGCACTTCTTGAAGGACTCGGCCTCCTGGCCCTGACAGGCCGTGCGCACATAGTGGACGACGCACCCGCCGTCTTCGGCAAACAGCCGCGCCGGCAAAGCCGAGGGTTGCGATGAGGCCGAACGTAGCGAAAATAGCTTTCATAGTGAACTGGCTCCTGGGGTGGTGGGGTCGTTTCGACAGTGGTTCCGGCGCGACTCAAGACGACGCGACCGGAATCCGACTGGGCCGGATCATGCCGCCATTGCCGGACCGGTGCGATGACGTGGGTCAACCCATTCCAATGCGGCACCTCAGAACCCGCTGGCCCGACCAAATAATCCGATCCCCGCGGCTAGACCCCGGACACGCTGAAGGCCTGGCGAGAGGGTTTTCGTACCGGGCTATCGGGTTGCGGCCGATCCTCACGTCGCGCGGCGGTATTCCGGCTGGTAAGATATTCGACTGCCGTTCAGCAATCGCACGCCGGACGCGCGGAACCAATTACCGCAACGGCAGGGAGTCGATGGCCTTCGATCTGGACCTGGGCAGGCTGCGAATCGGTGTGGTCGGCCTCGGTTACGTGGGGCTCCCGCTGGCCGTGGAGCCCGGCAAGCGTTACTCCACCGTCGGCGGCTGACAGACTTCGCGTCAAACGTGCGACGCGCTCCCGCGCCAATCATTCATCCGGAGTCAGAATGAAAGTCCTGGTCACCGGCAGCGCCGGTTTCATCGGCTCGGCCCTGTCGCTGCGGCTGCTCGAGCGGGGCGACGAGGTCGTCGGCGTCGACATCCTCAACGACTACTACGATGTGGCCTTGAAGGAGGCCCGACTCGCCCGGACACTGGCCTTCCCGGGCTTCACCGACGAGCGCGTCGACATCGAGGACGGCGCGCGCGTGCGAGACCTGTTCGCGGTGCACAGACCGGACCGGGTGGTGAACCTCGCGGCGCAGGCGGGCGTGCGCTACTCGATCGAAAACCCGATGGCCTACGTCGGCACCAACCTCGTCGGTTTCGCGAACATCCTGGAAGGCTGCCGGCACAACGGCGTCGGGCATCTGGTCTACGCGTCGAGCAGTTCCGTCTACGGCGCCAACACCGCCATGCCCTTTTCGGTGCACGACAACGTGGACCACCCGCTGAGCCTCTACGCGGCCAGCAAGAAGGCCAACGAGCTGATGGCCCACACCTACAGTCACCTCTACGGCCTGCCGACCACCGGGCTTCGGTTTTTTACCGTCTACGGGCCATGGGGGCGCCCGGACATGGCGCTCTTCAAGTTCACCCGCGCGATCCTGGCCGGCGAGCCGATCGAGGTCTTCAACTACGGCAAGCACCGCCGGGACTTCACCTTCATCGACGACATCGTCGAGGGCGTGATTCGGGTCCTGGACCGCGTGCCGGAGGGAAATCCGGAATGGTCTGGAGACAGGCCGGACTCCGCCACCAGCCAGGCGCCTTACCGGCTGTACAACATCGGCAACAACCGGCCTGTGGAACTGATGACCTATATCGAGATTCTGGAGCGCTGCCTCGGCCGGAAGGCGCAGATGAACCTGCTCCCGCTGCAGCCGGGGGACGTCCCCGATACCTACGCGGACGTGTCCGATCTGGTAACCGACACAGGCTACCACCCGGACACCTCGGTCGAGGACGGCGTCGCCCGGTTCGTCGACTGGTACCGGTCCTACTATCACGACTGATCCGTGGTCATTGATCGGCGGCTGACGCCCGCAAGCCTTTCGCCGCCGCCCGGAATACCCGGGTGCTCCGGCTAGGCGGGCGGCTTCGGGGTGCACCGGCTTACCGTTCCAGGGTTCTTGATTCTGCTCGCCGGTTGCGGCGGGAGCGAGCCCCCGGCCTCATCGGGTATTTCGGTGGAAAGCGCGCTGGGCGGCGCAGCGGCCGAGGGCTACGCGAGGGCAGAGCAGCCCCGGGCATTCGAGTTTCCCGCCGACCATGGTCCCCACCCCGAGTACCGCAACGAATGGTGGTATCTGACCGGCAACCTGCATTCCTCCGAGGGTGAGCGGTTCGGGTTCCAGGTCACCTTCTTCCGCATCGCGCTCGCCCCGCGGGCGCCCGAGCGTGCCTCCGCCTGGGCGGCGAACCAGGTCTGGATGGCCCATGCCGCGCTGACGGATGCCGGTGCCGGGATGCACCGGGCGGAGGAGCGATTCTCGCGACAGGCCCTGGACCTGGCGGGCGCCCAGGCAGAGCCGTTCCGGGTCTGGCTGGGCGACTGGCGTCTGGGTAGCGCCGAATCCCAGCGGACCTGGCAGCTCGAGGTAAATGCGGACACTTTCTCGCTGGACCTTGCCCTGGATCCGGCCAAGCCGGTCGTGCTCCAGGGAGACCAGGGGCTGAGCCGAAAGAGCGCGGAGCCGGGCAATGCCTCCTACTACTACTCGATTCCGCGGCTCAAGACCTCCGGCCGGCTGCGATCGGGGACGCGGGAGCTCCAGGTGGAGGGCTGGGCCTGGCTCGACCGCGAGTGGAGCACCAGCGCGCTTGGCCCGGACCAGGAGGGCTGGGACTGGTTCAGCCTGCAGCTGGCCGACGGCCGGGACCTGATGTTCTACCGCCTGCGCCGCACCGACGGCAGCGCCGACCCCCAAAGCGCGGGCACGCTGGTCGCGGCCGACGGAAGCTACCGCGCCGTCGGTGCCGGCGACGTCGAGCTGCGTCCGCTGCGCTGGTGGGAAGGGCAGGGGCATCGATACCCGGTCGCCTGGGAGCTTCGGGTCGAGCCCTGGCGGCAGGCGTTCGAGGTCCGGCCCCTCGTCGACGATCAGCTCATGGAGCTCAGCGTCCGCTATTGGGAAGGGGCGGTGGACGTGCTGGATCCCGCCACAGGCGCCACGCTGGGCTCGGGTTACCTGGAGCTGGCGGGTTATTGAAGGCAGCGGTGGCCTTTGTGTAAGCGTGAAACCCAGATAGCCCAGTAGGTTGGGGCGAGGGGCGAGCCCCGACGACGGCGTTAGCTAATAGCTGGCATTGGCGCTAATCCTCGGCGGCGCACGCGGGAAATCTACCGACTAGCGGCAAGTCGCGTCGAACACCGCATTCGCGATGGTGCTGTTGGGATTCAGCGGCTTCCATTCCGCGCCCGCGGAATTCCCCGTTACTTCACCGGTCGACAGCCTGACGTTCTCGGTCCAAAGGAACCGTTTTCCCGCGCAGTCGATCTTGTAGGTGTTGCGGTAGCCCTTGCTCTCCATCTGAAAGAATGCTGCCTGCTTCGCGTCTGAAGATGACCAGAAGCTGATGCTCTTGCCGTCCACCGAGAGGGACTTGGATTTGGCGGGAGTTACCGTCACGGCCTGCCTTGGCCGTGGCTGATCCGCGCCTACCTGAAAGTTGAAGCAGGTGCCGGGCACGTCCGCGATGGCATAGATCCCCGGCTCGAAATCCGCGGACAGGAAATTTCGGCCGGGAAACAGTTGCTGCTTTGAATGACCCACGTGGGAGGTCCCCTTTCTTCTGTCGATGGTCCCAACGAGCGCCGAACCCATGCCCCTGCCCTCCAGGGTTGGATGTCTGTAATTATCTCGTCGTTGTCGTCGACTCGATAGATCGAGAAGCTCGCCGCTACCCGGAATTGCCCAGATAGTCGAAGAACACCGTCCTCGGTCGATCAGCGATCCGCGAGGGGGTCCCGTTAACGCTATAGGTCTCTTTTCGCGCCCTGCAACACACCGATATCGCGCCCCGATCGTTCGCGTTGGGTGATCTTTAGCGTGCACTCCCCAATCGGCAGTCCAGCCGCTCGCGTCCGGCAGAAAAAGACCCCGGATCCTGGCGGGAGCCTCAGCAAGACCTTGTCCTCGACCGGATACTCCGCCGGGGTCGACGGGGCCAGCACGAACTGGATCGGATCATGGCCGGACGCCTCGATCCAGACCTGCAACTGGCCCGGAACATAGTTCAACCGATAGCGGCCGTCGCTGTCGGTACGCGTCTGCAGGGACGTACCTAGGATCCGCACGGTGGCATTGCCAACCGGCTTCCGGAAGTTGTCCAGGACACGTCCGGTAAGCGTCCCCTGTCCCGGGGGCGGGCTGCCGCTGCCTGGCGGCGTCCGGGCTGCCCGATTTCGCGCGTGCGATGTTGACGATGTCCTGCGCCGGGATCCGGAGGTCCCCGCGGCTGGTAGCGATCTCGATCATGCCGTCCCCGAACCGGCCCTTCAGCACGCTGCCGTCGGCAAGCCGCGCGGACTCGTCCTCGTAGGATCGAATGTCCTCGAACCGGACCTCGACGGTTCCCAGCGACGAGGCGAATGTCAGCGTGCCCGCGGTGATCTCGCCGTTCAGGACGGTGCCGTCCCGCAGCTCGACGCGGATCTGCCGTTCCGATAGGGCCTCGCGCAGCGCGGTCGGCACCTTGCTCGGGTCCTCGATCGCCTTGACCTCAAGGCGCCCGTTGGCGATCTCGAACACGACGTCGGTCAGGTCCTGAGGAAACGCGAACCCGTCGCAGGCTCTTCCATGCACGCGTCCATCAGCGCGATTCTGAAACGACGTGGCCCAAGCCACTCGAAGCTGTTCTCGGCCGCTATCCATGCCGCGAAGTCGGTGCTGTAGCCTTCAAGCCTCTCGATATCGCCGTCGGGCAGATGCTCGAGTTGAAGCCATTCCACCCCGTCGTCATGGTTCTGGAGCAGGAAGTACTCCTCGTCCGCCGACCAGGCGATCCAATCCGTCGGCCCATAGATGGCGGCGTCAAACTTTCTTGCGGTGCGATTCTTCGTGGTCGACTAGGATACAGGCGTCCGCACTCGTACGAGCAGGCATTGATGACGGCATAGCGCCCGCTGGGCGAAGCTCGGCAGTACGACGACCTTCTGCGCTTCGATCGGAACTTCGTCGGAGCCGTCGAAAACATTGGGTATCTCCGTTCCCCCGACCAGTACGCGCCGGTTCAGCGTGAATTCGATGCCGCACGCCCCTCCGCCGACCGGAAGCGTATGGACGAGATACTTGCAATCCTCTCCGCGTGCTCGTGCGGCCTCAGCCGTCTGCCTTTTCTCAAGGGCGTAGAGAACCGACGCGGGGGCCTTGGTTGGATCCGCGATTGCCGCGACCTCGATACCCTCTTGCGTGAGCTCAAGGGTTACGGTCGTCAGGTCCTCTGGAATCTTGGTCCCATCGCAGTTGTCTGGCCCGCGGCATTCCGCCAGTTGGACCTGTAAACTCCTTGGCCCCAGCCAGCCGAATACGTCGGAGCTGCTGTCCTCGGCCAGCAGCGCCCTCGGGTAGACGACCGATCCATCGAAGGGGAAGCGAAACGCGCTGTCGGATAGGAACGGTTCATCCGTGCCAATCGGCACCGCCTGCAACCATTGGATCGCGGGCTGATCCGCGGTTCGACCGACGTGCGCTCGCCAGAAGCACGAAGCGCTCGTCCTCGGACCAGGACACCCATTTGTGAGACCCTATTCGTCGGTATGTGGACAGAGCGTGCCTTTCGCTCCTCGAGGTCGATGAGATGGGCGGAAGAATTTCCGTTGGCGGTGTGAACGACGACGATCGAATAACGCCCGCTTGGCGATAGTGGATAGATCGTCGCCGTGTACCGGTGAATCGATAGGCCCGGTAAGCGCTTGGTCGTGCGCGAACAGTCGGCCATCCGCGGCAAGGCCGATTCCGCACACGGCCTCTCCGAGAGCCACCGTATGAAATCCGCTGTTGCAGCCCTCGGTTCTCCTGGTCGCGAGCTCGCTGGCGGGCGCTCGATGGGCGGCGCCGCCCCGACCGGACGCTCAGCAGCTTCGAACCCTGAAAACGTACCGCGGGCATCCAGGTCGTAGGCGATCTCGGCGTGAGCAAGCACCTCGTTCCGGCAGGCGTTGCACTTTGCGAAGTCCGCTACGACGACAAAGCGTGAGCCATCTGGCGTGGGTTCCTTGCGCACGAATCGGTGGCTGAACATGGTAGCCATCGGGCGAGTGGCTTCAGAACGGCCCGAACGTCGGGGCGCGCCCAGGTCCGCTTCGTTGAAGTCGTAGTTGTCCAGGCTGATTACGTCCGGGGTGCCATTGACCAGGGCCTCGCCCTGAATGATGTTGGCCGCGAAAGCGGCCACCCAGCCGACCACATCGACCGGTCCCAGCTCCCGGAAGTCGGTCGCCCAGCCCTCGAAGCGTTCGCCGAAGCGCATCGCCTGCTCGCTGGCGCCGGTCGAGCGCATGAGATCCAGGACGCACGAGTAGTCGCCAAATTCGCACTTATCGTGTACGCCGGCCGCGTACGCCGTCCCACACCACCGCCGCCGTGATCTCCGGCAGCGGCAGCGTTTCCTTGGAGCGACTCTCCGCCTGTGGCTCTTCGCGAGGGCGTGCGTCCTGCCCAAGCGGCCAGCTCTCCCACCCTTTTTCTGTAGACCTTCAGCAGACACGCGGCCGGGTCGTCGCACTCGCCTTGCACTTCTCCCGCTTGCCCAGCCACTCCTTTTGCTCGTTCTTCAGCACGTCCATCGCCGCGGGCATCACGCGCGACTTGGCTTCTCGATACAGCGATGCGACTTCCCGGTCCAGCTCCGGACAGCGCGGCATCCGAGCAGACGGCCTTCTCCGACCAGGTCGCCGCCTTGGCGCAATCGAAGCTGGGGCCTTCAGCGGCGAATAACGAATAAATGGTCCGTAAGAGCGACAAGCAATGCCGAGATGGATGCGAGTCTTCCGGTAGCCGGGTCATGCGGATTCCCCATTCCTGTGTTGCGGTGCCTGCGGTGCAGCGGTATCAGAGGCCCCGGAAGCCGCGATGCGGCGCGGCAGAGAGGAGCGCGGGCGTGCCCGCGCTCCTCTCGTTCCTCGTCTACCAATGGCCGACCACGGGCAGGTCGGTCGACACCCCGAAGGACGCGGTGATGGCATCCACGCCCGAGGTCCAGGTGAAGCTGCCGTCCATATCCAGGTAGAAACGGCCCGTGCTCGGGCGCCAGACGCCGATCTCGTCGTAGCCGTCCCGGTTCCAGTCGCCGGCTACCGGACGGTCGGTCGGGATGCCGAAAGGATCCGTGATGGTATCGATGCCACTTCTCCAGGTGCGGCTGCCGTCCGTGTCCAGGTAGAAGCGGCCGGTGCTCGGGCGCCAGACGCCGATGTCGTCGGTGCCGTCCTTGTTCCAGTCTCCCGCCACCGGGAGGTCGCTGGGGATGCCGAAAGAATCGGTGATCTGGTCGACCCCGGGTGTCCAGGTGAAGCTGCCGTCCACGTCCAGGTAGAAGCGGCCCGTGCTCGGGCGCCAGACGCCGATATCGTCGTAGCCGTCGCCGTTCCAGTCCCCGGCCACCGGACGATCGGTCGGTACCCCGAAGGACGCGGTGATCTGGTCCACGCCCAGGGTCCAGGTGCGGCTGCCGTCCATGTCCAGATAGAAGCGGCCGGTGCTCGGGCGCCAGACCCCGACCTCGTCGAAGCCGTCGCCATTCCAGTCGCCGGTGACCGGGCGGTCGGTCGGAACGCCGAAGGATGCGGTGATCGCGTCGATACCCGAGGTCCAGGTCCGGCTGGCGTCCATGTCCAGATAGAAGCGGCCCGTGCTCGGGCGCCAGACCCCAATCTGGTCGAACTCCACGATACGCGGCGGCAAGCCGGTGGTATCACCCCAGAGTCCTTGGCTGTCCAGGAAGCTGATCCTCGCGCTGTGATAGCCCGCGCCGACAAGGCGCCGCATGGTGACCGTCTCTACAAGGTCGTCGAAGACCCCGTCGTCTGCTACCAGCGACGTCGGCGCCCGCCCATCGACGCTGCCGACGGCGCGGACCAACGTCAGCGGACCTCCGGGCCATAGCGCGACTTCCGGAACGGCAAAGCTCTGTCCTACAGCCGGAGACCATTTACCGGTGCTGTCCCGGAAGCGCAGGTACAGGGTGTGCGTACCCGGCTCCAAGCCGAACAGATCCAGGGCGCCCTCGGCTATCCGCAGCGGATCCAGGTCGGTTCCGTCGAGGTCCAGGGGCTCGCCCGCGCCGGGGGCGGTATCAGGGTTGTCGAGAAAGGCCTCCGCCTCGATCGGCGCGTTGACGGCCGCCGGCAGCGGTTGCGCGGCCAGTAGGAGAGCCGCCAGCGTGGTGGCGATCCAGTTGCGCAGGTTATGCATGATCTGCCCTCCCCGTAATAGGCGCCATCCTGCAGCAACAGTGTGTCGCCGCTTGTCGCCGCCCCGGCCACCGCGAGATTCAGGGTGCCGGTTCCCGGCGAAACGGTGATCTCTGCCGCTCCGGCACTACCGAGGATGAAGGATGTACAGATGAGTGCGAGGGCTCCAAGGCTCTTGGATTTCATGGCGGGACTTCCTGTATGGAAAACACTGGAGAGCGGTCCGCGCCCAGGATGAGCCTGGTACGCGGCGGTGGATTGCCGCGGCTGCGCTATCGGGGGTCGCAGCCGTAGCAAAGGGTTTCACCGCGCGCGCGGCGACGTTGTGCCGCATTAGCATGGGACGGTCGAGTAATCGAGGTTTGAGCAGTGGCCCCGGCGCGGACGCCAGGGATCGCGGCGAACCGCAACCGCGGGAAGAACGGGTATTGCGCCGGGAGGACTCGGGAGTTTCGGGAAATAGCCAACCCGAGACGGCGGCACAACCGCTCGACCCACCGCCCCACCCGGGATAATCCCAAGTGTCGCTTGTCTCCGCACCGATGCCGGCGGCTGCCTTTGCGCCAGTCGGCAATCCGAATGGTCCGGTAGGTTGGGGCGAGGAACGAGCCCCAACGGGGGCTTGAGGTGAGAGCAGGTATTCGCGCTGGGCTCCGAGCGCGGTCGTCCAAAGAGTCTCGTTCGGCTTCGTGCCTCAGCCCAACCTACGCGTTGAGCAACTACGTCGCGTAGTTGCCGGTTACCCCCCAGACGACCGAAAACTCGGTATCAATCCGAGACGAGCGGTATCAGCCGCTGGGCGTCCATCACCATCAGCCCGTCGTGCCAGTCCAGGTGGTGCATCGCCCGCCAGCCGCCCGCCTCGGGTCCCGTAGCCCGCCAGACACGGCGCTCGGCGAAGTGCTGGGGCGACAGGGCGGTGATCTCGCCGAGATTCAGCCCGAACCCGTAACGCCGGACGCAGTTCTGCGACGGGCGCAGCAGTCGTCCCGCCTGCGTCGCGAAAGATGCGCCCGGCCGGCCGGCCGCGCTCGTAGTCGCGCACCAGTGGATTTCTCTCGTGGGGCACCCAGCGGTCGCTCAACGGCGAGCTCGCGTGGAACGCGAACAGGGAATCGTTGAGTCGCGCCCGGCCCAGCCGTGCCGCGCAGAACAGCCACCAGCGCCCGTCATGCTCGAAGAGGGTCGCGTCGGCGGCCCTGATGCCCGCGATCAGGGTCCTCTCGCGCCGCCAGTGGAACGGGAAGGAGACGCAGCGGTAGAGGTCGATGCGCTTCGAGGCGGATGATTCCGGGACCATGTACAGCGAGCCGTCGAACGCGAGCAGGAACGGGTAGGACAGGTGCCACGGCTCGTCGATGACCGGCGTCGCGCCGCCCACGGGACGGGCGTTCCGGTCCAGCTCGATGCAGCTGATGCGCCCGAGCCGCGAACGGAACGGGTACTCCTCGAAGAAGACGAAGTGGCGGCCCGCGTCGGACCAGGCGAATGGGTCGGCCCAGAAAGCGTCGTCCGGTGGGTAGATGGGCGTTAGCGCGGCGGGCTCGGGCCTGGGCCAGTCTGCGCGGTCACGCCAGCCGGCCAGAAGGAACCATTGGAGCTGCTTTCCGGACTCCTCGCGGTCGTCGCGTAGGCGGCCGATTCGCCGCGCGATCCGTTGCAGCGGGCGCCGCCATAGCGTCACGGCCGTGTCCGGCAGCGGCGGCGATCGAATCGACCCGTCACCCCCCGTCCCCGTCGCCCTGGGTGACGTAGGGATTGGTTCCGGGGAAGCGTCGCGCCACCATCGGCTGGGGCTTCTCGGACTTGGTCAGGCGTTCAGTAAATCCCGCATTACGGAAAAGCGCGCTCGCGGCCGGGCCGCTGGCGAAGGTCTCGACCCGCTCGACATGGTGCGCGCGCAGGAATCTCAGTGAGCCGGCCACCAGCGAGCGCAGGGCATCGGCGTCCTCCGGCGCGGCCAGGAGGTCGACGAGCTTGGCGCGCCGTCGTCCGTCTCTCGCATAGCGCAGCAGGACCGCGTAGCCCCGGAGCTCACCGTTCGATTCCGCGACCAGCACGTCGTAGGTGTTGGCCGGATGTTGCCGGTAGCGCCATTCGAGTGTATTCGAGTCGCGCCGCGTGATGGCCGGGTACCGCGACCTTGCCTGCTCCCAAAGCGCATCGAAACGTTCGTCGAACGCGCCTGCCAGGACGCGGACCGGCATCCCGGGCTTGCCGATCCTCGGCAGCCAGAGGTTGGCCATGCCGCCGAGCAGGGCGCCCAGCGGGGCGCCGACCGCCCCGCCGATGGTGTGGCGGAGCGAGACCCTCCGGTGCAGGCTGCCGCTTTCGGGCTGGGGCTCGAACCCGATCCGCTGAACGATGGCCCTCATGTCGTCGGAGATGTGCTTTCCGAGCTGGATCCGCGGCGCGGCCGGGTGGTCGAAGAGCGCGTTGGCGATGCCCTTGGAGGGTGCCGCCGATCCCCTGTTGGCGCCGCGCCGTTGCTCCCGCAGGGCGCGCCGCACCGATCCCCAGTGAACGAAGGCGTCGACGCACCAGCAGGCATCGACCGGCTCGCCACCGATATGCAGCCCGGCCGGGATGGTGCCCAGGTTGCCGATGATCTCATCGCGCCACTCGGCGACGATGCCCTTGTATCCCGGCGATTCGAGCCGCGGGTCCAGATGCCACTGCCAATGCCAGAGGCGGTCCGTGCGTTGCGCGGGCTCCGGGCCGAAGACCTCCTCGATGCGGGCCAGGATGCGGGGCCGGTCTTCGTCGGTTCCGGGTCGGATATCGATCATGGTCTGGGGCGGATGACCCGCGCGGCGGCGGGCGGCTAGGGACGCCGATCTGTTGCGTTTCGCGACCGGGCCAAGGGTGGCTCGCCCTAGACCGGGTCGGTGTGGATCAACAGCTCCGCATCTTCGGCGACGGCAAGGATTCGCGCTTCCGCCGAGTCCCCGATCGCGTGGGCCTCGGCCAGGCTGATTTCGCCATCAATCTCCAGATGCAGCTGCACGAACAGGGTCTGCCCGGAACGCCGCGTTCGCAGATCATGTACGCCGAGGACCCGCTCGTCGTTGCGGGCGGCGTCCAGAATCTCCTGGCGCAGGGTGTCCGGGACCTCGCGGTCGAGCAACAAGTGCCAGGCCTCCAGGGCGATCTGTCCGGCGCTGAACAGGATGTAAAATGCCACACCCAGCGCGAGCAGCGGGTCCGCCAGGGGCCAGCCCGCGGACGCAAGGAACAACCCCACCAGGACCACCGTGTTGGTCAGCAGGTCGGTCGCATAGTGGAGCGCGTCGGCCTTGATCGCCGTGGACCCGGTGCGCCGGATCACATAGCGCTGGACGGCGAGCAACCCCAATGTGGCCACCATCGCGAACAGCATCACGCCGATGCCGGCGCCCGCCGCTTGGAGCTCCACGGGGTGGAGCAAGCGGTCGGCGGCCTCGAGCATCAGGAAGACCGAGGATCCGGCGATGAAGGCCGCCTGGGCGAGTCCGGCCAGCGGTTCCGCCTTGCCGTGCCCGAATCGGTGCTCGGCGTCCGCGGGCTTCAGCGAATAGCGTACCGCGAAGAAATTGATCAGCGAGGCCGCCGCGTCCATCAGGGAATCGACCAGGGAGGCCAGGACGGCCACGGAGCCCGTCATCAGCCAGGCAACGAGCTTGGCAACGATCAGTACGCTCGCGGTGGCGACCGACGCGGTAGTGGCGAGCCGAAGCAGTCTCGCCGTGTCGCGACCCATGGGAGAATCCGGACCGGCCATCGGCTAAGCACCAGAAAACCGCGATGGGGGCGGCGGCAGGACAGAGACGGCGCCACGCCCGCGCCGAATCCGTCCACCACGAACGGCCGTTCCCGGCAGTGACATTAAGGCAATGCTGTCGACAGGGCGGGCCATTGGATACCGCGGGCGGTTAGAGGCAGACTATGCTAACGCGGCAACGGCTCTTTTGCCGATGCCTATTTTTCCGGGCCGCTGCCTTTCGACGTTCTCGCCGCCTCGCCGTCGAGGTCCCTTGACGGGCGGGGTGTTGGTCGCCCGCGGCCGCTTCAGTTGGTGTGCGGTCGACTAGTCGTAGCGGCGGCTCTCCGTCGCCCGGCAGGCGTTTCGGCAATCCCAATAGCGGTTGCTGCAATAACCGTAGAGGTTCTCCGCGCAGGACCACCAGGGGTAGCCGCACTGCTCGTCGCCGGACGCCTGGCACCAGCGGTAGTCGCGGATGGCCTCGGAGTATCCAGTCTCGCATTGACGGTAGGCGTATCGGGCGTCCGCGTCGCAGGTGTCCTTTGCGCTCTGGCACCGGCTGACGCAGCCGATTTCGGCGACTTTTCGGGGGATCGTGCTGTCGAGCGACAGCGGGCGACCGCACCCGGCGAGCAGGGCGAGCGTCATCAGGCTCGCGAATAGCCTGATTCCGGGTGCGTGGCGATTCTGAAGGCTGCTGGGTGTCGGCCTCATCAGGGTGCTTCCGCTCGGGTTGCGTTCTCGGATGGGTACGGGCGATTCGCCTCGTCTCCACGGCCCATCGACCGGGAGAATGTTGCCACTGGCGACGCCCTCGCTGGTCGGCCAAGGCCGTTACTCCGCTCATTGTGGCCGGTTTGCGGCGTCCGAACCTGGACCGAGGCCACATCGCTGAAACGGCGCAGGGCTGAGAACCAGGCTCCACAACTGCGAGACCGATGGGGCTAAACTCCGAGCGTCGGCGGGCGCGTGCCGCCCTCGGCAGGGGTCCGACGGAGGAGAAGCCGCAGCATGTCCAGAGTCTTCGTTGCAATTGGCCTCGCCGCTTCGCTCTGCGGTTGCGGCCTTTTCACGACCGGCCATATCGGCGGCGTCGCCACCCGGGTCACGCCGGACGATTACGCCGAGCGGCTCTGCGCGAATCTGGACCTCGAGAGCTACCCCGCCTGTTACAGCCGCGTTATCGATTATCTCGACGAACCGCGCGCGAGCGAGCTGCCGCCGGGCCAGTCCACGTCCGGTCCCTTCGCGGTGGTCATGGAGGGATCGACCTACATGGGGCACTACAGCTCCAGCCCCTTCGCCGCGTCCTTCCAGGTCTCGAACGGCGCCAACAGCTGCAGCGGCAGCTACAACGTGCTCGCCGGCTCGGCGGACGCGATCTTCGACGTCTCCTGCGACGACGGGCGCCGGGGCTGGGCCGACATCATCCGCGAGCAGGATGGGCGCAACGGCATCGGTCAGCTGGCGCTCGAGGACGGCACCCGGGGCGACATCGTATTCGGCTACAAGCCCCTGGGACGCGCCACGCCCTATGCCTACGCGGGTGAGGTGCGTCAGCGGCGCTGAAGCGCCGGGGGCCGCGGCCGATCATCCGGGGCGCCGAGTCTCCACCACGGGGTTTTCCAGCTCGCCGATCCCCTCGATCTGGACGACGACCCGGTCGCCGTCCGCGAGGAACAGCGGTGGGGTGCGGGCGAAGCCGACACCGGGCGGCGTTCCAGTCAGGATCAGGGTACCGGGCAGCAGCGTGGTGTCGCGGCTCAGGAAGGCGATCAGCTCGGCAACCGGGAAGATCATGTCCGAGGTGTGCCCGGTCTGGACCCGCTCGCCGTTCAGCGTGCAGGTCACGCCGAGCGCCTGCGGGTCCGGGATCTCGTCCGCGGTCACAAGCACCGGTCCGAGCGGGCAGAAGCCGTCGAAGCTCTTGCCGCGCACCCATTGGCCGGCGCCGCCCTGCTTCTGCCAGCGGCGGGCCGATACGTCGTTGGCGCAGCAGTAGCCGAGCACGTACTCCAGCGCCCGCTCCGGCGGCACGTCGCGCGCCGTGCGGCCGATGACGACGGCGAGCTCGGCCTCGAAGTCCACCTCGGGCCCGTGCTCGCAGGCAATGGGCAGCGGTATCGGGTCACCCGGGTTGGACACCGCGGTGGTGGGCTTCATGAAGACCACGGGGTTCTCCGGTATTGCCGCGCCGGTCTCCTCGGCGTGGGCGCGGTAGTTGAGTCCGATCCCGAAGACGTTGACCGGAAGCACTGGCGCCAGCCAGCGGGTGACGGGGAGCTCGTCGCCGGTCCGCGCCAATCCGGCGAAGGGGTCGCCTTCGAGTCGGAGGGCGCGGGATGGGTCCAGGGGTGTCCCGTAGTGGTGGACTCCCCGGTCATCGATGAATCGAGCGAACTTCATGGCGGACTCCCGGTGTGTTGCCGTCCTCGGCCTCGCTCGGGCTCCGGTCGAGGGGCGGACGATTGTTCTCGGCGAATCATCGAACGGTGGCCGCGCGCGACGCTAGCCTGGGCGCGCGGTTCGGAGCTGGTCGGTGAGCTTCTCGAACTCGCGTCTCAGCTCCAGGTTCTCGAACGGACGCAGCGCCGGCACCTGGCGGTTCATCAGGCCGTCGAGCAGCCGCTGACTGGACTGCACCAACCCTACCAATTCTCCGGTTACGCGAACGGTCTCGTAGGTGTTCCAGGCCGCCGCGATGTCCTTCTCCAGCTCAGCGCGCGCCTTGCGTACCCGGTCGGACTGGTCGAGCAGGTACTGGCGGTAGACCCCGGCCGCCTCGATGGTGAGCTGCTGGGCCTCGAGGTTGGCGGCAAGCTGGTCATGCTTGCCGGGCGATTCGCGCTGCAGTCGCCGTGTCTCGCCGGAAAGCTGTTGGGCCCGTGTGCTGATGGAGTCGATCTGGGGAATGTATTCCTCGGCGATCGCCTCCTCGATCTGGACGTGCATCCGCTTCAGGGCCTCGAGCAGCACCACGTAGAGTCCGTAGTAGCGGCGGGCGCTCTGCAGGTCCTCTCCGCTCTGCTCGACCAGTTGCTCAAGCTGGTCGGTGATCGCGCGCACGTTGTCGAAGACGATGCCGAGATCGACCATGTTGTCGCCGACCACGGTGTTGAGCAGGAAGGCCACCTGCTCGTCGGTGAGGTCGAGCCCGGATCGGCGCAATTCGACCGTAAACTCGTGTTCGACACGCGCGAGCTCGCGCTGCATGCGCGCGATGTCCGCCTCTCTGGCCTCGATCGCCTGGTCGTGGTCCCGGATGGTGGTCTTGATCGTGGACTCGGCGGGTGCCGCGACCCGTCTCTGGCGATGCTCGGCGATGTCCGCGCGGGCTCGCTCGATCTCGCGCTGAAGCTCGCGGACGCGCTGGCGGTAGCTCTGCACCGGGGACGTCGAGAGAATGGCGACGGCCTCGTCCAGCAGCTCGTCGATCTCTGCCCGGTTCGAGACCTTGTCCTCCCTGATCCAGGCCAGGTCGGGAAGCTCGCCCCGCCGATCCTGAAGATCCAACGTGTCCTCGAGCGTGGGGACCACATTCTCCCAAACGTGGGCGAAGTCCTGGCCGTCCGAGAAGACGTCCCGGATGTCCTCCATCGCCTGATCGGCGAGACCCCGGGATTCTTCCCACCAGCCGTCCCACCAGCCGCGGGCGGACTCGAGCGCGCCCGCCCAAAAGCCTGGCTCCGTACCGGCGTCCTCACTGGCGACGCACGCCCCGGAGGCCAGGACCGCGGCGAACAACAGGGCATCGAGCGCGCGGGAAGGGCGGCGGCGTGAACCGGCGGGTGAGCTTCGCGGAGGTCTGACCACGGGTACAACCTGAAATCGGGGCGCTCTACTCTACCAGCGCCGACTCGCGATGCCGAGCGCCGGCCCGAGCAGCACCCTGGGCGTTTGTTATTGGCCCTGCCCTTTGCTAACCTTCTGCGCCGTGCCCCGGCCCGGCCGGGGCACGGCCGTTATGGTGGTCGGCGTCGGTCCCCTCGCAGCGCGAAATCGTGAACCCGGTCAGGCCCGGAAGGGAGCAGCCGCAGCGGTGGAAGCGGGTGCCGGGGTGTGGCTGGCGCAGACCGCCGCCCAATCTTCGGAGGGTGTCGCGAGAGCCCATGCATGGGCTTCTGCTCGACGGAAACGGACCATTGCGATCTCCCGTTGCCTTCATTCCCGATGGCCTTACGCGATGGGTAGTGGCGGTCCGTTCCGGAACCGCATCGGGTGCCGCCATCGCGGACACCCAAAGGTTCGGCCGGTGCCGGCAGGGGCCAGTGCCGGTTAAACTTACGCATCCCGCGCGCGGCACGTATCGCCGGAGCGATCGAACCACGGCATGACTTACCAGGTGCTCGCCCGCAAATGGCGCCCGAGGTCGTTCGACGACATGGTCGGGCAGCAGCATGTGGTGCGCGCGCTCGCGAACGCCCTGGACCGCGACCAGCTCCATCACGCCTATCTGTTCACCGGCACACGCGGCGTCGGCAAGACGACCCTGGCCCGCATCCTGTCGAAGGCCCTGAACTGCGAGCAGGGGGTGAGCTCCCACCCCTGCGGGGAGTGCTCGGCGTGCCGCGAGATCGATGCCGGCCGTTTCGTCGATCTGCTGGAGGTCGACGCGGCTTCCCGTACCAAGGTCGATCAGACCCGGGAGCTGCTCGATAATGTCCCCTACGCGCCGGCGAACGCGCGTTTCAAGGTGTACCTGATCGACGAGGTGCACATGTTCTCCTCCCACAGCTTCAATGCCCTGCTGAAGACCCTGGAGGAGCCGCCCACCCACGTGAAGTTCCTGCTGGCCACCACCGATCCCCAGAAGGTCCCGGTGACGGTGCTCTCGCGTTGCCTGCAGTTCAATCTGCGGCGGCTGCTGCCCGACGAGATCCGAGCGCGCTTCCAGCAGGTCCTGGACGCCGAGGGTCTGGCCTACGAGGTGCCGGCCCTGACGCTGCTGGCCCGCGCGGCCGACGGCAGCATGCGCGACGGGCTGAGCCTGCTGGACCAGGCGATCGCCTACGGCGGCGGCCGGGTGACCGAGGACGACGTACGGGCGATGCTGGGCACCGTTAGCGGGGACGTGACATTCGATCTCGTCGAGGCCCTGGCGGCGGGCGACGGGGCCCGTCTGCTCGCCGAGGTGGAGCGGGTTGCCGCGATGACACCTGAGCTCGGCGAGCTGCTGAAGGACCTGATCGCGCTGCTGCACCGGCTCGCCCTGATCCAGCAGGTGCCCGAGACCCTGGCGCCGGATGATCCGGACCGGGCGCGGCTGGCGGCGCTGGCCGAGGCGCTCTCCCCCGAGGACCTCCAACTCTTCTATCAGATCGCGCTGATGGGGCAGCAAGACCTGCCGCTTGCCCCGGACCCGCGTGCCGGCTTCGAGATGGTGCTGCTGCGGGCGCTGGCCTTCCGTCCGGCGGCGCCCCGGGATGTGCCGGTTTCAGCCAGTCCCGTCTCGAAGGTCCCGGAGCCGAACGCCCCGGCACGACCCGGCGCGGCCGCGGATGACGCCGGCGCATCTTCGGCATCGGTTCGAGGACCCGCGAGCCGGCCCGCTCCAAGTTCCGGCACCGCGAGCGATCGCGTCGCCGAGCCCGCGCCGGATACCGGGCGTGTGGCTCGGCCGCAACCTGGTGCGGAGGCTGGACGGGGCGCCCCAGCCGCCCTGACCTCGGCCGCCGATTGGCACCGGCTGGTAGGCCGGCTCAAGGTAGGCGGAATAGCAAGCCAGCTCGCGCACAATTGCGGCCTGCTGGAATGGGGCGAAGGCCGCCTCGTGCTTTCGCTGGACCCGGCCGCGGAGCACCTTCGCGTGCCAGGGGCCGAGTCCCGGCTGCGCGACGCGCTGGAGCGCGCGCTCGGTGGTCCGCTGAAGCTGGACATCCGGGTGGCACGCCCGGAGCAGGAGACACTGGCCCAGCGCCAGGCCCGCGAGGCGGACGAGCGGCGCGAGGCCGCGGTGGCGACCATGGAGGGCGACCCGGTCGCCCAGCGGCTGCGCGAGCGTCTCGACGCCGAGTGGGTTCCCGGCAGCATCGAGCCCTCGGACTGATGCGCGGTCGCGTCCCGGTCCGAATAGCCCATCTGGCTGTATCATTCCCACGGCCTCGGTCCATTTTGGCAACCTGGCCCCGGCGGGCTCCCCAACCTTACGAGAGGTAAAGGCACGTGAAAGGAGGACTCGGCAACCTGCTCAAGCAGGCCCAGAAGATGCAGGAGGAGCTGCAGCGAACTCAGGAACGGCTCGCCCAGGAAGAGGTCATCGGCGAGTCCGGCGGCGGTATGGTCAAGATCACCATGAACGGCAAGCACGAGGTCAAGCGGGTCGAGATCGACCCCGCGCTCATCGGTGACGACAAGGAGATGCTCGAGGACCTGGTCGCGGCGGCGGTCAATGCGGCCGTGCAGCGGGTGGGGGAAAAGATGCAGCAGAACATGGCGGACTTGACCGCCGGGATGCCGCTGCCCCCTGGCTTCAAGATGCCGTTCTAAGCGCGTGGCCCAGCGCTCCCTTCTCAACCAGCTGATCGAGGCGCTGCGCTGCCTGCCCGGCGTCGGTCCAAAGTCGGCGCAGCGTATCGCCTTTCACCTGTTGGAACGGGATCGGGACGGCGGCACGCGGCTGGCCCGGGTCATGGCCGAAGCTATGGAGCGGATCCACCGCTGCTCGCGCTGCCGCACCCTGAGCGAGAACGAGCTGTGCGGCCTGTGCGCCAACCCGAACCGGGACCCTCACCTGCTGTGCGTGGTCGAGCAGCCCTCGGAGATCGTCGCCATCGAGCAGGCCACGGACTACCGGGGGCTCTATTTCGTGCTCGGCGGGCGGCTCTCGCCGCTGGACGGCATCGGTCCCGACGAGCTCGGGCTCGATCTGCTCGACGCGCGGCTGAAGACGGAGGGCATCGGCGAGCTGATCCTGGCCATCAGCCCGACGGTCGAGGGGAGCGCCACCGCGCAGTTCATCGCCGAGTCCGCCGCGACGCGAGGCGTCAAGGTGACCCGCATTGCCCACGGTGTTCCACTGGGCGGGGAGTTGGAGCAGGTCGACGGGGGCACGCTGGCGCTCGCCTTCGCCGGGCGGCGGGACATCTGAGGGCGGGCGGGAGCACCGCGCGGTTACAGGTACGCCCGCGGTACCGGTTCGCGCGCATTGGACGGCGAATCACAAACTGGTCACAGACCGGGAGCCAACGACATCATGTCAGATAGCATTTTCGGTAAGATCGCTCGTGGTGAGATACCGGCCGACGTTGTCTATGAGGACGATGACCTGGTCGCCTTTCGGGACCTCAGTCCGCAGGCGCCGACCCACATCCTGGTGATCCCCCGCAAGCCCATTCCGACGCTGAACGACATGGCGCCCGAGGACGCGGAGCTGGTGGGCAAGCTCTTCCTGGCCGCGGCCCGGGTCGCGCGGCAGGAGGGTATCGCCGACAGCGGTTACCGCACGGTGGTCAACTGCAACGCGGCCGCCGGCCAGACGGTCTTCCACCTTCACCTGCATGTGCTCGGTGGCCGGCCGATGCAGTGGCCGCCGGGTTGAGTGCCGTTCGCCCCGGCGCTTTGCCGTTCGGTTGCCAGCGGTTAGCATTGGCAGCTTCCGGCGCGAGGTCGCTCGGCGTTTGCGCCGGCGTCGTTGTGACAGGGGAGCAGGGGAAACGGGGCCTTCCGAGTCCAAACTCATGGCAGTGAACGCACAAACGTCGGGAGGCGGCTCGGCCGCCGTGTTCGAGCTTAAAGCGGCCGGCTTTACGCTGCCGATCATCCGTTTGCTCGATGGCAACATGGAGGCGGTGGCCGACCAACTCGGCGCCAAGGTGGAACAGGCACCGGACTTTTTTCGCAACACGCCGGTCGTGATCGATCTTGGCGCGCTGCCCGAGAGTGCGGGCGAGGTCGAATTCCCGCTGCTCGTGGGGCTGCTGCGCGGCTACGGGATGATCCCGTTCGGCGTGCGGGGCGGCTCCAAGGCCCAGAATGCGGCGGCCGAGGCCATGGAGCTTGCGATTCTCGGGGACGCCCTGGTTCGCGGGTCGAAAAGCCCGGGCGCGGCATCGCCCACGAAGTCTACGCCGGCACCGGTCGGTTCGGGGTCGAGGGGCGCCGCTCCCCGCAGCGGGGCCTCGTTCGTGCTGGTGACCAAGCCGGTGCGCTCGGGCCAGCGACTCTACGCCGCCGACGGGGACCTGTCGGTCGTGGCCCCGGTGAGCTCGGGGGCCGAGTTGATGGCCGACGGCAATATCCATGTCTACGGAGCGCTGCGCGGCCGCGCGCTGGCGGGCATGAAAGGCGACACGCAGGCCAGGATATTCTGCCAGGATCTGCAGGCCGAGCTGGTCTCGGTCGCCGGTCACTATCGGGTCAGCGAGAACATACCCGCAGAGCTGCGCGGCGTGCCGGTCCAGATCTACCTGGACCAGAAAGTCCTGCGGATCGACAAGCTCTGATTGACAAGATATTGGATCGGGCGCCCCGGGGTGGGGTCGGCGCCTGGACCGATGAACAAACCCTGGGGAGATTGATGCTTTGGCGAGAATAATCGTAATCACGTCAGGTAAAGGCGGGGTCGGAAAGACGACCACGTCGGCCGCGTTGGCCATGGGGCTGGCCCAGCGCGGCAACCGAACCGCCGTCATCGACTTCGACGTCGGTCTGCGCAACCTGGACCTGATCATGGGCTGCGAGCGGCGTGTCGTTTACGACTTCGTCAATGTCATCAACCAGGAGGCCAACCTGAACCAGGCCCTGATCCGGGACAAGCGCTGCGACAACCTCTATGTGCTGCCCGCCTCCCAGACCCGTGACAAGGACGCGCTGACCAAGGAGGGGGTTGGACGGGTGCTAGAGGACCTTTCCCAGGGCTTCGACTTCATCGTATGCGACTCGCCCGCCGGCATAGAACACGGTGCGACCATGGCGATGTACTTTGCCGACGACGCCGTGGTGGTGACCAACCCCGAGGTCTCGTCGGTACGGGATTCGGACCGCATGCTGGGCATCCTGGCGAGCAAGTCCCGCCGCGCAGAGACCAACGCGGAGCCGATCCGCGAGTACCTGTTGTTGACCCGCTACGATCCGCGCCGGGTCGAGAATGGCGAGATGCTGAGCGTCAATGACGTACAGGAGATACTCTCGCTCAATCTCCTGGGCGTCATCCCCGAGTCCAAGGCGGTCCTGACTTCCTCGAACGCTGGGGTCCCGGTGATTCTCGATCGCGAGAGCGACGCCGGTCAGGCCTACGGCGACATGATCGGCCGCTACCTGGGCGAGGATGTGCCCTTCCGTTTCATCCAGGCGGAGAAAAAGAGCTTCCTCAGCCGCCTCTTCGGAGGGTAACGCATGAGCCTTCTCGACTTTTTCCGCAGCTCCCGGCCGAAGGGCTCCGCGAATGTAGCCAAGGAACGGCTCCAGATCCTGGTCGCCCACGACCGGGCCGCACGGCACCGCCCTTCCTATCTTCCCAGGCTGCAGCGGGAGATCCTCGAGGTGATCCGCAAGTACGTGGACGTGGACATGAGCGCCGTGTCCGTCAACTACGAGCAGGAAGACACCCACGAGGTGCTGGAGCTCAACATCGTGCTGCCGGAGACGGCCCACCACCGGGCCTATTAGCCCTCCGGTCTCGCGCCGATCGGTTCACCACGGCAACGGTGGCTCGCCCGCATTGCGGCGAGCGACGCTGACCAGTGTGGCTCGACCCGCGCGTCGCGACCTCCAGCTGACAAAAGCCCTACCTGGGAATCGAGTAGGTGCCCAGGGCATGGGCGACCGACTCTTCCAGACCCTCGGAACACAGGGACACCTGGCCGAACGCCAATGACTTGCCTAGCTTCATCAGCTTGCGGACACGGACTATGGCGCGATCCGGTGCGGGCTTTCGCATGAAGTCGATGCTGAGGCTGGTGGTTACCGCAACCGGAACGATCCCGATCTCGCCACGGATCGCCACGCAGAGCGCGACGTTTGCCACGGTCGTAAGAACCGGACCGGACGCCATGGCGCCTGGACGCACCTTATTCGCACCGATCTCGCGCCTGACCGTCGCCGTATTGCCTCCAACGGCTTCGACCGTGCAGTTGGTCTGTGGAAACTCGGTGGCAAGGAATTCGGCCGGGTCTGACGCGGCTGGCATCGGTGTGGATCCGGAAACCTAACGTCCGCGCTGAGCCGCGGCGATGCAAAGCGGAGCGGCCGCCTTCTGGGCCGAGTTTGGCCGTTACCAACCTCCCCATCGGTCCACGCGCTCGGTCACCCTGGAAGCTGCCACTTTGGGTTACGTTTCAGCGACTCTCCAGAAAGCGCTCAACGCATAATAACCCGACGTCTTGGTAAAGTGCGGAAGCAGTGCCAGGAGGACGACGGATAATGCTAGTCCGAGCAGTAGAAGCCGATTGCTCAAGCGGGTAATTGCGTGGGTTGCGAGCACGGAAAACAATAGACTCACGAAGAAATAGTAGATCGTATGACCGGCGCGCAAGATCGTAACGATCAACGAGCTTGCGGAGTCCGGGGTCAGACTGATCAGCCCCGCGTAGCCATTCTTATAGATGATCAGGGCAATCGGCCAGAAGGTAGCCAGGACCGATATTCGATAAAAATGTCGTCGAAGCCTTTCTGGGCTTGCGCCGCCAAGCGCGTAAAGAAAGTTCGACATCAGCATGAATACCGGTACGGCCAATAGCAGAATATGGAAATTGGCGAAATCGGAGATGGTGAATACATGCTCGAGATATTTCTCGGGCGAAAAAATCAAAGACCTACCCGCGCCGTTCATGTGCCAAACGACGATGCAAATAGACATGGTCGCTCGTAGGTAATCAAACCCGGCGATGTGACGGCTCTTCAACGATTATTCTCCGCTATTGCGTTACCGCTCTCGTCCGGCGGAACGTTGCGCTGGCGAGGGAACGCCGATCCGATGCGTTTCCATTGCCGGGCCGGCCGACCTGCCATCTTCAATGGTCCCACGCGGTTGACGCTCGTACGATCCGCGTGTCAGGCTGCTCGTATCGCACGCCGATGTAATCTCGGGATGGATTCGAACTACGTCTCCCCGAGGTCGAGCATTGAAACGCGCGGGGCGGCTCGAGCTTCCCGATCGAATCGCATGGATGCGGGAATGAAAGTCGAAATCGTATGTGACTCCTCAACCCCGCTCGTAAAGCGAAAGAAGCGATCCCGGCCTTCTGGCCCCGTCTGTCATGAGGTTTGATCTCGCTGGAGTCGATCCCGAAGCCGGACCTGTTGGCCGGTCTCGACGGGATCGCCGTTTTCGCGGTAGTCAATTCGGCGCAGGAGCTCGGCATAGTCCCGCGTGGTGACAGAGCCCGAGTACGGCCTGCGGCGCCCCGTTCTACGGAACGTGCTGCTCGTCTCCGGCATACGCATACTCGGGGGCCATCATCTTGCTGGCGGGATTGAAAGGGAGTTTTGTCCGCCGGCGCCAGAGACGTGCGGTCACCGAGGCGCAAGCAGTCGCTCGAAAACCCGCCGATAGATCTCCGACAGCTGCTCCAACTCCTTGACCCCGACGCACTCGTCGATCTGGTGGATGGTGGCGTTCACGGGACCAAGCTCGACGACCTGGGCGCCGGTCGGCGCGATGAATCGGCCGTCGGAGGTGCCGCCGCTGGTGGAGAGCTGGGTTTGGGTTCCGGTGACCTCGGCGATGGCCGCGCGGGTGGCGGCGACCAGCTCGCCGGCCGGGGTCAGGAACGGATTACCCGAGAGGCGCCAGCGCAGGTCGTACTCGAAGCCCCCGGCGTCGAGGATCCGGCACACGCGCGTCTTGATAGTATCGGCATCCAGCTCGGTGGAGAAGCGCAGGTTGAATTGGGCCTCGAGCCGGCCGGGGATGACGTTCTCCGCGCCGGTCCCCATGTTCAGGTTGGCGATCTGGAAGCTGGTGGGTGGAAAGTGCGCGTTGCCCTGGTCCCAGACCTCGGCGCACAGGGCGGCAAGTGCCCCGGCGCTGGCGTGAAACGGGTTGAGGGCGCGCTGCGGGTAGGCGACGTGCCCCTGTTTGCCGTGCACCGTGAGAAAGCCCATGAGGCTGCCGCGGCGCCCGTTCTTGATCTGGTCCCCAAGCCGCTCTTGACTCGAAGGCTCTCCGACCAGGGCATAGGCGATGCGCTCACCGCGCTGCTCGAGCCGTTCGATCACCTTGACGGTGCCGTTCACGGACGGCCCTTCCTCGTCGCTCGTGACCAGGAACGCGATCGACCCCCGGTGGTCCGGGTGGTCCGCGACGAAGGACTCCACCGCTGTGACCATGGCCGCCAGCGATCCCTTCATGTCGGCGGCGCCGCGCCCATAGAGCTTGCCGTCGCGAATCGCCGGCTCGAACGGATCGGACGTCCATTCATCCAGGGGGCCCGGGGGAACCACGTCGGTATGTCCGGCCAGGCACAGCAGCGGTTCGGCGTTGCCACGCCGCGCCCAGAGATTGGTGACCTCGGCGAACGGCATGGGCTCGATGCGGAAGCCCGCCGCGGCCAGTCGCTCGGCCATCAGGTCCTGGCAACCGGCGTCGGCCGGCGTCACCGACGGGCGCCGGATCAGCTCGCGCGCCAGGTCGAGCGTGGCGGACATCAGCCGAACAACGCCTGGTAGGCGTCCGGCGAGAACCCGACGTGGCGGGTCTGGCCCATGTCGAGCAGCGGGCGACGGATGATCGTCGGCGATTCGAGCATGACCCGGATCGCGGTATCCAGGTCCATGCCCTCGCGAACCGAATCCGGCAGCCGGCGCCAGGTGGTGCCGCGACGGTTGAGCAATGTCTCCCAGCCCAGCTCCGCCGCCCAGCCGCGCAGACGCGGCTCGTCGAGCCCGTCGCGGCGAAAATCGTGAAACGCGTAGGCGACGCCGCGCTCGTCGAGCCAGCGGCGGGCCTTCTTCACCGTGTCGCAGTTGGCTATGCCGTAGAGGGTGGTCATCTTGGGCTGTCCGGGCGTGCGGCTCTGCTCGTTGGCGCGTGGCGCGGTCAGATGTCGCGCAGCAGCTCGTTGATGCCGACCTTGCCGCGAGTCTTCTCGTCCACGCGCTTGATGATCACCGCGCAATAGAGGCTGTGGGAGCCGTCCTTGGCGGGCAGGCTGCCCGGTACGACGACGGCACCCGGGGGCACCCGGCCATAGGTGACCTCGCCGGTCTCACGGTCGAATATCTTGGTGCTCTGGCCGATGTAGACGCCCATCGAGACCACGGCGCCCTCGCCGACGATGACCCCCTCGACGATCTCGGAGCGGGCGCCGATGAAGCAGTTGTCCTCGATGATGGTCGGCGCCGCCTGCACCGGCTCGAGCACGCCGCCGATGCCGACGCCGCCGGAGAGGTGGACATTCTTGCCGATCTGGGCGCAGGAGCCGACGGTCGCCCAGGTGTCGACCATGGTCCCCGAGTCCACGTAGGCGCCGATGTTCACGTAGGACGGCATCAGCACGCAGCTCGGGGCGATGTAGGACCCCTTCCGGGCGGTCGCCGGCGGCACCACCCGCACGCCCGCGTCGCGGAACTCCCGCGAGTTGGTGTCGGCGTACTTCGAGGGCACCTTGTCGTAGTAGTTGGTGAAGCCGCCCTTCATGAACCAGTTGTCCTCGATTCGGAACGACAGCAGCACGGCCTTTTTGATCCAGTCGTTGACCACCCATTCGCCGTCGTGCTTTTCGGCGACGCGCAGCTCGCCGCGGTCGAGCCGTTCGATGGTATGCAGCACCGCGTCGCGGACCTGGGTCTCGACGTTGCGGGGCGTTATCTCCGCACGCCGCTCGAAGGCCTCGGTGACGATCGCTTGGTTGTCGCTCATGGTTGCTCCTGGGTAGATGGAAAATTGGGCACAGGCGCACCGCGCCGCGCACTCAAGGGGTTAGCGGACACTGTTCAACGCGCAGGCGCGGAGAACGCGAAGGTTGAACGCATCGGCGTCATGATCATGAGTCATTGTCTTCTCATCAACCTCTATGCCCCGCGGTCAAATGCCGACCGTCCCGGCTAGGTTGAGCCCAGCCGCTCCACGAAGCGCCGGATACGCCGCGCCGCGTCGATGCACTCGTCCAGCGGCGGCACCAGCGCGATCCGTACCCGGTCCGCGCCGGGATCCTGACCGTCCACGGGACGCGACAGGAAGCTGCCCGGGAGCACGGTGATGTTCTCCTCGGCAAAGAGCCGGCGGGCAAGCTCGGTGTCGGGGATCGGGGTCCGCGGCCAGAGATAGAAGCCGGCGGCCGGTGCCTGAACCGGCAGTACGCCGTCCAGGATCTCGATCACCGCATTGAATTTTTCGCGATAGAGAGCCCTGTTCTCGCGGACGTGCGCCTCGTCTGCCCAGGCCGCGATGCTGGCGCTCTGGTGCGGCAGCGGCATGGCGCAGCCGTGGTAGGTGCGGTAGGCCAGGAAGCTCTCGATCAGCCGGGCGTCCCCGGCGACGAACCCGGAGCGCATCCCCGGTGCGTTCGATCGCTTGGAGAGGCTGTGGAAGGCGATGCAACGTGTCAGCGCGCCGTTCCCGCAGGCCGCCGCGGCCTGCAGAAGCCCGACCGGCGGCGAGTCCTCGTCGAGGTAGAGTTCCGAGTAGCATTCGTCGGACGCGATCACGAAGTCGTATCGGTGGGCCAGCTCGATCAGCCGCGCTAGCCCAGGCTCGTCGATCACGGCCCCGGTCGGGTTCCCGGGCGAGCAGATGTAGATCAGCTGGCAGCGTCGCCAGGTCTCGGCGTCGACCGCGTCGAAATCGGGGAGGAAGCCCATGGAGGGCAGGCAGGCCAGGTACCGGGGCTCGGCGCCCGCCAGCAGCGCGGCCCCCTCGTAGATCTGGTAGAAAGGGTTCGGCATCAGCACCAGGGGGTCCCGCGTCCGGTCGACAACGGCCTGGGCGAACGCGAACAGCGCCTCCCGGGTACCATTTACGGGTAGCACCTGGCGTTCCGGGTCCAGCGCCTCCCGGAGCTGGAACCGGCGCGAGACCCAGGTCGCGATCGTCTCCCTCAACTCCGGTAGGCCCCTGGTTGTCGGGTAGGCGGCCAGGTTGTGCAGGTGGCCGATCACCGCGTCGGTCACCAGCGCCGGCGTAGCGTGCTTGGGCTCGCCGATCGACAGGGCGATGTGCTCCCTGTCCCGCGGCGGGATCACGCCCTGCTTGAGCGCGGCAAGCCTCTCGAACGGGTAGGGCTGGAGACGCCCGAGGTCCGGGTTCATCAAGTGGCGGGAACCTGTCGGTCGGGCCGCCCGGACGGGGCAGCTCTGGTGCACGGAAAGACGGTTAGTATAGGCCAACACCCAAAACGGCTCTATGCCGCTGGAGCGCCCGATGTCCCTGGTAACCGACCTCCACCACGTAAGCCTGATCGCCTCGGATACCGATCGCGCCCTGGGCTTCTACGGCGGGGTGCTCGGCCTCGAGGTTCTGAGCGAGCGCCCGGATCTGGGCTTCTCGGGCGCGTGGCTGCGGGTCGGAGATCGCCAGATCCATCTGTTGGTGGTGCCGAACCCGGATCCGGTGGATGGCCGTCCCGCCCACGGCGGGCGAGACCGGCATCTGGCGCTGACGGTAGGATCGCTGGAGGCGTTGCGGGAGCGGCTGGATGCGGCTGGCGTGAGCTACACATTGAGCGCCTCGGGACGCCGGGCGCTGTTCTGTCGTGACCCGGACGGCAACGCGCTTGAGCTCATCGAGAGTCCGGCCATGTGAAGCGCTCGGGTATCGGACTCCGTATCTCACGGGCCGAGGGCCGGCGGGCCGGACCTCAGTATCCTCGGTAATACCAGTAATTGTCCCAGCCGGGTGGCGCGAACGGTGCCGGCGGCGGGGTGGGGTAGGCTGGCCCGAGCGGGTTGTCGCCGGCCGCAGGGCTTGGAGAGGGCAGTGGGTCCGGGATCGCCGGCCACGGCGCCGGGGGCTGGGCGGGTGCCTGGCTGCGGATCATTTCGCGTTCCTGTTCCATGCGCTCCAGGTGGGCCTGGCGCCGGCGGCGCAGGTCGTCCTCCCGGGCGTCCTTCTGCGCCGCGCCCCAGGGGTCGCTCAGGCGCCGGCGCGCATCGATGGCCTCTCGGGCGGCTTTACGGCGCTCTTCCACCGCCCTGCGCTGCGCTCGCACCTCGTCGAGCCAGGGCAGCGCGGGATCGTCCATAGGATCCGGTGCCTGAGATGGGGCCGTCGATTCCTCGATGTCCTCGGCCAGAATCGGCGCACCGGCGCAGACCAATGCCCACACCAGCGCCTGGGCAATGGCACGTCCGAGGGCGCCAGGTCTCGGGCGACGGCAAACGGCGATCGACGCGCGTTCCGACATCTCAGGGTTTGGCATCTCCTTCGAGGCGGTCGTGAATGCCACGTCGCAGGCAGGCGAGCGTGTCCTCGCAAGTGATCGGGGAATTGTCCGTCCCGGTGATGAAGAATACATCCTCGACCTCGGCGCCCACGGTGGCAATCTTTGCGCTTTGCAAACGGATCCGGCAGTCCCGGAATACGGTCCCGACCTCGGCGAGCAACCCGGGCCGATCCAAGGTCGTTAGCCGCATCACGGTGCGGTGGTTTGGCTCGTCGACGGCGAGGCTGACCCGGGTCTCGACCTGGAAATGGCGGTGTCGTCTCGGCGTTCTCCGCGCGACTTGCCTGCGCCCGTTGGGCTTCTGCCGAAGCTCCGCGGCCAGCGTCGAGCGTATCTCGTCCATGCGATCGGGGTCGTCGACCGGGGTGCCGCCCTGATCGAGCACCTGGTAGCTGTTGACCGCAAACCCATCGTCGGTGGTCATGATCCGGGCGTCCATGATGCTCAGCCCCATTTGGTCCAGCAATGCCGTGGTTTGGCCAAACAGATCGTCGCGGTCGCGGGTGTAGATGAAGATCTCGGTGCCGCCGCGGGCCGTGACTGGCCGGATTGCGACCAGCGGTATTTGGTCCTCGTCCGCGCCGGCGATCAGTCGCGACTGCCAGGCGATCTCGTCGGGCGAGTTGTTGAGAAAATAATCGAGATTGAACTTGATCCAGAGACCCGTGCAGGCGCCGGGGTCGCCCCCGTAGCGGGTGATCAGGCGCTTCGCCTCGATCTGTTTCTGCTGGATAAGCTGGTCCTGGGCCTGAGGGTTGTCGAGCCCCCGCAGCAGCGCGCGCCGGGATTCGTGGTAGAGCTCGCGCAGAAGCGCATCCTTCCAGCTGTTCCAGCGCTGCGGGTTCGTCGCCCGCGAATCGGCTACCGTGAGCAAATAAAGATAGTCCAGCCGGGTGGCGTCGCCGACCTCGCCCGCGAACGCCTGGATCACCTCGGGGTCGCCGATGTCTCTGCGCTGCGCGGTCATGGACATCACCAGGTGTTTCTCCACCAGCCAGCAGACCAGGCGGCTGTCGTACTCGCTCAGACAATGCAGCCGGCAGAAGTCCCAAGCGTCCCGGGCGCCGAGTTGCGAATGGTCACCGCCGCGTCCCTTGGCAATATCGTGAAACAAGCCGGCCAGATAAAGGAGCTCTATCTTGGGGATGCGCCGCGCGATGGCGCTGCAGAGTGGGAACTCGTCGTCGTGCTTGCGGACTGTGAACCGGCGCAGGTTGCGCAACAGCATCAGCGTGTGCTCGTCCACGGTGTAGACGTGGAAGAGGTCGTACTGCATGCGGCCGACGATGTTCGCGAATGCCGGGATGTACGCCGCAAGCACGCCGTAGCGGTTCATACGCCGCAGTGCGTGAGTGAGACCCGTCGGGGCGCGCAGGATTTCCATGAAAAGGCTACGCGCACGGAGGTCGGCCCGAAAGCCCTCGTCGATCCGGTGGCGATTCTCGCGGATCAGGCGGATGGTGCTGGCACGCACACCCTCGATCTCCTCGTGGGTCTGCAGAACATGGAAGATCTCGAGCAGCGCGATCGGGTAGCGCCGGAAGACCGCCGGCGAGGTCACCTCCAGGAAGCCACTGCGCGACTGGAACCGCGCGTTGATCGGGACCGGCGGGCCGACGTCGTCGTTCAGCAGGATCGCCTCCCGGAACAGCTGCAGCAGCATCTCGTTGAGCCGGTTCAGCTGCTGGACGGTCCGGTAGTACTGCTGCATGAACTGCTCGACGGCGAGGCTGCTCTCCCCGTCGGCGAAGCCGAACTGCTGGGCGAGCGTGCGCTGGTAATCGAACAGCAGGCGGTCCTCGCGGCGGCCGGTCAGACGGTGCAGCGCGAAGCGTATGCGCCACAGTCGCGTCTGGCCCGCGACAAGCTCCTGACACTCGGGCTCGGTCAGGAAGCCGTGGTGCACCAGGTCGTGTAGCGTCTCCGCGGCGAAATGCCGCTTGGCGACCCATCCGATCATCTGGATGTCGCGCAGACCCCCGGGGTTCTCCTTGATGTTGGGCTCGAGGTTGTAAGCCGTCTCTCCGTACTTGGCCCAGCGTTTACGCTGCTCGTCGGACTTGGCGGCGAAAAACCGCTGGCTGTCCCAGATGCGGTCCGGTCCCGTCGCCTCGCGCATCTGTCGGAACAGGTCGGCGTTGCCGGCGACCAGACGGGCCTCGATCAGGTTTGTGATGACCGTGACGTCGGTGGAGGCCACGCGTACACATTCCTCGACCGATCGCACGCTGGACCCGGGCTCGATCCCGATGTCCCAGAGAAAGGTAACCAGTCGCTCGAGGGGCTCGCCGAGCTCGGTCTCCGCGCCCGGGGCGACGAGGAACAGGATGTCTACGTCCGAGGCCGGGTGTAGCTCCTGGCGCCCGTAGCCCCCTACAGCCACCAGCGCAGCCTCTGCGGTGTCGCCCAGATAGAGGCGCCAGACCTCACGAAGGACCTCATCCATCAGCCGGCTGCGCGCCACAACCAAGGCGTCGACGGTGACCCCCTGGTCGAACTGCTCGAACAGCGAGGCCTTGTCGTCGTTCAGACGACGCTTGAGGTGCTCGATCAGCCCCGGATCGTCGCTTGCGGCTGACGCGATCGCAACCGGTTGGGTGCCCGCACTCATAGAACGGCTGCGGTCTCGCGCTCGTCCGCGCGCAGCGTGAGGATCTCATGGCCGTCGGGCGTGACCAGCACCGTGTGCTCCCATTGGGCCGACAGGCTGCGGTCCTTGGTCACCACGGTCCAGCCGTCCGGGAGCAGCTTGATGAAGCGCTTTCCGGCATTGACCATCGGTTCGACTGTGAAGCACATGCCGGCTTGCAGGACCATGCCCTCGCCGGGGCTGCCGTAGTGCAGAACCTGAGGATCCTCGTGGAACTCCCGCCCGATCCCGTGCCCGCAATACTCGCGCACGACCGAGAACCCCTGGGCCTCGACAAACTGCTGAATCGCGTGCCCGATGTCGCCGAGCGTGGCGCCGGGGCGCACGGCCGCGATTCCGCGCCGCATCGCCTGCTGGGTGACGGTGACCAGCCGGCGCGCGAGCACCGAGGGCTCGCCGACAAAAAACATCTTGCTGGTGTCGCCGTGGTAGCCGTCCTTGATCACGGTTACATCAACGTTGACGATGTCGCCGCGTTTCAGTCGCTTGTTGCCGGGAATGCCGTGGCAGACCTGGTGGTTCACCGAGGTGCAGACGGACTTCGGGAAGCCGCGGTAGTTCAGGGGCGCCGGGATGGCGCCCTGCACCTCGGTGATGTAGGCGTGGCAGATGTCGTCGATCTCGTCCGTCGTGATGCCCGGTTGCACATGGGGACCGATCATGTCCAGGACATCGGCCGCCAGGCGCCCGACGGAGCGCATGTGTCCGATAGCCTCCGCTGACTTGATCTCCACCTTCATAGGGCCGCCGGTTGCGTCCATTTCGGTCGGGATCTCACGGAAAAACTTGAGGTAATTGCTGGCACAAGACCGGCTATGGTATAAAAGCCGGCGCGCGGCCGCAAACGGCCGCTCTGTGTCCGTACCCTGGGGACGATGATGCCCTCCCGGCAAGCGAAGAACAGCCGTTTTTCGCTTTATTTTTTTCGGGTACGCACACGCAAGGGGGCGCGGATCGGATGCCATCCTGGCATTCAATCAGCTCGCGTTTCGCGATGCGCGACTCTCTAGAGGCGCCATTTTCAACGGCTTACCGCCGAAGAAAATGACGGGCCATCCATGGCCCAGGCGGGAAGCGTTTTCGATCAGCGTTTCCCTAGCGCCGGCCGGAGTTATTCGGCCGCCGCCACGTCCACACACGCGCCGTCACATGTCGCCGGGTGCCCGATCAGGGTTGCGGCATGGGGTGCGTGGAGGCCCAACCCAATCAAGAGGAAACAGGACTTTGAGCGACGTATCGATGAGGCAGATGCTGGAGGCCGGGGTGCATTTCGGTCACCAGACGCGGTATTGGAACCCCAAGATGGGTGCCTTCATCTTCGGGCACCGCAACAAGATTCATATTATCAATCTGGAGAAGACGCTTCCGCTCTTCCAGGACGCGATGAATTTCACCGGAAAGCTGGCGGCGAACGGCGGCAAGATCCTTTTCGTCGGCACCAAGCGCGCGGCCCGCGAGGCCATTCGCGAGGAGGCGATCCGCTGCGGGATGCCCTATGTGAACCACCGCTGGCTCGGTGGCATGCTGACGAACTTCAGGACCATCCGGCAGTCGGTCAAGCGGCTCAAGGAGCTGGAGTCCATGTTCGAGAGCGGAACGATCGAGCGCTTCAACAAGAAGGAAGCCCTCGGGTTGTCCCGCGAGCGCGACAAGCTCGAGCAGAGCATCGGCGGCATCAAGAACATGGAGGGACTCCCGGACGCCATGTTCGTCGTCGACGTCGGCCATGAAAAGATCGCCGTGACAGAGGCCAACTCGCTCGGCATTCCGGTCGTGGGCGTGGTCGACACCAACAACGACCCCAGCAAGGTCGACTATGTCATCCCGGGCAACGACGACGCGATTCGGGCCGTTCGGCTCTACATCGCGGGCGTCGCGGATGCGGTCCTCGACGGGCGGAACACCGCCGTGGCCATGGTCTCCGGGCGCGAGAGCGAGTTCGTAGAGACGAACACCGCGCCCGCCGAGGAGACCGTCTCCGAGTAGCCTGTCCCGCGCCGGGGCGTTCGCGCCGGCGCGGGACCACATCCGCACGTGCCGCGCCGGACCCCTGAGGTCGGGCGCGCGTTGCGCGCAACACCCAGATCGAGAGGCCCGCGTGGCCCAAGGTACCAGAAAGATGGCGATTACAGCGGCATTGGTAAAGGAACTGCGAGAGCGCACGGGCGCTGGCATGATGGAGTGCAAGAAGGCCCTGGTGGAGTCCGGCGGCGATATCGAGGCGGCGATCGAGGCGATGCGCAAATCCGGCCAGGCCAAGGCCGCGAAGAAGGCGGGCCGAACCGCGGCCGAGGGTGCCGTCATGATCGAGATCGCCGATGACGGCACGCGGGGCGTCATGGTCGAGGTCAACTGCGAGACCGATTTCGTCGCCAAGGACGCCAACTTCGCGGCGTTCGCCGAGGCCGTTGCCCGGACCGCCCTGGTCGGCGGAGCAGCGGACGCCGAGGTCTTGGCCGCCATGCCGCTCGCGGACGACCCGGCGACGACGGTCGATGCCGCGCGCGAGGCACTGATTACCAAGATCGGCGAGAACGTTCAGGTCCGCCGGTTGGTCCGCTTCGACGATGTCGAGGGTGAGCTCCACAGCTACCGTCACGGTGTGCGGATCGGCGTGGTTGTCGAGCTGATCGGTGGCGATGCGGTTCTGGGGAAGGACATCGCGATGCACATCGCCGCCAGCAGCCCGCTGTGCGTGAGCGCCGAGCAGGTGCCCGCCGAGACCCTGCAGAAGGAGCGTGAGATCTTCCGCGCCCAGGCCTTGGAGAGCGGCAAGCCCGAGGAGATCGTCGACAAGATCATCGAGGGCCGCGTGCGCAAGTTCCTCGAGGAGGTGACCCTGCATGGTCAGGCCTTCGTAAAGGATCCGGATACCTCGGTTGCCCAGCTGCTGAAGCAGGCAGGGGCCCAGGTTCGCCGCTTCGCCCGCGTCGAGGTCGGCGAGGGTATCGATAAGAGGTCCGAGAATTTCGCCGACGAGGTGATGGCGCAGGTACGCGGCGGCTGACAGGCGCACCTTCCGTTTAAATGCCTTTCAACGTCAATCCGTGACGAGGAGCGCAGGCCATGGCCGCCCCCGTATATCGACGCATCCTGCTCAAGCTCAGTGGCGAGGCGCTCATGGGCGCCGGCAGTCATGGCATCGACCCCGAGGTACTGGAGCGCTTTGCCTCCGACATAAAGGGCCTGGTCGAGGCCGGGGTCCAGGTGGCGCTGGTGATCGGCGGCGGCAACATCTTCCGCGGTGCGGGGCTGGCCGCGAAGGGCATGGACCGGGTCACCGGGGACCATATGGGGATGCTGGCCACGGTGATGAACGCGCTGGCCATGCAGGACGCCCTGGAACGACTCGGCTCGCCCACGCGAGTGATGTCGGCGATCAGGATCAACCAGGTCTGCGAGGACTACATCCGCCGCCGTGCGGTCAGGCACTTGGAGAAGGGGCGCGTGGCCGTCTTCGCCGGCGGTACCGGAAACCCTTTCTTCACCACCGATTCGGCGGCGAGCCTGCGGGCGATCGAGATCGGCGCGGACCTGCTGATCAAGGCGACCAAGGTCGACGGCATCTACTCGGCGGATCCGATGACGGACGGCGACGCGGTGTTCTACCGCCGAATCAGCTACGATCAGGCGTTGCGTGAGGCTCTAAAGGTCATGGACACCACGGCGATCGTACTTTGCCGCGACCATCAGGTGCCCTTGCGGGTAATGAATGTCAACGAACCGGGCGCCCTGATGCGGCTGATTCGGGGCGAGGACATCGGTTCGCTGGTCGTGAATGGGGAATCAGATGATTGATGACATCAAGAAAGACGCGACCGAGCGTATGTCCAAGAGCGTCGAGGCGCTGACCCACGAGCTCGCGAAAATCCGCACGGGGCGCGCCCACCCGGCGCTGCTGGACCACATCATGGTCACCTACTACGGCTCCGAGGTGCCCATCCGGCAGGTCGCGAACATCGTCGCCGAGGACGCCCGCACGCTGGCGGTCACCCCCTGGGAGCGGAACATCGTTCAAGCCGTCGAGAAGGCCATCATGCAGTCCGACCTGGGACTGAACCCGAGCTCGGCGGGAACCGTGATTCGGGTCCCGATGCCGCCACTGACTGAAGAGCGGCGCCGCGACCTGATCAAGGTGGCACGTCATGAGGCCGAGCAGGCCCGGGTCGCGGTGCGCAATATCCGCCGCGACGCGAATAACGAGCTCAAGGAGATGGTCAAGGAGAAAATGATCTCCGAGGACGACGAGCGCCGCGGCCAGGAGATCGTCCAGAAGCTGACCGATCAATACATAAAGAACGTGGACGCGGTGCTCGCGGAGAAAGAAGAAGACCTGATGGCCATCTGAGGCGTGCGCAAACCAGCAGTCCCTCATGCCGACTGAAAAAGCAGCGCCGGCCGACGGCACCTCGGCGCCCCCGCGCCGGGTCCCCGCGCACGTTGCGATCATCATGGACGGGAACGGCCGCTGGGCGAGACAGCGTAACCGCCCGCGTGCCAGCGGTCACCGGGAAGGCGTCAAGAGCGTCCGTGCCGTGGTCGAGGAGAGTGTGCGCCGCGGCGTCGGCGCCCTGACGCTGTTCGCCTTCAGCAGCGAGAACTGGCGGCGACCGAGCTCCGAGGTCAACCTGCTGATGGACCTGTTCATCAGCGCCCTGCGGGGTGAGGTCCGACGTCTGGACGAGGCCGGCGTCCGTTTGCGGATAATCGGCGAGCGGACCCCTTTTCCGGAGAAGCTGCAGCGCCGGATCGCCGAGGCGGAGGACCTCACGGCCAACAATGGGACCCTGAATCTGCAGATCGCCGCCAACTACGGCGGTCGCTGGGACATCATGCAGGCGGCGCGCCGACTGGCCGCCGATGTCCAGGCGGGACTGATCGAGCCGGCGGCGGTCGATGAGCGGGAGCTCTCCAGCCGACTTGCGTTCGCCGATCTTCCGGACCCGGACCTTTTCATCCGCACTGGCGGCGAGAAACGGCTCAGCAACTTCCTGCTCTGGCAGTGCGCCTACACCGAGCTGTACTTCACGGATCTGCTCTGGCCCGAGTTCGACGCCCAGGCCTACGGGCGGGCCATCGACGACTTCGCCGGCCGGCAACGGCGTTTCGGCCGAACCGCCGAGCAGGTCGCCGCGGCCGCCGGGGTCAGCCTCGTTGAGCAGGACTAGCGGCCCGCCGGCCCCGGGCTCGCTGAGACAGCGGGTGCTGACGGCCCTGCTGCTGGCGCCGATCGTCATCGGGGCGGTCCTATGGCTTCCGACCCCGGGATTCGCGCTCTTCGTCGGCGCCGTGGTGCTCCTGGGAGCCTGGGAGTGGTCCGTGCTCGCCGGTCTGCCGGGCAGGCTCCGCCGGGCCGCCTATCTTTCGGCGCTGGCGCTCGCGATGCTGCTGCTCTGGCGGTTTCCGGACTGGCAGGTTTGGCTGCTCGGCATCGGCGGGCTCTGGTGGATCCTACAGGCGCTCCTACTGTCGCGCGTGAGTCGCATCGAGCCGGTCGAGGGCGCCGACGCTCGGCTCTTGCCGATCGGCCTGCTGGTCCTGGTTCCACCCTGGGTGGCACTGGTTCGCCTCCATTCGACGCCGGACGCCGGGCCGGCGTCGGTCCTGTTCCTGCTGCTGCTGGTCTGGACCGCGGACATCGCCGCCTATTTCGTCGGCCGGCGCTGGGGAAGGACCAAGCTGGCGCCGGCGCTCAGTCCCGGAAAGACCCGGGCCGGTGTCTATGGGGCCCTCGTCGGGGCCTTCGTCTGCGGGCTGGTCTTTGGCTGGTACCTGTCATTCGGTGTGGCGGGGACCCTCGTGGTTGCGCTCGTCTGCGCCGTCGCGGCCGCGGCCTCGGTCGTCGGCGACCTCTACGAGAGCCTGCTGAAGCGCCGCAGGGGGGTCAAGGACTCGGGTCAACTGCTGCCGGGGCACGGCGGCCTGCTCGACCGCATCGACAGCATGACCGCCGCCGCGCCCGTGCTCGCGCTGGGCCTCGCCGCGCTGGGGGTCGGGCCTTGATCGGCGTCACCGTGCTCGGCTCCACGGGCTCGATCGGCGAGAGCACGCTCGACGTGCTCGCCCGCCACCCGGACCGATTCGAGCTGGTAGCGCTGGCGGCTCACCAGAGCGTGGAGCGGCTCGCCGAGCAGTGCCGTCGTCACCGGCCCCGCTTTGCCGTCATGGCCGACCCGGAGGCCGCTCAACGGCTGCGGTCGCTGCTGGACGGCATGGCCGGGCGACCCGAGGTGCTCGAGGGCATCGAGGGCCTGGAGGCGGTCGCCGCGGCCCCCGAGACAGACTACGTGATGGCGGCCATCGTCGGCGCCGCCGGGCTGCGGCCGACACTGGCCGCGGCACGTGCGGGCAAGCGCGTCCTGCTCGCGAACAAGGAGGCACTGGTCGTCGCCGGTACCCTGCTGATGGGTGCCGTGGCCGAGAGCGGCGCGGAGCTGCTGCCGATCGACAGCGAGCACAACGCCATCTTCCAGTGCCTGCCGTCGGGATTCGGAGACGGGCTCGCCGAGCACGGCGTGGAACGGATCCTGCTGACGGCCTCCGGCGGCCCGTTTCTCGATTGGTCCGCCGAGCGCCTCGCCTCGGTCACGCCGGAGCAGGCCTGTGCCCACCCGACCTGGCAGATGGGGCGCAAGATCTCGGTGGACTCGGCGACCCTGATGAACAAGGGCCTCGAGGTCCTCGAGGCCTGCTGGTTGTTCCATACCGCCCCGGACCGGATCCAGGTGGTGGTCCATCCCCAGAGTGTCATCCATTCCCTGGTCCAGTACCGCGACGGCTCGGTGCTCGCCGAACTCGGTAATCCGGACATGCGCACCCCGATCGCCCATGCGCTGGCCTGGCCCGAGCGCCTGGACTCGGGCGTTCCGGCGCTGGATCTGTTCCATATCGGCCGGCTCGATTTCCGGCCCCCGGACCCGGCGCGCTTCCCCTGTCTCGCGCTCGCGTACCAGGCCGCAAGCGTCGGCGGTACGGCGCCGGTGGTGCTCAATGCGTCCAACGAGGTCGCGGTCGCGGCCTTTCTCGGCGGCCGGATCGGCTTCCCCGGGATCGCTCGCGTCGTTGACCGAACCCTGCAATCGCTCCCTGCCGCCGGCGTCGATGGCGAAGGATCTGGACTATTTGCTGCAGGTGGACGGGGAGTCCCGGGCGGTCGCGGAACAATTTGTCGCGGAAGGGGTCGGTTAACGCACCATGGAATTCTTGCTCGCCGCCGTTTCGTTCGTCGTCGCCCTTGCGATCCTGATCACGGTGCACGAATTCGGCCACTTCTGGGTCGCGCGCCGACTCGGGGTCAAGGTGCTGCGCTTCTCGATCGGCTTCGGTCGGCCCCTGCTGCGCTGGCAGCGAGACCCTGACGACACCGAGTATGTCGTCGCCGGGATACCCTTCGGCGGCTACGTGAAGATGCTCGACGAGCACGAGGGGGAGGTCCCGGAGGATCAGGTGCACCGGGCCTTCAACCGCCAGGGCCTCGGGACCCGCGCGGCGATCGTATCGGCTGGCCCGCTGTTCAACTTCCTGTTCGCGATCCTGGTCTACTGGGCCCTGTTTATCGCCGGGGATACCGGCCTGCGGCCGGTGATCGGCGCCGTCGAGCCGGACTCCATCGCGGCCCATTCAGGCTTCGAGGTCGGAGACGAGCTGCTGCGGATCGGGGACCGCGATTCCCCCACCTGGGAATCGGCGGTTTTTGCGCTGATGGCCGAGGCCATGGACGGCGAGGACCTGGTGGTGCGGGTGCGCGACGCATCAGGGATTGAACTTGATCGCCGCGTCGCGGGCGAGGCCGCGGCGTCGCTCCCCGAGGAGCCGGACATCTTGAACCGGCTCGGCCTTTCGCCCCAGCGGCCGGTGCTTCCCCCGGTGATCGGCGAGCTGGTTCCGGGCGACCCGGCCGAGCAGGCCGGGCTGAGGGTCGGCGACCGGGTTACCGCCGTCGATGGCGCCCCGATTGCGAGCTGGGCGCAGTGGGTGGATCGGGTGCGTGAGCATCCGGGACAGGCCCTGGACGTCGAGGTCCTTCGCGACGGGGCGGAACTGACGGTCAGCATCACGCCAAAAGAGGTAGCGACCGAGACCGAAACAATCGGCCGGATCGGCGCCGGGGTCGCCGCGGACGACGACCTCTACCAGGCCTACCGGGTCGATGTGCGGTACGGTCCCGTCGAGGCCCTCTACCGGGCCGGGCTCAAGACGCTCGACATGAGCGCGCTGATGCTGCGCGTGGTTGGGCGAATGCTCACCGGGCAGGCGTCGGTGGACAATTTGAGCGGCCCGATCACCATCGCCGAGACGGCCGGCCGAACCGCGAGCTATGGTCTGGACTACTTCGTCAAGTTCCTCGCCGTGGTCAGCATCAGTCTCGGCGTGTTGAACCTGCTGCCGATTCCAGTCCTGGACGGCGGGCATCTGCTGTATTTCCTGATCGAGTGGGTCAAGGGCAGCCCGTTGTCCGAGCAGGCCCAGATGCAGGGCCAGAAGCTGGGCCTGGTCCTGCTCGCGGCGCTGATGACCCTGGCATTCTACGTGGATCTTTCCCGGCTCTTGGGCTAGCTATCGCAGTTCCCGTATACTTGGGCGCCTTGACCGTCGCCGCGGTGTGCGGCGGCTCCACCCAGGGGAACCCCTCTTGCGCGCGACACCTCGTGACCCCCGCGGCGGCTTGCGTCGCTGTCTGGCGACTATCCTGGTGCTCGGCCTATTCAGCCCGCCCGTGTTTGCAGAGCTGTTCCAGATTGCGGACATTCGCGTCGAGGGTCTGCAGCGCATAGCGCCGGGAACCGTCTTCAACTATCTGCCGGTCCAGGTCGGGGATTCGGTCAGCGACGACGTGACCGGAAACATCATCCGATCGCTCTATCAGACGGGCTTTTTCGACGACGTCCGAGTCGAGCGCGACGGCAACGTGCTCGTGCTCTGGGTGCAGGAACGGCCCGCGATCGCGCAGATCGAGATCACCGGCAACAAAGACATCGACGACAAGGCCCTGCGGGAGGCCCTGGCCGACATCGGGCTCAAGGAGGGGCGCGTGTTCAACCGTTCGGTGCTGGACCAAATCGAGCAGGAGCTGGAGCGCCAGTACTTCGCGCGCGGCAAATACGGGGTGCTGATCCAGTCCACGGTCTCACCGCTGGAGCGCAACCGGGTCGCCGTTCGCATCGACGTGACCGAGGGGCTTACCGCTCGGATCAAGCAGATCAATATCATCGGCAATGAGGCGTTCACCGAAAAAGAGCTGCTCAAGCAGTTCGAGCTCGGGTCGACGCGCTGGCATTCCTTCTACACGAAGAACGACCAGTACTCCAAGCAGAAGCTAGCCGGCGACCTGGAATCGCTGCGTTCCTTTTACCTCGATCGCGGCTACATCAAGTTCGACATCAAGTCGACCCAGGTCTCGATCAGCGCCGACAAGAAAGAGATCTACGTGACCGTCGTGGTCTCCGAGGGCGACCCCTACCGCATCAGCGACATCAAGCTGGCCGGGGAGCCGGCCATTCCCGCCGAGCAGCTGTTCCCGCTGATCCAGCTGCAGCGCGGCGAGCTGTTCTCACGTAAGGCGACCACCGAAAGCTCGGAGCGCATCTCCAATAAGCTCGGCGACGAGGGGTACGCCTTCGCCAACGTCAACTCGATCCCGGACGTCGATGAGGCAACCAAGCAGGTCGCGGTGACCTTCTTCGTCGATCCCGGCAAGCGCGTCTACGTCCGTCGGGTCAACATGAAGGGCAACACCCGGACCCGCGACGAGGTGCTGCGACGCGAGATGCGCCAGCTGGAGACGGCCTGGTTCTCCGCCGATCTGGTGCGGAAGTCCCGCGAGCGACTGATGCGTCTGGGTTATTTCGACGACGTGACCATCGAGACCCCGGCCGTCCCCGGCTCGGCGGACCAGGTGGATGTGAACGTGACAGTAAAGGAGAAACCCGCGGGTAACCTGCTCGCAGGCGTCGGCTACTCCCAGTCCCAGGGCATTCTGTTCAACGCCAGCGTCACCCAGAACAACTTCCTCGGCACCGGCAAGCGGGTGTCGTTCGCATTCAATACCAGCCAGGCGGCTCGGCTCTACCAGATCGGCTACAACAACCCGTACTACACCATCGACGGTATTAGCCGCGGGTTTCAGCTCTCCTATCGCGAGACCGATTTCGACCAGTTGATCGGCGCCGACTACGCAACCGACGTCGGCGTAGCGGGCATGAACTTCGGGCTCCCGATCTCGGACACCAGCCGCGCCGGTCTAGGGCTGAGATACCAGTACACCAACTTCACTGCCGGCGCGTCCGAGCTCGCTCAGGAGTTCGTCGAGCAAAACGGCGACATCTTTAACGACTTCATCCTGAGCGCCAGCTACACGAACGACTCCCGGGACACCGCGGTGTTTCCGACCAGGGGCTCGCTGCGGACGCTGCAGGCGGAGATCGCGGTGCCGGGCAGCGATTTGCAGTATTACCGCCTGATCTACAAGGACACCCTCTACATTCCGCTGACGAAGCGATTCGTACTCTCGCTGACTGGGGACTTGGGTTACGGCGACGGTTACGGTGACCTGAACTTCCTGCCGTTCTTCGAGAACTTCTACGCCGGCGGCCCGACCACGGTTCGAGGCTGGGTCGCGAACTCGTTGGGGCCGCGGGAGACCTCGGGGGCGTTCGATCCGGTCGGCGGCAACGTCAAGGTGGTCGGCAGTGTCGAGCTGTTCGCGCCCCCTCCGGTCGGCGGCGAGTTGGAGAAGACGCTTCGTCTCGGCGCCTTCTTCGATTTCGGCAATGTCTGGATAACGCAGGACTCGGACCTGGTGGCGCCCACCGGATTCGACCTCGGTGAGCTTCGCTACTCGGCGGGCGTTTCGGCCTCCTGGCTGTCCCCGGTCGGGGCCCTGTCGGTAAGCTTCGCGTACCCGATCAACGAAAAGGAGGGCGACGATACCCAGGTGTTCCAGTTCGGGTTCGGTCAGACCTTCTGAGTGCTGTATGTCTCTGCTGACCCGCTGTTTACTACCACTCCTTCTCCTGACGCTGCCCCCGGCCTGGGTGGGTCCCGCGGCGGCCGAATACCGCATCGCCACGGTCGACCCAAACCGGATTGTCGAGGCTTCACCCCAGTACGAGGCGGCCCGGAAGGCCCTTCAGCAGGAGATCGAGGAGCGGGAGCGCGGCCTCCGCCAGCAGCAGGATCAGGTCGCGGAACTGCAACGCAAACTCGAGCGGGACGCCACGCTGATGGCCGAGGGCGAGATCCAACGTCTGCAAAACGACATCCGCAGCCGCACCCGCAGGCTCAAGTACGCCCAGGACGAGGCCCAGGAGGATTTTGCGCTTCGCCAGAACGAGCTGCGCACCAAGCTCGCCAAGCAGGTACAGGAGGTCGTCGTCGAGCTCGCCAAGGAGGAGCAGATCGACCTCATCGTCAGCGAGGGGCTGGTCTATTACAGCCCGCGGATCGATATCTCCGATAAGGTGATCGAACGGCTAAAGAGGGAGTTCGAAGGCCGGTGAGCCGTTGCCGTCGAAGTCGGGCTGCCGGTCGCGGGGTGACGCCTTGGGGATCACGCTGAGTGATCTCGCCACGCGGCTCGGCGTGCAGATTCGCGGTCGGTCGGATGTCGAGGTGTCCCGCATCGGCACGCTGGCCGGGTCCGATTCGAGCTGCCTGACCTTCCTGGGGGACGCCCGGCACAGAAAGCATCTTGGGCAGACCCGGGCCGGCGCCGTCGTACTCGCCGAGCGGGACGCGGATGCCGCGCCGGTGCCGGCGTTGATCAGCGAGAACCCCTACCTCACCTTCGCGCTCGCGGCGAGGATCCTGCACCCGGAGCCCCCGGTCACCGGCGGCGTGCACCCCTCCGCCGTGGTCGATTCCGCCGCCAGGGTGGACCCGACCGCCTGGATCGGCCCGCAAGCGGTCGTCGAGGCCGGGGCATGGATCGGCCCGAGAGTATTCGTCGGCCCGGGCTCGATCGTCGGGGCGAACGTCCGGATCGGAGAGGACAGCCGGCTGGTCGCGCGGGTCACCCTGTGCGATGGGACCGTCGTCGGCAAACGGGCGCTCGTGCACCCGGGGGCTGTGATCGGTCGTGACGGCTTCGGGTTCGCGAGGGACGGCGAGTCCTGGGTGCGCATGCCCCAGGTCGGCAGGGCGCGGCTGGGCGACGACGTCGAGATCGGGGCGAATACCTCGGTGGATCGCGGCGCTATCGAAGACACGGTGATCGGCGATGGCGTCAAGCTCGACAACCACATCCAGATCGGCCACAACGTCCAGATCGGCGAGAACACGGCGATGGCCGCCAACACCGGCATTTCGGGCTCCACCCGTATTGGGCGCAACTGCACCATCGCCGGCGCGACTGGCGTGGCGGGACACCTGGAGATCGGCGATGACGTCCACTTCTCGGGCATGGCCATGGTGACGCGCTCTTTCATCGAGCCGGGCTACTACAGCAGCGGGATTCCGGCGATGGCGAACTCGGAGTGGCGGAGAAACGTGGTGCGCTTTCGGCATCTCGATGACATGGCGCGCCGGCTCAAGCGGCTCGGGGAGCGCGTCGACCAGCTGGCTCGCAGGCAGGGGGGAGAGGACGACTGATGGATGCTTTCGATACCAAAACCGCGGACTCCGCGCAGACCGCCGAACGAACGGCTGAAGCCATGAATACGATGGATATTCATCGGGTGCTGGACCTGCTGCCGCATCGCTACCCGTTTCTGCTGATCGACAAGGTCATCGACTTCAAGCGCAACGAGTATCTGATCGCGCTCAAGAATGTTTCCTACAACGAGCCCTATTTCACCGGGCACTTCCCGGTGCGCCCGGTGATGCCGGGCGTGTTGATCGTCGAGGCCATGGCCCAGGCCACCGGACTGCTGGCGATGGAGTCACGCCCCGAGGAGGTCGGGCAGAGGGCCCTGTACTACTTCGTCGGCATCGACAAGGCCCGCTTCAAGCGACCCGTCGAGCCGGGCGACCAGATGATCATCAAGGTCGGGCTGCACGCGGTTCGGCGCGGCATCTGGAAGTTCAACGGAGAGGCCCGCGTCGACGACAAGCTGGTCGCCGCCGCCGACATCATGTGCACGGCCAGGGATTTCGCCGCTTGATACACCCCACGGCGGTCGTCGACCCGGGCGCCGAGCTGGACGGCACCGTCGAGGTCGGCCCGTTCACCGTCATAGGACCAGGGGTCGAGATCGGGGCCGGGACCCGAGTCGGGCCACACGCGGTCATCCGAGGGCCGACCCAAATCGGGCGCGACAATCAGATCTTCCAGTTCACCTCGGTCGGAGAGGATCCCCAGGACAAGAAATACGGCGGCGAGCCGACACGGCTCGAAATAGGTGATCGCAACCGGGTCCGCGAGTTCGCGACCGTTCACCGCGGAACGGCCCAGGACCAGGGGGTCACCCGCATCGGCAGTGATAATCTGCTGATGGCCTACACCCACGTCGCACATGACTGCCGGATCGGCGACAACGTGATCATGGCCAACGCCGCGTCGCTGGGCGGACACGTCCACATCGATGACTGGGCGATCCTCGGCGGCTTTACTATCGTTCACCAGTTCTGCTGGATCGGTGCCCACAGCTTCTGCGCCATGGGCTCGGTGCTGACCAAGGGGGTCCCCCCCTATGTGACCGTCGGCGGGCACCCGGCCGAGCCGCGCGGCATCAACAGCGAGGGGCTCCGCCGGCGGGGTTTCTCGCCGGAGGCCGTTCAGGCCATCAAGCGCGCCTACCGGCTGCTGTACCAGGGCAACCTGAGACTCGAACAGGCGCGTGAGCGCATCCGCGAGCTGTCCGCCGAGATACCGGAGCTACTGCCGCTCGCCGAGTTCATCGCCGACAGCGATCGCAGCATCGTGCGTTGATGCTGACCTTCGGCATTGTCGCCAACGAGGCGTCGGGTGACATCCTCGGCGCGGCGATCGTCCGGGAGATCCGCGCCCAGGCGGGTGCCGTCCGCTTCGTCGGCGTGGCCGGACCGCGGATGCTGGAGGCCGGCTGCGAGACCCTGTTCCCGATGGAGCGGCTCTCGGTGATGGGCCTGATGGAGGTCCTGGGTCAGTTGCGTGAGCTTCTGGGGCTGCGTCGGCGCCTGGTTCGCTTCTTTCTGGACAACCCTCCGTCGGTGTTCATCGGCGTCGATGCGCCGGATTTCAATCTGGGGCTGGAACGGCGGCTGCGCGGGGCCGGCATACCGACCGTCCACCTGGTCAGCCCGACCGTCTGGGCCTGGCGTCCGGGACGGGTGAAGGGCATCCGCCGCGCCGTTGACCTCATGCTCAGCGTCTTCCCATTCGAGGAGGCTTTTCTGCGCGAGCATGGCGTGCCGGTGCGCTACGTCGGGCACCCGCTTGCCGACGAGATCCCGCTCGATGTCGACCGCGCGGCCGCTCGTCGGGGGCTCGGCCTGCCCGACGAGGGGCCGGTCATCGCCCTGCTACCCGGGAGCCGCGCGGCCGAGATGCAACGCCTTGCCGGGCCCTTCATCGAGGCGGCGAGGCTGTGCCTTGCGGCGCGGCCGAACCTGCGGTTTGCCGTGCCGCTGGTGAGCGAGCGACTGCGCTCGATGTTCAGCGCCGAGTTGCAGAGTCGTGGGCCGGAGCTGCCCGTTACGCGCGTTGACGGTCGCAGCCGCGAGGTGATCGCGGCCGCGGACTGCGTGCTGACGGCATCCGGAACGGCAACCCTGGAGACCCTGCTGCTGAAGCGGCCGATGGTCGTCGCCTACCGGGTACACCCCGTTTCCTACCACCTCGTCAAGCAGCTCGGACTGGTGAAGGTCCCCCATATCGCGATGGCGAATCTGCTCGCCGGTCGCGAGCTGGCGCCTGAATTCATCCAGGACCGCTGCCGGGCGGACCTGCTGGCGCCGGCGCTGCTCGCGTTCCTGGATGACCCCGATCGGGTCGCCCGAATCGAGGCGGAGTACACGCGGATCCACCAGGGGCTGCGCCACGATGCCGCGCGCGAGGCCGCGCGGGCCGTGCTGGAGCTCGTCGCCCGGAGGGCAGCGTGAGCGTCCCGGGGGGGCTGGTCGCCGGTGTCGACGAGGCCGGGCGCGGTCCGCTCGCGGGTCCGGTCTGCGCCGCCGCCGTCATCCTGGACCCGACGCGTTCGATCGCCGGGATCGCGGACTCGAAACGGCTTACCGCGGCCCGCCGCGAATGCCTGGAGCTGGAGATCCGCGAGCGATCACTGGCCTGGGCCGTGGCCTGGGCGGAGGTCGCCGAGATCGACCGGCTGAATATTCTCAACGCCTCGCTGCTGGCGATGCAGCGGGCCGTGGCCGCTTTGGCGATCCCGGCCGAGCGGGCGCTGGTGGACGGCAACCGTTGCCCGGACCTCGGTTGCGAGGCACTGGCCGTGGTCGGGGGGGACGGCTCGGTGCCGGCGATAGGGGCGGCGTCGATCCTCGCGAAGGTCGCTCGCGACCGGTTCATGGAGCGGCTCGATCGGACTTACCCCGGTTACGGCTTCGCCCGCCATAAGGGCTACCCCACAGCGGCGCACCTCGAGGCCCTGGGCCGACTCGGCCCCTGTCCCGAGCATCGCCTGAGCTTCCGCCCGGTGCGGGAGGCAGCAGACCTGTTTCAGCGGCTAGTCTCGTTCGGCGATACGCGGGGATAGTTCCGCTTCGCTGGACAAGGCGCGGTCGTCGGGAAGTCCCCGCGGGTCGGCTTGCCTGTCGACCAGAACGGCTGGCCCCGGTGGTTGCAGCCGATCGGCGAGATCCTTCAGAGACACGCCGGTCAGCGCCTCCTCGATAGCCGCGTCAACGTGGTGCTCGATGTCGTCGATGACCGGATCCGGGGCGGTTCCCTTGCAGCCGCTGTCATGCTCCTCGAAGCATCGCACCGCGTTCAGCAGATCCTTGACGCGGATTGACTCGGGCGCGCGCGCCGGCATGAACCGGGGCGGGTCGGCGGCCGTCCCGGTGATAAATCCCTGCTCCTGGAGCATGTAGAGCATCCGCTCCGTGTTGGGCTTGGGGACCCCAAGCGCCGCGGCGAGGGCCTCGTTGGTCCAGGCCGGCGCCCCGGTCTCGTAGGCCCGGGCAACATGCCCGGCCACCAACAGGGCCAGGCGCTCCCGCAGGCGGTTGCTGAGGCGCAGGTCCCGCGAGCGGATCGTCAGGTACTCCGGATGCTGGTGGTAAAAGGCAATGCTCGCGCCGATCAGCAGGATCAGCCAGGCGATGTAGACCCAGATCATGAACAGGATCAGGATCGCGAGGCCCGAGTAGATTGCCGTATATCGGGTCGAGCTGACCATGAAATGCGCGAACAGCCAGCCAACGCTCTGCCAGAGAAATCCCGCGACCAGCGCGCCGATCATCGCCGAGGTGAGCCGCACTCGGGTATTCGGCACGAACACGTAGATGAACGCGAACGCCAGCGAGATCATCAGGTAAGGGATCAGGCGACCCGCCCACTCCAGCAGCGTCCCCATGGGCTCGATGGCGAGCACCGCCTGCACGAAAGCGTTGCTGCGCACCGATGCGGACAACCCCACCGCCGAAAAAAAGAGCACCGGTCCCACCATCAAAACGCTCAGGTATCGACTAAAGCGCTGCGTGAAGGAGCGTTGGGTGGGCACGCGCCAAGTGTAATTGAACGCCTCTTCGATCTTTTGGATCAGTGAGATGACCGTGTAGATCAGCAGGGCGAGCCCCATCGAGCCCAGCACGCCGACCTGCATGTTGTCGACAAACCCGATGATCCGCTGCGTGATCTCGGCGCCCCGCTCGCCCAGCGGCGCCAGTGCGCTGAGCAACACCGGCTCGAGCTGGTTGTGGACGCCGAAGCCCTTGAGAACCGAGAAGCTGACTGCCAGCAGGGGCACCAGGGACAATAATGTGGTGTAGACCAGGCTCATCGCCTGCAGGGTCAGGAAACCCTGGGTGATGTCGCGGACCAGCGCGTAAATCAGACGCCCCAGCCAGACGATGCTCGCCCGCCAGCGCGGTAGGTCCTCTAAACGCTGCTGCCAGAGCAAGCGGGTGATGTGGTCTTTGATCGAGGTGCCCTGATCCATAAATTGCGCGCCGGAGAGAGGCCTGTCCGCGGTCTTGGGGTGCAGTATACGCACTCGACCCCGGTCTCCCGAAGCCCTGTGCGATCCCTGGACCGAGTGTTATCGTTCGGTCCTCAAATCGAAGCCTCGGATCGGCCGCTTGTGCCGCCGAGCCTATGCCGGAGCAGAATGCGTATGAACAGAACCCGGCGCCTGCTGGCGCTGCTAATCGTCTGGCTGCCCATCGCGGCGATGGCCGCGGGCGCCGGGAAGGGCCTGTCCCCGATCCCGGAGAATCCACCGGCCCCGGACTTTGTGCTGCAGGACGTCGAAGGCAATCCGCACCGGCTGGCGGATTTCCGGGGCAAGCCCGTAGTGCTCAACTTCTGGGCTACCTGGTGCGCGCCCTGCCGTGCCGAGATGCCGTCCATGCAGCGCGCTCATGAGTCCGTCGCCGACGAGGGCATCGCGATCGTTGCCATCAACGTCGGGGACGACGCGGATAGTATCCAGCGGTTCCTGGCCGAGGTCCCGGTGGACTTCCCGTTGCCGATGGACACCGACATGAAGGTCGTCCAGGCCTACGCGGCGCGGGGCCTGCCGACGACCTTCGTCATCGACCCGGACGGGCGGCTGGTCTACAGCGCCGCCGGCGACCGTGAGTGGGACGACCCCAAGATCCTGGATCAGGTCAGGGCGCTGATTCGTTAATCGTCACGGGGTCAGGCCCGACACGGGCGGCCGATTCTCCAGTTTCCGCGGATGGTCAACCGGTGGTCGACAATCGGTCGGGAGTCGCTCTGGATAGTGGGGGCGCTGCTGTGGGGGGGCGTGAGCCTGATCATCGTAAGCGAGTACCGCGGTATCGGCGGGCAGCCGGCCCAGGTCCGGGAGCTCTGGCTGCTGATGTCCCTGCTCTGGGCCCAGTTCGGCTTCGCCGCGATGTTCGCCGACTGGCGCCGCAACCAGGGGCGAAGGTTCCGCACGCTGCTGATGCGCACCCTGTTGCCTCCCCTGGTCCTCCATTTCGTCATCTTTGGGGTCATCTAGCCGAACCATGACGGGCACCCTGTCTCTGAACGACGCGGACACGGCGGCGCGAATCTTCTTCGACCAGGCGGCGCGCCCGGAGCTGCGCGACCGGCCCAGGTGCATGGTCCCGAGGGCCGGCGGCGGCTGGCAGCCCGTCACCTGGGGCGAGATGGCAGAGCGCATCGAGCGCCTGGCGGCGTTCCTGATCGGCCGCGGGGTCACCGCGGACGTCAAGGTCGCCGTCCTCGCCCATACCCGTCTGGAGTGGGGACTGGCCGGCATCGCCGCGCTGGCGGCCCGGGGTGTCCTGGTGCCCGTCTACCCGACACTGGTCGGCGAGCCCCTGGCGCACGTCCTCGCCCACTCAGACTCCCGGGTGCTGTTCGTGGAGTCGGCGGAGCAGCTGCGGCGGGTGCTGCCGATCTGGGACAGGCTCTCGTTGGACACGCTGGTCGTCATCGAGCCCCTGGACCTGCCGACCCTGGCACCGGAGGTCGGCATCGATCCCGGGGCGCTGGCGGGCCAGGTCTTCTCGCTGGACGAGGCGGAGGCCCTTGGCGCGGCGGCGCTGGAGCGCGATCCTGCACTGGTCCGATGCCGCCTGGACAGGATCCGACTCGATGACATCGGCAGCCTCATCTACACCTCGGGCACCACCGGCCTGCCGAAGGGTGTGCTGCTCTCGCATCGCAATGTCGCCGTCAGCGCCGCGGACTGGATCAGCCTGAACGGTCCCGCGCTCGGCGAGGGCGATGTCGACATCCTGCTGGCTGCCGATGTCGCACATCTTCGGCTGGGGTCAGTTCGGGCTCGGCAACCAGCTCGGCTTCCTGACCTATTTCAGCGACCCCGTCCGGGCCCTGACCCATCTGCGCGAGCTGTCGCCCCAGGTCTTCATGAGCGTCCCGGTCTACTGGGAGCAAACTGGCCCTTGCTGCCCGCGCGGCGGGGCAGGGTGACGAGGCGCTTGCCGAGCTGCGCCGGCTCACCGGCGGGAGAGCTCAGATTCTGCCTCTCCGGAGGCGCCGGGTTGGCTCGGGAGGTCAAGGAGCTCTTCCGGGCGGCCGGGATGTTCATCGTCGAGGGCTACGGGCTCACCGAGTGCTCGCCGACGCTGACCATGAACCGCCGCGACGACTACGACTTCGACTCGGTGGGCAAGCCCTACCCGAACGTCCGGCTGAAGATCGCCGACGACGGGGAGATCCTGGCCAAGGGCGAGAACGTCTTCTCCGGTTACTACAAGGACGCGGCCGCCACCGCGGCGGCTTTCGACGCCGAGGGCTGGTTCCGGACCGGGGATCTCGGTCGGTTCAACGAGCGTGGGTTCCTTCAGATCATCGGCCGGAAGAAAGAGATCATCGTGACCTCGGGCGGCAAGAATGTTCCACCGGAGAACATCGAGCGCTGCTTCCGCGACGATTCGCTGATCAGCCGCGTGGTCGTCTACGGCGATGGTCGCAAGTACCTGACGGCGATCGTCGATATTGACGATGACGCCGCCGGGCGCCTGCTCGCCGAGGCCGGCGAATCGAGCGTGGGTTCGTTACGCGCCCACCCGCTGGTGCGCCAGGCCATCCAGCAGCGGGTCGATGCGGTGAACGCGGGGCTCGCCCGCTACGAGACCATCAAACGGTTCCACGTGGCCGATGAGCCGCTGACGCTGGAGTCGGGCCAGCTCACGCCTTCCCTCAAGGTCAAGCGCGCCGCTGTCTACGAGCGCTACCGTTCGGCGCTGGACGCGCTGTACCAGGGTTGACCCGGTTCAGCCGATCGCCATTACCCGCGGCAGTGGAAAGGATCCTCCGAACCGTGTGACGACCGCGCCCAGGAGGCCCACGGCGACCATGGGAATTCGATGTTCGGGGCCCAGCACGGGTGAAGGAATCCGCTGGCTGGGCCTTGGTCGACGCCACTGTCCTGGTAGGCCGGCGCGGCTCGCGGATAGGCCAGGAGAGCGAGCGACAGCCGACAGGAGAGTGGACCCGTATGTCTCACGGTCGCGGTGAGGTGAGCCTGGAATACCCCGCCGGCGCAATCCGGAACGAGTAGCCGAAATTGTCGAAATGCAATTGTTGATCCCGGGCATCCAAATGCGTGAAAAATCTGAAATCGCGACCGGATTTTGCTTTGATTAAGGGTCCCTGCACAGGCGGGAACGGCAACGGACATCGAACGGTAACGGTCACGTGCGACCATCGCTCGGATTCGTGCCGCTTTAAGAATTACAGACGCCCACACAGGGCGCGGCAGATTGGTTCTAACGGGGGGAGGAGCGACTACCCATGCATCAGCCTCAAGCGAAAGATCTGAATTCCGACTACCCCGAACTCTCCACCGGCGCGGCCGGTCTCCCGGACCCCCGGCCGACAGCTGAACCCAGCAAGCCGTTCAAATATCCCGGCATCGAGACCGTGATTCACGGCAACGGTGCCGTCGCCCACGTGATGGGTCAGGTGTGCGGCGGCGTCATCGGCTACCCGATCACACCCTCCACCGAGATCTCGGAGCTTTTCGAGGCGTTCCGCGCCCGGGGCGGCTGCAACGTCTGGGGCAAACACCCGTTCTTCTTCGAGCCGGAGGGCGAGCACTCGGCTCAGAGCGGGGCCATGGGCGCCGCCCTGACCGGGGGTAAGTACATCTCCAACGCCTCCTCGAGCCAGGGGATCCTCTACGGGCTGGAGTCCCACTATGTGACGGTCGGCAAGAAGATCGGCGGCTTCGTGCTGCAGATCGCGGCCCGCGTTGTCTCCCGGCATTCGCTGAACGTCATGGCGGGGCACGACGACGTCTATGCCCTGCTGCCCTCCGGCTATACCGTGCTGTTCGGCAGCAACCCGCAGGAGGCGGCCGATCTGGCGGCCATCGCCTACCGGGTGAGCGCCCTGTCGCTGATTCCGGTGGCCAATGCGATGGACGGTTTCGCGACCAGCCACATGCAAAGCGAAGCCCTGCTGCCGGAGCCGGAGCTGCTGAAGGAGTTCCTGGGCGACCCGGCGAGCCGTATCAAGGCACCGACGGTCGCCCAGGAGATGCTGCACGGCGCCAAGGGCCGCGTCTGTCAGCTCGATCAGTACCTGAACAGGCATCAGGCCGATATCGCCCCCGATGACCTGAAGGCGCTGCGGTCATTCTTCGACGCGCGCGGCGAGGCCATCGAGCGCGACAACACCGGGGTCCTGATCCCGGAGACGCTCGCGTGGGTCCCGGAGGAACTGCGCGGGCAGTGGCGGCGTCAATGGCTCAACGCCTACGAGAAGGGGACCCGCCAGCTCGTACCCGCGCTGGTGGACGTTCACAACCCGGGCCTGACCGGCGGGGTGCAGAACCAGCCGGACTTCCAGGCGGGGTCGGTCGACCACCGGACCCACTTCGCCAATGAGGTGCCGCGCTTCGTCCGGCAGGCGATGGCGGAGTACGGCGAGTTGACCGGGCGCGTCTATGCGCCGGTCCGGACCTTCCTCGCCGACGACGCCGAGCATGTCATCGTGGGTCTCGGCTCGGTCACGGACGACGCCGAGGCCGTCGCCAGCTACCTGCGCGCACAGGGCATGCGGGTGGGTGTGGTGTCCATCAAGCTGCTGCAGCCGTTCCCGGAAGGGGATGTGGCCGCCGCGCTCGCCGGCAAGCGGTCGGTGACCGTGCTTGAGCGCTCCGAGAATACGGTTCTGACCACGCTCGTAACCCAGGCCCTGTTCAAGGCCCGCGAGAACGGCGATCTGATCCGCCACCAGGGGATACCGCCGATCAAGAGTCTGCCGAAGATCAGCACCGGCATCTTTGGCCTGGGCGCACACGACCTGCAGCCCCGGCATCTGATCGCCGCCTTCAGGAACATGGACGGTGCACTCAACATGCCCTTCTTCTACCTGGGCTCGCAGTTCTTCGCCAACGACCCGTCGCCGCGGGTGGCCGAATTGCAGGAGCGGTTGCGCGTGGCCTACCCGGAGACGGAGTTCATGGCCTTCGAGACGGAGGAGAACCCGCGGCTGCTGCCGTCCGGGGCCTTCCGGCTCAGATTCCATTCCGTGGGCGGTTACGGGACCATCGCCACCGGCAAGCTGCTGACCGACATCCTCGCCGGCGTGACGGGCATGCACTCGAAGTCCGCGCCTAAGTACGGCTCCGAGAAGAGTGGCGCCCCGACCAATTTCTACATCTCCCTGAGCCCGGAGCCGATCAAGATCACCAATGCCGAGCTCGAGGATGTCGAGGTCGTCGTCTCTCCGGATCACAAGGTCTTCAGCCACACCAACCCGCTGCGCGGGCTGGTTGAGGACGGAACCCTGATCATGCAGTCCCACCATGCCCCGCTCGAGGTTTGGAAGGAGCTGCCTGCGCACGTCCGCCGGACCATCCGCGAGCGGCGGATCCATCTCTATATCGTCGACGCCTTTGGCGTGGCCAAGAAACACGCCCCGGCACCGGATCTGGAGATCCGGATGATGGGCATCGCCTTTATCGGCGCGGTCTGCGGTCACGTGGACCGTATCGCCAGGGACGCGCCGAGGGAGATGGTCCTGGAGCGGGTTCAGCAACAGGTGAACAAGAAATTCGGCGGCAAGGGAGAGACGGTCGTCGAGAGCAACATGGCCGTCATCCGAGAGGGATTGGACGCGACGTTGAGGGTGGACTACGAGGACGCCGCCTTCCGCGAGGCGGAGCAGTTGGTCCCGGTCGAGACCGGCCCCGGTGTGGCGGTGTCCGCTTCGATGGCCAAGGCGAGCTGCAATGCGGCGACCTGCGGGGCATTCGACGCGGAATACTACCGGGAAGTGGTGGCGGACCGCTTCGCGGACGGCACCATAGGCGAGGCGCCGGTGCTCCCCGGTACCGGGTTGTTCATGCCGGTAGCGAGCGCGGCCTGGCGGGACAAGGGTCTGTTCAGGCTCGAGGTGCCCAAGTATACCGCGCACCTGTGCACGGGATGCATGGAATGCGCGCTGGTCTGCCCCGACGCTGCGATCCCGAACACGGTGCACGAGATCCACGACCTGCTGTTGACCGCGATCGGCCGGTTGAACGTGACCGAGCAGCAGAAGACCCTGATGTCCAGCTACGTCTTCCCGCTGACCAAGGCCATTCGCGACGCCTACCGCAAGCTTCCGAGCAAGGACCCCACTCCGTTCCAAGCGATCGCCTCGAACGCCGTGGCCGGCATTGACACCGAGAACGCCTCGCTCAGGCGCGGTTTCGAGAAGCTGCTGGAGGTGTTGCCCCTGTACCCGGTCGCGAAGACCCGGCCGTTCTTCGACGCCATGGAGAACCGGGTTCCCGGGACCGGGGGGCTCTACTCGGTCAACATCGATCCCTGGAAGTGCAGCGGCTGCTTGGAGTGTGTCGACGTCTGCGGGCCCGGCGCCCTGAGCGCGCAACGTCAGAGCTCCAAGGTGCTGAGCGGACTCAAGACCACGTTCGAGGCCCTAAGCCGGATGCCGAATACGGCGCCGCGTTTCTACGAGAACGCGACCAGTCCGGACGGCGATACCAAGCGTCTGATCTTGAACCACGAGAACTACTACGCCATGACCGGCGGGCACGGCGCCTGCCGGGGCTGCGGCGAGGTGACCGCCATCCGGCTCCTCACCGGCGCCAACCGGGCGTTGCACCAGACGCGGCGCAGGCGCCACATTCACGAGTTGGAGGGCCTGATCGCCGGGCTGAACGCCAAGACGGCGCGACTCAAGCCCGACGAGCACGATCCGGACCGCGCACGCCGGATCCAGGAGACCATCGAGACGCTCGAGCGGCGCCTGTTCTACTACGAAAGCGGTCCTACCGGGAACGGCCCGGCCGGGGCGGCTTTCGCCAACGCCACCGGTTGCAGCAGCGTCTATGCCTCCACCTTCCCGTACAACCCTTACACCGATCCCTGGGTGAACAGCCTGTTTCAGGATGCGGTACCGCTCGCCAAGGGCATATTCGAGGGAATCTGCGCCGGCGCTGTGGACGACTTTCGGGCGCTGCGGATCGCCCGGCTGGACCTGGAGGACCATTACGACCCGGAGGTCCACGACCGCTTCTTCCGCTACTTCCACTGGAGCCAGTTCTCCGCCGAGGAGCGCGCCCTGCTGCCGGCCGTCATTAGCATGGGCGGGGACGGGGCGACCTACGACATCGGTTTCGGCGCCCTGTCAAGGCTCCTGGTCACCAACACGCCGATCAAGATCGTGGTGCTCAATACCGGCGCCTACTCGAATACCGGCGGACAGACCTCCACGGCGAGCTTCACCGCCCAGGATTCGGATCTGACCCGTTTCGGTATCGCGCACATCGGCAAGCAGGAGGACCGCAAGGAGCTTGGCCTGATCGCCGCCTTCCACCCCAGGGTCCTGGTGATTCAGACCAATGCGGCGTTGCAGGCCCACTTCATGAAGAACGTCATGGAGTTCCTGAGCTACAACGAGTCCCCGGCGGTGCTCGACACCTACACGACCTGCCAGTCCGAGCACGGCATTGCCGACGACGCCGGCAGCCGCCGGGCGCGGCTCGCCGTGGACAGCCGCATGAGCCCGGTGTTCGTTCATGACCCCCGCCGCGGCGACACCCTGGCCGAGCGCTTCTCGCTCGAGGGCAACCCGGAGATCGGCAAGGACTGGGTGACGACCAGCCTGGAGTACGTCGACGCCCAGGGCAATCCGCAGTTGATGGAGATCCCTTTTACGCCGGCGGACTTCGCGGTGCACGAGGGCCGGTTCAAGAAGCACTTCCATCCGCTCAACGGAGAGACCGAGCCTGTCGCGCTGCACGAGTACATCGAGCTCGGCGTGGAGGAGCGTCACGGCAAGGCCCCGTTCATCTGGTCGACGGACGACGAAAAACGGCTGGTCAAACTGGTCGTGTCCCCGCGTATTGTCGATCTGACGGAGGAGCGCCGCCGCAACTGGCGCATGCTCGAGTACCTGAGCGGGCTGCACATCGATCGCCTGCACGAGAGCCACCGCTTGGAGCTCGATTCCTGGCAGCAGCGCTATCAACAGTCGAATGCAGAGCGCGAGCAGTCGATCGACTCCATCGCCCGCGGTATGGCGGAGCTCGCCTCGGCGACCAACGCCCCGGCCGCACCGGGCGTCCATTCCGTGCCCCTGTCCTCGATCACCTTGCGGGCCCGGGACGAGAGCCCATCGGCTTCACCCGGTGGGCGGACGGACCTGCCGCTGGTGGAGATCGCCGCCACCGACATGCCCAGGTGTACCAACTGCAAGGCCTGTTACCAGGACCTGAGCGAGCTGTTCGAGAAGACCAAGATCATGGTCGACGGCGAGCCGAAGGAAGTGAGCCGGGTCATCCCCGGCGTCTTCGACAGGATCGAGATCACGGCGGAGCTCGCCCGTCGGGCGTCACGGGTCGCCGACGATTGCGACGCTGAGATCATCCGCTTTCATCAGCCCGTGTGAGGGGTGTCGTGAGCATTGCGTATTCGATCGGCCACGCACGCTCCAAACCCGCCGCCAAGCGGTCACAGATCACGAGGTAGCGCCATGTCACAACATTTCGACTCGCCGACTGCCGCGCCGTCCGCCCCGGCGGCCGCGACGCCTCCTTGTCCTTACCACCGCGAGGATCTGGAGCACTACTACAAGGCCAGCATGGAGATCGAGTCCAGCCGACACCGCATCGAGGACGCCAGGAGCGAGATCCGCGCCCTCGAGCACAGCGAGGCCGTGGAGCTGTTTCAGAAGCAGATCGGCCTGCTGCAGCGTCGGCTCGTCAACGACCCGAAGTCGTTCCAACAGGTCTTTATCGCCGAGGGCACGAACGCCATCGCCTGGGAGTTTCAGCGCGAGGAGCTGGGCGCGGCCTTTACCCAGACCTTCTGGGATCTACTGCTGCGCGGCGACGACATGAGCGCCTTGCTGCAGCGTTTCCTTTGGAACATTCCGCTGAAGTTCAAGCGCAAGTTCATCCGGGCGCTGGATCAGCACCTGTCCGGCCGCTATCCGATGTTCCGCGGGCTGTCGCACGGCTGGCCCGGCGAGAACAGCATCCCGCCCTATATCCGGCCGCCGGAGGAACGCGCGAAGGACTTCGATCTGGTCAACCAGGGCTACCTGGGCTACATGGGGCTCGGGTACAGCTTCCGCGAGGTCGAACTCCTGGTCTGGCTCGAGGTGCTGCGCGACAAACAGTGCGACGACCGCCCCTGCGAACTGGGTCTGCCGGTCATGGACCGGGGGGAGAACAAGGGGGGGTGCCCGGTCAAGATCCACATCCCCGAGGTGCTGCACCTGATGGGGGAGGGCAAGTTCAGGCAGGCCCTGCAGCTGATCAAGGACTCCAATCCGCTGCCCAACGTCACCGGGCGCGTCTGTCCCCAGGAGATCCAGTGCCAGGGGGTATGTACCCACAACGCTCGCCCGATCGAGATCGGCCAGCTGGAATGGTATCTGCCTCAGAGCGAGAAGGTGCTCGACCCGGACGCGGCCACCCGTGTCCAGGGTAACGCGAACCCCTGGGCAAAGGCCGAGAAGCCGCCGATCGCCGTGGTCGGTTCCGGGCCGGCGGGCCTGATCAACGCCTATCTGCTCTCGAAGGCCGGCTATCCGGTCACCGTGTTCGAGGCGTTCCATCAGCTCGGCGGTGTCCTGCGCTACGGGATCCCCGAGTTCCGGCTGCCCAACGACCTGATCGACGACGTCGCCACCAAGATCACGCGCATGGGCGGGAAGTTCGTGACCAACTTCATCGTCGGCAAGACGGCGACGCTCGAGGCGCTGAAACGGGCCGGGTTTTGGAAGATCTTCATTGGCACCGGCGCCGGGCTGCCGCGGTTCATGAACGTGCCGGGCGAGCACATGCTCGGCATCCTGTCGGCGAATGAGTTCCTGACCCGCGTCAATCTGATGCAGGCCCACAAGGAGGACTACGAGACCCCGCTGCCGGACACCGAGGGCAAGCGGGTGATCGTGATCGGCGGCGGCAACACGGCCATGGATGCGGCGCGCACGGCCCGGCGCTTGGGCGGCAAGGTCACCATCGTCTACCGGCGAACCCAGAAGGAGATGCCGGTTCGGGTCGAGGAGCTGCACCATGCCCTGGAAGAGGGCATCGAGCTCAAGGTCTTGCGCGCGCCGAGCGAGTTCATCGGCAACGACAAGACGCACTTCGTCACCCATACGGTGCTCGACATCATGGAGCTGGGCGAGCCCGACGCGTCGGGCCGGCGCAGCCCCCGCGCCACCGGCGAGAGTGAGGAGATGTCGGTCGACCTGGTCATCATGGCTCTTGGGAACGCATCGAACCCCATCGTCAAGGACGCCGAGCCCGACCTCAAGACCAGCAAGTGGGGCACCATCGAGATTCGCCCCGGCACCCACGAGACCTCGGTCGATGGGGTCTACACGGGGGGCGACGCCAACCGCGGCGGCTCCACCGCGATCAAGGCCGCCGGCGACGGCCAGGCGGCGGCGCGCGAGATCGACACCCAGATCCCCTTCTCGGCGAGCGAGATCCGCTCCCTGGTGGCCAACGCCGAGCGCTACACCCGGCTGGGTCAGGCGCCGCAGACCATCGTCGAGCGGATCGACCTCGCCGAGGGTATCGTCGAGTTCGTCGTGCGCTCTCCGCTGGTCGCCAAGTCCGCCAAGGCAGGGCAGTTCGTGCGCGTGCTCGCCTGGGACAAGGGCGAGCTGATACCGCTGACCCTGGCCGACTGGGACGCGGAGGCCGGCACCATCGACCTGGTCATCCAGGGTCTCGGCAGCAGTTCGATGATGATGAACCGGATGGCCGTGGGCGACGCCTTCGCCGGCATCGCCGGGCCGCTCGGGCTGCCGAGCCGGCTGCACCGCTACGAGAACGGCGAGACGGTGGTGTTCACCGCCGGGGGCGTCGGTCTGCCGCCCGTCTACCCGATCATGCGCGAACACCTGCGCATGGGAAATCATGTGACCCTGATCGCGGGCTTCAGGACCGACGCGCTCAAGTTCTGGACCGGAGAGAATGAGCGCATCGGTCTCCTGCAGGCCGAGTACCCCGAGACGCTGGATGTCATCTACACCAGCAATGATGGGACCTTCGGCATCGAGGGCTTCGTCACCGGCCCGCTGGGGGAGATGCTGGAAAGCGCCAAGTCCGGTGTCGGCCGCACCCTGGGTGAAGTCGTCGCCATCGGGCCGCCCCTTATGATGCGCGCCGTCAGCGACCTCACCAAGGGCTACGGGGTGCGCACCATCGCGAGCCTCAACTCCATCATGGTCGACGCGACGGGCATGTGTGGCGCCTGCATGGTGCCGGTGATGCAGGAAGGCCGGCTGGTGCGCAAGCACGCCTGCATCGACGGCCCTGAGATCGACTCGCACATCATCGACTGGGACAAGTTCCTGCCCCGGTTCCAGCAGTTCAAGGCGCAGGAGGACCGCAACCGCCGTCGGCACGGGTTGGCGTGAAGCAGCGGCGCCCGCGGCAGCGCGCCGCGTGCGCCTGGCCTGTGTCGGCCGTGATCGTTTTGGGGCACCGGGTCATTTCTCTGTCCGGTTGGAGCCGTCGATACGCCCCGGGCCGCCGGGGTGCGCTTCCGGCGCGTGGCGCAGTTTCATGCTCAGGCCCGTAAGCAGGACGAGCAGCGCGACCAGTAGGGCGATGAAGGCCCCCCACCCGACCTGCTGGTACAGAAAGCCCGGGAGATACGATCCCAGCGCACCGCCGGCATAGTAGGCCGACACGTACAGGCCGTTGATCAGGCCCTTGCGCTGCGTCTCTAGGTGATTCAGGAAGGCCGAGAGCACGCTGTGCAGCGTGAACATTCCGGCCGCGAACACCAGCATCGAAAAATACGTGAGCCGGTTTCCGGGCAGCGCGAACGCCAGCGTGCCGAGCAGGTACACCAGGCTGCCGGTGACCAGCGTGCGACGCTCGCCGCCGATCAGACGGATCAGGTGCAGCGACCCGAGGGCCACGGCGACGCCGATCAGGTACCCGGTGTAGACCAGCGCGATCGCACTCTGCGAGATGTCCGGTTCGGTGTCCCGCATGTGAAACGGCAGGAAGTTCAGCATCGCGGCGAAGACGAAGAACAGCAGGAAGGCGCTGGCCAGACCCTCCGCGTAGACCGGCCGGCGCACCAGCGCGCGGACCTCGCCCAGGTGCACCCTGCCAAGGCGCAGACGCGGGTCTGAGTCCAGGCGGGTGGTCGCGAACGTCGCGATCAACGCCGCGACCGCCCAGAACAGAAACGCCGCCCGCCAGTGGTACAGGTCGGTCAACAGACCGCTCAGCACACGCCCGCTGTAGCCGCCGGCGATGGTCGCCGCGATGTAGATGGTGATGTTGCGGCGCGTGCGATGCGGTCCGCCGGCCGCCGAGCTGTAGGTCATCAGCGCGGTGAAGATTGCCGGGAACACCATGCCCTCGGCGGTGCGCAGGACGAAGAACAACGGGTAGTCGGGTCCGAGGCTGATCGCGAACTGCGCCAGCGTCAGCACGACGAAGCCGGCGGTGAGCATGTGCCTGGTCGACACGTGCTCGAGCACGTAGCCGTAAAGCAGCGGGCCGAGCGCGAGCGGCAGCATGGTGGCGGTGGTCAGCAGCGCCGCGTCGTCGATCGGGCGGCCCCATTGCTCGGCGAGCAGCGGCAGCAGTGGCTGGGTCGCGTACAGCACGGCAAAGCCGACCACGGTGCAATAGACGATGATCGCCAGGTTGCGGGCACCCATCGGGTCGGCTCCACGCCATGAGAGGGGGTTGAAGTATAGGGCGGGTGGCGCGGGCGGCCAGCCCGGCGGCGCGGTTGGCCGGTTCCGAGGCCTTGGAGACAGCCGATCTGCCTTTATTAACGGGTAAGCGGGTACACGAGCCCGCCAACCGCCACACGACGGACAAGAGGAGAACGAAGATGCATTTTCAGTCGATCGATTTAACCCGCTACGCCCGCCTGACCCTGGCCGGCGCGGCGCTCGCCCTTTCCGCGGCCCCTACGCTTGCCGGACCGCTGCAGGCCACCGCCGATATCAAGGGCTGCACCGACGCCAACATTACCGGGACCGCCACCTTGACCGAACAGGTGTCGGCCGAGGGCATCAAAGAGGTTCTGGTGGAAATGACCGTCAAGGGGCTTTCGGATGGCAAGCATGCCGTGCACATCCACGAGGTCGGCGCCTGCACCCCCTGTGCCGAGGCTAAGGGACACCACGATCCGGGTCCTTTCGGCCAGTCGCGCCCCGACAGCGCTGGCGACGAGGTGCCCGCGAAGGACATCAACCACCCTTACCACATGGGCGACCTGATCAACATCGAGTCGGTCAACGGCGAAGGAACCATGACCCATACCACCAATCGCGTGGCCCTTTCGCCAGGCCGCCTGAGCCTGTTCGACGAGGATGGGAGCTCGATCATCATCCACACCAACCCGGACACCTACTGCGACGAGGAATCGGACCTGAAGAAGGGCTGCGCCGGCGGTCCGCGCGACGCCTGCGGCATTATTCAAGCCGCCAACTGATCCGGGACGCGAATTGGTGCCGGTTCGATATAGGGGCGCATTCGTGCCCCTAATTGTGACATCGGCTAATTGATCCGTCCCGATCCGGATCGGGCGATTCGGATCGGGACCAGTCTACGGAACGTCGGGGTCCTCGCACCCGTCCCACATGGAAAAGGTCCCGGCCATCCCTCTCGCCGGCGAGACCCGCGCCTCCCGTAAGCGAGCAGGCGACGCACCAAGCTCAGCCTCCGAAGCGCGGCGTGCCCCATCTCCTACTAACGGTCTGGGGTCGATCATCGTTGCGTTGCCATCGTCCCGACGATCGACTAAACCCCGCGCAGCCTCCATATTGTCGGGTCTTGGGGCCGTTCGGTACTAACCGGCGCCTTGGCCCGCTTGGGAGACGCGGGAAATGTTTTGAATCAGGATTTCTCCAGGCTGAATCAACCGTTATGAGGTCCGTTCCATGGCCGCCTGGCTTCCGGTACTGAAGGCTTCCCTACCCTATGTAACGCAGGTGATCACCGCGGCGATTCCCGCGTTCACGTCCAAGTCCGCCAGCGGAAAACCCGACGAGATCGTGCCGAAACAGATCGCGGAGCTCCAATCGGCCGTGACGCGAAACGCGGAGACCGCTAAGACGCTGGCGACCGAGCTCAAGAGGACCATCGAAGGCCTGGAGGCCGGCGCAAGCAAACTGCAACAGGAGCTCGATGTGCTCCGGCGCCTCGCCCTCCTCGCCCTCGTTCTCGCCGTGGTCAGCCTATCGGCCGCCGTGTCGGCCGTCTTCGGCGGCTGGGCCAGCTGAAACGCGCCGCCTCCGCGCTCGCGTGCGTCAGAAGGGCCGAGCCGGACGCCGGCCTGCCCGATAGACGGATCGGGTGAATGCAATCGCAGGCATCAATTCAGTGCCTTGTCCGGCCAGAAGCGAGTGCCGGTCAGGGCAGCGGCAACGTTGAGTCCCTTTTTCGTGACTCGATAAAAGGCGAGCCCATCCCGGAGACGGGCGCTGAGCTCGGTACGCTCCTCGCCAGCCATGCCGCTGGCCTCGGCGCCGGCGCTGAATCCCAGATCGACGAAGCGCCGAAATGCCTCCGCGTCCTCGAACAGGACCACCAGCTCTGACGCGAAGCCGCCGAAGCCGTAGCTCACGCCCACGCCGCCCGTCGCCATCTTCATGTAGATACGCTGGTCCCCGTAGTTGTCGACGGCAACCCCGTACCCGTAGCCCGCGGCAACCCCCACCGATACCTGCCGAACGTCGAAGACCGCGTAGCCGGAGCTGCGGTCGAACAGCACGTGGGCCTCAGGGTCGTTCTCGAATAGCCGATCCAGGGTGTCGATGGCCATCTGATCCACTGCGGCGCGGATCTCGGCGGGCGTACCCTGGCGGTTGAAGTGCTGGGACGTGTCGTCGGCAAACTGCTTGCCGTACTCGACGCCCTTCTCGGTCAGCTCGGCGCCCTTGTCGACACCCTGCTCGGTCAGTTCCTTGCTGCGGACCGCCCCGTCCTTTACCAGATCGCTGCCGCGCTGATAGGTTTCGGCCGCGCGCTCCTTGAGTCGATCCATAAGCCCCTCGGCCGCCGCCAGGGCGGGGACCAGGATCAGCAGGAACGCGTACAGGGTATGTCTAAGCATGGAAACGGTTACTTTTCTGTACTGGAGGTCTGGAGTGTCGTCAGCGGTGCCCGCCGCTGGGCCAGGCGCAACGGCTGCCAATCGTTGCACAATTTGCTGGAACCGGCACCGGAATGCGATCAGACTTCGCGCGGCACCGGTATGCGTCTGTTGTCGGCACGCCTACGCCTGACCGTCGGCTGTCGGGCGGAAATGCAGTATGGTGGGCGCTCCGGATGTTAGTCTGGGGTTTCGGCGCGGCGGAGCCGAGCCGCACGGCTGGTCGACGGGGCCACCGTTGGGTTTGCAGATACCGCGGCGAACCGGGGTGCTAATCCGCGGTCGAGCAGCCCGCACGCGGGCTCGGGGTTTCCGATCTTGATCGGCTGCCCGGTTCGCCTGGGAAGACGCTGATTATCGGCCATCCTGGTCGAGATCAGCACGCCACCCAAGAAGCGCGGTTCCTGGGTGGAGCCATCTTCAAACGCTTACGCGCTTGGACATGGCGTCACATCCCTGTGTCGCGGGAAACGCGGAATTGGTCGGCGTTTCCCTAAACTTTCAATTCAGCTGAGCAGGAACACAAATGGTCAAACCCAACTACGCGTTCGAGAAGCGTCAGAGAGATCTCGCCAAGAAACAGAAAAAGGAGGAAAAGAGGCAGAAAAAAATCGCTACACAGAGCGAACCGTCCGAGGACAACAAGCCCACCGCACCGGCCGACGATGGCGCGACGGGCGACTGATCGCCATCCGCGGACTCTCATATTACCGCATAGCCCGAGCCGGGTTCGTTGAGGTCGCTCTGCATAGGCTCTTCTCCGAGGAAATCCCGCTCGCGGATCCCGGTGAATGCCAGCTTCACTGGCGGGCGCTCGACGGCAGATTGAACGTCTGGCGATCCATGATCATTCCGAGCCCTCCGAGATTCGATTGACGAGCGCGACGATCCCGTCGGTGTCGTAACGGAGCAGGAATCCCCGCAGGCTCTCCGCCAGCGTCTGGGCGCCATCATCGAGCCCAGTCAACTCCTCGATCACTGATTCGATCTCGCTCAGGGCATTGATCTCGGCGGCCGCCAGCAGGCGCTCGCGCAGCCTGTCGGGAAGCCGCGCGGAGACGAGGTCCGGGGCGGGCAATGCGGCGTCTGCGGGGACCTCGGCGGTCGGCTCGCGGTCGAGCTCAACGTGCAGGTGCCGCGCCATGCAGTCGCAGATTGTCTCGAACAGAAAGGGCTTGCCAATGAAGTCGTCGAATCCCGCGTCCAGGTAGACCGATCGCTGGCGCAGCAGGCCGGATGCGGTGATGGCGACGCAGACGATGGACTCCCGAGGCCATCGCTCGCGCAGCTTCAGTACCGCGCTCAGTCCGTCCATCACCGGCATACGCACGTCCATGAAGACAATGTCCGGACGTTGCTGCTCGATCCGCTCCAGGGCCTGGGCGCCGTCATTCGCCGTGGCGACGTCCAACCCGGCCCGCGCCAGGAGTCCGCTCAGAACCTCGCGGTTGTCCTCCACATCGTCGACCACCAGGGCCCGGACCTGTTGGCCTTTGGCCAGACGCGTCGGCCCTTGCGCCCCCCGGGCGGGGGTGAGGGCGCCTTCGGCCGGGGCGAGCTCCAGATCGAAGCTGAACCGGCACCCCTCGCCGGGGGTCGAGTCCAGGCTCAGGTTGCCGCCCATGAGCTCGATCTGGCGCTTTGTGATGGCCAGTCCGAGGCCCGTGCCTCCCTTTGCGTCCCCCTCTTCGGCCTGTTGAAAGGGCTCGAAGATTCGCTCGCGCGCCGCGTCGCTGATGCCCGGGCCGGAGTCCTGGACATGAAAGGCGTAACGCCGGCCGCGTTGCTCTACCACCAGTCCAATCTGTCCCCGGTCCGTAAACTTGACCGCGTTGCCCAGCAGGTTGATCAGGACCTGGCGTAGCTTGCGGTCGTCGCCGCGGACCGCGCGGTCCTCGATCCGGGCATCCGCCCGCCATGCCAGCCGCTTTTGTTCGCAGCGCATGCGGAACATCTCCGAGAGGTCGTCCGTCAGATCGCCCAGGTCGAAGTCGCGTAGATTCAGCGCCATGGCGCCCGCCTCGATCTTGGACAGGTCCAGGATATCGTCGATGAGGCTGATCAGGTGGTTGCCGGCCACGCGGATCGCCTTCAGCGAGCGGCGGTGTTTCTCCGGCAGGCCTGGATCGGTCTCGATGAGCTGGGTGTAACCGAGCACGGCGTTCATCGGGGTGCGGATCTCGTGGGACATGTTGGCGAGGAACACGGACTTGGCGCGGCTCGCGCTCTCCGCCTGCTCCTTGGCGAGGCGCAGGGAGAACTCCGCGGCCTTACGTGCGCTGATGTCGCGAATGATGCCGACGAAGACCTGGCGCCCGCCCCCCGGGCGCGCCTCGCCGACCGAGAGCTCCATCGGGAAGGTCGTTCCGTCCTTGCGCCGGCCCTCCACCTCGCGGCCAATGCCGATGATCCGTTTCACCCCGGTCGTGCGGTAACGCAACAGGTATTGGTCGTGCTCCTCCTGGTACGGCGACGGCATCAGCATTTTCACGTTCCTGCCAACCACCTCGTCCGCCTGGTACCCGAACAGCCGTTCGCAGGCCGGGTTGTAATCCTGCACGGTTCCAGCCGCATCGATGATCATGACGCCATCGACGGTGGTCGCCACCAGGGCATGCAGGCGCTGCTCGCGATCCTCCAGGGAGCGCGATGATGCCCGATAGCGCAGTACCAGGAAGGCGGTGACCCAGAGCACGGCCGCCTCCAGTCCCACGTTGAGCAGCACGGCGGCGGTATCGATACCGGTGTCCGAGTAGACATATCCGATGACGACGAGCAGGGTGCCGATGGCCGCCAGAGCGGCGGGGGCGTAGCGCCAGGGCAGCCAATAGCTGACGGAGATGAGCACCACGTAGGGGATGCCGTGGATCACCCCCGGTGGCAGATTGAGGTCCCAGACCAACATGACCGACAACAGCACGCCGATCAGCAGGATCAGCAGCACCTTGCGTGTATTGATCATTCGCAACCCCTTCTCATGGCCGAACCGCAGCCCGGGGACCGGCCCCGGTCCCAACCGGGTGGCGGTGCCATCTTACGCGCCCTGGGCCGCGGGAGAACCGCCAGGTGGGCGCGACGCGTGCGCTCACGTCTTCACCCTTCTCTACTCGTTCCCGGTTGGGTATGTTGTCCGACTCCGAGCCGCGAATCCGGCGCAGTAAAGAGGGCCGAGCCATGACCGAGCAAGCCGACGTGACCAATGCAAAGGTCCTGATCGTCGATGACAAGACCGCCAACCTGGACCTCCTGAGGGAGATGCTCACGCCGCTCGGGCATCAGATTTTCTTCGCCACCAGCGGGGCCAAGGCGCTGGGCATCGCCACGTCGGTGTGCCCGGACCTGGTGCTGCTGGACGTGATGATGCCGGAGATGGATGGTTTCGAGACCTGCCGTCGCTTCAAGCAGGACGAGACGCTGCGGGAGATCCCGGTCATCTTCGTCACCGCCAAGACCGACGTCGAGGATTTGGCCCAGGGTTTCGCGGCCGGGGCCGTGGACTATGTCACCAAGCCGGTCAAGCAGCCCGAAGTGCATGCCCGGGTGGCGACCCATCTGCGCATTCTCGCGCTGATTCGCCAGCAGAGGGAGCATCTGGCCGCGCTGGAGCAGGCCCGCCGGGAGCTTCAGGAGCTCAACGACGCCAAGGACAAATTCCTGTCGAATCTGGGCCGGGAGGTGAGCGCCTCCCTGGCAAGAATCGCCGGTACTCGTGCCTCGGTCGGTGAGGCAGCGCACACACCCGGGTCGCCCGGGGCCGAAACCGGGGCGGAACCCGTCAGCCGGCGGAACCTGACGGAGGCTGACCGATCGCCCCAGGACGTGCTGCGGTTACTGGGGACGATACTCGAATGGCCGCGCCTGCAGACGGGCCAGAAGCTTGATCTGCTTTCGACCCAAATCAGCGACCGGGAGCTCCAGACCCTGCTGGCAAGTCTGCACGATCTGCGATTTCTCTCGCTGGCCGAGACCCGAGTCGGCGACGCCGGGCTGGTGCACCTGCAGTCCTTGACCAGTCTGCAGGAGCTGCATCTCGACCACACCGAGATCACCGACGCGGGCCTGAAGCTCCTGGCTACACTGCCGAACCTGGAGATCCTGGACCTCAAGGGCACGCGCATCACCGACGACGGCCTGGCCGAGGTGGGCCGCTTGACCCGCCTAAAGGGGCTCTATCTCACGCGTACCGGGATCACCGACGCGGGCCTCGCGCATCTGCGTGGCCTGGATGACCTGGAGACCCTGATCCTGTGGGACACCGGTATCGGAGATGCGGGGCTGGAGCACCTGAAGCCCCTGAGGCGCCTGCAGGAGGTCATTCTGTGGAACACCCGGGTGACCCGGCAGGGTGCCGAGTCGCTGCAGTCCGCGCTACCCGAGTGCGATGTGAGCACCACCATGTTCGAGTAGCTGCTCGTGATCTCCGCTTTAGACTGTTGCTTGTCGAGCGCCTCTCCAAGCCACTCCGCGTTAGGGAGAGCGCTGAACTATTGCGTTTCCCGTCCGGGCCAAGGATGGCACGGCATTCCGAATTCTCGTAACCTATTGATCTATATATGTTGCGAAGCAGCATAGGCCAGGGTCGATCGTCGTGAGCACCGAAAAGGTTACCGTGAGCGGGCTTCGCGCATCGCGGAACTACACGTTGGGCGAGGAGATCGCGAGCAGCGTCAGCCACGGCATCGGCATCGGCTTGGCCGTCGCCGCCTTGGTCATTCTGGTCGTCTTTGCCGTGGCCGCGGAAGACGGTTTCAAGCTTGCGAGCGCCATCGTCTTTGGCGTCGCGCTGGTGCTGGCCTACACGGCCTCGACCCTCTACCACAGCGTTCCGCACCCCGATGCGAAGCATGTCCTCAAGGTCCTGGACCACTGTGGCATCTACCTGCTGATCGCGGGCACCTATACGCCCTTCTGTCTGGTGACCCTTCGCGAGTCGAATGGCTGGTGGCTCTTCGGCGCGATCTGGGGACTGGCGGTGCTGGGGATGGCTTTCGAGGCGTTCTGGACCTACCGGCCGCGATGGGTATCCGCGGTGATCTTCCTCGGCATGGGCTGGATGGCGATTGCCGCGATACGGCCGCTCGTGGCGAATCTTGCGCCGGAGGGCCTGTGGCTACTGGTCGCCGGAGGCTTGGCCTACTCGGTCGGCACCGTCTTCTACGTGCTGCAGCGGATCAAGTACATGCATCCAGTGTGGCACCTCTGGGTGCTCGCCGGGAGCGTCTGCCACTTCCTCGCGGTGCTTCTGTTCGTGATCCGTTGATCACTTGGGCCGCCTCCTCAGCGGCGCGAGAGCGAGATCAGTTTGTCGCCGCGCTGGACGCGCAGGCTGTAGACGGCGCCGTATCGCCGCACGGAGCGGCTCATGTCGATAAGCCCATCCACGCGATCGCCGTTGATCTGAAGTATCAGGTCGCCCTCCCGAAGCCCCGCGCTCCAGGCGGGACTGTTCGGCTCCACGGTGCCCACCGATACGGCCCGGCCGCCGCCGCGGGTTTCCAGTTCGCCGAGCAGCGCGCCTGCCAGCTGGGGCGCGACGCGGCGGCCCGGGGAAAAGCCCTTGTAGGGGTCGGCGATCTCACCGCTGACACGGATCGGCTTGCCGGCGCGGACGAGTTCGAGGTCGACTCGCGTGCCGACCCGCAGCAGGCCGAACCTGTTACGAACGTCCGCGGCGCCCTTGATCGGCTGGCCATTGATCCGCAGGATCACGTCCCCCTCCCGGAGGCCGGCCTCGGCCGCCGTCGAGCCGGGCTCGATCTGGGTCACCACGGCGGCGTCCCGGGTCGAAATGCCGAGTGCCGTCGCGAGATCCGAGGTCAGATCCTGGACCGTGACGCCGAACTGTCCGCGGCGCACGGCGCCGTACTCGACGACCTGTTCCATGACCGCCCGGGCCATGTTGACCGGTATCGCGAACCCGATCCCGATGTTCCCGCCGCCGGGCGCCAGGATTGCGGTGTTTAGGCCGACCAACTCACCCCGGAGGTTCACTAGCGGGCCGCCCGAGTTGCCCGGGTTGATCGAAGCATCGGTCTGGATGAAGCTCTCGTAGCCCTCGATCCCTAGGCCCGAGCGGCCGAGCGCGCTAACGATACCGGAGGTCACTGTCTGGCTCAGACCGAAGGCGTTGCCGATCGCGACCACGAAGTCGCCGACCTTCAGGCTGTCGGAGTCGGCGATCGGCAGCGCCCGGAGCCCCTCCTGGGGCGGTATGCTCAGCACGGCGACGTCCGTCTCCGGGTCGGCGCCTATCAGCTCGGCGGTGAGCGTGCGGCCGTCGTGCAGCGTCACCTCGATCTGATCCGCTTTCGCGATCACATGATGATTGGTCAGTGCCAGACCCCGCTGGGCATCGACGATGACGCCGGAGCCCAGGCTGTTGCTCTGGCGTTCCCGGCGCTTGGGGATATCGAAGAATTGGCGGAAGAAGGGGTCCCGAAGCAGCGGGTGGTCGGCCGTCTCGATCCGGGTCACGGTGGAGATGTTCACCACGGCCGGTATCACGTTGTCCAGCATCGGCGCCAGGCTCGGCAGTGGCTGGTCGCCCACGGCGGCCGGCAGGGCCCCGGCGGACCCGGGTGGGGTCAACAGAAGCAGAAGCGGGAGCAGCGATGGAAGGACGTGTTTCGCGGACGGCATCTTTGGGGTTCTCGATCGGCGGATAGGCGAACTCTGATGCGAAATCCCGGCGGCGGCAACATCAGCAGTGAGCCTGCGCTCGGATCAACGCCTTAGCCGACGCGAAGAGGCCGAGCTTGCGCCCGGCCCCCCGTTTACGCGTCAGTCCGCCGAACGGCTTCAGGCGGCATCTTGAGCCTTACTTCCCTCGATGAAGTGACCCGCATCTCCACGGATGTCAATCTTGCGGGGCTTCATCGCCTCCGGGATCTCGCGCCGTAGCTCGATGTGCAGCAGGCCGTTCTCCAGGCGCGCATCCACGACGCGCACATAGTCGGCGAGCTGGAACTTACGCTCGAAGCCGCGGTTGGCGATGCCGCGGTACAGGTATTTGCGATCACCGGTGTCGTCGTCCTCGGAGCGGGCGCCGGCCACAGTCAGAATGTTCTCCTTGACCTCCATGGTCAGATCTTTCTGAGCGAATCCGGCAACGGCCATCGTGATCCGATAGTCGTTCTCTCCACAGGCCTCGACATTATAGGGTGGGTAGCCGCCCGGCTCGGATCGATAGGCCGACTCCAACGCGGACGACAGCCGATCGAAGCCGATCATGGAGCGGAACAGAGGTGAAAAGTCGATAGTCGTCATGGACATATCCTCCAAACGAGCAATATGGGCAAAATGCGTTCTTGCGAACCGCGTCTTCGCAGGCCTCTGTCGAGCGCCTGCATTATGTAAAGTAGCACCGGATTTTCTGGCGTCAAGGGTCCGCCGGAAAAATATTCTGTCAACGGGCACTCCGACCGATTCGTGACGAAGCGCGGTCGCGCCGGTAGGCGCCTGGGAGTAGACTGCGGGGACGCGAAAGGTTCCAAAGAGTCATCCGGAGATGTCTCAATGACCCCATCGTCTGAGGAGCGCGTGGCAGAGTTCGTCGCCGCCTCGCTGGAGGGGATCGGCCGCGAGCCCGAGCACCTTCTTCAGCATCTGATCGCGATTCAGCACCGTTTTGCGTATGTCCCCGGGACCGCGGTGGACGTGCTTTCAGAAGCGCTCGATGTGACTCACGCCCAAGTGCGGGCGGCGATCGCCTTCTATGCCTTCCTTCACGATCGTTCGCGCGGCGACTTCGACATCCTGTTCAGCGACAACATCACGGACCGAATGCTCGGCAACGAGCGGCTGGCGGGCCGGCTCTGCGATCGCCTTGGCGTGCCGCTCGGCGAGACCCGCGCGGACGGTCGGGTGACGGTCGCGATGACCTCCTGCACCGGCATGTGCGATCAGGGGCCGGCGCTTCTGGTCAACGGGCAGGCCGTGACGCGCCTGGACGCCGATCGGGTCGATCGTGTCGCGGACCTGGTGGAGCAGGGGGTCCCGGTCGAGCGATGGCCCGGCGAGTACCTGCGCGTCGAGGACAACATCCGCCGAGCCGGGCTGCTGCTGAGCGACATGGCGACAGACGGGGAGGGGCTGCGCGCCCTGGTCGAGAAGGGCCCGGGCGCCGCCCTCGCCGAGGTCGAACGGTCGGGTCTGCGCGGACGCGGCGGGGCCGGGTTCACGACCGCGCTCAAGTGGCGCTTCTGCCGCGAGGCACTGGGCGTGGACCGCCATGTCGTCTGCAACGCCGACGAGGGCGAGCCGGGCACGTTCAAGGACCGGGTGCTGCTCACGAGCTATGCGGATCTGGTCTTTGAGGGCATGACCATCTGCGCCGGTGTGATCGGCGCCCGGCGGGGCTTCCTTTATCTGCGGGGGGAGTACCGCTACCTGCTGCCGCACCTCGAGTCGGTGCTGGCGCGCCGCCGCCGGGACCGGCTGCTCGGCTGGGAGATCCTCGGGCAGCCGGGGTTCGACTTCGACATCTCGATTCACCTGGGTGCGGGCGCCTACATCTGCGGCGAGGAATCGGCTCTGATCGAGTCGCTGGAGGGCAAGCGCGGCGTCACCCGCAGGCGCCCGCCGTTTCCGGTCACCCGAGGTTTCAAGCGCCGCCCGACGGTCGTCAATAATGTCGAGACCTTTCTCGCCGCGGCCAGGGTGGTCCACTGGGGCGGCTACTGGTTCCGGGGCGAGGGGACGGATACCTCCGCTGGCAGCAAGATCCTGTCGATCAGCGGCGACTGTGCCCGGCCCGGGATCTACGAGTACCCTTTCGGCACGCCGGTTCGTCGGGTCCTGACCGATTGCGGCGCCGAGCAGGCCCAGGCGGTACAGGTCTCCGGCGCCGCCGGCGCCACGCTCGACCCGACCCACTTCGACCGCGTCATCGCCTTCGAGGACCTGCCGACCGCGGGCTCGTTCATGGTCTTCGACCAGAGCCGGGACATGCTCGACATGGTCCGCAACTTCGCGGCCTTCTTCGCCCACGAGAGCTGCGGATTCTGCACGCCGTGCCGGGTCGGCGGGACCCTGCTGCGCGACCTGGTCGAAAAGGTCGCCGCAGGGAAGGCGTCGGCGTACGACCTCGGCGAGATGCGCGCGATCGGCCGGGTGATGCGTCAGGCGAGCTATTGCGGACTCGGGCACACGGCGCCCAATCATGTGCTCGACACCCTGGATCGTTTTCCCGACGTCTATCGGTCCCGGCTCGTGAGCCCCGACTACAGCCCGTCGTTCGACCTGGATGCCGCCCTGAGCGAGGCCCGCGCCATCACCGGTCGCGACGACCCCGGCGCCCACATTCTGGAAGAGGCGTAAGGGAGGGGGCATGGGCAAGTCCTTCAAGCTCGACGGCGTCGAGATCCCGTTCGTACCGGGTCAGACCATTATGGACGCGGCGCTGGCCGCCGGGGCCTACATACCGCACCTGTGCCACAACCCTGAGTTTGAGCCCCACGGCAGCTGCCGGGTATGCGTCGTTGACATCGGCGGGCGGCATGTCTCGGCCTGCACGGCACCGGCAGCCGACGGCATGGAGGTCGACAACGCCTCCGAGGCGATCGGTGAGCTGCGCCGCGCGATTCTGCAGATGCTGTTCGTCGAGGGCAATCACGTCTGCCCGGCCTGCGAGAAGAGCGGTGCCTGCCAGCTCCAGGCCGTCGCCTACTACACGGGCATGCTGTCGCCGCACTACACGCACTTCTTTCCCCGCAGGGACCTGGACGCGTCGCACCCGGACTTCGTGATCGACTTCAGTCGCTGCATTCTGTGCGAGCTCTGCGTGCGCGCGAGCCGCGACCACGACGGCAAGCGGGTGTTCGCGATCAGCGGGCGTGGGCTCGACAGTCGGCTGGTGGTCGATTCGCCGAGCGGGCGGCTCGCGGACTCGTCTTTCGCTACCGGGGACAAGGCCGCCCACGTGTGCCCGGTTGGCGCAATCCTGCCCAAGCACGGCGGCTACGGGGTGCCGATCGGGCGCCGGCTCTACGACCAGGAGCCGATCAGCCGGGTCGGGGACGTGCGCGCCCACGAGGAGGTGGACTGATGCCCGGCAAGATCCGCGTCGCGACCGTGTCGCTGGCCGGGTGCTTCGGCTGCCATATGTCGCTGCTGGATATCGACGAGCGCATCCTCGATCTGGTTGATCTTGTGGACTTCGACCGCACGCCGCTGACGGACATCAAGACCTTAAGTGACTGCGACCTCGGGATCATCGAGGGCGGAGTCGCCAACGCCGAGAATGTCGAGGTGCTGCGCGAGTTCCGCGCGCGCTGCAAGCTTTTGGTGGCGATTGGCGCCTGCGCGGTGAACGGGGGCATCCCGGCCATGCGCAACCAGTTCGAGCTGCGCGAGTGCCTGGAGGAGTCCTACGTCGGCGGGGTCGGGGTCCACAACCCGGGTGTCCCGAACGACCCGGAGATCCCGCTGCTGCTGAACAAGGTCCACCCGATCCACGAGGTGGTGCACATCGACCACTTTCTGCCCGGATGTCCGCCGAGCGCCGACGCGATCTGGACCTTTCTGACCGAGCTGATCGCGGGCGAGCCGATCCGGTTTCCCTATACGCAAATCCACTATGACTGAGGCCGGGAGCACTCGCCGCCCCGGTCTCAATAGAGAGTCAGGTAGACATCCGATGTCGAACCACCTCGAAACAGCCAGGAACCCGGAAACCCTGAGGCGCGTCTGCATCGAGCCCCTGACACGGGTGGAGGGTCACGGAAAGGTCACCCTGCTGCTGGACGACGACAACCGGGTCTGGCAGGCGAGGCTGCACGTGGTCGAGTTCCGCGGCTTCGAACGATTTATACAGGGCCGACCCTACTGGGAGCTGCCGGTGCTGGTGCAGCGCCTGTGCGGCATCTGCCCGGTGAGCCACCACCTGGCCGCCGCCAAGGCCTGCGACCAGCTCGTAGGCGTCGAGTTGCTCACGCCTACCGCCGAGAAGGTGCGGCGCTTGATGCACTTCGGTCAGACGCTGCAGTCCCATGCGCTGCATTTTTTCCACCTGGCCTCGCCGGACCTACTGTTCGGCTTCGACGACGCGGTGGCCCATCGAAACATCGTGGGGGTGATCGCAGAGCATCCGGAGATCGCCCGTCGGGGGGTCCTGCTCCGCAAATACGGACAGGAGATCATCCGAATCACCTCCGGCAAGCGTGTCCACGGGACCGGCGCTATCCCGGGGGCGTCAACAAGAATGTCAGCCCCGAGGAGCGCGACTACCTGCTCGCCGATGCTGGTCAGATGGTCGACTGGGCCGAGCAGGCGGTGCAGCTCATCAAACGCATCTTTCTGGGCAACGCGGAATATCACTACCGCTTCGCCGCGGTGGACGCCAACACCCTGAGCCTGATCGGCGCCGACGGCGCATTCGAGCTCTATCACGGGGGACTGAGGGCAAGGGACCCGGACGGACTGACGCTGCTCGACCACCTCGATTATCGTGACTACGAGCGGGTGATCCGCGAGGAGATTAAGCCCTGGAGCTACATGAAGTTTCCGTTCCTGACCGAGCTGGGGCCGGAGCAGGGCTGGTATCGCGTCGGGCCGCTGGCTCGCGTGAACAACTGCGAGCGATTCGATACGCCGCTGGCGGAGCAGGAGCGCCAGGACTTCGCGGCCGCCGGCGAAGGCCGACCTCTTCAGGCCGCGCTGGCGACGCACTGGGCCAGGCTGATCGAGCTGCTGCATTGCGCGGAGGCCATTCGTGCGCTGCTTGCCGACCCGGACCTGCAGGGGACCGAGCTCCGACTGGACGGCGAGATGACGACCAAGGGTATCGGCGTGATCGAGGCCCCGCGTGGGACCCTGTTCCACCATTACGAGATCGATGGCGACGGGCTAGTCACCCGGGCCAACCTGATCGTCTCGACGACGAACAACAATCAGGCGATGAACGCCGCCGTTCGCCAGGTCGCGAACGAGTACCTGGATGGGCGCGAGCTGACCGAACCGCTGCTAAACCAGGTCGAGGTCGCGATCCGCGCCTACGACCCCTGCCTGTCGTGCGCCACGCACGCGGTCGGCAAGATGCCGCTCGAGCTGGAGCTGGTCGACGGCGCAGGCCGAACGCTGAGCCGAATCTTCCGGCACGCCGATGGGGTCGTGTCCCGCGGCGCACCCTGACGCGGCCGCCCCGGAGACTGTGCGGGCGCCGCTGATACTGGCCTGCGGAAACCCGTCGAGGGGCGACGACGCCCTCGGGCCGGTGCTGATTGACCGCCTCGCGGCTCTCGGGGACATTGGCGCCGACCTGCTCTGGGATTTTCAGCTCCAGATCGAGCATGCGCTCGACCTGGAAGGGCGATCGCGGGTGGTCTTCGTCGATGCGGCCGCCAGCGGGCGAGGAGCCGTTCGCGTTCAGCGCGGTCGAGTCGGAGCAGTCGGTCACGGTTACGACCCATTCGATGAGCCCGGGAGCGCTGCTGGGCGTCTACCTGCAGGTGGCGCGCCCGCCGGTGCCGGCCTGCTGGCTGCTCGCGATCCGCGGCTATAGTTTCGATCTGGGTGACGGGCTGTCCGCCCGGGCGGGCGCCAACCTTGCCGCGGCCGAGGCATTTCTGGCGCGTTGGCTCAGCGCCGGTTCTGGGGAGTCCTCGGAGCGCGCCTCAGCCAATATAAGACGATGCTGATTTTGGTGCGCATTAGCACTACAATCTAGGCGCGCAAAAAATTTCTGCGCGTTTCAGAGAGTGGGAGGGGTTCCCTTCCTGTTGTTTCTCAGTCTTGATGAGGAGGAATCCATGAAGAAACTGCTATTGGCTGTTGCCGCGGCGGGCCTCGTCGCTTCAGTGTCCCTGCCGGCGAACGCCTTCTGGGGCTCCTGGGGCGGTGGTCCCTGGTACGGTGGTCCTTGGGGTGGCGGTCCCTGGTGGGGCGGCGGTTACCCCTACGGCGGATGGGGCGGCTATCCGGGCTATGGCGGATGGGGTGGCTATCCGGGCTGGGGAGGATGGGGCGGCGGCTACCCTTACGGCGGATGGGGTGGTTACCCCTACGGCGGTTGGGGCTACCCGTACGCAACGGCCCTCCCAAGCGTCACCGTCGCGCCCGCGGCCCCTGCGGCAACTAGCGACAAGTAGTCCCCCGTTGATCTCGGGCGGACTCGTTCCGCCCGTATACACCGAAAAACGGGCCGGCTCTGCCGGCCCGTTTCGGTCTGGGACCCCGTTGCCGGGCGTAGCAGCTGGCCTCAATAGGGCGTGGCGTCCGGATAGTCCCGGAACGGACCCGTGGGGTCGAGCGGCGGCGGGGAGAGCAGGGGGTCGCCCGTCGGCCAGGGGTCGGCGTCGAGCCGCTGCTCGCGGTAGGCCGAGAGCTCCTGCTCCATGCCCTCAAGGATCGCGGGAGGCAGCCAGCCGCCAGACATGGCAATGGCTTGGCCCAGCGTCTGCACGGCACCGTCGAAATCGCCGTTCGCGGCCTGGCTCAGCGCCAGCGCCCGCATCTGCGGCGGACCGGGCTGTTGGAAGGCCAATGTCGACGCGAGCGCCAGGGCCTGTTTCGGATCCTTCAGCCCTGAATCCTTGGTGGCCGCTAGCAGGCAGACCCTTGCGTACTGGAGCACCGGATCGTCGGGGCTCTCGGCGAGCAGGGCCGTGATCTTGGCCTCGGATTCGGCGTCGCTCGCGCCGGCGCGACGCTCGGCGACGATGGCCAGCAGCCGGGCCGGGGGCGGGGCGTCCTCGGCCGCGAGTGCCCCGCGGTAGCCGGCCGCGGCCTCCCCGTATCGGCCGGCCTGAAGATCCAGGCTGGCCAGGAAATAGAGCGCGCCGGGGTGTCCCGGCTCCAGCTCGAGGGTTCGCCGGAATAGCTCCGCCGCGCGCTCGATGTCCCCGTTCTGCTGTTTCAGAAGGGCCATCAGGAACAGCGCGAGTGGACGGTCGGGCTCGGTGGCCAGCACGCGGTCCAGCTCGGTCTCGGCCGCGTGCCGATTGCCCGAGAGATAGAGCGCCCGGGCATAGCTGACCCGCGCCGCCTGATTGTCCGGCACCACGGCGAGCCCCTTCTCGAACTCGCCCACGGCGGCCTTGTAGTCGTGCTGCGTGACCGCGTAGACGGCCCGCTCGAAGGCGGGAACGGACTGACGGGCCGCGCCTTGTAGCTGCTCCAGCAATGGGTCCTTGGCGGGGGGCGTCCGGGGCTCGACCCGGGTCATGTGCTCGCGGGCCAGGTCATTCTGGCCGAGCGCCCGGTAGGCCTGGGCGAGCGGCCAGTGGGCCTCGGTGGCCTGGGGGTCGGCCCTCAGTGTCGCGGTCAGGTGGGTCACCGCGTCCTGGTAGCGGCGCTCCAGGTTGGCGATCTGACCGAGGTAGAAGTGGGCGGCGGCCTCGAGCCCGGGAACCTCGGTGATATGCTCCAGGTCCGCGCGAGCCTCGGCCAGCTCGTTGCGGTCCAGATGGACCTTGCCGAGACGCAGGTACAGGGGCGGGTAGTCCGGGTCGAGTGCCCGGGCGGCGTTCAGATACTCCAGTGCCCGCTCGCTGTTCCCGGTCATCATGGCCAGGTAGCCGCCGTAGTAGGGCCAGCGGAGTTCACCCGGCTGCAGGGTCTGGGCGTTGCGGAACGCGGCATCCGCCGGCGTTTCCACCTCCCGCAGCACCAGCAGGGCCCCGAGCCGGCCATAGGCCTCGGCCAGTCCGGCGGGATCCGTGTCCGGCGAGCCCAGCAGGCGCGCGACCTCTTCGCGGGCCTCGATGATGGCGTCGCGCATCAGCGGCTCGGCACCCGAGACGTCGGACTCGGGCACCGGCGCGAGACGCTGGTCCCAAGGGGCGGGGGGTGACGAGACCGGGTCTGCCAGGGTGCCGGCGGTCCCGAGCGCGAGCAGGCCGGACAGGAACAAGGGGCTTAACCGCGCGGGTCTCATCGTTGCGCCTCCGCGGTCTGCTCGACGACCAGCGTGCGGTCCACGCCCTCGGGCACGAGCGACTGCTCACTGCCGTCCGGCCAGCGTATCAGCAGCTCCTCGACCCGGTTCGCGGGGCCAAGGCCGAAGGTCAGCGGAAGCTCCATCGAGGACATGTAGCCGCGGGCCGGAAACAGCTCCCGCACCTGGGTCCCATCCGAGGTCTTGAGCTCGACGCGGGCGCCGATGGCCGAGGTATTCGGCGCCCGGCCGACCAGCCGCAGGCGTAGCCAGTGGTTTTCCGTGCCCTGGTCGTTCCTGAGCAGCGCCGGTCGCCGGCCATTCTGGGTGATCAGCAGGTCCAGGTCCCCGTCGGCGTCGATATCGGCATAGGCGATGCCGCGGCCCACCAGCGGGTTGCCGAGGTCTCCGGCGTCGGCGACCGGAACGTAGCGCTCCCTGCAGTCGGGGCCGCAGTTCCAGAACAGCTGGGGCGGCTGGGCATAGGTCTGGCTCTGCTGGACCTTCTGGATCTCGTGCTCCAGGTGGCCGTTAGCGAGCAGCAGATCCTGGCGGCCATCGAGGTCGTAGTCGAGGAATACCAGACCGAAGGTCAGCGGGATGCGGGAGGCCGGGCCCAGCCCCTCGATCACGGCCTCGTCGACGAACGGCGGGCGCGCATCGGCGGTGACGAACAGCGAGGACATCTCGTTGGCGAAGTTGCCGATGGCGATTCCGAGCTCGGCGTCGTTGCGGTAGTAAGCGGCGTCGACGCCCATCGCGCTGGTGGCCTTGCCGTTGCGGTCATAGGCGATGCCCTCGAAGATCCCGACCTCCTCGAAGCGCCCGTCGCCGAGGTTGTGGTAGAGGAAGTTGCGCACCGTGTCGTTGACCACGGCCAGGTCGGTCCAGCCGTCGCGGTCATAGTCCAGCGGCACGATCCCGAGGCCCTTGCCGACCGGGCGCCCCGAGACCGGATCGGACACCTCGATTCCGGCCTGCGCCGAGACGTCGGTGAAGCGCCCGTCGCCCTCGTTGCGGTAGAGCCGGTTCTGGGTGCCTGGGAAGTTGAGCGGCGCCCCGTAGGCCCGCCCGAGGCCGGTCAGGCGGAAGTCGATCTCCAGGTCGATGCTGCGCGACCAGCGCACGTAGTCGACGACGAACAGGTCCAGGTCGCCGTCCCGATCATAGTCGACGAACGCCGCGCTCGAACTCCAGGCGTCGTCGGCGCCGGCCACGCCGGCGCGCTCGGTCACGTCCTCGAATCGCCCGCCGGTATTGCGCAACAGGCGGTTGGCGTTGAGGCTGGTCAGATAGACATCGTCCCAGCCGTCGCCGTCGTAGTCGCCGACCGCCACGCCCATACCGTAGAAGCTCAAGCCGAGCCCGGTCTCGGCGGTCACGTCGGTGAACCGGCCCTGGCCGTCGTTCCGGTACAGCGCCTGGGTCGGGGCGGCGCCTTCCGAGGGGTGGTCCTCCCAGTTGCGCGAGTTGACCAGCAGCAGGTCCGGGTCCCCGTCCCGGTCGTAGTCGATGAAGGCGGCCCCGCTGCCGATGGTCTCCGGCATCAGGCGCTCGCCGTAGGCGCCGCTGACGTGCACGAAGCCGATGCCGGCGGACTCGGTGACGTCGGTAAAGCCGACCGGCGGCGGCTGATTGGGCGCCGGCTCTGGGATCGCCGGGGCAGAGACCTCCGCCTGCTCGGTTTTGAGGGGGGCTTCGGCCGGGTGCCTGAGCCAGAAGAGAATCAGGGCCGCCGAGGCGGCCAACACGATGACGACGACCGATACGACGAAGGCGCGGCGGATTCGGGCCTCACCGCGGGACAGCTTGCGGTCTTCTGGTGCGTTCATGGCTTTTCGGGGCGGGTGCAGCTAGGTTGCGAGGCTTTCTCGGAAAATTGGCGGAATAACCGGGGCGCGACCTATCGCCGCGTCAGCCGCGGCTCGGTCGCGGAGCCGGCGTCCACGGCGAGCTCGTAGGCGTCCGAGCGCTGCAAGTCGTAGATCGCCACCGCCTCGGCCGCATGGTTTGCCGCGGCGTCCCGGCCGCGGTGACGCGTTACGGCGCGCTCGGCGATGTTGTCGTCGGGTCGATAGCGCTCGTGCAGCGCCCGATGGTAGGCCGAGCCCTGGTCGTCGCCGAGCGCGGCCAAGACCAGGCTCAGGTTGTAGTGCGCGGCCGCGTACTCTGGGTCGAGCGCGAGCGCCTGCTCGAGCCGGCCGAGCGCCTGCCGCAGAAGCGCCCGCCTGGCATCCAGCCGCGACTCGCCGCGCTCGAGCCGGGCACGCTCGTGAAGCGTGCGGCCAAGCTCGTTCAGCATCCGGTAGTCGCGGGAGAAATCGAAACTCCTTTCCCGGGCCTCGGAGAATCGGTTCTCGGCCAGTGCCGCGAGATCTGCAATGGCGCCGTCCAGGTCGCCCAGCTCGCGCTTGACCAGCGCCGAGTACCAGGCCAGCGTCCAGGCCGGGGCGGGCGGGTCCGATGCCGCGGCCCGTGCGAGCGCCCCTGCCGCGGCGTCCAGCTCGCCCTCGCGGAAGAGCACCCGTGCCTGGTTCAGCGGGCCGTCCGCCCGGCCCAGGCGCTCGACCTGCACGAAGGCCGCCGCCGCCTGGCGGAGCTCACCCTGTTTCCCGGTCTCGCCGGCCTCGCGCAGCAGGCCGATCCCGTAGTCGTTCCAGCGCTCCCAGTCGGCGGCCGGGACCGGACCGGCGGGCTCAGCGGAGGCCTTCCCGACCGGCAGCTCGATCCGGTCCGACGCCAGCGTCGACACCGGGAGCCGGTTGCGCTCGAAGGCCGGGCCCTCGACATGACGCAGGAAGCGGGTGTCGAATTTGCGGTAGCGCACGGCGGCCTCGATGGTCAGCGGCCCGCGGGCGCTGGCGGGTACCTCGAAGCCGTAATGGACGACGGCCGCGGCCCCGGGCGGGATCTGGTGGTCATAGAGCGCGACGGCGATGTCCTGGGCATTTCGCCGCTCGATCCGGTTACCCTCGCGGTCCAGGATGTAGGCGTTCAGGAAATAGCTCCAGGGATCGACGCCGCCGTCGTCGCCGAGACCGCCGGAGCGGCCGATGACCTCGCCGTCGTCTTTCAGGGTCAGGTCGACCCAGAGCTCGTTGGAGTCCGCCGTGCCTTGGGTTAGGGAGTGACCGACGCCGGTGGTGCGAACCACCACCTCGAGCAGATAACGGCCGCCGGGCGCCAGCGTCGGCAAGGCAGGGCGTAGCGGCGCATGGAGCTCGCCATCGATGGTCCCGCCCTCCTTCAGGCCGAACAGGTCGATGCGGGCCGCTCGCCCGAGGAACTGCAGTCGCTCGCCGTTTTCGTCGCCGCGTCCGAGCATCGCCGGGACGGCGGTGTTTGCCGCGGCGAACATGTGGTCGTGGACCATCGGTCCCGCGCCACCGGTAGGCAGTCTGGCGGCTGGGTCGTCGGAGGCGGTGAGCGGCATATGGCATTCGGCGCAGCTCTGCTTTGCCCGGGGTGGGTAGTAGAAGCTGTCCACGCGGTGCCCGGAGACCCCGCTCAGCAGAAAGCTGTCGTAGTGGTTCTGGCCGCGCAGCCAGCGATAGTGATTGAGCGCCTGGGGCAGATGGACCTTATGGCACGCCGAGCAGAACTCCGCGGTGCGATGTATCGGTTTCAGCAGGGTATGCTTGTGGAGAGCCGGCTTGGCCCTGATCAGCTGCCGATTCACGGCCTTCAGTAAGGCGTTGTCGCTATAGGCGAACGGGTAGCTCGGCGGGTCAGCGAGCCGGTAGTCGGCGTTGCCGCGCGGGCTTCCGATGTCGGCGATGGCGTGGCAGGTCATGCAGGTGAGGCCGGCCTGCGAGCCGGGGTCCGTGTCCGCGTCGTAATCCGGATCGTCGAAGCGTCCCGAGAACAGGGGCACCGGGTCGTGGCACCCTGCGCAGAGGCGGCTTGCCATCGGGTTCCCGTCCCTGGCGGTGAGGACCTCGCGGGTGTCTTCGATACTGAATCGGTAGGCCGGGTTGTTGAACGAGCTCAGGCGGTGGACGCTCCGGGCGTGCCGCTCGGCGATGTCCGCATGGCACTCGGCACAGGCCGCGTCGGTGTCCAGATGCTCGGCCGGGATGGTTCCGGGGGCCGGGGTCTCGACCAGCGCGGGCTCGAACCGCCGGACCCAGTCGGTTCCGGCCTCCCCGCCGTAAAGGTGCAGGGCCACGGCCGCCGCGCTGACCGCGACGGCCGCCGTGCCCCAGCCGATCCCGGTGCGCCAGGCCAACGGCGGTCCGGCCAGCCGGTGCAGCACGAACAGCCAGACGGCGGCCAGCGGGGTCAGGACGTGGACCCAGTAGCCAATGGTGCGAAGACCGGTGTCGTTGATCTCGAAGAACCCGAAGCGGGTCAGCAGCAGGCCCGAGAGGATCAGGGCGATCAGTGTCAGATAGAGCGCCAGACCGGCCCGCACCGCGTAGCGGTTCGGGCGGCGCCTGGCCCGGCGCAGATGCAGGGCACCGAAGACGAGGGCCGGGACGACAAACAGCAATCCGAGCCCCAGGTGGAAAAGGAACATGACCAGATAGGCCTGGTTCTGGAGCACCCGGCCGGTGATGGACTCGGCGGCGGTGACGCCGGAGAGATACAGCGAGTTGAACGCGAGCAGTCCGAAAAGGGCCAACACCGCCCAGAGCAGGCGGCGCAGCCCGGCGGTCATCACGGGGATCGACTTAGGGGGCCTGGAGGTGGGCATGACGGTCGGACGCCGGGACGGCGTTCCTCTCGGTCGGTGAGCATAAGTAAAATATTAACAACGAATGTGCGGCTTTGTAATAGCCTGTCGGACCGGCGAAGATCGACGCCGGTCCGTCCGAAGGCCTGACGCCATATGAATGTTTCGCCTGACGATCTCACTCAGGAGCCGCGATGTCAGAAAACAGCTTCTCGTCCCTGGAAGAGGCCCTGATTGTCCTCTCGTATCCCACCGATCCCCGCTGGGGCGCGGCCTTCGCGTTCCTGTCCGAGCATCCGGACACGGCGCAGATGATGCTCGAGAACTTCAGGGAAGTGCTGGAGCAGATGGGCGTCGAGCCCTCGGGGACCGATCCCGGCACGGGGGCCCCCGCCTACAGCCTCGCGGACGTTGCCCGGGCGATGGGCGTGCGGGAGTCAGACCTGGATGGTGAGCCCAAATGACTGACCGGGGCGCTCATCCGGTCGGAAGGTCGTCTTCGGGTCGACCCGGCGGACCGACCCATTCGTAGATCTCGACAGTCTCCGGGCCGCACTGGGTGCAGCCGCCGGCACAGAGTGTCCCCGCCGGCAGCTTGCGCACCAGCCCCTTGCGTTCCAGAACGGCGAGCATGCCGCGCACCGCATCCTTATCGGCGCCTAGGCGCTGGGCAAGCTCGAAGATCGCGGCCTGCCGTTCGCGCGACAGATAGCTCGTGAGGTTTTTCAGGATCAAACTGTGCGCACGCCGGGTGACGGATAGGAGATCGAAGTGGCCCTGTGACTCCAGGACGGCCTGCGATAGGAGGCTAACGAGGACCCGAGGGTCGGTCAAGGCTCAACCGAGGTTGGGCTCCGGCCTCCCGGAATGTACGAGAGCGATCGTCGGCTGGTCTTGGGACGAGCCGCTTTTCCAGCGCGGCGGTCAGCCCCGAGATATGGGGCGGCGGCGCCATCGATCGCAGAAGTTGGCGGTTACCAAGAGACGCGCTGGTCAAACTCGAAGCCGGGTTCCGGTTGGGCGACGAGGTCCCAGTCCGGCATCGGCTCGGGAGCATCGTCCCAGGCGGGTGGGTGAGCTGCGATGGAGCAGCGAACGCCCAAACCAGGGATGGTTTGGGCTGGTACCCAAGCGAAGCAGGATTGCGCAGCGCCGGGGCGGGCGGGGGCGATGGCCGGGGGATGTGCAGGCTCACCGAGGTGCGTGAGAATCCGCTCGACGGGCGGCGGCATCGGTGATAAAGGCGATGATGCGCCTATCCGCCCCGCGGTTGGGGCAGATCAGCGGTAGGGACTCGAACAGCCGCGCCAGCAGCATGGCCCAGAGATAGCGGGCTCGGAGAGCGGGCGTTCGGGGCCGGGGCGGCCAAGGGCGCTGGGACCTCATCGGGGGCGCTCGGATCGTCGGCCGCATCACGCCCATACGCGGTGGCGGCTGCACGCAGGGGCGAGTTGGGGGCGAGCACGCCGTGGTAGCGATGGCGGTGGCGCCTGGGCGGCGGGATCAGCGCGGCGAGATGGTCGATCAGCTCCAGTGGGGTGAGCGACAGCGCAGTGGTGCCGTTCCGTTGGGTTCGAGGCAGCCGGTAGATGACCTGCTGCTCATCGATGAGCTCGAGACGCTCGAGCGCGAACGGCGGGCGGGCTCTGATAGTCCTTGGGATCACGCCCGCGTGCGGTCTCAGCTTCATCGCCCCGAGGCGAATCGGACTGCCGTCGGTGTCGAAGCGCGTCAGCGCCACCTCGGTGGCACAACGGCCCACTGCGTTGCTCGCCTCCTGGATCGCCCCTTCCATCTCCAGCAACGTGCCCTGAAGATCCACTGTGACCTCAACCGTCACTTGCGTCCCCGTCCTTCTGACCACTTTGGCCACGCCGAAGCCTTCCCTCTTTGTTCTAGAAGGTTAAAGCATATTTCTCGAAATAACATCATATCTAGGCCGCACCCGCGGTCATGTGCGCTTGCTACACAATGCCGCAGAATTGCGAATCACCCTGCAGTTCCCCGCATTGGCGCGCTCCGTCGGCGTCCGTCCAGTGCCGCGGGAGCTTCATCGCCGAGCCATCGGCGAGCCGCACGACGAGCATGGCCTTGCCCGCCGACAAGACCTCGAGCGTGCGACCCCGCAGCGGATGGGGGCGGCGGACGACGCTGATCTGGGCGGGACTATTTGACAGGTAGTACTTAGTCGGTGACACCCGACCCATAGGCGAGGATGCCGCATTCGAGGTAGCGGCGGAATTCCCGCTCCACGTAGGCTGGCACGCACTGCCCGTCCCAGTCGTGTTCCCCAGCCAGCGCGAGGTAGGTCTCCAGGTGTTGCTGCACGACCTGGTAGAGGGCGGTTGTCTCGGGACGGCGGCGGCGATACGGGGCAGGTCCGCATCCCTGCGACTCGACGGCCATGTCGGCGGGACTGTGCAATCATGCCGGTAACTGTTTTCATGTACAGTATAGCCACGTGTCCTCGGCGTATCCTGACGTGCGCCGGAGTCGCCATGCCGCAACCGGCGCCCGGACCGCGGAAGGCCTTCCCAGCGCAACGCTCACTTCAGTCCCTCGCCGGCGACGATTGTGGAGCCCCTGGTTGGGGTGAGACGATGCGCGCCGGCGTTTTCGATCCTCCCGTGATCGTCTGTCGCTCAAGGCCCCCGTGACCCAAGTTGCCATGACCCCTACCCCAGGCACTCAACCCCCAACCCCGCTCACGGAGAGCCCGGACGCAGCGGTCGATCCCAATCGCCGCGCTGTCTCGCTGCTGGGCTGGCTCCGGCGGGGGGTTCCGCCGCTGCTGGTGATCGTCACCGCCCTGTTGGCCTGGTTCGAGCTGCGGGGCTTCGACTTCCAGGCCTTGCAGGAGGTGGTGCGCCGCATCCCGCTCTGGGTGCTCCTGCTGCTCCAAGTCCTGGCCCTGGCCGCGGTCTTCTCGATGTCACTCTATGACTGGTGGCTGAGCCGCCGCCTCAAGGTGGACCTGCCCCCGGTTCGTCTGCTGCGCTACAGCTGGGTGGCCAACACCATGAACAACCTGATCGGGCTGTCGGGGCTGGCGGGGTCGGGCGTGCGCATCCTGCTGCTGACCCGCGACGGGGTGGCGACCCGCGCCGCCTCGATCTACTCCGGGATCATCATGCTGTCGGTGCCGGTGGGCCTGTCGGTTCTGGTGCTCGTGGCGCTGGTCCTGGGCGAGTCCGACCTGGTGCCGGGGGCGCTACCGCCCTGGGCGGTGCGCGCCGTGCTGGTCGCCTACGCCGCCTACCTGCCGGTCTTTCTGGTCCTGGCGGCGAGCCGCAAGGTCATGCACCGGGTGCTGAGCGGCGCGACCCGGCTGGGTCTGACGGGCGGTCTGACCCTGGTCGGGATCTCGGTGCTGGACTGGCTGCTGGCGGTGGGGGTCGCCTGGTCCTGCCTGGCCGCGGCCGGCGCCCCGACCGGCCCCGGTATCTTCCTGTCCGCCTTCACCTTTGCCGCTGCACTGGGGATCCTGAGCCTGATCCCGGGCGGGATCGGGGTCTTCGATGCCGCCCTGCTGGTGATGCTGTCGCGCGCCGCGGTCCCGGTGGAGTCCGCGGCGGCCGGGCTCCTGATCTTCCGCCTGGTCTACTACCTGGTCCCCTGGCTGATCGGGCTCTATCTGGGCAGCGGATTGCTGGCCCGTCCAGCGGCGCCGGTCCTCACCCGCTTGGCCCGCCACTGGCAGGACAACCCCGTGCTCGGTCTGCTGCGCCTGGGCTTGCAGCTCATTGCCTCCCTGGGGCTGCGTCTGCTCGGGCTGCTGACCTTTGCCACCGGGCTGGTGCTGCTGGCCTCCGCCGCCATGCCGGGCGTGGAGGAACGGGTGGAGCGCGTGCTGCTGCTCCTTCCCCTGCCCGCGCTGGAGCTTTCCCACTTCCTCTCGGTGGGCGTGGGGGTGCTGCTGATCGCCCTCTCCCGGGGGGTCGCGCAGCAGGTGCGCAGCGCCTACCGCGTGGCCATGCCGCTGCTCCTGGCCGGGGCGCTGCTGAGCCTGCTCAAGGGCGCGGCCCCGGGGCAGGCCCTGTTCCTGCTCGCCGTGGCGGGTCTGCTGTGGCTGCGCCGCGACTCCTTCTACCGGCTCTCCTATCCGCTGCTCGGCCGGCGTAATGTACTCTGGCTGCTTGCCCTGGTGGGGAGCGTCGCGACCTACATCGCGCTCGGCCTCTGGCAGCACGGAGACGCGCTAGCGGGGGGCGATCTGTGGCTCCAGTCCGAGCCCCATCTCCACGGCGCCCGTTATCTGCGCTCGCTGCCGCTGGCTGTGCTGGCGCTGGCGGGCTGGCTCGCCTGGGGCCTCTTCCGCATGCCCAGGCCCGAGTTTCCGCCCACCGACGCCGCCGCCCTGACCCGGGCGCGTGACTGGCTGGAGAAGAACGGCGGCGGCACCTTCGCCCATCTGCTGTTCATGGGCGACAAGCACCTGCTGTACGCGGCCGACGGGCGCTGCCTGATCCAGTACCAACGCATCCGCGGCCGCCTGGTGGCCCTGGGGGACCCGATCGGGGCCGCGGATGACTTCGGGCGGGCGGTGCTGGAGTTCCGCGACCTGGCTGACCGCTACGACCTGGACCCGGTGTTCTACGAGGTCGCCCATGAGCGTCTGCACCTCTATCACGATGCCGGCTTCGCCCTGTTCAAGGCCGGGGAGATGGGCCTGGTATCCCTGGCCGACTTCACGCTCGCCGGGCGGCGCAACCAATCACTGCGTACCGCCGTCAACCGTGCCGTCCGCGAAGGGCTAACCCTGGAGCGCCTGCAACCGCCCCTGGACGATGCCACCTGGGCGACGCTCGAGCACGTCTCGGACGCCTGGCTGGGTGAGCGGGGCGGGGGCGAGAAGGGGTTCTCGCTGGGCAGCTTCGACCGGGGATACCTCTCCTGGTCGCCGCTGTTCGTGGTGCGTCAGGGCGAGCGGACCCTGGCCTTCGCGAACCTGACTCCGTCCTACCAGGGCCGCCAGGAAGTCAGCGTGGACCTGATGCGGCAAGTCCCCGGTGCCCCCAACGGGACCATGGATTTTCTCTTCGCCCGGATCATCGAGTGGGCGCGCGACGAGGGTTATGTCGATTTCAACCTTGGGATGGCCCCCTTGAGCGGGGTCGGCAATACCCGCTATGCGCGTCCCGACGAGCGCCTAGCCGGTCTCGCCTACGACTTCGGCAGCCGTCTCTACAACTACAAGGGGCTGCGCAGCTTCAAGGAGAAGTTCCACCCCGTCTGGCAGAGCCGCTATATCGCCTATCCACTGTACCGGCCATTGCCCACGCTCCTGGTCGACCTCGCCGCCCTGATCGCGGGCGGCTATCGTCAGATACTCATCAAGTCTTGAGGCGGGCCCTGATCGCCCCGACCGACCGCTCCCGCACCTGTCATCCCTTGGCCCCGCAAAGATGCATCAGCCGCCAATGAACGCAATTCAGCGCACACTCAGGCCATCCGTTGCAGCCCGTATCCGACGAGTCGGTGCGCTACTCTGCACCCTGGCCTTGGCCCTTCTGCTCGCCCCCCCGGCACTCGCCGAGATCACCGAGGAGACGGTCGCGAGCCCCGAGTGGACCATCCATCTGGTCCATCCGGATGGCCAGCCGAAGGGGCTCGTCCTTTACCTCCCGAGCGCCCGGGGCTGGGACCCGACTGCCGCAGCCAGGGCACGGGAGTTGGCGAACCAGGGGCACCTGATCGCCGGGATCGAGTGGCTCCAGCCGACGCCCGATCAAACCCCGACCCCTGCTCCCGCTCAGGTGCAGGCTCCGGCCCTTAAACCGGCCCCGAGCCCGGCCGAGGTATCCCCAGCGTGTCTGGACCTGGGAGAGGATCTGGCGCGACTGGCCCTGTGGATCGGCCAGCGGGAGAAGACCCTGCCCCCGGGCGTCCTGCCCATCCTGTTGGGTGAGGGGGAGGGCGCCGCCCTGGTCTATGGGGCACTCCTGCAATCGCCGACCCACCGCTTTCATGCGGCGATCACCCTGGATTTCAGTCCCCGCTGGCCGGTCGCCGTTCCGCCGTGCCGACGCGCGGGGCTGACCGACGCGTTGATGCAGGGTGATCGGCTCCTGCCCGCCGCGCAGGTCCCGAGCGCCTGGTTCCTGTTCGCGGACGCGGCCGGTCCGGCACCGGAGGGCGAGACCGCGGCCTTCGCCAGGCAGGTGGGCAATGCGCGTCTGGCGACCGGCTCCCCGGGTGCGCCGCGCGCACCGACGAGCGGTGAGACCCTGAGCCCTCTGGCCTCGCTCTTCCAGTGGCTGGACCCGCGCATCCCCGACCAGGTCAAGTTGGTGTCGGCCCAGGCCGATACCGCCGGTCTGCCCCTGGTGGAGGTCCGCGCGCCCCAGGAGGACCCCGCCACCTTCGCCGTCATGCTCTCGGGCGATGGCGGCTGGGCGGCCATCGACCGGGGGGTGAGCGCACGGCTGGCCGCCTCCGGGATCAGCACCGTCGGTTGGGATTCGCTTGGGTATTACTGGAAGGCCCGCTCACCCGCCGAGGCGGCCGGCGACCTGGTCCGGATCATCCGCCACTACCTGGGCGCCTGGCACAAGGAGCGGGTCATCCTGATCGGTTTCTCCTTCGGTGCAGAAGTGCTGCCCTTCCTGGCCAACGGCCTGCCGGACGACCTGCGCCCCCGGGTGGGGCTCGCCGCCACACTCAGCCTGGGCCGGACCGCCATGTTTCAGTTCCACCTGAGCGACTGGCTCCATGTCGGGCGGGGGGCGGACGCCCGCCCGGTGCTGCCCCAGATGCAAGCGCTCGACTGGACCCGGCGTCTGTGCGTCTACGGCGAGGACGACGACTCGAGCCTGTGCCCCGAGCTCACCGGCCTGGGGGTGGAGGTCAGGAAGGTCCCCGGCGATCACCATTTCGGAGAGGACTACGCCGGCATCGCCGAGTTGATCCTCGCGGCGGCGGCTGGCCCCGGCGCATCCGCCGCCAGCCCGGGCACGCCGCCTTAGCCCAGCCGCAGCAGGCCCGAACAGGAATGGGCCGTGTCGGCGGGGGAAACCCAGTCGAGAATCAGACGACGCCCCCGAACAAGGCGCCGACACCCGCCGTCGCCGCCATCGCCAGCGCGCCCCAGAACGTCACGCGCACGGCGCCGACCGTGACTCGGGCCCCACCGGCCCGCGCGGCCAGCGCCCCCAGGAGCGCGAGGAACAGGAGCGAGGTTGCCGCAACGACGGGGATGAGACTCGACTCGGGGGACACTGCCACGGTGAGGAGTGGAAGGGCCGCGCCGACGGCGAAGCTGAGTGCGGAGGCAAAGGCCGCCTGAATCGGCCGCGCCGCGAGCGTGTCAGAGATGCCGAGCTCATCACGGGCATGGGCGCCCAGGGCGTCGTGGGCCATCAACTGATCGGCGACCTGTCTCGCGAGCGCCGGATCCAGGCCGCGACCGACATAGATCGCGGTCAGCTCGCGGCGTTCACCCTCCGCGTCGGCCCCGAGCTCCGCCCGCTCGCGCTCGAGGTCGGCCTGCTCGCTGTCCGCCTGCGATTGGACCGACACGTACTCCCCGGCCGCCATCGACATGGCGCCGGCGACCAGTCCCGCGATGCCGGCGACCAGCACCTCGTTCTGGCTCGCCTGGGCGGCTGCGACACCGAGCACCAGACTCGCGGTGGAGACGATGCCGTCATTGGCACCCAACACGGCCGCGCGAAGCCAGCCGAGGCGGTCCGTGCGGTGTCGTTCGCTGTGGTGGTGCGTCAGCATTCACTGGCCCTCCCGGTTGCCGAAAATCCGCGCCTTAGGCGCTCAAAATCTCACTCTCACTGTGGGCAGGTGGAAGGTCGCGACAGGGGTCGCGACCAGCAACCGACACCTGCCCCTCCACTCCCTCCCCTGGCAGGGGGAGGGCCGGGGTGGGGGTCGAGACTGGCCAGACCGACCAGCCTCAAAGCCCCTAACACACCTTCCCGAAGCAGCCACCCTGCCGCTCCCGGAGGCCGCGCCCGCCGCTCAACCCCCATCCCAACCTTCCCCCTGCCAGGGGGAAGGGACCTCTCTAATGCCGGGTCTGGCATTCAGCCCCCATCTTGACCTTCCACCTGCCAGGGGGAAGGGGCCGGACGATGGCAGCGGGAGGAACCCCAATTTCTACCTCCCCCTGGCCCGCGCTGTGGCAGGGGGGAGGCCGGGGTTAGGCAGGTGCCGGAGTGTCACGACAAGATCGGACGTCCGGCCCAGGCGCCTCAGACCAAGGACACATAGGCCGCCAACACCAGGCCCAGCAGGGCAATCGCCAGGTTGGTCAGCACCGGCGCCTTGACCCAGTAACCGTCGGGGATCTCACCCGCACCCAGCTTGGACATCACCTTGCGGTACTGGCGCACGGACAGCAGCAGGATTGCCACACCGAGCAGGATGAAGGCCACGCCGATGACCAGCGAGGCCCCGCGATGCAGTGGCTCGGTCTGTTGGCTCAGGACCAGGCGCAGGAAGAGCCCGAAGCGCTCCACCAGGAAGCCGAACCCCATCAGCGCAATGGCGGTGCGGTTCCAGGCCAGCAGGGTACGCTCGGTGGCGAACAGGACGCGGGGATCGTTGAGATAGGACATGGAGATAAGGCAATTGCCGGAGAATCATGGTCCAGATTGCGATGGATTTTGGTCTGCCTTCAAGGAGCGCCGATAGGAGCATAGCCGGGCCATGTGACTGTCGGCGCGACGCGGAAGGCGGGCGAAAAGACCAGCGAGATGGTGCATGGTTTGAAAGAAATCGCCTAAGAGCCTGCTTCAGCTAAATCCGTGGTCGCGCGCGGGCCCCTGGCGTCCGCTCGACTCGATCCCGCGATGATATTCACACTGAGGGCGATGATCACGACTTTGAGGGAGAAGCCCAGCATCGGGGGACCGGCGGACAGGTGCATCCGTAGCGACGGGCTATCATTTGGAACCCGGGGTCTGTTTCTTTTTCCAGGCATGCCCGGGTTTGAGCCGCCCGGCCGAGCCGTTCGTAGACCTGGATCGGCACGGCCCACCACTCAGTCTCAGGAGGCGCACGCATGAACGCCCGCAAACGGTTCCTGGTCGAGCCTGGAGAGAAGGTCCACCTGGCCAAGATCGATCCTTCCGACACCGCCGGGCAGTCGTCCCGAGAAGAGGCGCTGGCCGAGACTCAGCGGCATGTGGCGCGCATGGGCGCACTTCAGTATCTCCTTTACGCCAATGCCGATCGGTCGCTGCTGGTCGTGCTCCAGGCGCTGGATGCGGCCGGCAAGGACGGCGTGGTGCGCCATCTGTTCAGCGGTATGAACCCGCAAGGGACGGCGGTGTTCGGCTTCAGACAGCCGACCCCAATCGAGGCCGCCCACGACTTCCTCTGGCGCGCCCACCAGCGCGTGCCGGGCAAGGGTGAGGTGGTCATCTTCAATCGCTCGCACTACGAGGACGTCCTGGTGGTCCGGGTGCACCAGCTCGTGCCCGAGCAGGTCTGGTCGAAGCGTTACGCGATGATCAACGACTTCGAGCGGATCCTGGCGCACAACGGCACCCGCATCCTGAAGTTCTTCCTCCACATCAGCCCAGAGGAGCAGCTGGCCCGCTTCAAGCAGCGCCTGGAGGACCCGGCGCGCCATTGGAAGATCAGCGAGTCTGACTACTCCGAGCGCAAGCTCTGGGGGCAGTATGTCGAGGCCTACCAGGACGCCCTGGAGCAGACCAGCACCGAGCTCGCGCCCTGGTTCGTGATCCCCGCCGACCACAAGTGGTTTCGCAATCTCGCCGTCTCCCAGATCGTCGCGGATACGATGGAGGACATGGGCCTAAAGCTCCCGCCGACCCGCGTCGATCTGACGGAGATCCGCAACAAATACCACGCCGCCGAGCGGGAGGCGTCGAACCCGGGTTTCGGCTCGGACCCTGCCGGGGCGGCCGACTAGCCTCATGCCGACTCCCCGAGCGTCGGTCCGGACGTTGCCTTTGCGGCGGGTCAAAGGAGGCGGATGTGCCCCCCGCGCAGCGGGGCGCGGGGGAGGGCGCGGGCGGGACACCGCAGGCGCGGTCGACGGTCGCGGGGTCCGGCGATGGGGCTGAGACTGTTCGGCGGGTTGCGTCCCCAGGGCCTGCGCGGTGCGCTCCACGATGCCCTGGCCGGTGTGACGCTGGCCTTCGTGAACATCCCGCAGGTGCTCGGCTACACGCGCATCGCCGGGACGCCGGTGGTCACCGGTCTCTACACGGTACTCCTGCCGCTGGTCGCCTTCGCGGTCTTCGGCTCCTCACGCCACCTGGTGGTCGCGGCGGACTCGGCGACCGCCTCGCTCTTCGCCAGTGGCCTGTCGACCATGGCCGAGCCGGAGAGCGCGCACTACATGGCCCTGGTCGCGGTGGTCGCCCTGCTCACCGCGGGTCTGCTGCTGCTGGCGCGGATCTTCAGGCTGGGCTTCCTCGCCGACTTCCTGTCGCGCACCGTGCTGGTCGGGTTCCTGACCGGTGTGGGGTTTCAGGTCGGCATCGCCATGCTCGGCGGCCTACTCGGCGTTGCGGTGAGCTCGCCGGGCACCGTCGCTCAGTTGGCGGAGATCCTGGGCCGTCTGCCGCAGACCCATCTGCCCACGCTGGGCCTGTCGGTCCTGGTGGTGGGCCTCATCCTCGCCTCCCGGTACCTGCTGCCGCGGCTGCTTATGGCCCTGTTCGTCGTGCTGGGGGCGATCGCAGCGAGTGCCGCCTACGACTTTCAAGGCCTCGGCATCGCAACCCTCGGACCCGTGCAGGGCGGACTGCCGCACTTTGCCCTGCCCGCCGTACGCTGGGACGAGGTGCTGAGCCTGCTGCCCATTGCCGCATCCTGCTTCGTCATTATCATCGCCCAGAGCGCGGTCACGGCCAGCCGCTTTGCCATTCGCCACCATGAGCGGGTCGACGAGGACGCCGACATCCCCGGTCTCTCGGCGGCGAATACGGCCGCCGCCCTGAGCGGCGCCTTCGTGGTCAACGGCAGTCCCACCCAGACCGCCATGGCGGAGAACGCCGGTGCGCGCAGCCAGGTCGCCCAGCTGGTCTTCGCCGGCGTGGTGGGGCTGGTGCTCCTGTTCCTGACCGGCCCGCTGCAATACCTGCCCCATTGCGTGCTAGCCGGCATCGTCTTCACCATCGCCATGGGGCTGATCGACGTCGGGGGGCTGCGCGGCATCCGCCGCGAGAGCCCGGGCGAGTTCGGGCTGGCTGTGATCACGGTGGCGACGGTGGCCCTGGTCGGGGTGGAGCAGGGGATCCTGCTCGCGGTCGCACTGTCGCTGCTGCGGCACGTCCGCCACAGCTATCGACCCCACACCGCGGTCCTGGCGCCCGACGCGGCCGGGCGTTGGCTGCCGACGCGGGCCAGCCCGGGCGCCCAGTCCGAACCGGGTTTGCTGGTCTATCGCTTTGGTGCGGACTTCTTCTATGCCAACGCCAACCGGTTCATCGCCGAGGTGCGCGCCCTGATTGAGCAGGCTACCACCGAGGTGCGTTGGTGCGTGGTCGATGCCGGTGCCATCACCGACATCGACTACTCCGCCGCCCGCGAGCTGCGCGACCTGTGCGACGAGTTGCAGGGCCGCGGCGTGGCGCTGGCCTTCGGGCGCGTCGGTCCGGACCTGCGCGCCGACGTGGACCGGCACGGGATCCTCGCCCTGATCGGGTCGGGGCGTGTCTTCGCGACCTTGCACGAGGCCATCGGCCTGGCCCGCAGCGGGGTCCAGGTCCAGGAGCCAGCGGCGGAGAAGCAGATGCTGACCCCTTGAAGCAGTGCGCCCGCCCCTTTGTCTCATGCGGGTCAGAGTCAATGAATGCGGCAGGGCCGGAGGGTGCTTTCCCTGGACGAGCGCCAGCCTTTAGGCGATTTCTCAAGAAATCTATACCATTGTGTGCCATAGTTCGAGCATGTAATCAACCATCGGCTCGAACCTAATGAACGCGAATGCCGATTTTGTGCGCGAGACCCTCGCTGCCAATGGCCATCTCGATGATCTGAAGCTCGCCGCCTCGAAGATGACGGGCGCTGATCGACGCTCGTTTCAGGCAACGATGGCATCGAAGTATTGCGACGGCAGTGCGCGGCAGGCCGAGGCGGTGTTCGGTTGGAGCCGCCAAGCTGTGACCTTGGGCCTGCACGAGAAGCGAACGGGTGTCGTCTGTCTGGGCGCGCAGTCGCTCGTCGCTGGTGACAAGCTGTGGGAGGAGAAGCATCCGGATGTGGCTGCCGCCCTGTGGGACCTGGCCGAGGCGCACTCGCAACAAGACCCGAGCTTCCGCACCACTTTGTCATTCACGCGGCTGACAGCCGCGGAGGCACTCAAGCAATTGCATGCGCAGGGCTTCGCCGAAGCGCTGCTGCCATCTCCCAGCACGATGGCCAAGGTCTTGAACCGAAACGGCTACCGGCTGCGCCCGGTGCTCAAGGCCAAACCCCAAAAAAACTCCCTGAGACCGACGCCATCTTCGCCAACATCCGCAACAAAGACCAATCCGGCGCCGATGCCACGGTCAGATGCGTGAGCATCGACTGCAAGGCCACCGTGAAAATCGGCGAGTATTCGCGTGGGGGCAAGACCCGCGGCGACCACAAGGCGGCCGACCACGACATGGGCTGTCGTGAGAAGTACACCCCCTTCGGCGTGGTCGATGAAGACACCGGAGATCTGCATCTGGTCTTCGGCAGCTCTGCCAAGACCAGTGACTTCATCGCTGACTGCTTGAGCGAATGGTGGGACCGTCTGCCCCCGCAACAACGCGAAGCGATCTCGCTCCTGCAAATCAAAGCCGACAACGGTCCGGAGAGCAACGGTCGGCGCACCCAGTTTCTCAAACGCATGGTCCAGTTCGCCGACGACATCGGCAAGCCCGTGCAACTGCTCTACTACCCGCCTTACCACAGCAAATACAACCCAATCGAGCGGTGCTGGGGGATTCTGGAAAAGCACTGGAACGGTACCAAGCTCACCGACGCAGAGACCATGCTCGCTTGGGCCCAATCCATGACCTGGAAGGGCCTCCATCCCATCGTCGAGTTGAGCCGCAACGTCTACGAGAAGGGCGTCTCGCTCTCCAAAAGCGCCATGCAGGCCGTAGAAGCCCGATTGCAACGTAACCCCGCTCTACCCAAATGGGATATCCTCATCCAGCCGGCGGGCCAGGTATGAGATTTGTCGGAAATCACCTTAGCAAAGAGAGCGTGATCAAGTTCGTGGGCATCGACCTGGCCAAGCGCAGCTTCCATCTGTACGCGGTTGATGGTGAGGGCCGGACGGTGCTGAGCAGGAAGCTGACACGGGCGCGTCTGAGTGCAGTGGTAGCCCAGTTGCCGGCGTGCACGATCGCGATGGAGGCGTGCGGCAGCGCACATCATTGGGGGCGGCGGTTTCGCACCTATGGGCATGAGGTGCGTCTGATCGCCCCGCAGTTCGTCAAGCCGTATGTCAAGTCCAACAAGAACGACGCGGCCGATGCCGAGGCCATCTGCGAGGCGGCCCAGCGCCCGAGCATGCGCTTCGTGGCGGTCAAGTCGGTCGAGCAGCAGGACATCCAGGCCACCCATCGCATGCGCAGCCTGGCGGTGGAGCGGCGCACGGCGCAGGTCAACCAGATCCGCGGCCTGCTGCTGGAATACGGCATCGAGATTGCCCAAGGGCGCGCGGCGATCCAGCGGCGCCTGCCGGAGATCCTGGAGGACGCCGACAACGGGCTGAGCGCGCGCTTTCGCGCCGAGCTCTCCGGGCTGGCCGAGGAAATGCGTCACCTCAATGAGCGTGTCGCCCACTACGATGAGCAGATCGAGCAGATCGCCCAAGGCGATGCCCAGGCACGCGCCCTAATGACGATCCCCGGCGTCGGTGCCAAGGGCGCCACCGCGCTGCTGGCCGCCGTGGGCGATGACCCGCGGCCGTTGAAGAACGGCCGCGGCCTGGCCGCCTGGCTTGGCTTGGTGCCGCGTCAGCATTCCACCGGTGGGCGTGATCGGCTCCTCGGCATCAGCAAACGCGGCGACGTGTACCTGCGCAACCTGCTCATCCATGGTGCCCGAGCGGTGTTACGGTGGGTCGAGCCTCGACGCTAATCGAAAAGGCCCCAGTTGTGCTAACGGAAATGAACCCACCGGGTGCGCAGGACTGGACTGCTGGGAGGAGCTGGTGGAGGGTTGTGACAGGCGGGCGTGGCGCCCCCGGTTCATCAAGAACGCGGGGCGCCACGGCCGAGCGGATCGGCGGATGCGGGTCAGCTGGCGGGGCTGTCTGGGGAGGGGACTGGAGCGCGCAGCGAGGGTCCGGCCAGGCGCAGGACGATGCAGTGGTGCTGCAGGCGGTCGAGCAGGGCGTCGACCAGGGGCTTGTTGCGAAACAGTCCGTACCACTGCTCGAAGTCGAGGTTGGTCGTGATCAGGGTGCTCTTGCGGGCGTAGCGCTGCTCCAGGAGCTGGAACAGGGCATTGGCGTGCTCGGGCTTGAGGTTCATGTAGCCGAGCTCGTCGAGGACGAGCAGGTCGTAGGCGGCCAGGCGCTTGAGCACGCGGGTGGTGGAGTGGTCGGCGAGCGAGGCGTAGAGCTCGTCGATCAGGTCCTGGGCGTTGTAGAAGCGGCCGCGGTAGCCGTTGACCAGGGCCTGACGCAGCAAGCCGATAGCCAGTCCGCTCTTGCCGGTGCCGGGGGGACCGATCAGGACCAGGTTCTCCGCCCGGTCGAGGAAGCCGAGGGTGGCCAGGGAGCGGATGTGGGAGGCGTCGACCGTCTTCTGCTGGGCGAAGGGGAAGGTCTCGAGGGACCAATCCCAGGGCAGGCGGGCCTGCTGCAAGCGGTAGGCGAGGCTGCGCTCCTGGCGGTGGCGTGCCTCCTCGCGCAGGAGCGCCAGCAGCACCGCCGCCGGGGCGTCGCCGGCCTGCTCGGCCGTATCGAGGATGCGCTCCAGGCTCTCGGCCATGCCGGCGAAGCGCAGCTCGCCGAGCAGGGTATGGATGTGCTCACGCATCAATCGGTCTCCGGGATCTGGAAGAACACCCCGCGCACCTGCTTGAGGATCAGCGACTCCAGGCGGTTGAGGTCGTAGAGGCCATAGGTCAGAGCCTGGGCAACGGCGGCGAGGAAAGGCTCGGGCGGATAGGTGCGCTGCAACAGCAGCAGGCGCTTGAGCCGCGCTGTCCCGCGTCCCGGGGAGTGGGTCGCCAGGGCCTGGACATAGTGCGCGAGCGCCGCTGGGGCGTCGGCGAGCAGGGCCTGCTGGGCCGGAGGCGGAGCGCTGCGCCGCGCGCGCGGTGGGCCATGATGGGCGGGGGCGGTGATGCGCCGATCGCGCTGTCCGATCGCCCGGGGGTGGCGGGCCACCTCCTGGCCCTGAAAGTACACCGCCACCGTCTCGAAATACTGGTAGACCTCCACCGCCTTGCCCAGCAGCCGCTCGGGGAGCGAGTAGCGGTTGGTCTCCAGGCGCACGTAACCCTCGGTATCGACCACCCGGTGGGCGATGACACAAGCCGGCGGACGATGCAGGGGCAACGGCTGCAAAGCCGCTTGCTCCTGCTCGAAGGCGGCCCGCGGGGAGGTGCCCAGGGAGCGCTCGACCTTCTGATTGGCCACCTGCTCGCACCAGGCGCGGGCCTGGGCGTTGAGGTCCAACCAGTCGGCGAAGGTACGCCCGGACAGGAATTTATGCTCCACGTAGTGGAACAGCCGCTCGATGTGGCCCTTACGGTCTGGATGGCCCACCGCATGGGGGAGGAAACGCACCCCGAAGCGCGCCCCGAGCCGCTCGATGGGGCCGGCGATCACGGCCCCGCACCGCTGCCCCCGGCCACCAAGACGCTGGTGTTGTCGATGGTGCAGCGCGCACAGGTCCCGCCGAGGAACGCGAAGGCCGCATTCGAGAAAGACCTCGGCCTCGAAGCGGGTGAAGCGCGGGTAGTACTGGATGAAGGCGTAACGGCTGAAGCCCAGGATCAGACCGGCGCACTGGGCGGTGATTGGCTTGCCGGCGAGCGCGAGGCGATGCGGCGAGGTATCGTGCTGCATCTCCTCACCCGGGGCGAAGTCGTAGTGGCCGACCCGAGGGGGTGGCGCGCGCAGCTGGGCTTGGCGCACCCAATAGGTCAGGGTGCTGTAGGGGACCTCCTGGCCGTGGCGCTCACGCAGCAGTTCCTGCATCCGCACCACGTTGCCCCGGCTCTCGCAGTAGAGCACGGGCAGCATCGGCAACGGCGGGCGACGGCTCGCTGCTCGCTCGTGCGCGCGCCGCCGGTTGCGGCCCCTGCTTGAGCACCCGGCGCACCGTGCGCCGGGTGTGGCCCAGCCCGCGGGCAATCTGGTGGATGCTCGCCCCCTTGCCTTTGAGCTCGAGGATCGCCTGGCGTTGCGGCTCGGACAACATGCTCGTCCTCCTGCAGCGGTTGACGCAGACGCTCCAACGCCCGCAGCGTCTTCTGCACCGCCGCGTTGAAGGCCGCCCGGGTGGCCGCGCAGCGATCCCCCTCGAGCAGGGGCCCGAGGCGGCGCTCCAGGTGCTGGATCTTGTGGCGCAGGCGCTGAAGCTCCCCGAGCCACTGCCCGGGCGGGATCCTCAGGCATCTGCGGGCTCTGCAACGCCTGGATGAA
>CAVPOY010000030.1:0-32901 GCA_963707135.1 uncultured Gammaproteobacteria bacterium | reverse complement strand
AATTCAGGGTTTCTATCCCAATTACAAGCGCTGCCGGTGAGGGGGGCTTAACTTAATGGCATTGAGTTCGAACTAACTGTTGATACTTACGACGAGAATTTTGATAGCGCAGAGTTTGATACGCTTTTTAACAATCCTGCGGGGCCAATACTATTCCATTATCCGCAGCCAATTTCTGGCGACAGCCGACCGGTTGCGGATACCAATGGACCATATACCGGAACCGTGGACGTCCCGATAACGTTCGATGGCTCGGGGTCATTAGATCCCGACGGCGGCAGTATCACGTCGTATGATTGGGATTTTGGGGACGGCGCCACTGGCACCGGGGTCGCGCCAAGCCATAGCTTCGCGGCTGCCGGAATCTATGCGGTGAGACTGACGGTTACTGATGACGTCCGGCGCGACCGATATGGCGACGACAACAGCGACCGTCGCTGCTGCCAACCAGAATCCAACGGCCATCCGAACGGGCCGTATACCGGAACCGTGGACGTCCCGATAACGTTCGACGGTTCGGGGTCATTAGATCCAGACGGCGACAGTATCACGGCTTATGATTGGGATTTTGGGGACGGCGCCACTGGCACCGGGGTCGCGCCAAGCCATAGCTTCGCGGCTGCCGGCATCTATACGGTGAGACTGACGGTTACTGATGACGTCGGCGCGACCAATATGGCGACGACAACAGCGACCGTCGCTGCTGCCAACCAGAATCCGACGGCCGATCCGAACGGGCCGTATACCGGAACCGTGGACGTCCCGATAACGTTCGACGGTTCGGGGTCATTAGATCCAGACGGCGGCAGTATCACGGCTTATGATTGGGATTTTGGGGACGGCGTCACTGGCACTGGGGTCGCGCCAAGCCATAGCTTCGCGGCTGCCGGCATCTATACCGTGAGACTGACGGTTACTGATGACGTCGGCGCGACCGATTTGGCGACTACAACGGCGACTGTCGCGATAGAGCCCCACGGTATAAATTGCGATATCAACGGCAATGGAAGATTTGACTGGAGGGACACTGTGCGTTTCGCACAAGGGTGCCGTACAGGATCCGCGAATTGGGCGTGCGACCTCAATGATGACGGGCTCTTCAATTGGCGCGACACGGTACGCTATTGGAAGGGGTGTTACGCAAGGTGATTAGCTCGATTCCTCAGCTAGCGGGCTCACGGCCTGAGCCTGAAGAAGCAGAACGGGGTCACCATTTAGCTGACCCCGGTCAATGGCACGACCTAATTCGTCACGCCCTGGCGCGCTTGCGTTGGTCAGGAAGTGCCGAGTTGTCACCGTCAACGCGCCCGCGGTTCTCATTGCGCGGGTGCAGATTCGCTCCGATCCGCACCAGTCACCCTTCTGGATCTAGGCGATGGGGCTCCTCCGCTGGGGAGTAGACACCCGGCCCCTGGCTCAGCTGAGCCCCAGAAAATCGTCGGTGCCCCACCAAGGTCCAAGTGGAACGCGGAGGCGGGGATGGGGCGGGAGCGCGGACCCTCAATCGTCCAGGCGCTCCTGCCCCATCCCCGCCGGGCCGTGGAATCACAGATCGCTGGCTCGGCGCCGTAGCGGCGTCGTCCAACCCTGCATTGGCTCGATGGCAGAGGCGTCTCGGTCACACGCGTTGCTCCCCAACGTTTGGCGGGGGATGCGCCGGTCGCCAATCAGATCTGGAGGCTTGTCGCCAACCCCTTTACCTGGCTTGCCGACGCATCGCCCGATTCAGGCGAAGGCACGCTCGACGTCGAAGTCGCTGCCCTCGCGCAGCATGTGGTAACAGGCCCGTGCCAGCTTGTGCGCCACCGTCTTGATGGCCACCACCCCATTGGTCTTGGCCCGCTTGCGCTGGTAGTAGCGCTTGATCCTGGGGTTGTAGCGCACCGCGAAGTTGGCCGCCTCCAGGTAGGCCCAGGCCAGATACTTGTTGCCGCTCTTGGTGTTGCCGCGCCCCTTGCGCTTGCCGTTGGAGAGCCGCTCGCTGCCGACACAGCGGCTGTAGGAGGCATAGTTGCCAACGCGGGCAAAGCGCTCGATGGGACCGGTCTCCAGCAGGATGGTCAACCCGAGCACCTGACCAATCCCGCTGGTGGTGAGCAGATGCCGATACGCGGGCTGGCAGCGCACCTGGGCGCAGGCCTCGCGCTCCAAGAGATCGATTGCCGCCTCTTGACCACGCATGGCCAACAGGGTGCTCTGCACCGCCAGCGCCAGGTTTGCATCGGGCAGCAACGCATTGACCTTCTCAGGCGTCAAGCGCTTGATCTCATTGCCGCTCAGAGCGTGCCCGCGGTTGCGTGAGAGCAGGTTCTGCACCGCCAGAACGTTGGCGGTATGCTGCTGGACCAGGCGGCTGCGCCGACGCAGCAGATCGCGCACCGCGCGCTCCTCCCTGGGATAGATGTAGCCCTCCGGCAGCAACCCCAGGCGCAGGAGCTTGGCCAGCCAGGCGGCGTCAGAGTCATCGTCGCTGTACTTCAGCCCCGAGTACTGCACGATCGCCGCCGTGTTGGCCAGGTGCAGCCGATAGCCCGCTTCCATCAACGCATCGACCAGCCAGTACCAGTTGTAGGTCGACTCCACCACCAGGCCCTCGATCTCCTGGCGGTATGGCGCCAACGCCCTTACCACCGCCTGCGCGTCGTTCGCCAACCGATGGCGATACACCACCCGGTCGTCCTCGTCCAAAAGGGCCACGACACTGTTGTTGGAATGCAGGTCGATTCCGCCGTACAGTTTCATCGTCGACTCCTCCCGCCGGGTCTCCGGCTCAAGTTCTTGATGACACTTGAACTATAAGCCCTCGGGCGGGGTCGGCTAGATGATCATCAGGTCTTTCTTTTTTCCTCTCTAGAGGCTTAAAGGGGACAGGCCCTGAGGTATCCCCTGCAAATCTATTGTTAAGACAGCAGGTTAAATAATATTTTTCGACGAAGAGTGAACATACACGAGAGGCCGTTGTCCCTGGCAAGTGATCAAACGAGCCAGGAGACCTCCCGTGCATGCCCTGACGATCCTACACCGATGCCTCGACACGTTGCTCACTTGCGTGCACCGTCGCCGTCGCGAGACTTTGTTCGGGGGGAGGGGGGTCAGGTCTTTTCTTTTGCCTGTCAAGCGGTGCAGTGGCTAGAAGGGGACAGACCACGTTTCCGACTTTCCTAGTTCTGCGTGAAGCCATGCCGGATCGAGGTCTGCGCCATTTGGCCAAGTAACGACGCCGAACTCTAGCGACGCTTTCGAAAAAAAGCTGGGGTCCTTCAAGGCCTCGAACATCCCGCACTGCTTGGCCGTCAGAAGCGTCGAGAGATCTGCAGTGCCTTGGCGGCCGTCGTTGAAGGTCAGTGCCAGTCGGTAGCCGGGCAGGACTGTTAGCGCCCGGATTCGCCAAGGTGCAGCAGGAGTCACTCCAATGGCGCTATGCGATTGGGCGGTTGTTTCGACTGACATAGATTCCAGTCCTCCATCAGTTCAGAGCGGTGCTCGATTGCCCATTCGATTGTCAGATTCAGGGCGCGTTTGGGTAGACGACCGGCGATGACGTCCAAGGTTCGGATGTCGATCAGGGCCTCGTGCTCACCGTACAGGGCATGGAAGTGGGGCGGGGCATGCTCTCGCCAGAACATCTGGATGATGATGCCGAAGAACTGGCTGATGGTGGGCATGGGACATGCGTAGTCTGCAATTTCAATATCCTTGGGACGCCACCAGTGTACTCGGGTGAACCCGGAAACGGCAGTCGAGCCGCGCACAGTGTGCGTCCTGCAGAGGGAGAACTGGGCAGGAGAACTGGGGCAGGTCTCGACGTGTGCCTCCTCTTCTTAAGCTACCCGCGGGGTCAGGGGCGAGGGCCAATTCCCGCGCAGCATACCCGTTCTGTCGGCTCGGAAGGTGCCGTTCGGGGGTATCGGGGTCAGTACCCTTAGCAGCCCGATTCCTGGTGACCCCCCCTGTTCTCTATGTGCTTGAAGGAGACAAGGGACCAGGGTCAATTCCGACCGAAGGGGATCCCGGGGCAGGGCATCCGTTAACCAGAAAAATAGTTCAGGACATCCATGTGCTGGTGGGGAATGCCGATGATGTCGATCCCTCCTTCGCGCATGAGATAAAAGATGACATGCGAGCCTTGCGCGTAGCTGTAATAGCCTTCCCTGACATCGGGGCGGGATCTGCCGAGCGCCGGGTGCTCCGCCAGCCAGAAGAACCGCCGGTCCATGGCCCGCAGGTAGGTGTCGCGCTGGGCCTTGCCCCAGATGTCCTGGGTGTAGCGGGCGATGGCGCGCAAATCCTGCGCAGCCCTCGGCGTGAGGCGGAACGTCCCGATCATCCTTCCTGATCCAGCTCCGCCAGCAGGCCGTCGATTGTGTAGTCCTTCACGAACTCCCCGCCGCGCACCTGCGCTTCACCTTCGGCGAGGTGCGCGCGTAGGGCCGCCAGCTTGCTCTTGTGCTCTTCCATATGACGCAGCGCGTCGCGGACGACCTCGCTGGCGGAGCCGTAACGGCCGCTCGCGACCTCGTTCCGGATGAAGACTTCCCAGTGCTCGCCCAGGCTCAGGCTGGTTGTGGCCATGGCCTTACCTCTGCTTTGTTCATAAATAACAGATATGAATATATCGCGATTCTCCCTAAGCACAAGGCGCTACCGCTACACCGTCGAGCTAATCCAACAGGCAGGCGCACCGCGCTACCGGCTGACAGCCCGGAATGGAGCCGGGCCAGTTCTCGGGAACCCTGGGGTCAGGGTAGCCCCGGGGTCAGCGCATCCCTCGGAGGCGAGTGGAGCGATCTACGAGAGTTGCCCCCGTGGGACGTGTCGTGCCGGAGTAAATGCAATGATACGAGAACCCCAAGCCGCGGACCCCGAGCCCCGGTTCCAGCCGCTGTCAGTTCGGGTCGGTTGACGGCCTGTTCTCTGACTTGCATTTCCGCGTTGACCTCAATTCGGGCCGCTTGGTCGTTGCGATCAGTGGGGTGATGAGCGAACGGTGGTGTCAGCCGCCGGCTGGACCGTAGTGCGCGCCGGACGAGTCAATGCCGTCCCCAGCGACTGGCTTCGTTGCCCCGCATCTGGCCTTGCACCTCAGGGTCCGAACTGGAAAAGCCCCTCGGCGTTTCCCCTTACCCAATGACCTCGAATCGGATCCCTTACCGCAGGCTCGCGACGCATTGGCCGCCGACTGAGCAGACGACCTCGTAGTTGGCTTCCCTGTCGCAGCCTTCCACTTTGACCGTATAAAGGGCTTGGGATTCGTCGCTGCTCAGGGGTCCCGACGCCGCCGGCTTGATGATCTTCCGGGTAAGCACCGCGGCGCCCAGGCTCGGGCACGTGATTTCGAGCTGAGCGCGGTTAGTGGCGGCCTGCATCGCCAAAGGTTCGTTATCGTTCAGCAGGTCCGATTGGGTCGTGGCGCATCCGGACAGGAAACCGAGGGCCAGGGACCAAATTGCGAGCTTACGGAACGGAAGCATCATGACCTCCGGTAGGGGGACAAGATCGTGCAAATCATCGGGGATCCTTTCGGACCGAGACGCAAATATACCAAACTGGCCCCGGCTGGAGGCCGCCAGGCACCGATAGCGTCTGCGAACGCGGTTGGAGCAATCCGAGCAGTTACGCTCCACACAACGTCTCATCCGATTCCGGTCCCCCCTAAGAACGCCTGGACGATCAGCGCGGCGACCACAATCCAGAGTCCCCGCCGCAGCCAGACGCGGTAGGCATCTTGGTCGAGTCGGCGGCGCAGGCGGATGCCGGCCCATAACGCCAGTAACACAAAGGGAAGGGCGATCAACGCGAGACGGATCACCGAGGGGTCCAGCGCGTCGCCGGCGGCGAAGCTCATGAGCTGCCCCGTCTTGCTGGTGATGAAGCTCAGGTTGAAGGTCGCGACCATCAGCGCCGGGCTCATACGCGTGTAGAGCGCGAAGGCCACGACGACCGGCGAGAAGATGTTGACGACGCCGGCCATCAGTCCCATCCCCAGCCCCAGCAGGGCGAGCCCCCAACCCGGCAGCCGATGCTCCGGGCCGCTGCCGCGGCGCCGGTCGAGCAACAGGAAGGCGATCAGCACCAGCGCGAGCAGCACCCGGAACGGTTCCGGGTCCACGGACAACAGGATTTGGGTGCCAAGTATGCTGCCCACCAGGGTGAAGACCGGGATCGGCCAGAAGCGCCGCAGGGCCTCGCGCCAGCGGGTTTCGGCAATGATGCTGACCAAGTTGATCGCGATAGTCGGCAGCAGGGTCAGCAGGATCGCGCCGCGCAGGTCCATGGACAGCACGAGCAGCGGGGTCGCGACCAGCGGAAAGCCGAATCCCGCCGCGCCGTGGACGTAGGCCGCGACCAGCAGCACCGCGATGGTGAGGATGTCCGACACTGCAAGGCCTTCGGGCATGAGTTCCGCCACCCCGTTAACGACGTGATTCGGTTTTCTTGGCCTCTTGGGATGCGAACCGCGGCGGCTTGGGTTGACGCCGTTCGCCTTGATGACGTTCCACCGATGCACGAAGAAACGGAGCCCAGTCTCACAATCGAGCATTCTTGATTAATGCCTTCGGGCACGGCAAGACTACTGCGCATCGATCTCGCTGGCGAGTTTTATCATGTTAAGATAGGTTTCTCTATATGGCGGCGAACTGTTCATTTGAGCCTGTGCGTACTGCGCTATTACGTCTATTCCGGTCTGTGGTCGGCTGTGGTTTGGCAGGCCAACCCCTCTCTATACGTGTCGTCGGAGACTGTATGAGTCCAGGTGTATCGAATAATTCGACGATTTGGGTATTTGCCAGGCAATCCTATTATTCGAGGGATGTCGTGGTTGCCATAGCTCCAAACCATAAATTAGTCGTTCATCGTCTCATTGGCGGATTTATTAAGGACCGAACGTGGTTTTGGCTGACGCAGGCCGATGCTGCTTCGCGTCCCGACGCGCTTTCCCCGGAGAGCGGCCAGTGGGGAATGTCTGCGGCGGAGACTGTTCCAACGAGATAGGTTTGGTGCCCCTAGTACAACGGATTGTGGCGCTGACTCTATTCTCAAAATTTATCCTAGCCCACCTTATGCGCAAATGAGTCTTCAGACGCCAGCCATGTTTTCTTGGCCGCTTCTTCCTTCTTGCGCAAGTCGAGAGACTTGGGGCGGCGACGAACAGATTCTGGATTTTTCTGGGGGGCCGTACCGGATCCTTGGGCTCAGTTTTGAGCAACGCAAGGCAATACGCCAGCGGCTTCCGGGATTCTGCTTGGAATCCATCGGTTGCCGAGAGCCCGTTGTTGAGTTTTGTGTATATCGGGCAGCTGCGGATCATGGTGCCGGCAATCTTACCCTGAGCGAGTCTAATATAATCAAATGTTCTCATGGGACGGACCGGCTCCTTTTAACGGCACGTGGATTCACGGCTTACTTGGAGTTCCAACCTAAGTTCGCTTTATCGGTATGGACTCGTCGTGATCGTGAGTTCGTTGTTTGCGACGACTTCGAGAACCTATTGCGCATTCTCGTCGCATACAGGCTTCTGACGATTGGCGGTGTAATGCTTCACAGTTCAGCCGTGGTTATTGATGGTGGGATAAACGTCTTCGTTGGTCGCTCGGGTGCTGGAAAGTCCACTGTGGCGCAATGGGCGTTGGAGCGATTATTCTTGGTGTTGAGTGACGACATCAATCTCTTAACTGCGGAAACAAACGATGTATTAGTCGCGCGATCGCCTTTTAAATGTATGGTGGAGGAAGCATGCGTGCCTAACGAAACCTACCCGCTTCGCGGCGTTTATTTATTGGAAAAAGGAGCGTGTAATGCCGTTCGCTCAACGAGTACCGCCGAGGCGGTGTCCGCTCTAGTCACGCAGTCACCATTTACAAATCACGACCGATACCGAGTCGACGACGTCATAAATAACCTGATAGAGATCGTTCGGGCTGTACCTGTTAGGGTCTTGACGTTTAATCGGGGCGGCGACTTTTGGGGCCTGTTGCAGTGATGATTGATTGCAGTAGTAGAGCCGGTTTTTTTATTGCGAGGCCGCGGTTTTTTTAATTAGTTAAATCTGCACTAGAAACAATTGATCGGCCGATTAGAGTGGATGGATCGAATCGCATCGGCACTCGTCCCTGGAAGAAGATTATTAAGGTTACCTTGGCTCTCGCGCTCTTCGATGGAACTTCGCGGTCATCGACCGCGGCACGGGGCCAAGCTTGCACCGGTTACGCGCCGAGTGTCCGGAACTGAAGCAGGCATCGATTCGGGCCTCGGCCCGCGGCAGCTGCTCATTCGTTTCTTGGAACTTGCCGTGCTGCGCTGTCTCGCAGGCTGGCCCCGCGTCGTCCAGGTCCGGATGAGGCGGCGCGGCCAGGTTTATTGTTAAACTCAGACCGATTCGCTAATTTCCTACCGGCTTCCCTGCGGTTTATCTAACGTTGTTGCGGGAGTGCAGGTGGGAGTGGGAACCCGGCTCCACGCCCGTGAGAGGAGACGAACATGGCAAACAACATTGACCGCGGTCCAGAGCGATCCACGAAGAAAAGCAGAAGGTGCTACCAAGCGCCAAAGATTCTGTCGAGGGAGCCACTGGAAGTGCTCGCTCAGGCTTGCACCCAGCCCAACGCAAAGAGCTCTCCAAGGCCAATCGGCCCCTGCGCTAGCGGTCAGCTCTTCTCTTAGCATATCGGTCGCTGGCCGCTCTGGCCGTACGACGTACGCGGAGGGCAGCGCTGGGCAGGCTTCGGCACCACAGGATCCGGAGTCGGCCTCGCAGTGGGGCGACCGGGGGCGAAATAGCTGTCGTCGTGCTAGAGGGTAAAGGGTTGCTGGGATGTCCCGTTTCGCGACCCGAGCGCGGCGACGCTCCGATGCCCCGGCGCCTTGGCCGGGGTGCGTGAATTCTGGACGGGAGCCGAAGATGCCTGACCCTATCGGCCGTGTCATTGATCTTCAGCGCGGGCACAGCTCCGTGCGCAGCTATAGTGGTGAACCAATCGCTCCTGGGCTATTGGCAGAGCTGATTCGGGCCGGGCAGGGCGCGGCCAGCTCCAGTTTCATCCAGGCCTATTCGGTGGTGCGGGTTACCCGGCCGGACGCCCGGGCGGCGATCGCCGCGGCGGCCGGTAATCAGCCCTGGATCGAGCAGGCCGCCGAGTTCCTGATTTTTTGTGCCGACCTGCGCCGCATCGACCGGGCCTGTCACGACCGGGGCATGGGGCCGCTCGAGGGCTGGACCGAGCACGCGCTGGCGGCGGTCGTCGATGTGGCGCTGATGGCCCAGAACGTGTTGCTTGCCGCCGAATCGGTCGGTCTCGGCGGTGTGTTCATCGGCGGCATACGCAACGCGCCGCAAGTCATCGCCGAGCAACTGGAGCTGCCGGATCTGGTGGCGCCGGTGTTCGGCATGTGTCTCGGCTGGCCGGCGGACAAGCCCGCGGTCAAGCCTCGGATGCCGTTGGGGCTGATCCTGCACCAGGATGTATACCGCGACCCGGAACCGGGCGCGATCGCTGAATACGACCGGACGATGGCCGACTACTACGCGGCCCGCGGCAACAACGCCCGCCGCGCCGACTGGTCGGCGACGACGGCGAAGGCCGTGCAGGGTAAGAAGCGCGAGCACATGCTCGGGTTCCTGCGGGATCGCGGTTTTTTGCGGCGCTGAAACCCCACCCGGTGGGCGTGTCGCAGGTTTCGCTGGCCGTCTTCCTCAAGAGCTAATCGGTCCGAACGGGCAAGTGACCGGGCTGCCTTTGGACGTGCCCCCGGAGCAGACGGCGGCCACGGCTTCCAGGGGTTCCCGGGTCAGGATGCGGGGCTTCTCGTAGCGCTTCTTTTCCGGCCGTTTCGGGCGTTGGTCCGATTGGGGTTTCTCGTTCATGGCTCCAGTCCGGTTCGATAGGTTCCAGGGCGCCGTGGACGGCGCCCCGGCGCATCAGGGCGTCAGGCGCAACGCCGCGTCCCCGAGCAGCGTGTAGATCCGGTTCATGTAGGTCGCGCCGCCGCTATTGTCGTGCAACGCCTCCAGGATTGCATCGCCGAGCACGGGGCTCCGCCCGTTGAAGACGACATCGAACAGGCTCGCGTTCATGCGCGCGGCGGGCTCGTTCAACGACAGGCCGGTCGGCGCCCAGGACGCGATCACGCCGCCATCCGGGTGCATGACCAGCGCCTCGCCGAGCGACTCGTAGCCGGCGATCTCGAAGCGGTTGACCGCGCAGGTCAGGGCGCTCAGGACCGGGAGCCGGCCCGATGTGCTGAGGACCGCGACATCGGTCGTCGTCAACAGCCCGGCGCCCGCCAGCCGATCCACGCCCCCGTGGCCGATGTAGTTGAGCCAACCCAGGTCCCCGCCGAGCCGTGCCAGCATCTTCTGGCGCGCGTCCGCAAGGGTCACGTCGTCGAGGTAGGCGGTCTCGATCTCGACGTCCGGCGGGAGCCAGGCGGCGATGTCGTCGCTATCCTCGGCGAAACGTCCGGCCAGCGGGTCGTTCCTGTCCGCGCTCATCAGCACCCCGGCCGTGCCCAGATCCAGGACCTGCCGCTCGTAGGGCTGCACCTTGCCGAGGTAGGCGAGCAAGGCATCGGCCGTGGCCGCCGGGATACGGCTGATCACAAGCTCCGGCAGGCTGTCGCCGTCGAAGTCGGCGAGACAGCTGTCGCAGGCGAACAGCCCGAACGGCGTCGCGGTCATCGGGCTCGGCACGATCTCTTCCCCGAGGCCGTAGAGGTCGCGGTAGTCCATGCTGCCCAGGCCGGCCAGCACCGCGTATCGCGTGCCCCATTTGCGCGTTGCATATCTGAGAAGGTCGCGGATGGCGTGGGGCGTCTCGATCCCGTCGCTGAAGGTCGCGTAGATGTCATCGAGCAGGATCACGCGGGTCGTCAGACCGGTCGAGGCGCGGTAGTCCGCCAGTGCCGCGGCCGCGTCCGCCAGGGTCGGCGTCGTGATGACGACATAGTCCACCTGGTCTGGCTGTCTCAAGCTCACGTCGGGGGCGGGCTCGGCCGTGAGGGTGCGGATCGCGTCGGACCCGACGGCCAGGTAGCGCCGGCCCTGACCCGCCGAGAAGGCGATGCCGTAGCCGCCGGCGTCCGGCTGGACCTCGCCGTTCACCAGGCGCACCGGATGCGCGGCGTCGGTCACGTCGAGCACCCGGATATCGGCTGAGGTATAACCCGTGACCCAGACGGGACCGTCCGCTTCCGCCGTGAGCAGCAGTTGGCCGCCCGCCGCACGGGCGAGCCGGCGGTAGGTCAGCGAGACGCTGTCGAGGTAAAACAGGTTAGACGAATCCCCGATCGCCCGAACCTCCAACGAGTTGGCACCGCTTTGCAGGGCGACGACCGCGTCGAGGTTCAGCGTGTAGGGACGCAGCCCGGACCAGGACCCCCCGCCTAACGGCGTCCCGTTCATCGAGACCTCCACCGGATGCGCGGCGGGCGATGCACCGGCCAGCGCGATCGCCAGCGGGCCTCCGGCAACGACGTCAGGGACGTCCAGACTGAAGCTCTTGCTGTTCCAACCCGGGGTGGCGCCGATGAACCCGTCCCAGTACCAGTAGTCGCCCTCGGGGTCGGTCGCGACGACGGTGGCCGGGAAGGCGTCCTGCTCGAAGGCGGTGGTCTCGATGAAGTCGGCGACCGCAGCGGCGTCCGCCGACGGGGCGCCGTCACTGGCGGTCATCACTTCTCCCGCCTTGACCCGGGTCACGAGGTAGACATTGTCCCGCGTGTAGAGGCTGTCGATCCCCTGGCCGAAGAACAGGATGCCGTCGTCCCCATCGGCCGGGGTCCAGGCGACCGGTGACCCGCCCTGCGTGACCAGGAACTGCCCACCGGACACCCGCCTGCGGACAGCCCCCTCGCTGATCCCGAAGATGCCCGCCAGGTTCGCGGCGGAGACATGAATCAGGCCCGCCTCGCGCACGGCGACCCGCGCCCGTCTGGACGTCGTAACGGTGGCCGCCTGGGTCTGGGCGGCAAGTGGAGTGGCCGAGATTGGTGCGGTGGTCGCGGCCGCGTGCCCGGCGTCGAGCGCCGCGGTCTGCCTGGGCCGCAGCGCATGGGGCGTCGCGCGGTAGCCGCGCCGAGGGTCGTTATGGCCCCGCCGCGCGGCCTCCGGCGCGGACTTCGCCCCGGTCGTCTGCTCCAGACGCGGCGCTGCGCCGGGGCCTCGTGCATCCCTGCGTTCGTTGGCCGCTGATCGGGATCGCAGCGGCGGCGTATGCGTCGAGGCGGTCGGCGCCGTGGCCCCGGCCAGTGCGCCGCGTTCCTCGACGGCGGTGACCCGGTAGGGCCCGTGAACACGCGTACCGCCCCAGGCCTCGAGCTCGACCAGACGGTAGGTCAGGGTATCCCCGGGCCAGGCATCGGGGTCCAGGTACTCGTAGGTCCCGCCCTGCGGCGAGGTGATCAGTCCCGGCAGCGGGTCGCCGGTGATCCGATCGAACGCGTCCGTGGCGGGGTTCAGCCACTCGACGTGGAAGCCCAGCGTGCCGATTTCGAACCGGGTCTCCCAGCGCAGCAGGACCTGCCCGGCCTCGGCCTCGGCCCGGAAGCCGGAGACGCCCGCCAGCGTGGCCTTGCAGGTGGCGCCAGGGCTCGCACCCGGCATCTGGCCCTCGGTGAAGCTGGCCACGGCGCCGTTCGAGCCCGGAGTCGCTCCGAAGGCGTCGAGCGCGGTGGTGGTGGTTCCGTTGAGGCCGCCGCTGACGCTGGTCGCCGGGGCACCGGATGCGCTCGAGTAATAAATGACGCCGCCGGCGCCGCCGCCGCCGGGGCCGTGACGCGCGCCGGGGAATCCGCCAGGTGCCGATGTCGGCCAGGCATTGGCTCCGATGCCGCCGTTGGCCTGGAGGCTGAGCGTCGCCAGGCTGCCGGTCCGGCCGAAGACCAGGATGCTGCCGCCCGAACCGCCGCCGCCGGCGCCGTCGTTGGCCGGGGTGTAGTTGTCCGTGGACGGCCAGCCGCCGTTCGCCCGCAGCGTCCCTGCACCCAAGACGGCGTTGGCACGGACCAGGATCAGGCCGCCGCCCAGACCGCCGCTCGATTGCACGCCCGCCGAGTTGTTGCGCGCCCCGGAACCGCCGCCGCCGCCCGCGGCCAGCCGGTCAGGGGCATGCGGGAACACGGCGCCGCCGAAGCCGCCGACGCGGGAGGTTGCTGTTCCAGGTGTTGCCGCCGACGCCCCCGGCACCGCCGTTGCCGCCACCCCCGCCGCCCGAGTTCTGGTCGTTGGCGGACGGGTTGCCGTCGTTTCCGCCGCCGCCGGCATTCCCGGGCGCGCCGCGCGCGCGGCTGGCAGTCGCGACCGAGCCGTTCGGGTAGCCGCCGCCCGCGACGAGGGTCCCGCTGCCGTCGTAGATGAAATCCGGCGAGCCGGCTGCGCCCTCGGCCTTGTTGCCGTTGGCGTTCTGGGTGGCCAGAGTGCGGTAGTCGGCGTTGGAGAGCCCAGACTGGCCGCCGAACGCTTGTCCGCCGCCGCCTCGGAATCCGGCCGCGCTGACATCGATGGTGCCGCCCGTGAAGGTGACGGTGCCGGCCGCGTCCAGCGCGACGACCCCGCCGCTCGCGCCGTTCCAGGCCGCGGCCGTGACGGTGCCGGTGATGGAGGCGTCGAAATACTGGGGCACCCGGAGCACCTGGAACCGGCGCTGGCCCTGGGTGGCCGTCGCATCGGCGTTGGTGTAGGTGTAAAGGAGTCCTCCTCCGGGGCCGGTGCCCTCGACAGGCACCGAGCCGCCGCTCACCGGGCCCTTGGCGACGACAAACTCGTAGCGACCGGCGTTGTTGTAGCTTGTGGCGCCGCTCCCGGGATCACCGGCCACGCCGTCGCCGTAGCTGCCGGTGTTGGTGTAGTCGATGGCCGCGTCCTGCATCTGCATCACCAGCAGCAGGTCGCCGGCGGCGATAGGGGTCGAGGCCCCGCGGGGCGCCCCGACCCCGATGCTCACCGCCCCGGCGCTGGCGGTCGCGGTGCCGGGGTAGTAGGTGTTGACGACCCCGCCGGCCAACGTGGTGGAGCCGCTGGCGGGCGGGTTTGCGCACAGGGTGTCGGTGTAGGGGCGCAGGGCGACGGTGGCGGAGACCCAGGCGTCGTTTCCTATCCCGAAATTCGCGGTCCCGGTACTTCCAGCGGCCGCTTGAGCCGCGTCGCTGACCCCGAGCGCGACGTCGTTTCCCCCGCCACTCGGGTTGTAATCGCGGTTTACTCTCCCGGTAGCGGGCGTGCTGCGGAGCGTGTCGTCGCCGATGCCCGCTACACGAACGACCGAGGTGTCCGCGACGGTTGTGGTTACCGCGGGTGAGGTCGCGGGGTTGCCCGTTCCGGTTGCGACACCCGCGACGTCGACCGGGTAGCGCGGGTCGACCCCGGTATAACGCAGCACGGCGCCTAGCACGCCGGCGCTGGTGCTCAGATTGAACGTGAAGCTTGCGGCCGTGGTCGCATTCACCAACTGGTAGAAGACGGCGAGGGTCTCGCTGCCGTTGGACTGTTGCAGGAGCTGGGTCCAGCCGCTCGGGGCGGTGATGGTTTGATTCGAGCCCCGAGCCGACAGCGTGGCCAGCAGCAGGTCGTTCTGCACCGAACCCGCCGGTCTGCTGATGCTGATGGTTGTGCTTACTACGCCCGTGTTCTCCGACACGCTCTGAAACGCCGGCGCGGCCCAAGCCGGCGGAGCGAGCCCAACGCCCAGAATCAGAACGGCCAAAAACCAAGCGCCCGCCCAGGCGCGCCGGCCGAAAGCCTTTCTTCTTATCGCCCTGCCCATCTCTCACTCCTCAAGCTCACGGTCGGTTCCACCCGACCGGCGGCCATGCTCCGCCGCCCGGTCGATCTCAGGCTACCTATCGCGCCATCGCAGCCGGGTCTCTGCCGAGAAATGCGTCACAGAACATCGCCGAGCCCCTCGCCGATTCCGTCGGAGCCAGAAATTCCCATGCCTGCCAGGACCCCTTCGTCGGCGGCGAACCTCAGCCGGGACATGCCCACCGCGCCGACCAGTCCGGCGAGATTTTCCAGCAGGGTGTCGGCCCGCTCGGGGTCAGCATTTACGATGGGCGCGCAACGGCTGAGTCGCGCCATGGCCATGGCGGCTGGAAGCCGCTCCAGCGCGTGTCGTTCGGCCTGCTCCAGGGCGTAGAGCCCATGGACCGGGCAGGATCGGCCGCGCCGGGGCGCCTGCGCCAAGTCGCCGGCGAACGGGATGCGCTCGGCTACCCAGCCGCCGGGGCCCGGCATCAGGGCGTTCAGGTCGTCGGACAGGACATCGAGCCCGGCATTTAGCGCGAGCCGCGACAGCGTGCTCTTGCCGGCCCCGGAGATGCCCACGGCGACGTGGGCCCCGCGGGTGTCGGCGAAGGCCGCGCTGTGGAGCAGCACACCGCCCATCAGGAGCAGGCGGTAGGCGACCAGCGCGCGGAAGAAGTTCTCGAAGACACCCGGGAACCCGTCCGCCGATGTCTCGCTGGTCCAGAGTCTTCCCAGCAGTGGCGGACCGGGCTCGACCTCGCCGACCCAGGAGGGGCCGACCATTCGCACCCGCGTCGGACTGTACTCCCGGTCGAAGCTATATTCCCAGCCGCGGGTGTCGATCGGGCGGAACCACTCGGAGGGGAGCCGGTAGAGCTCGGTGCGCACTGGCACGCCGTGTACGGAATCGGCGTGGCACAGTTGCTGGAACCGGGTTTTGACCAGCGCCGCCTGCGACCGGGCAAGGCCGTCGAAGCGATAGGGGCCGCCGGCGAAATCGATGCTGAGCTGGTCGTCTCCCCAGGGCGCGCGCGGGAGCTCGAGGGGGCACAGACGGCGCGTCAGAAACCTGGTTCCGATTCCCACGATGGGTTCGTCCCGAGCCGGCGGCACCTCCTTGTGCCGGTTGTGAACCAGTGTTCCAGGGAATGACATTCCGTGTTCTCCCGCTCGCCCGGGAGAGGGTCGGGGTGAGGCAATTCTGACCCGATGTTCCAGGGACGGAACTTCCCGATTCCCCCTCTCCCGCCCGCGGGAGAGGGTCGGGGTGAGGCAATTCTGACCCGATGTTCCAGGGACGGAACTTCCCGATTCCCCCTCTCCCGCCCGCGGGAGAGGGTCGGGGTGAGGCAATTCTGACCCGATGTTCCAGGGACGGAACTTCCCGATTCCCCCTCTCCCGCCCGCGGGAGAGGGTCGGGGTGAGGCAATTCTGACCCGATGTTCCAGGGACGGAACTTCCCGATTCCCCCTCTCCCGCCCGCGGGAGAGGGTCGGGGTGAGGCAATTCTGACCCGATGTTCCAGGGACGGAACTTCCCGATTCCCCCTCTCCCGCCCGCGGGAGAGGGTCGGGGTGAGGCAATTCTGACCCGATGTTCCAGGGACGGAACTTCCCGATTCCCCCTCTCCCGCCCGCGGGAGAGGGTCGGGGTGAGGGCTAATCAGGTCTTCTGCGGGACCGCTATCACCGCTGCTCGATCGGCACCCATTCGCGGTCTTCCGGGCCGATGTAGTTGGCGCTCGGGCGGATGATCTTGCCGTCCTGCCGCTGCTCGATGACATGGGCCACCCAACCCGCGGTGCGCGCGATCACGAACAAGGGCGTGAACATGGACGTCGGGATGCGCATAACGTGGTAGGCCACCGCGGAGAACCAGTCCAGGTTGGGGAACATCCGTTTCGCGTCCCACATCACCGTCTCCAGGCGATCGGCCACCTCGTACATGGTCATCTCGTGGGCAGCCTCGGAAAGTCGGCGGGCGACGGCCTTGATCACCTGGTTGCGCGGGTCTGAGACCGTGTAGACGGGGTGGCCGAACCCGATGACGATCTCCTTGCGTGCCACGCGGGCGCGGATGTCGGCCTCGGCCTCGTCCGGGTTGGCGTAGCGCTGCTGGATCTCGCACGCCACCTCGTTGGCGCCGCCGTGCTTCGGGCCGCGCAGGGCACCGATGGCGCCGGTGATGCAGGAGTACATGTCGGAGTTCGTGCCGGCGATCACGCGCGCCGTGAAGGTCGAGGCGTTGAACTCGTGCTCCGCGTATAGATTGAGCGACGTCTGCATGGCGCGCACCCAATCCTCCTTGGGCTTGCGCCGGTGGAGCAGGTGCAGAAAGTGCCCGCCGATGGTGTCGTCGTCGGTCTCGACCTCGATCTGCCGGCCGTAGTGGCTGTAGTGGTACCAGTAGACCAGGATGGAGCCGAATGCCGCGATCAGCCGGTCGCCGATGTCGCGCGCATCGTGCACGTTCATGTCCACGCGCTCGGGCTCCAGCGTCCCGAGCACCGAGCAGCCGGTGCGCATCACGTCCATCGGGTTGGCCGACGAGGGTATGCGCTCCAGGACCTTGAGCAGGGCGGCCGGGAGCCCGCGCAGGGATTTGAGCTTGTACCGGTAGGCCTCCAGCTGGTCCGCGTTGGGCAGCTCACCGTGGATCAGCAGGTGGGCGATCTCCTCGTACTCGGCGGTGTCGGCGAGATCGAGTATGTCGTAGCCGCGGTAGTGCAGGTCATTGCCGGAACGGCCCACGGTGCAAATTGCGGTGTTGCCCGCCGGGGTGCCAGACAGCGCGACGTGCTTCTTTTTGGCCTGGGCTGTTTGCCCTTCTTGTTTCTCGGTCATGGTTTTTCTCCTCGATGGGGATGACAGCGTTGTGGCCGCGAAGGGTGTCAGCCCTCCTTGCCTTGCGCGAACAGGTCGTCCAGCTTCTCTTCGAAGCTGTGGTAGTTGAGAAAATCGTAGAGCTCCATGCGGGTCTGCATGGTGCCGACCAGGTTGCGTTGGGTGCCCTCGCGGCGGATCGCCTCGTAGACCTCGAGCGCGGCCTTGTTCATGGCCCGGAAGGCGGACAACGGGTAAAGGATCAGGCCGACGCCGGCGTCCTTGAGCTCTTCGACGGTGAACAGCGGCGTGGTGCCGAACTCGGTGATGTTTGCCAGCACCGGCACCCCGACGGCTTCGACGAACTGGCGGTATTGGTCGAGATCGGTCATCGCCTCCGGGAAGATCATGTCCGCGCCGGCCTCGACGCAGGCGCGGGCCCGCCCGATGGCCGAGTCCAGCCCCTCGACGGCCAGGGCATCGGTGCGGGCCATGATGACGAAGTCGTCGCTACGCGCGTCGGCGGCGGCCCGGATGCGGTCCACCATCTCCTCCTTGGAGACGATGGCCTTGCCGGGTCGGTGACCGCAGCGCTTGGCCTGGACCTGGTCCTCGATATGGCAGCCGGCGGCCCCGGCTCGGATCAGCTCGCGCACCGTTCGGGCGATGTTGAACGCGCTGGAGCCGAACCCGGTGTCCGCGTCCACCAGCAGTGGGGCCCCGGTGACATAGGTGATGCGGCGCACGTCCTCGAGCACGTCGTGAAGGGTGCTGATGCCGAGATCGGGCAGCCCCAGCGAGCCGGCGGCCACGCCGCCGCCGGAGAGATACAGTGCCCGGTAGCCGATCCGCTCGGCCATCCGGGCGTGGTAGGCGTTGATGGCGCCCACTACCTGCAGGGGCTGTTCTTCCTGTACGGCGAGGCGCAGGCGCCCGCCCGGGGTCGATGGTTCGCTCATTGCGCTTCTCCTCAGTGTTGGTTGCTGGTAACCGACTCCGCGCCGTCGCGCAGGCGTCGCTCCACCTGTCGGCGCGAGGCTTGGATGTGCCGGCGCATAAGGATCTCGGCGAGCTCCCCGTCCCGCGCCTCGATGGCCTCGACGATTCGGCCGTGCTCTTGCAGGGCCTGACGGGCCCTGGGGCTGGCCATGCCGAACTGGAACCGGTACATCCGCGTCAGGTGATAGAGGTCGTCGCACAGCAGGCCGATCAGCCGGCTGTTACTGCTCCCGCGCACGATCCGGTAGTGGAAGTCCAGGTCTCCCTCGCGCTGGAAATAGGCCTGTCCCTCGTCGCGCTCGACCTGGGCCTCGTGCGCGCCGAGCAGTGCCCTCAGCTCGCCGACCTCCTGATCGGACATGTGCTCCGCCGCCAGCCGCGCCGCCATGCCCTCCAGGGCCTCGCGAACGTGGTAGATCTCCAGTAGCTGCCCGCTCGAGAGCGTGATCACCCGCGCGCCGACGTTCGGACGGCGCTGCACCAGGTTCGCCGATTCGAGCCGGCGCATGGCCTCGCGAAGCGGGCCTCGGCTGATCCCGTAGCGGCGGGCGATCCCGGGCTCGCTGATCTTGCTCCCCGGCGGGATCTCACCCTCGACGATCGCCTGGCGCAGGTGTTCGAAGATCCGATCGGCGATGGTCGCGCCTTCGTCGGTCAGGGGCTCGCTCAGCGGAGTCATCGAAACTGTCGACACATTGACTCAACAGGTGCCGACCATAGCGCAATAGCGGCAACAAACAAACTGCATTGTCGACAATATAATGCGTTGGATTTCCCAATGAAGGCTCGCCCCGGGACCCGGGCAGTACGCCGGGAGGCGAGCGGCGACCCCGCGCAGGTCGGGGCCGCCGAAGGACAGGACCTGGCTCAGCCGTGCTTGGCGTAGCCGATCGCGCTCAGCGCCGCGCCGATCTCATCGAGGATCGCGGGGTCGTCGATGGTCGCCGGCATCCGGTAGTCCTTACCGTCGGCGATGCTCTTCATGGTCCCGCGCAGGATCTTTCCCGAACGGGTCTTCGGCAGGCGCTCGACGACGACGACGGTCTTGAAGGCCGCCACCGGGCCGATCTCGTCTCGGATCTTCGCGACCAGCTCCTTGGCGATCTCGGCCCGGTCTCGGTTGACGCCGGCCTTCAAGACGACGAGTCCGAGCGGCAGCTCGCCCTTGAGCTGGTCAGCCGCGCCGATGACCGCGCACTCGGCCACGTCCGGATGACCCGCCAGCACGGCCTCCATGCCGCCGGTGGAGAGTCGATGCCCGGCGACATTGATGATGTCGTCGATGCGGCTCATGACGTAGATGTAGCCGTCGTCGTCCATGTAGCCGGCGTCGCCGGTCAGGTAGTAACCGGGCTGGGCCGAGAGATAGGACTCGACATAGCGCTCGTCGTCGCCCCACAGGGTGGGGAGGCACCCGGGCGGCATAGGCAGCTTGATCATGATGCGGCCGATGTCGCCGGCCTTGACCGACGCGCCCTCGTCGTCGAGTACCTGCACGTCGTAACCCGGGACGGCCCGGGTCGGCGAGCCGGGCTTGACCGGCAGCTGCTCGATGCCGAGACAGTTCGCGGCGATCGCCCAGCCGGTCTCGGTCTGCCACCAGTGGTCGATCACCGGGACCCCGAGGATCTGCTCGGCCCAGGCCAGGGTATCCGGGTCGCAGCGCTCGCCGGCCAGGAACAGCGCCCGGAAATTGCCGAGGTTGTAGCGCTTGAGGTGCTCCGCCGTGGGGTCGTCGCGCTTGATGGCCCGGAACGCCGTGGGCGCCGTGAACAGGACCGAGACCTTGTGCTCCTCGATCACGCGCCAGAAGGCGCCGGCGTCCGGGGTACCGACGGGCTTGCCCTCGTACATGACGGTGGTGCAGCCCGAGAGCAGCGGGGCGTAGACGATGTAGGAGTGACCGACCACCCAGCCGACGTCCGAGGCAGCCCAGAACACCTCCCCGGGCTGCACGCCGTAGATGTTGGGCATGCTCCAGGCCATTGCGACCGCGTGACCGCCGTTGTCGCGTACCACCCCCTTGGGTTGTCCGGTGGTGCCCGACGTGTAGAGGATGTAGAGGGGGTCGGTCGCCTCGACGGGGACGCAGTCCGCCGGCTCGGCGGCCGCGACGACTTCGGCCCAGCCGACGTCGCGTCCTTCAACCAGGGTTCCGGGTTCCTGCTCGCGCTGCAGCAGGATGCAATGGTCGGGCTTGTGCCGCGCGATATTGATCGCCTCGTCGAGCAGCGGCTTGTATTTCACCACCCGGTTCGGCTCGATACCGCAGGATCCGGCGATCATCAGCTTGGGTTTGGCGTCGTCGATACGGGTGGCCAGCTCGCGGGACGAGAACCCGCCGAAGACCACCGAATGGATGGCGCCGATACGGGCGCAGGCGAGCATGGCGATCGCCGCTTCCGGCACCATCGGCATGTAGACGATGACCCGGTCGCCCTTTTCGACGCCCAGGTTCTTCAGCGCCCCGGCCAGACTAGCCACCTGCTCCTTCAGCTGCGAGTAGGTGATGACCTTCTTCGAGCCGGTAACCGGGCTGTCGTGGATGATGGCCGCCTGATCGCCGCGACCGGCCGCCACGTGGCGGTCCACCGCGTTGTGGCAGGTGTTCATCCGGGCGCCGCTGAACCAGCGGTAGAAGGGCTTCCTGGACTCGTCGAGCACATGGTCCCAGGGTTTGTCCCAGTCGATCAGCTTGGCCGCGTCGGCCCAGAAATACTCCGGGTCGCTCATCGAGAGATCGTAGGTGGCTTGGTAGCCCATCGCGTTGTTCCTCTGGGGGTTGTGGTTGCGCCCCGGGTTGGCCCGGGAGTCGTTGTGATTTTTCCGCGACCGGAGGCTAGTCGCTCCGCGCCGAAGTTGCAACGCGGCCGGCCGGTTTCAGCCGTTGCCTGCTAGACTTCCGTCCCTGGCACGAGGGTGCCGGCCGCCGCGTCCGCCGGAGCCTTCACCGACATCGAACCGAACAGGGGCCGACTACCATGAGCAGCCGCGAGCAAATCCTCGGTCGTCTGCGCGCGACCCGCGCCGCCGACGACGCCGGGTCTGCCGATTTTCCGGTTCGGCGCTTCGACTGGGACGCGCCGGAGCGCCTGCGGCGCTTTCGCGACGCCCTGGAAGCGGTCCGGGGCCAGGTGCGCGAGGTGGGCGACGATTGGCCGATGGTGCTGTTCGAGCTGCTGCGGGACCGGGGCGTGAGCCGCCTGATGTACGGACCTGGCGGCCCGCACGGGGCGGTGCTCGAGACGGGCTGGCAGGGCCTGGGCGGGATCGGTCTGATGCCCTACTCGGAGCCGGTGGAGGCGCTGCGCGAGGCCCTGTTCACCGACATCGACGCGGGCTTCACCAGTGCCCGCGGCGCTATAGCCGAGACCGGCACCCTGGTGCTCTGGCCCGACGTCCAGGAGCCGAGGCTGCTGTCGCTGGTTCCGCCGATCCACGTGGCGCTGGTCGACGAGCGCTCGATCCATTCGACATTCGCGGAGCTCGTGGACGCCCAGAACTGGACCCGCGGGATGCCGACGAATGCCCTGCTGATCACCGGACCCTCGAAGACCGCGGACATCGAGCAGACGCTGACTTACGGGGTACATGGTCCCAAGGAGCTGATCGTGCTGGTTCGCCGGACCGCCGCCTGACGGCGGGCCGCAGGACCGAGCGTCCGGTGTGACACGGCATTGGTAGGAGCAGATTTCAGCGCCCCTGTCCGATAAGGAGCAATGGTTTGGAATCGAGCGGTCTTGCGAGGGCGAACCGGCCTTCCAGGTCCCGCGTCAGCACGGCCAGCGCGCCGGTCTCCACCGGCTCGGTGATCGGAAGCGCCGCCAGGCCGGCGACGGTCTCTTTGCGTTGGACCGTTACGTTTCCGACCCACAGCGGCGTGCCGTCATCGAGTCGGAAACCGGTCGCCCAGAGCCTCAGGACGAGCCGGCTCTCGTCGTCGGCAGCCTTGACCAGCGCGAGGTACTCGTGTCGCCCGTCGTGTACGTGGGGGATCAAGGGCAGCTCCGCGAGCGGCTGCGACGGTGACAACAGCCGGATGGCGCTCTTCCAGCCGAGCGGGTCGGCCGGGGTCCATCCCGACGGCGCGAGGGCAGCGGCCAGCTCGGCCGGGACGCCGGCATATTGCAGGGTCATCGGATGCCGGTTCATTCGGCGCAGGTCCTCGCGCACCCGGGGCAGCCGCTGCCAGCCGCCCGCGAGCCACGCGGCGCGTGTCTGCTCGACGACCGGCATCCCGGCCCCGGGTGGCGTGATGACCTGATCGCGGCCGATCAGGCCGTTGGCGGCGAGGCTCGCGGCCAAGGCGGTGAGGGCGACAGCGCTTAGCGCGCTCCACCCCGGGTCCAGACGGCTGTGACGCCGGAACGCCAGACCGAGGGTCGCGATCCAGGCGAGCCCCAGCGCGATGCTGGCCAGGACATCGGTCAGCCACTCGGCACCCAGATAGACGCGCGCCAGCGAGACGGCGCCGACCAGGGCGGTCGCCGAGGCGTACGGCGCCCAGCGCCAGTTGGCCGGCATGCCCCGAGCCACCGAGACGGCGAGGAACCCGTAGGCGGCGGTCGCGAGCAGGACCGGCCCGCTTGGAAATGACCAGGGCAGCAGGCCGAGCGGCTCGCCGTCCGGTCGGGGCACCCGCAACAGAAATCCGAGCACCGGGGTGGCGATCAGGGCGAACCCGCTCGCCGCTAGCCAATAGACGGCGTGGCGGAGCCGGCCCCGGCGCCTCAGGTAGAGGTACACGACGAGGGCCATGGGCACGACCACGAGCGCGTCGCCGAGGCTTCCCAGTGCGCGCATCAACTGGTCGCCCGCCGGTGTTTGCAGACTGTGCCCCAGGTCCAGCGCTGCCTGGTTCAGGGTCAGCCCGGGGGCCCCGACCAGGGTCACACCGATCAAGCCTCCCGACAGGAAAAAGCCCAGCACCAGCAGGAAGGCGAAGGCCGTCAGCGTTCCGGCATCGGGATGGTCCGGGTCCGCGAGCGCACGGGCGATCCTCCCCATTCCCGGGTGAACGTCCGCCCAGCGCAACAGGTGCTGGACCCAGGCGCTGGCCCGCGGGCCCAGCAGGGCATAGAGCCGGCGTGCGGCCCAGAAGCAGAGCCAGACGACGCCGATGAGGATCAGCCCCAGGACCACCAACCCCAGGGCCGCCTCCGCGGCCAGTTTGATCGAGGCGCCGAAGACGATTCCCGGCAACAGGTAGGCGGGCGCCCAGGCGATGGCGGACAAAATGTTGGCGACCAGGAAGCGCCGGGGCTCCATCCGAAGCATTCCGGCAACCAGCGGGACGATGGCGCGCACGGGGCCGAAGAAGCGTCCGAGCGCCACGCTCTTGCCCCCGTAGCGCTCGAAAAACGCGACCCCGCGGTCGAGCGATTCCGGGTGCGCCGAGAAGGGCCAGAACGCACGGATTCGGTCCTTGAACCGCCAGCCGAGCCAATAGCTCAGGCCGTCTCCGGCGATCGCGCCGGCGATGGCCGAGAGGCACGTCGGCCAGAACTGAAGGCTGCCCGTGGCGATCAATGCCCCGGCGCCGACCATGACGACCACCCCCGGCACCGCCAGGCCGACGACGGCCAGGGACTCCGACAGAGCGATCAGAAAAACGGTCAGATAGGCCCAGCCCGGGTTGGCGCCGATCCAGGCCAGCAAATCGTGGAACAGCTCCTCCACCCGGTGGACCTCAGCGTCGGGGAGGGGGGCAGGAGCCCCCGCCCGGTTTACCCTGGTCGCGTGTGCCCATGGACCGACTCAGACGCGGCCGGCGAGCCCCGCGAAGACATCGGCGGCGGCGTCCAGCGTGGCCTGGATCTGCTCGTCTCCGTGGGCGATGGAGACGAACCCGGCCTCGAACGCGGACGGCGCGAGGTAGACGCCGCGCTCGAGCATGCCGTGGAAGAAGGCACGGAACTGGTCCTGATCGCAGCCGGTCGCCTGCTCGTAGTTGGTGACCCGGGCCGCGCCGGTGAAGAACAGGCCGAACATGCCCCCGGCGCGGTTCGCCGACAAGGGTACCCCCGCCCTGGTCGCGCGCTCGACCATGCCCTCGACCAGGCCGCGGGTCTTGGAGCCGATCCGGTCGTAGAACAGCGGCTCACAGAGCAGCTCCAGGGTCTTCAGTCCGGCGGCCATTGCGATCGGGTTTCCGGACAGGGTCCCGGCCTGATAGACGGGGCCCAGCGGGGAGATGCGCTCCATGATCTCACGCCGTCCGCCAAAGGCGCCGACCGGCATGCCGCCCCCAATGATCTTTCCGAGTGCGGTGAGGTCCGGGATGATGCCATAGAGCTCCTGGGCGCCGCCGCGGGCGACCCGGAAGCCGGTCATGACCTCGTCGAAGATCAGCACGGTACCGTGGCGGTCGCAGACCTCGCGCAGGCCCTCGAGAAAACCGGGAACCGGCGGTATGCAGTTCATGTTGCCGGCGACCGGCTCGACGATGATGCAGGCGATATCCGACCCGACGCGTCGGAAGGTATCGCGCACCTGGTCCAGATCGTTGTAGCGCAGGGTCAACGTCAGCTCCGCGAGGGCCGCCGGGACCCCCGGCGAGCTGGGCTCGCCGAGGGTCAGCGCACCGGAGCCGGCCTTGACCAGCAGCGAGTCCACATGACCGTGGTAGCAGCCCTCGAACTTGACGATCTTGTCGCGACCCGTGAAGCCGCGGGCGAGACGCACCGCGCTCATGGTGGCCTCGGTGCCCGAACTGACCATGCGCACCAGGTCCATGCTCGGCACCAACTCGCAGATCTTGTCCGCCATCATCGTCTCGAGCTCGGTCGGCGCGCCGAAGGACAGACCCATCGCGATGCGTTCCCGGACCGCATCCAGTACCGCCGGGTGGGCATGCCCCAGGATCATCGGCCCCCAGGAGCCCACGTAGTCCAGGTAACGCTTGCCGTCCGCGTCGAACAGATAGGGGCCCGAGGCGCGCTCGACGAAGACCGGATCGCCGCCCACGCCGCGAAAGGCGCGCACCGGCGAGTTGACGCCTCCCGGGATGTGGCGCTGGGCCGCTTCGAAGAGGTCGTGGGATCGGCTCATCTGGGGTCCTCCGTTGGGAACAGGCACGCGTAGACGCCGGCGGCCGCGGCGATGTCGGACGCCTCGAAGACGCCTGAGACGACGGCGATCGCGTGGGCTCCGGCCGCGATCAGCGAGCCCGCATTCTCTGGCGTGATCCCGCCGATCGCAACCAGCGGCAGGCCCAGTCGCTGGCGGGCCCGGGTCAGCAATGCCAAGGGCGGCCTCACGGCTCCCGGCTTGGTCGCTGACGGAAAGAAGCTGCCGAAGGCCACGTAGCTCGCGCCGGCCCGTTCGGCCTCGACGGCCAGCTCCAGGTCGTCGTAGCAGGAGACGCCGAGGATCGCGCCGGGGCCGAGCCGCGTCCGAGCCTCTAGCGGATCACCGTCGTGGAGCCCGAGATGGACGCCGTCCGCTCCGACCTGCAGCGTGAGCTCGACGTCGTCGTTGATGATCAGCGGCACGCCCGCCGTTCGGCACAGCGCGACCAGGGCCGCCGCCGAGTCGCGCCGTTTGCGGGCATCCCCGCCCTTGTCCCGGTACTGGATCAGCCGGGCGCCGCCCCGAATCGCCTCCTCCGCCGCGCTGACCATCGAATGCCCGGGCGGGGGCGACTCGGGCGTGATCGCGTAGAGTCCGCCGATCCGCTCCCTCACGAAGCCGGTTCTTCCCGGTTGAGCCCGTGTAGCCGATCCGGTATGAGCTGGCAGCGCCCGGTTCGGAGCGCCCGGTTCAGGCACTCCCAGGTATAGGCCTGCGCTTCGCCGACGGCCTCGATCATGCCCTTGCCGAGTGCCAGCCGGGCCGCGATGGCACTCGCAAGTGTGCAGCCGGAACCGTGATAATCGTCGGGAAGGCGGGGCCAGTCCCATTCCTGCATCGAGCCGTCGGCACCGAATAGCCGGTTCACGACATTCGGCGTTTCGTCGTGGGTGCCGGTGATCAGGACCCAGCGGGCGCCGGCGGCCAGCAGGCGCCGCGCGCATTGCGAGGGCTCCCCGGAATCCGCGAGCGTGCAGGCCTCGGGCAGATTCGGCGTGATCAGCGTGCTTCGCCGGACGAGATTGTGCTTGATCTGGTTCAACAGCGCGGCGTCGACGACCTGCTGGCCGGCCCCGGAGGCGAGGACAGGGTCGAGCACCAGGGGCAGACCGGGGTGCTCGTCGATCAGGCCGTTCAATACCCGAACGATTCGGGAGCTGCCGATAAGCCCGATCTTGAGCGCCCGCGGCTTGCTGTCCTCGAGCAGCGCGCGGCACTGGGCCTCCACCTGCTCCGCCGGTTGCGGGTAAAGCCGGCGAATCCCGCAGGTGTCCTGGTCCGTCAGCGCGCTGACGACCGTCACCGGGAAGGCTCCGGCCGCCCGGATCGCCTCCGCGTCGGCCAGGATTCCGGCGCCGCCGCTGGGGTCGTGCCCCCCAACGCAGAGAACGACGGGGCGATCTGGGGATTCGCTCATTACTGTTGCCTATTCACGGGGTCATGGCGGACGGGGCAGGACACCGGGATCTTGGTCGTCCCCGCACGACCGGTGCCTCAGAGTAGGGTGTTGGTTGCTCGAAGTCTCGGGCGACCCGCGCGGTTCGACTGACCATCGGGCGCGCGCTTCGGTAGCGAATCTTGATGGGGAATGCATCCGGGACGCAACCGGGGCGGCCCTGGTCGAGTTGAAAAGCAGGTGTCATACCCAGACTTCCGCCCCTGGAATTTTCGCGGGGTTGATTCGTGAGCGCCTCTCGGAGTCCGTAATGCAGCAGAGGAATGAACGATGAAGACTTATATGTGCGTGATTTGCGGACTTATCTATGACGAGGCGAAGGGCTGGCCGGATGATGGGATAGCGCCGGGCACCCGTTGGGACGATGTCCCGCTAAACTGGAAGTGTCCCGAGTGCGGTGCCGGCAAGGAAGACTTCGAAATGGTTGAGGTCTGATCCGTGAGCCTTGACCAGGATTCGCCGCTACGGCTCGACAGAGTGAGCGCAAGCCCCGCACGCATGGTCGGTCATACCTCGAGCAATTACTGCGTGAATGCGATGAATGATCCCACCTTCCCCTGCGAGTCGAACGCCGAGGAACTCGTCAGCATTGCCCGGCGCTTTTGCGACCTGATCGATGGATCCGATGGCGGCCGTAACGGTTGGCTGCGCGACGTGGCCTCGACGCTTCCGCGCCTCCAGGCCGCCATGACCTCGGTCGACCCGCCGGCGTCGCGGGGGGAGCACATGTTCCCGGTGGATCTGGACGCGCGGTTCGAGCTTTTCTCCCATCTGCGCGAGCTGCTGGCCGAGCGGGACGCCTACTGGCTCGAATTCGACTGCGCGCAGGAAGGCGAGGACGCGATGTCGGGTAGTCTGGCGGACGACCTGACGGATATCTACTGCGAGCTCAAGTACGGCTTGCGGATGTTCGACGCCGATCCGCAGCGCGCCCTAGATGCCTGGTGCCTGGGCTACGACTGCCATTGGGCCAGGCATCTGGTGGATGCGGAGCGCCACCTTTCGTGCCTTGTCGCTCAGGGTCAGATCGACTGAGCCGCGCGGTCATTCCCCACTGGAACTTCCGCGGGCTTCTCTGGTAAATTACTGGGTCATTTTTATTCGTAGCGAGCCACGACGACCATGTCTGCATCTCTGTCCAATACCGAGCTGACCCTGACAACGCCCGCTCAGGCCAAGATGAGCGAGCTGTTCGACCAGGTGGACGACAACGTCCAGGGTGTGCGCGTCTTTGCGACCCCGGGCGGTTGCAGCGGTATCTCATTCGGTATGACCTTCACCGACACCATCAACGACGACGACGGTGTTCTTTCCTGCGAGGGCTTCAAGGTCGTCGTCGATGACGGTACGCTCGAGTACCTGCGCGGTGTCGAGATCGACTTCGTCGATCGGGGCGACGGGCAGGCTACCTTCGTGTTCAACAACCTGCCGCAGATGGGCGGCGGCTGCGGCAGCTGCGGTTCATCGTCCGGCGGCGGCTGTTCCTGATCGCCCCCGCTCGGATCCGTTGCGGGGCGGCTCCAATGCGTCCGCCCGCGGCCGGTATCGGTGTCGCCGAGTCCGCGGCAACGGTCGGACATACGGGCCCATCGCCCGGCGTTTAGCCTTACGAGGAATCTGATGCCGTTCAGACGTATGCCGCCGGCGGGCGCGTATCGAACGAGGTCGCTCGATGGCTAGGGTTGGCATTGTCGGAGGCACGGGCTATACGGGCGCCGAGCTGCTGCGGATCCTGGTGCGACATCCGGCGGTCCAGCTAGCGGTCATCACGTCGCGGGCCGAAGCGGGGACCGCTGTTGCGGACCTGTTCCCGCACTTGCGCGGTCTGCTCGATCTGAGCTTCACGGAACCGGACGCGGCCGCCCTCGGTGAGTGCGATCTGGTGTTCTTTGCGACGCCGAACGGCACCGCCATGCAGATGGTGCCGGGGCTTCTGGAACGGGGCGTTCGGGTGGTCGACCTGGCGGCAGATTTCCGGCTCCGGGACCCGGAGGTCTGGGAACGCTGGTATGGGATGCCGCACGCCTGCCCGGACCTGCTGGCCGAGGCCGTCTACGGTCTTCCCGAACTCAATCGTGCGGCCGTACGCGGGGCCCGCCTGGTCGCGAATCCGGGCTGTTACCCGACGGCGGTGACGCTGGGCCTGGTGCCGCTGCTGGCCGCCGGCGCCGTGGATCGATCCTGGCTGATCGCGGACGCCAAATCGGGCGTGAGCGGTGCCGGCCGTAAGGCCGCGACGGGGCTGTTGATGGCGGAGGTCGGCGAGAGCTTCAAGGCCTACTCGGTGAGCGGCCATCGTCATCTGCCGGAGATCACGCAGAACCTGGCCCAGTTTACCGGTGCTTCGGCGAGCCTGACCTTCGTGCCCCATCTGGTGCCCATGATTCGGGGAATCGAGGCGACCCTGTATGCGCGGCTGACGGACCCAGGCGCCGACCTGGACGGCATTTTCTCGAACCACTACCGGGGCGAGGCCTTCGTCGATCTGATGCCGGGGGGCTCGCACCCGGATACCCGGTCCGTGAGGGGCGGGAATGTCTGCCGCATCGCCGCCGCTCGAGTCTCTGACTCGGACGTGGTGGTGGTGCAGTCCGTCATCGACAATCTGGTCAAGGGGGCGGCCGGGCAGGCGGTGCAGAACATGAACCTGATGCTCGGTCTCGAGGAGACGACCGGACTCGGTGCCGTGGCGCTTCTGCCCTGACCGGAGCGAGCCAGCATGCCGGCAGGCGCGACGGCTAAGGCGTTCCGGTGAAGCTGGCAGGCTCCATCCGGTGCCAGGTCTGTCGGTGTCTCGCGAGCCGGACATTAGGGCTTAGTCGGCCGTGAGCGACACCTTCCGGCGCATCGCCCGGCGCATGCTGGCGCTTGGGATTTACGCCGTCCTTCTGGCCGGGACATTCTGGGTAGGATTCGAGCTCGGCCAAGCGCGGGTGAGCACGACCCTGTCGGCAGAGGTCGCCGCTCACGTGCGGCGTAGCGATGAATGCGTCGCCGAGCGCGACGCCGTGCGCGACGAGGTCGCCTCGCTCTACCAGCAGCGGACAGTATTGGAGCGGACGCAGCAGATCGACCGGGAGGCAAACCGTTCGCTGGCTGACCAGCTGAAGCGGGCACAGGACGAGCGCCTCACGCTGTCCAAGGACAACTCCTACCTGAAGCGCCTGGTGCAGGACGGCGGGAAGGGGGCCGTACGTGTCAATGACCTACGGCTGACTATCGGGGATACGCCGCGGGATTACCGCTACGCCTTTACGATCACCCAGCTGGTGCCGACCCTCGACGCGTCCAAGGGCCGCATAGAAATGCGGATCGAGGGTCAGCAGGAGGGCGCGCCCGCGCGCCTCAGCTTGAGTGACCTGCCGGTCGCCGAGCCCAATCGGCTCGACATGGACTTCGAGCACTTTCAGAGCATCCAGGGAACGTTCGCGCTGCCGGAGGGGTTCGAGCCCCAGGGCCTCGTGGTCGAGATCAAGCCGGAGAACGAGCAGCTTCTTCCGACGACCGAGTCGTTTCCCTGGACGCCCGAGTCGCCCTGAGCGCGGAGCCTGTGACGGTGCTCGTCAGGCTGCGCCCACCGCGAGGCGAGGCGCCGCTGTTTTCGTGGGGCGCTTGAACATTCGGCCCCTCGGACGCACGTTTTTTTAATGATAGAAACCGAGAGCGAGCACGCCATGACCGCAGAGACATTGATCGAGTCACCCCTGTTGTTCACCCACGCGGCAGCGACGAAGGTGTCGCAGCTCATCGCCGAAGAGGGCAATCCCGGGTTGATGTTGCGTGTCTACATCCAGGGCGGGGGCTGCTCCGGATTCCAGTATGGGTTCACGTTCGACGAAACGATCCAGGACGGCGACACCGAGATCGTGACCGACGGCGTGAAGCTCCTGGTCGACCCGATGAGCATGCAGTACCTGTCCGGAGCCGAGATCGACTATAGCGAAGGGCTCCAAGGCGCGCAGTTCGTGATCCGAAATCCAAACGCTTCCACGACCTGCGGATGCGGTTCGTCGTTCTCGGTTTGAGGGCAGCGTCGAGGCGAGAGTCCCTCGCTATCGTGGCTTAGAGAACGAGTTCGAGAGGGTGGCTACCGGGGCTGGTTGTCCACGGGAGCCTGAGCCCCGGAGGGACGCTGCTCGCCGGCGCTCGGCGCCGGACCGGTGTCCGGCTTCATGGGCGGAAGCGCGAGCGGAATCGTATTGGAATCTGGAACCGCAGTCGCAGCCGGCGTCGGTGCCGCGTCGTCCGGGGCGTCAGCGAGCCAGATGAAGGCACCATAGCCCGCCAACCCGACTAGCGCGATCGCGAAAAAGAGGGCGAGCGCCCGGCGTCCCGCAGCGGGCCTGCGCCGGGACCGGATCTCGCTCTGTCTGAATTTGTAGTCCTGCACCACGAACGACCCGCAAGGCGCGAAAGATCCGGCTCTTTCGCAAGCCGCAAGTGTAGCCGCAAACAGCCGCGCTCTGGAAGCCGCTCGCCATCGCGCCCGAGTGAACCGGCTTGTGAGCACCTGGGCCGCGTCGTACCCTGAAGCATCCAATCCCGAATCAGTCAGGCGAACGAATTATGCCGTCACCGGAGACGCTGGAGACGTCGCTTGCGCTCATCGAGCGGGGCACCGACGAGATCCTGCTGGAGGAGTCGCTTCGAGAGAAACTGGCCAGCGGACGTCCACTAAGGGTCAAGGCCGGTTTCGACCCGACCGCACCGGATCTGCACCTCGGCCACACCGTGCTGATCAACAAGCTGCGGCAGTTCCAGGAGCTGGGCCACCAGGTGTTGTTCCTTATCGGTGACTTCACCGGGCTGATCGGCGACCCCACCGGCAAGAGCGCGACCCGCAAGCCCCTGACGCGCGACGAGATCGAGGCCAATGCCGCGACCTACCGCGACCAAGTGTTTCGCATCCTGGACCCGCGCCGAACCGAGGTGGTTTTCAACTCCGCATGGATGGACCAACTCGGCGCCGCCGGGCTGGTTCAGCTGGCCGCGCAAAACACGGTCGCCCGGATGCTTGAGCGCGACGACTTCTCCAAGCGCTACAGGTCCGGCCAACCCATCGCTATACATGAGTTTCTGTACCCCCTGATCCAGGGCTACGACTCGGTGGCACTGCAAGCCGACGTCGAGCTCGGCGGCACCGACCAGAAGTTCAACCTGTTGATGGGGCGGCATCTCCAGGCGCTCTACGGACAGGAACCGCAGGTCGTGATCACGCTACCGATCCTCGAAGGGCTCGATGGTGTCCAGAAAATGTCTAAATCCCTGGGGAATTACGTCGGGATTACCGACAGCCCGGAGGACATGTTCGGCAAGCTCATGTCTGTCTCCGACGACCTGATGTGGCGCTATTTCGAGCTGCTAAGTGCGCACGACATGCCGACGATCGACGGCTGGCGCCAGCAGGTAGCCGAGGGAGCCAATCCGCGGGACGTCAAGTTCGAGCTTGCGCAGGAGATGGTGGCGCGCTTTCACTCGGCGGACGCCGCCAAGCAGGCGAAGAGTGACTTCGTTGCGCGCTTTCAACGGGGCCAGCTCCCCAGCGATATTCCAGAGGTGTCGGTAACGGCCGGCGCGGAGGGCAAATTGCAGATCGCCAATGTCCTTAAGGAGGCCGGCCTCGTCGGCAGCACCTCCGAGGCGATGCGGATGATCGCCCAGGGTGCCGTGCGGATCGGCGGTGCGCGCATCGAAGACCCCCGTCTGCCCTGCGAGCGGGGCAGCGACGAGGTCTACCAGGTCGGCAAGCGCCGTTTCGCCCGAATCCGGGTCATTTGACGTCCCGCGGGGAACTGTGTCGCGGCTGTCGGATCCA
>CAVPOY010000029.1:0-103283 GCA_963707135.1 uncultured Gammaproteobacteria bacterium | reverse complement strand
ACGCAATTTCGAGGCGGGATTTTTCGCGTTTATAGCCCTCTTCCACGCCCCAGCGCAGGTGATAGAGGCGCTTGAACCAGGCGCGGGGAAATGCCTCCTCATCGAGTAGGGAGGTGGCCAGCACCTCGGTCTCGCTGCCTTTGAGTTGCACGCGGATCAGGCGCAGGGAGAGCGGCTCGCACGACACGCCGTATTCGCGACCCTGCTTGCGCGCCTCGCTGCCAGGAGAGAACAGCACGACATCGCTCTTCTTGCCGCTCGCCAGGAACGCGGTGACCTCGCGGGAGAAATCCAACGACATGCGGGCGCAGAAGTGACGTTGCTCCTGGTGGTGCAAGGCAAACAGCCAGAAGGCCGGATAGCCACGGTCATAGAGCAACAGATCGTTGTCTCTGGTTGCGGCCAGGTGCTCGCCAGCGAGAGCACGCTCGCCGACATGGCGGGACTCGAAATCCGCCTCGATCACCAAATGGTTGAGGACGTCCTACAGGCGTGAGAAGCGTGCCAGCGGAACCGAGGCGCCTTCGGGCGGCGCGCCGAATGTCGCGATGACATCGTCCGTGTTGGGTAGGCGGGCCGTCGAGCCATCGACCGCCAGTACGCGCAATCCATGCCACAGACGCGGGGAGAAATGGCGCTGGAACCCTTCGAGCAGCGGTCTGTTGAGCCCCACCAGGGCACGGGGGTTGAGCTTCTTGCGCGCTTGGCAAAGGGCCGAAGGGGTCACCGCATCAGCCAGTGGTTGGTCATGGAGGATCTCGAAAAAGCGACTCAGCTCATCGCCAATGCTGCCTTTGCGCAGGTTCAGTAGCATGGTGACCAGATGCCGGAGCGGGAGTGATCGTTGCCGGGTGAAATCCGTGGTATGGATTCTGGCAGATTCCGCAAACTCCTCGGAAAACAAGAATACCTTTATGGGCGTATAAATGAATTCAAATTTGCTTGATCAGCTGGATTTCCGTCGCGGTGGGCTGAATCTTCTTGGGCTTGAGGACCATGATTTTGCTCTTTCTCGCGTGATTTAAGACAGCGTTTATTATAACCAATACAACGTGTTACGCGCTAACTAAACGGCATTGCATGACAGCTGAGATCAAGGGCTTTCTCTGGGATTTGTCGAAATCCTGACAATCGATACCAAAACCCTCGCGTGCGAGGTGCTTGGCGAGCGATCTTCGCACGTCCGCGAAGGCGTATTCGGTGGTGTTCTCTATGTTCTCTAGGGAAGCGCTGATCTAATCGAGTTTTTGCGCGTTTCGTTCCGTGATCCGTCAATTTTTCAATAGGGCCTGAATGGAAGTGGTGTTTCAGGGGATTCCAGCGGCATTTTGCCGCGGTTTCGGCGGCTTTTTCCGCCTTTTCCTGGATTCAGGACGCACCTTGGCTGCGAGTGACCCAACAACGCCTTCTTGGCGATCACCAGATTCGCCAAGGCGAACAGGGTGTGCAGCTGCGCGGTGTTCTTGGCCAGGCCCCGGTAGCGGACCTTGCGATGACCGAACAGGTTCTTGATGACGTGGAACGGATGCTCGACGCGGGAGCGAAGTTGCGCTTTGAGCCGTTCGGCCCGCCGCGTCAGCTCCTTGAGGGGACCGTCCGGCATCGCCTTGAGCTTGCCGCGCTTCATGGCGATGTGCCACTTCAGCGGCTGGTCCTTGAGCGCTTCGCGCTTGTCGGCCCCGATGTAGCCGGCATCGGCGAAGACGACCTGCTCCTCGCCGTGCAGCAGGTGCTCGGTCTGGCTGACGTCCGCGACGTTGGCCGCGGTCCCCACCACGGTGTGCACCAGCCCGGAGTCGGCGTCCACACCGATGTGCGCCTTCATGCCCGAAGTACCACTGGTTGCCCTTGCGGGTTTGGTGCATCTCGGGATCGCGCGCCTTCTCTTGGTTCTTGGTCGAGGACGGCGCGGCCAGGATGGTGGCATCGGTCAGGGTGCCCTTGCTCATCAGCAGCCCGCGCTCACGCAGGTGGCTCTCGACGGTCTCGAAGATCGTCTCGGTCAGACCGTTCTCTTCGAGCAGGTGGCGAAAGCCCAGCAGCGTGGTGGCATCGGGCACCGACTCGCGGCTCAAGTCAATCCCGACGAAGTTGCGCAGCGCCTGGCTGTCGTAGATGGCATCCTCCACCGCCTCGTCGGCCAGCGCGTACCACTGCTGCAGGCAGTACATCCGCAGCATCCGCTCCAGGCCGATCGGACGGCGCCCGGGACCGGTGCCCGCATCCGGGAAGTAGTACGGCGCGAGCGCCGCGATCAGCGCCGCCCACGGCACCACCTCTTCCATCTCCCGAAGAAAGCGCTCGCGGCGCGTCACCTTCTTCTTGCTCGCAAACTCGGCTTGGGCAAACGACAGCTGTTTCATCGGGTTCGTCGTCAGTGGCGGTGCGTTGCCCAGAATTTTACCACTCACGCCCCATTGATGGGGCTGATTTAATCAGTGTCTCCTTAGCTTAAGGAAGCGCTGATCTAATCGAGTTTTCCGGGCTCCTTTGCGCGAGCGGGTCAATTTTTCAATAGGGTCTTAGCTAAAGTGTTTTTCCGGGGGAATTCCGGCGGCATTTTTCGGCGGTTTCTGCGCCTTTTCCTGGATTCAGGACGCACCTTGGCCGCGAAGACCCAACAACGCCTTCTTGGCGATCACCAGATTGGCCAGGGCGAACAGCGCGTAGAGCTGACCGGTGTTTTTCTCCAGGCCCTTGTAGCAATGCGATGGACTCCTCCTCCCCTTAATCGGCATCGAAGTGCCAGACTGGAAGTGTTGAAAACCAGTCACCGGAGAGAAGGAGTCCACCATGAAGCTTATGCGTGTTGGCGTTGATTTGGCAAAGAATGTGTTCCAGGTCCATGGCGTAGATCGTAACGAGAAGCCGGTGTGGCGTCGCCGGCTCTCACGGAAGAAGTGGCTGAACTTGTTGCTCGAGACGGTGGAGCCGGGCGGCGAGATAGGGATGGAAGCCTGCGGCAGTGCCCACCATTAGGCGCATCAACTGCAGTCGCACGGCTTCAAGGTTAAGCTGATCGCCCCGCAGTTCGTCAAGCCGTACGTGAAGAGCAACAAGAACGACGCCAGCGACGCGGAGGCCGTATGCGAGGCGATGGGTTGTGTCCCGTCAAGTGGTGTAGATCCGAGTCTCCGTTGGCTTCGTCTCAGGCGGCCTGTTTTGCTTAATTCTACTTCGTCAGATTTAACATTATGTTTTTAATGGATAAGTAGTACAATCGCAGGCATGCGAAGACGAGCCCAAGCGACCCCGAGGATGAGCCGAAGCCCACCGGCAACCAACCCAATGTGAGAGGATTTGTGATGCGGAAAGCCCACTGGCATCGGTGGGTCAACGCTTTTTGGACTTTTGTGACGGCTTCGCCGATCACTTTCGACTGCGCACGTGCGACGTACTCACGCAATCGAAGCAGTATCTGAGCGGCCTGATGCAGGCACGGCGTAAGAACATGGAGCGCATGGCCGAGGTCGTGCCCGAGAGCGACGATCAGGTGTTGCAGCACTTCCTCTCCAACTCCCGCTGGGACGAACGCGGGGTCCTGGATCAGGTCGCCTTGGAGGCCGATGCGCTGCTGGGTGGCACGCCGGAGTCGGCCCTGCTGATCGACGAAAGCGGCATCACCAAGAAGGGGCAGCATTCCGTTGGGGTCGCACGGCAATGGAACGGACGTCTGGGCAAGGTCGACAACTGCCAAGTCGGTGTGTTCGCGGCGCTGAGCCGTGGGCCTGACGCGACGCTGATCGACACGCGGCTGTATTTGCCCAAGTGTTGGACGAACGATGCAGCCCGTTGCGCAGCGGTTGGTGTGCCGAAGGCGGCCCGGGAGCTGAAGAGCAAGCCGCAGCTGGCGCTGGAGATGGTGCGCCACAACCGCCGCTTGGGGGTGCGCTTTGCCTGGGTCGGGATGGACGGACTCTACGGCAAAGATCCCGCATTGTTGCGGGCCTTGGACCGCGATGGCGAGACCTTCGTGGCCGATGTGCACAAGGATCAGTTCATCTACCTGGCTGATCCCCAGCCGCGCATTCCACCGACAACGTCGGGGCGTCGGCGTACGCGGCGGGTCGCGCAGTGCGAGCCGTTGCGGGTCGATGCCTGGGCGGCGGCACAGCCCAAGTCGGCCTGGCAGCGGCTGACGTTGCGCGAGAGCACGAAAGGCGAGCTGCAGGTGGAAGTGCTGCATCAGCGGGTCTGGCTCTGGGACGGCGAGGAGAGCGACGCCCATTGCTGGCACCTGATCGTGCGTCGGGAAGTCAAAGCGCGCGACGAGATCAAGTACAGCCTGAGCAATGCGCCGGCGGCGACCTCCCGATCGCGCTTGGCGCAGATGCAAGGGCAGCGCTACTGGGTCGAGCGCACCTTCCAGGACGGCAAGAGTCAGGCTGGGCTGGACCACTACCAGGCCCGCGGTTGGCGCTCTTGGCATCACCACATGGCACTGGTCATGATGGCGATGCTCTTCATGCTCAAAGAACGCACCGCGTCCCGCGACACCTATCCGTTGCTCAGTTGTGCCGATGTCGAGACCCTGTTGGCTCACGTCCTTCCGAGGCGCGATGTCGACCTCGAGGAGGTGATCCGCCAACTGGAGGTCCGCCATCAAAGGCGACAGGCATCCATCCATTCAGCCTATGCGAAACAGCAGCTTGCGTGACGTGCCCCCAGGCTGGAAATGTGACGAAGTAGAATTAAGCAGTGCCTGAGTAGTTTCGGTACTGGTGACCTTGGCTACGGTCTCCAGGCTCATGTAGCGGCGTGTCACCTGCCACTCGTCGGTCTGCTCGGCCAGCTGAACCGCCCCGGCTATTCCGGAGACTCTGATCCTTGAGAGGATAGAGTCATGAACAAGTCGACGAGATATTCCCCGGAGGTCCGGGAGCGGGCGGTGCGGATGGTCTTCGAGCACCAGGGTGAGTACGAATCCCAATGGTCGGCGATCGGCTGTAGCGCCGAGACGTTGCGGAAGTGGGTTCGGCGGCCTGAACGCGATCGGGGGATTGGGGACGGCGTCAACGGCGGTGAGCACAATCGGCTGAAGGAACTGGAGCGTGAGGTGCGCGAGTTGCGTCGAGCGAACGAGATTCTGCGCCAGGCCTCGGCCTATTTTGCCCAGGCGGAGCTCGACCGCCGACGCCGATGATGGTGTCGTTCATCGATGTCCGTCGGGTGACCTGATTAGCAACGAAGTCCAGCCGGACTCACGGTATGAGTCCCCGGTCGGCGCATCCTCGCTCTGAACGACCCAGAGGAGATGCGCCATGCCTATGAATCGTGTTCAGTTCCAACCGGGTTTATCGATGCCCGCGTTCCTGGGACAGTTCGGGACCGAGGAGCAGTGCGAGGCCGCCCTCGAGCGGGTGCGCTGGCCGCAGGGCTTCGGCTGTCCGCACTGCGGGGAAACCCACCACTACGTGCTGCGGGTCGGCGCACGCAAGGTCTTCCAGTGCGGCGCCTGCCGAAAGCAGACCTCCTTGATCGCCGGGACCGTGTTTCAGGGGACCAAGCTGGCCCTCACGGTCTGGTTCCTGGCCATCTATCTCGTCAGCCAGGCCAAGACCGGCCTGTCGGCGCTGGCTTTGAAGCGCCACCTCGGGGTCAGCTACCCCACCGCTTGGCTCGTCCACCACAAGCTCATGCAGGCGATGGTCGAGCGCGAGGAGCGCTACCTCGGCGGGGAACTCAGCGGCGGCACCACCGGACGCGGCTCGGAGAACAAGGTGCCGTTCCTCGCCGCCGTGTCGGTGGATCCCGACGACCACCCATCCATGCCAAGCTGACCCCGCTGCCGGGGTTCACGCGCCAAGCGCTCGCGGATTGGGCCAGCACCCATGTTCGCCCCGGCAGCGTGGTCGTCTCCGACGGCCTGGCCTGCTTCAACGGGGTCCGCGATGCCGGCTGCTACCACCAACCCGTGGTGGTTGGCACCCGCAAGCCGCGCGACTTGCCGGACTTCCTCTGGGTGAACACCGTCCTGGGCAACGTCAAGACCAGCCTCGCCGGGGCCTACCACGCCTTCGACTTCGGTAAGTACGCCACGCGCTACCTCGGCGCCATCGCCTATCGCTTTAACCGCCGCTTCCGGCTGGACACGATTGCCCAACGCCTGCTGGCCGCCGCGGCGGCGACCGGACCGCGTCCGGAGGAATGGCTGCGCCAAGCTGCGGTTCCTTGCTAATCAGGTTTGATTATGGAGCTAGGGTCAAACCGCGGCGAAAGTCCGCCCTCGATCTTGACAATGACGTCAACTGGCGCTGGTACTCGACATTCTTTCGCGATTGCGGCTCTCGGGTCTCGGGCGAAATCACCCCGGATTACTGCCTGCTGAGCGAGGAAAGGATTGGCCGGATAAAAGGCCGCATCCCGCGCTTGGAGTTAATTTTCTTAATGCGAAACCCGGTCACGAGGGCTTGGTCGAGCGTCCGAAAAGAGCTCTGGCGAAGGTATGAGATGCGTCCGAACGAGGCGCCGTCACCTGACGTACTGGTTGAGGTGACCATGCAGCCACCTGTCTTGCTGCGAGGAGAGTACCAAGCGACGATCGAAAATTGGGAGAAGCACTTCGCCGGCCAGATCCTTTACCTGTTTTATGACGATGTTGTCGAATCGCCTTCGAACGTTCTCGGTCGCGTATGCGAATTTCTTGGGGTAGATCCCGCGCGGCTCAGCACCGCATCGGGCCAGGACGAACGCGTCAACGACGTGCCCATCGACCAAATCCCGGCCCCGGTGCGGGAAGCCTTGGAGTCGCATTACGCGCCGACGATACGATTCCTGGAACAGCGGTTCGACCGTAGCCTGGCGCACTGGCTGAGCGGCACGTCCTAGCGAACAAGCTGCCCGAGCGCAGCGGGTCCATCGATCGGGTGGGCCTGGTAGCAGCCGCAACCGGACCCCGAACGTGCCGTTTCTGGGCTATCGAATGAGAATTCGCCCCTCGACGACCCGGAGATGAACCCGAACCAGTGAACGCCCAGGACAGGGTCCGCTGATGCAAACTCCAGTCTCGATCTCAAACAGGGCGCCGTGAAGCGCGCACTGGATCAGCTCGCCGGACAGGTCAAGGAACTGGTCCGGTTGCCAGTCGAGCGGCGCCCCAGTGTGGGGGCAGCTGTTCCGGTAACCGAAGACGGCGCCGCCGCGACGAACCAGAAAGCAGTCGACCTCGCGTCCGGCGGTCTTGATGCTGAACCCGAGGCTTCCCGGGTCGGCTAGATCATCGAGCCGGCCGACTTCAACATCGGTCATAGGAACCCGGCCGCCCGGGCGCTCGCGGCCAACCCGTCGAGGCCCGTGTGCCCGCACTTGTGGCCCGCCAGCCGAACGGCGCGCGTGATTGCCTCTTTCGCGCTCAACCCGTCAAGCAAGCCGTCGATGACCCCGGCGTTGAAGACGTCGCCGGCGCCGAGCGTGTCGACGACCCGGGCAGGCTCATGGGCGGAGACCCGGTGGGTATTTCCGCCGCGTTCCCGGTAGAAGGCCCCTTCCGCCCCCCAGGCGGCCACGCATAGGATGGCCCCGGAACGCTCGGCGAGGTCGTCAAGAAACCGGCCCGCGTCGGTGAATCCGCGCGCTTGCGCGAATCCCCGACCGGCGAGGATCACCCGAGGTCCCTCGAGCAGTGCGTCGACGCCGGGACGAGACTTCTCGAGTTCCAGCGAAAGCCCGGCGGCGGGCGCCTCGTCGCGTACCCGGCGGATCATGGAAAGCGTTTCGACGGGATTTCGCCCCTCGAAATGGACCCAGTCCAACCCCTCGAGCGGGACCGCACCAAAGGACTCGGCGTCAAGCTCGGGAAGGTCGCGGTAATGGATGATGGTCCGGCTACCATTGGCGCGGCTCACCGCGATGCAGGAGGTCGGCGTGCTCCCCCCGAGGACCCGAGTGGCGTGGGACGCGTCGATGCCCCGGCGCGCCAGGTGAGAGCGAATAAGGTCGCTCGCGGCGTCGTCTGCCAGGGTCCCGACCCAAGCGCAGGAACGGCCGAGCTGTGCGAGCAGACCGAGGCTATTGACGGCGTTTCCGCCGCACGTCCGGCGCTGCGCAAGGGCGCGGAGCTCGGTGTCTTCAGGAGGGTAGGCCGAGACCTCGTGGATCAGATCCAGCGTGGCGACACCGACCCCCAGAACCCGCCGGGATGGCGCGCGTTCAGGGCTTCCGGGCAACCCGGAATCCGAGCATGTTCAGGCGGGTCTCGGGCACGAACGAGGCCCTGACGTAGGCCCGCATCGAGGCCGACGGCTTGTTGAAGGCGCCGCCGCGCGCGACACGCCTGTCGCAGTCGCCGCTGGCCACGGGGCCGCCGTCCACGGGTGCTCCTTGATAGCCCGAGTGGTAACAGTCCGCGACCCATTCGAGTGCATTTCCGGCCGTGTCGTGGAGTCCGAAGGGGTTCGGATCGAAACTCCCCACAGGAGCAGAGGACCGGTTGTCCCAGGATGTCCCGCAGTCGAAACAGACCGCTCGGCCCCGCTCCATACCAAAGCCCCAAGGGTAGTGGGCCTCGCCTCCGGAGCGCGCCGCGTACTCCCATTCGGCCTCGGTGGGCAGCCGGTAGCGTTCGCCGGTCTGCCGCGACAGCCAGTCGGCGTAGGCCGACGCCTCGGACCAGGTCACGCCGACGACGGGCCGCGTCCCGCGCCCGAAGCCGAAGTCGGGCGGAAGGGGGCGCCCCGCGGCGCGCGCGTAATGGTCGTACTGCTCGAAGGTCACCTCGTAGGCGCCGATCAGGAATGGCGGGACCTGGACCTGGTGCTCCGGACCATAGTCCGCGCCGGAGAGGCTGTTGTGCCCCATCCGAAAGGCGCCGCCCTCCAGCGCGACCAGCGTGGGGCCCTGACCACCGACGCGCAGCGCGTCGCGTTGGGTCGGCCTCGATGCGACCGGCGGAGAGACCAGGGGCGCGGACCTCTCGACCGGACCGGTCTGATCAGCCGCGCCCGGCGCAGCCAAGGGTTCGGGGACGCTGCCACTCCCCGAACCCGGAGCCGGCTGATCAACGAGCGGCCGTGAAACGACCAGCGGCTTCCAGGGGAACGTCATGTCAACCCGGGTGCCACCCCAAACGGCCAAACCGACGACCGCGAGCACCATCAGGCCGGACAGCAGGCCCACCGAGGAAGATCGGACATTCGGGACCGGTGCAGTCGGCACAGTCGGGCTGGCCGGGGTCGTGCTCGCGGAGGGCCGTTCCCGAAGCTCCTCCAGCGCCAGCTGCAGACGCTCCACCTCCTCCCGCGCCTCTTTCAGGGAAAGGTCCTTCCGCGCCACCTCCTCTCTGAGATCGTCGAACACCAGATGCCGGTCCTCAAGCTCGTCCTCGAGGCGGCGGCACTCGTCGGTAATTCGGTCGAGCACCTGCTCCTTCTCGTTGAGCGTGCTCTGAAGCGTGGACAGCTCCTGCTCCATGGCCTGGCGCTCGGCCGCCGTGGCGACAATACGCTCCGCGTCGTATTCCCGTTCGGCAAGCTTGCGATTGAGTCGGGAGATCTCCTGGCCGGCCTCCCGGCGCATCGCCTCGAGGGCCAGGCGCAGCGCCTCGACATCTTCCCTGCGATCGATTGTTGGAGCCGCGTTTAACAGAGCAACCATGGTGGCTATTCGTGCAATTGATCGGCGCGCTCGTACGGCAAGGTTACAATCGGGTCCAGCATCCCCGATCGGGCGTACGGTCGCATGACACGATGTCAGTTCAGCATTTCGCAAGGCCTCCGTCCAATTCCCGAGGCCGTTTCCGTGGCCTTGATCCGCGTTAGCCGCCGAGCGGTCGAAAATGACGATGAGCGGTAGCGTTGCGGCGGGGCACCCACTGACGGCGGAGGCGGCCGCGTCGGCCCTTCGCCTGGGAGGGAATGCCTTCGACGCGGTGCTCGCAGGGCTCTGCGCGGCCTGCGTGACCGAGCCCGTTCTGGCCTCGCTCGGGGGCGGAGGCTTCCTGCTGGCCCGCCCGGCCGGCAAGCCGCCGGTGCTCTACGACTTCTTCACCCAGACCCCTAGGCACCGGCGCTCAACCGACTCGCTCGACTTCTACCCGATACTCGCGGACTTCGGCGACGCGGAGCAGGAGTTCCATATCGGCCTGGGGTCGATCGCGACGCCAGGCGCTGTTGCCGGCCTGTTTGCGATCCACCGCGAGCTCTGCCGACTGCCCCTGGCGGAGCTGGCAGCGCCGGCGATCGGCATGGCGCGCTCGGGGATCGAGCAGAACCCCTTTCAGCACGCGATCGCCGAGATCGTGGCCCCGATCATCCGCGCGAGCCCGGAGTCCTTCGCCCTCCACTCCTGTCCGGAGCGGCCCGGCGAGCTGGCCGCGGTCGGCGAACGGGTACCGATGCCGGACCTGGCGAACGCCCTGGATGCCCTGGTCCGAGGCGGCGAGGATCTGTTCTATCGTGGGGAGTGGGCCGCGCGGCTCGCCCGGGACTGCCGCGAGCGGGGCGGGCACCTGGACGAGGCGGACCTGGCGGGCTACCGGGTCGAACGCCGCGCGCCGCTGGTGCGCGACTACCAGGGCGCGACCGTCTACACCAATCCGCCCCCGGCCCAGGGCGGGTTGCTGATCGGGTTCACGCTAGGCCTGATGGCGCGGGCAAACCTGGGCCGGCTCGCGCGCGGCTCGGCGGAGCACCTGCACGCGCTGGCCGCCGCGCAGTCGCTGACACAGGACATCCGCCGGGACCCCGCGTTTCGCTCGGAGGATGCCGCGTGCCAGCCAGACAGAGACCTGCTCGCGCGTTACTCGGCCCTGATGGATGGCGCGGCCCGGTTCAGCCGCGGTACGACTCAGATCAGCGTGGCCGACGCCCAGGGCAATCTGGCGAGCCTGACCCTGTCCAACGGCGAGGGCGCCGGTTACGTCCTGCCGGGGACCGGTATCGTGCTGAACAATATGCTCGGCGAGGAGGACATCAATCCCGACGGCTTCCATCGGTGGCCCCCCGACCGCCGAATCAGCTCGATGATGTCCCCAACCCTGTTGGCCCTGCCTGACGGGACCTGGGTCGTCACCGGGTCCTCCGGCTCGAATCGAATCCGCAGCGCGATCCTGCAGGTGATCAGCAACCTGGTCGACTTCGGGCTAGACCTCGAGGCGGCGGTCGCGGCGCCGCGCATCCATTTCGAGGGCGATCTGCTGAACCTGGAGCCGCCGATCGACGGGCCCACGGTCGAGGCCCTCGCCGCGAACTGGCCCAATCTGAGGCTCTGGAACCGGGGCAGCGTCTTTTTCGGCGGCGCGCACAGCGTCGCGGCGGATCCCAGCGGGTTGCTGACCGGCGCCGGCGACCCGCGGCGCGGAGGGGTCGTACTTCTGGTCGATTGAACCGCGGAGCGCGGATACAAGACGGCGTTGCCGGGAGCAATCAGCCGCCGCGGTGGGGCCTGAGCGTCAGAGTGTCACCGCGCTGGATGAGCTCGAGCCGCTTCAAAAAGCTCATGCCCAGCAATACCTCGTCCCCCGGCATGTCCGGAAGCACCGCGGCACGCACGTCGCGGGCGACGAGCCCGCCCAGATCGACGCTGTCCAGACGGGCGCTCCAGGTCTGCACGGTGCCGTTTGCGGTCTTGCTCAATGCCCCGGGCCGCAGCCGCAGGCCGAGACGCCGGGCCAGGGGCAGCGGCAGGGCGACATCGGTCGCGCCGGTGTCCAGCAGGAACACCACCGGCTCGCCATTTATCCGCCCTCCGGAGACATAGTGGCCCGCACGATTGCGTCGCAGGACCACCTGGGGGACACCCGCATCGTCCCGGGTAGCGATCGGGTCCGGGTTCGGGTTCTGCTGCCGCTCGAGCGCGCCGTTGAACAGCATGACCAGCAGCGCGAGCCCGACCGCCCAGGCGGCGAACAACATCACCCGGCCCAGCCTGGACGGCGTGTCGTCGGCGCTTGGCAGGGGCTCGCTCATGCGGCTCCGCCCGGCCGCCGGCCGCGCGCCGGTCGAGCCCGAGCGAAGCCGCCAAAGCGACCGCTTCGGCGGGTCCTGTCAACGGGAGGACGGATACCGATCCGCCGGTAGGTTCTGCGAAATGCTGGGTGGCCGTTGCTCACAGGGCCATAGATCAGGGCCCGCGGCGGCAAGCACAAGAATCGAGGCGGGAAGCCATTGCGAATGCGCCCCCTCCCTGGGGCGGACCGAGCATCCGGGAACCCGCGGCCGGGATCAGCGCCGATAGGCGGGACCCTGGTGGGCCGCGGAACGCTGGAACCTTACGCGATAGTAGGCCGCGGCGCTGCGGCTGTTCGCGACCACGTCGTAGACCTTCCAGCCGTCCTCGGACTTGTACATCCGGAACTTCATCTTCGACGGGTAGGAGCCCGGACGCAGGATGGCGACGTTTACGTCGACCGAGCCACGCGGCCCCATCTTCGGCCGGAGTAGTCGGACCCCCTGACCCTTGTAGTCGGCCATGTAACCAGTCAGCGCCGACAGGAAGCTCGACTCCAGGCGTGCCGCCAGCGCGCTCCTCTCATCGTCGCTCATTCCCGCGTAGGCAGGACCCGCAACCCATTGAGCCATGTAAGGAAAGTCGAAGTAGGGGGCAATGTCCCGATCCAGGAAGGCTGCCACCTGCAGCTTGTTCGGCGACTCCTCCTGCCCGAGGTACGCCATGAGCTTGTCGATCCCCTCCTTCAGCACGTTGCTGGCCTGCAGCATCGGGTCCGCCGCCATCTGGGCCTTCATGGCCTGCTCCGCGTCCGGCCCCCCCGGCCCCGCGTACCCGGGTCGAATGGGCCCCGGACCGGGCATCGGCGCGGCCTGTATCCCGGGGACGGGGCCCAGCGGCATCGGCTGCGGGGGGAAGCCGTAGGGCTGGGCGTAGACGCTCGCCGCACCCGTTAGCAGGGCAGCGAGAGACAAACCGATGGGTAACTTCATCAGATCCTCCGTTGTGATAGTAGTAGCCGGGCAACCGGCGAGCAGCGAGGGTGCCAATGGCTGGTTTGAAAAGCAAGTCGGGCGCGCGCCGGGTCCGGACGACTCTACCCCGGCCAACCCGCCCCGGTCACGAGGTCAGCTTGCGGTAGATGTCCGACACCTTCAGTGGCAGCTTGGCGACATCGGAGATGACGGTGTAGTTGGCCGCCCCGTACATATGGGGCAGGTAGTCGGCGCCCGCCTCGTCGATAGTGATGCAGAAGGGATGAATCCCGTCCAGGCGGGCCTCGAACAGGGCCTGGCGGGTATCCTCGATCCCGTACTCCCCCCGATACTGGTGGTCGTAGTCGTCCGGCTTGCCGTCGGAGAGCGTGATCAGGAGCTTGGTCCGCGCCTCCTGCTCGCGCAGCAACCGGGCGAGGTGGCGGATGGCCGCGCCCATACGGGTATAGTCGCGAGGTCCGATGCCGCAGATCCGGGCCTTGACGGCCTCGTCGTAGGGCTGATCGAAACCCTTGATCGGGTAGGCCTCGCAGCGCTTGCGGGTCCAGCCGGAAAATCCGTAGATCGCGAACCGATCTCCGAGGGTATCGAGTGACTCCGAGAGCAGGATAACGGCCTCGCGCTCGGCATCGTTGATCCAACCCTTGGTGGAGCCCGACATGTCCACCATCAGCATAACGGCGATGTTCCGCTCGTCCTTGTGCAGCCGGGTGAACAGCCGATCCGACATCTCGAGGCCGGCGTGCGTGTCGGCGTAAGCGTCGACGATGGCGTCGATGTCGACGTCCTCGCCGTCGGGCTGCCGCTTCAGGATCCTGTCCTCTCCCCGAAGCACCTCGAAGGTCCGGCGTATGGACTTGACCAGGCCACCGTACTTGCGCAATGTCCGGCCGTAGAACCCCGAACCGACCGGCTCGACCGCGTGCTCGCGCAGCACGCACCAGCCCTTGCGGTGGTGCTGGCGGCTATGGTCCCACTCGTCGTAGATGAACGCGCCCTCCTCATGATAGGTCCCCGCCCAGACGGAGTCCGGGTCCCTGCCGCCGAGCGATCGGCGCCGGTAGAGCCCCGGACCGGCGGCCACCAGGAAATCGGGCGGAATCTCGCCGTGGTCCTGGATGATGCTCTCCATCGTCGAAACCATATCCTCGGGCGGCGCAACCGGGAGACCGTCGAGGAACAACTGGTAGCTGAAGCCGTTGGGGCTTTCCGGATCCTCCCTGGGGCGGGTGGCGATCCGGTCCCGGGTCTCCGGGAGCATCTCGGCCTCCGGCCGGTCCTCGCCGGGGGGGCGGCCGTCCCGCTCCTCCACCAGCCGGGCGAGCGCGACCCGGAACCTGTCCCGCTCCAGCTCCGCGCGGACGGCGAGCCGTGCCCTCACCGCCTCGGGCTGGAGCTCGCCGCGATAGCAGCACGGGGTGGCCGCCGTCCCGGACAGGTCCCCGGCCAGCCCTAGGCTGTCGCGCACCCCGGCCCCGACGGCACCAAGGGGGCGGGTCAGCTCCAGCGGGAGTGTTTCATCCGCATCCAGCTCCCGTCGCAGCGCGGCCATGTCCCGGTGAAGGCCGGGGAAATCGCGGGCGATTCGGGCGTCGAGCCGCGCCGTCTCCAGGGCGTGGAACAGCTCCAGGTCCGACCCCGCCAGTCGACCGGAAGAAACCGCATCGAGCACGACACCGGCGCGCCAGGTCCCGTACCAATTCTGCGCCCACTGGTGTACCGCCATGGCCTTGTACAGCCTGAAGTTGGCGTCCTTGTCCGCCATGCGACCCAGAACCGCCGGCAGGAAGACGCTTTCGGTGTCGGTGAAGCACCGCTCGCCGGCCGCGATCTTCAGCGGCCGCCCGTTGAGCCCGCAGATGAAGCGCTCCAGGACACCGGCACAGTCCTCCAGCGCGACGCCGGCCAGCCGCTCCCGCGTATTTGCCGCGAAGTCCGCGACCTCCTGAAAGGCCCGGATCGCCGGCATCTGGCCCTTCTTGTCGTAGAGGTCCATCGCGTACAGCAGCCAGGACTCGACGGCGGCCTGGTCCATCAGGCGCAGGGCCTCCGGCGCAAAGGCCGTGAACTGGTAGGCCAGCTCCGCGTTGTCGCGGGCGATCACGGTACCCCAGTGGAGCACGAAGTCCTGCTCGGCCCGATCGAACGCCGAGAGATCCAGTGCCGGCGCGGCCGCGGTCCGCCGGGACGACAGGGCGGGGTCGAGGAAGACGTCCATCCGCTCCTCCAGCGAATGCGCGTCCAGCGGGGCCCGCGCCGACTGCGCTCGGCGGTCAGTCATGGCCGCGGTACCAGCCCGGGACCCGGCTCCCAGCTCGGATCAAGACCGGGACTGGAGCGGGAATCAGAACAGAGACGCGCTGAGCTCATTGATGGCGGAGAGCATATCGGCGTCGTCGGTCAGCGCCTGGGCCACCGCGCTCCTGCAGGCGACGACCGGAGTCACCCCGGCGACCATCAGCTTGGCGGCGTGGACCAGCAGCCGAGTCGATGCGCCCTCGTCGAGCCCCTGCCCCTTCAGGTTGCGCGTCATGTGGGCGAACTTGACCAGCTGACGGGCCCGGCCATCGTCGATCCCGGACTCGGCCTCGACGATCCGCTGCTCCAGCGCCGAGGCGGGGTAATCGAACTCCAAGGCCACGAAGCGCTGCCGGGTCGACTGCTTGAGATCCTTCAAAACGCTCTGATAGCCGGGGTTGTAGGAGATCGCAAGACAGAAGCTGTCGGGCGCCTCCAACAGCTCTCCGACCTTCTCCATCGGCAGCACGCGCCGGTCGTCCGCCAACGGGTGGATCACGACCGTGGTGTCCTTGCGCGCCTCGACGATCTCGTCCAGATAACAGATGCCGCCAGCGCGCACGGCCCTCGCCAGCGGCCCGTCGACCCAGATGGTCTCGCCGCCCTTCACCAGGAAGCGCCCGACCAGATCGGAGGAGGTGAGGTCGTCGTGGCAGGATACGGTGATGAGCGGGCGCTTGAGCCGCCAGGCCATGTACTCCATGAAACGAGTCTTGCCGCAGCCGGTCGGCCCCTTGAGCAGGACCGGCAGACGATTGGTGTAGGCCGCCTCGAACACGGTTATCTCGTCGCCGATTGGCTCGTAGTAGGGCTCGTCCTCGATGTAGTACTCCTCGGGCCTGAGGACTCTCAGCTCATGCTGCACTGGACATCTCCTGGTTGCCTGGTGGGTGACCCTTGGTGACACCTCTACCGCCTCCGAGCCTGAGCACGCGGCTCTGCCGAGGTGGACGTGGGTGCGCCAGCGGCGCGTGCTCTCGAGATTGCGCGGGTCGCCTGAAATTTGGGGCCTGGCGGCTGAGGGGCAAGCCGGGCTAGGCCAGCAGGGACTCCAGCTCCGCCGGCATTGTCGGCCGGCCGCGGTCGTTCAACGCCGCCCCCAGGATCCGGGCCTCGAGAATCGGCCGGCCATCGGGCAGCCGGACGATCTCCTGCAGAAAGGCGTAACGGATCCGCGAGACGCGGACCAGGTTGAGCCGCACGGCGAATCGGTCGCCGCTGGTCAGGGGGTGCCGGTAGTCCAGCTCGGCGCGGACCACGACCAAACGGATCCCGCGGCGCGCGAAGTCGACTACGTCGACGCCGATCCCCTTCAGGTACTGGTGACGGGCGTGCTCCAGATAGTTCTGGTAGACGGCGTTGTTGACGATGCCCTGCATGTCGCACTCGTAGTCGCGGACCGCGAGCTCGAGCGTGTAGGCGAAACCGTCCACTCGGCTACCTCTCGCGGTGTCGGCCGGTGATCATGACCTGCTTCAGCGGCCGGGACCGATTTTCAGCTCCGGCGGCGGGTGCTCCCGCCGAACAGGGAACCCATCACACCGCGGACGATCTGGCGCCCGATCTGAGTGCCGAGCGAGCGCATGGCGCTGGACGCGAAGGCCTCGATCGGGGACTGGCGACTGCTCGAGCGCCCCTTAGGCGTCGAGGAACCGGTGTCTCGCAGCAAATCCGAGAGGTCCGGCAACTCGGGTGCGGCGGCCGCGGCCGTGGCGTCCGCCGCGCGCTGCTCCAACACCTCGTAGGCGGACACCCGGTCGATGCTGATGTCGTAGACACCCTTGACCAGGGACTGGTCCATGACGGCCTGGCGCTCGGCGGAATCGATCGGCCCGAGCCGGCTCCCCGGGGGCGCCACGTCGACGCGTTGCACGACCCCGGGGATACCTTCCACGTCCAGCGCGGAGACCAGCGCCTCACCGACGCCGAGCGCCGTGATCGTGGCCTCGGTGTCGAGATCGGGATTCGGCCGGAAGGTCTGGGCGGCCACCCGCACCGCCTTCTGGTCTTTCGGGGTGTAGGCGCGCAGGGCGTGCTGCACGCGATTGCCGAGCTGGCCGAGGACCTCCTCCGGGACGTCGAGCGGGTTCTGGGTAACGAAGTAGACCCCAACACCCTTGGAGCGGATCAGCCGGACGACTTGCTCGATCTTCTCGACCAGCACCTTTGGTGAACCGTCGAACAGCAGGTGGGCCTCGTCGAAGAAGAAGACCAGCCGCGGCCGCTCGGGGTCGCCGACCTCCGGTAGCTCCTCGAACAGCTCCGAGAGCAGCCAGAGCAGGAAGGTGGAGTAGATGGCCGGCGTATGGATCAGCTTGTCCGCGGCCAGCACGTTGATGTAGCCGCGGCCCTGCTCGTCGGTCTGCATCATGTCCTGGAGCGCCAGCGCGGGCTCGCCGAACAGGGTCTCGGCGCCCTGCCGCTCGAGTCCGAGCAGCCGCCGCTGAATCGCCCCGACGCTCGCCTTCGAGACATTGCCGTATCGGGTGCGCAGCGCCTCCGCCTCCTCGGCCACATGGGTGAGGAGCGCGCGCAGGTCCTTCAGATCCAGCAGCAACCAGCCGTTCTCGTCGGCGACCTGAAACACGATATTGATGACGCCTTCCTGGACATCGTTGAGGTCCAGGAGGCGCGACAGCAGCATCGGACCAAGCTCGGTGATGGTCGTGCGGACCGGGTGACCCTGTTCGCCGCGGATATCCCAGAAGGTCACCGGATTGCCGGTGTATTCGAAGCCCTCGGCGGCGAGGTCCATCTCGGCCGCCCGCTCGGCAACCTTCTTGTTGTCGCCCCCCGGCATGGCGATGCCCGCCAGATCCCCCTTGACGTCCGCGAGGAACACCGGCACGCCGATGCGACTGAACTGCTCGGCCAGCGACTGCAGCGTGACCGTCTTACCGGTACCGGTCGCCCCCGCGACCAGGCCGTGGCGATTGGCCATCCGCGCGAGTATGCGGACCGGCTCCGGACCCTTGCCGACGAGGATAGATTCGCGCATCGGGCGCTCCGTGAGGCTGGCGACGACTATGACCGGCGAGTATAACCGCTCGTCGCCGGGGTCCGGCTCGGCTTAGCGTACGCCGTTGGTCTGCAGTGGATCAGTTCTCCGGCACCAGCTCGTCGATGTCGAGCCCCCAGCGATTCAGGATCTGCTGGAAGACCGCGAGCTCGGCGTCGGCGAAGTAGCCGTCTGAGCGCGCCACCAGCAACAGCGTCGAGGCCAGTATCCGCTGCCGTTCGGGATCGGTGACGCCCGCCAGCACCGCGTCGACCCAATCGCGATCGGCGACGCCTACATATCGGGAGGTGCCGGCATGGGCGATCAGGTCGTCACAATAGGTATCGAGCACGCCGGCGAAGCGGTCCCAGCTCGCGTCGAGTGCCTCGAGAACACCGAGCTCGCCCAGTATGTCGATCTCCGCGTCGGCGACCTCCCCGTCGCTGATAATGAACAGCGCCAGCACCCGAAGCATGGCCTCGGTGCTGTTCTCCGGGTAGGTCGTCAGCTCTGGAAGCGGCATCTCGGTCTCGTCTGTAGTTGTCGGCAAGACCCACATGATCGCACAGGCCGACGCGCCCGCACGAGCCGGACCGCGATTGCCTTTACGCAGTGACAACGCCGACAATTCCCGGATACTTCACCGTTGACCCAACCAACGCGGCAGCGGCACCCAATGTTTTTCCCGGTCGACCAGCCCTCGCGCGCCAGAGCCAAGGGCCCTCACGAGTTGGCGATGGTCAACCTGTTGCTATTCAACCTACTGATCGGTGTGGTGCTGCTCGCCGGCTCCATGGCCCGTCCGGACTCATTGATCGGCACCCACCGGTGGGCCGCGATGGCCGTGCCCCTGGTCCTGTCTCTGGTCGTCATAGGGCTCACCTGGTTGCGGGCGTCGCGGGCAGAGAAGAACGCGCCCTGGTTCGTCGCGGCCCATTGGAAGCTCGCCGCGTCCCGCTATCGGCTGTTGCTTGGCGCCTACCTCGTCTGCGGCGCCATCCTGAGCATCCCGCTCTTCGCCGGCGGCAGCGACGAGGCGCGGATCGAGGAACATATCAAGGGGCTTGCTCCGGCGATGCAGCAGATGGAGCGGCGTAAGCTGGAATCCCAGGACATGAGATCGGCCGTCTGGGCGCGAATCGCCGTGGTCCCGCTGCTGCTGACGGTCATGGTGACCATCATGCTGGAGTCCGGCGCACTCTATCAGGCCGGACGCGGGGAGTTGCCGGACGGTCTGGTGAAGCAGTTCCCACCACCGGCAGACCTGAAAGGCTCGGACTGCGAGATCACCGCCCGCGATGAGACGCCCTGAAAGGCTGGCAGGTGCCCCGCCGCATAACCCGCACCGGTAACATCCACCGAATCCATCAATCCCAACGGAGGAGTCACGAGAATGAAGCACACCCTTATCGCTAGCGCCCTGATCGCAACCCTGCCCACGAGCGCGTTCGCGGCCAACCCCCGGGTCGCGATGGACGTGACCATCGGCGGTGAGCCGGCCGGCACGGTCACCGTCGAGTTGTTCGCGGACGTTGCCCCCAAAACCGCCGAGAACTTCCGCGCCCTGTGCACCGGCGAGAAGGGAACCGGCGAGAGCGGCAAGCCCCTGCACTTCAAGGGCAGCCCGTTCCACCGGATCATCCCGGGCTTCATGATCCAAGGCGGCGATTTCACCCGCGGCAACGGAACCGGCGGCGAGTCCATCTACGGCGGCAAGTTCGACGACGAGAATTTCGAGCTCAAGCACACGGAGGCCGGCACCCTATCCATGGCCAATGCGGGCCCCAACACCAACGGGTCGCAGTTCTTCATCACCGTGGCGGCGACACCCTGGCTGGACGGGAAGCACGTCGTCTTCGGCAAGGTAGTGGACGGGATGGACGTGATCAGCAAGATGGAGGCCGAAGGGTCGCGCAGCGGCGCAACCCGCTCCGAGGTCATGTTCGCCGACTGCCGTCAGCTCTGATAGAAGCCGATTGCTTGCCGTCCCGGCAAGGATCAGCGCGGAACCGGAAAATGCGGTTTTCCGGTTCCTTACATTTTTTGCTCGCACGCGCGAGCAGAAAACGGCGGTCACTGAGATCGGGCGGTACCCACGCCCGCGACCATCGGCCGGCCCGATGACCGACATAACCCACGTCTATCAAATTATCAAAAACTACGATGGTTTTCGGACCGCCTTGAACTGGCGGTAATTGGCTTTCGCAGGTACCTTAGCGAGTTCCGATATTCGGAGGTTCGATCGCTCCGAACCACCCGAACGACCTGGTACCCCTACGACGCATTGCCGCGCCCGCCCGTCGCCGAGTCGTTCGCAAAGCCATTCCGCTAAGACGGAGGAAAGTCCATGACGGCAGTTGTCGCAACCAACGAGACCATCCTGGTGGTCGGTGGTGGCATCAGCGGCATGACCGCTGCACTCGAGGCCGCCGAGACCGGGAAACAGGTCGTGCTGGTTGAGAAGCGCCCCTATCTGGGCGGCCGGGTCTCCCAGCTCTACAAGTATTTTCCCAAGCTCTGCTTCCCGACCTGCGGACTGGAAATCAACCAGCGTCGCGCCAAGACGAACCCGAACCTGACCATCCTGACGATGGCCGAGGTGACGGACCTCAAGGGCGAGAGGGGCCGATACACCGCCACCGTCAAACTTACGCCCCGCTACGTCAACGACAACTGCACCGCCTGCGGCGAGTGCGAGCGGGCCGTCTCGGCCGAGTTCGACGACGAGTACAACTACGGGCTGGGCAAGCGCAAGGGCGCCTATCTGCCCTATCGGATGGCGATGCCCCAACGCTATGTGCTGGACCCGCGCATCCTTGGTACCGACGACGCCCAAAAGGCCAAGGACGCCTGCAAGTACGGCGCGATCGACCTCGACATGGCCGAGCAGACTATCGACTTCCCCTGCGGCGCGGTGATCTGGGCGACCGGCTGGCGGCCCTACGACGCGGCCAAGATCCAGCCCTACGGTTACGACCGCATCGCCAACGTGATCACCAGCGTCGAGTTCGAGCGCATGGCCGACCCGTCCGGCCCCACCGGCGGCAAGCTGGTGCGTCCCTCCGACGGCAAGGAGGCCAAGAAGGTGGCCTTCATCCAGTGCGCCGGCTCGCGCGACCGCAACCACCTGCTGCACTGCTCGCGCATCTGCTGTATGGCGTCGCTGAAGCAGTGCACCTATGTGGCCGAAGCGTTCGGAGACGAGGCCGAGATCAATGTCTACTACATTGACCTGCGGGCGATCGACCGCTTCGAGGACTTCTACCAGAAGGTCCGCGCCAACCAGAACATCAAATTCATCAAGTCCAAGCCGGCCTCGATCACCCAGGACAAGGACGGCAGTCCGGTGATCCACGGCGTGGATACCGAGGGCTATAAGCGCTTCGCCGAGCCCCATGACCTGGTGGTGCTGGCAATCGGCATGGAGCCCTCCGTGGATCCGGCGAGCTTCCCCGTACCGATCGTCGTCAACCGCGAGGGCTTCATCGAGGCCGATACGGCCAACGGCGGCGTGTTCGCGGCCGGCAGCGCCTCCGATGCACTCGACGTGAACCGTGCTGTCCAACACGCCACCGGGGCGGCGCTCCGCGCCATCCAGGTCGTCAACAGCGTCGCCAGAGCGGAGGTCTAAGCCATGGCAGCGGAGAAAAAACTCGCCGGTTACATCTGCACCGGCTGCGGAATCGGCGAGCGCCTGGACGCAAACCAGCTCCAGAAGATCGCGGCGAGCGAGGGCAAGATCGCCAATTGTAAGCAGCACGAGATGCTGTGCGGCGCCGAGGGCGTGGCCATGATCCAGGCCGACATCGACTCCGGTGACGCCACCCACGTCATGATCGCCGCCTGCTCGCGCCGCTCCAAGGTCGAGGCCTTCAACTTCCCGAGCGTGGCCATGTCCCGCGCCAACCTGCGCGAGGGCGTCATCTGGGCCCGCCCCGAGGGCGATGAGCACCAGGAGACCACCCAGGAGATGGCGGACGACTATGTCCGTATGGCCTGCGCGGAGATCAAGTTCATGACCGTGCCGGAGCCATCCGGCGAGCAGGAGCTGAACAAGACCCTGTTGGTGGTCGGTGGCGGCATGACCGGAATGACTGCCGCGCTCGAGGCGGCCGCCGCCGGCTACCCGGCGCATCTGGTGTGCGACGAGCCGGTGCTCGGCGGCGTCTGGAAGGACCTTTACAAGCGGGTGCCGTTCCGCGCCGCGGCCTTTGACGTGCCCAACGGCAAGGATGTCGATCTGCCCCAGCCGGAAGACCCGGGCGTAGACGACCTGATCGAGCAGGTGATGGCTAGCGGGCGCATCACGGTCCATCTCAACGCCAAGATCACCAAGACATCCGGGGCCCCGGGCCGCTTCAGCGCGGACATCAGCACCGAGTCCGGCACCACCCTTACCGAGAATTTCGGTGCCATCGTCCAAGCCACGGATTACAAGCCCTACGACGCCAATAAGCTGCCCGAGTTCGCCTACGGCAAGACGCCGGACGTGATGACCAACTTCGAGTTCGAGAAGCTGGCCAAGGAGACCAACGGCGGCATCATCAAGCGCCCGTCCGACGGCAAGGAGGTGCAGTCGGTCGCCTTCATCCAGTGCGCCGGGCAGCGCTCCACCAAGGAGGGCCACCTGCCCTATTGCTCGGGCTTCTGCTGCACGGAGTCCATCAAACAGGCCATGTATTTCAAGGCCCAGAATCCGGGTTGCGATGCGACGGTGCTGTTCGACGACCTGCGCACCCCGGGTGCCGCCGGAGAGGACTTCTACCGCTCAGGCCAACAGGCCATGGTCACCTTCTCCAAGGGCAAGGCCTCCGAGGTGGTCGCGAACGGCGGTAGCCTGAAGGTGAAGTTCAAGGACCTGATCCTGGACGAGGACACCGAGATGGACTGCGATCTGGTGGTGCTCGCCACCGGCCAGGTCCCCAACTCGGGTCCCGATCCCTACGCGCAGCTCGCCGTGGACGAGGCCCCGACCGAGGAGGAGAAGGCGGCCGCCCGTGCGGCCCTGGCCGTCGCTCCGCCTTCGATCCTGAACCTGGACTATCGCCAGGGCACCGACCTGCCGATTCTCAAAAACGGCTTCGTCGACAGCCACTTCATCTGCTTCCCCTACGAGACGCGGCGTAGCGGCATCTATGCCGCCGGCCCGGTTCGTCGTCCGATGGACATGAAGCAGGCGATGGATGACGCGGTGGGCGCCACCATGAAGGCGATCCAGGCGGCCGAGAATGCCGCCCGCGGCTCTGCCGCCCACCCGCGTGTCGGCGACCTGTCCTACCCTAGCTTCCGCAAGGAGGGCTGCACCCAGTGCAAGCGCTGCACCGTGGAGTGCCCGTTTGGGGCCATCAACGAGGACGAGCAGCGCTACCCGCAGTTCAACGAGTCCCGCTGCCGGCGCTGCGGCACCTGCATGGGCGCCTGCCCGGTGCGGGTGATCTCGTTCGAGAACTATTCTATCGACACCGTCGGCCAGCAGATCAAGGCCGTTGACGTGCCCGACGAGTTCTCGGAGAAGCCGCGCATCCTGGCCCTTGCCTGCGAGAACGACGCCTACCCGGCGCTCGACATGGCCGCCCAGGCGGGCGAGCACATCAGCCCCTTCGCCCGAGTTATCCCGGTGCGCTGCCTGGGATCGGTCAGCCTGTCCTGGGTCACCGACGCGCTGAACTCCGGCTACGACGGCATCGTGCTGATGGGCTGTCGGCGCGACGACGACTATCAGTGCCATTTCGTGCGCGGCTCCAAGATGGCGGCCGAGCGGCTCTCGAAGGTCGGCGACACCCTCACCCAGCTCAACCTGGAGGTCGAGCGCGTGTCGGTGTACGAGGTCGCAATCACCGACATCAAGCGCGCGCCGCAGCTGATCAACGACATGGCCGCGACGGTCGAGAAGATCGGCATGAGCCCCTTTAAATTCTGACCGTACGGCGGAACGCTAGAGGCCGTTCCGCCAATTCGCCGCAACCGCGGAGACGGCGGATCGCCCCTCGGGCATCCGCCCTACGACCGAATACCGGAGATCGTTTCCATGGGCGACCTGAATACAGCGATGATCGACAAGTATCGCAACAGCTTCCTCAAGGAGGTTGAGGCGAATGTTGAGGAGGGCGAGTGGGTCAAGATGTGCATGCAGTGCGGCGTGTGCTCGGGCTCCTGCCCCCTGGGCAAGTTCTGGGAGCACCCACCCCAGGAGATCTTCATGATGATTCGCGCCGGCAAGCGCGACGAGGTCCTGAAGTCGGACTCCATGTGGATGTGCACGTCCTGCTACAACTGCATCGTGCGCTGCCCGCGCCAGCTGCCGATCACCCACATCATGCATGGACTGGCCAATTACGCGAAACGGCTTGGTCTGGTACCCCAGAACCAACCTACGGCAAAGTTCGCCCAGCTGTTCTGGGACAACCTGATGAAGAAGGGCCGGGTCAACGAGCTGAAGCTTGGCCTGTCGCTCTACTTCATGAATGGCTTCGGAGAGGGCGTGAAGACGGCCATGGCGAAGCAGAAGCTCGGGCTGAACATGATGAAGACCAAGCGCATGAACCCCATGGAGATCCTCGGGGGGCACGCGGTGAAAGATCTGAGCGGATTCCAGAAGGCGCTGGCGAAGGCCCATGAGCTGGAAGCCGCCCGAATTGCCAAGCACGGCGCTTGAGGAGAAGACACCAATGGCGAAGAAAGAATATTCCTTCTACCCGGGGTGCTCATCTCAGAAGGGCGCCTCGTCCTCCAACTACATGGTTTCGGTCCAGGCCATGTGCGAGGAGCTGGACATCCAGCTCAACGAGATCCCCGACTGGAACTGCTGCGCCGCCTCCATCGGCTATGCCGGCGGCGGTGAGCTGCCGCGCCTGACCCTCTCGGCGCGCAACATCGCCCTGTCCGAGCAGCACAACCCGGGCCAGGAGATCGTCGCCACCTGCGCCGCCTGCTGGCTCTCCACCCGCGAGGCGGCGGAGCGCCTGCACGAGGACCAGTCCCTGTTGGCCGAGGCCAACACCGCGCTGGCCGAGGCCGGGCTGAAGCTCAAGAACGACACCCCCATCAAGCACATGGCCGAGGTCCTGATCGAGGACATCGGCTACGAGGCCATCGGCGCCAAGGTCAAGAAACCCCTGGAAGGCATCAAGATCGCGGGCTATGTCGGCTGCCAGACCAACCGGCCTTTCGGGATTGCGGGTGAGTCCTACGAGAACCCCAAGTATCTCGACAAGCTGGTGGAGACCCTCGGCGGCGATTCGATCCCGGACTACGAGAAAAAGGTGCAGTGCTGCGGCGGCGCGCTGGCCTTCTCCGAACCGGAGAAGTCCCAGGAGATGGTCAAGGGTATCATCGAGGCCGCCTACGACCATGGCGCAGACATGATCGTGACGCCGTGCCCCGTGTGCCAGATGAACGTCGAGGTCTACCAGGACGACATCAACGCCACCTACGGCACCAAGTTCAAGATGCCGGTGGTCTACTACTCGACCCTGATGGCCGTGGCCTACGGGCGCAGCGCCAAGGACGCGGCGCTCAACGGCCAGATCATACCTGCCAAGCAACTGGACGCGTTGGCGGCGAAGTAGCCTCCGCCCGTCGCTCCTTGACCGAGCTCGAAGAAGCCCGCGCAAGCGGGCTTCTTGGTATTCGGGTCAGGGCCCGCGCAGTGCGCCCGCCGGACTGGGATGGGCCGTTTACGCCCGCGCGTCTTGTATCGCAGGACCATACCGGTAGTGTCCGCAGGCCACCCCCGACCGTTCGCCGAACAAGGTCGGCAATCCAAGCCTCGGCGCTAACCGGTGTCTACTTGCGGAATGTCCAGTAACGACCGCCGGGTGTGTCGACGGCCTCCAGCCCGAAGCGACCGTCGGCACGCTGACCGGTCTGTATCAGACCAAAGATGTCCTCCATGATCCGTCGATCCTCCGCGAAGTAGGAGTGCCCCAGCAGACCGCCCGATGCGTCGCTGGCGTCCACTGTCTCAACGCCGGGCACTATCACGAGGCCCTCACCCGAATCGCCGGCCCGCGGGTAGCCGTGGAAAGCCTTGGAGGCGAGCAGCGCGCGGTCCCCGGACGAGGCGTACAGGGTGACATGGATACCGTTGCGGTCAAGGTGCGGGGCGATGTCCTGCCGGAAAACGTCGGCGTCGATATCCGGTGCGACCAGGACCATCTCGCGTATGGGGTTCGGACCGTAGACGCTGCGGTCGCCGGCCAGGGTATTGTAGGCGCGGGTCACGGCGCGGCTCCCCATGCTGTGGGCGACCAGGTAGATCTGACGCGCCGGCGTCTGGTCGAGCAGTGCGTTGAGCACCTCCACCAGATGGAACTGGGACCACTCGACATTGGTCTCGTCGACCGAGTACCCGGTGACACTGCCTTGGGATGGCCAGCTGAACAGCAGGACCGGTCCCGAAAACTTCAGATCGGTGGCGAACTGGGCAACCAGGGGCACGGCCTCGGAAAACTCGGTGTTGTAGCCGTGGACGAACACCATCAGGCTACGGTTGGGCGACAGATTCACCGCGAACGCCAGCCGGTCGAAGAAGGTCGCTGCGTCCAGCGGCGTGACCTCCTGCAGGGCAATGTGCTTGCGTTCGTCCGGTGACCACTCGAACTTGAACACGGAGGGCGCCTCATGGCGCCCGATCTGGTGATTAGGCGGTATGCCGACGCCGGCGATCCCGTAACTGAGGACCCCGCGCTCGGTGCCGAAGGCCGTGCTCGCGGCGCCACTCGGGGCCCGATCGGTCGCGAAAAACACCTCGACCTGCCTCGGGTCGACCGATCCGGTGGCACCGGAATCCGCGGCGCCGCCGGACGACGCACAGCCGGCGACCAGAAGCGCCGCGGCCAGGACCGCGGTTAGAAGGGCAATCAGGCGCTGCGAGGGCTTTGGCATGGAGCCGACGTCTGTGTACCAGTAGGGCTGTACAGATTGTCCGGGAGGCGCCGTCAAGGACCGGTCACCAGATCGGGCGCCACGCCCGGACGTCTCGGAACTAGGTCCGTTTCTTTGCCGCCGCCGGTGCCGCGGCCGCCTTCTTCGTGACGGGACGTTTGGCGCGCGCACCTCTTGTCGGAGCGCCCTCTGCCGGAGTCGCCGCCTCGGCCGCTGCCGTCGAGCTTCCTTCGCCGGAAAGCTTCTTCGCCCGGTCAAGCGCCGCCTTGGCCTCCCGCTCCGCGGCGTCCAGCCGAGCCTGAGCCTCCCTGGCCTTCTCCAGCGCCTCCGCTGCGGTTCCCTGCTCCTCGGCGCTGGCCTGGGCCAGAGCCCTGGCCGTGCGGGCCTGAGCCTCCGCCGTCTTGGCCTGCGACCGCGCCGTTTCAGCCTGGGCGGCCGCCGTCTCGGCCTGCGCCTTGGCCTCCATCTCCAATTCCGCTTGCGCGTCGGCGATCTTCCGCTCGGCCTCGGCAATCACGGTCTTACGTTCCTGAGCGATCTGTTGCTCGGCAGCCTTTCGTATCGAGGCGATCTCGTCCTGGGTCTCTTTGCGGACCCTCTCTATGGCCGCGCGCGCCTCGGCCCTCGCCCGCTCCGCCGCCTCCTTCGACTCGTTGGCGTGCTTCAACGCATCCGAGACCTCGGCCTGGGCCTGAGCCGCCTTTGCCTGGGCCTCGGCTTGGAGCTGCGCGGCGAGGGCTTCCGCCTTGGCCGCCTTAGCATTGGCCTTCGCCGTCTCAGCCTGGGCCTCCGCGTGGGCGCGTGCGACGCGCTCCTGTGCCTGAGCAACCTCGATCTGCGCCTGGGCCGTCTCCAGCAGGTCTTTGGCGAGAGCGGCCACTCCCTTGAGCGATTTGTCGTTCGTGGACATCGGTTACCGGATCCTCCCCGCGCGATGGCGGTCAATGGTTTTTGATTTACTTTCCCGGCGCCCCGTGCGGGTACGGCGGGAGGCTGCAGGACCGTCCGGCGCTACGCGCCGGCCCACCTATCGCGCCTTATCCCTGCGTCGGGCAGGGGCTGAATGCTACGCGGCCGTCGCGCGCCACTCAAGGAGTCCGGCAACCTGGCGGTCAACGACCCCCGTCGACGGATACGAGACGCCGACCCGGAGGTTAGGAGCAACCTCGTTGGTACCCCTGCTGGGGGCCTCGTGCATGCTGGTTCGTCGCCTCGTCGCTCACCGCGCGGCGCCTTGTGCCTGGGGGACGTGGCGCTCGTGGCCGCGCGGTACGCATCCCTCTCGACCCCTCAGCTCTAGTCAGCGACGCCGGGCAGCCGGGCCGGCTCCTCGCCGCCCGACTTGATCGCCTCGAACGGGTCCACTCCCGTTCGCGCGTGGCCGGCGCTCGCAAGCCGTTCGAGGTAGTCGAACCAGAGCGGCTGCCAGGCACGGCCGAGCTTGTAGAGGTACCGCCAGTCGTAGAGACCGGACTTGTGCCCATCGTCGAAGAAAATCTTGACCGCGTAGTTTCCGATCGGCTGCAGATCGGTGATCCCCACGTGCTCCTTGCCGACCTGCAGCTTGGCCGTGCTCGGCGAATGGCCCCGGACTTCCGCGGACGGCGAGAATACGCGCAAATACTCGCACGGCAGAAGAAAACGGGCGCCGTCGTCGAAGGCGATCTCGAGCACCCTCGATTTTTGGTGCAATTGGATGTCAGTGGGCAAGGCGTGCTTTTCGGTCATGGCAACCCTCTTAGACGAAAACCGACGAACGCCGGTACACGCGAACCTCAGGCCTCGGCGCCGGCCGCACGCGCCCGGCTCGCCCGTTCCTCCAGCGAACGCGCGGCGGAGGCGGGCGCCTCGGAGCCCAGCCCCGGCCAGCCGCAGGTATGGCGCTCAACCAGGTCCGCGAGCATCCCGATGTGCTCGGCCCCGTCGTTCAGACAGGGGATGTAATCGAAGCTGCCTCCACCGGCCGCGGTGAAGTAGCCACGGTTCTCGACATCAAGCTCCTCGATGGTCTCGAGACAGTCGGACGAGAACCCCGGCGCGATGACCTGGACCGAGCGAAGGCCCTGCGCGCCCCAGTCCTTCAGGGTCTCGTCGGTGTAGGGCCTGAGCCATTCCTTGTTTCCAACCCGAGACTGGAACGAGACCGCCCAGCGGTCCTCCGGCAGCCCGATGCGCTCGGCCACCAGGCGCGCCGTCTTGAGGCATAGGCAGTGGTAGGGGTCTCCGTTCAGGAAATAGTCCCTGGGAATGCCGTGGAACGAGAACAACAGGCGCTCTGCCTCGCCGTGCACGGCCCAATGGCGCCGGATGCTCTCGCCGAGGGCGGCGATGTAGCCCGGCTCGTCGTGATAGCCGCTTATGAATCTGAGCTCGGGCAGCCAGCGCCAACCGGACAACTCCCGCGTCACGGCGTCGAAGGTTGATGCCGTCGTGGTGGCCGAGTATTGCGGGTAGAGCGGCAGCACGAGCAGGCGGCGGACATTGGCCGCCCGAAGCTGGGCGAGGGCCGCGGGGATCGAGGGATTGCCGTACCGCATCCCGAGGGCCAGTTCCACGCCCCCGCCGAATCGCTCGGCCAGCCGATTCCGCAGCGCCGCCTCCTGGCGCCGGGAGATGGCCAGCAGCGGCGAGCCCTCGTCGGTCCAGACCGCCTGATAAGCCTTGGCCGAACGCGGCGGACGCACCCGCAGGATCACCCCGTGCAGAATCAGCCACCAGATCGGCCGGGGGAGCTCCACCAGTCGGGGGTCCCAGAGGAATTCGGCCAGGTATCGCCGAACGGCGGGCACGGTCGGCGCGTCCGGCGTACCCAGGTTGACCATCAGCACACCCAGGCTCTCCGGGCGGTCGTGTCGAAAGTCCAGCGTGTTGCTGTAGCTCATTGCCTCTTCTCGATGAAACCAGGATTACCGCTGCAGGCCCGTGGAGAGGCCTTTGGCACGCTAGGTCAGGCGTTGACGCGGCGCAGGGTGGCCTCGATTCGGGCCCGTTTCAACAGATCCGGGTCAAGAATCTGCGGATAGAGGCGCCAGAGGGCATCGACCCGGAGCGGATAATCGGCCGCGTCGCGCTCCAGTCGGAGACGCAGGTCGCCCGACAGGCCGGGCAATGCCAGCAGGTAGGGGGCGAGCCAGGAGACATACTCCGCCACCACGTCGCGTGCGCGCGGATCGGGCCAGTCCGTGCGCAGCATCAGCACTGGAAAGGCCTCGCGGGCCAGCTGCCGCCCCCCGAAACCGCGAGGGGCGCCCTGATCGAGCCCGGTGGCCTCGCCGTTCTCGAAGCGGAACCACTGGGTGCTAGGTTGCGTTCCAGCCTCTTCGGCGATCAGTCGCTCCAGGGATTCCGCGTGGCGGTGCCGGCCACTGCCGTCGCGTACCGCGATCCCCTCGGCCGAGAGCGTGGGGGAAGCGAAGGGCTGCTCACCCCGACCGCCGGCGCTCCAACCGCGCCTCGACAGGGTATCGAGGTCGGCATGAGACAATGCCGTGGCGATCAGCGCTAGCGGCTCGCCCTGCCGGTCCAACAGCCACTGCTCCAATTCATCGGCCATCGGGAACGGCAACGCCGCAGTGGCGGAGCGAATCCGTACGATCAACTGCTCGGATTCCTCGACCATCCGCCCGGCGTCGAGGATGGGATTCAGCGGCACTCGGCTAGAACCCTCGGCCTCGGACCAGGCCCCGAACCGGAAGTACTTCAGACCCTCCTCGTGGCCCCCGCGGCTCCAAAGTCCCCGCGGCGGATGAGCGAGCACCTGGATTTGCCAGTTGCGGCCGTCCAGGCTGAGGGCGCGCCCACCCGGCGTCCTGACCACCGCTACGACACCCAGAAAGGGGTTGACGCGGCGCAAACAGTAACAATCACCGCCCGCCGACTGCTCCGCCACGGTCGGCTCAGCCTATCGGCTGGGCATCGGCCTCGGCGCACAGCCAACGGCACAGATTACGGAAGCGCACCGGATCGGCCGCACCGAACAGCGGGTCGTCCGCTTGCGGCGCCTGCTCCGCGATCTCTTTCCAATCCTGGTCGGTCAGGGCCTCCAGTGCAATTGGGAACGCCTCGCCGTCCTCGAGCCGAATATGGTTGCGTAGCGCGGCAATCATCTCGCGGCCCTGGATCTCCACCTCGTCGCGCAGTAGCACCTCCTCGTTCAGTATTGCCTCCAGGGACTCTCTGAAGCGCCGGCTGAGCTTGCTGACGGCCTCGTGCTGGCGCATCAGTATCTCGAACGCCTCGTGCTTCGGGCCGGGCTTCGCGAGCACCCGCTCGAAAACCAGGTCCTCCGTTGGGTGGTGGACGACATCGGCGTAGCTGTCCATATAGGCGAGCATCTCGTCCATGAGCTCGTAGTCGGGCTCGGCGCCCTGGTTGAATCGATCGAGCAGCTTTTCGAACAGATCGAGCAGTCTGGCGAGTCGTTTGTGCTCCTCGCCAAGTCGGGACATTACCGGGTTCATGATTTTCTCCTTGGGTAGGGAAACGCCGTCGGGGGAGGTCATCGGGGTGCGGCGCAACCAGGGTGCGCCGCGCCGTCCGATCCAATCTGCCGCGGATCGCGGTACCCGACAAAACGCCGGAAGCGTCACTAATAGGCGATTATTCGCGCCATGCCAAGCGCGGCGTCGATTCCACCGGTGCCTCAATGCCGGGGCTCACCGGTCCCGGGTCGGCGCTTCCTGAGACTGGAGAGCCAGCGCCAGACCATGCCTTCCGGGTCGCTCTCGCCCGTGACGACGTAGCGCAGCGCATGGAGATTCTGCAGTGTCCAGTCCATGCGAGCCCGCGCCTCGACGCTGCCGCAGAAAAGCACCCGATCCCCGGCACGCAAGCGGTAGTCCGGCGGAGGCAATAGCTGGTACTGCTCGTTGTGCTCGAGCATCAGCGGGATGACCGGCAGCCTGCTGCTCCGATCACGCGGATCCAGCAGCAGGCTGCCGAAAGTCGCGCGGGTGCCGCGCTGCTCGGCCTCGCATACCGCGAAGGCCTCCTCCCTGTCGACCTCGATCTGCCAGACGTGGGGCACCTCGTCCGTGACCAGCCCCGCGACGCGGCTCACCAGCTCGCACGCCCAGGACTCCTCCTGAAATCGCGCAAGGGTCATGAACTCCGCCAGCAACGGGGTACCGAGCCTCACCCGGATGCTGTTCGCGATGATGGTGCTCGGGTGCATGATCACGTGGGCACCGACCCGATCGAAGAGTTCCCGGTTGTCCGGGTGGTTCTCCCGGGCGACGACGAACAGGTCTGAGTTCAACTCAAGCGCCGTCATGATGATCGACAAATTGTCCGCATCGACGTCCGTCCCGGCGACGAGCCCCACCGCGTGATGGACGTTCGCCTCCTCCAGCGTCACCGCCTCGGTGCCGCGCCCGTGAACAATGCCCTCGCTCGGGATGCCCGTCTCGTGAGGCGAGGCCTCGATGACCAACAGCTCGAGCCCTTGTGCCTTCAGGTGCCGGTACATGGCCTTGCCGAAGCGCCCGTAGCCGCAGATCAGCCACAGCCCCTTGCTCGGCGGGTAGATGGGCTCCTTCAACGCGTCCCCGCTCAGCCCGGACAACCAGTCGTAGAGCAGGGTGAGGCACGGCGCCTCGATGGCAACGGCCATATAGAGCGCGAAGGTGTCGAACGGGTCGTATATATGATCCGTGCCGAACGAGGCCATGTTCGCCTCGACCTCATGGGAGTCCGCCCTGCAGACGACCTTGATCTCCGGATGCAGCAGCTTCGCGGCGATTGCGATCTTGAGATTGGCCTCGTTGACGTTGGTCAGGGCCACTACGCCCATGCAGAGCGGGTGCGTCAGCCCGGCGGCATCCAGGGTCGACGGGCCGCGGGCGTCCGCGCACAGGGACGGCACAAACTCACGCTGGGTGTCGAGCTTCAGAAAACTGATTCGTTCAGGGTCGATATCGATCACGACCGCATGCTGGTGCCGGTCGGTCAAGGCACGGACCAGCACGCCGCCGGTCTGCCCGTAACCGCAGACGAGGTAAAAGGGATCACGCATGCGCCCGACGCGGTGGCGGAAGCGCCGCAGATCCAGGGCGCGCTGGAAGGCCGGGTCCTGCATCAGCGCGATCAGGTTGCCAATGGCGTAGATCCAGACCGCCACGGTGGCGAAGATGCAAAAGGAAACCCAGAGGCGCTGGGCGTCGGTAAAGGCATTCGGCACTTCGCCGAAACCGATGGTCGTCGACATGAAGCTGACGAAATAGAAGGCATGGAAAAAGCTCATGCCGGTCGGGTTGCCGTCGGCGTCCTGCGCCGGGATCAGCACCAGGCCGACAATCGCCACCGCGTAGGTGACGATCAGGACCAGCAGCGGCGCGCGCATGCGCCGCATGATCAGAAAGATGATGTTGTCCATGGCGCCCCGGTCAGCGACGGCCGAGCCGATTCGTCGTCTAGGGAGACGCGGATCAAACGCCGCCCTGGCACTTGACCCGCTCGCGCCCCGAGAGGCGCGGCTCTCGGGGCGCTCAATTTTCAATGGGTTACATCCACTGAAAATGCCGGGCCACCCTTGGCCCGGACGGGAAACGCAATAGATCGGGGTTTCCCTTGCCGCCGTTCACCGGCGCAGCATGAAGGTCTCGATCACCAGCAGGACCACCGAGATCACGTTGGCGATCATGGCCCCGCCGGTCAACGAGACGACGCTCGCCATGGTCGCCGGGGTCATGCCGGCATCGGTCGCGTAGACGGCGACGACCCAAACCAGCACCGCCGCCAGGAGCTGCAACATGGCCACCAGGCTGGTCGCCAGCAAGACCGCGCCCATTTGGGTCCGATCGCCGAACTTGAGCACCGTCGCGATGGCGTTGACGACGACCACAGCGAACAGCTCCCACTTGTGGTGATGGGTCGGGTCGTCGATCTCGCCGATGAAGAAACCAAAGTTCAGCGTCAGTGCCAGTACGATGAAGAAGCCGAAGACGACCTTCTCTGGATTCATGGCGGGCCACGTAATCGGACGGAAACAGTGCCCGCTATTGTCGCGGGTGGTGGGAAAAAGGCAACACCCTGAGTGCGGTGGTCATAACCGCTAAGGTCTAAAGGATGCAAAGAAAATCCCTATGTTAGGGAAACGCAACCCATCGGCGTTTCCCTCAGGCCCTTTCCGGCAACAAAAGCCGGTGGCACTCAGCGGGCGCCGATGTCGACGCAGACGTACTTGGTCTCCAGGTACTCCTCGATACCGTGGCGCGAGCCCTCGCGGCCCAGGCCGGACTGCTTGACCCCGCCGAACGGGGCTACCGCGGTGGAAATGATGCCGGTATTGACCCCGACGATCCCATACTCCAGGGCCTCGGAGACCCGCCAGCCGCGGGCCAGGTCGCGTGTGTAAAGGTACGCGGCGAGGCCGAATTCCGTGTCGTTGGCGAGCGCGACCGCCTCCTCCTCGGTCTCGAATCGGAACAGCGGCGCCACCGGCCCGAAGATTTCCTCGTGCGCGACCCGCATCTGCGCCGTCGCCCCAGCGAGCACCGTCGGCTCGAAGAAGGTGCCGCCCAACGCGTGCCGCCGGCCGCCCGTGAGGACCCGGGCGCCCTTATCCAGCGCATCGGCGATATGGGCCTCGACCTTGGCCAGGGCGTCGGCGTTGATCAGCGGCCCCTGGGCAACGCCCTCCTCGGAACCGGGCCCGACCCGGAGCGATGCGACGCGCTCGGTCAGCCGCTGGGCGAACGTGTCGTGAATCCCGCACTGGACCAACAGGCGGTTCGCGCAGACGCAGGTCTGACCGCTGTTGCGGTACTTCGACTGGATCGCCCCATCGACGGCCGCCTCGAGATCGGCGTCGTCGAATACGACGAAGGGGGCATTGCCGCCGAGCTCCAGCGATAGACGCTTCACGGTGTCGGCGCACTGGCGCATCAGCCGCCGCCCGACCTCGGTGGAACCGGTGAAACTGAGCTTGCGCACCAGCGGGTTCGCGGTCAGCTCGGCCCCGATGGCCTCGGGCGCGCCGGTCACGACGTTGATCACGCCGGCCGGGAAGCCCGCCTGATCGGCCAGCCCGGCCAGGGCCAACGCGGACAGCGGCGTGTCCTCGGCCGGCTTGACGACAAGCGTGCAGCCGGCGGCCAGCGCGGCCGCCGCCTTGCGAGTGATCATCGCCGCCGGGAAGTTCCAGGGAGTGATGGCCGCGCAGACGCCGATCGGCTGGCGCATGACCAACAGGCGCTTGTCCGCCTGGTGGGGCGGGATCAGCTCGCCGTAGACCCGACGGCCCTCCTCGGCGAACCAGTCGATGAAGGACGCCGCGTAGGCGATCTCGCCGCGCGCCTCGGCGAGCGGCTTGCCCTGCTCGGCGGTCATAATGCGCGCCAGGTCCTCCTGGTTGGCGATAACCAGGTCGTGCCAGCGGTGCAGCACCGACCCGCGCTCCGCGGCGGTGAGCGCGCGCCAGTCGGGCCAGGAGCGCTGGGCTGCCAGGATGGCCCGGCGGGTCTCGGCGCCGCTCATCGCGGGCACCTCGGCGATCGGCGAGCCGTCGCTCGGGTCGGTGACCGGAAAGGTTCCGCCATCGTCGGCCCGAACCCAGGCGCCGTCGATATAAGCGCTGGCGCGCAGGCAGGAAGGATCCGACAGGTCCACCGACGCCGCGGTCAGGCCGCCGTCGACGCGGCCTCGGCGGCCCTGGGCTCTGATAGCGAACGGTGCATCAGAATATTGAGCATTCTCATCGTTGCCGCGATGGCCGCGAACACCTGATTCGCGTGCACGCCGCGGGTCTTGAGCTCGCCCTGGTCCGTCGCCCAGCTGATGGTGCACTCGGTCAGCGCGTCGGAGCGCCCGCCTTTCGGGATGCGCACCTCGTAGTCGGTCAGCTCGGGCAGGGTCAGGCCCTGGCGCCTGACGATCTTCGAGAGGGCGTGGTTGAAGGCGTCGAACCCGCCGTTGCCGCTGCCGGCGGCCGTGTAGGTCTCGTCGCCCAGCCGGACCTTGAGGCTCGCGGTGGACTCCAGGTCGAGGCTCGAGGAAACGGTACAGGAGAGCAGCTCCGCGTGGTTGTAGTCCTTGCTCTCGAGCACCTCGGCGATGATGAAGGGCAGGTCCTCGGCGGTGATGCTTTTCTTGGAATCGCCGAGCTCGACGATGCGCTGCAGCACCCGGCGCTGGTGGGCCTCGGACAGGCTGATGTCCAGCCGCTCCAGGTTCTTGGCGAGCGACGCCTTGCCCGAGAGCTTGCCGAGGGCGTACTTGCGGCTGCGCGCGAAGCGCTCCGGCGAGAGCCGGGTGTGATAGAGGCTTCCCTTGCGGTCACCGTCCGCGTGGATGCCCGCGGTCTGGGTAAAGACGTCCGCGCCGACGATGGGGGCGTTGTCGCCGATCCGCTTGCCGGAGAAGTACTCGACCAGCTCACTGACGCGGACCAGGTGGGTCTCGTCGATGCCAATCTCGAACCCGAGCTGATCGCGCAGGTTCACCGCGACCTCGGCCAGGGAGGCGTTTCCGGCCCGCTCGCCGAGACAGTTCACCGTGCAGTGCACGGCGGCCGCGCCGGCCCGGGCGGCGGCGAGCACGTTCGCGGTCGCGAGCCCGTAGTCATTGTGCGGGTGAAAATCGAACTTCAGGCCCGGGAATCGCACGGACATGTCGGTGATCGCGGCAAAAACCTGCTCGGGGGTCATCACGCCGAGGGTGTCCGGGAGCATGTAGTGGTCGACGCCGCTGCCGGCCAGCCGTTCTACCAGGCCAAACACGTATTCCGGGTTGTCCCGGTAACCGTTCGACCAGTCCTCCAGATAGAGGTTGACGGCCAGGCCGTTGTCCCGCGCGCCGGCGACCGTCGCCCGCACATCCGCGGCGTGCTGCTCGAGTGTCTTTCCGAGTTGTCGGCGACAGTGGTTCTCGCTGCCCTTCGCGAGCAGGTTCAGCACCCGGCCCCCGGCGCGGCAGATCCAGTCCACGCTGCGGCCGCCGTCGACGAAACCCAGGACCTCTACCCGGTCGGCGAGCCCGCGCTCACCGGCCCAGGCGACGATGCTGGCGACCGCCTCGAGCTCGCCGGACGAGACCCGCGCCGAGGCCACCTCGATTCGGTCCACCCGCACCAGCTCCAGCAACACCTTGGCGATGTTGACCTTCTCGTCGCACGAGAAGGACACGCCCTGGGTCTGCTCCCCGTCGCGCAGAGTGGTGTCCATGATGCCGACATAGCGGCGGTTTTCGGTCATGACTGGGTTCCCTTGTCGGTGCGGTTCGGTCATTGCAGCGCGGTCCTTATGTAGTCCCGAACCGCCTCGGGGGTGGCGTCGAGCTCGGCGCATCGGGTCGGCCGCTCCATCAGGCCCCGCAGCGAGGGCGGGGGCGGCGCCTCGCGGCCGATCGCCTCGCGCACCGCCTCGTTGAACTTGGCCGGGTGCGCGGTGGCCAGACAGACGACGTGCTCCATGCCCCGCGCGGCCTGCACTCCCACCGCGGTGTGGGGGCACAGGATGTATCCGCTGGCCTCGAAGGTCTCGCGGATCTGCCCCAGGGTCTGCGGGTCGGTTGCCGAGGCGGCATCGAAGTCCGCCCGCACGCGCGCGCGGCGCTCGGCGTCGACCGAAAGCTCGCCGCGCTCCTGCAAGTCCGAGAGCAGCGCACGGACGGCGGCCGGGTCCTCGTCGAGCAGAAAATAGAGATAGCGCTCGAAATTCGACGCGACCTGGATGTCCATGGCCGGACTCAGGGTGTGAAAGACGTCGCCGGCGCGGTACACCCCGGACCGCACGAAACGCGTCAGGATGTCGTTGCGGTTAGTCGCGATCACCAGCCGGTCCACCGGCAGGCCCATGCGCTTGGCCAGGTAGCCGGCGAAGACGTCGCCGAAATTGCCGGTGGGCACCGAGAAGCTCAGGCGCCGCTCCGGGTCGCCGCCGCTAACCCGCCCCCAAGCGTAGAAAAAGTAGACCGTCTGGGCCAGGATCCTCGCCCAATTGATGGAGTTGACCGCCCCCAGATGATACTCGGACTTGAACCCCAGGTCGTTGAACAGGGCCTTGACGATCCGCTGACCATCGTCGAACGTCCCGCGCACGGCGATGTTGTGCACGTTGGCGTCCAGCACCGTGGTCATCTGCCGCTCCTGGATCGCGGAGACCCGGCCCTTCGGGTGCAGGATGAAAATGTCGATACCGGCCTTGCCGCGCACCCCGTAGATCGCCGCCGAGCCGGTATCGCCGGAGGTGGCGCCCAGTATGTTGAGCCGGCCGCCGCGGCGTGCCAGCAGATGCTCGAACAGATTGCCCAGCAGCTGTAGCGCAACGTCCTTGAAGGCCGCGGTCGGCCCGTGGAAGAGTTCCAGCACCTTGAGGCCGGCGGTCTCCACAACGGGCGTAACCTCATGATGGGAAAAGGTCGCGTACGAGCGGTTGACCAGATCGCGCAGCTCGTCCCCGGGGATCTCGTCGCCGACGAAGGGGGCGAGCACCTCGATCGCGAGATCCTGGAACCTCAGTCCAGCCCAGGCACGAAGGCGCAAGGCGTCCACCCGCGGGATCTCCGCCGGAACCAGCAGACCCCCGTCGGTGGCAAGCCCCATCATCACTGCATCGGAGAAGCCGACGGGTTCGATCCCACCCCGGGTGCTGATATAGCGCATCTGAATCCCAATCCCGCCGCCTGCCGCGCAGGCCCTTGTAAACGCACGATGGTATGAGACGGCGCAGCACTTGGCAAAGGTGCGCCGCGGCGGCCGCCGCCGCTGGGCGGCACTCGCGTCCCGACGACCGGCCGCGCGGACGCGTCCGGCCACCTATATTGATCGAGCCCAGTCGTTGACAGCGCAGCGCGGGCAACAACACAATGCGAAAGCTCCGCCGACCCGACAGATTCAGCGGGCGATCACAAAAAATGATACCGAGGGGGCTTCTGTCGCCGTCCGACCCCAACACCCGCCGCGAGGCGGGCCCCGGGTCACCGCCCCGTCACCCCGATCCATCACAGCAACGCAAACCATCCACGGAGTGACCCAATGACACCTGAGAACCGTGCGGCCTACTGGAAGTCGAATCTTCGGCTTCTCACCGTGCTCCTCGTAATCTGGTTCGTAGTCTCCTACGGCTTCGGCATCCTGCTCTCGGAGCCGCTGAACGCGATCCAGTCTCGGCGGCTACAAGCTGGGCTTCTGGTTCGCCCAACAGGGCTCGATGTACATCTTCCTCGTGCTGATCTTCATCTACACGGTCGGCATGAACCATCTCGACAAGAAATACGGCGTCCAAGAAGACTGAGGCATCAGAGAACCACCTATGGACCTTCAAACACTGACTTTCATCGTCGTCGGCGCGACCTTCGCGCTGTACATCGGCATCGCCATCTGGGCGCGCGCGGCCACCACCGGCGAGTTCTATGTCGCCGGCAAGGGCATCCACCCGGTCGCCAACGGCATGGCCACCGCCGCGGACTGGATGTCCGCCGCGTCATTCATTTCTATGGCGGGCCTCATCGCCTTCAAGGGCTTTGATGCCTCCGTCTACCTGATGGGCTGGACCGGCGGCTACGTGCTGCTCGCGCTGCTGCTCGCGCCCTACCTGCGCAAATTTGGCAAGTTCACGGTGCCCGAGTTCATCGGCGACCGTTACTACTCGCAGACCGCGCGCATCGTCGCGGTCCTGTGCCTGATCGTCGCCTCGATCACCTACGTAATCGGCCAGATGAAGGGCGTCGGCGTGGCCTTCTCCCGCTTCCTGGAAGTGGATTTCGAGGTCGGTGTATTCGTCGGCATGGGCATCGTGTTCGTCTACGCCGTACTCGGCGGCATGAAGGGCATCACCTACACCCAGATCGCCCAATACTGCGTGCTGATCCTCGCCTACACCATCCCGGCGATCTTCATCTCGCTGAATCTCACCGGCACCCCGATTCCGCAGATCGGTCTCGGAAGCGCGATGGCGGACGGCAGCGGAACGATGCTGCTCGACAAGCTCGATCAGGTGGTGACGGACCTGGGCTTCAACGCCTACACGGCGCAGAAGGACAGCAACCTGAACATGTTCCTGCTCACGCTGTCCCTGATGATCGGAACAGCCGGCCTGCCGCACGTCATCATCCGCTTCTTCACCGTGCCCAAGGTCGCCGACGCGCGCTCGTCCGCGGGCTGGGCGCTGGTCTTCATCGCCATCCTCTACACCACGGCCCCGGCCGTCGGCGCCATGGCGCGCCTGAACCTGATGAACACCGTCCAGATCGGACCGGTCGGCGAGCCAGCGGGCAATATCGAGATCGCCAAGGTTCCGGAGTGGATGAATCGCTGGGAAACGACCGGTCTGCTCGACTGGGAGGACAAGAACCAGGACGGCCGCCTCCAGTACTACAACGACAAGAACGCCGATTTCGCCGCCAAGGCCGAGGGCTGGGGCTGGAAGGGCAACGAGATGACCAAGGTCGACAACGACATCATGGTGCTCGCGAACCCGGAGATCGCCCGGCTGCCCAACTGGGTCATCGCCCTGGTGGCCGCCGGCGGTCTGGCCGCCGCCCTGTCGACCGCCGCCGGCCTGCTGCTGGCCATCTCCTCGTCCATCTCGCACGACCTGCTGAAGGGCGTCTTCATGCCGGGGATCTCCGAGAAGGCCGAGCTGATGGCGGGCCGTATCGCGATGGCGGGCGCCATCTTCGTAGCCGGTTATCTGGGACTCAACCCACCAGGATTCGCGGCCCAGGTGGTGGCCCTGGCGTTCGGTCTCGCCGCCTCGTCGATATTCCCGGTCCTGATGATGGGCATCTTCGACAAACGGGCGAACCGGGCCGGCGCAATCCTGGGCATGCTGTCCGGCCTGGTCTTCACGCTGGTCTACATCTTCTGGTTCAAGGGCTGGTTCTTCGTCCCGGGCACCGAGATGGCGGCCAACACGGCGGATAACTGGCTGTTCGGCATTTCGCCGGAGGCGATCGGCGCGGTGGGCGCGGCGATCAACTTCATCGTCGCCTACGTGGTCTCCCGAGCCACCGCGGCGCCGCCCGAGCACATCCAGCACCTGGTCGAGGACATCCGCGTGCCCAGGGGCGCCGGGGAGGCGACCGGGCACTGATCCCGGAAGCGGGCAGGATGCCGTTGATCAAAGCCCCGCTTCGGCGGGGCTTTTTTTCGCGTCGGATACATCGACCCGGAAGCTGTTGTATGGTTTAGGCCCGTTCCGCATCCCCGAGGTATCCGATGGACGTCGAACTGATCGAGATCCAGGAGTTCCTGGCTAGCCGCCCGCCGTTCGATCAGCTCCCGCAATCCGTGCTCGAGCGCCTGCCGAGGCTCCTCTCGGTGCGCTATTTTCGTCGCGGAAAGGCGTTTCCGCCGAAGGATGAGGACCAGCCCTACCTCTACATCCTTCGCCGTGGCGCGGTGGAGCTGCGCGACCGCCAGAAAGAGCTGATCGGCAAGCTCGCCGAGGGCGACATCTGCGTCCTCTCCTGCCGATTTGCCGGCAAAGAGGCCAGCTACTGGGGCCACACCTCGGAGGACACCCTCGCCTACCTGTTGCCCTGCGAGGAGCTCGAGAGACTGCGCGAGAAGTACGAGACCTTCGCCGAGCACTTCGAGCAGTCGGTCTCCAGCCGAATGCGCAAGGCCCTGGATGCATTGCGTGACAGCCAGGAGGCCAGCTCCGGGCTGATGACCGTGCGCATCGGCGACCTGGTCCGCCGCGAACCCGTCGCGGTAACCCCCGATACGAGCATCCAGGACGCGGCCCGAATCATGACCGAGCACCGGGTCTCGTCGCTGTTGATCATGGATGGCGAGCAGCTCGTCGGCATGGTCACGGATCGCGATCTGCGCAGCCGCTGCATCGCCGAGGGGCTCGGTACCGATCAGCCGGTGCGGTCGATCATGACCGAGCGGCTGCACACGACCCAGTGCGACGCGCTAGGTTTCCAGGCGCTGATCGCGATGTCACGCCTCAACGTCCATCACCTACCCGTGCTCGACGGGCGTGAGGTCAAAGGGATCATCTCGACGACGGACCTGACCCGCTTCCAGAGCGCCAGCACGGTCTACCTGGTCGGCGATATCCACAAGGCCGAGTCCGTGGAGACGCTGGTCCAGATCAGCGCCAAGGTATCGGAGCTGCATATTCACCTGATTCGCGGCGGTTCCACGGCGGACCACGTGGGTCAGGCGATCAGCGCCATCACCGACGCCTTCACGCTGCGCCTGCTCGAGCTGGCCGAGGAGGAGCTCGGTCCGCCTCCGGTCCCTTACGCCTGGATGGTCGCCGGCTCGCAGGCGCGCCGGGAGCAGTCTTCCCACTCGGACCAGGACAACGCCCTGCTGATCGCCGACCACATGAAGCCCGACGACGACGCCTATTTCGCCGCGCTGGCGAAGTTCGTCAACGACGGCCTCGACGCCTGCGGCTACGGCTATTGCCCCGGAAACGTCATGGCTTCGAACCCCAAGTGGCGGCAGAAGCTAATGATCTGGAAGAAGTATTTCACGACCTGGATCTCGCGGCCAGAGCCGATGGCGCTGATGCTCTCGAGCGTGTTCTTCGACCTGCGGGCGCTGCACGACCGCGAGGGACTTTTCGAGGAAGTGCACGATCAGGTCCTGGAGCTTTCGAGGGCAAACCGGATTTTCATCGCCTACATGGCGGCGAATGCCCTCAAGCACCGACCGCCGCTGGGTTTTTTCCGCAATTTCGTGCTGATTCACGGCGGCGAGCACGACAAGACCTTCGATATCAAGCACCGCGGAATCGTGCCGGTCGTCGACCTGGCGAGGGTCTACGCCCTGTCGACCGCACGCGACGAGACCAACACCCTGGAGCGACTCAGGGTCACCGCGGGGACGCCGGCGGTCAGCAAGGAGGGAGCGGCCAACCTGATCGACGCCACCGAGTTCATCGGTACCCTTCGGATGCGCCACCAGGCGCGCCAGCTCGGCCGCGGCGAGGCAGCGGACAACTATCTGTCCCCGGACGAGCTCTCGCCGCTCGAGCGGGGACACCTCAAGGAGGCCTTTCTTCTGATCAACACCATGCAGGAGTCGCTGGGGCAGCGCTACCAGGCCGGCCGCTTTACCTAAGGAGACGCCGATTAAAGCCATCCCTGTCTCCAATCAGCTCGCATCCTGCCCCGCGCGGGAAACGCATTAAATCAGCCTTTCACTAAGGGTCGGTCCTTGATCCCGTTCATCGATTGGCGGCGACGCCTGCAGCTCCGCCGCGCACCGGCGGGGCCGCTTCGCGGCTATTTCGAGCGGCCGTTTCCTGCCCCGCGGACCGACTACCGGGCGGTCGATTATCTGGCGATCGACCTCGAAACCACCGGCCTGAATGTCAAGAAGGACCTGATACTGAGCGTCGGCTACGTGACCCTGCACGGAACCCGCATCGACCTGGCGAGCGCCCGACACCGGGTGGTGCGCATCGACCGCTCGATCCCAGAGGCCAGCGCCGTGATCCACCAGATCACCGACGATCAGGCCGCGCTCGGGGGCGAGCTCCGGGAGGTCATGGCCGAGCTCCTGGACGCCCTGGCCGGCAAGGTCATGATCGCCCACCACGCCCGAATCGAGCGCGGCTTCCTGTCCGCCGCCAGCCGGCGGCTCTGGAGGCGCGGTCTGGTAATGCCGGTGGTGGACACGCAAACGCTGGCGCTGCGCACCTTCCAGCGCCGACAGATCACCTTCAAGGGCTCGGATCTGCGTCTGCACGCCCTCGGGGACCGCTTCAACCTGCCCCGCTACGCGGCCCACAACGCGCTCAGCGACGCGCTCTCGGCGGCCGAGCTGTTCATCGCCCAGGCCGAGCATCGCGACTCCGGCAAGGGGATGTCTCTCGCCAGCTTTCTGTGCTGACGCCGGCATCCGCGCGCGCTTTACCTGGAACCTCGCGGGGCGAGCGCTTAGTATTGCCGGTTACCACCGACCGGAAAGCGGCGCCAACACAAGAAGCCGTGCGGTCCGCTGGCACCGACCACCACCCCGAAAAGAGGAAACCCACATGTCGGAAGATAAGGTTTATCCAGTCCCCTCGGAGATCGCGGCGAAGGCGCATATCGGCGCCGAGCAGTACGCGGCCATGTACCAGCGCTCCATCGACGATCCGAACGGATTCTGGGCCGAGCAGGCCGAGCAGTTCATCAGCTGGGACAAAAAATGGGACTCGGTGATGGATTACAGCTTTGACGCCGAGAACCTGCATATCAGCTGGTTCAAGGGCGGCAAGCTCAACGTCTCCTACAATTGCCTGGACCGGCATCTCGATACCCGCGGCGACCAGGTCGCCATCATCTGGGAAGGCGACAACCCGGATGAAGACCGCAAGATCACCTACCGCGAGCTTCATACCCAGGTCTGCAAGCTCGCGAACGTGCTCAAGTCGCGCGGCGTCAACAAGGGTGACCGGGTCTGCATCTACCTGCCGATGATCCCCGAGGCCGCCGTGGCCATGCTCGCCTGCACCCGCATCGGTGCCGTGCACTCCATCGTCTTCGGCGGCTTCTCGCCCGACTCGTTGCGCGACCGCATCCTCGACTCAGACTGCAAGACCCTGATCACCTCGGACGAGAGCATGCGCGGCGGCCGACAGGTTCCGCTGAAAAAGAACGCGGATACCGCGCTCGCCGAGTGTCCCAACGTGAGCACCGTCCTGGTGGTCAAACGAACGGGCGGCAACGTCGCCTGGACCGAGGGTCGTGACATCTGGTACGAGGAGGCCATGGCCGGCGCCTCCACCGAATGCGCACCGGAGCCGATGGACGCCGAGGACCCGCTGTTCATCCTCTACACCTCCGGCTCGACCGGCAAGCCGAAGGGTGTGCTCCACACCACCGGCGGCTACCTGGTCTTCGCGGCCATCACCCACAAGTACGTCTTCGACTACCAAGAGGGCGAGGTCTACTGGTGCACGGCCGACGTCGGCTGGGTCACGGGCCACACCTATATCGTCTACGGGCCGCTCGCCAACGGCGCGATCTCGCTGATGTTCGAGGGCATCCCGAACTACCCCGACATGTCCCGCTTCTGGCAGGTGGTCGACAAGCACCAGGTCAACATCTTCTACACGGCTCCGACGGCCATCCGCGCCTTGATGCGGGCCGGCGAGGAGCCGGTCAAGAAGACCTCCCGCAAGAGCCTCCGCATCCTGGGCTCGGTGGGCGAGCCCATCAATCCGGAGGCCTGGGAGTGGTACTACCGGGTGGTCGGTGACGAGCGCTGCCCGATCGTGGACACCTGGTGGCAGACCGAGACCGGCGGCCACCTGATCACCCCGCTACCCGGCGCCACGCCGCTCAAGCCCGGCTCCGCCAGCCGGCCGTTCTTCGGCGTGGCCCCGGCCATCGTCGATGCGACCGACGGTCACGTGCTGGAGGGCGCCTGCGAGGGCGCGCTGGTCATCACCCAGCCCTGGCCGGCTATGATGCGCACCGTCTACGGCGACCATCAGCGCTTCGTCGACACCTACTTTACCCAGTACCGGGGCAACTACTTCACCGGTGATGGGGCGCGGCGCGACGCCGATGGGTATTACTGGATCACCGGCCGCATCGACGATGTGCTCAATGTCTCCGGTCACCGCCTGGGGACCGCCGAGATCGAGTCGGCCCTGGTGCTACACCCCCATGTCGCCGAGGCCGCCGTGGTAGGCTACCCGCACGACATCAAGGGCCAGGGCATCTACGCTTACGTGACCCCGATGGCCGGCGTGGAGCCGACGGACGCCCTAAAGAAGGAGCTGGTCGCCATGGTGCGCGGCGAGATTGGCCCCATCGCCACGGTCGATCTCATTCAGTGGGCGCCCGGTCTGCCCAAGACGCGCTCGGGCAAGATCATGCGCCGTATCCTGCGCAAGATCGCGGCCAACGAGATCGACTCGCTCGGCGACACCTCGACGCTCGCGGACCCGACCGTCGTCTCCGACCTGATCGATAATCGTGCGAACCGCTAGGGCGATTGCCGGACGAGCATGGGGCTGATCTGGCATAGACCGGCTAAAGGAGATTCTGATCAAATCCATACTAGGATTTGATCAGCTCGCTTCCCGCGAGGTGCGCCTCTCGGGAAGCCCCATGTTCAACGGCTTAGGGCCGCATGAGATGGCGGACCATCCATGGTCCGCAGGGGAAATGCAATAAGTCAGCATTCCCCTGAGCGCGAGCGATTGGCCCGGACTCCGGTCCGGGCGGCTGCGCGGTGGCACTACTCCATCCCGACTGCAATTGAACCGAGAGAGGCAGCCGTTGGACTCGAATTTTCGTGTGGGCGTCTTTGTGGACGCCGAGAACGTGCGCCACAACGGCGGTTATCAGATGCGCTACGACGTTCTACGCCGCTTCGCCGCTCGCGAGGGGGGGGTTCTTCAGCGTCTGAACACCTATATGGCCTTCGACGCCGAGCGGGCCCGAGAGGATGCCGACTACGCAAAACGATCCCGGACCTACCAGCAGATGGTGCGAGACTTCGGCTGGAAGATCACCGTGAAGCTGGTGCGCCGCTATACGGACGAGAGCGGCAACGTGACCACCAAGGCCAATGCCGATCTGGACATGGGCGTCGATGCGATGCTCCAGGCCGACAAGCTGGAACAGGTGTTGCTGGTTACCGGCGACGGCGATTTCCTTCAGGTGGTCAGCGCGCTGCAGAATAAGGGCTGCCGGGTAGAGCTGATAGGCTTCAAGAACGTTTCCCGGCAGCTGCAGCAGGAGGTCGACGCCTTTTACTCGGGCTTCCTGATCCCCGACCTGCTGCCGATTTCCTACGAACCGCGCAACGAATGGGGCAAGCCCGGGTCCTGCGTGCGAGGCGTCTGCACCAAGTGGTTCACCGAAAAGGGCTACGGCTTTCTGCGGATTCTGGACGACATCTCGCCTAACCTTTGGATTACCGACCCCAGAGAGCCGGCGTCTCCCTATACCAGTGTGTTCTGCCACGTCAACGAGCTCGCCGACGAGGTCACCGAGGATCTACTGATCAATCGCGAGACCATACTCGAGTTCTACGTCAACGAGAGCGAGCAGAAGGACAACGGCCTGGTCGCGAACAATGTGAGGCTGGCATTTTCGGTCAACCGATAGGACACTCGTCGTCGGCCACGAAAACCGACGGGCGAACTGTTGTCCCCGCGAGTACCGCCGCCCGATCGCAAAGGGTGACGCGGGCGCGAGAAAATGCCGACAGAATGACATAGAGTCCGGCTCGTGAATCACTTGCCCCATATCTGATGGCGACCAATCAGACCGCAACGAAGCCCTCCGGCCTCGCGCTGCGCCTGGTGCGAGACCATCTGCTCACCGAGGATCAGGCGACGAGCGCCTTCGGCGAGGCCGTGCGCCGCCGCGAACCGTTCGTAAAGTACCTGGTCGAGCAAAAGATTCTCGACAGCCGGCGGATCGCGATTGCGGCATCGCACGAGTTCGGCGTCCCGCTGCTGGACCTCCAGGCGATCGACCTTGCGGATATCCCGATGAGCCTGGTCGACGAGCGCCTGATCCGCAAGCATCGGGCGCTGCCGATCTTCCGCCGAGGAAGCCGTATCTTCCTGGCCTTGTCCGACCCCACCAACGACCAGGCACTCGACGAGATCCGGTTCAACACCGGGCTCGCCACAGACGCGGTGCTGGTGGAAGAGGACAAGCTCGCGGCCGCCATCGATCGCGCGATCGAGGCCCAGGACACGGCCATGCACGAAATCATGGACGCGGATCTGGACCACCTCGACATCGCCTCCGAGGACGACGGTCAGCGCGACGACTCCGAGCTGAACATCGACGACGCCCCGGTCGTGCGCTATGTCAACAAGATCCTGGTCGACGCCATCACCAGCGGTGCCTCGGACATCCACTTCGAACCCTACGAGAAGCTCTTCCGAGTCCGTTTCCGGCAGGACGGGATGCTGCGGGAGGTCGCCAACCCGCCGGTCAACATTGCCTCTCGTCTTGTCGCGCGTCTCAAGGTGATGTCGCGGATGAACATCGCGGAGCGGCGGGTGCCCCAGGACGGCCGCATCAAGCTCAAGCTAAGCCGCTCACGAGACATCGACTTCCGCGTAAACACCCTGCCTACCCTGTACGGCGAGAAGGTCGTGCTGCGTATCCTGGACTCATCATCCGCCCAGGTGGGTATCGAGAACCTGGGTTTCGAGCTCGAGCAGCAAGAGGCCTTCCTAAAGGCGATCCGTAAGCCCTACGGCATGATCCTGGTTACCGGTCCTACGGGCTCCGGCAAGACGGTATCGCTCTACAGCGCGCTGAATATACTGAACCAGGCCGACATCAACATCTCGACCGTCGAGGACCCGGTCGAGATCCAGGTGCCTGGCATCAATCAGGTCAACATGAACCCGAAAACGGGGCTCACGTTCGCGGCGGCGCTGCGCGCCTTCCTGCGGCAGGACCCGGACATCGTCATGGTCGGGGAGATCCGGGACCTGGAAACGGCCGAGATAGCGGTCAAGGCGGCCCAGACGGGGCATCTGGTCCTGTCCACGCTGCACACCAACGATGCGCCTCAGACACTGACGCGCCTCGCCAATATGGGCGTGGCCCCGTTCAACATCGCCTCATCCATTCTGCTCATCATGGCGCAGCGTCTTGCGCGCCGGCTCTGTGCCCACTGTAAGCGGATCGAGGATGTGCCCCGCGAGGCCCTGCTCGAGGAGGGATTCTCGGAGACAGAGGTCGACGCGGGCCTAACCATTTTCGGGCCAGTCGGCTGCGAGCGCTGCACCAAGGGATACAAGGGGCGGGTCGGAATTTTTCAGGTCATGCCCGTGTCCGAGGCGATGGGCCGCCTGATCATGGAGGGCGGCAACGCAATTCAGCTGGGCGACCAGGCGCGCCGCGAGGGTGTCTATGATCTGCGCCAGTCCGGTCTGCGTAAGGTCAAGGCCGGGGTCACCAGCCTTGAAGAGATCAACCGAGTAACCAAAGACTGATCGCTATGGCCGTAGCAGCCGCACAAAAGCCCAAGGCCGAGAAGGCCTACGTATTCGCCTGGGAAGGCATGGACCGACGGGGTGCGCGCGTCAAGGGCGAGACTCGCGCATCCAGCATCACCATGGTCCGGGCCGACCTTCGACGTCAGGGCGTCAACGCCACGAAGGTCAAGAAGAAGGCCGGGCCGCTGCTCGGCGGTGGCAAAAAGAAGATCAAGACCGCCGACATCGCGGTATTCAGCCGCCAGCTCGCCACAATGATGGCCGCCGGTGTACCCCTGGTTCAGGCCTTCGACATCGTCGGCAGGGGCCACGAGAACCCGGCCATGCAGGACCTGATCCTGGCCATAAAACAGGACATCGAGAGCGGCACCGCTATGGCCGAGGCCCTGGGCAAGCACCCGCTCTACTTCGACGACCTCTTCTGCAGCCTGGTCGCCGCGGGCGAGCAGGCGGGCGTGCTGGATGTCCTGCTCGACAAGATCGCGACCTACAAGGAAAAGACCGAGTCGATCAAGGGCAAAATCAAGAAGGCCCTGTTCTACCCGACGGCGGTCATCGCGGTGGCCATCATCGTGACCGTGGTCATCCTGATGTTCGTGATTCCGCAGTTCAAGGAACTCTTCTCCAGCTTCGGCGCGGACCTTCCGGCCTTCACGCTGCTGGTCATCGGCCTGTCCGACATCGTGCGCGAGTGGTGGTGGGCGATCTTTCTGGCCTTCGGGGCCGCGAGCTATTTCATCGCGGGCCTGTTCAAGCGCTCGCGGAAGTTCCGGGACGCCATCGATCGCCTGGTCCTGAAGATCCCTGTCATCGGCCCGATACTGAACAAGGCGTCGATAGCACGCTTCGCCCGGACGCTATCGACCATGTTCGCGGCCGGCGTGCCGTTGGTCGAGGCCCTGGAATCGGTCGCCGGGGCGACCGGCAACGTGGTCTACCAGGATGCGGTGCTGAAAATGCGCGAGGAAGTGGCGACGGGTCAGTCCTTGCAGCTCTCCATGCGCCAGCGCAATCTGTTTCCGCACATGGTCATTCAGATGACCGCCATCGGCGAGGAATCCGGCGCCTTGGACGAAATGCTGGGCAAGGTCGCGGATTTCTATGAGGAACAGGTCGACAATGCCGTCGACAGTCTGAGCAGCCTCCTGGAGCCCCTGATCATGGTCGTGATCGGCGGTCTGGTAGGAAGCCTGGTCGTTGCCATGTACCTGCCGATATTCAAGCTTGCGGCCGTAGTCTGACACCGCGTCACGGCCCGCAAGGAGGGAAGGCCAAAGCGATGCCTTGGATCGAGACGTTCGAGCAAAATCCGCTTCTGCTGCACGGCGCGGCCATCGCGCTCGGCCTCATCATCGGCAGCTTCCTCAATGTCGTCATCCTGCGTCTGCCGCGGATGCTGGAGGCAGGATGGGCGCGCGAGTGCGCCGCGCTCGCCGGCACCGCGACCGACGAGGCGCCCCCGGAGGTCACGCTGTCGCGGCCGGCCTCGCAATGCCCCTCCTGCGGGCGCCCGATCCGACCCCACGAGAACATCCCGATCCTGAGCTATCTGCTGCTTCGCGGACGCTGCTCGAGCTGCAAGACCAGCATCAGTGCCCGCTACCCGTTCGTCGAGGGGTTGACCGCGCTGCTGACGCTGGCCGTGCTGGTGCGCTTCGGACCCACCTGGCAGGGCCTCGCCGCGCTGCCGCTGACGTGGGGTCTGATCGCGCTCGCCTTCATCGACTTCGACACCCAGCTGCTGCCGGACGGGATCGTTTTGCCCCTAATCTGGCTCGGGCTGATACTGAGCCTGTTCGGGCTGTTCACCGACAGCGCCTCGGCCATCATCGGCGCCGTGGCCGGCTACCTGAGCCTGTGGTCGGTGTTTCAGCTATTCCGACTCGTCACTGGAAAGGAAGGGATGGGGTACGGCGACTTCAAGCTGTTCGCCCTGTTCGGGGCCTGGCTCGGTTGGCAACTCCTGCCCCAGATCATCCTGCTGTCGGCCGTCACCGGCGCCGTGCTCGGCGTGGCGCTGATCGCTACCGGACGGCATCAGCGCGGGACACCGCTCCCTTTCGGCCCCTTTCTCGCCACGGCTGGCTGGATCAGCCTCATGTGGGGAGCACAGATCAACGACGCCTATCTCGGAATGACCGGCCTCGGCTAAGGTGCTCGTCGTTGCGCTCACGGGCGGCATCGGGAGCGGAAAGACCAGGGTCTCCGACCTATTCGCCGAGCTCGGCGCCGGCGTCATCGACACCGACCTGCTCTCACGGGAGCTCACCAGCCCCGGTAGCCCGGCCCTCCCCGAGATCGCCGCCGAGTTCGGCGCGGGGATGCTGCAGCCCGACGGTGCTCTCGACCGGGCGGCGTTGCGCCAGCGGGTATTCGCCGACCCGGCGGCGAGGGGGCGTCTCGAGGGGATCCTGCATCCGAGGATCAAGGCGCTGATGCTCGAGCGACTGGCTAGGCTCGAGGCCCCCTATGCGGTGCTCGTGATCCCCTTGCTGCTGGAGACCGGACAACAGGGGCTCGCCGATCGGGTTCTGGTGGTCGACGCCCCGGAGGAGATCCGGATCGATCGGGTGCGCCTTCGCAGCGGCCTTTCCGAGGCCGAGATCCAGGCCATCATCGCCAGCCAGGCGTCGCGCGATGAGCGCTTGGCCCGCGCCGACGACATCATCGACAATAGCGGCGGGCCGGAGCGCCTCAGACCTCAGGTCGAGAGGCTGCACCGGCGATACCTCACCCTCAGCGAGGTCGGCTGAGAGGTTGCGAGTAAACCGTCGCAAGCGGCCCCGAGCGCAAGGAGCCGCGCAATGAGCTACGAGACAAATCAAGTGGACAGGCGAGGAGCGAACGAGCACGCGAGGCCGTGATCGGGGCGCGCAACAGGTTTTTTCGCAACCTCCAAGCACCTATCCTCGCCGCAACAAGGCACCGTAGACCATGCCGAGTCCCGGACCCAAATGGCTGCGGCTGACCCTCTTGGGTCTTCTGGGTGGCGCCATCTCCGGCACCATGGTGCTGCTGTTCCGGGTGGCCATCGAGATCGGCCAGATGCTGCTGCTGTCCACCAGCGGGGCGAACGGCTACGACGCCCTTGAATCCCACTGGCGCATCCTGCTTCCGATCGGCGTCGGCCTGGCGCTGGGACTTGCGTTCGACCGGCTACGTCCCGAGCACCGGCAGGTCGGCGTCGTGCACGTTCTGAGCCGGATGCAGACGCCCGGTGGCGAGCGCCTGCCCCTCGGGAATCTGATATCCCAATTCGCCGGTGCCATCGCCGCCATCGTCGGCGGTCATTCGGTCGACCGGGAGGGACCCGCGGTGCATATCGGCTCGGCCAGCGCGAACCTCCTGGGCCAGGGGCTGCGGGCGACGGCCGAGGAGAACTACACCTTGGCCGCCTGCGGGGCCGCGGCGGCCATAGCGGCCGTGTTCAACACACCGTTGGCCGGCGTCGTGTTCGTCATGGAGGTCCTGCACGTTCGCTACGACGTGGGGCGCATGCTGCCGGTGATCGCGGCATCGGTCGTCGGCGCGGTGTTCGGACGGCTGGCGTTTCAGGATGAACCGGTCTTCGAGTTGCCGGCGCTGACGCTTCAGACCCATTGGGAGCTGCCGAACCTGGTCCTGCTCGGGGTGATCACGGGGCTGATCGCGGTGGCCTTCATCAGTCTTTCGGAGCGCGTGGCGACGCGGGCCCTGGCCTGGCCATGCCGCGTCACTTTTCCGCTGGCGGGCCTGGTCACCGGGGCTCTGGCGCTGGCAACGCCGCAGATCATGGGCGTCAGCTATCACACGCTGGAAGCCCTGCTGCACGAGCAGCTCGGGCTCGGCTTGGCGCTGGCGCTGATTCTCACCAAGGCGGTGGCTACCGGAGTCTCGGTGGGGCTGCGCGTCCCCGGCGGACTCATCGGCCCGACGCTCTTCATCGGCGGGGCGATCGGCTCCGCGTTCGGCCTGGTCCTGAAAGAGGCAGGGCTGCTGGGCACCGCGGCGCCGGCCTTCTACGCCACCATCGGCATGGTGGCCATGATGGGGGCCACGTTGCGCGCCCCGCTCGCGGCGTTGACGGCCCTGCTCGAGATGACGGCGAACCCGAACATCATCCTGCCCGGTATGCTCGCCGTGGCCAGCGCGGAACTGACCAATCGTCTGGTGAAGGGCAAGGACTCGGTGTTCGAGGCCCTGCTCAAGATTCAGAGCCGCGCCCCACGTGCCCGTCGCGGATCAAAATGATCTTGCGCGTCGGGGCATCCCTTACTTATATTCCACATCGGCCGTACACGTGTACGACCAATGTCGCTTTATCCTGCACAGCTGAAGGAGTATGGACGATGATAAGTAGAGTACCGAAGGGTCTCGCGCTTGGGCTGCTGTCGACCGCGCTGGCCGCGTCCCTGGTCGGCAACACGGCCCTCGCCGAGTCGGACTGCAAAGGCCTGGAAAAGGGTCCGTGCGAGAAGAAGAGCAGTTGCTACTGGGTCGACGGCTACACCCGCAAGGACGGCGTCAAGGTCTCGGCCTATTGCCGGACCTCGTCCAAGCAGAGTGGCTCCAGCAAAGATACCGATAAGGAGAAGAAATCCAAGTAGTCTCGATTTCCCCCCGGCCCGTCGGGGCCGGGAGGACGACCTCACTGAAAGTCCCGGGACCGCGTCACCAGCCTCCCGAGAAGCCGGGAACAATCGCTCAGGCCCCGAGCGATCAGGTGGGTCACCCCGCCCTCCCGCTGGACCTCCCCGTAGACGACCATCAGGCGCGCGCCGAGCAGCACGGCCCGCTGCCGCTCGGCGAGCCGTTTCCAAACCACCAGGTTCACGTATCCGGTCTCGTCCTCCAGGGTCACGAAGGTGACGCTGTTCGCCGAGGCCGGTCGCTGGCGGGTCGTCACCAGACCCGCCGTTGCGATCACCGCCCCCGCGGGGGCATCGGCCACCTCCCGCGCCGACAGCAGCCGTCGCCGCGAGAGCTGCCGCCGCAGCAGGGCCAGCGGGTGCCGGCGCAGACTCAGACCCAGGCTCCCATAGTCGGCGACGATCGCTGCCCCCTCATCCGGCGGGGGCAGCAACGGCAGCACGCGGGGGTCCGCCGGCGGAGGTGCGAGGGACAGACCCTCGCCGGTCCCGGGCCCCAGACCTGACACCTGCCAAGCGGCCAGGTGGCGATGGCCGGCCAGCCGGGACAGGGCATCGGCCCCGGCGAGGGCCTTGAGGTCCGACCGATTAAGCCCGGCGCGCTCGGCCAGGTCCGTGAGGGATGTCCAGGGCCGCTCCCCACGCGCATCGATCAAACGCCCGGCTCCCGCCCGCGAGAGCCCCTTGACCAGCCTCAGCCCCAGCCGCAGCGCCGGCTGCCCGCCCGGGGCCCGTTCGAGCGTGCAGTCCCAGTCACTGGCGCGGACATCGACCGGCCGGACAACCACCCCCTGGCGGCGCGCCTCCCGAACGAGCTGGGACGGCGCATAGAATCCCATCGGCTGGCTGTTGATCAGGGCGGCGAAGAAGGCGGCCGGCTCATGATGCTTGAGCCAGGCGGAGACATAGACCAGCAGAGCAAAGCTGGCGGCGTGCGACTCCGGAAAGCCATACTCCCCGAAACCCAGGATCTGATGATGGATCTGCTCGGCGAAGGAGCGCGCGTAGCCGCGCTCGACCATGCCGCCGATCAACCGGTCCCGCAGACCCTCCAGATCGCCGCGGCGGCGCCAGGCGGCCATTGATCGGCGCACCTGGTCGGCCTCGCCCGGCGAGAAGCCGGCGGCGACGGTGGCGACCTTGATGACCTGCTCCTGGAAGATCGGCACCCCGAGCGTTCGCCCGAGCACCTCCCTGACCGCGTCCGAGGGATAGCTGACCGGCTCCAGCCCCTGTCGGCGACGCAGGTAGGGGTGGACCATGTCCCCCTGGATCGGCCCCGGCCGCACGATCGCAACCTCGATGACCAGATCATAGAAGCAGGCGGGCTTGAGTCTCGGCAGCATCGCCATCTGGGCCCGGGACTCGATCTGAAACACCCCGGTGGTCTCGCCGCGCTGGATCATGCGGTAGACCGCCGGGTCCTCCGGCGGGATGTCGGCGACCCCGAGACTCGTGCCTCGAAATGCGTTGATCAGGTCCAGTGCCCGGCGAATCGCGCTCAGCATCCCCAGGGCCAGGCAGTCCACTTTCAGGAGCCCGAGGGCCTCGAGGTCGTCCTTGTCCCACTGGATCACCGTGCGTCCGTACATCGCCGCATTCTCGACCGGCACCAACCGGGTCAGCTCATCGCGCGCGATGACGAAGCCCCCCACGTGCTGGGACAGGTGCCGCGGAAAGCCCAGCAGCTCATGGACGACGCGCATGACCTTGAGCACCAGCGGGTTGTAAGGGTCGAGCCCGACCTCCTGCAACCGCTCCGGCGCCACGGCCTGACCGTCCCACCCGTTGAGATTTCGCGCCAGCCGGTCCACCTGATCCGGGTCCAGACCGAGCGCCTTGCCCACGTCGCGTACCGCGCTCTTGGGCCGATAGCTGATCACGGTGGCCGCCAGCGCGGCCCGGTCGCGACCGTACTTGGCGTAGATGTACTGGATCACCTCCTCGCGGCGCTGGTGCTCGAAGTCCACGTCGATGTCCGGCGGCTCGCCGCGTTCACGGGAGATGAAGCGCTCGAACAGCATCTCCATCCGCGCCGGATCCACCTCGGTGATGCCGAGGCAATAGCAGACCGCCGAGTTGGCCGCCGAGCCGCGGCCCTGACAGAGGATCCCGCGCGAGCGGGCGAACCGCACGATGTCGTGCACGGTCAGGAAATAGGGCTCGTAGCCAAGCTCGGCGATCAGCGCGAGCTCGTGCTCGATCAGCGACCTGACCCGCGGCGGCACGCCTTCCGGCCAGCGGGTCGCGGCCCCCTCCTCCGTAAGGCGTCGCAGCCAGGCCGATGGCGACACTCCCGCCGGCGCCAGCCCGTCCGGGTATTCGTAACGCAGCTCATCGAGCGAAAACCGGCAGACCTCGGCTATCGCGAGCGTCTCGGCCAGCAGGGCCTCCGGGTAGAAGCGAGCCAGCTGGCGCCGATCGCGCAGGTACCCCTCCCGGTTCTGCTGCAGGGCCGCACCGGCAGCCTCGACCCGGACGCCGAGCCGGATCGCGGTCAGGGTGTCGAGCAGCGGCCGCCGGCCCGGGGCATGCATCGCCACGTCCCCGGCCGCCACCAGCGGCAACCGGCAGGCGCGGCCGAGACCCCGCAGCCGTTCCAGCCACGCGCGGTCGCCCCCGCCCCGGTGCAGACGGACGCCAATCCACAAGCGGTCCGCGAAACGCTCCGCCAGCCAGTGCCCGTCTGAAACCTCGGCCCCGGCATCGGGCAACCACAGCAGCAGACATTCCGGGAGCCCGGCGTCCAGGTCGGATGCCAGCAGCCGGTCCGCCCCCTTGGGGGCGCGCCGCCGTGCTCTGGAGATCAGCTGGGAGAGATTGCCGTAACCGGCCCGGCTCGTGGCCAGCGCCACCAGACGCGGGCCACCCTCGATCTTAAGCTCGCTGCCGACGATCAACCCAACGCCCAGCGCCTTCGCCTCGGTATGGGCGCGCACCACACCGGCCAGCGAGCAACGGTCGGTTAGGGCCAGCGCCCGATACCCGAGCTCACCGGCGCGGCGGACCAGCTCCTCCGGGTGAGAGGCGCCCTGCAGAAACGAGAAATTCGAGCGGCAGTGAAGCTCGGCGTAGCCTGGTGCCACCTTGACACCCGAAGAGACGACTGTCTATAAAAACAGTATAACTCGTTTCAGGGTATCAGGAGGCAGCCGCGGCGGCCCGGGGATTCGGGCCGCCGGAGGGCAGGGCAGCGGAGCCGGCGAGCGATCTCTCGCCGGGCACCTAAGGAGACACTGCAGGCGCTGAATTGCCGCGCCTTTCCCTAATCAGGGATCAGTCGCCGCGGAAAGGTCCCAGACCCTGGGGGAATGATAGAGACGGGCCAACTGAAGCTCGCGCTCGATCTCCATCTCCCGCGGAAGATGATCACCGAAGCGGGTGAACAACTCCTCCTGGTCGTTGGTCTCGTGCCGGGCGACCTCGGTGTCGATGTTCATGATCGAGAAGAACTGCTCCTTCGGAAACGCCAGGCCCTCCCAGTCGATGGCCGAGTAGCCGGGTACCCACCCGAGCGGGCTCTCGATGGCCGAGCCGGTGCTCTTGCAGCGCTCCACAACCCATTTGAGCACCCGCATGTTCTCGCGGAAGCCCGGCCAGACGAACCGGCCGTGCTCGTCCTTGCGGAACCAGTTGACCCGGAAGATGCGCGGCGGGGTCGCGACATTCTGGCGGCCTATGCGCAGCCAGTGCCGCCAGTAGTCCGCCATGTTGTAGCCGCAGAACGGCAACATGGCCATTGGGTCGCGCCGCATCGCCGCCTGGCCGATGGCGGCCGCGGTCGCCTCGGAGCCCATGGTTGCCGCCATGTAGACCCCGTGCTCCCAGTTGTAGCTCTGGAATGCGAGCGGGAAGTTCTTGCTGACCCGCCCGCCGAAGAGAAACGCGCTGATCGGAACGCCGGCAGGATTTTCCCACTCCGGGTCGATCGACGGGCACTGTGAGGCCGGGGCCGTGAAACGGGCGTTCGGGTGGGCCGCCGGGGTGCCCTCGCCGGGTGTCCAGTCGCTGCCCTTCCAGTCGATCATGTGCTCGGGAGGCTCGTCGGTCAGTCCCTCCCACCACACATCCCCATCGTCGGTCAGGGCGCAATTGGTGAAGATGCAGTTCGCGTTCAGCGTGGCCAGCGCATTGGGATTGGACCCCTCATTGGTTCCGGGCGCGACGCCGAAGAAGCCGGCCTCGGGATTGATGGCGTAAAAGCGGCCGTCCTTCGGGCTGGGCTTGATCCAGGCGATGTCGTCGCCGATGGTCGTGACCTTCCACCCCTCGAACCCCTTCGGCGGGATCAGCATCGCGAAGTTGGTCTTGCCGCAGGCGCTCGGGAAGGCGGCGGCGACGTAGATCTTGCCGCCCTCGGGGGGCTCGACGCCCATGATCAGCATGTGCTCGGCGAGCCAGCCCTCGTCACGCGCCATGACGGAGGCAATGCGCAGCGCGAGACACTTCTTGCCAAGCAGCGCATTGCCGCCGTACCCGCTCCCGTAGGACCAGATCTCGCGAGTCTCGGGAAAGTGGACGATGTACTTTTCTTCGATGCTCGCCGCACAGGGCCAGGGCACGTCGGCCTCGCCAGGCTGCAGTGGCGCACCGACCGAGTGCATGCAGGGCACGAACTCGCCGTCCTCCCCAAGGGCATCCAGCACCGCCTGTCCCATGCGGGTCATGATCCGCTGATTGACGACCACGTAGGCCGAATCGGTGATCTCAACCCCGATATGGGCGATCGGCGAGCCGATCGGTCCCATGCTGAACGGGATGACGTACATGGTCCGGCCGCGCATGCAGCCCTTGAATAACCCCTTCAGGGTGGCCTTCATCTCGCGCGGGTCCTTCCAATTGTTCGTCGGGCCCGCCTCTTCCGCGCGCCGCGAGCAGATGAAGGTGCGCTCCTCGACCCGGGCCACGTCGCTAGGGTGCGAGCGCGCCAGGTAGCTGTTTGGGCGTTTCTCGGGGTTCAGACGGACGAAGGTCCCGCTCTCGACCATCTCCTCGCAGAGTCGGTCGTATTCGTGCTGCGACCCGTCGCACCAATAGATGCGTTCAGGGTTGCAGAGCTGGGCCATCTCGTCGACCCAGGCAAGCAGTCCTCGATGGCTCGTGCGCGTGGCACCATCGTGCGTTTTGGTCATGGTGGGGTTTTCCTCAGACAGGCAAACAGATTTGCTCAAAGACTTACGTTCTATGATCGGGCATGGGGGGCGCCCGTTGTGCTCCTCGTATTCCTCACTCCGAAAACGCGCCATAATGCGGGAAACTGGATCTTGGGTCGCCGCGCCGGAAAGCCAGACGCCCTTCCGGCCGCCGTCGGGCGTCTCCCCCAAGGTGGTGCGCAATACGCCGAGCCCACCACGGACACGCAAGGTCCTGGCCAAGCGCCTGCACGACATGATTGCGGCAATTACCGCTTGAGACGACTGCAGGCCCGCATCGGTCGCACCATAACCGATCAATCGAGCCAATGCAGCCCCCGGGCGGGGCGCGATTGGGGCTGGTTGATGCACGCCGTTACCCGCTAACCCCGCGCGAGCCGCCACGACATGCCCGAAGCACTCGAGCTGAGCCTGACCCGACCGGACGACTGGCACCTGCACCTGCGCGACGGCGCCGAGATGGCGTCGGTCGTCGGCCATACGGCCCGATGCTTCGCGCGGGCGATCATCATGCCGAATCTCAAGCCGCCGATTGTAAGCGCCGACCTGGCGCTGGCCTATCGCGAGCGCATTCTGGCCGCTGTGCCGCCAGACAGCGGATTCGACCCGTTGATGACGCTCTACCTGACGGACCATACCCGGCCCGAGGCGATCCGGGCGGCACGGGAGTGCGGGGCCGTGTTCGGGTGCAAACTCTATCCAGCGGGGGCAACGACCAATTCAGAGAGCGGCGTAACCGATCCCGAGCGCCTGGGTCCGGTCCTGGAGGCGATGCGGCAAGAGGGGCTGCCGCTTCTGGTGCACGGGGAAGTCACGGACGGCGACGTCGATATCTTCGATCGGGAACAGCGCTTCATCAATGAACGCCTGATGCCCATCGTCTCCGGGTTTCCCGGTCTCAAGGTCGTTTTTGAGCACGTGACCACGGCCGAGGCGGTGGAGTTCGTGCGTCATGGACCGGACACCCTGGCGGCGACCATCACACCGCACCACTTGCTCTACAACCGCAACGCAATGCTGGCTGGGGGCATCCGACCGCACCTGTACTGTCTGCCGGTGCTCAAGCGCGAGCGCCATCGACAGGCCTTGGTCGAGGCGGCCACCAGCGGACACCCGCGGTTCTTCCTCGGCACCGACAGCGCGCCCCACTCGATGGGTGACAAGGAGAGCGCCTGCGGTTGCGCCGGCGCGTACAGCGCCCATGCCGCGGTGGAACTCTACGCCGAGGTCTTCGAGAACGCCGGCGCACTCGACCGACTCGAGGGGTTTGCGAGCCATCACGGACCCGACTTCTACGGTCTGCCACGCAACCAGACGCGAGTACGGCTGCGCCGCGAGCCCTGGCGGGTGCCCGAGAGCTATGAGTTCGGCGCGAAGCGAGTGGTCCCGCTGCGCGCCGGAGACACTGTGGCCTGGCGGTTGATCGGCTAAGCGTACGCTAATCGGCGCCTGCGCCGGGCGCCGGCTTCGCGGCACCGGCGCCGAAATCCACTTCGTCCCAGAAATCGTCCTGCCCCTCGTCGGGCGGTGGATTACCGTCATAGACTAGGTTGCGGCGCCGTTGCAGGTAGGCGTCACGTACGAAACTGTATGGATCGACCGCCGCGTCGTCCAGGATTTCCCCGGCCGCCAGCAGATCGGCGCGCCGGTCGATGATGCGCAGACCCACGAAGCCCCAGTAGACCTTGTCCTTCTCCACGCTGAAGAAGGGGTCGGTCACGATGTCGCCCGCAAACCCGAGGGTGTCGCGGATCGTGCTCGGACCGAGTATCGGGAGCACGAGGTAGGCGCCCTGTTCGAGGCCCCAGTAGCCGAGGGTCTGTCCGAAGTCCTCCTTGTAGCTCGGCAAGCCCACGTTGGTGGCCACGTCGACGACGCCCAGAACGCCGACGGTCGTGTTGATGAACAGCCGACCGAGGTCACTGCCGGCTCGCGACATCTTGAACTGCAGGATATTGTTCGCCAGCGAGGTAACGTCGGCGATGTTATTGAAGAAATTCGTCACGCCCCGATCGACGACCTCCGGCGTGACCGCCTTGTAGGCCTTGGCGACGGGCTTCATGAAGGCGTTGTCGAAATCGGTGTTGAACCGATTCATCGCCCGGTTGTAGAGCTCCAACGGGTCGCGCGGATCGGCCACCCGGTTCGGGTCGGAGGCACAGCCGGTCAGGACGGCGGCCGCGACCAGCAACCCGCCCCAACCGCGCCAACCAAACACTGTCCTGACGCCCCGCATTGGCTGCCCGTCTCCCGAATTGCTAACCGCTGCTGATGCTATCACAGCGGGCTCAACAGTCCCGCGCCGGAACCCCGAAACGCGGCCGAGCGCATCAATAGACCGCAGACACCGTATAGCCCCGCTGCCTGAGCCGCGCCAGCACGCCGCCTTCGGCCGGCAGATGCAACGCCCCGATGGCGATGAACCAGCCGCCCTGATCCAACAGCGGAACCATACGCTCCGCCATTCGCCGATTGCGCGAGTCGATGGCCGCCTCGCGGAACAGGGCCGCGAGCCTCGGGTCTCCGTCCTGCAGATAGCGCTCGCTCAGCCGCAGCAACGCGTCGAGGTCGCGCGACAGGTAGGCACCGACGAGCTCCTCGAACATCACCGGCAGCTGGTCGCGGGAGATCAGCGTCTCGCGCAGGAGTCCCACCTGATCGGACTCGTCCATGTCATCGAAGACGGCCAGCTGCTCCTCGATGGTCTCCAGCCCCTCGATGCGCTTGTGCTTCGCGACGGCCGAACGGTAGAGCGCCATGTCCATGAACTCCCCGGTTTCGGACGCCGGGACGCTGAGCAGGGTCACCACGGCCCAGGGCTTGAAGTCCTTGAACGCCTCCTCGGACATGCCGAGCTCGCCTAGCGCCGCCGAGGTCTCCCGATACAGGTCCTCCGGCAGGACGTCGCGCAACGAGCGGCCATCGGTGTAGGTCATGGTCACCATGGACTTGATGATCGCCGCCGCGTCCGGGACGACCTCGAGGGCGAAGCGCAGGGCTGGCCTCGAAGGCCTCGCGGACGGTCGCCGGGAGATCGACGACGCGTTCGTCCTCGCTGTGAATGGTCCCCAGCAAATAGTTTGGTTCCGCCCCACCGGGCGAGCGAACCTCGTAGAGGACGCCGCGACCGTCAACGGTCGAGTCCGCTCCGCAGGCAGCGGCGAGCAGAAAACAAAGCACACAGCCGAACCCACTGGCCCAGCGGCCGATCCTCCGGTCGAAACTGTCCATCAAGTAAACGCCGCTCTCACCCGCCGCACCGGGGCACGACTATAGCAGCGACGGGGCGCGCACGTTCAAACCGCGACCTACCCGGCGAACCGGCTCCACCCGCGTTTGGCATCGGACCTGTTCGCCACTTATGCTGTTCGGATGAACGAAGAGGAACCGATCCAGTACCAGCATCGCCCGGCGCTTTCGCGGCTTTCTGCCGGTGGCGGTGGATGTCGAGACCGCGGGCTTCGACGCCCAGCGTCACGCCCTGCTGGAGATCTCGGCGATCATCATCCGGATGCGCCCGGACGGCCGACTGGAACCCTCGGCCGCGCTTTCCTGCCACGTGCTCCCCTTCGTGGGCGCCGAGATAGACCCCCGCGCCCTGGCCTTCAACGGAATCGACCCGGATCACCCGTTCCGCGACGCGGTCCCGGAACGAGAGGCCCTCTCGCGAGTCCTCACTCCGATCCGCAAGGCCGTCCATGCCACGGGCTGCAACCGCGCCATCCTGGTCGGGCACAACGCACACTTCGACCTGGGGTTTATCAAGGCCGCGGTTGAGCGAACCGGCTTCAAGCGCAACCCGTTTCACGCCTTCAGCGTCTTCGACACGGTCACGCTCGGCGGACTCGCTTATGGCCAGACGGTGCTCGCGCGCGCCGCGCAGGCCGCCGGCCTCGGCTGGCAGAACAGCGAGGCCCATTCGGCCGTCTACGACGCCGAGCAGACCGCGCGCCTGTTCTGCAGCATCGTCAATCGTTGGCGCGAGCTGGACCCGGTCCGCTGGTGGGAGGAAGCTCCAGACCCTGGCGCCTGACGGTCGCTGCCCGTCAGCCCTGCCCGCCCGGCTCGGCGTCGGCTTTCGCGGCGGCCTGCTCCATCATGGCCTTGAGCTCGCCACTGGCGTGCAGCTCCAGCGTGATGTCGCAACCGCCCACCAGCTCGCCGTCGACATAGATCTGCGGGAAGGTCGGCCAGTCGGCGTAGCGCGGCAGGTTCTCGAAGATCTCCGGATCCTGCAGCACGTTCACGTAGGCGAACGGCACCCCGCACTCCCGCAGGGCCGCGGCGGCCCTCATCGAGAATCCGCACTGCGGAAACTGGGGCGTCCCCTTCATGTAGATCACGACCGGGTTGCCCTTGACCTGGCCGTCGATTCGCTCCAATACATCCATCTCTTCACCTCGTTTACAATGGCGTTCTAGCCGAGGGAAGGTCGGGATTCACCCGGGCATTTCAAGCGCCTCTGCCAGGGAGACGCTGATCGAATGCCGTCCTGGCGTTGATCGGCTCGCCACTCAAGAGCGCGGTTTCCGGGCCGCTCCATCTTCAGTCGCTTCGATGACCGAAAATGGCGGCACGTCTCTTTGCCTAGGCCGCCGCGTCCAGGTTCCGCTGCAGCCAGAGTTCCAGCAGTGCCAGATGCCAGAGCTTGTTTCCCATGATGCGGGTGTGGTGCATGTCGGGCGCGTCCAGCAGCATGTCGAGATACGCCCCGCGGTAGATGCCGCGCTCGCGGCTGGCGCGGGAGGTCAGCAGGTCACGCATCAGATCCAGGAACGGGCCTCGAACATACTTAAGCGCCGGCATCGGGAAGTAGCCCTTGGGACGGTCGATGACCGCGGGGGGCAGCAGGCCGCGGGCGAGCGCCTTAAGCGGGTACTTTCCGCCGTCGCGGAGCTTGAGCTCAGGCGGGCAGCGGGCGGCCAGCTCCACCAGCTCGTGGTCCAGGAACGGAACCCGCGCCTCCAGGCCCCAGGCCATGGTCATGTTGTCGACGCGCTTGACCGGATCGTCGACGATCAGCGTGGTCACATCCAGCCGGAGCACCGCGTCCATAAACTCGTCGGCATCCGGCTCGTCTAACCCGTCGGCGATCAGCGCCGCGGTGTAGTCCGAGCCGGCGTAGGCATCGGTGACCAGACGCAGGTACTCGTCGTGGTCCCGGTCGAAGTAGTGTTTACGGAATCGGTCGAGCCACGAGCCCTCGGTCTCGGCCTGGATCTTGGGGTACCAGAAATAGCCGCCGAAGACCTCATCGGCGCCCTGGCCGGACTGTACCACCTTGATCTCGCGCGACACCTGTTCGGCGAGCAGGTAGAAGGCCACCGCGTCCTGCCCGAACATCGGCTCGGCCATCGCATCGACGGCCTCGGGCAGCCGCCGAAGCACCTCGGCGTTCGGCACCCGGAACCGGCGGTGGCGGGTTGCGTAGCGCTCGACGACCAGATCCGAGTATTCGAACTCGCTGCCGGCCTCCTCGGGCGTGTCCTCGAATCCGACCGAGAAGGTGCGCAGGTCGGCGACACCCGCCTCCGCCAGCAGCGCGACCAGCAGACTGGAGTCCAGCCCGCCGGACAGCAGCACGCCGACCGGCACATCGGCGACCTCGCTGCGCTTCTTCACCGCCTGGCGCAGACGCTCGTGGATCGCCTCCAGCCATTCCCGCTCGCTCGGCGCCGGTTCGGGGCGCGTGGCCGAGAGCCGCCAGTAGGGGCGCTCGATCCGGCTGCCGTCCGAATCGACGCGCATCCAATGGGCCGGGGCCAGCTTTCGGACCCCCTTGAGCACGGTCCGCGGCGCCGGCACCACCGCGTGCAGCGTGAACAGATGATGGAGCGCGACCGGGTCGATCCCGGTGTCGACGCCCCCTGCCGCGAGCAGGGCCTGGGTGCTGGACGCGAAACGCAGCACGCCCCGCTGCTCGGACCAGTACAGGGGTTTGATCCCGAAGCGGTCCCGGGCAAGGAACAGAACCCGTCGGTTCGAGTCCCAGAGCGCAAAGGCGAACATGCCATGCAGGCGCTCGACGCACTCGCTGCCCCACGCGTGCCAGGCCTTCAGGATCACCTCGCTGTCGCCTTCGGAGAAAAAGCGGTAGCCCCGCCCGACGAGCTCTTTCCGCAGCCCGCGGTAGTTGTAGATGGTGCCGTTGAAGACCAGCGCGAGACCCAGCTCGGCATCGACCATCGGCTGATTGGAGCGCACCGACAGGTCGATGATCGAGAGACGGCGGTGACCAAACCCCAGCGGACCGTCGCTGTAGCTTCCGCCGTGATCGGGCCCGCGTCGGATGAGCGCCGCCATCATCCGCTGGATGGCGTCGAGGTCGGCCGGTTCCCCGTCGAACCGCAATTCACCGCAGATTCCGCACATCGCACTTCGCTCGTCGCAAGGGGAAAGTCAACGGACTGGACGAGCGGCGGAAAACCGGCCGCTGCCGAGCCGCCGCGTCATGGCGCCGGGGCCTCCTCGGCCGCGGCCTCAGGTGTAGCCCCCCAGCCGCCGCCGCCCGGCGTCTCGATGCTCAGACGCTGGCCCGGGGCCACGGACAGGCACAGCTTGCCGGGCAGATCGCGACCGTCGAGCCGGTTGCGCCCGGTTGCTCCCGGCCCACCCCCCGCGGCACCCCAGGGCGCGCGGCGACGGCGCTCGGTAAGCAGGGTCACCCGGCCCGGGGCCAGGAGCTCGAGCTCCCGGATCAGGCCGTCACCTCCACGGCGCCTACCGTTCCCGCCGGAGCCGCGGCGCAGCTCGTAGCGCGCCACCCGCAACGGGTAGCGCGACTCCAGGACCTCGATCGGCGTGTTCAGCGTGTTGGTCATGTGGGTCTGGACGCCGGACCAACCCCCGCCGACGGCGCCGGCACCCATGCCGCCTCCGATGGTCTCGTAGTAGTCCCAGGCGGAACCGGTATCGGCGCTTCCCATCGCCAGGTTGTTCATGCTGCCCTGGCTGGCGCCGGGGATGCGCTCCGGTATCGCCCGCGCCAGCGCGCCCATCACCACGTCGACGATTCGGCTGCTGGTCTCGACGTTGCCGGCCGCGACCGCCGCCGGCCGCCGCGCATTCAGCAGACAGCCCGCCGGTGCCTCCAGGGTTATCGGACGAAAGGTGCCCTCGCACGCCGGGGTGTGGGCCGGCATCAGGCAACGAAAGACATAGAGCACGGCCGCCGCGGCAACCGAGAGCGGGCAATTGACGTTGCCCGGAACCTGTGGCGCAGTCCCGGTGAAATCCAGGTGGACTCGGCTCCCGGCCACCGTGATCGCGACCCGGATCGGGATATCGCGGGTACCCTGTCCGTCGTCGTCCATCCAATCCTCGAACCTGTAGGTGCCGGGCGGGATCTCGGCCAGGGCCGAGCAGGCCAGCCGCTCGCCGTAGTCGTTCAGATCCCCCAGCGCGGACTCGTAGAGCGGGGTCCCCATCTGCTCGACCAGGATCCGCAGGCGTTCCGCGCCAGCGCGATTGGCGCTGATCTGGGCAAAAAAATCGCCCCGGGCATCGTCCGCGTTCCGGGTCGCGCCTATGACGCCGTCGAGGCAAGCGCTGTCGAGCTGGCCGGCGCGGACCAGGTGTCTCGGCGAGATCACGAGCCCCTCCTCTTCGATCCGACTCGATACCGGCATGGATCCCGGCGTGGCCGCGCCAATGTCCGCGTGGTGCGCACGATTGACGACGAAGCCGATCAACGAGCCGCCGGTAAAGACCGGGGCGATCAGGGTGACGTCGGGCAGGTGAGTGCCGCCGAGGAAGGGGTCGTTGAGGATCACCAGGTCGCCCTCGCCCCAGGCCACGTCGGCGACGATGCCGGCCATCGCATAGGCCATGCTCCCCAGATGGACCGGGATGTGCGCGGCCTGTGCGCAGAGCCGCCCGCGCCGGTCGAAGACCGCGCAGGAGAAGTCGAGCCGGTCGCGGATATTGGGCGAGAAGGCGGCCTGGCGGAGCACGACCCCCATCTCGTCGCAGACCGCCTCCAGACGGCTCGCGAAGATGCCGAGATCAATCGCGTTGAGGCTCAAGGTGCTGCCGAACGACCGGGTTCAGGATGGCGCGATGGTCACACAGGACGGCGAGTCGTTGCAAAGCACACGCGGCGACCATACCCTTTTCGGTTCGATCAACGCCCCTGCCGTTAGGGCTTTCACCGCCGCGGCGCCCCGGTTGCCGACGGCTCCAAGCGACCACCGATAAATTCCAAGAGGTACCATCCGATGGCACACGAACTTCCCCCGCTCCCGTACGCGAACAATGCCCTGGAGCCCGTCATCTCCGCGGAGACGATCGAATACCACTACGGCAAGCACCACCAGACCTACGTCACCAACCTGAACAACCTGATTCCGGGGACCGAGTTCGAGTCCATGAGTCTTGAGGACATCATCCAGAAATCCTCGGGGGGCGTGTTCAACAACGCGGCCCAGGTCTGGAACCACACCTTCTACTGGAACGGACTCAGCCCGGAACGGCGGCGGCGAGCCGAGCGGCGCACTAGCGGACGCGATCAACGCCAAGTTCGGGTCGTTCGACGAGTTCAAGAAGCAGTTCGCCCAGTCGGCCGCCACCAACTTCGGCTCCGGCTGGACCTGGCTCGTGAAGAACGCCGACGGCAGCGTCGAGATCATGAACACTTCCAACGCCGGGACCCCGATGACCTCGGGCAAGACGGCGCTGCTCACGGTCGACGTCTGGGAGCACGCCTATTACGTCGACTACCGCAACGCCCGCCCGAAGTATCTGGAAGAGATCTGGAAGCTGGTTAACTGGGACTTCGTAGCGAGCAACTACGGGGGCTGACGCGCAATCGTCCATGTTTGGGCGCGGATGACGTTCTACCGCGGCCCAGGCGGCGTTACGAAACGATAAGCCAACCAGATACGCCTCGAAAAGGGCGCACATTCTTGTGCGACCTGCCGCTTTCGCGTTATCGTCGCGCCCTTCGCCTTTTCACAAAGGCGGTTTCCCTCGCGGAGGAACCGCCTTTTTTGTTTTTTGGTGATCGATCGGGGCCTGCGCGATGAGCGAACCCTTGATGGCGACTTACAAGCGGCTGGCCGTCAGCTTTGAGCGCGGCGAGGGCGTCTGGCTGTGGGACAAGGCCGGCAAGCGCTACCTTGACGCGCTGTCGGGCATCGCGGTTTGTGGGCTCGGCCACGCCCATCCGGCGGTGCGCGACGCTATCTGCGAGCAGGCGGGGCGGCTGCTGCACACCTCGAACATCTACCGGATAGCAGAGCAGGAGCGACTGGGGGCCTTGATCACCGCGCTCGCGGGGATGGACCGGGCCTTCTTCGCCAACTCCGGCGCCGAGGCGAACGAGGCCGCGATTAAGCTCGCCCGGCTCCACGCTCACCGGCGCGGGATCGAGAACCCGGCGATCCTGGTCGCCGAAAACAGCTTCCACGGCCGCACGCTCGCGACCCTTTCGGCGACCGGCAACCGCAAGGTCCAGGCCGGCTACGAGCCGCTGGTCCAGGGATTCGTGCGCGTCCCGTTCGACGACCTGGAGGCGGTCGAGACGGCCGCGCTCAATCGCCAGAACATCGTCGCGATCCTGATCGAGCCGATCCAGGGAGAGGGCGGAATCAATGTGCCGGCAGAGGATTACCTGCCGCGACTGCGCGCCATCTGCGACCGCGAAGGCTGGCTGCTGATCCTGGACGAGATCCAGACCGGCATCGGACGCACCGGCCGGATGTTCGCCTTCCAGCATAGCGGCGCGGCGCCGGACGTCATCACGCTGGCCAAGGGACTCGGCAACGGGGTACCGATCGGGGCCTGCCTGGCACGGGGGGCCGCCGCGGACGTGTTCGGCCCCGGGTCGCACGGGTCCACGTTCGGCGGCAACCCGCTCGCCTGCCGTGCCGCGCGCGCCGTGCTCGAGACCATCGAGGCACAAGACCTGGTGGTCCATGCCGAACGACTGGGTGCTTTCCTGCTCGGCGCCTTCCGAGAGGCCTTGGCCGGTGTCGATGGCGTCGCGGATATTCGCGGCCGGGGGCTGATGATCGGTATCGAGCTCGATCGGCCCTGCGCGGTTCTCGTGGAGCAGGCGCTGAATCAGGGGCTGCTGATCAATGTCACCGCCGAACGGGTCATCCGACTGCTTCCGCCGCTGGTGCTGCAGCAAACGGAGGCACAGGAGCTGGTTCGGTCGCTCGGAGCCCTGATCCGGGAATTCCTCGGCCAGTCCTGACGGCCGGCTCTCGAACTGGTCGCGATCACCACATGGACCCTCACTCGATCCCCTGTCGGCATTTCCTGTCCTTGCTCGATCTCAGCTCGGACGAGGCGCGCGCGCTGATCGCCCGCGGCACCGAGCTGAAGCGGATGCTCCGCGCGGGAGAGGACTACCGCCCGCTGCGCCATCGCACGCTGGCGATGATTTTCGAGAAATCCTCGACCCGCACCCGGGTCTCGTTCGAGGCGGGAATGGTCCAGTTCGGCGGCCACGCGTTGTTCCTGTCGCCGCGGGACACCCAGCTTGGGCGCGGCGAACCGGTCGAGGACAGCGCGCGCGTGCTGTCGCGGATGGTGGACGCCGTGATGATCCGCACCTTCGAACAGGAAACCATCGAGCGTTTCGCGGCCCACTCGGCGGTACCCGTGATCAACGGCCTGACCGACCGCTTTCACCCCTGCCAGTTGCTGGCGGACATGCAGACCTATCAGGAACACCGGGGGGACATACGGGGCAAACGGGTGGCCTGGATAGGGGACGGCAACAACATGTGCCACTCCTATATGAACGCGGCCCGGCTGTTCGACTTCGAGCTGCGGATCGCCTGCCCCGAGGGATTCGAGCCGGACAGGCGATCTGCTCGCCGCCGCCGCAGACCGCTGCCGAGTCGTCCGCGACCCGGAGCAGGCGGCCGAGGGCGCGGACCTGGTGGCCACCGATGTCTGGGCCAGCATGGGCCAGGAGGACGAGCAGGCGGAGCGCCGAACGCTGTTCGCCCGTTATCAGGTCACGAACGCCCTGATGGCGAAGGCCAACGGCGACGCGATCTTCATGCACTGCCTGCCGGCGCATCGAGGCGAAGAGGTCACCGCGGCGGTGATCGACGGTCCCCGGTCCGTGGTCTGGGACGAGGCGGAGAACCGGCTCCATGCCCAGAAGGCCCTGCTCGAGCTGCTGTTGGTGCCGCGGTATTGACTCAGGTGACCGGGCGAGGGGTCCTGACGGAGCGGCGATTTGGAGAAGACGGGCCCTCACCCCGACCCTCTCCCGCAAGCGGGCGAGGGGGAATTCGGAAGTTCCGTCCTTGGAACATCCTGGCACAATTGCCTCACCCCGACCCTCTTCGGCGCCCTTCTTGCCCGGTAAGCCACCCTTTCGAGGACCTGTCGTGAGACCCTTCCTGCTCCTGCCGGTTTTCCTTTGCGCCGCTTTCGCCGCGCGGGCGGATACCCGTTATGTATCGGATCAGCTCGAGGTCACGCTTCGCGCCGGGGAGAGCACCCGGTACAAGATCGTTCGGATGATGCCCAGCGGCACGCCGCTCGAGGTGTTGAGCGTCAACGAGAGCACCGATTACGCGCGCGTCCGGACCGAGGACGGCACCGTGGGGTTCGTGCTGGAGCGCCAGCTTCAGGAAGAGCCGGTGGCGCGCACCCGGATCGCGGAGATGGAGACCCGCCTGAAGGAGCTTCAGCAGGAGCCGGATGCCCTTACGGCCCGGCTCGCGGCGCTTCAGTCCGAGCACGCGGACCTGCAATCGCGCTACCAGCGGCTGGAACGCGACAAGCAGCGCATCGAGCAGGAGTACGCGACCATTCGGCATGCCTCCGCCAACGTGGTCGACATCACCAGTGACCGGGAACGCCTCCGCATTCAGGTGGCCGAGCTCACCCGCGAGCGCGCCGACCTGCAACAGGAGAACCGGGACCTGAAGAACCAGACCGATCAGCGCTGGTTCATGATCGGCGCCGGGGTGCTGGGGGGCGGCGTGCTGATCGGGCTCCTGCTGCCGCACCTGCGCCTGCGCCGGCGCAAGAACTCCTGGGGCTCGCTGTAGCGGGATCGACGGACCGAATCTCTACCGCCCGATCTGGGACACGTCCCGCACCGCACCCTGGGCGGCACTGGTCGTAAGCGCCGCGTAGGCCTTCAGCGCAGCCGAGACCTCGCGCTGACGGGTCGCCGGCCGCCACGCCTTCTCGCCCCGGCCAGCCATCTCGGCCCGCCTGGCGGCCAGCACGTCGTCGGGCGCGGCCAGGTGAATGCGGCGGCCTGGGATATCGATCTCGATCCGGTCCCCGTCCTCGACCAGCCCGATCAGCCCACCCTCGGCCGCCTCGGGCGAGACGTGCCCGATCGACAGCCCCGAGGTCCCGCCGGAGAAGCGCCCGTCCGTGATCAGGGCGCAGGCCTTGCCCAGCCCTCTGGATTTCAGGTAGCTGGTCGGGTAGAGCATCTCCTGCATCCCGGGGCCGCCCTTGGGTCCCTCGTAACGGATCACGACGACGTCCCCGGGTTGGACCCGATCGCCGAGGATGGCACTGACGGCGGCCTCCTGGCTCTCGAAGACGCGCGCCGGCCCGGCGAAAATCAGCAGCTCGGCGTCCACGCCGGCCGTCTTGACGATACAGCCCTGCTCGGCCAGGTTGCCGTAGAGCACCGCGAGCCCGCCGTCGCGGCTGTAGGCGTGCTCCAGGTCCCGGATGCAGCCGCCCGCCCGGTCCAGATCCAGGTCCGGCCACAGGCTCGACTGGCTGAACGCCACCTGGGTGGGAATGCCGCCCGGCGCGGCCAGGAAACGCTCGCGCGGCGCCGGCTGATCGCCGCGCATCACGTCCCAGCGATCGAGTGCCGAACCGAGGGTCTCGCTGTGCACGGTGGCCACATCGCGATGGATCAACCCGGCGCGGTCGAGCTCGCCGAGGATGCCGATGACGCCGCCGGCCCGGTGGACGTCCTCCATGTGGTACTGCTGGGTCGCCGGTGCGACCTTGCAGAGATTCGGCACCTTCCGGCTCAAGCGGTCGATGTCCGACATGCCGAACCCGACACCCGCCTCGTGGGCCGCCGCCAGCAGGTGCAGGACCGTATTCGTCGACCCGCCCATCGCGATATCGAGGCTCATGGCGTTCTCGAACGCCCGCAGGTTGGCGATCGTCCGTGGCAGGACACCCTCGTCGTCGTGCTCGTAGTAGCGCTTGGCGAGATCGACGACCAGCCGCCCGGCTTCCAGGAACAGCTCACGGCGGAGCGCGTGGGTCGCGAGCAGCGAGCCGTTTCCGGGCAGGCTGAGGCCCAGCGCCTCGGTCAGGCAGTTCATCGAGTTCGCCGTGAACATCCCCGAGCAGGAGCCGCAGGTGGGGCAAGCCGAACGCTCGTATTCGGCCACGGCCTCATCGCTCTCGTTCGGGTCGGCGGCCACCACCATAGCGTCCACCAAGTCCAGGTGCCGCTCGGTGCCATCGCGCACCACCTTCCCCGCCTCCATCGGACCGCCGGAGACGAACACGGTCGGAATGTTCAGCCGCAAGGCGGCCATCAGCATCCCGGGCGTGATCTTGTCGCAATTGGAGATGCACACCAGGGCGTCGGCGCAATGGGCATTGACCATGTACTCGACCGAGTCGGCGATCAGCTCCCGGGACGGCAGCGAGTACAGCATCCCCCCATGCCCCATCGCGATCCCGTCATCGACGGCGATGGTGTTGAACTCCTTGGCCACGCCGCCCGCGGCCTCGATCTCGCGCGCGACCAGCTGCCCGAGATCCTTCAGGTGGACATGACCCGGCACGAACTGGGTGAAGGAGTTCGAGATGGCGACGATCGGCTTCTCGAAATCCGCGTCGGTCATCCCGGTCGCCCGCCAGAGGGCGCGAGCGCCGGCCATGTTGCGTCCGTGGGTGCTGGTGCGTGAGCGGAATTGGGGCATGGTTGGTCTCTGAAGCGGCCGGCTCGGGGATCTGACTAGGTTCTAGGTTAGGCCCGACGACTGGTGTGACGTTCCGGCGGAAGAGCCCGTTCACCGGTTCGCGGGACCCGCGCAATCTGCTGTCAATCATCCAAAAACGGATTCCTGATCTGATCCGGCGGGACCTCTACCGGTCGGATCGGAGCGACGCTCGGCAGGGACTGTGGCTCGGCCCCGAGGTTTGGCGTCCATCGGCGCCTTCGCGACGGCGCCTCCTCCTCGGAACCGGTCGTGTGGAAGAAGATGCCGAGCAGAAAGGCGAAGAACACCTGATTGGCCGGGGTGTGCAGGTTGTAATCGACAAGCTCGTGTATCAACAGTAGAAACACGCCGACGCCGGCGCTCACCTTCAGAAATCTGAGCTCCGACCAGGGTCCTGCCGCCCAGACCCGCTTCCACTGAAGGGCGTAGAGCACGATAAGAAAAAGGATCAGGGCCGCGGCAATCAGCCCGCCTTCAAACACCCATTCGAGATAGTCGTTGTGGACGCGGTTCACGAACACCCGACCCAGCTCTGGCACCTGAAAATAGGGAAACACCGATTGAAAGGTGCCCGGGCCGCTTCCGAACGGGAAAAACGTTCCGATGCCCGCGATCGCGGCTGCAAAAACCGTCCAACGCGTGTCTCCTTCGACATTCTCCAGCGAGAAGCGATCGAGCACCGGTATCAACCCGATCGTAACGGCCAGCCCTATCCCCAGGGCGACCAGCGTACCCACGGGGCCGAACACGTTGTCGCCGCCGATCCGGCGGGAAAAAATCGAAGTAACAAGAATGACGCCCAGGATCATCAACGCGATACCGGTACGGGATCGAGTGAAGATCACGCCGAGGATCAGCAATACGGCGAGCGATGCGTAGATCAGTGTCGCCTGCCCTCGCCTGGAGCCGAGGAACGAGGCCCGCGATGCGGTGCCGCCCCGACGACTACGGCCGCGCCCGACCGAGTAAACCAACAGCCCGAGCACCAGCGGAAGCGTCATCTCGATCAACCCGGCAAGATGATTGCGATTCGTGTACGTCCCAATAGCGTTGCCGATGTGCCCGAACTCTATCCCGAAATACAGAGGACTCTCACGGCCGGCACCGTACTGCATCAGTCCGATGGTCGCCTGCACGGCCGCGACCCCGATCAGGACAAAAACAAGTAAACGAACGTGCTTTTCGTTCAGGGCGCGTGTTGCGACGAAGACACCGATCGGCAACAAGAGCGCGAGCCAAGCGGATTCCGTGCGGTACGGAACCAAAGACGCCGGAAAAGCCGCCGGGACGGCGTCGAGGAGCGCCTCCATGTTCTCAAAGTAGAACGGGCGCCCGGGAAGCGCCTCGCTCCAGTCCCACGGTAGCGGAATCATGTAGAGCAGCGGGAAGCAGGCAACCAGGGCGAGCGCAACGCCCTCACGTCGTGTCAGCGGAAAGGTGCCGCGCCAGAAGGCCGCGAGCAGGAGCGCGACAGCGGCGACCTGAAGGCTCATCGATGCGAGCGGCTGCAGGCCTCCCCGAAACAAGGGCGCAAACGCCATCGTCAACAACATCAAGGCGAACAACGCGCGGGTCGACCGCGATTCTGACGATTGGTCGAGGGACGCGGACATCTCTACCCTAGTATTGCTGCGAGTTGGCGGCTTCGGTTGGATCCGGCGGACGGCTTCGGCCACCGCAGAAGCCGATTTTCGGAGCGCGTCACGATACAGCCCTAGCGCGCCCCCGGCCGCGGTTGTACACCACCGCGAACCACGCGAATATACACGACCACCCTATGGAAGGCCCAGTCCCTGAAGCGGAGACCCTCACCCATGCCCGGATTGCCTTTTGTCGTATCTATTCTCGCCGCGGTGGCGGCGTTGGCGCCGACTTGGACTACCGCGGGGGAGAACATGCTCATCGACGATTTCTGGATGCGCGAGAAAAAATCGGCACCGGCCCCAGCACCGACCCGCCAGGCCCAGCCAACGAGGTCGAAGAACGTTCTCATCGACGACTTCTGGCAGCGGGGCAAGAAGCCTGCCCAGCCGGCCCCCGCGGCGAGCGGCACGGCGTCGCGTCCATCGGCGACAGGTACGCGCGCGAAGCCCGCCGAGCTCCCGGCACAGCCGAGCCCGACGCGCGCGGCTCCGCCACGAGAGGAGCTCGTGCCCGCCGTTGCCGGCCTCCCACCGGACCCCGGAAGCAGTCTGACCTACCGCATTGGACCAAGCGATCTGATTCGAATCGAGGTCTTTCAGGTTCCCGAGCTATCCAGCGAGGAGCGGGTCAGCGAGGATGGGAACATCATGTTGCCCCTGGTCGGGGCAGTGACGGTTGGCGGCTTGACGCCGCGGGAAGCGGAGGCACGCGTTGCCGAGATTCTCGGACGCGATTATCTGCAGGACCCTCAGGTAGACATCGACGTCGCCCAGTACGCGAACCAGCAGATCACCGTTATGGGATCGGTAAACAAGCCGGGTGTCTTCCCGATTACGGGCGCGACCTCGCTTTTGCAGGTGATCGCCATGGCTGAGGGAATGAACGCGTTGGCCAAAGAGGACGAGGTAATCGTCTTTAGGGGCGATGAAAAGGGAGGCATGATGGGCTATGTCGTCGATGTCGAGGCCATTCAGGAGGGTAAATTGCGCGACCCTATCCTGATTGGCGACGATCGGGTCGTAGTCCCCGAGTCCGGGACGAGCGCGTTCATCAAGGGCGTTGCAGACACGCTGCGCGGATTCGTTCGTATCCCGGGAGTTGCCTGGTAGGTGTGTTGCAGAGTTCCGCCAGCCGCACGCACCATGGAATTTTCTTGGTCCAGACTCAGAACCCTACAGCAATTCGATTGGACATCGGTGGGGTCCGAGATGAACAACCCGGATCCTGAGTCGTAAGATGCGTATTCTCGGCGAACACAGATCATTCACAACTGGACTCGGCGCAGCGACGATGATCCTATCCCGATGGATGTAACCTGCATGTGCATCACCGCGAGAAGTGACCGCAGAGCGCCCGCTAAACGCTTGCGCAATTCAGCCGCCTTGCTAACGATTCAGAAAGTTCTACCATGACCAACGCCGAACTAATAGCCGACCCCGCACCGCCAAACCGCGACCGACAGCTGGCAGAGCAGAGGCAACAACTCGACGAGAGGCGGGGCTACGGTTATGGGTACGGTTACGGCGCCCTTCCGGAGGACGAGGACGTTATCGACCTCCGCGCCTATTGGAACATCCTGGTCAGGCGTCGCGGGACGATTTTCACGATCCTCGGCATCGCTGTCGTAACCGCTCTGATCGCAACCTTCCTGACCACGCCGATCTACCGCGGATCCCTGCTGCTGCAGATCGAGCGCGAGTCCGGAAAGGTCGTCGAGTACGAGAGCCTGACGCCGGAGGAAAGCCTCAGTGCGAAGGATTTCTACGAGACCCAATACGAGCTGCTGCGAAGCCGCTCGCTCGCGCGCCGTGTCATCGACCAGTTGGGACTTCAGTCGTCGAAGTCGTTTCGGAACATGGACGAGCCGTCCCTGGTCGGGCGACTCGTGTCGCAACTGAAGGGTCTAGTGTCCGGGAATGCCAGCGACGGAGAGGAAATAGAGCCCGACTACGAGGGATTCTTTCTTGACAATTTACACGTCACCCCGGTGAAGAACTCGCGCCTGGTACGCGTCGAATACGACAGCCCGGACCCGCAGGAGGCAGCGGCCGTGGCCAACGCCCTAGCCGAAAACTTCGTCAACACGACGCTCGAGCGTCGCTACGACGCCTCGTCCTACGCCCAGTCCTTCCTGCAAGAGCGGATACAGCAGGCTCGGGCCAATCTGGAGGATTCCGAGCGGCGACTGATCGCCTACGCCAAGGAACGGGAGATCATTAACCTGGACGACAAGCTCGAAATCCTCATGCAGAGTCTCAAGGAGACCAACACGGCCTTGGTCGGGGCCGAGGCGGAACGTATTGCCGCCGAGGCCGAGTTCAGGCAGATGATGGACCAGGGCAGCGTGCGCACCGCCGGCGGCTTGGAGAGTCCGGTCATCCAGCAGTACAAAGCCCGCAAGGCGGAGCTGGAGACCGCAGTACCAGGAGAACCTGAAGATCTTCAAGCCCGGCTACCCCAAGATGCAGCAGATACGCCAGCAGATCGACGAGATCGACCGCACGATTGCCGATGAGTCCGTATCGATCGGGATAGCCGCCCGTTCGACCTATGAAGCGCGGTTAAGGCAAGAGGCCGAGCTGACGGCGCGAATCAACGAGATCAAGGCCGAGATCCTGGCTCTACAGGACCGGAGCACGGACTATCAGGCCCTGAAGCGCGAAGTCGACACCAACAGCGAGCTCTACGACGGCCTGCTGCAGCGAATGAAAGAGATTGGCGTCGTCGCCGGTATAGGCACGAACAACATTTCCATTGTCGATCCGGCGGAAGTACCGAGAAACAAGTACAAACCCAGCCTCGCGAAGAACCTCGCGATCGCGCTGGCTCTGGGCCTGTTCGGGGGCGCACTAGTCGCGTTCCTGCTCGAAACGCTGGACGACACGGTAAAGACCAGCGAAGACGTCGAAAAACGCGTCGGGGCGCCGGTCCTCGCGATGGTCCCCTACGTCGAGCCTCCGCCTGCGGCATCCTTCGAACAGGGCGTCGCGCTGCTAGCATTCGAGCAACCTCAAAGCGCGCTTGCCGAGGCCTACCGCTCGCTTCGCACGTCGCTGGTCTTCTCGACGTCCGAGGGTGCACCGAAGATCCTGAATTTCACGAGCGCCATGCCGGGAGACGGCAAGACGACCTCGGCCACCAGCACGGCAATCACTTTCGCTCAGTCCGGCGGCAAGGTACTCCTGATCGACTGCGACCTGCGTAACCCATCGCTGCACCAGATCTTCGGTCTGCCGAACTCGGATGGTCTGAGTAACTACCTATCGGGCGGTGCGGAACCTGTCGACATTGCCAAACCGAGCCAAATTACACGGCTGTTCGTGATTCCGAGCGGCCCACTGCCGCCAAACCCCGTCGAGCTGCTGTCCAGCGAAAGGATGGTGGCGCTTCTGGAAAGCGCGCGCGAGCGATTCGACTATGTGATCCTCGACAGTCCGCCGGTGCTCGGCCTCGCCGACGCGCTGATTATCGGAAACCTCGCGCGGGCCACCGTAGTCGTCGCGGAGGCCGGCAAGACGCGTGTGGGGGCCTTGGAAGGTTCAGTCAAGCGTATGCGGTCGGCGAACGCCCACATCCTGGGCGCCGTCATCTCCAAATTCGGGCGTACCGGCAGCGGATATGGCTACGGTTATGGATACGGTTACGGATACTCGTACCAGTACGCGTACGGCGGCCAGGGCGATACAGGCTCCCTTCCGCGGGCGCCGGCCTGATCCGCCGATCGCCGCGGCCATTCGGCGCGCAGGCGGCCCCGAGCGAATGAGAGAGTCACGGATGGACTTGATCGTGACGCCGCTCCTCGCCGTGAGCGCACACTGGCCAATAGGGAAATCAAGAGGTAACTGCATTTGGGAATTTTGTATCGGCCGCTACTGCTTGCGGCGGCGGCTTTTCTGATCTGGCGTGCTCTGACCTCAGGATTCGGCGACTATTTCGCCGAGCGCTCCGCCTCTCCAGAGCAATCGAGCGGTTCAGGTGCAGTGGCCTGGGCAGGGGCAAGACCTGAAACGCTGGAGCGACTCGCGGCGACTACCCGCACCCAGGACCCCGATACGGCCGCCGCGCTTTACAAGGCGGCGTTCCTGAAAGATCCGGCGCGCGCGAACCCTCTGATGAGCATCGCGGAACGTACTGAAGGGCTCTGGACCCGCGAGTCGCCGATCGTTAACCAAGGCGAGGGAGAAAGCCCGAACGCACCGCCTAGCGAGGGCGCCGAGAGCACCGAGTCGGCCCCCGCCCTTGGGCTCTACGGCGCGGCTGACGGTACTGACGCCGGCCAGGAACTGACCGATTCATCCGGCGACGCCGGTCTCCCCGCAGAGCCGGCGGACGCGGAGACGCGCGCGGTTTCGGAATCCGACTCAAGCGATCAGCAGGTTACGGCGACGCCTCGCGTCGAACCGGCGGCGAAAATCGAGAATTCGCCTGATGCAGCGGGCGCGGCCGCAAGCGCCGTCGACCAGTCCCCCGAGTCAACCGAAGGCGCCGAAATCGCTGCCATCGGAATGCCGGGTACCGGAGCCCCCGGCGACCTCGATCCGATCCCGACAGACACCACCGCCGAAGTGGTTCGCTACGACTCGCTGGTGCAACGGGCCGCCCGGCTTGAACCGGCAAATGCTGATATCCGCATTCGCGCCGCGATCTACTGGCTCCGTCGGGGCGATCTGGACAGGGCGCTTGCGGAGTGGTCGTCGGCTCTCGACGCGAATCCGGACAGATTCGAGCTTCTGTTCCCAATCCTGTTGAAGATCGCCGAGCATCCGGATACACGCGCGGCGTTGAATGCCTATGCGGTCCAGCCGCCAACCTGGTGGGACAGGTTCTTCGACAGGATGGCGATACAGGCACTCGAGATGGACACTGTCAGATACGTTTACACCCAGCGCCGGGAAGGCGGTGGTGCGCCGATCAGTGCTGTCGAGCGCCAAGCCTACATCGCACGCCTTCAACGCGAGGGGCGCTCGACCGAGGCATACCTCACCTGGGTAAATGGGTTGTCGGATACGGAAAGGGAGCAGCTCGGTTTGATCTTCAACGGCGGATTCGAGCTTACCCCGACCGGGACCGGTTTCGATTGGCACATTGGTGGGTCGCGGGGGGAAAAGGTCGATACCGCGGCAACCTACGGGACCGAGGGAGAGCGGGCCCTCCACCTGTTGTTTTCGAACACCCAGGAACCTTTCCGCAGGTTTTTTCAGCCCTTGTTCATCGATCCCGGACGCTACCGTGTTACGGGACAAGTGCGAACCGACGGCCTGAAAACCAACGGAGGATTGCAGTGGTCCGTGGAGTGTCGTGCGGATGACAAGACTTTGTCCCTTGCAACGAGCGAGCGCTTTCTGGGGTCCCAGCAATGGCGAGTCTTCGAGTTCGAGTTCGAGCTTCCGGTTGGCTGCACAGACCCGACACTGAGGCTGTCCACCTACGCCCGGGTTCAATCCGACTACAGAATTTCGGGCAGTGCCTGGTTCGACGACCTACGGATGCAACGGCTCGCCCCCGTGGCTCCGGCCGAAGGCCAAACCGCCGCCGAAGGTAAACCCGCAACGGCGGACCCGACCAAATGATTCGCCGCCCGAATTCATGACACGCTTCTCACTTTAAGAGAATGCGTAAGCTCGGCGCACTTGATTCAGGATTCCCCCCACCGGAATACAGGAGCATTGGGGGCAGCCCTCAATAAAGACGGCTGCGCCTTGGTGAACCGCCGATTCAATTGCGCTTACCGCGCGGAACATGGATGGCCGGCTATTTCGAACGACCCTAACCCATTGAAAATTAAGCTGTGATAGAATCGGCGCCGCGGGGAAACGAGCTGACAAACCCAGAAGTAAACTCAATCGGCACCTCTGGGCTCCCCGTTGGTCACAGGGAAGGCTAATTGATACCTGCCCGCCGGTACCAGGTTGACATTCCCGGTTTCGAAGCCTCTAATTGCCGCAACAGTCCGAAGAAGGCTTCGGCTATTCCGGCCGTTTTTCGATCTTCATGTGGGTATCTGTCTATGGCAAACATGCATCACAGTTTCTCCGCCATGCTCGCGGCGGCGGTTTGTCTCACCGCAAACGCGCAAGCGGCGGATATTGTTGCGTCGCTCGTCCAGATAAACGGAACCGCTTTAGTCGATCAGGGGGAGCAGTACACGACCGCAAAGGAAGGAATGTCCCTTCGTACCGGTGACAGGGTAATGGTGATGGAGGGAGGCAGCGCGATCCTGAAGTTTGCCGATGGCTGCTCCTACCCCGTGGGTGACAATCGCATCCTGACCGTCGGCGCTGCGGACAGCTGCACCAGCGGCGCCTTGGCCCAGGATTCGGTGGGACCTTACTACGCGGCTGCCGCCGCGCCTGCAGCCACCGCGGGCGCCATCGCCGCGGGTGTCGTGGGCACGGTTGTCATTCTTGGCGCCAGCGGCGCGATCGAAACGGGTAGCGACGATCGAGGACAGATCCCGCCGCTCAGGCCGCTCAGCCCTTAGCGGCGGCCCCGACATAGCTAACAGCACCGGGGCCGCGGGAAGCTACCCCGGTTTCGTTTCGCCGCGAACCCGAGAGACGTGCATCCACAGATGTGGATATTCGCTGTGCCCCGCACCGGGTAGCGGACCAGACTCACCCGAGCACAAACGGCGATAGAAACACACCCGCACGTTTTCCCCGGACCGGCTTCCCTGCCGACCAGGCAACCAGATAAACTGAAGCCCGGAAGGCGCGAAGGGGGCAAAGCAGACCCTCCCCGCCGAACCACGCATTCGTGCTCGTACGAGCGCGCGTGCAAGCGCTGTCACTCGCACCACGACCTCACCGCGCGTGGAAACGCCGACAGAAGGCGCCCATCGCCCGCCGAGGCGCGACCAATAGCCACGCTCGATGCGTCAAACTGTTCCTACGCCAGGGTCCAGGCGGCCTGGCCGTTGACGACGAAGGTTTAACCAAGTTCACACAGGAATAATCCGAGCTCTTGGACGATGGCTCGGGCTTTACTTTTCACGGAAATTAACGATGACCAATACCATGCATATCACTGAAAAATTCCGCGTCCCGCACGCAACCGCGCTCGCCGCGGTACTCGCGATTTCCGCTCTTGGCGGAATAGCGGACTCGTTCGCCATAGACCGCGTTGAAATTCCCGCGGTCAACTCCAGCGACGCCGGCGCCGCTACAAACGCGTCTGGCCCAACGCACAGGAGCAAGCCGCTAACTCAGGACAAGACGATCTCCGGTCTGGACGCGCTTTATGCCGAGTACATCGATTACCAGGCTGCCGCGACTTCAGGCCGTCAGGCGCCGTTCCAACCCAAGCGAACGCTGGCTCAGGTCACTCCGGACGGGTTGGTCGTGATCGATGCGGTGGCCGCGGACGACCCCGAGCAGCTGCGGGCCGACCTCGAGGCCCTTGGCGCAGAGGTCACGGCCGTCGCCGGCTGGATGGTCTCCGCCCGACTGCGGATCGACCAGATTCCCGCGCTCGACGGGGTCGAGAGCCTCGCGCTTCGCCCAGCCCGCCGTCGCGGGGACGAGCACCGGGTCCGTAACCTCCCAGGGTGACCAGTCGATGGAGGCGGATCTGGCACGGCCAAATTTTTCCGTAAGCGGTAGCGGCGTCACCGTCGGCATCCTGTCCGACAGCTTCGATTGCTCGGGCAACGGGAGCTACGCCGCCGATCAGGCCTCCGGCGATCTTCCGGCCGGCGTCAACATCCTCGACGATACGGCGACCGACTGTACCGACGAGGGACGCGCGATGGCGCAAATCGTCCACGACGTCGCCCCGGACGCCGGACTCGCGTTCCACACCGCGTTCAACGGCCAAGCCGATTTTGCACAGGGCATCAAGGACCTGGCGGCCGCGGGCGCCGACATCATCGTCGACGACGTCTTCTACTACGCCGAGCCCATGTTCCAGGACGGCGTCATTGCCCAGGCCGCCGATACCGTGAACGCCTCGGGAGTCGCCTACTTCTCGGCGGCTGGAAACAACGGCCGGCAGGCGTATGAATCTACCTTCAGGCCCTGCGACAAGTGTGGATCACTCGGCGGCGCGGCTCACGACTTCAACCCGGACCCGGCGGTGGTCGACGCGCGCATGAAGCTCAGGCTCACGAGCGACACCATTTTCGTTCTGCAGTGGAGCAATCCCTTCTTCTCGGTGAGCGGCCCGCCCGGCGCCACCACGGACCTCGACATCTGCTTCTACTCGCCGGCCAACTCGGGGACGCCGTTCTTCTGCTCGGCAGACGACAACCTGGGTTTGGACCCCGTCGAAGGCGTTCTTATTACCCTGCCACTCGGCGAAACCCAGGCGGTTATTGGGGTCGGAATCGAGCGGTTTGCCGGCCCCAACCCGAGCTTCTTGAAGCTAGTCATGTACGGTGACGTCCAGTTCAGGGACCCGGTGTACTTCGGGACCGGCGCCGGCACCGTCGTCGGTCATGCCAATGCCTCGGGCGCCGACGCCGTTGGGGCGTCCGCCTATTTCCTGACGCCCGAGTTTGGCGAAGACCCGCCGGTGCTCAATTACTACTCATCCGCCGGCACCACGACGATCCTGTTCGACACGGCGGGCAGGCCTACGAAAGCGATCCGAGGAAAGCCCGAGTTCACGGCGCCGGATGGGGGCAACAACACCTTCTTCGGCTTCGACTACGAGCCCGATGGCTTCCCGAATTTCTTCGGAACCTCGGCCGCGGCGCCACACGCGGCCGGCGTGGCCGCACTGCTCCTGGAAGACAGCCCCTCGTTGACACCGGCCGAGGTCACCCTGGCCTTCCAGCGAAGCGCCGTCGATATGGTTGCGCGTGAACCGCGCCTGCCCACGGAGCCGCGAATCGCAATAGGCTCCGGCTGCGACAAGGACAGCGGTGCAGGCCTGATAAACGCGGTGGATGCGTTCAATTACCTTGGCGCGCCATGGACCGCGGACCTGGTCGGCACCTGGCGCCCAAGCTCGACCACCTTCTTCCTGGACGCCCTCGGGGCCTACCGGTGGGATAACTGCGGTATCGCCGCGCCCTTCGGCGTCAGCACCGACATCCCGCTCAGCGGCGACTGGGACGGCGACGGCACCGACGAGGTCGGCGTCTGGCGGCCCAGCAACACGACCTTCTACCTCGACGTCAACGGCAACTTCAAGTGGGACCCGGGCGTCGACGCGAGCGGCAAATTCGGCGTCAGCACCGACATCCCGCTCGCCGGCGACTGGGACGGCGACGGCACTGACGAGATCGGCGTCTGGCGTCCGAGCAACAAGACCTTCTATCTCGACTACAACGGGAACTACGCTTGGGACATCGGTATCGACAAGAGCGGCGTCTTCGGCCTGAGCACCGACAAGCCGCTCGCCGGGGACTGGGATGGCGACGGCGACGACCAGATCGGCGTCTGGCGTCCGAGCAACAAGACCTTCTATCTCGACTACAACGGGAACTACGCCTGGGATAAAGGCATCGACAAGAGCGGCGTCTTTGGCCTGAGCACCGACATTCCAGTCAGCGGCGACTGGGACGGCGACGGCGACGACCAGATCGGCGTCTGGCGGCCGAGTAACACCACCTTCTACCTCGACGCCAACGGCAACTACGCGTGGGACCTGGGCGTGGATTTCAGCGCGGTCTTCGGCGTAGCAGGCGACAAGCCCGTAGTCGGTACCTGGTAGTCCAAACCTGGCCGGAAGCGCGGGCTTGCCCGCGCCGACAAAGAATACCTCCCTTCAACTTGACTCGATCCGGCCCGCCCCGCGCGGGCCGTTTCCTTTCCGAGTGGCCCGCGCCATCGCGCGCCAGCGTCGACGCCCTGTCCGGAGCGCGGCGCAAGCCGTCACTTGTCTCGCACCACGCCTGCCAGCTCCGGCGCTCTGCCTGAACTATCACCTCGTACAGGAGCATAGCAAGCGGCACCGAAGCCTCTCGTCACGCCCAGCCAAACTATTACAGCATTTCGCGCACGGTTTGTTTTAGAATACCCTGCGATTTCGCTGCCTTCCCGGCTTCGGCCATCCGCTCACGTTCGGGACCATCGTCCGTGCATCGCTGCCTCACTCGGTGCGACTCGAGCCGCGTGGTGCATTGATCGCAGGCAAGGTGTCGCTATTTTCAGCGGAAGATATCCAGCATACGAGCACGGTTCTGCCAGGCTCCAGCGTGAGCCAGGTGGGGCGGCAACCCGCTTGCCAAGCATAGAGCCGGCACCAGATGTAACAGCTTCGGAGAACTCACGATGCTCAGCCGATTGACAGCGCCAGCACTAGCCCTTGCATTGACGGGTTATCTGTCGTCGCCCGCAAGTGCCCAGATCCGGTTTATCGAAGCCAACTCAGCCGCCGGCGTCACCGACACGGAAGAGACCTACGGCACAGGCTGGGCGGATCTCAACGGCGACGACTATCCGGACATCTGGCTCGGCAAGCACCAGTACACACCCACGGTGATCTACATCAATCAGGGTGACGGCACCTTTGCCGAGTTCATCGAGGATCACGACGAGCCATGGGGCCTATTGGGTATATCCCAATGGGACGGGCGGATGGATACCCACGGCCTGGGCTCGGCGGACTTCGACAACGACGGCGATGTCGACCTGCTCGAGATAACCGGCGACGCCTGGGACTTTCCGTTCTGGGTCAACGATGGATCGGGGCGCTTCACAAACCGTTTCCCTCGGCTGGGGTTCGTGTACCCCTACGACGCCGCAATCTGCTCAACCAAAGATTGCCTTCCGGTCGGCGGCCGCGGGCCGGTGTGGCTCGACTACGATAACGACGGCAACCTCGACCTGATGGTGGCCGCGCGTCACCTCTCCATCCCGGCCTACAAACAACCGACTGCGATGTTCCGGCAAAACGTCGCCGCCGACGGCACGCGCACCTTCATCTACGATGGGGCGACCGGCGTCAACTACGGCAATCCCGCGGACTGCGACTACGGGGTGCTTGCCGAGCTCTCGGGCGACGACAACCTGGACCTGATCTGCGCGAGCGTCAGCCGAATCGAGCACGTCTGGGACACCACACAACTACCGTTCGTCGATCTGCTCCCAAGGCTGGGGGCCGCGGCCGGCACCGGCGGCCTGTCCGATCTCGCGGTCGGCGACTTCAACGGCGACCTGCGAAACGACGTCTTCGCGCCCCGTGGCGATTACGGACCCAGCGCCGCCGAGATCGTGGGCGATCGAACGGTTCATGTGCAATTCGATGCCACTCCGCCAGAGGAGGGGGGCATCTCGTTCCTGGCCGAGGGCGATCTGGTGGTGGATTTCGACTGGTCCACCCAGGTCAATGAGGTGTTCATCGGCGCCAGCGGCAAGAAGCCGCCGGCGAGCACGGACCTCTCCGTCTACAACGGTTGGAGAAATCACGTCCAGCTCCGGCTCTCGCCGAACGATCCGGCAAACCAGGGATTGGGAACGGGGACGGCCGGAGGCACCTACATCGGACGGGTCAACGGACGCTGGCAGGTGCGCTTCGTCGCTCCCGACCAGAGTACGGCAGTCCACGGATCACGCTGCAGGCCGATGTCTCGGTTTCCAACCTGCGCTCGGAGGGCGTAATCACCATCGGTCAGCCCGCGAACCGGACGCCGGTCCTGTTCCTGCAGGACGCCGCCCGCCAACTGGTCGACGCCTCCGGGCAGATCAAGGGACCGCCGAGCTCCTGTCTCTCGGCCGCGGCCGGGGACTTCGACAACGACGGCGATCTGGACGTGTACGCCGGCTGCGCCGGCGAGATCAAGAACCTGGACAACATCCTCTACGAGAACGACGGACGGGGTAACTTCACGGCCATCACCGGGGCCGCGTTGGGCGATGCCCGGGGCGACATCTACGGTCGGATGGATGCGGTCCTGACCGCCGACTACGATCTGGACGGGCGGCTCGATCTGCTGGTCACCAACGGCAAGTTCCCTCGGGCGTTCTCCTACAGCGGTCGCCAGCAGCTGTTTCGAAACCTGACCAACAACAGCAACCACTGGGTCGAGATCGACCTGCAGGGAACGATCTCGAACCGAGACGGCATCGGCGCTCGCGTTTTCGCGACCACGCCGGACGGAAAGGTGCAGCTGCGCGAGCAGGGCAATGGAATGCACATTCACAGCCAGAACCACCAGCGCCTGCACATCGGCTTGGGACAGAACCGGCAGGTGGATCTCGAGGTTCGCTGGCCGAGCGGGGTGATCGAATACTTCGCGGCGATGAAGGTCGACCGGCTTCATCGCCTGGTCGAGGGAACCGGTTCCCGCGTGCCGCCAGGGTTAGGCATGACAGAGCTGATCGGCGTCTGGCGCCCGAGCGCCCAACAATTCCTTCTCGACATCAACGGCAACTACCGCTGGGACGCGGGCAGCGACCTCGTCTCGTCCTTCGGCCTGAAGGGGGACCTGCCCCTGGTCGGTGACTGGAACGGCGACGGCAGGGACGAGATCGGCGTCTGGCGCCCGAGCAACACCACCTTCTACCTTGACGTTAACGGAAACTCCGCGTGGGATCCCGGCGTCGACGTCGCCGCCGCCTTCGGCATCAGCAGCGATGTCCCCCTGAGCGGCGACTGGGACGGTGACGGCACGGACGAGATCGGCGTTTGGCGCCCGGGCAACACCACTTTCTACCTCGACTTCAACGGAAACTTCGCGTGGGATCCCGCCATCGACAAGAGCGGGGCCTTCGGTATCAGCACCGACAAGCCCGTCGTCGGCGACTGGGACGGCGACGGCGACGACCAGATCGGGGTCTGGCGGGCCGACACCGCGACCTTCTACCTCGACTACAACGGCAATTACCAATGGAACCCCCGAGCCGACAGGAGCGGGACTTTCGGCCTCGGCACCGACGTGCCGCTGAGCGGCGACTGGGACGGCGACGGCGACGATCAGATCGGCGTCTGGCGGCCGAGCAACACCACCTTCTACCTGGATGCCAACGGCAACTACGCCTGGGACTTGGGCGCCGACATCAGCGCCCTATTCGGCGCCACGAGAGACAAACCGGTGGTTGGACGCTGGTGATGCGACAGCGGGTGTTGGCGCACCCGCGCGGACCCGACCCGACCCAGCTCAGCTTGGTCGATCCTTGATCTGCCCGCCGCAAATGGGTGCGGCAGATCGAGGCTGGCAAGCCAGAGTATCCAGCCTTCAATTACAAGCGATCGGTGCAGGCCCTGGGAAAGGCCGTTGCTCGAATTGCTCGCCGATGCAAAAAAATGACCTCGCCCCGCGCAACCTCGCCCCCGCTGCCCTTTGAAGTTTTTTAGGGTGCGGTGAGCCCGCGAACCGCACCGCAGAAGTCTCAGGCCGCCGGGATCAGCTCTGGTCCGCCCTGCAATAGATCCGTGTAAGGGGTGCCCCGCACCGCGACCCATCCGAGGGACGGACCGCGGTCCTCCGGTATCCGATGCACAGGGAAAGCCCTCGCACCCTCGGCGACCCAAGCGGGCTGGTATACTGCTTACCATAGGCTCGACATGACTCTGCGGCAAACATGGCCCTGGCGCAGGAAGACATCCAATTCATCAAAGACCACCTCGGCAGTTGGCTCGCGGAGCAGTCGCTCGGCAAGCCGCCGGCGGTCTATGAGATCGAGCTGCGCGAGCGCATGGTGCGCGTAGAGGAGGAGCTCAAGCACCAGCGCGAGCTGATCAAGACCCTGATCGAGCAGATGGACAAGCGCTTCGATGCGTTGCAGAAGCAGATGGATCAGCGCTTCGATGCCGCGGACAAGCGCTTCGATGCGTTGCAGAAGCAGATGGATCAGCGCTTCGATGCCGCGGATAAGCGCTTCGATGCGTTGCAGAAGCAGATGGATCAGCGCTTCGATGCGCTCATCCGTCGCATTGACCGCTTCATGATCTGGTCGTTCGCCACCACCCTGACCGTCGGCGGTCTGGTGGTGGCCGCGCTCAAGCTGTGGCCTTGAGCTAACCCGGCCGGTTTCGGCAGTTGGGCGCACACGATCCGGCCTCGGCTGGAGCAGTGCGGCATCGCGCCCCGTAGACCGGGAACGGTTGCTGTGCCCATTCATCACCGGCTTGGGCGACGATGAACGTAACCGCTATGCCCATCCCTCCTGGGCAAAAAGAAAGACCCCACTTCCACCTCCGGACGATTTCAACTCCCCCTTCCTCGGAGAGCGGCGTAGCGCGAGCATCGCGGCAGTAAATTAGGCCCTCGGTGTCCCGGAACGCCGAGCCGGTGCACAATCGAAGGCATCCCCGTTCGCTGGGAAACCGTCATGGCCAATCCCGCTGAAAGTGAATCCACTTTCGAAGACGTTCTCCGCGCACCGACCTGGTCGCGGAGATCCGCAATCGCCGCCTGCATGTCCATCCGCGGGTGAGGCAAGCTACTAGCCGGATCACGCGCGCCCCCGGATATCAGCTTTTCAGAGAATCCAATTCCCTGACGATCCAGCGTATCGAGAGCGGTACTTTGTAGCACGACAGATGACCTGATCCACGCCTCGTGCCGGCGGTCGTCATCCAACTGCGTGGGGCGACCTTGCGAACCCCGACAAACAGGGGCGATCCGTTCGCCATGGCATTGGGGCTCGTTCCTCCCCCCAGCCGAGCTAGACGGCACGCCGCCACGCACCGCGCCCACAGTCCGCGCGACCAGACACCCCCCGGGCGGCACTGACACGTGCTAGACTGTCGCTATGCGACATTCGGAGCTACCCATGGATTCTGCGAACAACACTTACCCCGAGCGCCACCGGTCCTACCGTGACCGCCTCAAGGCGCGGGGAATGCGCCAGATTGTGCTCTGGGTCCCGGACACCCGGCGCCCCGGATTCGCCGACGAGATCCGCCGACAGTTGGCGCTCGTGGAAGAGAGCCCAGAGGATCGAGAGTCCCTCTCCTTCATCGAGGCCGCCGGGGATTGGTCCGACTGATGCGCCGCGGTGACATCATCACGGTGGCCGCCCCCGGCGATTACGGTAAGCCTCGTCCCGCAGTGGTAATACAGGGTGATGTACTGAATCGGGATGCCCGGTCGACGATCGTGGCCCTGATGACCAGCCATCTCCGAGATGCCCCGCTGCTGCGCCTGACCATCGAGCCTACCGCGGATAGCGGCCTGAAGGTTCGCTCTCAGGTCCAAGTAAATCGTTTGCTCAGCCTGCCCTCGAACAAGGTCGGCCCGGCAATCGGCAGACTAAGCGATAGGGAAATCGTCGAGCTGAACCGGCTCCTTGCGGTGGTCATTGGTCTGGCATGAGCTCGCTGCGCGGGTTCTACAGCGGCCTTCACTTTCTACAAAAAGTCACATGCCGACCATCTTGAGAATTAAGGGGCTGAGGTTTCACTTCTACTCTGATGAAGGCACCGAACCCGCCCACATTCACATTCGCAGTGCAGAAGGCGAGTGCAAGTTTTGCTCTCACCGATATCTCTCACGCGAAACAGAGGCATTCCTGTGCATCAGCTGAGGGAAATTGAGAGAATCGTGTACGAAAATCAAGCCCTTCTCCCGAAGAATTTCGATGAATACCACCGCGGTTTATAATGAACCTTGCGCACTACGCGCTTGGGCCGAAGAAAGAATGATCTACGCGGAGCTCACCGATGGTCGTATTATTGGGTTCCCAGCCGATCGCTTCAGAATCCTTGGGGCCGCGTCCAATGACGAGCTAAAAATGGTAACGGTTGAGGTGAACGGGTACGCTCTTCGTTGGGAATGTCTTGACGAAGACCTGACTGTTGAGGGTGTTGTTGCGGGGCGATTTCAACTCCCCCTTCCCCAGAGAGCGGCGTAGAGCGAGCATCGCCGCGAACGGCCAGGTTCGATTACCGTTGTTGGGCCTCACGCTAATCCGCAATGCACCGCCCCGTTTGGTTGAGACTGATCCACCGGTGAAGGGTCAGGGATGGTGGGGCAAAGCGGTGAGGGACTTGCGCGGCCTGTCCCAGTGATGCCACCGCCGGGCGGGGGCGACGGCGCTCGGGCACAATAGCGGGACTTCAGACAGCAGAAGGCCCGCCACGGTGGCCGCCGTGCGGGCCGATGGCCGGTGCAACTGCGTTATGCGTGTGAGCTGACCGGCGGGGAGTACGTTACCCAACGGGCCTGGCGGAGGGCAAGCCTGCCGCGCTGCCCGCTGCACCCCAAGGGGGGCTGCGGCTTCGCCCGCCACGGGACCTATGGGCGTGTCAGCCCGCCCGGGACCCGGGTGGCGCGCTGGTACTGCCGCCGCGGGCACCGCACCTTCAGCCTGCTGCCGGACTGTCTGGCGGCGCGTCTCTCGGGGACCTTGAGCGAGGTCGAGGCGGTGGTGCGCGCGGTGGAGCAGGCAGCGAGCCTGGAGGCAGCCTGCCGGGAGCTACGTCCGGACATCGAGCTGCCCGGGGTGTTGCGCTGGGCGCGCCGACGGGTGCAGGCAGTGCACGCGGCCTTGCAGACGCTCAAAGGGCTGTTGCCCGAGTGCTTCGCGTGCGCCCCTACCCTGGGCGCCTTCGCCATCTGCCTCGGGGTCAGCGAGGTGCTGCTTGCACTGCGGCCCATCGGGGAGCCGTTCCTCCAGCACCTGCCATCTCCGCTCGGATTGCGTCCCCGGCGCCAGCCGGGGGGCGGGCGCGGGCGCGCCCGCCAACACCATGCGGGAGCGGACCCGCCGGGGCTCACGGCGTAGGGTCCCGCACGCAGGCACCTGGCCTGCGCGATCCGGAGCCCCACCCCATGAACGATCCTGACACCGACCGCCGCCAAGCCATTGCCCTGTTTCGCTACGGGGTGATTGCCGAGCTCTTGCAACTGCCCGTGGGGGCCAAGGGCCTCTACCAGCACCTCGCCGAGCGGGCGGCGCGCGACTACACCATCCCCGGCAGCACCCGCACCCGGGTCGCCGCCGAGACCATCCGCGATTGGCTCCAGGCCTATCGGCGCGGCGGCTTCGACGCCCTGCTGCCCAAAGCACGCGCCGACCGCGGCCAGGCGCGTGCCTTGCCCGCGGCGGTGGTCGAGGCGTTGCTCAGCGCCAAGGAGGCCAATCCGAAGCTCTCGGTGCAGCTGGTCATCCGCGCGGCCAGACAGTCGCCGCACGTACCGGCGGAGCTGCCGCTGCCACGCTCCACCGTGCATCGCCTGCTCGCGCGCCATGGCCTGATGGCGAGGTCCCAGGAGGACCCCGGCGAGCGCGATCGGCGCCGCTTTGCCTTCGCCCAGGCCGGGGAGCTGTGGATGAGTGACGTGATGCATGGGCCGAGCGTCTTGCTCGGGGATCGCACCAAGCGCAAGACCTACCTGATTGCCTTCATCGACGACGCCACCCGGGTCATCCCCAACGCCGCCTTTGCCCTCGCGGAGAACACCGCCACTTTCCTGCCGGTGCTGCGCCAGGCGATCGAGAAACGCGGACTGCCGCAGCGCCTCTACGTGGACAACGGGGCCAACTACCGCTCCCAACACCTGGCCCTGGTGTGTGCCAAGCTCAGCATCGCGCTGATCCATGCCCGGCCCTACCACCCCCAGGGCAAGGGCAAGATCGAGCGCTTCTTCAAGACCTTGCGCGCCCAGCTCCTGACCCGTCTGAGTGGCGAGGATAGCGCCAGCCTCACGGCGCTTAACCGCCGCTTGGGCGCCTGGATCGAGGGGGAGTACCACCACACCCCGCATCGCGGACTCGACGGGCGCACGCCCCTGGAGCAGTGGGCGCAGACCGGCGAGGGGGTGCGCTTCCCCGAGCCCACCGTGGATCTGGGGGAGCTGTTCCTGTTCGAGGCCAAACGCAAGGTCCAGAAGGACCGCACGGTGAGCCTCAACGGCGTGGTCTATGAGGTCGACGCCGCCCTGGCAGGGGAGACGGTGACCCTGCGCTTCGATCCCAGTGCCCCGCCCCAGCGTCCGCTGCAGGTCTGTCACCAAGGGCAGGTCTGTGGGCTCGCCCGGGTGGTGGAGCCCTACGCCAACTGTTTTGTGAAACGCGAGCGCCCGTCGCGGACCTTGAGCGCGGACGCACCCGCACCCGCGCCGCCGGCCTCGGCCCTGCGCCTGCGCGAGCTCCCCAGGGACAGCGAGGAGGAGGGGCGCTGATGTACCGCAAGCACTTCGCCTTGAGCGCCTTCCCCTTCGATGTGACGCCCCAGCCCGACGCCCTGTTTGCCTCCGCCGCACTGGGCGAGGCCGAAGCGCGGCTCACCCATCTGCTGGAGCTGCGCGCCGTCGGCCTGGTCACCGGCGAGGCCGGTTCGGGCAAGACCACGGTGTGCCGCAAGGTGGCCGCCGCGCTGCACCCGGGACTGTACCGGGTGTTCTACGTGCCGCTCTCGACCGGCAACGTGCTCGATATGTACAAATCCATCGGCTGGGAGCTGGGACTGCCCATCGAGCGCAACCGCGCGGCGGCCTTCCGCGCAATCCGCAGCGAGATTTCCCGCCTGACTCTGGAGGCCCGCCAGCGCCCGGTGCTGATCGTCGATGAGGCCCACCATCTGCGCAATGACGTGCTCGAGGACCTGCGGTTGCTGACCAATTACCAGATGGATTCGGAGAACCGCCTGTGTCTGCTGCTGGTGGGGCTCACGGAGCTGCGCCGCCGCCTGGCGATGGCGGTGCACGAGTCCCTCGCCCAGCGCATCGTGGTGCGTTATCACCTGGCCGGGCTGACCCGGGAAGAGTTACCAGAGTACTTGACCCACCGCCTGCGCCTGGCCGGCTGTGAGCTGCCCTTGTTCGAGCCACCCGCGGTGGAGGCGCTGTTCCAGGCCACCCAGGGAATGCCGCGCAAGGTCAACCGCCTGGCCCACTATGCCCTCACCAGCGCGGCCCTGACCCAGGCCCGCACCGTCACCGCCGAGCATGTCCAAACCGCCCGCGAGGAGGTGGCCCTATGATCCAGCTCCCCGAACGCTTCCACCTGCCTGTCCCCGAGCACTGGACGCCCGAGCAGGCGCTGGCGGTGTTTGCCCTGCTCCATGACCTAAGCGCAGCGGTCTGGCAGCGCTACGAGGCCGAGCTGCTGCCCTTGGTCGACCCGATGCTCAACACCGATACCGATCCCCAGCTCGATCTGTTCGGACCCGACGACGAACTGCCTTTCTGACCGGCCAACTGCCGCCGCGGTGGGCCGTGCCCGCCGCAGTGGTGGCCTCGACGCCGACCTCCTGCCAGCTTCCCCGGCTCTCTCCCAAACCCGACACCCCAACTCGCGTCCCGCTTTACTGCGTCTTCCAAGACTCTCCCACCGGACCCCTCAAATCGGGAATCGCCACCGGATCGGACGCGAAACAGCGTGAGAACTCAGCGGTGAATTAATCTGAGCGCTAACACCAAAGTACGGAGCCTGGTTCCGCCGACGCTTCGGAATCGAGAACGAGCAGGCGCTGGAGCTCTTTCACCAGACGGTGTCGATGAAATCGGTTGGCAACCTCACCGATTTCGTGCGCAGCCACATGCTGGAGCCCTTCGACGTGGCGCCGCGCATCGCCGCGCTGATCACGCACTTCGACGATCTGAACCGCGCGCACGAAGCCGTGCTCAAGGCCGAGCGCCAGGTCGCAGCTGCTGACCCCGCTGGTCGCCGACTGCGCACGACACCGCGCGCAGACCGCCGGAGCTCGAAGGCGCTGCGCGCCTGCCGCGAGGCCCTCAAGTCCTCACTTCGCCGGAGCTGAAGCTCGGGCTGCTGGACCGGCGCCTGCAGCTGCTGGCCGACGACCAGGCGCGGCTCTCCGCGTCAGAGCGCGCGGCCGCGCCGAGCAGCGCGACCACGAACGCGCGGAGGTCGAGCGCCTGAAGCGCGCGGTGAGCCGAGCAGGGCGGCGACCGGCTGGAGCAGCTCGCCAGCCAGATCCGGGACCAGGAACGCGAGCGCGACCGCGCGAGGCAAAAGCGCAGCGACGACTTGCGGACCTGCTGGCGGCCGTCGACGAGCCACCCCGGCGGGCGACGAGGCCGCGTTCGGCTGCAGTCGCGCAGTGGACTCGCGCAACGCCGCGAAGCGCTCGCCGGCAGGAGAACGATCTGCAGAACCGGCGTCACCGAATGGGGGTGTCAGCCTGCGCGAGGGCAAACGCGAGCACGACGCGCTCACCGCCGAGATCGACGAGCCTCAAGGCGCGCCGGAGCAACGTCCCCACGGAGCAGGTCGCCGATGCGCGCCACCCTGTGCGCCGCGGTCGGGCTGCCCGACGACGCGATGCCGTTCGCCGGCGAGCTGATCCAGGTGCGCGAGGACGACGCACGACTGGGAGGGCGCCATCGAGCGGGTGCTGCGCAATTTCGGCCTGTCGCTGCTGGTCCGGAGGCGCACTACACCGAGGTCGCGGCCTGGGTGGACCGAACCCACCTCGCCGGTCGTCTGGTCTATTTCCGGGCGCGCCAGATCCGGCGCGGCGAACCACCCGACCTGCACCGTGATTCGCTGGTGACGAAAGCTGGCGGTGAAGCCCGATTCGCGCCTTCTACGACTGGCTGGAGCGCGAACTCTCCCACCGCTTCGACTATGCCTGCTGCGCAACCGAGGAGCAGTTCCGCCGCGAGACCCGCGCGATGACCCGCGCGGGCAGGTCAAGGCGCCGGGCGAGCGCCACGAGAAGGACGACCGCCACCGGCTCGACGACCGCGGTCGCTACGTGCTGGGCTGGAGCTAATCCCGCCAAGATCGCCGCGCTCGCAGCGCAGGCAGCGCGCGCTCGAGACCCGCCTGGGCGAGATCGGCGCCGAATCGGCCAGGCGCAGGAACGGCACGCGGCCCTACGGCGGCAGCTCGAAACCTGGCGACGCTCGATGAATTCGCCGACTTCCGCGAACTCGACTGGCCGGACTGCGCGACCGTCGATCGCCCGCCTGCAGGACGAGAAGGCGCAGCTGGAAGCGGCGAGCGACGCGCTTCGCGAGTTGAACGAGCAGCTTGGACGGCGCGCGAGGCCAGCGCTACAGTCGCAGCGAGACCGCGATTCGGCGCTCGACCAGGAGCTCGGGAGGCGTTCGAGGCGAAGCGCGAGGCGGCCGAGGCCCTGCGGGCGCAGACCGCGGCCCTGGTCGCCGAGCTGCCATGGACGCGGATCCGATCGCGGCTCGATGCGCTGCGCGCGGAGATCGCTGGTGAACACCAGCTGACGGTCGAGTCCTGCGACAACCGCGAACGCGACCTGCGCGATGCCCTGCAGACCCGCATGGACGCCGAGGCCAAGACGCTGGCGCGGCTGCCGAGAAGATCATCAAGGCGATGTCCGCGTTCAAGGAAGCCTACAAGCTCGAAACCGCCGAGATCGACGCCAGCCTCGAGGCCGCCTCCGAATACCGGAACCTGCTCGAGCAGCTCAACCGCGACGACCTGCCGCGTTTCGTGGCGCGCTTCAAGGAACTGCTGAACGCAGAACACCATCAACGAGATCGCCAACTTCAACGCGCAGCTGGCCCGAGAGCGCGAGACCATCAAGGAGCGCATCGCGCGCATCAACGAGTCGCTCACGCAGATCGACTACAACCCGGGTCGCTACATCGTGCTGGAGTCGCAGGCGAGTCCCGACGCCGAGATCCGCGACTTCCAGGCCGAGCTGCGGCCTGCACCGAAGGCGCGCTGACCGGGTCGGACGACGCGCAGTACTCCGAGGCCAAGTTCCTGCAGGTCAAGGCCATCATCGACCGTTTCCGGGCCGCGAAGGCCTGACGGAGCAGTGACCGGCGCTGGACGCCAAGGTCACCGACGTGCGCAACTGGTTCGTCTTCGCCGCCAGCGAGCGCTGGCGCGAGGACGACAGCGAACACGAGCACTATTCCGACTCCGGCGGCAAGTCCGGCGGGCAGAAGGAGAAGCTCGCCTACACCATCCTGGCGCCAGCCTGGCCTACCAGTTCGGGCTCGAGTGGGGGCGGTGCGCTCCCGCTCGTTCCGTTTCGTGGTGATCGACGAGGCCTTCGGCCGGGGCTCCGACGAATCCGCCCAGTACGGGCTGCGGCTCTTCCAGCAGCTCAATCTGCAGTTGCTGATCGTCACCCCGCTGCAGAAGATCCACATCATCGAGCCCTACGTCTCGTGCGTCGGCTTCGTGCACAACGAGGGCGGCCGCGACTCGCAGCTGCGCAACCTGACGATCGAGGAGTACCGGGCGCGCAAGGCCGAGCTGCGCGCATGAGCGCGCCGCCGGTTGGACCACGGCGGCCGACCTGAAGGCGCAGCTGCGAACGGCGTGGGAGCGCGGCGAGCTGCTGCGGCCGCTGGTCACCGGCGCGACGGCGTTCCCGCTGCGGCTCGCGCTGAAGGGCCCGGCTCGGCCGAGCTGACCGGGCGATTCGAGGCGGTTCGATCGTGGATGGCCGAGCTCGTTGCGATTCCGCGGATCCGCATCGAGTGGCGCGAGGTCAATCACCGCGTCCTCGGCCCGCAGCGTGTGCCGCAGTCGCTGTGGATCGACGCTCTCGACGATGCGCCTGGCGCTGACAGGCAAGCGCCGAGATGCCAACCGCGTTTCGGGCAGCTGCGGCGCTGACGCGCGCGAAGCTGCCTGCGTTGCTGCGACTGGCTCGCCCGGCGGCCGCTGCAGGCGGTCGAGCTGGCGGAGCAGTGGCCGCGGCTGCTGGCGGTCGTGGACCTGGCTGGCACCGCCACCCCGTCCCGGCATCTACCTGCGGCAGGTGGACGTGCCCGGTGTCCACACCAAGCTCATCGAGGCGCATCGCGGGGTGCTGGCCGAACTGCTCGACCTGGCGCTGCCCCCGGAGTGCCATCGCCGCCGGAGCACGCGGCGCCGGCCAGTTTGCCGCGCGCTACGGCTTTCTCGACAAGCCGATCCGCATCCGCTTCCGCGTGCTCGACGAGCGGATCATGGCCGCTTGCTCCGGGCACCGGCGCGTGCCCCGATCGCTGCGCGCATCTGGATGGTCCGAGCGCATTCGCGCGATCGCTGCGACGTGCGCTGCGCTTCGCGGCGATCGTCTTTCATCACCGAGAACGAGACCAACTTCCTCGCCTTTCCTCCGGTCGCCGACGCGCTCGTGATCTTCGGCGCCGGCTATGGCTGGGATGCGCTGGCGCGCGCCGACTGGCTCGCCGCTGCCGGATCCACTACTGGGGCGACATCGACACCCACGGATTCGCCATCCTCGACCAGCTGCGCAGCCGGTTCGCGCACGTCGCGTCGTTCCTGATGGACCGCGACGACGCTGCTCGCGCACGAGGCGCAGTGGGGCAAAGAGGCCGACCAGGTCCTGCACGACCTGCCGCGGCTCACCGGCGAAGAACGGGCGCTGTTCGACGACCTGCGGGACAACCGCATCCGCCGTGGCCTGCGGCTCGAGCAGGAACGGGTGGGGTTCCAGTGGGTAACGGCAGCGCTGGAGGCCATTGCCGGTGGCGGGGCGGCGTGAGCCCACGGCGGGCCGGATCAACGGCCCGCCTCCCATCGAGCCCAGTGCTGGCGGCGGCGCCGGTAGCTTGCGAGTCCGCGTCGGGCCTTTACAGGCCGAGAAACGCCATGACCTGTTTGGAAAGCTCGGGAGTACGCAGGTAGCCGTAGGACTTGTGGTGATTGCGTTTCTTGGGGTCACCGGGCCGATGGTAGTCGTTTAGCACGATGTCGTCCTTCACCTGGACGCCCCGCCCATTGGCCGAGAATTCGTCATCGAGGTGGACATCGGCGCAAACCGGGTCCTTTCGGTCCGCGTAGTTGACCCAACGACCGGTAACGATCGAAGGTGTCCGTATCCTTGGATCATAGGTGCGTTCTTCCCTGATCTTGTGCAGCACATGGGGAAGACCGAGCGGGCGAGCCTATGGTGACGAATTCATCCACCGTGACCCCGCTTTCCGTGCCCGGCATGCCGAGGTCCCGCAGCACGTCGTAGCCGATGATGGTCCCCATCGAGTGGGAGATCACCATCAACTGCTTGTCCTTTTCCTCCAGCAACACCGTTTTCAGCTCGTCCCGCAGCACCTTAACGCCAACTCCTTCTGATTCTTCCGGTTGAGTATCTTGCGCTCCCTGGTCGTAGTAGAAATCGAGGTCTTTCAGCACCCTGCCGAGCACCCAATCCGCCAGCGCATCCATTCCAAAGTGCTCCTTCAGCTGATCCACGCCGGAACCGACCAGCCCCCTGCCAAGCGACGGTGTCGTCGAGCCAGTTGTCCTTGCGTTCCTTCAGGGCACCGGGGTCGGCCGCAATATAGGGCTCGTCGTTGTACAGCTTGTCGAAGTGGAAATTCTCGTCCTGGTGCATCGGGCTCTTATAGAGCAGGTCAGCCCATCCACGGCAAATCCGTTCTAGCCCGCCTGCGCTTGGAGAGACGGCGAGCGGTAGCGGGAGTTGTCGGTCATACGCAGGTAGTCGAAGACCAGGCGGACGTTGCGCGCCAGGCGCTGAATCGTCGCCGCGACGGTATCGCGGGACTTGGCCTTGATGGCACCGATGGCGAAGCGGCGTAGCGCGGTGATGTTCTCGGGACCGTGTCCGGTGCGGATGGTGCAGCGATCCTCGTCCCAATTCCAGTCGAGGATGTAGTGGCAGCCATTTTCGACGGTCCAATGGCCGCGGTTGAAGGCCAGTATGGCGGCGGCGCTGGCGGTTGCCGGGGTATGGCTGGTGACGCCGTAGACGGTTTCGCTCTTGGTCTCGCCGGTGGTCTTCTCGATGGTAGGGCGCTCGATGACGAAGACCTGGCCAACGCCGGGAAAGTCGAGGTAGTCGTTCAGCGCGGTGCTGGTCCAGATGGAGCGCTGCTCGATGCGGCCATGGGCCAGGGTGAGCGGCTCGGTGAAGTCGGGTGTTGTGCGGCCCTCGAAGATCAGGCGGATGTCGTCGTGCAAGGTCGGCTGATTGCCTTTGACGGTGAAGACGTAGTCGGCGTTGCGCGCGAGGAGGTATTGGGCGAGCTTGCGTTGGGTCAGCAGCGCGTCGGCGGTGATGGTCTTGCCGGCGATCTCGAGAGGTTCCAACAGCGGGATGACCATCCCGATCTCGTTGGTCTGCTTGACCTCGTCGCCGCCGTCTACGGGCAGGGCGCCGACTTTTTTTGGGTGTGGCAGGTCTGGCTCTGGTGGCCGACGACGCCGAGGATGTGGGCCTGGCGGCCGTCAGCGTCGATGGCATTGCACATCGTCTTGCCGTCGATGGCCAACCCCTCGTCGGCGGCGGCACGCTGGAGGTTCCAGCGTTGCAGGGCTTGGTCCAACTCCTGCGGGTCAACGCGGGTAAGCACCTCGCGGATGACGGTGCGACTGGGGACCAAATAGCGGCGGCTGCGGTAGCAACAGCGAAAGCGTGCCCGCGCCTTCTGGCCGAGGTCTTCGGCCCACAGGCTGATGGCCTTGTAGCCACGCATCCCGCACAGGGTGGCGCCCGCGGCGATGGCCAGTACGGCGGGCAGGGGGTGGAGCCGTCCCTGGCCGCGGCGCGGGTCGGTCATGTCGGCAAAGACGTCAGGCAGGGCTACCATCTGTTCGGCGCTCAACATGATGTTCGGGGCTCCATGACGATACTGGGGATCGAGTACGGGAGACGACAGGCAGGCTTGCGCTCGGGCGTGCAGGGGGCGGACAAACACGCGCTTGGCGCCGCTTGGATCAAAGCTGTAGCCCGTGCGGATGCGCCGATAGCCGCGGGTGTCGCCCACATAGCGCCAGTTGGCGGCGCGGTAGATGGTGCCGTGAAAGCGCCGCGGATCGACAAAGGTCTCCAGCAACAGCACCGGGTAACCGAAACGCTCCGGCCAGTCGCTGGCGAGGCGCCGTTCGCTCAAGGCCAGCACCCGCGAGGCGAGGTTCGCGACGTGGTACTCGGGCAGGATCAGAAACCGGCTGTTGTTGGCGACCAGGTGCAGGCGGTCGTATTGGTGGCGGAAATCCCACCCGATCCAGGCGTCACGCGCCGCGCACTTCCAGGCCGCGGCCGAGAAGCTCAACAAGGCCAGCCACTGCCCGTTCCAAGTGGCGACATACCACAGGGTGTGGCCGATCTTCGCCAGCGCCCCGAGGTAGTGATGGGCCGCCATCAGGGCCTGGAAGCGCCCCTCTTCATGCGCAGCAACGGGTTGCAGGACAATCTCTCGCAGGTTCAAGCGCCGGGCCTCCGACAGCGGAGTTCGAGGGGCGTTATACCCGCCTGGCCGGCCATTGTCCAGAATCGAGGGTAACTGCGTGGTGAGACGGAAAATCTTGGTTAGGGCAGCTTCGCCCTGCAAACCGAGGCGCCCTTATGCCGCAGTTCTTCTCTAGACCCTCCGCAATGGCCGTCTCGCCAATACGTCTCCAGCACGGCCCGCTCGGGTTTGTTCGCCAGACCATGTATTCCGATAATCAGCTTGCTCATCGTCGATTCTCCCTCTTCAAGCTCACGGATCCCGCTCGAGGATCGCACGTCAACCCCGTCCGAGGGGTATGCCGGTCCAGACAACACGACCGCGCGACGCGGATCGATCGCGCCGAGTGTCCATGGACGGCCTTGCTCAGCGCCTGGTTAAGCATAGCCGACATGGAGCGCCGCCGCGGACTCGAAGACGGGCGGTTCCGTCAGCCGAACGCGGGATAGGTTGCGGCAGGGGGCTCGTGGGCAGCTGCTTGTCGCGCAGAGTGCCACGGTAGGACTGCAAGGACACGTTCCCCAATCGGACCGCCCGGGAACTCTGTGCTCCGGATTTCCGGGGCGGCCACTGGCCACGCGCGTGTGCGAGGGGGTCGCCGGGCGTCAGCTTAACCGACAGGTTTTACTGGGTTCCCGGGATACAGCAATCTTGTCCGACTCAAGGATCCGACCATAGAGAAGCGTAGACGTCGGCAACCTGCTTGCCGAGCATGGCGTAGCTACGATGGGCGCGAACGTACGGCGGACCAGCCTCCCGCATACGACGCGCCAACTGCGAATCGGTCAGAATTTTCAACACGGCATCCGCAAACTCGCCGACGTTCATCGCAACGCTGAAGCCCGCCCCGCTCTCGGAGAGCACTTGATGTTGGTCGGGCTGGTCGTTGGCGACGACGGGCAAGCCGAAGGCCAGATATTCCACGATCTTTGTCGGTGAGGCACAGTCGAATAAGTCGCCTCTCGGAACAACCGAAACCGCAACGTCCGCCCCTCGCAGGTATGCCCAGGCCGCCGCCGTCGGAACCCAGCCAGTCCAGACGACGCCATCGGCCACGCCAAGTTCCGTTGCTTTGGACTTAAGCCAATCACGGTCCGCCTGCTCCAGCGTGTCGCCAACCAGTAGCAGGCTCGCGTTAGGAATCTGCTTTCGCACGTCAGCGAACACTTCGAACAAGAAGTCGATACGTCGAGCGCGGTCGAGCGCGCCCAGGTAGGCGATAGTGGGGCCAGCTGTCGACGCCGCCGCGGCCTCACCGGCGTCACTCTGAGTCCCAGCGACTCGATCCAGATCCACACCCATTGGCACGGCGGTCATGCGATCTCGAGGGATTCCACGACTGGCCAGATCGTTCTTCATGTACTCGCTCTGAACAAAGGCGTGGTCGCATCGGCGAAGTAGAACCTTATAGATCAGACAGCCTGCCAAGGTGCCCCTTGATTGAAAGAAAGGCCCACCTGACCAGTCCAAGTGACAATCCCCGCCGTTGCGCCAGGTCGATGAACCCCTCGCTCATCGGAAACGACATCCAGAAGAAGAATGGCCTACGGCATTGGCGTGCACGTATCAGGGCGAGAATCCCCGCAAACACCTTGTCTCGCACCTGAATTGCGTCATAGTTGCACGCGTCGGCCTTCCACAGTATTCGCAAGTCATGCCAAAAGGCGGTGGCCTGGTCGCGTAATCTGTTTCCCGTTCTGCCACAGAGAAACGCCTGCCCAGGCGGCCGGAGTCATCCCGGCCCGCTTGCCCGAGCGAGCGCTGGGCCACGACGTCGGAGGCGATGCCGCGGCTTGGCAATTCCTTGCCGAAAAGCACGGAAACATCGGGCCGATGAGTTGGAAACTCGTCAGCCGCCAGAAAGAGAAGCGTTCGCCGCCGCGTCGTTCCCAATCGAGAACGGCTATCCCGCGAGCCCGTTCAATAACCCTGGGAACGCCGCTCGGCCAGCAACCCCATCGCCTCGAGCCTACGGCGGATGAGATTGCGTGCCTCGGGCACGGGAGGCATGTTGTGTGTACCGAGGCGCAGTTTCAGTGCGAACTGAAGCAACGAATCCTGTCCTGTAACCTCGACTCGCCGCAGATCGAACAGGTCTGCCTGCTTATGCCGCTTGCCCCAACGGGTGGAGCACGCACCCGAATAGCCGGCCTCGATAACGATCTGGCGAACCGCCTGCGAATAATCGCCGAAGGGGTACGCGAAATGATCGACCGGTCGGCCCAACAAATCTTCGAGTCGCTCCTTGCTTTCGCGTATCTCCTCACTCGCCCGTTCCAGTGGAATCCGCGACAACCAGGGATGAGTAACCGTATGACTCCCCACTTCAATACCTTCTTCGTTCAGCCCCCGCAGTTGAGCGGTGCTCAACATGCGCCTTTCCCGGGAAACCACCATCGTGCAGCCATTCATTGCTGCGGTCACAAGGCCTGAAACCATGAAGACGGTTGCCGGAAAACCGTGCCCACTGAGGATCGGCATCGCCTGCTCATAGGTACAGCTCGATCCGTCGTCAAACGTAATCACTGCCGCTCGGGCGGGCAAGGAATCTCCATCGTGCAAATGACGAATCAGCTGTGCCAGCGGCACCACCGAATAGTTTTGACGATCAAGGTATTCCATTTGTGCGGCGAACTGTACCGGGTCGCAACACAGCCTCGCTTCCTGGTTCGAGCGAGGCTTGTCGACCCACGTGGTACATGAGAACGACGCAGGTGCTCATAATAGTCCTTCGTTCATCATAGGGAAGCTCTCCGATATTGTTCTCAAGCCTCCCCCTAAAATAAGGCGGCTCGGTTCCGAAATACTACGTGCTCTGCATCAAAAATTTCCTATACACGGCGATGGGAAAAAGATTCCGTGTCAAGGCTTGGCGAGCAAGTCTAGCCGCGGCGCTGACCGCGGTCCAGGCCGGGGGGAGCGTCGTCTCCCGCCCCGCTCAGGTTGGTTAACGAAATTTCCCAAATCGGAGAGACGTTGCACGGCATTAGCTCTAGAAGGCCGGGACACCC
>CAVPOY010000028.1:0-25177 GCA_963707135.1 uncultured Gammaproteobacteria bacterium | reverse complement strand
AGCTGGGCACGGGGTGATGAACCTGAGGAAATTCTGATAGCCGTCAGGGAAACGCCGGTCAATTGCGTTTTCCTTCCGCGCCAAGGATGGCACGGCATTTTCCGTGAACGTAAGCCATTGAAAATGCGCCTTACGATTAGCGCTTGGCTGTTGCTCGTCGCTCCAAAGGCATAGCCCGCACCTAAACCCACCGGGTGATGACGCAAGCTGTTGTTTTTGTTTTTGCAATCGCTACCAGCTCAACGCTGGGTGCTCATTCCAGGTCGATCGATCAGCCGCCGGGTATGCCGGGCGATCATCAACTCCTCGTTGGTGGGGATCACCCAGGCTGAGGCCCGGCTGTCGGCCGTGCTGATGCGCGGGCCGTGGGCGGCGTTGGCACCTCCGTCCAGCTCGATACCGAGCCACGCGGCACCCCGGCAGACCCGCTCCCGGATTTCCGCCGCGTGCTCCCCGATGCCGGCCGTGAAGACCAGGGCGTCCAGCCCCCCCAGGGCGGCGGCCAGCGAGCCGAGCTCGCGCCCGATGCGGTAGACGAAAAGGTCCACGGCGAGCGTTGCGCGGGGCTCGTCGCTCGCGAGCAAGGTGCGCATGTCGCTCGATACGCCCGAGACACCGAGAAGCCCGGACTCTTTGTAGATCAACCGCTCGATGGCGCCTACGTCCATTCCCCGTTGATCCATCAGATAGAGCAGGATGCCCGGGTCCAGCGTGCCGCTGCGGGTGCCCATCGGCAACCCCTCCACACTGCTGAACCCCATGCTGCTCGCCATACTCACACCGCCGTGCATGGCGCAGGCGCTCACCCCGTTGCCGAGGTGACAGACGACGGTATTGCCGGCGGCCGCCCGAGGGTCGTAGTGCGGCAGCACCGAGGCGATGTACTCGTAGGACAGACCGTGAAAGCCATAGCGGCGCACCCCGGCCTGTGCGTATTCGGGCGGCAGGGCATAGAGCTGGGAGATCTCCGGGTTGGTGCGGTGAAACGAGGTGTCGAAGCAGGCGACCTGGGGCAGGTCGGGCAGACGCTCCAGCAGCCGTCGCACTGGGGCCAGGTTGTGAGGCTGGTGCAAGGGGAACAGGGGGATGAAGCCTTCCAGATAGGCGAGCACCTCCGGGGTCAGGCGCACCGGACCCGTGTAGTCGAGGCCGCCGTGCACCACCCGGTGGCCGATCCCCAGGGGGCGGTAACCGGACAGCTCGGCATGCAGATAATCGAACAGGTGGTCGAGCGCCCCATCGTGATCGAGAGGGGAACCGCCGTCCCAGGCGCGCTCGGCGACGACGCCCCCGCTGCCGTCCTTGGCGAGGAAACGCGCCTTGGCGTAAAGACCCTCGACCTGCCCCCGGAGGACCAGATCGAGCTCGGCGTCCCGCGCGGCGAAGATGGAGAACTTGATGCTCGATGAGCCGGCGTTGAGAACGACGATGGCGTCGGACATAGTTCGCTCGCTTACTGGGGGCTCGGAGTGGACTGCGCACGCCGTGCCTGGGCGACCAGGGCCATAACGGCGGCGGAGGCGAGTCGGGTACGCACGCTGTCGGCGCGACTGGTCAGCACGATCGGCACCCGCGCGCCCAGGACGATGCCAGCCGCATCCGCGCCAGCCAGGTACTGCAGCTGTTTCGCCACCATGTTGCCGGCCTCGAGATCCGGCAGCAGCAGAATGTCCGCGCGGCCCGCCACTGGGGAGACGATCTTCTTTGTGCGGGCGGCCTCCTCGCTCACGGCGTTGTCGAACGCCAGCGGGCCGTCGAGGACGCCGCCGGTGATCTGACCGCGGTCCGCCATCTTGCACAGCATGGCGGCATCCACGGTGGCCTGCATCCCCGGGTTGACGGTCTCGACCGCCGCGAGGATCGCCACGCGCGGCGGGTCGATGTCCAGCACGTGGGCGAGGTCGATGGCGTTCTGGGCGATGTCCACCTTGTCCCGGGCGGTCGGCGCGATGTTGATGGCGGCGTCCGTCACCAGAAGCAGGCGCGGGTAGGTCGGTACGTCCATGACGAAGACGTGGCTCACCCGCCGCTCCGTGCGCAGTCCGGTGGCCGACGCAACCACGGCGCCCATGATCTCGTCGGTGTGCAGCGAGCCCTTCATCAGCGACTCGACCTCCCCGGCCCGGGCCATGGCCACCGCCTGCTCGGCCGCCGCGTGGCTGTGCTCGGTGGGGACGATACGATAGGGCGAGAGATCCACCCCCTCGGTCTGCGCCACGGCGCGAATCTTTTCTTCCGGGCCGACGAGCACGGGGTCGATGAGGCCGCGTTTCGCCGCCTCGATCGGGCCCAGCAGGGAGTCGCGATCGCAGGGATGAACGATGGCGCAGGCGACCGGAGGCGCACCCTGGCAGCGCCTGAACAGTCGACTGAACCCGTCGTTGCGGCGGAGGATGACCTCGGGCGTGGCGAGGTCCGTGTAGCTGATGCGCTCGGTCGGCGCGACCACCGTGATTGTGCCCGCCACGAGATCCTGATCGCCGCACCGCACCCGGCAGTCGAAAACGATCTGATGTCCTTTGGGGCGCTTCTCCAGCGCGGTCACCGTGCCCGCCACCTCGTCGCCGACGGTCAGGTAGCCCGAGAATCTCAGATCCTGCGCCAGGATACGTGTCCCAGGCCCGGGTAGGCGCCGGTTCAGTAGGCCCGCCACCAGCGCCTCGGCGCCCACGGCCTCCGCGGTCATCTCGCTCGGCGGCAAGGTCAGATCCACGTGGAAGGGGTCGATATCGCCTGACACCAGGGTGAGCGCCTCCACGTCGGAGCGGCTCAGGCGGCGCGAGACCGTCAGGGTCGCGCCAATCGCGATCTCGTCGTAGGTCTGGTTGCTGTAGGAGTCCATGCTGTTTCCTTCCGTCCCAGGCGTGAACGGTCAATGGCCAGGCCCCGGGGGGATCAGGTTGCTCCCGAAGTTGTCAGCTTCCCCGAGGATCCAGCGGACGGTGGCCGGGAGTCTGGCGGCTCATCGCCGAGGCAGAGCGAGAACAGGTTGCCATAGGTCTGGAAGAACAGGGCCTCGGAGGTCGCGTCGCGGATGTCGCGGTAGTAATCCACGGAGGCGCGCACCAGTTCCGAGACCATCGCCTCGGCTTGACGAAACGGCTGATCGGGGCTCCTGGTCTGGCGCTGGGACCGGACCTGGTCCGCCGCCGGGCCGAGCCATTGGAGCCAGGGGTTGAGGTCCGATAGGGCCCAGTGCTGAAAACGCAGCGGGTGGAACTCACGGCCGAGTTTTGCGGTGAGATGGTGGGACAGCGCCTGCACCAGCGGGCGGGAAAAGAGCTCATAGGCCCGCTGGTTGAGCTCGGCGATCTCGGCCACGGCCTCGAACGGTTTCTCGTCGGCCCGATTCAGCCGGTTCGTCCGCGCCCTGATGTCCTCGAGCCGGCGCTCGACAAACTGGACCTCGTAGTCCAGCCCGCCGTCCTTGTCGTGGACCTCATTGATCTCCATGCCGTAGAGCCCCGGGGGCAGTGCCTCGACAGACTTGAGCACGGAGACGATTTGGGCGTCCTCCTCGCGGGCGACCCGACCCGAAACGAACGTGGCGACGTGGCCGTTGTCCTGGCGCAACAGGCCTACGATGGTCTGACCGCGGGACTTGATCTCGTCGGTAGAGCCATACAGGTCCGCGACCCAGTCGAACGCTTGTTGGGGGCTGTCGCCCATGGAGGCGAAGAGGATGATCGGCGACCGGATGTCGCGCAGGTCGAAGGGCTTGCCGTTTTCCGCCGCGACCTCGCCGGACCAGAGCTTGCGGCCAACCAGCAACTCATCGACGATCCACTCGATCTCTTCGCGGTTGAGGAGGTAGAAACCACCCCACCAGCGCTCGAAGTCAAGGAAGCGCCGCTGCTTGGTATCGACATTGGCGAACAGGTGGTAGTACTTGTCCCAAAAGGTGCTCGCCGGGTTCAGGTCGTCCATGTTCTCGCCTAGATAGGTGCCGTAGAGCAGGTCGTTTCCGAGGTCGGCGGCGAGGGGGGCCATCCAGGTCCCGCCAAGCAAGCCGCCGGCGTAGCGCATGGGGTTGTCGCCCTCGCTCCAGGCGCCGTCCCAGGACGACATGGGCGCGCCATTGATCACGATCGGTCCGGTGTCGTCAGGGTTCGACGAGGCGAGCATCAATGCCGCCCAGCCGCCCTGGCGGTTGCCGACGATCACGGGCTTGGGGCTGTCCGGGTGAAGCTCGCGAACCCTGTGCACGAACCGCTGCTCGGCGCCGCACACGTCGATCAGCGTCTGATCGGGCGTCGGGTTCGGGGAAGAAGATCACGAAGTAGACCGGGTGACCCTCCTGTAGCACCACGCCAACCTGGGAGTCGTCCCTGAATGCGCCTGAACCGGGGCCGTGGCCGGCGCGGGGATCGATGATGACGTAAGGGCGGCTCTTAGGGTCTACAGGGACGCCGGGCGGCGGCGCGATCCGAACCAGCGCGAGGTTTACCGGGCGCTCGAAGGTACGGGCATCGAGCACCGTTTCATAGTCGAAATTCAGCACTGGCGGCTGTCCGGCCCGCTCGTGGGCTATGTAGTCGTTGCCGCGGCGACGCAGGGAGTCCCAGTAGAGGATGGTCCGTTGCGTTAGATCGGTCGCGTAATCGAACCACTGGGTCCAGATGTCCCAGGGGGCCATCGGCTTGGCCAGCAGCTCCGCTATCTGGTCGTTGAACGCCTGCTGGGTCCGCTCCTTGAATCGCTCCTGAGCCAGCTCGGCGCGCCTTCGATAGAGCCGGCCAACCTTGGCGGTGAGGTCCCGGGCGCGAGCGGTCTCCTGGGCAGAATCGGTCATTGTGGTCTTCCGGCAGGTGATGGACAGAGTCCGCTTTTGCAGTCGAGCACCTTACTTCGCTGAGTTCAATGGCGGGCGTTGAGCGCCGTCAACAAAGCCTCGAATATCGCCGCATTTTCAGCCGCGACCAACGTGGCTCGTCGTCTCGATCTGAGAACTCTGCCGGGTGGAACGTGGGGACGTGCTCACCGACGGGGATCAGGTGCTGACCTGCGGCGCCCGGACACGAGGTGCTGGCTTGACTTCTGAGCGCGCCCCGCGAGGTCGGGCGCCGCTGCGAAGGGCACGGGGGACAACAAAACCAGACGATCACCGCCGAGGCGGGCGATGAGCAGGATCCGCGGCCCGGCTGGCCGGCCCGGGCGTTGGTGGCCGATTCCCCGGATGTCCAGGTGTCTCCTTCCGATCGAATCGCTGGCGGTCGATCGCTATGCCTGGCGGACAGGAACGGCGTCCTGAGCTCTGGGCGGGGCGAGGGTCTCATCCCTGGACTTCCGCCTGGGGACGCTCGGTCAGCGGGGGCGCAGCCGCAGCTCGCCATACCAGCCGTCGATCGGCTGACCGACGTCGTCGCAGTCGGTCATGACGGCCAGACCGTGGATCACCGCGGGGGTATCGCCATGGAGTCGCTGGAAGTCCGACGCCAGATCCCTCCGCTCCGTCACCCACTCGCCAGCCCGTGACAGACCGGATTGCAGGGCCAGCATCCTCGCCTGGGAGGCATAGGCGTTGGGCCAGACGCTCCCCGCCGCCAGCTCGCTTGCCCAGACATAGTTCACCGCCGCCGTGCGCCAGGGCCGAAGGCCTCCATCGACGACCGCGTAGACCCTGACCGGGTAGTCGTCCCCCGCCTTGGTCCTCTCGTCGCGGCCGCTGAAGATGGCCTGGATACGCCAGGACCACTCCAGGATCGGAGTCTCCCGAAGGTCGATCTCGCGTTTCAGGTAACGCGCGCTGGCGCCCCGTCCGGTGCAGATCGCGTGCAGCGCCTCGCGTCCGTCGAGCCGGACGACGCGGTACTGCACCGGCCCTTTGAACAGCTCGGTCTCCCAGCCCGCAATGTCCCGCGGGCTGAAGACGATGTCATCGGTATTCGCCCCCCTCGCGGCGAGGGTCGGCAACAGGGCCAAGGCCACGGTGAGCCACGTCGTCGCTCGGAGGGTCGCGGTCGCACTACTCATGAGGGATACCTCCACGTGTTTGCCTGGGAGCGCGCCGTCCCGTCGTCGGGCCGCATGCCGTGCTCGTATTCATGCCAGACGCGTCCCGCGGCGCCGATGGTCTCCAACCATATACCACCGGGTCATTTGACCAGGGCCCATTGCACTCGGTGCCGCGTTGCACGCTCATGATCCAGGACTCGTTTAGCGCTAACCTCATCGAGGCGCGGACACTGTCGTCGGGGTTCGAGAACCCACGCCTCGCCGGTTCGGCGAGCGATCACATGTGCAGCCGCTAGCGGTTACCCCTATCCTTTGCGCGCCGGTCTTCGAAGAACGAAGAGTTCGTAACCGCAGACCTCGGCGTAACGTCCCATGACCAACATCTCGCGCTCGGTCAGATCGGCCAGCCCCTGCGCATCCCGGATCGCCCGCGTAGGAGCGGCGGAAGTCCGGAAGGCGCTGCTTCAACGGGTCGTAATAGTCGGTCCACGCCTCCGCCGGCAACGGAAAATGCCCCACGCACCTCCATCCCGCTTCGCGTGCGGCGGCAAGATTCCCGTCGACATCGCGCATGGCCGGGTAATTGCCCGCCCAGAAGTCCCTGATCTCCGCCGGCGGATCCGATCGGAACCAGGACAACTCGGAGACGACCAGGTATCCCCCGGGTTTGGCCAGGGACCGCCACTCCCTCAGCGCTTTGTCGAAGCCCATGACGTAGACCGCCCCTTCGCTCCAGACCAGGTCGAAGCTGCTGTCCGCAAACGGGAGTCTGTGCATATCCGCGGCGACTGTTCGGATCCGAGGACCCAAGGCCGTCTCCGAGGCCCGATCGCGGAGCTGAGACAAAAAGGCGCCGATCAGATCGGTCGCGACAATTCCGCCAGCGGTCGCGGAGGCGAGCACCAGGGTCTGGGTCCCGGTTCCGCAGCCGACGTCGAGAATGTCCGGCGCCGGTGGTAGATCCCCGCACAAGCCCAATGCCTTAAGGGTGCATTCGGTGCTCCCCGGTCCCAGGCGACGCAGCCCGTCATGAAGGGCCACCAACAACTCGATCGTTCTTTCCATCATCTACCGTCCCGCGGTGCAAAATCCTACCGACGAGCTAGACTAAAGCCAATCTGGAGGAGGTTTGTCAAAGGACCTATCGGGGCTCGCGAACATCACGGAAGGACTGGACTGCTCGTTCGGATGGATCGGCTTCTCACGCCGCAAAATAGACGCTGAAACGCGATACCACGCGTGTCGCTGCAGCGGCCGGCGACCCGAGTTCGATCTCTCCGGCTCGACAGCAAGAGGAACGCCATGACCATCGCCAACAGGCAGTCCGGTACCAATGTCGTGGAGGTCGCCGACGGGATCTATCGTATCAATACGCCTGTCGTCATCGCGGATGGAGCGGGGTTCTCGTTCAATCAGTACCTCATCCTGGACGACGAGCCGCTGCTCTTCCACAGTGGGCCACGGAAGCTGTTCTCCCTGGTCCGCGAGGCGGTGGCGTGCGTCCTGCCGGTCGAGAAACTGCGCTACGTCGGACTCTCCCATGTCGAAGCCGACGAGTGCGGGTCCCTCAACGAGTGGCTCGCCGCTGCCCCGACGTCCGTGCCCCTGTGCGGAACCGTTGCCGCGATGGTGTCGATCAATGACCTCGCCGACCGGGCGCCGACGGCGCTCGCGGACGGGGAGATCCTCACCCTCGGCAGGCACTCGGTGCGTTGGTTCGACACACCGCATCTGCCGCACGCCTGGGAATGCGGCTTTCTGATGGAAGAGAGCACGCGTACCCTGCTTTGCGGCGATCTGTTCACGCAGGGCGGCGCTGATCTGCCACCCGTCAGCGAGTCCGATATTCTGGGGCCCAGTGAGGCGTTCCGGCATGCGATGGACTACTTCTCGCACACCAACAAGGCGCGGGAGATGCTGGAGCGGTTGGCCTCGGCGGAGCCGACCACCCTCGCCTGCATGCACGGCAGCGCCTGGCGCGGCGATGGGGCGGGTCTTCTGCGTGCCCTCGCGGACCGGCTAACGTCGTGATGTGACCGCGGCCGGCGGCACACATTCACTGCCTGAACCGCCGATCCCGCCCGTCCCAACGCGGGTCATGGACTTTCCATGCCTTCCGGCTCCAGGCATCCTGGACGCCATACCCTTTGTGCGATCGGTGCTCGAGGAGGACGATGAAAGTCTGCGTCGTCGGCGCGTCCGGAAAGCTCGGAAAGTATATGGTCCAGCACGCGCTGGAGCGAGGTTACGAGGTGACTGGCGTTTGCCGTGAGCAAAGCGTCTCGAAGCTCGACGCGTTCAAGGGGCGAATCACCGTTGTCCCGGGAGCGACGAACGACCGTGCGGCAATCAAGAGGGCTGTCGCAGGGTGCGACGGGGTCTTGACCGTGCTGGTCCCCTGGGGCGTCCACCACTATGCGTCGGGGACTGCTCAGGCGGTTCTCGACTACGCACCGCCGGGGGCGCGCCTCGTATTTTCTTGCGGGTGGCACATCACCCGCGATGGCCGGGACGTCTATTCGCGCAGGTTCAAGTGGATGGTGGCAATGTTCGGCTGGCTCGCGCGGCTCGTCCGCGTCGCGGACCTCGACGACCAGGTGGAAGCCTGCCAGCGCATTTTCTCCAGCGACGCACGGTGGACGGTCGTCCGCGGAAGCGATCTCGAAGAAGGCGGGAGCCAGGGGCTGCCGGTGTGGAGCCGGCACGTCGGCGACCCCATCCTCAAGAGCAATCGGACGCGCCGCGTGGACTTCGCCCTGTTCATGGTGGAGGCCCTGACAAACGACCAGCTGGTCCACGAGGCCCCGGCGATTGTCGGCTGCCGGACACCCTCGGCCATCGCGCAGGCTTCCGGTTGATCGTTTAGGGTGAGAAACGGGCCGTTTTTTGTCGGCCAGCTCTTGCACACGATCGACCCGAATCGCCCATCGCCAGTCCTCGGGAGAGCCCTTCGTCGGGCTCGCGTCTGCTGCAACCCGCCGACGTTTTTCGCAGGCCCAAAACTCCGCGCCTCGCTTCGATTGCCACGGTGCAGTCGTTTGGGTCCGAGGCCGGGCACACCCGAGCCCTGGTGGCGATTCGCCCCCGCGGCCCGTTCGGGTGATCACCGCGCCGATAATCAGCTTCAGCTTGCGCAACAACACACTGCGCACCGTGCGTCGCCGCGAAGGCAGTTCCCCGCTGCGTTCCAAACTCACCGATGAAGATCCCCCCGCGCCGTGGAGGTGTCACCTGCAGCTCATCGAGACCGAGCAGGCCTACAAGGCGCCGAAACGCGATCTGGCGAATTGTCCCAGCTACCACCCGTGCGACAAACACATCGAGGCTCGCATCGTCGTCGACTTCATCGGCTATTGCCTGCAGGGCATCTCTAAGCAGCGGATCCGAGCCGAGCCCTAGCCTCGGCCCACCCTATGGACCCGAGGCCTATTCGGGCGGCTGAGCAGGATCTCGCCTAAGTCAGTGCTCAGCCCTCGTTTTCCAGCGCCTTTGCGGTAATGTCCGCGTACAGGCGCACGACCCGGGCACCCAGGGCCTGATACTCCGGGTTGCGATCGAAGAGTGGCTTGACGCGTTCGGCGTCCTCAAAGACCTCCCGCAGAAACGCGAGGTCCTGGTCGCCGAGCGGCTCGCCGGTATCGACCTTTTCTTTCAAGGCCAACAGCCGTGGCATCCGCTGATTGTTCAGTCGGTCGAGCAGCGCTTGGATGACGCCCTGGTCGTGCTCTGACGTTTTCATTGGGAATCCTCGTTGGTCGATTTGAACGGCGCGCCGCTCCGGAGAATGAAAGAACCAATTGTCGTGTCCGATCCACGTTGCCCAGCGATAGTACCGCCCTTGCCGGCGCCGTCGCGACTCTCGAACAGGATGCAGACTCTGAGGCCCTCGTGATAAACCCACTCCTTCATCTTGACCAACTCGACATTCAGCTTTCGCTGCTCCTGCTCGTAGGGCTTTGCCTCCGGAGGGGAGCGCCGCAACATCGGGAACGCCTTGCTCTGTCCTAGGCCGAAGTTCCAGGCGGGATCTAAAGATACATAAATGGAATCAGGTAATTAGAGAATTTTATCGCGCGCGCGACTGGGTACAAACAAGTTCCTGATTCCTGGCACCTGATCATAAATGTAGCTTGGGGAAAAAGCGACCAACGCATGGGTACATGTACCCAGTCGCGAACACCGATTCTTGTCGTATCAGGCTGATATTTTTGTGGATTTCTGAAAATGCTCTCTGGAACTTCGGCCTAGGACTCGTCCTTCTCGGACTTCCCGCTTGTCGTCTTGCCCATCGGCCGGATTCTGTTCGTTACCGCCGCCAACGGATCTCCAAGCGGCCCAGCTGATGCCCCAGCGCGCCGGCGCAGGCTCCCTTCTCGCGCCCGAAGAGCCGGGCCTCGATCAGCGAAGTCCGCAGGGCGGCGCGGTCGGCTTGACCATTGGGCGACGCCGCGTGCAACAACCAACCTGTGGCGGAACGACCCAGCGGCTCGGCGGCTCGATAACATGAACACCCCCTGTCCCGAAAGATCCCCGACGAATCGCCCGGTCCGACGATCGTTTCTAGACCCCCGCTGTCGTCACCTGGCGCTTGCGTCCAGACGCGCCGCGGTTGTACGGCCTCGGTTGGTTGGCTAGCATGCGATGTCGCTCCGTCGCCGGCGCCGATTGCAAACTTGACGCGCACCAAAATCCCTCGCCCCGCGACTACCAATCCCGAAGGACCCCCGTATGCCCGAAAGTTCAGAAATCCTCCAGGCGCGATCCGACCGGACCCGCGGCACCATTCGGACCGGCTCGACATTTCCGGCATTCGCGTTGGCCCTGGCGGCCGTCCCAGGCCTGCTGGCCGGCTGCGGGTCCGAGTCCCCGACGGGACCGACGACCGCGGCACCGCCGCCGTCCGTGATCGTGGTCAAGGCCGAGACGAAACCCGTGGAGGAGCAGGCCCAGTTCGTCGGACGCGTGGTGGCGGTGGACAAGGTGGAGCTGCGGGCGCGAGTGCAGGGCTTCCTGAAGGAGCGCCGGTTCGCCGAGGGCCAGCAGGTCGCCGTGGGCGAGCTGCTGTTCGAGATCGAGCCGGACCAGTACCAGGCGATCGTCCAGCAGCGCCAGGCGGATGTGGCCAAAGCCAAGGCCGACGCGCTGAACGCGGATGCCCAGCTCGCCCGCGGTCAGGAGCTGTTGAAGAGCAAGAACATCGCCGCATCCCAGGTCGACGAACTCAAGGCCGCGGCGTCCATCGCCGAGGCGGGCATCGCCCAGGCCGAGGCGGCCCTGGCCGCGGCCGAGCTGGATCTGGGCTACACGAAGGTCACGGCCCCGGTCGCGGGCCGCATCGGACTCGCCAAGTACACCGTCGGCAATCTGGTGGGACCCTCCTCGGGTCCACTCGCCACCATCGTCAACCGCGACCCGATCTACGTCCAGTTTCCCTTGACCCAGCGGGAGCTGCTGGCGGCAAAGCGCGACGTTCAGGAAAAGGGCGGCGACCCCAAGAGCGTTGTTGTGCGGGTGAGCCTGCCGGACGGCAGCCTGTACGACCAGCCGGGCAAGCTCGACTTCGTCGATGTCACCACCGACCCGGGTACTGACACCGTCACACTGCGCGCGCAGCTCCCGAACCCGGACGGCATCCTGGTGGACGGCCAGTATGTCGGGGTGACGGTCCAGGCTGGCGAGCCCCGAATCGGCGATCGTCATCCCGCAGTCCGCTCTTCAGGTGGATCAGCAGGGCGTCTTCGTCATGATCGTCGACGCCGACAACAAGGCCCAGGTGCGGCGCATCCAGGCGGGCGCGACCCAGGGCGGCGATATCGTCGTCACCAGCGGGCTCAAGGAGGGTGAGCTGGTCATCACCGAGGGCATCCAGAAGGTGCGGCCGGGTCAGGATGGTCAGCGCCACCCCCACCGTCGCAGCAGCCCGACGGGGGCAGCGGCAAATGATCTCCGACGTCTTCATCGACCGCCCGCGGCTGTCGATCGTCATCTCGGTCGTCATCACGCTCGCCGGGCTGATCGCCATCACCCAGATCCCGGTCGCCCAGTTTCCCGGACATCGTCCCGCCCCAGGTCCAGGTGTCCGGCGTCTACCCGGGTGCCAGCGCCGCGGTGGTGGAGTCCACCGTCGCCCAGCCGCTGGAGTCCAAGGTCAACGGCGTCGACAAGATGCTGTACATGAAGTCCACCAGCGCCAACGACGGGAGCTACTCGCTCACCGTGACCTTCGCCCTGGGCACCGACCCGGACATCAACACGGTCAACGTCCAGAACCGGGTGCACCTGGCCGAGCCCGGTCTTCCCGAGGAGGTCAAGCGCCAGGGGCTGTCGGTCAAGAAGAAGTCCACCGCCATGCTCCAGGTGGTGGCCCTGTACTCGCCCAAGGGCAGCCTACGACGCGCTGTTCCTGAGCAACTACGCGACCATCAACGTCATCGACACCCTGGCGCGGGTTCCCGGGGTGGGCGAGGTCTTTCAGTTCGGGCCGCTGGACTACAGCATGCGCATCTGGCTGCGCTCGGATCAGCTGACCGCGCTCGGCCTCACCCCCTCGGACGTCATCGCCGCCATCCAGGGCCAGAACGTCCAGGCCGCGGTGGGCCGCATCGGCGCCCAGCCCATGACGCCGGACCAGCAGTTCCAGATCACGCTGCAGACCCAGGGGCGGCTCACCGATGCCGCCGAGTTCGAGAACATCGTGGTGCGCGCCAATCCGGACGGCTCCACGGTGCGGGTCAAGGATCGTCGGGCCGGGTGGAGCTGGGCTCCAAGCAGCGCGACTCCGTCAGCCGGCTGAACGGCCGCGACACCGCGGCGCATGGCCATCTACCTGGCCCCGGGCGCCAACGCCGTGGCGGTGGCCGACGGCATCAAGGCGGCCATGGAGCGCCTCGCCGAGCGCTTCCCGGACGACCTGGCCTACACCGTCGTCTACGACACCACGGACTTCGTCAAGGCCAGCCTGGAGAAGGTGGTCCACACCCTGTTCGAGGCCTTCGCCCTGGTCATCCTGGTGGTGTTCCTGTTCCTCGGGAGCTGGCGCGCGACCCTGATCCCGCTGATCGCGGTGCCGGTGGCCCTGGTCGGCACCTTCGCCTTCCTGCTCGCCATCGGCTTCTCCGCCAACACCATCTCGCTGCTGGCGGTGGTGCTCGCCATCGGCATCGTGGTGGACGACGCCATCGTGGTGGTCGAGAACGTGGAGCGCATCATGGAGGAGGACGGGCTGCCGCCCCGCGAGGCGGCCAAGAAGGCCATGGGCCAGATCACCGGGCCCATCATCGCCATCACCCTGGTGCTGCTCTCGGTGTTCCTGCCGGTGGCCTTCATCCCGGGCATCACCGGACAGCTCTTCCAGCAGTTCGCGGCCGTGGTGGCCTTCTCCATGCTGATCTCGGCCATCAACGCGCTGACCCTCTCGCCGGCGCTGTGCGCGATCCTGCTCAAGCCCGGCCACCACAAGCGCGGGATCATGGGCTACGTGATGCGCGGCATCGACGGGGTGCGCGACGGCTATGCGCACCTGGTCGCGCGGCTGGTGCGGGTCGCGCTCCTGGTGCTGGTGGCGGTGGCGGGCGCCGGGCTCGCGACCGGCTGGCTGTTCAAGGTGACCCCGACGGGCTTCCTGCCCGAGGAGGATCAGGGCGCCTTCATGGCCGAGATCCAGCTTCCCCAGGGGGCGTCGCGTGAACCGCACCCTGGAGGTGGTGAAGCAGGTCGAGAAGATCGTCGATGGCCGATCCGGCCGTGGCCCATGTGCTGACGGTGCCGGGCTACAGCATCCTCGACGGCGCCATCGCAGTCCAACGCCGCGACTGGTCATCGGCCGGCTCAAGCCCTTCGAGGAGCGCACCACGCCGGACCTCAAGGTGAACGCGGTCATCGGCCGCATCGCGGCGCAGACGGCGGCAATCCCTGTCGCCCGGGTGATCCCCTTCAACCTGCCGCCCATCATCGGGCTCGGCACCGGGGGCGGCTTCGAGTACCAGCTCCAGGACCTGCAAGGCCAGCCACCGGAGGAGCTGGCCGCGGTCATGCGCGCACTGATCCTGGCGGCCAATCAGGACCCGGCTCTGGAGCGGGTCTTCTCCACCTGGGCGACCGAACAATCCCCAGGTCTATCTCGACATCGACCGGGAGAAGGCACAGACGCTCGGGATCCAGGTGAGCGACATCTTCACCGCTCTTCAGGCTACGCTGGGCGGCTACTATGTAAACGACTTCAACAAGTTCGGACGGGTCTGGCAGGTCCAGGTCCAGGGCGAGGAGCAGGATCGCAAGCGCTTCGACGACGTCTACCGCATCCATGTGCGCAACGCCAAGGGCGAGATGGTGCCCGTCCGCGCCATCATGGCGCCCGAGCTCCAGCTCGGTCCGCAGCTGCTGCAGCGCTACAACAACTACCGCAGCATCACCATCCAGGGCGGACCCGGCGCCCGGCCGCAGCTCGGGCGATGCCCTGACCGCCATGGAGCAGGTCTCCGCCAGGACCCTGCCCGCGGGCTATGGCTTCGAGTGGACCGGCACCGCCTTCCAGGAGAAGGAGGCCGGCGGCAAGACCCCCATCGTGCTCGGGCTCGCGGTGCTCTTCGCCTACCTCTTCCTGGTCGCCCTCTACGAGAGCTGGTCCATGCCGACGGCGGTGCTGCTCTCGGTCACCATCGGCGTGCTCGGCGCCATGGCGGCGCTCTGGGTCGCCGGGCTGCCCAACGACCTCTACGCCCAGGTCGGCATCGTCGTGCTGATCGGGCTCGCGAGCAAGAACGCGATCCTGATCGTCGAGTTCGCCATGGAGGAGCGGGCCGCCGGCAAGTCCATCCTGGATGCCGCCACCAACGCCGCCCGGCTGCGCATCCGCGCCGTGCTCATGACCAGCTTCGCCTTCATCCTCGGCCTGGTGCCGCTGGTCATCGCCAGCGGCGCCGGCGAGGCCAGTCAGCGCGGGGTCGGCACGGCCGTGTTCGGCGGCATGCTGGTCGCCTCGACGGTCGGCATCTTCCTGATCCCGATGCTGTACGTGGTGTTTCAGCGGTTGCGGGAGAAGTTCCACGGCGGGGCGGTGAGCCGGGGGGCCGCCAAAGAGGCGCCGGCGCAGGCGGAAGGGTGAGCCCGAGGCGACGGCCAGACAGGCCGTGACCTCTTCCAACCCGGAGAAAGACATGGAATGCATCTACCGGGGCCCATGCCTACAAGCCAGCGGGCCTAGGCTGACCTGAATCGCAGAGACTGCCGATCGCGTCCTGCCATAAGCGAGCGGCAGGATACCGGGCATGGACGCCCGAGGGGGAACTGGCGATGCCGCTGGCGGCGGAGGGTGCCCGGCAAGAGCGGGACCGGCGCCCGGTATCTACGAACGCCACCGCCCCGAGAGCACAACCCTCTACCAGATCGTTCAGCAGCACCTGGAGACCTACCTGGCGCTTGCCGGCGAAGCCGACTGGGATGGCTGGCATGCACCGGCCTATGTGGAAGAGGCGTTTCGGCGTTATCTCGAATGCGGCATCCTCGCCTACGGCTTTGCCCGCGCCCGATGTGGCGAGTGCGGCCACGACTTCCTGGTGGCCTTCTCCTGCAAGGGGCGCGGCGTCTGCCCGTCCTGCAACGCCCGGCGCATGGCGGAGACCGCCGCGCACCTGGTCGATCACGTCTTCCCGCCCCTGCCGGTGCGCCAATGGGTGCTGTCGGTACCCAAGCGCCTGCGCTACTTCCTGGAGCGCGAGCCCAAGGCGGTCACCGCCGTGCTGCACATCCTCCTGCGGGTGATCGAGGCCCATCTGCGCAACAGCAGCCCGGGGCCTCGGCGCAGGCGCGCTTCGGGGCGGTCAGCTTCGTCCACCGCTTCGGTGCTTCGCTCAACCGCCACCTCCACTACCACTGCTGCATCCTCGACGGCGTGTTCGAGCCCTGCGAAGCCGGCGGGGTCCAGTTCCGACAGGCCTCGGCACCTGACGCCAGAAGAGGTTGCTGCGCATCGAACGAGCAGGTACGCCGCCGCGTGCTGCGCTGGTTCTCCCGCCACGGCCTGCTCGATCCCGATGACGCCCGCGACATGCTCGCCTGGGCCAGCAGCGGTTTCTCGCTCGACGCCTCGGTGTGCATCGCCGGCCACGACCGGGCCGGACTGGAACGGCTGCTGCGCTACTGCGCACGCCCGCCCTTCGCCCTTGAGCGGATCGAACAGGTCAACGAAGAGCGGATCGTCTATCGTCTGCCGAGACCCCAGCGCGACGGGCGCACCGCGCTGTCCCTCACCCCGCTGGAGCTCATCGACCACCTCGCCGCCCTGATCCCGCCGCCGCGCCTGCACCGCCACCGCTATCACGGTGTGCTGGCACCCAATGCGCCGCTACGCCTGGCCGCCACCGCCTACGGGCGCGATGCGGACCTGACTTGCCCACCGCGACCGCCGCGCCGCTTCACACCCGCTGCCGCGGCGCCAAGCGGCCGCTCCCCGGCGCACTACCTGTGGGCCATGCTGCTCGCGCGCCTGTTCGAGTCCCTGCCGCTGGTCTGCCCGAACTGCGGTGCCGACATGCGCATCGTCGCCTTCATCACCGAGGCCGCCCCGGTGCGGCGCATCCTCACCCACATCGGCGAGCCGGCCGAGCCGCCGCCCATCACCCCGGCCCGCGGGCCGCCCGCCTGGGACGACGCGCACGTGCCGCTCCCGGACTGGGACGCGCTGGCCCAACCGCAACCCGAGTACGTCTTCGACCAGCAGGTGCAGTGGTAGTCCACGCCGCCGGGCGGTTTTGTGCGCGACATGCACACCCGCGTGCCCCCGTTGTCGCAAATGCGGAATTCAACGCCCTCCGTAACCCTGCCGCAGGTCGGGACGGCCGATTCTTACCTACCTCCCCGCTTTGCGCCTTCCCAAGCGGCCTTGCCTGAACGCGCCTTCGATGGTAGCGACCCGCTCAGATCAGCCTTAGGGGGCCTTAGGGGCGGTTGGATTTCCTATCCCCTCCAACCACGTGCGCCGTCGTGAAAGCCCTCACGCAGATCGCGCTTTCCGCACCAAGAAGGGTCAGAAGAAAGATCCGGCTCTATTGCTTCCCGAGACAAACTATATCAACAAACCCCGGGTCCAGCTTCCGCAACCCACATCGCCGACTCCGAGTACGCACAAAAGACCTGTTCACTGCGGACCCCGCGCTAGAGCAGGGACACTAAGGCACAAAGGCAGGCTTCGCAGCGCGCAACGATCCACCCATCTATCAAGACGGTCCTGCCCTCCCGATAATCTTCGGTCACCCGACGAGCGAAAGCGACGCGACGTTCCTGATCCGTCGCTCCGATCGGCAGCCCAGTGAAATGGATCAGCTCTCCAATTTCCCGCTCAACCTGTCCGTTCGACTGCAAATATCGTTTGCCAAGTGCACGGGCCCCATCAAGATCCCTTACGATACTCGCTGCGAATCGCTTGAACTCCTTGAGATCCGGGTTTCCCGTTACAACTCCCGACGCAACGTATCGGCGTGAACCGGCAAACGCCGACTCACAACACACACCGAGCAAAGTCAGGATGAAGCCTCGTCTATTCATTTAGCGCATTACCCCCACTTGGCGGAAGCCGTCGAGTCGGTTCGGAAAGGTTCGTCCTAAATCCCAGAATCATTACAAGGATAGAACATCCGTAAGCGCCCAACAGAGGAAGCGGCGGACAAAGAAGCGGGCGACCGGGTCGTCTGGTTCGGCTGCAAGCCCACCTGCGCCCAGCGACCCGAACAGGAACCGTCGGCGACGGCAGAACAGCCCCTGGTCTGAACCCCGAGACGGGAGCGAGGCAGATCGGTGCGCCGTCCGCCCGCTGGGTGAAGAGGCGACGTCCCTTGGCGCTGATCGCCTCGTCCGCCTACGTCTCGACAACGCCCAGCCCGATTCAGTGCTTGGTTGGAAGACCGGATGACCCCGTTCCTCCCGTATGACCTCGGCCCCGATCAGTTGAGCCGGATCCCTTTTCCCCAGGAGAGGAAAAAGGAAAGACCTGATAATCATCTAGCCGACCCCGCCCGAGGGCCTACAGTTCAAGTGTCATCAAGAACTTGAGCCGGAGACCCGGCGGGAGGAGTCGACGATGAAACTGTACGGCGGAATCGACCTGCATTCCAACAACAGTGTCGTGGCCCTTTTGGACGAGGACGACCGGGTGGTGTATCGCCAGCGGTTGGCGAACGACGGCAGGCGGTGGTGAGGGCGTTGGCGCCCTACCGCCAGGCGATCGAGGGCCTGGTGGTGGAGTCGACCTACAACTGGTACTGGCTGGTCGACGCGTTGATGGAGGCGGGCTATCGGGTGCACCTGGCCAACACGGCGGCGATCGTGCAGTACTCCGGGCTGAAGTACAGCGACGACGACTCGACGCCGCCTGGCTGGCGAAGCTGCTGCGCCTGGGGTTGCTGCCGGAGGGCTACATCTACCCCAAGGAGGAGCGCGCGGTGCGCGATCTGCTGCGTCGGCGCAGCCGCCTGGTCCAGCAGCACACCGCCAACGTTCTGGCGGTGCAGAACCTGCTCGCGCGCAACCGCGGGCACGCTCTGAGCGCCAACGAGATCAAGCGCTTGACGCCTGAGAAGGTCAATGCGTTGCTGCCCGATGCGAACCTGGCGCTGGCGGTGCAGAGCACCCTGTTGGCCATGCGCGGTCAAGAGGCGGCAATCGATCTCCTGGAGCGCGAGGCCTGCGCCCAGGTGCGCTGCCGCCCGCGTATCGGCACCTGCTCACCGTCAGCGGGATCGGCCAGGTGCTCGGGTTGACCATCATGCTGGAGACCGGCCCGATCGAGCGCTTTGCCCGCGTTGGCAACTACGCCTCCTACTGCCGCTGCGTCGGCAGCGAGCGGCTCTCCAACGGCAAGCGCAAGGGGCGCGGCAACACCAAGAGCGGCAACAAGTATCTGGCCTGGGCCTACATGGAGGCGGCCAACTTCGCGGTGCGCTACAACCCCAGGATCAAGCGCTACTACCAGCGCAAGCGGGCCAAGAGCAACGGGGTGGTCGCCATCAAGACGGTGGCCCACAAGCTGGCGCGGGCCTGCTACTACATCCTGCGCGACGGCACCGACTTCGACGTCGAGTCGGGCCTTCGCCTGAACGCGTTTTGGGGATGCGTCGGCGAGCCAGCAAAGGGGTTGGCGACAAGCCTCCAGATCTGATTGGGCACCGACGCATCCCCCGCCAGACGCCAGGGAGCAACGCCTGTGACCGAGACGCCTCTGCCATCGAGCCAATGCAGGGTTGGACGCGCCGCGACGGCGCCGAGCCAGCGATCTGTGAACCCACGGCCCGGCGGGGATGGGGCAGGAGCGCCTGGACGATTGAGGGTCCGCGCTCCCGCCCCATCCCCGCCTCCGCGTCCCACTTGGACCTTGGTGGGGCACCGACGATTTTCTGGGGCTCCAACGAGCCAGGGGCCGGGTGCCTACTCCCCAGGGAGCAGCCCCACTGCCTTGATCCAGAAGGGTGACTGGTGCGGATCGGAGTTTATCCGCACCCGCGCAATGAGAACCGACGGGCGCGTCTGACGGTGACAACTCGGCACTTCCTGACCAACGAAGCGTGCCAGGGCGTGACGAATTAGGTCGTGCCATTGATCGGGGTCAGCTAAATGGTGACCCCGTTCTTCTCGAAAAAAAAAACGGCGGCTGCGTTGGCAGTCGCCGTAGTTTCCAGCGTTCGCTGGTTTATCAGTTGAGCATCAGTTAGGCATGAGGACAGTGTCGATGACGTGGATCACGCCATTGCTCGTCACAATGTCGGTCTTAACGACATTGGCGTCGTCTACTTTGACCCCGCCGTCGCTCACGACGATGGTTACGCTGTCACCCTCCACGGTCTTTGCCGAGTCTAGCTTGACGACGTCCGCCGCCATTACCTTGCCCGGTACCACGTGGTAGGTGAGCACGGCCGTAAGCTTTTCCTTGTCTGCCAGTAGAGCATTCAGGTCGGCTTCAGGAATCTTGGCAAAGGCCTCGTCGGTCGGCGCGAAGACGGTGAAAGGACCATCTCCTTTGAGTGTGTCCACCAAGCCGGCCGCCTTTACGGCTGCCACCAGGGTGTCAAAGCTGCCCGCGCCGACTGCGACATCGACGATGTCGCCGGCGGGTGCGGCTGTTTCTTTGCCCCCGCCTTCGCGCATACCGGTCTTAACGTAGTGGCCGGTTTCGTTACTGTTCTGCGACTGGAAACCGTATCCGGCATACCCGGCGGACGCGGTCGAAAGCGCGCCCATCGCCGAGAGGGCTACGAAGGCGGTGGCGGTTATGATCGTGGCGTTTCGGAAAGACATGATGAGATACCTCGACAGTGTCGGTGGATTTGGGCGATCTTGCTAGCGAACAATTTCTCGCTAACCCTCAATTCGAGGCGATATGATCATTTACAATCTGTGTTCAATATTATCTTTTCTGTATTTTTTTCTGTACGTCTGTAAGACAGCCACCAAATGTCTAGCGACAGAGGCCTCTGCGGAAGCGTCGGCTAACCGGGGCGCGTGCGGTAAGCACCGGCCTGTGGCACACTAGCGAGGGAGCGATGGCGTGAGCCTGCGAAACCTGGTTTTGGCCTTCGGCGACCGGGGGCCTACCCCCCCAGTGGAGCACCCCCATCGCCCTGATCTAGAAGGGCGACTGGTGCGGTTCGGAGCCAATCTGCACCCGCTCAAAGAGAACCGCGGGCGCGTTTTCGGTGACACTACGGCACGCTCCGACCGGTCGAAGCGTGCGTGGGCGCTGGAGGATTACGTGGAACCGTTGATCGAAATCACCTAAATGGTGACCCCGTATTCCGCTCGAGACTGCCGGAGGTTCAAATGCTGGATCATGTTTTGCTGTGGTTCTTTTAGCAATTTAGCCTGACCCGTTTACCCGTATTCCTGCGCTGAATTAAACGCCAAGTTTGAGGTTGTCGAATATTAAAGCGTTGGACGGTCTATGGTCCGGTTCCGTCAGCAATTCAACTCCTTTTCCTCGTTTCGCCATTTTTTTGAGACCCGGCGGGGCACGGTATAGCCCCGCCGAGAATTCCGAGGGAAAACGGAATGTTCTGTATACCTCGGTACCGATACTCAGTCCGATGACTCAGATGTTTTTAAGGTTCAACTCCGAAGCCACAGATACCCGTCGGATCAACGTTGACTATGATTTCGTTGATGGCGAGCACGTTGCCGTTCCTCGCCCGAAGCTCTGCGGTAATGAAAGGCCTGATCAGGACTGCTTTATTGACCGAACCCTCAACGTAGATGCCATCCTCACCGGCTCCAACGGCAACGGTGTTACCGCTCAGTACCGCTACCTGACCCTCGGCTATCAGTGATTGCGGAGAGCGACGACCCTTCGTCACGTGATCGAGCAAGACATCGTCAAGAACGTCTGCGGCCACTAGGTCGCCTGCCAGTTCGTCGACGCTCTCACATCCCAGAAATGCCGCGAGCTTTTCGAAGGCTTCGTTCGTGGGGGCAAAGAGCGTCACGCGCTTCCGCGTGTCGAGGGCGTCTATTAGCCCGGTAGCGGTGAGGGCAAAATTCAGTGTCTCAAAGCCGTTGTAAGCTGTGATGTCGGCGACGCTCACACCGCGCTGAGGCTTATACCCCTTGCCGTCGTGCTTGTCGTCGTAGGCACTGGCCACCAGCGCTTGGCCTAACAGCCCCAGGAACAATACCAGGTGCGCCATGTACATTAACGGGTTCGATTTCTTACGCTTCATGTTAGCCTCTCTTGAGTGGTTTAAACTGCTGCGCGTGTCTCTTCACGCGCCCGACCGACATTGACGACCAGAAATAGAAATTCAACCACAGCATATCTGTTGTTAGTTTGATGGGGCTGATTTGATCAGGGCAACCGAATAATCGAGAGCGACAGAACAGCGAGTTACGTAAAATACCTCAGGCTATCTATCGGGAGACTGCACGGCACACAACAAGCGGGGTCACGTCTTTCCTCTTGCCCCTGATCCGTATCGACTTTCTGCCGTTGACGTGCCCGAACTGCGGTGCGGACATGCGCATCGTCGCCTTCATCACCGAGGCTGCCCCGGTGCGGCGCATTCTCGCCCACATCGGCGAGCCGACCGAGCCGCCGCCCATCGCCCCAGCACGCGGACCGCCAGCATGGGACGACGAGCAAGTGCAGCTCCCGGACTGGGAAGCGATCGCCCAGCCGGAACCTGAGTACGAGCTCGATCAGCGGGTGCAGTGGTAGTCCACGCCGCCGGGCGGTTTTGTGCGCGACACGCACACCCGCGTGCCCCCGTTGTCGCAAATGCGGAATTCAACGCCCTCCGTAACCCTGCCGCAGGTCGGGACGGCCGATTCTTACCTACCTCCCCGCTTTGCGCCTTCCCAAGCGGCCTTGCCTGAACGCGCCTTCGATGGTAGCGACCCGCTCAGATCAGCCTTAGGGGGCCTTAGGGGCGGTTGGATTTCCTATCCCCGATCTTGCGCGGGTCGATGTCCCTACGACTTCGGCGGTGGAAGCCATCGCCGAGGCCATCGCCGGACGCGGTGTCAAGGCGATGGACGCGCTGCATGTGGGGAGCGCCATCACAGCCGGCGCGACCTGGCTGTTGACCACGGATCTAAGGCTGATCCGCAAGATGCACGGCGATGATCGCATCGTCGTCGCCGATCCGATCGACTTCATCCGGTACCGGCAAGGGGATGACGATGAAAACCGAGTCTGAGCTGAAACTGGCCGGGTCCGGGCGCTGATTGCCGCACTCGGCCCGGTGGATGCCGAACGTTTTATCGCGGCCTTGCATCGGGAGCCATTCGATTACACCCGATGGAGAGGCGACTAATGGCAGGATGCGACCGTCGCCGCACTGGCGGAACAGGCGCGCGCGCTGCGGGCGCGGGTGGCGACACCGGGCTGAGGCTCGTTCGGTGTCGGCTTCTGGAGGATCTGCTGGGCGCTAATCAGGGAGACGTACGGGAGATGGGGCTAGGTCTCGCATCGTGGCATTTCTCCCCTGCCGGACAAGAGCAGGCATCAGCGACCCACGCGGTGCGATAAGGCGAGCACCCCCAACCGCCTTAGACCCCTGCGCCCCGACGGGCAATGTGAGACCCCCCGCCATTTGACCCCCGCCATTTTCGGAAACTACACTGAACACACGGGATCTGGTCACTATCCCACGCAGCGAGACTCGTACGATAGTTCAGGCGGTCTGCAAGAAGGCGAGGGACGCTCGCTTGACAATATCGCCGGATTCGCATCGCGGGTCGGTGCGCCGCTTGGTGCTATCTTGGGGTTGCTTTACGCCTTCGATCATTCGTATGGTATAGGGGGCTACCTGATATCTTTGGTAGCAGGCGCCATAATCGGGGGGGTTATTGCTACTCTTGCCGTTTACGGCCTCGTCCTTTGGATTGCTGCCGTGCTGCTCATACTTTTGCTACGCGCGTGCGGGGCAGATATTCCGCTTCCATTCTAGCTATCAGAAGGAATTCCATAACAAGCACCGGAGCGATCTTGCTGTTGCTCCGGATTTGTCGAAACTTACTGTCGAAACTTGAGCGGATATGGGGAAACCACATGAGTCGATTCGGTATATTCGGTTCGTTAATTGCCTTGCTGGTCTTCGGGTCCGTCGAGTCTCGAGACGCTGCTGCGATAGAAGTCGGAGTCCTAAAGAACGTCGCGCTGCCGGGGTGTGGGTGCTATTTCAGTTCCGCGGTGTCCGGCGAGAATCCGGCATCCCAGAAGTATCTTTTCATATCGGACACGAACGGGAAAGCGTATGTCAATCTAGATGGTCGCGATGTTGAGTTGAAGAAGACCAGTAACTGTTCGGAAGAGCAGTGTAGTTACAGCGGTAATGGCGTAAAGGTCACCGTCGGTTTTCGCGCGACCAACAAGTGCCCGCCCGAGCCGACAGAATGCGAAGTAACTGACTACGTTGCAACAATAACCGTTAAACAAGGAAAGGCGAAGCGGACTGTCAAGGGCTACGGGTCTTGCGGTTGCTGACTAGCGAATACTGATTGGACCCGGTGCGGTTGCAGGAGAGCTTTCATGCCGAAGCGGGAGTTGTGATGAAGAAATGGTTTCTGTTGATCATGGCGATGACGCTGACTACGTTCCGCGTGTACGCGGACATTGTCACCGTTGAGTCGCCCCGCGACGGGTTTCTCGCGCTGCGCAGTGAGCCGAGCGTGAAGTCTGGAGCGCGGCTCGCAAGGATTCCTCATGCAACGGTGCTGGAGCTCGGCGAGTGTCGAAGAAAAGCGGACGATGACACCTGGTGCCGCACTTCTTATCAAGGAATGACCGGTTGGGTATCTAGGCGATACGTGATCTCCCAGCACGCGGCTGGATCGAAGGCCGAACGTGCCGCTGGGTCTTGGCGGATCGGACCGGAGAGTTTTGGACCCATTACTTTCGGAATGGCTCAGGCCGAGGCGGAGAGATTACTGGGCCAAAAGCTTGAACACAACGATAGCTGGTCAGATGATTGCTTCTTTTCCCAAGTCAGTGTGCCGGGCGGAGCTGCGTCGCTTCAGGTGAAGGATCGCCGTGTGATAGTGGCGGTGGTTGATCAGCATCACCTTTCCTCCAAGGGCAGCGGCGGAATCGCTACCTCACGCGGGATCAGTGTAGGAGACACTCTAGCGCAGGTTGAAAAGGCTTACGTTGGGTTGCCTGGATTCAAGAAAGAGTTTGACGACGGGGGAGAGTTCGATTACCCGGCGGTGGTCTTTTGGGATTCGCGCGGGGACCGCGGCATTTTATTCGAGTACGATCGGTCGAAGCAGCGAGTATGGGGCATCAGAGCGGGGACTAACTCCATCCATGCTAGACATGAAGGCTGCGATTGAGGCTGGTGCCGGCTGATGGAAAAGGGGCGTTTAGTTGCTCGCAGCGCGATCAGTCAACAGTTTATTCCCTAAGCCGATTAGCGCTGTAGCTCAGCTGGCGGGCTCGCGACCTGAGCCTGCGCCGGGAGCACAATCCTCGGGAGACCCCCGAGCGAGGATCCGGCGATGCCCCAGAACAAGATTCAGTTTCAGCCTGGTATACCATTGAGCGAGCTCATGGAGCGATTCGGAACCGAGGCGCAGTGCGAGACGGCCCTGGAGCGGGCGCGTTGGCCGTCGGGATTCGTCTGCCCTGAGTGCGGCGAGTCGGCGCACTCGACGTTTCTGGCCGACGGGCGCAGGTACTGGCAGTGCGCGCACTGTCGAGCGCAGACGACGGTTCGCTCCGGCACCCTGTTTCACGCCTCCAAGC
>CAVPOY010000027.1:0-31541 GCA_963707135.1 uncultured Gammaproteobacteria bacterium | reverse complement strand
ATGCGATTTACAGGAGACTTGTTGATGTAGTCGGGTACAAAGATTCCGCAGGCAAGCTTGAAACGTTTGGCAATATAGAAACAGTTAAGCACTAGGTGTCTCCCCGGTTTCGCCGCGCCGGGCCGTCTGCGCGGTATTGGGTCCTGGATGTGCGCGTGGTGACATTGCTCGTTTGTGCATGTTTGGCAGTTGCACCACAATGCCATTAAGTTAAGCCCCCCTCACCGGCAGCGCTTGTAATTGGGATAGAAACCCTGAATTTTGGCGGGCTTCATTTTGCGCGGTGCCGAGCGATCCGGTCGCACCGCCTCCACGCTGGCCGCCATGGCTAAGATCAGTGTGGCGACGAACTGCCTGGGCAGCGAGACCCAAGAGCAACCGGGCGCCGGCGTGCTTCATCTTCGAGAGTGCGTTGGCAAAGTTCACGCGGTAGGGGTGGCGGCGTGCCGCGTAGAGTCGGTCGGCGATCGCCTGGGCGACCCAGGCGAGAATCGCCGTGAGGTTCATGGCGAAGATCTTGGCGTAGAAATCCTGGCGCACGCTCAGGGCGCTGCGTCCGGAGAAATTCTCGATCTCCACGCGGCATTTGGCGCGTTTGTACTGCTCCTCAATGCCCCACCTCAAGTGATATAAATCCTTGAAAACATGCGTTGGAAATGCCGCCTCGTCGAGCAGCGAGGTGGCCAGCACCTCGGTCTCCCCGCCCTTGAGGGTGACCCGCACCAAGCGCACGACCAGCGGCGCGGTGGGCAGGCCGTAGACGTCGCACTGGCGGCGCGTCTCCTCGCCGGGTGTGAAGACGACCGCCGCACTGGCCGCGCCCGACGCCACAAAGGCCTCCACTTCGTTGGAGAAGGCGACCGGCACGCGCATGCAGAAATCCCGTTGCTCCAAGGCATGGAGGGCGAATAGCCAAAAGGCCGGGTAGCCGCGATCGTAGAGCACCAGGTCATCGGCCCGGGTCGCGGCCAGGTGCTCCCCGGCCAGCACCCGTTCGCCCACGTCGGTGGACACCAAATCGGCCTCGACCACCACCGTGTTGAGCACGTCGTAAAGCACCGACAGGCGTCCCAGCGGGATGCGCGAGCCCTCCGGCGGCGGCCCGAAGGCGGCGATCACATCGGGGGTCTGCGGCAGCCGCACCGTAGAGCCATCCACCGCCAGGAGGCGCCGCCCGCGCCAGCGGCGCCACGCAAAATGGGCCTGGAAGGTCGCCACCAGGTGATCGCTGAGCCGCATCACCGCGCGCGGGTTGAGCTTTTGGCGGGCCTGGCAGAAGGCTGACGCGCTGACCCCTTGCACCGCCAGCCCCTCGCTCGACCACTTCGACGAACTGATCCAATTCGTCCTGAATCGTGCCTTTACGCAGGTTCACCAGCAAGGCCACCAGGGCCGGCAGAGGCAGGGCGCGCTCGCGGGTGAAATCCTTGGGGCCGTTACGGGCACACGCCGCGAACTCATCGGAACTTAAATACTCCCCGAGCGGAGTATAGATATTTTCAAATTTGACTTATTAATTGTGCTTCTGCAACAGACGGTTGCATTGCTCTCCGCTTGATGACCATTACGGCTGGCTCCGGTTGGAATGGCTAAGTGACGGCAATCTTAAAGCACAATCAGTGCGTTAGCGCTAACTTAATGGCATTGAGTTGCACCATAGTTCGGATTTCCGCCGGCGGCAGCGTGACCAATTTGCTGTTTGGGACCCTCCCGGATGTTTCACTGACGGGGATGGGTGGAGGCGTGCGCTAAGGTGCTCCGATCCTATTTGCCGTTGTCTCCCCGCAAGCGGCACTGCGAGCGTAACGTACGCAGCGCCGCGGCCGTTATCTTGCCGCGCGGGAAGGCGCGTGTGCCCTTACTGTCGATCGAGCAAGACGAGGGAAGTGAGGTGCTGATTGCTTAATGCCTCTAGCTTGATGTTGCAGTGGACATCGGTTTACGGCACCGATCAGGTTGTGGACCTGGAGAAGAGGTTTCGACCGCTTCAATGCAAGGTTTTCACCGACGACTAAGGGTCGGGGCAGGTGGAGTTCTTGATCAGGTGGCACACGCGAAGCCTCTTGCTGTTGAAAAGGACAAAGGGTGGATGATCCTCTATGTGAGAGGGACGTCGTAACCGTCGCTGATCACTGCGCCATGCGACGGATTGCTCAGATCAGAATGGCTTTTCCCGCTGATACCTTCGTAAGCCGCACGCGCGATCGCCGGAAACTTTTGGACAACCCGGAGGCCGCGAGTCAACTTTCTGGTCCTGCCGGTGATGCACTGCTCAGGCACGATTGCGCAATTCAGGCTAAACGCCTTGTCGCATTCCGCGGGAGTTATCGCGGTCCGCACCCCTCGTTCCGGCTTGTTGGGAACCTATAAGCCGTCGCAAGATCGCCCCGTCGTGTAACGAATCGTCGTAACGTTTCGTTAAAAGCGCAAACGAACGGCTGGGATGCCTCGACCTAGATGCGTCTGAGGATAGGCTATTTGTAATATTTAAGGGACTGATAAAAAAAGATAAAACGTCATAATTTGAAAACTGGCATGTCGGCTGCGTTGTTGGTCGCAAGCATCGGCACTCAGCGATGCGAAGACCGAATCAGAGCTTAAGTCCATTGGAGACATGACCATGACCAAGTACGCCATCACCGTCGCCGCTTCTCTCTTTGCTGCCGCCGCCACCGCCCACGATGTCTACCGGGGCCTCGCCAACGGAAATCCGGAGTTGTTCGACGAGCATCGTCTTTCTGCCGATCAGGTTGCAGTGCAGCCGGGCGTCGGCGATAGCTTCGACGTCTATCGGGGACTGGCGCGAGGTAATCCGGACCTGTTCAAGACGGTGACGTCCGAAGCCGAAAGTGGCCCCCGCCCCGATATCTACCAGGGCTTCGGCGACAGCCCGGACCTGAGCTACTAGCCTGCTCAAACGGGGAATTGAGCCCCGCTTTGACCTTTCCGACCGCACCGGGCGACCCGGTCGCGGTCCTCTTCATAGGCCGAAACCCATATTTTTCATCGGCTTGGAAAGCCACGTGGGTATGCTAGGTTTAGCGACCTAGAATTCTTTCCGGCGGACCCTTTCGCTATCCTGTCCAAGGACCAGCGCGATCGTCGGAAATGCCCGCCAGGTTTTGCTCAGGTATTCGATGATCGACCGGCGCCGCTTCGTGCTTTCAACGGTTTCCCTGCTGGCCGGTATCCGGGTGGCCCCGGCCGCGGATTCTTCGCCAGGCTTTGAAGGGGCGCAGTCGGGCGTTGAGCCCCCGGATTCTATTCGCGAGATCCGTGATGCGCTCGCTCCCCTGATTGGCGCCGCGCAAGAGCGTTACCAGTGCCCGGGAATTAGCCTTCAATTGGTTACCAGCGAGCGTGTTCTCTGGTCCGAGGGGTTCGGATTCGCCGACGCAGAAACTAAGCTTGGGGCCACGCCGCAGACCGTTTATCGGGCGGGGTCGCTGGCAAAGCCACTGACCGCGACGGCGGTGATGCAGCTCGCCGAGGCTGGGGAGGTGGACATCGATCAGCCTCTCGCCGGCTATCTTCCGGAGCTTGCGATCCGCAGCCGCTTCGATGCGGCCGGGTCGCCAATCACGGTGCGCAGCGTGCTCTGCCACCACTCGGGCCTGCCGACCGACCTGAACAAGGGGATGTGGTCGGAGGACGCTTTCACCGGGGTCGCCGCGGCCCTGGCCGAGGAGTACGTTGCGTTTCCGCCCGACCTCGTGTTCGCGTACTCGAACGTTGGCTACACGCTGCTCGGCCACATGGTGGAGAAGGTTTCCGGCGTCCCGTTCGCCGATTATCTGGCGGAGAAGGTGCTCGGCCCGCTCGGCATGGTCCGCACCAGTCTTGGTAGCCGTCCCGGCATCGAGTTCGATGTCTCGCGCGGTTACCGTGAGGGTCGCGCGATGGATTTGCTGCCGATCCGCGACCTGCCCGCTCACGGGCTCAATACCTCGGCGGCCGATCAGGGCCGATATCTGCGCGCGTTGCTTGGCGGAGGTCGGCTGGAAGACCACCAGTTGCTGAGCCTGGCCTCGCTCGAGGAGATGTTCGAGCCCCAGAACCGGGACAACGCCCTCGACATGGGCATCTTCAACGGTCTCGGCTGGTTTCTGGACGAGGGCACGCTACCGGGCTGCGGCCGGGTTCTGCGGCATGGCGGTACGACGCTCGGGTTTGCCGCCGAGGCAGTCATGCTCCCGGAGGAGGGACTGGGCGTTGTGGTGCTAGCCAACGCCGACGGGAGCCGCGGCATCGTCTCGCGCCTCGCCGACGAGATACTGACTCGGGTGCTGGCCGACGCGCCCGGGGCCGTCAGCGCTGAGCTGTTCCTTGAGCGGCTCGACCGGCCGTCACGCCACCGGGAGCGGGCGGAGATCGCGGGAGATTATGCGACGGACCTGGGTCTGATCTCGATACGTCCCGAGGAAGCAAGGCTCTGCGCCTGCATTACCGGGGAGAGCTACAATCTGATCCCGTACCCGAACGGCTGGTTCGGTATCGACCGGGACGGGACTGGGCCCGCGGCGCCCGCGCTGAAGCCGCTCGCCGAGATGCAATTCCAGTCCGAGCGCATCGACGGTAGGGAGGTCGTGATCGCGCGCCGGGGCGACAAGGAGATCGTCCTGGGCGAGAAGGTTCCGCCGCCCGTCCTCTCGCGGGCATGGCTCGACCGCGTGGGCCGCTACGAGGTGCTGAATGCCGATCCAGGTTTTCCGGTACTCGACCTCGAGCTCAAGCTGCGCGATGGGCATATTTGCATGAGCTACCGTATGCCGCAGCTGTCCACGGCAACGATCCAGGTCCCCTTGCGGCCGATTTCCGACACCGAGGCCATCATCCTCGGCATCGGCCGCACCCGCGGCGAGACGGTACGCATCATCGGTGGCGAGGGCGGGGAGCGGATCAGGTACTCGGGGTTGTTCGGGCGCAAGGTCACTGCCCGGGCGGGCTGACCTCCGAGGAAAGCGATGGCGGCCTGAATGGGCCCCGAGCCAGACGCCGTAGATCCCGGCGCGACCAAGTCCTTGGATCTGAGCACCCGGCGCGCGATACTCGGACCCGCTTCCCCAAGAGCAGTCCCATAAGTTCGTGTCCTTCCGGCAAGGCTGCATGATTTCCGAGGGCGGGTCCGGTAGCGTGGGAGCCCCGCGTACTGAGCGACCCCGGGGGCCTACGCACTCCCCATCGGTGGGGTCGCTGTGGGCGAGCTGGGGGAGTCTGGCGCCTTGGCGTCGGGTACCAGGTAACACCACCGCGCATGCACGAGCGGCGCGGCGGCGGTGGCCGGGGTCTTGGCGTGGCGGCGGGGATTTGGCCTCGGACCGCGTCGATCAGTCGATCCGGCCTCAATTAGGCGCGGGGTCGGTGGGCTCGCAGGCGAGGCGCGCCAGGGTGTCCACCGCGGCCTGGAGGGTGGCGTGGTCCGCCGCCGCCAGCGGTTCGGTGCGGGTGCGCTCGACGATGGCATGGAGCTGCTCGATCGGAACCTGCACCCGGCGGGTGGGTTTTTTCTTGCGCCGGCTCATGCCGCCACCCCCAGGCGGCGGCGGAAGTCCGGGTGCAGCGGCAGCCCCAGCACCTGCTTGCACGCGCGGTTGGGGCGATGCGTCCGGTCATCCTTGCCCCGTCCGGTGGTCAGACCCAGGACCCGCCAGTTGGCGGCGCGGTAGCAGGTCCCGGCGAAGCGCGCGGGATCGACGAAGGTCTCCAGATAGTGCACCGGATGGCGGTAGAGAGCGTCCCAATCCGCGGCAATGCGCCGTGCCACCGCCCCGAGCAGATGCGAGGCCAGGTGCGGGACCCGCACCCAGGGCAGGATCAGGAAGCGGGTGTTATACGCGAGCTCATGGACATGCGCCCGGCGCACCGGCGGCGACCAGCCGATGAAGCGGTCACGGGGGCCCAGGTGACGGGGGGCGGAGGTGAAGCCCAGGCAAGCGAGCGGGCGGCCCTGGCTGAAGGCCAGGTACTTCACCTGCCCGCCCACCCCGTGGGCGGGACCCAGGTAGTGATACTGGGCGATCAGCTGGTCGTAGAGTCCCTCCTGGGGGGTGCGGCGCACCGCCATCAGCTCCAGGGGTTGCAGCGCCCGTAAGGGGCACGCCAGCGGGTCGGTGTCCACCGCCACCGGGGCCGGGCGGCGCCGCGCGATGGCGTTGTTCAGGGGCTGCTGGCGCACCGGCGGCAAGGTGAGATGCCCGCCCCGGTGCAGGGCGAACAGCAGGCTTGCGGCACACCCCGTCGCGCAGCGCCCCATTGGGCTGGCGCCAGTCCCAGTGCGCGCACACCCGCTGGGAGAAGGCCCGGCGGCTGAGCTCGGGGTGCGTCGCCAGCAGCGCGCGGATGGCCTCCAGGTCAGCGGCGGTGACGCTGCGCCCGCGGTAGGTGAGGATGACGGGGCTCATGGGCCCCGTTCTACCGGGACCCGCGCTGGAACGTAAGCCCCCCTCAGGCCACCGCCCGCCACAGCGGCGCCCCGGCCGCGGCCGCCCAGTCCCCGCGGCCAGCAGCACCGCCAGCCCCTGCGGCGCCAGGCGCTGTCCCGGCTGCCCCGTCGGCCAGTGCCGGAAGCGCCCCTGGGAGAGGCGCTTGTGACACAGCCAGAAGCCCTGCCCGTCATAGGCCAGGAGCTTGATCGCCGTACCCCGGCGGTTGCGGAAGACAAAGACGGTGCCGCCGAAGGGGTCGTCGCCCAACGCCTGGCGCACGCGCCGCGCCAGGCCATCGATGCCACAGCGGAAGTCCGCCGGGGCCACCGCGACCTCACTGGCGAGCGGGCGGGTCCATTCGATGCGCAAGGACCGCCCGTGGGTGTCGGTGAGCGCCAGGACGCAACCCGATCCCGCTGGGGGCAGCTCCAGGGTCAGGTCGAGGAACCCCGGGGGCGGCGGGGCGGTGGCCTCGGATTTGATCGCCAGCCGGCGCTTCAACCGCACGTAGTCCAGCCGTAAGGCCCGAGCGACCTGGGCGACCCCATGGCGACCGGCCAGCTCCACCGCCCGCGACCAGAGGACTTCGGGAATGCGCCCACCCAGCGGCCGGGTGGCGCGCCAGCGGGTCAAGGCACTGGCGGCTTCCGCCAGCTCCGGCTCAAGAGCGGCTGCGGGGGGTGACTGCGCCATCGTGGGGCCTCCGGGAAACCAGGAACGGGGCTCCCACGGTAGCGGGGCGGGGGCGAGGTTTCATGCAGCCTTGCCGGAAGGGCACGGCCTATTCCGGATGGGCGCTCGCGACGCGCGGAGAGTCGTGAGAATGAACGGCCTTGGAGCAGTGTCGGCACGGCAAGCGGTCTGTCGCCGAACGGAAGAGAGTTCGATCCGGCGCCCTTGGCTCCTCTGGCAAAGCCGTTCCAACAAGGGAGACGGGATCGGAACGACCCCAGTCTATACACCACCGGATGCCCGGGCCGTGCACACCCCGGCGCGGAAACGGTCGAAACCGGCGCCATGCACTAAGCTTCACGCTATCGGCAAGCCTAGCAAACCGGAGCGGATCGGCTCCGCCGGTGCCCGATACAACAATACCAACCCCCGAGGAGAGCAGGATGGATAGATCCAGACGCGTCGCACTACTGGCGCTCGCCGCGGCCTTCGCGCCTCCGCAGATGCTGCAGGCGGGTGCCATGGACCCGGTGGCCGTCTTCGTGGTGCTCGGCCAGACCGACACCGGCGCCCAATTTGCTCTGGCCCGGGTCGTCATCGACAAGCCCGAGGCCGACTGCCCGTTGCTGCGGTCCTCCGACGACGGGGGTGAGACGCTGACGATGACGGCTCGACACAATCCCGACCCCGACAACTTCGACGTTACCGTCTGCGAAGCCAACTATCCGACAGACGGATCCCGGATGGATGTCCAGGGCGCCTCCATTGAACTGCCCGCCGTACCCACCACCGTTACCGGGGTCACCGTGTTTGGCGACACGGGTTGCAAGCCCGACGACCAGAACGGCTGCAGGAAGGACAAGGACTGGCCCTTCGGCGATATGGCCGACGCCGCCGCCGAGGTCAATCCGGCGCCCGATCTGGTGCTGCATTTGGGGGATTACAACTACCGGGGTACGCCGGGGTCGATCAAGATCAAGCAGGCCGATGGCAAGGCGGAGAAGGTTCGCGTCTACGACGCCGGCGATAACACCCCGAGTGTCACCTGCACCCTGTCCGGCCCGTATTACGGTCAGAACAGCCTGGGCAGCGACACCCCCGACTCCTGGAAGACCTGGAAGCACGACTTCTTCGAGCCGGCCGCGAAACTGCTTCGCGCCGCTCCATGGGTCTTCGCCCGCGGTAATCACGAACTGTGCAGCCGCGCCGGCCCGGGCTTCTTCTACTTCCTGGACCCTGGTTCGGCGCTGGTGCAGGGCAGCGGCGGTCAGCAGACATGCCCGCCGGCGGAGGCCAAGAAGCCGCTGATCTTCCGCCAGCCCTACCGCGTCGACCTGGGTGGACTATCCGTCATCGTGCTCGACTCGGCCAACGCCTGCGACCAGGGAACCCTTCACCAGAAGCACTTCAATGCCCAGTTCGAGCAGATCCAGTCCCTGGTGACCGGTGCTCCCGCCGCCAATGCCCTCTGGCTCCAGAGCCATCGGCCCCTGTGGGGGGTGAAGAAGCCCGATGCCGACACCCCGAAAACGGATCTCGACGCCTCCGGCCAATACGCCATCATTGACAAGACGCTCCAGACCGCGTTCGCCAGCTACCCCATTCCGAGGCCGGTGCACCTGGTGCTGTCCGGACACATGCACCGCTTCCAGGCCATCGGCTCCGAGCCACCGGGCGCACTGCCGAACCAGCTTATCGTCGGCAACGGCGGCATCGCACTCGCCCACAACTACCCAGCCGAGCCCTTCTCCGTCGCCATCGGCGACGCCACGGCCGTCGGGTTCGGCCTGAGCGATTTCGGCTACATGGACATCACGCTGACCGACGGCGGCCACTGGACCGGGCGTGTGCTCGATCGCAAGGGCAAGCGGCTCGCCGCATGCGACTCTGCCCAACCGTCCAAGACCGGGGCCTGCTCACCGGCGGGCGAGTAAACTCGGGCCCGAGCACAGGAACCGCAACGCGTCACAAAGGCTCGGGTGCCGCGGCTCTAATGTCGCAGGAATCCGGTTGTCCGGGCAGGCGGCCGCTCCGGCGTGTGAGGCGTTTCGAGGATCGGTGTCCGTGCCGCCGTGCTTCCGGTGTCTTGATCGCCTTCCGAGTAAGCTTCCCGGGGCAGGGGGGCTATTCATCAAGACGCCGCGCTACCTGCAGGTTGCCACGGCGCTGCTCGGCGCACCCCGAACGACGGACCAGTCCACCCAATCGTGCTGGCCTCGGTTCCGATTGGTCGGCGCCGCCGGCGAGCGATTGTGCTATGCGCGGAATCCGATTCCTTGTGAGCGACCCAGAATAGTGCCGCGGAGCAGTCGTTGAATATTGGCTTGCGAGCCGAGAGGACGGTCTATCGGCCAGACCGACCGTTTGAAGCCCTGCCGCTTCACCGCGTCGGTCAGATGCTCTTATCGTAAGCCCCGAGCACGACCCCGGCTTGATTTAGACCTGCATGGGTATTACCCCGCTTCGGCGGGGTTTTTTTGGGGAAGGTCAGCTCGAATGTGATCGACCATCCTTCGGGCGCAAAGGACCGCTACGATGGCGCAGCCAACTAACGGTCGGCAGGCGCTACGATCCTGATTTTACTTCCTTGCGCAAAACCAAAAGCCGCTCAACCCTAACCATCAATCGACGAGGACGCACCCATCCAGGTTCACGCCGAAACGTTCCAGGCGCTGGACCAAATCGGATAAGTCCTTGCGGCGTGTTTCGTCGCGCTTGGCTATCACCAGTGCACTACCGGCACTTCTGGCCACGCTCTCGGCGTCGGTACCAGCGCCCCATGGTGCGGTCACCAGGAACACCGCTTCATACTGCTCCCTCGCCGAGCGTAGCAGTGCCTTGAATCGGTCGCCGGTTAGAAGCTCTTGAACGTTTGGCGGTATCGGGCCGCTGGCCAGTACCGACAGGGATGAAAAGAAAGGGACCCGTTGAACGATATCGGCATCCGGTGAACCGGTCGCGAGCATGGTGCTGAGGCCCCGCCCGTCGGCTATGCCGAACAGGGCATTCAGTCGCGGTTGTCTGAAGTTGGTATCGATCAACAGCGTTCGCTTTCCGAGCTGTGCGAACGTGATCCCGATATTGCCCACGAGATCCGCATAGTCCTGTTGCGCATCCGCGCCGACCACCGCGACGCTACGTGACCCGCCCTGCGCCCAAGACGCCAGCAGATTGGCCCTAAGTCCCCTAAAAGCTTCGGAATAATCGGTATCGGGATCGTGGGCGACGACAAGTTTCGAGCTGAGCGACTTGTCCCCCGGCGGTACCGACGGATATCCGAACTGCATAGCCAGTGCGTGCCTTATTGCCGCACTGTCGGCAAGCCCCAGTCTCGAGGCCGACTCCCCGAACGAAAGACCGGACTCCTGCTGATACTGAAGCACCTGTTCAACTTGATCGGCGGTCAGGGTACCCTGTTCTACCATTATTTCACCGACCTTCTGCCGTGTGGCCGCGCTAGTGGTCAGTGATGGATATTCGCGAGTTTCCAAGCGGCCTCGTTGGTCTTCCCGTCCCCGAGATTGCTCGCCTCGAACCCGGACTGCCCGCTCGATACTCGAACGGCGGCCGTCGCTGTTGCGTGACTCTTCGTTCATTCGATTCTCGACTTAATGGTGCGCGGACAGATTTCCGGGCCTTGGTATTTCACCGAGCACGCGAATGGTCCGACCATCCTCGATGTCGTCTCTTGATCTCACCTTGCCTTCGAGAATCTCCAACATCAGCGCCAAAATCAGGCCCAGGATGCCGCCAAGCGCAAACGCCGCCGCCACATTCAATTTCATATTGGGCCCACTGGGCAGCTCCGGGACCCGGGCCGGATTGAGAATGGTGACGTTTGGCTGATTCAAACTGTTATTTAGGACATATTCACTGCTCATTGCTAGGGCCCGCTCGTAGCTCCCTCTTGCCGCCTCGACCTCGCGCAGCAGCGGCGACATCCCGTCGCGGACCTTCTTCATTTCAAGAACTTTCTCTCTTTGAGCCTGCTCGGCCTGCTCCACCGCACGGGCGGCGCTGTTGGCTTGATCGACCTCATTCCTAATCGAACTAACTATCTTGTCCGTTTCCGTATCGAGCCTGGCGCGCAGACTCCGCAGCTCCGCCGAGAGCGCGATCCTGGTCGGGTGGTTGGCGCCCGCAATCGCGGACAGATCGGCAAGCGCCGCCTCCTTCTTGCTGACCTCGACCTTCAAATTTTGTATCAGGGAGTTGTTGACGACATCCGGCAGCGTGTCCAGCGACTCGCCCATGGCCAAAATCTCATCGATTTTCGCCAGGCGACTGGCCGTAGCGCGAGCCTCAGCGTCCGCGTTTAGACGAAGCCTTACCAACTCGTCCAACCGGGTCGATTCATAGTCGAGTCGTTCCTCGGTCGCCGTGATGCCTGTCTCCTGCTGATAGCTGCTAAGGTCTCGTTCGGCGGTCTCGGTCTTGTCCCTCAATTGGGCCAAACGTTCTTCGACCGCCTCACCCATGGCGCGGGACGGCTCCACAATCAGTTCCCGGTTGGTACGGCGATAAACCTCGGCAAAGGCATTGGCGGCGGCGGCGGCAAACTTCGGGTCCGTATGCTGATACCAGATATCGACCAGGCTGCTGTTCTTGTCGGCGGTGGTGGTCAGTCCCTCGAGAAGACTCCCGGCAGCCCAGGCCTCGAATCCCTCCTGTGGACTCCCGGCCTCCACGAAAACCGTTTTCCAGGGTTCCAGGTCCGCGAGACCAAGTTCGACCGCCACCTTTGCCGCGACGTTGCGGCTGCTGATGATACCGATCTGTGTTGTCAGATAATTGGGCTGCAGGCCCGCGGGAAGATAACCTCCCACTTCACCCGGAACCGGTTCCCGATAGTCGACCAGGAGGGTCGCATTCGCCGTGTAATAGGGGTCCTGACTCGCCGTTATAAAATACGCGGTTACGCCCGCCAACAGCGGCGTAATCGCAAGTAGCCAAAAGCGCTTGCGAAGCGCAACAAGAAGTCTCGATAAGTTCATGCTGTTCATTGGGTTAGACCGGATCCGGCGGGGACGCGATAATCGACATACGGCACGCCATGCGTGGCTAGAAAAGACTTTCCTTCACCTGGACGATGTCGTTCGGCTGCAAACGTTCCATCATGCCGCCGGCAACTGACGAGGTACCGCCGCCGGGTCGAGTCCGCGTTATCGTTAATCCGCGTTCGGTCGCCTTGTCGGTGAGTCCGCCGGCAACCGAAATTGCCTGCATGACGATCATGTTCCGTTCAAGCTTATAGGCGCCTGGACGATTGACCTGGCCATAGACATAAATGACCGGCGCGGTGGCAATGTAGACGATGTCCCCTCCGGTCACCTCGACATTGGACGCGCCGCCGCCCTTTCCGAAGAGATTCGCCAAATCGATCTCCTGTCGCCCGTTACCCTTCTGGGAAGAGCGGGTCACAACCGCGGTATCGCCGGCCTCCGGACGCAGACCTCCTGCCTTGGAAATGAGCTCAAGCAGCGTCGTTCGACGCTCTATAGGGTACTCTCCCGGTTTATCGACTTCGCCGAGAATGGAAACCAGCTGACTCTGGAATTCTTCTACTGTTACGTTGACCTGCGGCGAGGCAACAACACCGCTCTGCTTGAGCCGCTGCGTAATAACCGCCGCAGCTTCCTGCTCCGACAGCCCGCCGATCCTGACTTCACCGAGTACAGGAAAGCTAATGGTGCCCCGCTCTCCAATACGAGATACGGTCTCCAGGTCAGGTTGCCCGTAGACAGTAACCCGCACGACGTCTCGTGGGCCTAACGAGTATTTTTCGGCGGCCGCTTCCAGAGGTAACATCCCGAAAACACCAAGGAGAAACATGAGGCCGAATAAGACATTGAATTGTCGGTGCCAACGGTCCGGCAACAAAGACTCAAAATGGTCACTCGGCTCTCGGTGCATCGCATTCAGAAGACGCATAGCTATTTCCTCAAAGCTCACTCTCAGGCCATGCAAACAGAGTATGCACGAACCATTACTCGATTCTGAGAACGGGTTCCTCGGCGAATCGCGGAGGACTTTTTTTGCGCCTCCGACTCCGCGGCCGCCGCGTCCACGCGCAGCCGGCCTACACCGCAAAAGGGCATAACGGACACTGCACTATGAGATTCGACCGTACGTGCAGTGGCAGACACGTCGCATGTGGTTCAGCTACACAAACGTAAAGCGACACAGCTGGCGACGCGGTGGGAGCGGACATGGCAGTGCCAAATATTACATGTGCTGCTTTTCCGCTGCAAAAATCAAGTTTTGCGCAATTTCGCGGTCGAGGCAAGTCAGGAAATGGCCCAGGGCTCGATCGAGCGCTTTACAGAAAGTTCGCATGAGAGACGAAGGCTGACACGTCGAGATCCGCTTAGTGCTCCACGGGCGTCAACGGCGCCGGCTAGCACGTAGCTAGTAGTTTCGTCGGTCAACCGGTCCCAGCGCGCGCCACCCCGTGCTTGCCCACCGGCGGATCGGCGGACTCGCGGCATGGGTGGAACCCGGTGCTGCCCGGGGCCGGCGCCATGAAGCCGGGCATCGGCTCTTGGTGTAAGATCATTCCGGTCCTTCTCGGCGGCCGGTTGCTGGCATTCGGTGCTAGCTTGCACACTGGACCACACTACCGAGTCCAAGGTTTGACGGGTAAACGATCCAGGCAAGACGGCGGCCGTTCGAAGCTTCAGGCAGGACTCGCGTCCCGCGCCGCAGGACCAGCTTCCAAGTAGTTCGTAGATCCCTGCCCGCTGGGTAACGAAGACGGCGACAAGTCGAAAGCCCCCGACCGATAATCGTTCGGCCAGTCATCGACGATCCAACAACCGGACCGCGTGGGGGAGAGCCTTTATGGCAAGCCCAAGACGGAAGAGTCTGTGGGTCAAGGAGACGCCCGGGGGCGGGACCGAGTTCCGTAGGGGAACGAAGTTTCTGCTGGCGATGGTGCCCGCGGCTATTGCCGCTCTCTTCTACTGGCTGCTTCTCGCGATCGAGGCGCTTAGCAACGGCCGCGAAGTCCTGGTCGTGCTGGCCTATGCCCTGATCGTCTTGGTTGCGGTGTTGGTGCTACTGGTACTGATGGTCGCGCTCATCGAGTATCTTCGCCGATTCGAGTAGCCGCTCTGCGAAAACAGGTACTTCACGGTGGCAATGCTCGTTAAATGTCGCGTCCGATGTCGTCGCCGTCTTGATCGTTAATCGCCCGCGCACCCCCTACAGCGTCGATGGTCACGATACAGCCTTTGCGCACCAGCACCAAGAACAGATCGGGTTTGGCCGCGGTCTCGTTGAACGCCGCACCGGTCGCGTATTGTTCCAATGCCAAACGGTTTCGCGTTGCCCACGCGCTGACCATTTGCAACGGTCCTAGGCCCTGCCGTCATGGGAGCGTGGCAGGCCCTTGCCATCGATAGCGACGACCTCGAGCGCGTAAACTTTATGTTGTGACTCGCTCCAGCCGCGGAAACTGTCCTGAAGGTTTATCGCCGAGAGCAGTTGGCAGTGCTACTTGGGGGTGTTGTTCAGGCAAGCCTCACATTTCGGTAAGGCAATCCGACCGAACCTCGCATTCCTCCGCCGCATTGCCTGAAACCTCAAGACCCGGCGCCACTTGTCGTACGTCTGGGTGGCTTATGTTGACTGCATTAGGTGGGCTCCTGCTACGCTTTGCCGTGTGCCGAAGCGGTGTGCTAAATGGTGGGCGAGCACCGAGAGTGGGCGGTCGCTGCGTTTGGCGTCGCCATTGCGAACCAGCGTGGCGCGTCACTCTGGGCACAGGACTCAAGTGCAGACCCCTGCAACCGGATTCCACCCGTACGTCATACGGAGGGGTGGATGTCGCAGCCAACTAAGGCAAATCAGATCCTGTTACGCACGTGAAACTGAGCATCCACACAACCATCTTTCAATTGACGCTCTTCGGATTCTTCCTCGCCGTGCTTCCCCTGATCGCAGCTCTGGTTCACACCATGTTACGCATTGGCGATCTTTCTGCGAGAATGACATCAATACTTGTTGACACCAACGAGACGGTACAGTCAAGCCGGATACTGGTTTCGCAGATTCTCTCGCTCGAGAGAAGCGCTGCCCAGTTTCTCGTTCTACGCGACCGAAGTCTCTTGGCTATATATGAAGAACAGCGACCCCCGTTTCATGAAACGATAAACAGCCTAACGGAGATCGTACACGCGGAAGGCACGCTGAATCGGTTAGCCGAGATCAGAGATCGCGAGCGAGAAGTTTACCGAACCCTGCTCACCCAGTCCTCATTCCCGGAGGAAAGCCCCGGCGACCCGTTTTCATTGCCGCCTTTTTCCGAGCTCGCCCGCCCTGTGCCGTTTGAAATCAGCCAGCAAGTTGCCGCGGACGCGATTCGCATACAGGATCAGATCGCCAACGTTCGCCGACTCCTACTGCTTCAGGCGCTAGCGCTCATCCCTCTGGCACTATTCATGGCCATCGCTTTTAGTATTTTTATAACGCGCCCCTTGAAAGAGATTGGAGTCGCCGTGCGGCGTCTCGGGTCCGGGGACTTCTCTCGCGAGGTTCACGTCCGAGGTCCCCAGGACATTCGTGAGATAAGCCGTAGACTGGACGCCTTGCGGGTCCACTTGAACGAGTTGGAAACGCAAAAGACGATGTTTCTGCAGCACGTATCCCACGAGTTGAAGACCCCCCTCACCGCAATAAGAGAGGGCGTCGAACTGCTTGGTGACGAGGTCGTTGGAAAGCTTACCAAAGACCAGGAAGAAGTTGTGGGAATTCTGCATGCGAGCAGTCACCAGCTACAGAAGCAAATTGAAGATTTGCTTGAGTTCAACACTGTTTTGGGGCAGTTATCGCTTAGAAGCGTTCAAAGTATAGATTTTCGTTCTTTGATCGAAGAATCCATCGTTTCTCAAAGGCTGTTTTCGCTGTCCAGGCAAGTCGACATAAAGAAACACCTGGATGATGCTACGGTTCTTGGAGATCCAGAGCAGCTACGCACCGTCGTCGACAATTTGTTGTCAAATGCGATAAACTATTCTCCTGATACAAGTTTTGTTAATGTGGCATTACGCGCGTGCGACGGGCGAGCGATTCTCGATGTGCAGGATCACGGGCCCGGCATCGACCCAGCGGACCGCGCTCACGTTTTCGAGGCCTTCTATCAGGGAAAACGGCGGCGCAAGGGCCATGTCAAAGGCACCGGCCTTGGGCTCGCGATCTGCGAGCGATATACAGAACTGCACCACGGAACGATTGAGATCGTCGACGCCGCTGCAGGCGCGCATTTTCGTCTATCGATTCCGCTTAGGACGCCAGAATGAGTCTATTTTCCCGGACGCTGTCGGTGCTAGTACTTAGTGCTTTCGTTTGGGTCGACTGTGCTCTTTCCGTTGACAATGCCCCGTCGCTGGAAGCGCAACCGGATGTCCGCCGGGAGTGGGCGGGCGGTTTTCAGACACCACCGAATCTAGTTGAGTATTATGGTTGGCTAAGGTCTACTTCGGAACATAAGAAGCTAGAGCAGTTGTATCTGGTAGAGTCGCGATTGGCGCAAAATGCAAGTGCGCGACACAAGCTTATGCTCGCACTCATTCTCTCTTTGCCGGATACCACGTTCGTAGACTACACGCGAGCCCGGAGGCTGTTGTACGATTACGCACGTACGTCAGAATATCAGAGTGAAGAGGACCGCAACCTTGCGCAACTCGTTCGTGATCTTCTTGATGAGTTAGAATGGGTCAATGCATCGAGCGGGCGCAGTAAACAATCGACATTGGCCATGCAAAAAGAAAACGCCGCACTGCAGTCTCGAGTCAACGAATTGACCGACGAGATCGCGCGCCTTCAGACCCAATTCGAGCAACTAAAACAGATCGAACACTCCATAACGGAAACTCAGAGATCAGTAAACATTCCGGCACCGGCCCCCGCGCCATCGACCGAGCAAAATGAGCAGGAATAGAACGATACTCGTCGTAGACGATGACCCGGACCTTTTGCGACTGCTTTCGATTAGGCTTCGCAGCAATGGTTTCAACGTCGAGACGGCGCAAAGCGGTGAGGAGGCGCTCGCAAAGGTTTTTGCGTGCAAGTTGGACTTGGTTATTACCGATTTGCGTATGGACAGCATGGATGGCAATCAGCTCTTCGATGCGATCCGGCAACGCTTTGCCTCGCTCCCGGTCATAATTCTTACGGCGCATGGCACCATACCAGATGCGGTCGAGGCGACCCGGAAAGGAGTGTTCGGATACCTTACAAAGCCATTCGACAGTAAAGGGCTTCTAAGCTGCGTCAACGACGCGCTCGAGCACGGCCCATCCAGCGATTTCGCAACGGTCACATCTGCCGATAGTAATTGGCGAAAGGAAATTCTTGGAGAAAGCGCAGTTATGCTGCGGCTCTTGGAAGAAGCCGCGCAAATTGCCGTCACGGATGTGAGTGTCTTGCTTCAAAGCCAAAGCGGGACCGGAAAAGAATTGCTTGCGAAGGCCATTCACAAGGCCAGCGACCGGCGGCATGGACCATTCGTTCCGGTTAATTGCGGCGCGATCCCAGAGCAATTGCTCGAATCGGAATTATTCGGTCACCAGAAGGGGGCGTTTACCGGCGCAATTCAGGACCACAAGGGCCTTTTTCGTGTCGCGAACGGGGGAACACTGTTTCTTGACGAGATTGGCGATATGCCGCTGGAGTTTCAGACGAAGCTGCTACGCGTGCTGCAGGAGAAGGAGGTTCGCGCGGTAGGTGCGCGGAACGCGGAACCGATAGACGTCCGGATCATTTCCGCGACCCACCGCGACCTCGATGAAGCCATAGCTGAAGGGACGTTTCGCGAGGATCTTTATTACCGCTTGAATGTGGTCGTACTTGAGGTGCCCGCTTTGGCGGATCGTAGGGAAGACATTCCTCTGCTCGCCAATCAGTTCCTCGCGAGTGCGCGGGCGCGGATGAACAAGCCCGGCGGCGCCTTCTCGAAGGAGGCGATGGAGATGCTCTTGACGGCACCCTGGCCCGGCAACGTGAGGCAATTGCGCAATATTGTGGAGCAGGTGGCGGTCTTTGCAACGACCCCGCTTGTGCCCACCTCGCTCGTACAAAGGGCGCTTCGTGGGAAATCCGGCGAAATCGTGCCGCTCGCCGAGGCACAGAATCGGTTCGAGAGGGATTACCTTGTTCGCATTATGCAAGTTGCCCAAGGAAATGTTGCTCAAGCTGCACGACTCGCTAAGCGCAACCGGACCGAGTTCTATAAATTGCTGTCGCGGCACCATCTGGACCCGTCGTTATTCCGGAATCGATCCGTCTGAGAGGTTCGGCGGTGCCGAATACGCGGCGGATCTATAACGTGGTCGCGGCATTCCGCGTCGGAATGCCGTTGGGCCATGGATGGATTTGCGGGTCTCTTGGAGTCAAGGACATCTGGGGCTAGGCGGCATGTGGTCTGCGGTAACGCGCTTGGAGACCGACGGGGGAAGCGGAGCCAGAAGATCGGCAACAGCAGGTAAACAGCGATGAGCGTTGGCCCGGAAGAGTTCTGCCGCGAGGCGATGGAGCGCGGTCTATCGGAGCGCGATCTGGATCCGAACCCGGTCAAACAGTTTCAGTCCTGGTACACGGCCGCGCTCGGCACCGGACTGCCCGAGTCCAACGCGATGACCTTGTGCACGGTCGATGAGTGCGGACAGCCCTTTGCGCGTACCGTGCTGCTGAAACTCTACGATGAACGGGGATTTGTGTTTTTCACCAACTACGAGAGCCGAAAGGCTGGTCAGATCGCGGGAAATCCGCGCGTAGCGCTACTCTTTCCCTGGGCGGCGCTGGGTCGGCAGATACAGATCAGGGGGCGGGCGGACCGTATACCGACCTTCGAGTCACTTAGATACTTCGTCACGCGTCCCCGGGGCAGCCAGATTGGAGCCTGGTCGTCACCACAGAGCCAAGTCATAACGTCGCGTTCCGTACTAGAGGTTAAGGTGGCCGAAATGCAGCGCAAATTTGCGAACGGCAAAGTGCCTCTGCCCGACTTCTGGGGCGGATTTCGGGTCGTACCGGAGACCTTTGAATACTGGCAAGGCCGCGCGAGCCGGTTACACGACAGGTTTGAGTACAGGCGCGATGCCGGTGGAAGCTGGCATTTCGTTCGATTGGCACCCTAGTTGCCCCGTTGGTAGCGCGCTGTTTACAGGCGGCGGGCGAACGCAGAATTTGGGCCTTGAAACGCTCTGGATCCCGCTTCGAGTGAGCACTGCGCACTTGGCGATTTGGTCGCTTGCGCAGACGCCTGTTCTGTTGCGGATGTGACGGGCGCGACGCGTGTCGCGCGCGGGGCGGATCCACCTAATGCCAGCCCCTGGCGCTGCGGAACTATCCGTACATCGGCGTCGGCCGTATCCTATACGAGGCTCCCGATTGACTCGGACGAATCGCGTCGGGTAAATTGGCGCGCTTATGTCGACGGCCCTGCCTGACCTCCTAGATGCTTGGCGTGCGAGTCACTCCCGGATGGCATTTCAGGGGGAGGCGGGTCTCTCGCAGATGCCGCGGCTGGCCGCGAGCGTCGCAGGTGTCGACGGGCCGGCGAGTTACCGGCTGGAATTCTCTCACGATGACGGCGGTCGGGCCATCGTGCGGGGGCGGGTCGCGCTAGCCATGCGGCTAATCTGCCAGCGCTGTCTCGACGACGTCCGGGTCGAGGTCGATGCGCCGATTGAGCTGGCCCTGGTGCGCGGCGACCGGGAGGCGAGCGAGCTGCCCGATGAGCTGGACCCGCTTCCGGTCGGTGACGGGCTGCTGCGCCCCCTCGAACTAGTCGAGGATGAACTGCTGTTGGCGATCCCCCTGATCCCCATGCATGAGCCAGGGCATTGTCCAGGCGAGAACAGGTCATGGGTGGAGCCGGCCGCCGACGACGCGACGGGGCCCGGCGACAGCGCATTCGCGGTTTTGGCGTCGTTGAAAAGACCGCGGCCGGATTAGTCGCCCCCGTGGGCATTTCTTGCAGCGGGACCGGAACGACAAACCAGTTTCAATTCAACACGCACCGGGCGACCGTCTGGCGCGGGGATTCGGAGTAAACGATGGCCGTCCAGCAGAATAGAAAGACACGCTCAAAACGCGACATGCGCCGCTCCCACGACGCGCTGAGCAAGCCAACGCTGTCCGTCGACGGCACCAGCGGCGAGACCCATCTGAGGCATCACGTCTCCCCGGACGGTTTCTACCGCGGCCGCAAGGTGCTGGACAAGGGCGAGTGACCGGTCGCGGTCACCCCCGCCACCGTTCCCCCAAGTCCGGCGCCCACCGGGAAGTCCTGACCGGTGACTGAACGCCTCACGATCGCACTCGACGCCATGGGCGGCGACCATGGGCCGTCCGTCGTCGTGCCCTCGGCGCAGCGGTTTCTCACGCAGCACCCGGACGTCGGTCTGATTCTGGTAGGGGACGAGGCGCAGATCAGGTCGCGGCTCGGCTCGGCATCGTCGGAGCGCCTGAGTGTCCGCCATGCCAGCGAGACCGTAGGCATGGATGAGCTCCCGTCGAAGGCCCTCCGGAACAAGAAGGACTCGTCGATGCGGATCGCCATCAATCTGGTCAAGGAGGGGGAAGCGCACGCCTGCGTCAGCGCCGGAAACACCGGCGCCCTGATGGCGACCGCGCGATTCGTCCTTAAGACGCTCCCGAGCGTCGACCGCCCGGCCATCACCACCGCGGTTCCGTCGCTGCACGGGCATACCCATGTGCTCGACCTCGGCGCGAACGTGGACTGTACCGCCGAGCACCTTTTCCAGTTCGCCGTCATGGGCAGCGAGCTGGTAAAGGCCGTCGACGGTGTGCCGGCACCGCGCGTCGGGTTGCTCAACATCGGTCAGGAGGAGATCAAGGGGAACGAGCAGGTCAAGCGTGCCCATGAGCTCCTGGCCTGCAGCGAGCTCAACTACATCGGCTATGTCGAGGGCGATGGGATCTTCTTGGAAGATGTGGACGTGGTGGTGGCTGATGGGTTCGTCGGCAACGTCGCCCTCAAGTGCAGCGAGGGTGTCGCCAAGTTCATCGGAAACTCGCTGGGGGCTCAGTTCAAGCGCAACCTGTTGACCAAGCTGGCCGGGTTGGTCGCTATGCCGATACTGAAGAATTTCCGCCGGACCATGGACCCGCGACGCTACAACGGCGCGAGCCTTCTCGGACTTAGAGGCATCGTGATCAAGAGCCACGGGGGCGCGGACGAGGTTGCGTTCGAGAATGCGATCCGGATCGCCGTCAAGGAGATCCATGCCAACATTCCCATTCGCATCGCCGAGCAGGTGGGCCGACACCTGGACCACGGCCACTACAGGGCGACGGCCTGATGATCTATTCCCGCATTCTCGGGACCGGGAGCTATCTCCCGGAACGGGTGGTGACCAACCTCGATCTCGAGAAGATCGTTGACACCACCGATGCCTGGATTCAGGAGCGCACCGGGATCCGCCAGCGCCATCTGGTCTCCGAGGGCGAGTCGACCGTCGATCTGGCCGAGGCCGCCGCGCGGCGGGCGATCGAGGCGGCGGGCATCGTCCCCACGGACCTGGACCTGATAGTGGTTGCGACCACGACGCCCGACCAGTTCTTTCCCAGCACCGCCTGTCTTCTGCAGCAGCGCCTCGACGTCCACGGCTGTCCCGCCTTCGACGTTCAGGCGGTTTGCACCGGCTTCGTCTATGCCCTCGGCGTCGCGGACAAGTTCATCCAGACCGGTACCTCAAAGCGCGCACTCGTCGTGGGGGCCGAGGCCTTTTCCCGGATCATCGACTGGACCGACCGCGGCACCTGCGTGCTGTTCGGCGACGGCGCCGGCGCGGTAGTGATTGAAGCTGCGCCCGAGCCCGGCATCATCTCCACTCATTTGCATGCTGACGGCGCCTACAAGGACCTGCTGCAGGTTCCGGGCGGCATCGGCAATGGCGATCGGAATGCGAGCTATGTGGAGATGCGCGGAAAGGAGGTGTTCAAGATGGCGGTCACGACGCTGGGGCGAATCGTGGACGAAACCCTCACCGCCAACGGCATGCAGAAATCGGACATCGACTGGGTGATACCGCACCAGGCCAACATGCGCATCCTCCAGGCCACGGCCCGGAAGCTGGATCTGCCTATGGAGCGGGTCGTGGTCACGGTCGCGGAGCACGGCAACACGTCCGCCGCGTCAATCCCGCTCGCCCTGGACCAAGCGGTGCGTGACGGCCGAATTCGCCGGGGCGACACGCTGTTCCTGGAAGGTTTCGGCGGCGGTTTCACCTGGGGTTCCGCGCTGCTTCGCTACTGATTCGGCACGCCGCTATCCATGTCACACGCACTCGCCGCCTTTTTCCCAGGTCAGGGATCCCAGTCCGTAGGCATGCTTGACGCCCTCGCGGCCGCCTACCCGGAGGTTCGGGCGACCTTTCAGGAGGCCTCCGACGCGCTCGGCCGGGACCTCTGGGCGCTGGTCAGCAGTGGCCCAACCGAGGACTTGGACCAGACCCTTAATACCCAGCCAGCAATGCTGGCGGCTGGTGTAGCCTGCTGGCGATGCTGGCGGCGGGCCGGCGGCCCGGTGCCGGACCTGATGGCGGGTCACAGCCTCGGCGAGTACTCGGCGCTCGTCGCCGCCGGGGCGCTGGGGTTCGCGGACGGCATTCGGCTGGCCGCGGACCGCGCGCGATTCATGCAGGATGCTGTTCCCGCGGGCGCCGGGGCGATGGCTGCGCTTCTCGGGCTCGACGAGGCGACCGCCGTGACCCTGTGCTCCGAGGAGGCCAACGGGGACGTACTCGAGCCCGTGAATTTCAATGCCCCGGGTCAGATCGTGATCGCCGGTGACGCGCGGGCGGTGGATCGCGCGATCCTGGCGGCCAAGGCGTTAGGCGCGAAACGCGCTGTCATGCTGCCCGTGAGCGTCCCGTCCCATTGCGCGCTGATGCGGCCTGCCGCTGAGCGCCTTGCGGCGCGATTGAACGAGGTAGACCTGTCGCTACCGGCGGTCCGGGTCCTGCACAATGCCAGCGTTTCCGCGGCGGACAGCCTGGAGGTACTACGGGACCTGCTGGTCAGGCAGTTGCACAGCCCGGTGCGTTGGGTCGAGACGGTCCAGGCGGCCGGCGCGCTCGGCGTGACGCGGGCCATCGAGAGCGGCCCTGGCAAGGTGCTGTCAGGCCTGAACAAGCGGATCGACAAGGCGATGACGACGCTGCCGGTCTTTGACCCGGGGACGCTCGACGCAGCGTTGGAGGCGATGACGAATGCTGAAGGGTGAGATTGCACTGGTAACCGGGGCGTCGCGTGGAATTGGGCGCGCGATAGCGCTGGCGCTTGCCGAGCAGGGAGCGGCCGTGGCCGGATCGGCGACCACCGAGGCCGGGGCGGCCGATATCGAGCAGGCCCTGAACGGGGCCGGCCACGAGGGTCTCGGTCTGGTGCTGAACGTCGCCGATTCGGCGTCCGTCAGTGCGGCCGTTGAGCGGGTCCACGAGCGGCTCGGCGCGCCGACGATACTGGTCAACAATGCCGGTATCACGAGGGACAACCTGCTGATGCGGATGAAGGACGACGAGTGGCAGGCGGTTATCGAGACCGACCTGGGGTCCGTCTATCGGATGTCGAAGGCCTGCCTGCGCGCGATGAGCAAGGCGCGCAAGGGCCGCATCATCAACATCGCCTCCGTCGTGGGCGCGATGGGCAACGCGGGGCAGACCAACTACGCGGCCGCCAAGGCCGGGATGATGGGTTTCACGCGGGCGCTCGCCCGCGAGGTCGGATCCCGGGCCATAACGGTTAATTGCGTGGCGCCGGGATTCATCGACACGGACATGACCCGTGGCCTGCCCGACGCGCAGCGCGACGCCCTGCTCGCGTCGATTCCGCTGGCTCGCCTTGGCGGCCCCGAGGAGATTGCCAGTGCCGTGGTGTTTCTCGCCTCGCCGGGCGCCGCCTATATCACCGGCGAGACGCTGCACGTGAACGGTGGCATGCACATGGCGTGATTGTGCGTAAATAACTTGATGTTATTTACTGATTTGGCAGGAGAATGAATGGCGGATAGCAGCCGGGCAATCGGCTTTCATCGTTCATCGAATGTCACTAAAATACCCTCTGGTCCTAATCGGGCCTCTATTTTTATCCGGAGGTATAACTCAGATGAGCAGCGTTGAAGAGCGGGTCCGCAAGATCGTCGTCGAACAGTTGGGCGTGAAAGAGGAGGAGGTGACCCTGGAGTCGTCCTTCGTCGACGACCTCGGCGCCGACTCCCTGGATACCGTCGAGCTGGTGATGGCCCTCGAGGAGGAATTCGAGACAGAGATCCCCGACGAGGACGCGGAGAAAATTACCACCGTTCAGCAGGCGATCGATTACGTCAACGCGCACCTCGGCTGATACGTGCTGCTTTCGAAACCTAGCGGCCGCTTGCACCTTGCGCATCTGGCAAAAGCCCTCCCAGGGGCTTTTGCCGCATGGTCCACCAATGGACCGGATAAGGTGTCGCCTCAAGCGATACCCTTTGATCTGTCGGTGCGGCGGCGCGTGTCGATCCAAGCGATCTGAGGCGAAAGGGTAGAGCAATGGTAGGCAGAAGGGTCGTGGTCACCGGGTTGGGCGTCGTCGCGCCCGTCGGGCTGGACGTGAAGTCGTCCTGGGAGAATGTGCTGGCCGGCAGGAGCGGTATCCAGCCAATCACCCACTTCGACGTCGCGCCCTTCAGCACTCGCTTCGGCGGGCCGATCTACGGCTTCGACCCCACGACCTACATTTCCGAGAAAGACTCCAAGAAAATGGATAAATTCATCCATTACGGGGTCGCGGCCGGTTGCCAGGCGATCGAGGATGCGGGCCTCTCGATCGACGACTCGAACCGCCGGCGCATCGGAGTGGCAGTGGGCTCCGGCATCGGTGGCATCACGGGGATCGAGAACAACTACGAGGCCTACCGCACCAAGGGGCCCCGGCGCATTTCACCCTTCTTCGTACCGGCGAACATCATCAACATGGTCGCTGGTAACCTCTCGATCAAGTTCGGTCTGAAGGGTCCGAACTATTCCATCGTGTCCGCCTGCAGCACGGCGACCCACAATATCGGCGAGGCCGCCCTGATGATCCGCCACGGCTACGTGGACGTGATGATCGCCGGCGGCGCGGAGATGGCCACCTCTCCGGTCGGGCTCGGCGGCTTCGCCGCGGCGCGGGCGCTCTCGACACGGAACGAAGACCCCGAGCGGGCCAGCCGGCCGTTCGACAGGGACCGCGACGGGTTCGTCCTCAGCGACGGCGCCGGGGTACTGGTGCTCGAGGAGTACGACCGGGCCATGGCGCGCGGCGCCAGGGTCTACGCCGAGCTCGTCGGTTTCGGGATGAACTCGGACGCCTACCACATGACGGCCCCGTCCGAGAACGGCGAGGGCGCCTGCGACTGCATGCTGCTGGCATTGGCCGACGCCGGACTGAACCCCGAGCAGGTCGACTACATCAACGCCCACGGCACCTCGACCCCGGCCGGCGACGTGGCCGAGACCATGGCCATCAAGAGGGCCTTCGGCGACCACGCCTACAAGCTTCCGGTCAGCTCCACCAAGTCCATGACCGGCCACATGTTGGGGGCGGCGGGCGCGGCGGAGGCGATCTTCTCGATCCTGGCCATCCGCGATCAGGTGGCCCCGCCGACGATCAACTACGAGACACCGGACCCGGACTGCGACCTGGACTGCGTGCCCAACACCGCACGTGAGATGAAGATCGACATCGCGCTCACGAACTCGTTCGGCTTTGGCGGGACGAACGGGACCCTGATCTTCAAGCGCCCGTGACGTCGGGTGAGCGGCGCGCTCACGGCTGGCTCCCCGCTGCGGGTCCTGGCCGACGGACTGCCCGCTACTACCGTACCCGCTACCGACAGGGGCCTGCATTACGGCGATGGCCTTTTCGAAACCCTGCTCGTCCGGCACGGCCGGCCTTGCCAGTGGTCTCGGCACCTGGACCGGCTGCACCTGGGTGCGTCGCGCCTCGGGATCCCGATCGCGGACACCGCACGGCTGACCACCGAGGCCCACGCGCTCGCCGGTGAACTCGGGGAAGGCGTGCTCAAGTTGTTGATCACCCGGGGTAGCGGGGGGCGCGGCTACCGACCGCCCGCCGAACCTCAGCCTCGGCGCATCCTACTCGGCTATCCGCCGTCGTCCTGGCCGCTGGATTGGGCAGAGCGGGGAGTAAGCGTCAGGTACTGCGGGACCCGAGCGGCGCTCTGCCCGGCGCTCGCGGGCATAAAGCACCTGAACCGGCTGGATTCCGTATTGGCCCGACGGGAGTGGGACGACCCCGGGATTGCCGAGGGGCTGATGCTCGACCCGACCGGATACCTCGTTGGGGGGACCATGACCAACCTGTTCGTCTGGGACGGATCGGCGCTTGCGACGCCGCGCATCGCAGGCAGTGGGGTCGCCGGCACGGTCCGGGCGTTGACGTTGGATATGGGGCGGGCCTTCGGGTTCCGGTGCCGGGAGCGACGAATCCGCCCGGTTGATCTTGCGCAGGCCGAGGGCCTGTTCCTGACCAATTCCGTCGCCGGGATTTGGCCGGTCAGAAGGCTCGAGGGGCGCGAGCTGGATCCGGGTCGCCTGCCGTGGCCTTTGCTCGAGTCGGTGCGCCAGGCGGCGCACGCGGCGGGGTGACGGTCGATGATCTTGCGGGTCCTGTTCGTTCTGATCCTCGCCGCCGGATTTCTGGCGGCTGGTTTCTGGCTGGACTATCAGCGCTTCCTTGAAACGCCCCTGCAGCTGGAGGAGACTCCGGCGGTCATCGAGGTCCCCCGAGGTGCGTCGATCCGCCAGGTCGCTAAAGCGTTGACCGCGAAGGGTGCGATCCAGCATCCGTACTACTTCGTCGCTCTGGCCATGCGGCGCGGCGATGCGGCGCGCATCAAGGCCGGCGAATTCGAGCTCCGGCAGGGCATGGGACCCGCGGAGCTGCTGGACGCGATCGTAGCCGGCAAGGTGATCCAATACCCGATCACGCTGGTAGAAGGATGGACCTTCCGTCAGGCCGTCGAGACCGTCGCCAAGGATGGGCGTTTCCACGGCGACATCGGGTCGCTCTCCGACGAGGCACTGATGGAGCGGCTGGGGCGTCCCGGTGAGCATCCCGAGGGCCGGCTGTTCCCCGATACCTACAGCTTTCCGCGCCGTACCGCGGCGCTCGACGTCCTGCGCCGCGCGCTCGAGCGCATGGAGCAGGTGCTGGCCGAGGAGTGGGAGTCGCGCGCGGAGGGTTTGCCGATCGGAACGCCGTACCAGGCGCTGATACTGGCCTCTATCGTCGAGAAGGAGACGGCCGTTCCCTCCGAGCGGCCCGCCATCGCCGGGGTCTTCGTGCGCCGGCTCGAAAAGGGCATGAAACTCCAGACCGACCCGACCGTGATCTACGGCATGGGCGCCCGCTACGATGGCAATATCCGCCGCAGCGACCTCAACGAGGCGACGCCCTACAACACCTATGTCATCGACGGCCTGCCGCCGACGCCGATCGCGTTGCCCGGGCGCGAGGCGATTCATGCCGTGCTGCATCCGTCGGAGGGCGACAGCCTCTATTTTGTCGCCCGCGGTGACGGTAGCCACCAGTTTTCGGCAACGCTCGACGAACACAACCGCGCGGTGCGCCGTTACCAGTTGGGCAGGCCGTGAGCGGAGGCCCGGTGCAGCGAGGGCGTTTCATCACCCTGGAAGGAATCGAGGGCGCGGGCAAGTCGACCCAGATCGCGCCCCTGGGCGCGGTCCTGCGCGAAAGCGGGGTCCCCTTTCTGGTCACCCGCGAGCCGGGCGGGTCCCCCATCGCGGAGCGCATCCGCGCCCTGCTGCTCGACCGCGAGAATGCGGGCCTGTGCGACACCGCCGAGCTGCTGCTGGTGTTCGCGGCCCGAGCGGAGCATCTGGAAAAGACCATCCTGCCCGCCCTGGCGCGGGGCACCTGGGTGGTCTGCGACCGCTTCACCGATGCGACCTACGCCTACCAGGGCGGCGGCCGCGGCGTTGACCCCGAGCGCATCGCATCCCTGGAGGCGCTGGTCCAGGGCGATTTTCGCCCGGACTTCACGCTGGTATTCGACCTCCCACCTTCCGTCGGACTTGCCCGTGCACGCGGTCGCGGCTCGCCCGATCGGTTCGAGGTCGAGACCGAACGGTTCTTCGAGGCGGCGCGGGAGGCGTACCTCGAACGCGCCCGCCGCCGCCCCGATCACTATCGGGTTATAGATGCGACCGAGCCGCTCGACCGCGTCGGTGCGCGGGTCGCCGAGATCGCCGCCGACTATGTCGCATCGGCGCGTGCCCCCGGCCCGGAGGTATGACACGGTGGCCGGGGGCGCGGACAAGGTCCCGTTCGACTCGCCGCTCCCGTGGCTCGAGGCGACCTGGGAGCGTCTCCGGTTGGCGCGCGAGTCGGACCGACTCGCGCACGGCCTTCTGGTCACCGGGCCGCGGGGCGTCGGCAAGCGCCATTTGGTCGAGATGCTCGTGCGCGTGCTGCTGTGCGGTAGCCCGCGCGCCGACGGTGTCGCCTGCGGTGCCTGCGCCGACTGCAGGCTCGCGGCCTCGGGGAGCCACCCCGACCTGCTGCGCCTGGGCCCGGACCCGGAGTCCAAGTCCGGCGAGATCCGCGTCGAGGCGATCCGTGAGCTTGCGGACCGGGCGTCGCTGACGGCGATCCGTGCACCGCGCAAGGTCGTCGTCATCGACCCCGCGGACCGGATGAACGCGGCTGCCGCGAATGCACTACTGAAGACCCTGGAGGAGCCGCCCGGCGCGACGTTGCTATGTCTGATCGGCGAGCAGCCCGACCGGTTGCCGGCGACGGTCCGCAGCCGTTGTCAGCCGATCAGGATTCCGACGCCGCCGTCGAAGCAGGCTCTGGACTGGTTGAGCCGGACAGGTCAAGGTCAGAATGGGTTGCTTAGATTGTCTCTCGGACAGGGTGCGCCGCTGCGAGCGGCCTCGGAGATCGACGAGGCGCTGCTCGAGCAGCGTCGGGCGCTGCTGCGCGGATTCCTGGCGGTGGCCGAGGGCGAGCAGGATCCGGTCGTGGAGGCTGCCGCGTGGAACCGGGTAGGGGTGCGCCCGTCGTTGGAGTGGCTGGCTGGCTGGCTCTGCGACCTGCTTCGCCTCGCTACCTTGTCGAGCGCCCCGAGGCTCGACAACCCGGATATGCGCGAGCCGTTCACCGCCCTCGCGGCGCGGCTCGAAGCGGCTTCGGGGCATCGGTATCTCAGACGGGTTATCGATGCCCGCGCCCTGACCGAGACCACGGTGAACCCGCTGTTGCTGCTCGAGTCCTTGCTGATCGAGTGGTCCAGGCTGGTACGCCCTCGCCCCTAATGCGCGAAACAAGGCACGTACCGGTACTCTGTCGCGGGCATTCCGATCCTATCTGGGGTACGTTATAGGACCCGAGTGGAAGGGTAATCGATGAGCACTCCGATGAATGCCGTTGGTTCGTTCGGCGGACAGCAACGGATCCTGAGCTTTGCGATCAAGGACAAGAACGCGCTCTATGCGTCCTTCATGCCGTTCGTCAAGAACGGCGGGCTCTTCATCCCCACGACCAAGCGCTACCAGCTCGGTGACGAGCTCTTCCTGCTGCTCCAGCTGATGGACGAGACCGAGCGTATTCCCGTCGCCGGCAAGGTCGTCTGGGTCACGCCTCCGGGCGCCGAGGGTAACCGTGCCATTGGGGTCGGCGTCCAGTTCAGCGACCAGGACAAGGGGGCGGCGCGGCGCAAGATTGAGGAGTATCTGGCCGGCGCGTTGAGCGCGGAGCGCCAGACCCACACCATGTAGCCGGACCGCAAGCAGTCGGTGCAATGCGACACGCTGGATGCCCGGCGATGATCGCCGGGCGTCACCTTTCAACAGGCTGGCGACTTGTGCCCCGATCCCGTCGACTGTGGCGACCCATGACTTTCCCAACGGAGCCAGGAAACGGCATGCTAGTGGACTCCCATTGCCATCTGGACCGGGTAGACCTGAAGGCCTACGGCGGCGATTTCGGCGCCATGATGTCGGCCGGCGCCGATGCCGGTGTCGGCCACATGCTTTGTGTCTCGATCGGCCTGGGGCAGTATCCGCGAATGCGGCAGCTCGTGGAGCCGTACCCCAACGTGGCGGTGTCGGTCGGCGTCCACCCGAACGAGGACGAGGGGCCGGAGCCGACGGTCGAGGGGCTGGTCGAGCTGGCCGACGACCCTCGCAACGTCGCCATCGGCGAGACGGGGCTCGATTATTTCCACGGCTCCGGGGATCTGGAGTGGCAGCGCGAGCGCTTCCGTGTCCACATCGCGGCGGCCCGCCGCTGCGGCAAGCCGCTGATCGTGCACACGCGCGACGCCAGGGAGGACACCATTCGCGTGCTCGCCGAGGAGGGCGCGCGCGATGTCGGCGGGGTGCTGCACTGCTTCACCGAGAGCTGGGAGATGGCCCGCCAGGGACTCGACCTCGGTTTCTATGTCTCGTTCTCCGGGATCGTAACCTTCAGGAACGCCGCGGAGCTTCGCGACGTCGCCCGACAGGTGCCGCTGGACCGGCTGCTGGTGGAGACCGATTCGCCCTATCTCGCGCCCGTTCCCTACCGTGGCAAGCCGAACGAGCCCCGCCTGGTGACCCATGTCGCCGACTGCATCGCCGGGCTGAGGGGCATGGATCGCGACGACCTGGCCGCCGCGACCACCGAGAACTTCTTCCGGCTGTTCGGCCGGTTCGCGGTCTGACCCGGAACCGCTACCTCAGTTCAGGTAGGATGCGGCGAGCGCGGCGAAACCGATAGCCCACGGCCGAGTACCGCGAGCTTCCGTCCCCGAACGCCGCTAGCCCTGCCCAGGAGCCGGATATTGCCCAAGTTCTCCCGCAAACGCGTCCTGGTTACCGGCGGTGCCGGATTTCTGGGCTCTCATCTGTGCGAGCGGCTGCTCCAAGACGGCCACGATGTACTGTGCGTCGACAACTTCTATACCGGGACCAAGGACAACATTCTGCACCTGCTCGAGAACCCGCACTTCGAGCTGATGCGCCACGACATCACCTTCCCGCTCTACGTGGAGGTCGACGAGATCTACAATCTCGCCTGCCCCGCCTCGCCGATCCACTACCAGTTCGACCCGGTCCAGACCACCAAGACCAGCGTCCACGGGTCGATCAACATGCTTGGCCTGGCGAAACGGGTCCGGGCGAAGATCTTTCAGGCCTCGACCAGCGAGGTCTACGGGGATCCGGAAGAGCATCCCCAGCGGGAGGAATACTGGGGCCGGGTAAACCCGATCGGGATGCGATCCTGTTACGACGAGGGGAAGCGGTGCGCGGAGACCCTGTTTTTCGACTACCGCAGACAGCACGGCCTGCGCATCAAGGTCGCCCGGCTGTTCAACACCTATGGCCCCCGGATGCACCCGAACGATGGCCGCGTGATTTCGAACTTCAT
>CAVPOY010000026.1:0-90504 GCA_963707135.1 uncultured Gammaproteobacteria bacterium | reverse complement strand
TCATGCAGGCGCTGCAGGGCCGGCCGATCACCGTCTATGGCGAAGGCAGCCAGACACGCTCGTTCTGTTACGTGGACGACATGATCGAGGCGAGCCTTCGGCTGATGGACAGCGCCGACGAGTTGACCGGTCCGGTCAACCTCGGAAATCCCGGGGAGTTCACCATCCTGCAACTGGCCCGGCGCGTCATCGAGCTGACCGGATCGAGGTCCGAGGTCCGATTCGCGCCGTTGCCCAGTGACGACCCGGTTCAGCGCCAGCCCGACATCACGCTGGCGCGAGAAACGCTGGGCTGGACGCCGGCGGTCGACCTCGACGACGGCCTGCGGCGGACAATCCGTTATTTCCAAGGTGTCGTGGGTTCAGAGCAGGTGGTTTCCTAAACGCGCATGGACGCGAGAGTGCCGGCTCGCATCGCAACCGGCTCGACCAGGCAGTTCGCGCGCCCGGAGCGCGGGGAAGGTGCCACCGTGGGGCGGGGCCATACCGATCCTGCTGCCCTCAGGCCCGCGGGCATTGACGGCACTTAACCGCCGACGCTTGCGTATTCGGTGACGATCAGGATACCGACCCCGAAGACCCAGGCCAGCGCACGGAAGACCGGCTCGCTATACCACTTGCTGTAGGCCCCTTCGTTTATCGCCTGGATCCGGGCCACCAGCCGCTGCAACTGCTCCGACTCGGTATGGGCGGCGGCATATTCGATACCGGATACCTCTTCTGTCAGGTCGTCGAGCACGCCCTGCCGGATGCGCTGGGCCGTGCGGCGCAGGCGCATGCTGGAGATCAACCCGATCCCGATCGCGAGCAGGACAAGGCCAAAGGCGCTGGCCGGTGTGTTCCAGTTGTCGAAGCGGGTGCTGAGCGATAGCAACAGGAAAAGGATCACCAGGAATGGCAGATGTATTACGTTGGCAGAGGGCGCGGTGCGCTCCGCGATGAACTCCATCGTGATCCAGTGGTTCACCGCGCATCGGGTGTGGGTGTCGAGGTTGCAGCCGGCGGCGACGGTATTGACCGGCCAGCGTATTCGGGCGCCCTCCAGACGCTGCAGCAGGCCGCTGCACAGCAGCGCCTCGTCAACCGCCGCGAACAGCAGTACGAGGAACGGAATTCCGACAAACAGCCAGCTGTTGACCGTGCTGAAGAGGTAGGCCTGGACGCCACGGTGTGGCGAGAGGGGGTCCACAAAGCCGTAGACCAGTACGAATGCCAGCAGCCAGAACAGGACCGCCGCCGGAAGCACCCGCGTCAGGCGCGCCCGGCCCGATGCGTATTGGCTGTAGTGCCGCCATTCGATGGACGCCTCGCGGACCCTTTCCGGCACGTTTGTGGGGGCCGCCGTGCTATCGGAGAACAGCCTGCAGATCCTGGCGGCAAGTGAACGATAGTCGCGCGCATGCTCGTCTGTCTGGCCGGGTATAGCGGCACTTTCGTCCCGGCGAAGATACCAGGCGGCAAACCGCGTGGCCGGAGTGCCGTCCGTTTGGTCGCCGATTCCCAGCTCGAACCGACGCTCGATCGCCTGATCAGCGTCCCGCACCTGGCGCCAGCCGTAAATCAGGCAAACGAAGGCCATCCAACCGGCGATCAGACGAATGAGCTCCGATGGCCAAATACTGATCCCGCCGAACCAGGCGAACGGCTCCTCGTTAAGACGTATTGCAGGGAGCAGCCACCCGATCCCGATCGCCAGGTACAGGAAGGTTGCGAACAGAGCCGCGTGGCGTTCGATCCAGCCGACAAGGCCGGCCGGTGGTCCGGCAATCCAGAGCCAGGTCCGCCGTGCCGAGCGAGGGGCATTGTAGCTGTCGCCCAGCAGGGCCGTGCCTAGCCGCCATCTTGCCGATGGCGACGCGGCAATCAACAGACCCAAGCCGAACAGGAACACCAGGGAGACGCTCAGCGTGTGACTGGAAAGAAACTGCTGAATTCCGGTGTCCCAGGCCACCGGATGCAGGCTGGCCGCGACCGATGCGGACGAACCTGTACCGCCTCCTGGTGTGACCCCGTCCCATCCAGGGTCCGTGCGTGGGCCGCCCGGCCGTGAGAGGTCGAAGAACCGACCGTAGCCGACCTCGAATATACGAGGTCGCTCGGCGGCAAGTTCGTCGGCGATGGTCGACGCGGAACCCTCGAGAGTGCGCAGCGTGGCCAGGTACAAGGCGGTCTGATAGGAGTGCCGGAACGGCGGAACCATTCCCTGCAGGTCCGCGCTGTCCGGTCCGTCAAAGGAGCGACGCAGGGTCAATCCAAACGGAGCGGCCACTACTAGGTTTCGCGTCCAGCGGAACACCTTGGCGTCCAGGTAACCTGCGTCCAGATCGGTCGTGAAATAGAGCTGCGATGGAAAACGCTCCTTGAGTGCCTGGAGGATCAGGAGCTTGTCGTAATAGTCATTGCCGAGTATCCCGAAGGCCTTGATCGATCCCCTGTCGTCCCTCTTCAGCGACCAGTCCAACTCCGCAATCTGAAGGGCCAGCCGGCGCAGATAGTCGTACTGGTTGGTGCCGATGGCCGGCTCCTTGAAACCGGCGTCCGTCCCGGTCGCCAGCGACACGATGTCGCCCTTGCGGTCCTTGGCCGCGGTCTCGTTAGCGGGCGCCGGGCTGTCGCCGTCTAGACCCCGCACGTAGGCAAAGCGATGGATCCAGGGTGCCGAGATGCCGAGCCCATCCAGGCAAGTGGACTGGTTGCAGCCTGCGGCGGACCGGAACTGGCGGGCGTGGCCTCCACTGGAAGTCAGGAGTACGTCAGGACAGGCCATGACGACGTGCTGCGAACACCACCGGCGTCGAATCTCGCGATCGAAGAGAACCGGCAGGGTGCGCCCGAACTTGGTGTCCCATTCGGAGATCAGAACCACATGGTCCCTTGGACCCAAGCCCGCACCGGTTTGTAGTTCGAATAGGTGCTTCGGCTGCAAATCCCCGAAAACTCCGGAAAGCAGGCTGGTGTCGCCGTGGCGGGAGGCTGGGTCGATCCCCCGAAGCTCTAGCTCGTCGACCAACTCACCGATCAATCGATCGTCGGTCGTGACGGTGCGGTGAATCGCCAGAGTTGCGCAGCGCTCCGACGCTTCACCCGAGTCCTTCGGCTGGGGGATCGCGAATTCCCCGTCGGGGATGTCGCGATGAACCAGATCAGTCGCTGGGGCGGTAGCGGATGGCGAGACGAGCATGAAGTTCAGCGCGGAGTCCTTCCAGGCGTCGTGCTCAGGGCTCGGATTCGGGCCGTTGTCGATATGGCTGTAGCTGTTCCTGCACACTGGGTTGAACTCTGTGAACTGTTCGGCGTAGATGGCTTCCAGGCTGTCCGAGCTGGCGGGGCCGATGACGCGCACGGCACGCGACGCGAAACTGTCCCAAGGAGCCTGTGCCGTGCCGGCGTCATGTTCCGGGTAGCCCATTGCCTCGAGCATGTCGTCGATCATGGCCAAGGGACCGATGACCTTCATGTCTTTCTGCTGGCTGGCGAGCTCGGTGCCCAAATCCCGGCTGATGACCTCGTCGGTTAGCCACAGCAAGAGCACGATGCGCCGTCCGTTCCTGTCCTGCTTGAATGCCTCGTAGGGCACCTCCAGCGAGAAACCCAGGGGCGACTCCCAGGTCCAAGACCCAATCCGATCGCCTCGCAAAGGCATGAAGTTCGCGGAGGCCAGCCCCGCGTGCACGGCCACACGCATGCGCAGCCGCATCTCGCGTACCGCCGGGTGCGGGGCGCCTGAGACCAGGACCGGCATCACCAACAGTCGGGGCGCTGGCTTGGATGGGCTAGTAGCCACCAGGTAGGCGAGATACTCCGCGATCGTGCTGGGCTTCCCGCGGGCATCTCTTGAATCGGTTGTCTCTTCGCCGCTCGTGGTCTGTACTGGCTTCCCCGTTTGGGAGGTGCCGTCGACCTCGGTCTTCGGGATGCCGATCGGGGTTTTGGCTGGGGTCGCTATTCGCGAGAGGACAGCGAGGAAGTCTCCCACGCTTGGTTCGGCTCGATCGGGCGGGTTGGTGATTCGGGTCCGGGCGACCGCCTCGAACGGGTCCTCCCAGATCCGCGCCGGTATACCCTGGAAGGGGCCCGAGAGCTCGGCGGCGATCTTCGCCGGCGGGGGGCGCTCGGACTGCAGCGGCGGCTTGTTGAACAACGCCGCCAGCACCAGCATGGCGGCGACGATAATGCCGGATAAGTTGATCGGAAGCTGTTGGCCGCTCACCGAACTGTCTCCCGCCGTCCTGCGCGGCGCCCCTTCGGATCTTTCGGGAAGCCCGGACCGCTCAGGTGAGCAGCCACCGCGCGCTGATTGCGCTTGCACGAGCTTCGATAAACGAAAGCCCTATGCCTCGAAGTGTAGCGGCTCGCGGAAGAATGACGACCGGTGCTTGTCCGAAATCGCTGTAAGAATGCACCGCATTCGGCTGCACCGCCGCGGCACCGATCCGCGGCGGGAATGCCGATGGCATGAGTCCGATCAGTTCGCGGTCGGGCGGCGGACGCTCGGCGCGCCGGACTCCCGGGCGTCGCACTCGATGGAGAGATCGAATCGGGAGGCCGCCGGGAAGGTCTGGGACGTGACCCAGATCTGGGTGAAGTCGCGGCTGACCTGGGGCAGCACGGCCAGGGCGCTCGCGGTCCGCGTCTCGTCGAAGAACGCGAAAGGCTCGTCCAGGAACAGGAGCTGCGGGCCCTGGATGACCGAGTTCACCAGCTTCTGGGAAAGGGCAAGCCGAACCGCGAGCATGATCTGCCGTTGGGTGCCGCTGGATATCTCGTCCAAGTCCATGAAGTCGCGCTTCTCGTTCGAGAACGCTTTCACCTTGAGATTCTGGTCGATCTGCAGGTGCTGGTAGCGCCCGTTGGTGAACTTCGGCAATGACTCGGCGGAAAGGTTACGTACCTCGGTGTTGAAGCGCTGGGAGATGTAGTGAATGGCGCCGGCGAGCAGGTCAACCGCCAGCTCGCGCACCCTGACTCGGCGTGCGAGCGCGTCCCGCTTGGCCTCAAGGTGCGCGCCGATTTCGGTGAGCTCCTGATGCCTCCGGACCCGCTCTTCCTCCTGACTGATTTCGGTGTCCAGCCGGGCGATCGTGCCCGCGTGGTTGGCCACCAACTCGTGCAGCCCGTCCGCGGCCTGGCCGGCCGAGGCCTTGATCTGGGTCAGCGCAATCACCAGCGCTGATGTGACCTGCTTGAGCTCGCGACGCAGCCCGTCGTAACGGTCGCGCTCGAGCAGATCCCTGCCGGGTGCCGCGGCGAATTCGCTCGCGCCGTTGTTGATGGTGTCGTTGTTGAGCCCGCCGAGCAGCGCGACGGCCTCGGGCAGCGGCATCTGGTCGAGCCGTTCCAGGTCCGCGTACTCACGGGCGGCGGTCTCGGTCTCGACCGCGAGCGCCGCGAGTGCACCCTGAGTTGCGCGCAGCCTGCGGCCCAGACCGGCAGCGTGCAGAAGCAAACCGATCAAGACAAGCGTCGCGGCGGCCGCCACGAACGGCGCCCAGTTAAGGATCTGCCCCGTCCAATCCGCGGGCAACCGACCGAGCGACTCGGACAAGACCCTGCCCGGCGCACTGACAGGCGCGCGCGTTACGAGGCCCCAGCCGGCCCACAGGGTAGCGGCCAGAAGGAAGACCAGCAGGGTCCAGAAGCGGTTCCAGATCCGGCCGCGGCGCAGCCCCGAGGCTTCACGATCCAGACCGTCGTGCCGACCCGCAAAGGTCGGTTGGGTTGCGTGCGTGCCGGCGGCTTCCGCGAGCCGCCTCGGATCGGCGTCCGTCGCGCCAGCCCCGGGGGTCAGCCCCATCGCCATGCCGAGCCGATCGCGGTGGGCGCCCGCCGCGTCCCGCAAGCCGTCAAACGCGTCCAGGCGGACATCGAAGTCGGCCGCGAAGGTTCCCAGCGCATCAACGCAGGCCCGCGCCCGCTCGTCCCCCTCGGTCGCGCCGCCCAGCACCGCGAGCAGTCCCTGAAGCTCCGCGCCCTGGCGCCGGTGCTCAAAATATGAAACGTCTTCCTGGCGCGCGAGCCAGGAACCGGCGGCGTCCTTGACGTCCGCGATCGCGCTATCGCTGGTCTCGATTCTTTGCTTCAGCGCCGCAATCCGCTCGCGATCGGTCTCCAGATCCGACTGGGCCAGGGACCGCGCCTCCTGTAGGGCACCCAGCCGGAGCGGATCCAGGTCGAGCGCGGCGATCTGGGCCGCGATGTCGGCGCGTTCGCGCTCCGTGTCGGCGCGCTGCGCACTGGCGTGCGACCCCTCCCGGGCGCAGGTTGCCGAGACCCGTTCCAGGGAGTCGATACCCGCCATGGCCTTGACCGCGTCGCTGTGCGGCTTCGGTGTCGAGATCTCGCGCTGTGCCAGGTAGAAGGACTCGATGAACTCGGTGTAGCCGAAGCCGATGAGGTCCTGCAGCGTTTCCGCCACGGCGTCGACGCCGCGTACAAGCGGTCGCTCGCCCGGGCGGCTGATGCTGGCGCCGTGGTTGCCCAACTCGTCGAGGAAGCGCGCGACCTGATAGTGGCCGCCGTCCGGCGTGGTGAAGTCGAGCTTGATCGCACAGCGGGACTCGCCCCAGCGGATCACCTTGTCCAACTCGTCCGGTCCGAGCGAGAAGGTGCGGCCGAACAGGCCGAAGCAGATGCTCTCGCCGATGCTGCTCTTTCCGGACTCGTTATCGCCGACGACGGCGATCAGCCCCTTGGCCGGGAGGTCCTCCAGTCTTAGGGCCGAGTACTTGAGGACGTTCTCCGCCTGAATCCTAGTGATGATCATCGCCGCTCAGCCCCCGAGCTTCCCGACGACCAGGGCCACCGCCTCGGCGAACAGGTCGGGATCGAAGTCGTCATCCGAGTTGAGGCGCCGGTCGTAATCCAGCTCGCAGAACGCCGCGAAGTCCCGGGCCGGGCCCACCGGGTCAGGTCCTTTTCGGGGCGTGGTCGGGTTGTCGTTCTCGTTGGTCATGAGCTCTGTCCCAATACCGGGGCGGTTGCGGGGGACAGCGCAAAGGCTGCCAAGGACAGAGATAGGGTAACGGGTCCGGGGGCGAAATGAACCCCGCGTGGTTCCGAAAAAACAATCGAGGCTCGCCAGGCAGTCGTTGCGCGGCGGCAACGCGCGCGCAGGGCGGCGATTGGACGCGATTACCCGGGCGTTGGCCGTGGTTAGGAACGGAAGTGACCGGGGATGGTTGGCGATCCTCCGGTTACTGCACTCGGGGATTGGGGCGAAGTCGGCGAGGGTGTCTCAATAGGCACCCGCCGGTGCGGCCCAGCGATGGACCGCCATCTCGACCATTACAGCCGGTAGACAAGGAAGCCGGCGCGAGATCGCGATCTTCCGCGGTTGTGCGCGGTGGCCCACGGCAGGGGCTATCGCGAGAACCTCTTATCGGAACGCGGGCGCCGCCCTTCGGGGCGTCAGCAATCCAGGCAGGTCTTTGGGCTGCCGATAGCCGGATTGTCGTTCGCGCCGGGCTCCCGGTTTGCCTCGGGGGCCTCGTCGACCTTCCAGGTCTCGCCGCGGAACCAAAGAGGTACGACCAAGTACAGGCTGGTGACCAGGATGCCCGCGATTGTCAGATTGTCGATGATCATGGTTACAGCTCGGCCCTTTTGGGCCACGTTCCCGAAATATTTTATATATTAGCGAATACTAATACTGAGTCAACTCTTTTCTCCCGCTTTCGTTGTCGGCTGATAAGGGGCGCAGCGCCCGACGCTCGTCCGGCTGAATGAGGCGTTTATTCTCCAAAATGCCTTGATCTACTTGAAGGAAACGCTTGGTTGGACTAGCTTTGTCAGGAGTTGCGAATTATCAATGATAATCCTGGGGACACAGGGAGAAGCGGTGACCGCGGCCAATTCGGCAGGACCGGCGCCGGGGGGTTGAAGAACCCTCGCGCAAGCGCCAGAGACGCTCGGCCGCGGTGACCTCATCCGGACGCGCAGTAACCCCGTCGGTTCTGTGATGTCCCGGCTCCCGAGCGCATGCCGCGTTAACGGACCCGAACCGTACTGGGTGCTGAGCCGATGGCAACGAATGACACCGACCTCTCTGAACCGCAACGACCTCCCCGACGAGCGCGAGACGCCGCTCGGGCCCTCGGGTCGAATCGCCCGCGCCTTCATCAACACCCCGGTCACGCCGATGCTCCTGGTCGCGTGCATGGCCCTCGGGGTGCTGGGCCTGCTGTTCACGCCGCGGCAGGAGGATCCGCAGATCTCCGTGCCGATGATCGATATCTTCGTCCAGTACCCGGGGGCCTCGGCCGAGCAGGTGGAGAGCCTGGTGACCGAGCCGCTGGAGCGGATCATGAAGGAGATCCCCGGGGTGCGGCACGTCTACTCCGCCACCCAGCGCGGCGCGGCCATAGTCACCGTGCGCTTCCTGGTGGGCCAGGACATGGGCGAGTCCATCGTCAAGGTGCACGACAAGCTGCAGTCCAACATGGACAAGGTGCCGCCGGACGTGCGCATGCCGCTGGTGAAGCCGGTCAGCGTCGATGACGTGCCTGTGGTCACCGCCACCCTCTGGTCGAGCGAGGTGCCCGACAGCCAGCTGCGCACCCTGGCGCTCGATGTGCTGCAGAAGCTGGGCTCGGTGCCCAACACCGGCAAGGGCTTCGTGGTCGGCGGGCGCAAGGACCAGGTCCGGGTCGAGGTGCTGATGGAGCGGCTGGCCGGCTACGGCATCACCCTCGACCGCATCGCCCGCACCATCCAGACCGCCAACGCGGAGCTCGCCACCGGCGCCTCCGAATCCGGCGGCGCCGCCTTCAACGTCTACTCCGGGGCCTTCCTGCGCACGGCCGACGACGTCGCGCGCCTGGTGGTGGGCACCCAGGGGGGGCGGCCCATCTATGTGCAGCGATGTCGCGACGGTCGCGCACATGCCGGAGGATACGGCGCGCATCGTCACCCATTTCACGGGTCCCGCCTACGAGGGCGAGCTGCCGGCCGATGGCGAGCAGGCGGTCACGCTGGCGATCGCGAAGAAGGAGAAGACCAACGGCGTGGCGGTGGCCCAGGCGATCCTCGATAAGCTGGAGACGCTGAAGGGTTCGCTGATCCCGGCAAATGTCCACGTCGAGATCACGCGCAACTACGGCAAGACCGCCAACGACAAGGTCAACGAGCTGCTCAAGGCCATGTTCGAGGCGGCCATCATCGTCTCGATCCTGTGCCTGGTCGGACTCGGGGCCCGCGCGGCCTTCGTCGTCATCACCGTGATCCCGGTGGTCATCGTGCTGACCATCTGGTGGGCCATGATGGTCGACTACACCATCGACCGCGTCAGCCTGTTCGCTCTGATCTTCTCGATCGGCATCCTGGTGGACGACGCGACCGTGGTGGTCGAGAACATCTTTCGACACTGGCTGGAGGTGGGTAAGACCTCGATCGCCCACGCCGTGCGGGCGGTTGACGAGGTGGGCAACCCGACAATTCTGGCGACGCTGACCATCATCTCCGCCCTGCTGCCGATGGGCTGGGTCAGCGGCCTGATGGGGCCTTACATGCGCCCGATCCCGGTGCTCGGCTCCTCCGCGATGGCCTTCTCGCTGTTTGCGGCATTCGTCTTCACGCCCTGGTTCACGCTGCGGGTGCGTCCGAAGATGGCCTCCCTGCACAAGGCGGAACGGCGCGAGGAACGTACGCGCCGCTTCGTCAGCAAGCTCTACCGGCCGCTGGTGCTGCCACTGATCGAGCACCGATCCCTGGGTATCGCGTTCCTGATCACCGACCATTGTCGCGACGGCCGGCGTCTGCGTGCTGTTCTACACCCAGACCGTGCCGGTGAAGATGCTGCCGTTCGACAACAAGCCGGAATTCAGCGTCATCGTGAACATGCCGGAGGGCACGGCCCTGCCGGAGACCGCCAACGTGGTCCGGCAGCTTGCCGAGAAGGTCCGCGAGATCCCGGAGGTCACCGCCGTTCAGACCTACGCCGGGCACGGCACAGCCGTTCAATTTCAACGGCATGGTCCGCCATTACTACCTGCGCGAGAACCCCTGGGAGGGCGACCTCCTGGTGATGCTGAAGGACAAGAAGGAGCGGGAGCGGGGCAGCCACGAGATCGCGGTTGCGGCCAGGCAGCTGCTTACCCCGCTGGCCGAGCGACTCGGCGCCAAGATCGCCGTCGTCGAGATGCCCCCGGGACCGCCGGTGCTGCAGACCGTCGTGGCGGAGGTGTACGGGCCCGACGCCCAGACGCGGCGCCAGGTCGCGGCGGACATGACGGCGATGTTCGACCAGGTCGAGAACATCGTCGACGTGGACAACTACATGGCTGAGCCCTACGAGTTCTGGCGCTTCGACGTCGACACCGAGAAGGCCGTGCGCCGCGGCGTCTCGGTGGACGCCATCAATCAGAACCTCGCCATGGCCATGGGCGGTTTCAAGGTCGGCGACGTCAAGCGCGGCAACGTGCTCGAGCCGACCTATATCGTCCTGCAGGTGCCGCTGGCGCACCGCTCCCAGCTCACCGGCCTCGGCAGCCTTCCGATCGCGACCCCGACCGGCGAGACCGTGCCGCTGGCGGAGCTCGGCCAAGCTTCGTGCAGCAGCCGGAGGACCCGATCATCTACCACAAGGACCTGCGCCCGATGGAGTACGTCGTGGGCGAGATGGAGGGCTTCCTCGGCGCGCCGATCTACGGCATGTTTGGGGTCGAGGATCTGTTGGAGAATTACACGACACCGGACGGGGTCCAGATCACCGGTATGCCCATGGGCCTGATCGGGCCGCCGACCGACGACTCGGTTTCCGGTTTCGAGTGGAGCGGCGAGTGGACCGTGACTTACGAGACCTTCAGGGACATGGGGCTCGCCTTCATGGCCGCGCTGCTGCTGATCTATGCGCTGATCGTCTGGCAGTTCGGTGATCTGGCCATGGGAGGGCTCATCATGTCGCCGATCCCTCTGACGCTCATCGGCATCATTCCAGGGCACTGGATCATGGGCGCCGAATTCACGGCGACCTCGATGATCGGGCTGATCGCGTTGGGCGGCATCATCGTGCGCCAGTCGATCCTGATCGTCGAGTTCGTGAAGATCGAGGTCGCGAAGGGCAAGAGCGTGCGCGAGGCCGCCGTCGCGGGCGCCGAGATCCGGATGCGCCCGATACTGATCACGTCGTTGACCACGATCGGGGGCGCCTGGACGCTGATCTACGACCCCATTTTCCAGGGCATGGCGGTCAGCATCTTCTTTGGCGCCGCGGTCGGCACCCTGATGGCGGTTATCGTCATCCCGCTCGGGTGCATCAGTATGCGGAAACGCTTCTACTTCGAGGAGACCGAGAGCGGCGAGATCGAGCTCTCCGGCCGCTATGCCGAGGTGGAAGAGGTGGCACGGGATGCCAAAAAGGCGACGCCGAAGGGCCGGGTGCCCGGAGCCGTCCCGGCGCCCGCGCGCACGCCGATCCTGCTGCGACTCTGGGGCGGGCTCGTCTCGTTCCTGTTCTCGGCCGTTGGCATCGTCAGCACCGTCGTGCTTTCGATCTGGCACCTGCTGCAGGCCCTGTTCGGCGGATTCTTCGAGAAGAAGCGCAAACGTCCTCCGACACCCCCGAAAGGACGCCCGTCCGGACCCGGTGCGCCGCCCGGGCCGAGCGGCGGAGGCGCGGCGCCATCGGGAGCCGGTCCAGCGGCCGGCAGCCCGCCGGTCGGGATTGCTGGCGGACCGGCAACCGTCGCTGCAGCGGCAACACGCGCTAGCGCCGCTGAGGGCACCGCTTCTAAGCGCGTCGAGACCAGCCCCGAGTCCGCACCGTCGCTCGATCTGGCCGCGAGCCAGGAGACGCCTGTTCCGGCGGCGTCCAGTGAGCCGAGCGATCAAGCCGCCGGGGAACCACCGGCGACGGCGCCTAAGGCTTCAAGGCGGACCGTAAAGACCACATCGACCGCTGCCGAGCCGGTCGCCGCGCGTCCTCGCGCTTCGTCCCGGCGCCCAAAGACCAAGTCGGCGTCGCCCCCGACCGCGCAGGGGAATGGGGCGGGCGCAGCGCGCCGGACCACACGGAAGAAGACGGCCGCGGCCAAGGTGGATCAGGGTCCGGCCACGGCTGACAGCGTTCATGCCACGGTCGAGGGTGCATCGGCCGAAACGGACACGGGCTCGTCCGCGGACGGGACTTCGCCGCGTGCAGCGCCCCAGCGTCCCAGGCGGCGGGCAAAGGCCGCGCCTGGGGCAAGCCGCGCGGCGGTCACCAAGTCAAGAGAAGGCAACGGTGCGGACGACGAACAAGGGGGGAGCCGTGCGGGTACCCAGCAACGGGACGCCGAGGAAAAGGCGACAGCCGGCGGCGATGAGTCTGAGCAGGCGCAGGGGGCTCCCCGCAAAGTCCCGGCACAAAGGCAGACCAGGGCGGCGAACCGGGGAATTCAGCTGAAGAGGGGTGAGCGCCCATGATCGAGATCAGACACAAGGTGACCGGCGAAGTCTTGCGCGTCGTCGAGTCCGACAGCCTGATCGGGGCCGACCTGCGCGACGATCTGTTGGATGGTGCCGACCTGCGCGGCGCCGACCTCAGCGGTGCCTGGCTTCAGGAGACTGACTTGGTCGGCGCCGACCTTGCCGGTGCGCGGCTGAACGACGCGATCATGATCCGGACCCAGCTCGACGGGGCCGATCTGAGCGGTGCCCAGTTCCAATCGGCCAAGCTCAGCGACGGATCCCCGGGGGCCGGCGCCGTGCTGACCAATTGCAATTTGCGAGAGGCGAGCTTCCTTTCGTGCGACATGCGTTACGTGGACCTCCACGGCTCGGACCTGACCGGGGCGGTCATCGACCGGACCGACCTCACCAACGCCTGCCTACGCGAGGGCAAGCTGATCGGCGCCCGGATCCAGGGCTCGCTGCTGATCGAGGCGCTGCTGAGCGGCGCCGACCTCAGCGACGTCGATATCCAGAACACCCACATGAACGGGGCAAAGCTCTTTCGCGCCAAACTGGATCGGGCCAGGCTCGGGGGAGGCGGGGACCGCATACCCGTGCTGCTCAACCTGGCCAACCTGCGCGAGGCGAGCCTCGTGGGCGCCGACCTTCGCGGTGTCTCGCTTCGGGACGCCAACCTTCATCACGCCAACCTCACCGGTGCGGATCTGGAGGGGGCCGAGCTGATGGGTGCCGTACTGCGGCACGCGGACGTGACCGACGCCAACTTCAAGGGCGTTGCGCTGGTCACGGTGAATATCACATTCGCGAACTTCTCGCGGGCGCGAAACGCCCAGATCCCCGCCTTCAAGCAGAACGTCCGCTAGCCCGCCGGGGCCCGGTCTGACCCGGCGCTGGTTCTGCCTGGACGCAATGCGTGTCCCGGCCGGCGGTGAGACCCGCCCGAGCCGGCTTTCTGATCCCGCCCGAGCCCCCATTAGACGGGGGCGACTCCGGTGTCCTTGAGCCGGGACCAGGACTGGTCCCTATGCGCGATGTTCGGCTCACGCCACCGACATGCCGGATGCTCGCGGTATCGGCCCCCCCTTGTTTGCGTAGTAGACCCCCAGGCGAACGGTGCTTCGTCTTCAACCCGCTTAATCACCAAGAAGCGAAAAGTGTTTCGCGAGTAGTCTCCAACCTCTGCAAGTAGATCCGCTGGTTACGGTTTGGCATCGCGGTTGCTCAATGAGTTACCGGGAGGCGCGGCAAGTTTCAGTCACGCACATTTCAACTGTCACGGGGAGCAATGTCATGGGTAATCCGGATACCGCGTTCATGGAATACAGCCCTGAGCTCGAAAACTTCGAATTCGAGGAGTCCGAATGGACCGGCGAGGGTGATGTATTCAGCGAGGCAGAGCTCGATGGAGCTTGCGGGTGAGCTACTGGAAGTCGATTCCGAGGCGGAGCTTGATCAATTTCTGGGCAAATTGATCAAGAGGGCTGCGCGCGCGGTTGGCCGAGTCGTTCGATCCCCGATCGGCAAGGCTGTCGGCGGTTTCCTCAAAGGCGTTGCCAAGAGGGCGCTGCCTCTTGCCGGGACCGCACTCGGCGGAGTCTTTGGCGGGCCTTTGGGCGCACAAATCGGCGGTGGCCTGGCATCGGCGGCCGGTGGCGCGCTTGGTCTCGAGGCCGAGACTTTGAACGCCGAGGACCAGGAATTCGAGGGGGCGAAACAGTTCGTTCGAATGAGCGGACACGCGGTTAGGTCAGCTGTTGCCGCGCCCCAGAACCTCAATCCGACGAGCGCGGCACAGCAGGCTGTCACGGCGGCTGCTGTAAGGCTTGCGCCAGGCCTCGTGGGCAGAGCGAGGGCAAATGCTCCGACCGGACTGCGTGGGCGGTCGGGTCGGTGGGTACGCAAGGGGCGGAATATCGTCCTCCTCAATTTCTGAGATACCGCGGCCCCGTTGGAGCCCCGGATTCTTCCCCGCCACGCAACAGCTAAGGCTGCGGGCAATCCCCTCGGCCTCTGACTCTCGGGCGGCACGGCCGGGGAGGCGCGAGCGGAGCCAAGTGCCGAGATCCTCTAACGAACCATCGAAAGACCAATTGGGAGTACTTCATGCACGACATTGACAGCGTACGACTTGAGAGCGACGCCGAGATGGAACAGTGGGAATCTAGCCCTGCCAGCTTCGGCGAAGCGGAAGGCGAGTCATTCGAATACGAGTCGTTCGAACTCGATGAAGCCGAATCCGCTCCTTACGCCGAAGCCGAATCCGTATTCGGCGAGGCCGACGAGATGGACCTCGCCAGCGAGCTTCTTGAGGTGAGCACGGAAGAGGAACTGGACCAGTTCCTTGGAAACCTGATTAGGCGCGCCAGTCGGGTCGTCGGCAGAGTGATCCGATCCCCTGCCGGCCAAGCGATCGGCGGTCTCTTGAAGGGTGCAGCCCGGCAGGCCCTGCCCGGCATCGGATCGGCCCTTGGCGGTTACCTCGGCGGTGCCGCGGGCGCCAGGTTCGGCAGACAGTCCGCGGCCTCGGTGGGGCGCCTGTTCGGTCTAGAGTTGGAGGGTCTCAGCGGCGAAGATCAAGAGTTCGAGGTGGCGCGCCGCTTCGTCCGCTTCTCGGGTGACGCGGTAAGGAGGCTTGCGCAGACGCCCGCGGGTCGCGACGTGCTCGGCGCGGCCCGAAAGGCCATCGTCACCGCCGCACAGACACACGCCCCCGGCCTCCTCCAGCCCTCGGCGCCGCCCACCCGGCCGGCAGGCGCCCCGCGCATGGTGGGCGCCGCGCAAAGCGGGCGCTGGATGCGCCGTGGCAACAAGATCGTGCTGTTCGGCCTGTAAGCTGCCGTGAACGCACCGGCGTTCGCCCACTGGATGCTGGATCAGGAGGCGCGCGCGCTGCTCGGGCGGCTCGCCCGAGTCAAGCCCTTCGTGCTGAGCGAGCCCATGCTGCTTGCCGCCAGCCTGCTGCCCCCGGCGCAGATCGCGATCGAGCGCTTTCTCGCCCAGGGCAGGCATGAGTTGAAGGAGCGCATTGCAGCCTTTCAGGGCTGGCTGAGAGGCGAGGGCAGCACGTCCACCCCGGAGGAGGCGCAACGCCGGTTCACCTATCTCCGGCTCAGATTCAATGCCGTGCTGACCCAGCTTGATCTGTTCAGTGACGTGATCACCCAGCGCAGCGAGAGCGACAACGGTGTCTGGATGTCCGGGCTCGACGTGGTCTCGGCGGATGCTCTGGCGCTCCCGGGATACATCCAGCCGCCCCCGGTCATCTGCTACTTGGACCGCGGCGTGGGGGCGGCCATCCGCCGCGCCCGCACCCGGTTGCCGGGGGGCGGGGAGAACCCCGTCGCGATCATCCGCGTCCCGCGCGAGCGGATGGTCGGCAGCGGCATCGCGTCGTCGCTGATCCACGAGGTTGGTCACCAGGCGTCGGCCTTGCTCGGCCTGGTGCCCTCCATGCAAGCCATCTTGAAGGTAGAACAAGGCAAGGGCGCGGAACAGCAAGTGTGGGGGCTGTTCGAGCGCTGGATCTCGGAGATCCTCGCCGATTTCTGGTCCGTGGCCCGGGTCGGGATCACGTCCACTCTGGGCCTGATCGGCGTGGTCAGCCTGCCGCGGCCTTTTGTGTTTCGGCTGAACATCGACGACCCGCACCCGATGCCCTGGATCCGGGTCAAGCTCAGTTGCGCGATGGGCGGAGCGCTCTATCCACACCCGCAATGGGAGAGGATCGAAAGGCTCTGGGAGTCCTTCTACCCCACCGAAGGGCTGAATGCGGAGCATCGCGGCCTGATTGGGCGAATCGAAGCAGCCATTCCGGTCTTCGTCGCCCTGTTGGTCGATCACCGACCGGAATCACTGCGGGGCAAGTCACTGCGGGAGGCCATGGAGATCGAAGCCCGCCAACCGGAGCGCCTGACGGGACGCTTCCAAGAGTGGAACCAGGCACCAGCCCAGATGTACCGGGACCCGCCTTCCCTGGTCTTCGCTGTTCTGGGCCAGGCCAGGGCGGACGAAAGACTGAGTCCCGAGGACGAAGGCCAGCTATTGGCGAAGCTGCTCAATCACTGGGCGATGCGCAGCACGCTCGATACGTCCGCTTTCTGCGCGATGGCGCCCAGGACTGCGGTGGGTGCGAACCTCAACTGAAGACTTAGGAGTAATGAATCATGGCAACACTGAGAGTTTATCCGGGTAATGTGCCCGAGGGCGGCGAGGTCAGTTTCGTGTTAACCGGTTTTTCCGACACGGAAGGGGGTCAGTGTTACAGCGTCAAAATCACCGACCTATCAACAGAACACGGGATTCTAAATACAGGAGGTACCCCTCGCTTTACCCCTCGCTTTCTTCCCCCTCTCCCTCAAGAAGCTGGCGAGGTTCGATGGAGCTTTTCGACCGCTGGATTGGCGGCAGGTCCTTATGAGGCCGTTGCGGTGTTCAGGATCTCCAGCAATGGCGAGTGCCCGAACCCGGATAACAACTGGGACGAAGTGAAAGAACAAGACACGCCGACGGTTGCGCGACTCAACGTCGGTGGTCCCGCAATCACCACTCGCACCTTCCTCCAACGCGCCTCCGCAAACGCCACCACCGACCAGGCGCTCTGGGTCGCGATCCGAAACCGCACCAACGCCCTGAGCTTCGATCGCTATGAGAAGTTCATTGACTTGGTGTTCTGCGACCAAAGCGACGAGAACCCGCGGGCTCCACGACTCCGGGCGGGATTACTAGGGAACGTCTTGGACAGGGAGACCGCCCAGGCTATTACTCGGAAGCTTCCTCTGCTCAACATACATGGCCCCTATGCCTACTCGGTCCTGAAGCTGGCCACCCAGGTCTTCCTGACGCTCGAAGCCGGCATATGGATAAAAGAACATAAATGGGAAGGGCGGCCACTGCTCGACCTCCAAAATCAGGAGAAAGAACAGTACCGTTTGAATGATCCCTCCGCCACGTTCCAAGGCTTGACGGATCGCCTGGCCGAATATCTTGTCGGTTCCGGCGACCGAGAACGACTTCCGTACCTCAACCGCATCGTGGGCTCCGTGCTGGCATTGAATGCTGAGGAGCAAGAGGAGGTTCTTCCCTACTGCCACGGCGTCCTCCAACACCGCCTCACCCAGCCGAGCCTGATCGAGCTGATCTGGTCCTACTGGCACGAGGAAGGAATGCTGGCGCAGACCATGAACGCCATCGCTATGCGCTTCCAGAACCAGCGCTCCGGGCCCAACGACCCGCTGGCCGAGCTGGAGATCGACCCGTTGCGCCCGCTCAACAACATCATCTGGGGTTACGTCCAGGACGAGCACAATCGGCTGACGGTGCGCCGGCGCGCCTTCGAGTACGACCACCATTACGGCCTCAAGCTGCTGGGTCGGGCGGTGCCCGAGCTGCAGACGGCGGACAGCCGTTCCAAGTTCCTGGAGGCGTTTCACAACCTCCTGCATCGGACGGCCGTGTTTTACCGCGAGGATTCGGACACGACGGTGATCGCCGAGGCTTTCCCGCTCCTCAATGCGCTCAAGGACGTGCACTTGCTGCTCGCCGAGGGCGCCCACAACCAGTACGGCGATCTGCCCTGGACCGCGCGGGGCGAGATGCTGACTCAGCAGTGGATGTTGGCGCGACCCGAGATGCGGGAGTTCCTGCGCGGGCGGCACATGGTGCCCTATCAGGAGAAATGGATGGGCGCCGTCGACGCCATGAAGAAGCTGCATGGCTGGACCGACACGACCATTAGCCATTTCCAGGAGCTGGCGGTGGACGGTGAGCGCCTGTTGCTCTCCATCCGCTTCGGCGACTGGAGCGAGCTCGACAACATCGAGGAGCAGGCGCGGAACTGGGCACGTTACTGGAAGCCAGAGGTCCAGCGTTACCTCTACGGCTACCTCGCGGCCACGGGTGTAGACCTCATGGCCGACGTCACGGACAACCGCGAGGCTGCCATGCGTTACCTCCAGCCGTCCACGCTCTTGCAGCGCCGTCTCACGGGCCAGGCGCGGCAACCTGCGCTGGCCGCTCCGGGCATCTCGGCAGCGTTCGCAGTCAAGGCGTCGGGAGACGCCGCGCTGCCCGGGCGAGCTCGCGCGCGGGCACTCAAGCACGAGACCGGCGAATGATGGTGCGGACCGTATGCTGGACTTCACCTCGGCCCTATACCTGGGTATGCACCACGCTCATCACTCGCTGCAGCCTTGGCCGGCATTGACCACCGGCCGCCCGGCGGCGCTGGAATCGCCGCCGGGGGCGGGGGCGCTGGCCGAAGACCTCGCGCGCCTGATCGGCTGCGAGCGGGCGACGCTGGGCACCTCTACCCTGCACATCGTCTTCGACCTGTTCGAGGTGCTCTCCATGGAAGGCATCGCCCTTTTTGTGGATACCGGCACCTACCCGATCGTCCGTTGGGGCGTGGAGCGCATGGCGGCCAGGGGCGTACCGATCACCAGCTTCCCGACCCATGACGCCGCCGCTTTGGAGCAGGTGCTGACCCAGAGCCGCCGTGCGGGTTTGCGCCCCGTCGTGGTCACGGACGGACTCTCTCCCGCGACCGGCCGCCCGGCGCCACTGGATCGCTACCTCGACCTCGCCCGCGCCCACCGCGGATGGCTGGTCGTCGACGACACTCAGGCACTCGGCATCCTGGGCGCGCAGCCGGCGATCACGGCACCCTATGGGCGCGGGGGCCGCGGCACCGCCGCCTGGCATGGTCTCCGGGCGACTGAGTTGATAGTCGTGTGCTCCATGGCCAAGGGATTCGGCGTGCCGCAGGCGGTCCTCGCCGGCAGCCGGGGGCTGATCGAGGCATTCGAGTCCCGCGGCGCCTGCCGCGTCCATTGCAGCCCGCCGTCCGCCGCCCACCTCGCGGCCGCCGCGCACGCCCTCGCCCTCAACCGGCGCGAAGGGGACCAGCGACGCCACCGGCTGGCCCTCGGCGTTCAACGCTTTCGCCGTCGCCTCCATGCAGCGGGCCTTGCGGTGAGCGGCGGCTCTTCCCGGTGCAGACGCCCTCCCTCGGGCCAGCGGCCGCGTCCGTCCACGCACGGCTTCTCGCGGGCGGCATCCGGGCCGTTCTGCACCGCCCCAGGCAGGACCGTCCGGCCCGGGCAAGCTTCCTGATCACCGCGACCCATCGGCCCTGGGAGATCGACCGCGCCGCCGCGGCCCTGGTCCGGACCGTCGGGACTCCGAACACCAGAAACTCAATGAGGTTAGGAAACGATGGACAAGCTGTTGAGCTTCACGCCTGAACCCTTCCCCGAGCTGGATCGCGAGGCGGAGTACGACGAGCTCGACCCCCTCGCCGGAGAGTGGGAGGCCGAGGAGGCCGAGGAAGAGGTGCGCCGGGGCCGCCGGCCGCGCCTCGCGGCCAAGGCGCCACGTCGGTCCGTCAGGAAACCGACGGTGCGCCCGCGCATTCAGGGCCGGGCGACGGGGCCTCGTGTCAAACCGCTCCACCAGTTCCCGAAGCTCGTCGCGCGTCCCTTTCCGGTTCCGGCCCTCCGCACGCTGCCGATCCCTTTCGTGCCATCCCTTTGGGGACTGCGTCCAGATCTGGAGCCTGCCGCACCTCGGGATGTCCAGCGCCCCGAGGAGTCCCGCCGCCCAGAGCAAGCGGGACCCGAGGGCAGCGGCAGCCCCCGACTGCCCAGCTGTCGGAAGAGCCCGCATCCGAGCACGTCCGCTGGGTGCAGGACTGCCTCAACCGTGCGCTCGGGCTGCAACCGACGGTGGATGGTGTAATGGGCGGGGCTACCAGAAGCGCCGTGCGCCTATTCCAGGAGCGCCGCGGGTTGCCCGTCACCGGGTTGGTGGGTCCCGAGACCGAGGCCGCCATGAGATCCGGCTGCTCAGCCATTGAACCGCCTACCCAAACCTCTGCGTCAACATCGGCCATGGAGCCCCAGACGGCACTCCTAACCGCCTTCCCCTCTCCGTCCGGATTCGGTAGATCGAGAAGCACTTATTTGACTCCTTTCCAACCGCAGATGTCCCAGGGAGATCGAGAGCTACTGAGTTCCGACGCATCGAATGCGAAGGAGCTAAGTGTGAGGCAAAGTTGGCCTGCTCCTGCCCCATCCCTCCCCGCGAGTCCACCCACGGTCCTTCGTCACCAGCCCCGCGCTATCACCTTCTCAGAAGTCGAAAGATGACCGAAGCAGCGCTCCCGCGCAGTACTCACTGGTGCGCTTGTCAAAGAATCCCAACACTAGCGGAAATGCCGTTGGCATGGTCGATGCCGTAAAGAGCGGTCAGCTCGCGGGGATCTATTGCGTCAACTGGCAGAAGCACGCCGCCAAACGTGCCGAACGGCTCGGTAAGACCTGGTGGACCGCAATCCCAAAAGGCGAGGACGCGGTGCTGATGCTGGACCCCGACGACCTTGCGAACGGACCGCCATTGATCGCCTTCCGACGCGAGTTCGGACCCTCGGGACCAGGCTGTGGCCGCTTGAAGAACGACACCGTAGTGACCGCTTCGCCTGGCAGGTTGGATGCCGCGCTGATCCGAGGCGTGGAATGTCTATTCGCGTTTCCGCGCCCGTGAACTTGTTCCGTGCGACCTTGCCGGCGGAGCTGCTGTTTCGCCTTCCGGGGAGCCGACGGTCCCGGAGACATGCCGCGCCGGTTCGCCCGGGTTGGAGCCTCCCGCCGGTCATCCCTGCGAGTCTTATGCCTGGATCCAATCGTGCCTAAATCGCGTCCTGGGCACAAATCTGGCCATCACGGGCGTACCTGACCCACAGACCCGAAGCGCCCTGCGCACCTTCACAAATACCTCTATGGGCGAGGTAGGCGCTGAACTTGAGTCAGGGTCCCCTGTTGACGCTCGCCTGCGCTCGCTTTGCGGAGGCCCAGACCGTTGTGACCGGGTCAAGGATGACGAGCCCACTGGTGCGTTGTTTCAGTACATCTTTGGGTTAAAAACCCCGAGCCGGAACATCTCGGCAACATTGACCCGCGCCGTCGGTTTGCCTTGCTCGCTGGACCCTGCCGTCACGGCGCGAGTCAACGATCTCGACGACCTCATGACAATTCTCGCTCGAATGCCCAACGAATCGCGCATAAGACAAGAATGCCCCGACCTACCGGAAAAAGAACCTCAATACATCAGAAGGCGCATTGAAGGCCTGCAGTTCTTCATCGGCGAACAGAGGCAGTACCGGTACCCGTCGAGGATATCGCCGCAACAACAAAGCCGCCGTCGCGTCATCGTCTGCACAGCGATCGCCGAGATCGGAAAGGTCCGAGCGGGGGCGAACGACGGAGCAGGTGACCGGCTTTGGTTGGCGAAGACTGGATTACTACTTCAGTTGCGCCTATGGTGACAAACAACCTTCTACCAAAAAACCCGGCCAAATAAGAAGTTGGTGCGGCATATTCCTGCTATGGGCGGTGAGACAGGCTGGACAAACTACAAATGACTGGTGTAGCGCCTTAGCCAGGATCTTCAGACCAAAGCACCCGTCGTTCGTGGTTCCCGGCGATCTTGGTTACATAGACCATCTACAGCACGTGAATATCGTGGTAGCGTTGAAGGGGGATCTCATTTACTCAATCGACGGGAACACCATGAATTACGGTACCGGCGATCCTAATAAGTTCACGAAGTTTGCTGGTGGCGCAGTGACCGATGGGGGCATTATTTGCCTCCAAGGGCGCCATAAGTCCCGTTTCCAGTCATACTATGATCCGGATAGTCCGCTCAGCCCCTCCCCAACATGCCCGCGGCGGTCCGTGAAGGACGAGCATCCTCCTCCTGTGACCTATCCCTTCTCCCTTTAACCATCGGCGCATACCCAGGGCTGCCTATCATGCTGATCAGTTCGCCATTCTTGCTGCCGAGGCGGCAAGCGGAGACCGACGAGGACTTTCTCACTCGCACCATGATTGAGAGTGGAGACGACGCCGAGGGGGCGTTTCCCATTGGCGCCGACAGAAACTGGCATGGGGGCATTCATCTGACGGCTCCCCTTGATCCCAACGGGGGGAACCCGCTTCCGGTACGTGCTATTGCGGATGGTGTCGTCGACTTCGCAAGACAGTCGACGCCGCAGAGGCGCGATTCGCCCATCCGCTCAACTACCGGGGAGGGTGGACAGACGACGGCTGCGTTATTGTCCGACATACGAGCGAGATCGGGCTGGATGTCCAGTCGTCGCAGCCGACGGCTGTAACCTTCTTTTCCGTCTACCTTCACTTCGAGATCAATCCCCTCAAGCATCTGTCGCGGTGTCGACGTCTTCGCAAGGAGCCCTCGGCACTGCGGGCCTGCATCTACGGCGCGCCGAGGATCCGACTCTAGAGGTCATCTGCGATGACGCCAACGTCGAGAGCTCACCGGTCGCCGCGGCAGTTACTGGCACATTGCAAGAGGCGGGCGCACCGACGCCGTCTTCGGCGCGATCTGGTTTGCATTGCCGGTACAGACGCCTTCTATCGGCTCGAACCTGCGGATCAGCAATCGCCCCAATCCCCCTCGTTTCATAGCCAGCGTCCTCTGGCGGTTCGCATGACCTTCGGCAAGGGGATCTGGTCGTCCTCATGTATGACTGGCCGAACGGCACTCCCGTTGCCGGCGAGGCCATCACGCAAGGTTACGCGTATAGGCCGATCAATGAGGCGTCCAATTTGTATCCCCAATCGCCGGCTGCGGGTGTGGAGCTCCTGCGCTTCGGCGAGTCCTGGGGTCCGATCAGTTGACTCCTGCGAACGCCCGAACTGGCAACAGGTCACAACCAATGAAGGGACGGGCTGGGTTCAACCTCAACGCCCCTGGTGCAGTGCTGGTCTTCAGCGACGCCGACTTCCCAGAATGGGATGCATGGCGGCTTCGGAGAGCAGGCGCCGGGACCGCGATAGTCGCTGCGGGGATCCGGAATCATCGATATCCTCGACCTCAATCGGGACGGCACGGTGACGCAGCAGGAGGTGAAAACCGCGTTGCAGGACGTCCAACTGCGCAGGCGGCTGGCTGGAGCATTTGCAAGTTCCCGACGGAATGGGAGTCACGCACGATCGATCGCCGCTTTGCTTGGCTACGATCGGATCCTCCGCTCAAGATGGATTCCGCCGAATTCAGGCAGTTCACGCGCCATGCCTCTGCCCTTTGTTTCTGGGAGCAGGCGCGGGCCGGCATTCACGCAAGCCATTGGCACTTTCACCGAAAGAGTTCATCTTGCAATTCCGGAAGTGCGGATGGCTTGCCGGACCGTGAGCTTGCGCAGTGCATTCCCAAGGCGAATCGAAGGCTGATCCGGACTGTGTTTAAAAATCAACCTATCGCAAACTGGCAGGAGGCACTACAAAGGGCGGCGAAAAGTCGGGCCCCGTTGTCAACGTTGTGATGCGAAAGCATCTGATCTCAGAAAGCTCAGAACGAGTTGCGCATTTTGTTCGCAGGTGCTGGCAGAATCCGCTTTTCTTCGAGCCAGTGAGAGAGGTTGGCGGGAGAAAAAAAGTATAGTCCATGGTACGGCAGAGGTCTTATCCAGCTAACAAATTTACCTAATTATCAATGGTTTGGGGAAATTGCACTGTCTGCTTCGCTGATCACCGTCCTGATAGCACGCCAAGACTAGGAATTTGGCAATGAATCCGGACGTTGTTATCGCCTTGAACAATAGGCAATTCGACTTCTTCAACTGTGCCGACAGCGCAGGTTTCATGGACAAACCCGCGCGTTCACAGCGAACGAAGAAACGGATTGGAGATATCAGATATAGGGGCCAATATACGCGACGTCATAGAGGCTCAGTAAACTGACGAATGGGAACGTCGAGTAACGAGAAGCCTAAACGAACTCGAGGTACGAATACCGGAAACTTCATTTACCTGAAATACGTATTGCTGGATCACCTACGACCTTCGAGTAACCGCGAGATGGCCACGTTCACGTGGCGCAAAGAAACTCGAAGAGAGAAGGAGGCCGGTCTGGGTGCGATACACAGGCCAACCGGAAGTTAACCCGGACGGTACGATGACAAGAAGAAATATTACCCCGAAACGGCATTCCATCGCGGTACCGCTGGAACATCAACGTCCAGATCCAATGCCTTGTCCTCAGGTATTCGTGGAGAGGGAATCCGCTGCCCGCCGCTTTGGGCGTCCTGTTGTGAAGGGGAGGACATCGGGCTTCCGCCGAGTCGGAGCGCCCCGGCTTTGCCGTTCAGTGGTTCGACGGCTTCCACTCAGCGGTTGAGTAGAGGGCGTGGGCTTATGGAGATAATCGGGAGTTCTGTTGCGAGGGGCATATGTTTGCTGGAGAACGAACGGCGAAGGGCCGAATTCTACAGAGCTTGCCGAAATCGTTCGACTACCCCTCCATCAGCGCAACCGCAACTCACGCCGCTGCGATCCGAAAGCTGCGCCTGCTTGGCTCGCGAACCACCTCCGCTCCATCGGCCTCGATCACGCGTCCGTTCTACCCACCGACGGTCACCCGGTCGTGGTCTGCCGACTGGCGTGACGCACCGGGTAGACCGACCGTGCTGATCTACGGCCACTACGACGTCCAGCCGGCCGAGCCCCTGGATGGAGTGGCGCTCGCCCCCTTTACGCCGACGGTGCGGGGCGAGCGGCTCTTCAGGTCGAGGGCGAGCGACGACAAAGGGCAGTTGTTCATCCATGTCAAGGCGATCGAGTCCCTGCTGAAGTCGAGGGGCAGGCTGCCGGTGAACGTCGTCTGTCTGTTCGAGGGCGAGGAGGAGATCGGCAGCCCGAATCTCGGGGCCTTCCTCTGGCAACGTCGGCACCTGTTGGCGGCGGATTTCGTGGTGATCTCGGACACCCAGATCCCCGCCGCCGACCGTCCCGCCATCACTTACTCGCTGCGCGGTGCCTTGGGTGTGGAACTGGAGGTCCGGGGACCGCGGCGGGACCTGCACTCGGGGGTACTGGGAGGGGCGGTCGGCAACACGCTCCAGGCGCTCGCCCAGATCCTGGCTGGTCTGCACGACGCCAGGGGGCGGATCGCCATCCCTGGCTTCTACCAACGGGTTCGCCGCTGCGATGACCAGGAGCGCGCCTACATGCGGCAGGTCGGACCTTCCGACGCCCAGATTCTACGGGATGCCGGTGCGACACCCAGCGGCGGAGAGCGCGGTCTACTCCCTATACGAACGAAGCACCATTCGGCCCGCGCTGGCCGTAACGGGCGTTACCGGAGGGTACCAGGGGCCCGGCGTGAAGGCCGGTGATCCCCGCCAGGGCCTCGGCCAAGCTGCGACATCCGCCTGGTGCCCGACCAGCAGCCGGAGGAGATCGCCGATCTACTGCGGGCGCATCTGGCCCAGGTCAGGTCCTGCCGGGTTCCGCGTGGGGATGCGTACTCTGGTGTCCGCCAGGCCCGTGACGCTGAGCCGCGAACACCCGGCGGTGCGTGCAGCGACGACGGCCTATCGCAGCGCCTTCGGCGTCGCGCCGGTGTTCGTGCGCAGTGGTGGGACCATTCCTGTGGTGGGACTTTTCCAAGACATCCTGGGTCTGCCGGTGGTGATGATGGGGTTCGGCCTGCCGGACGATCATATCCACGGGCCGAATGAGCGGCTGCACTTGCCCACCTTCTTCCGGGGCATCGAGACCAGTAAGCGTTTATTGGACGAAGCGGCGAAACTGGAGGGTCTGGGCGACAGCCGACGGCTCCGGCACAGGCCAGTCTTGCAGCAGGCCATGGCATGATCATCGACTCGCATTGCCACGCCGGGAAAGGCGACGGCCTGACCGGCCCATGGGACACCGCAGCGCCGCTGGACAAGTACCTTCGTCGTGCGGCGAAGGCCGGCATCCAGCGGACGCTGCTGTTCGCCGCCTTCCATTCGGATTATGCGATCGCCAACCGCGAGGTGGCGCGTATCGCGGCGAGCCGGCCGGAGCGGTTTTACGGCTTCGCCTTCGTCAACGCGGCGCGGGATCGTGGTCGTGTCATGCCCCTTGTCCGGCAGGCGGTGGAGGAATTCGGTTTCGTCGGGATCAAGGTCCACCGGCACGACGCCCCCATCAGCCGGGAGGTGTGCGAGGCGGCTCGCGCCTTCGGGCTGCCCGTGCTCTACGACCTGATGGGGGAGGTGGCGGTGTGCGAACTGCTCGCCCAAGAGTACCCGGATGTCAATTTCATCATCCCGCACCTGGGGAGCTTCGCCGACGACTGGCGGGCCCAACTGGCCCTGATTGACCACCTGGTACGTCATCCGAACATCCACACGGATACGGCCGGCGTGCGCCGCTTCGACCTGCTGGTGGAGGCGGTGCGGCGGGCGGGTGCGCGCAAGGTCCTGTTCGGCTCCGACGGTCCTTGGCTGCATCCCGGCCTGGAACTGGCCAAGGTTCGGGCCTTGGGGCTGCCGAAGGCGGCAGCCGAGGCGGTCCTCGGCAGAAACTTCTTGCGCCTGATCGGCGAGGTGGACGCGAGCCGCCCGTCCGACTCATCAGACCGGTCGCGCACCTGGTCAGGCGACGCTGCCGAGCTCGCGTTCATTTCCAGGGGGGATCCCTGGTTGGCCGCCGGAGCGCCTTCTTGAGGAAGCGCATCGCCCGCGATCCACAGCCTGTTGGCCGCACGCGGAGGCGCCACTTCAGACGCTGAAATTGGGACTGCGCCCGGCTTCTTCTCGTCAAGCTGGGCGCAGGCCAGCGGGCATCCTGGATCTGCCGGCGGTTCGCGCGCCGGATCTGCAGGGCCCGATCAGTCACACCCAGCGCCTGCGCCGCCCGCTGAAGGTTACCCTCGGCGCCATCCACGGCGATGCGTACCGCGAGATCTTCGACGGTTCGGCTGATTTCCTTCAAGCCAGCACCGAGTGCAATCGCCCGACGGATCGCCCGCTCGAGCGCTTCGCCTTGCCAGTCATAGGGCGGGTCGTCCGATATGGGTCGTTCTTCGGGTGGTATATTACCGACGCTGAGGAGGCCGCCGCCGACGTAGCGGTGCATCAGACGGGCGACCCGCTGCCTCAGCTCGCGCACGTTGCCCGCGTAGTCGTGTCTCAGGAGGTAGTCCTGGATCCCTGCATCCAACTCTGGCGGATCCTCGTCCGGGCGCAGCTCGCGGATGAAATGACGGGCCAGGGGGAGGATGTCCTCGATTCGCTGGCGCAGCGGCGGCAGGGTATAGACCAGGCTGGCGATGCGGAAGTATAGGTCGCCCCGGAACGCGCAACGGCGGACCTGCTCCTCCAGGTTGCGGTTGGTGGCGCAGACGAGCCGGAACTCGGTCCGCTGCCAGGCGTTTCCGCCGACGCGCTTGTAGGCGCCTTCCTGGATAACGCGCAACAATTGAGCTTGCAGTTGCAGCGAGAGCTCTCCGATCTCGTCGAGGAAGAGCGTGCCCTCGTTCGCCAGTGCGAAGGCGCCTTCCCGCTGCGCCACCGCACCGGTGAAGGCCCCGCGCTCGTGTCCGAAGAACTCGCTGCCGGAGAGCCCCGGCACAATGGTGGTGCAATCGAGCACCACAAGGTTGGTCTTCGTCGGCCTTGGGTCCAGCTCGTGAATCAGGCGGGCGGCGAGCTCCTTGCCGGTGCCGCTCTCGCCCATCAGGACCACGGGTGAGCTCGTGAATCGCGCGGCCTCTACAAGCTCCCGCAGCTTGGTGCGCCAAGCCGGGCTGGTGCCGATCATCCGCTCCCGGATCCAACTCGATGCCAACAACGCATCCACCGCGGCCCAACGTTCCAGTCGCGCCTTGACCTGTTCGGAGCTCTGCCGATCCTGGCCCCAGACGAGCACGTCCGCTGCGCCGGCCTCCAACAGGGCCCAGGTCTCCGCCGTCCGAAGCGGTCGAGAGACTTCAACCGCAACAATCAGCGTCTCTCCCCCGCGGCTGCTCTCATTAAGTAAGCGGTGTACCCGCTCGCTGGGCTCGTCAAAGAGCAGCACGCCGTAGGGGCAGCCTCGATCGTTCTCCTGCTCCTCGATGTCGACGCCGACATCGCGAAGCGCTGCGTTAAACCTATTCGCGCGAGAGGCGTCGTCCAGCGCGCATGAGAAAAACCCTGCCCTGGCCATTCCAATCCCTCTGGACATTGGTCCGATGGTGTCTAAGGCTTGGCTTCACAGCACACATTCTCTCTGTGGGTCCCCTGGTTCGCGACGAAAGCGACCCGGACCGGCCCCTTGGCGGGTTCGTTTTCTTGGACACGGAAAAGACAGCGAAAAACTCCGCTGAACGCTAACTATAGTTCACCGCCCAAATTCCGCCGGGATTTGTGATAGTGACGACACGGTAGCGATCGTTCACACGGCGCCAGGTGAGCCTTGCGAGCGTTGAGCTACGGTGAACCCCGAAAAGCAAACGCGTTGTAGGAGAAAGAGCTGGATGCGGCGATGGCATTGGAAGACTTGCCGCGCTACGAGGGAGCGGGCATGCGCATGGGGCGCCGAACTACCGATTACTCTCCGTTACTGGGAGCTGCCATCCAAGGTATTTTCCAGCTTCAGGTATACCCGCGTGTTCCGGTTGGTGGAAGCGGAACCCCAGACTGCTCTGGGCGAAGGGAATACCTGCGACCAGTCGTCCTTGACCCAGCCGGCATCGGGCGCCGCGTCCAGGGCCTTGTCCAGCTTGTCGAAATGGCTCTCGCGGTCTTAGGCAAACTCGCGGTCCGAGTCCGTGTGGTGCAGGATCAGGCCGAACCGATGGCCTGGCCGCTGCCGCGTTGACGTGCGCTTCGGAGGTCTCGAGTGCCAAGCGGAGATCAAGAATATGCCCGGCCAGTCCATGCTCGGCGCACGCCCGGGCATCCAGGGTTAGACCCCGGGTATGAACCGGGCCGCGCGGCTACGTAATCACGCCCGACCGATCGCCATGCTGCGCGCCCTGTAATGGCTACACGCCTCGCTAGAAGCGAACCGAACCGAATCCAACGATTGGTTCGATCGGAATCTTCGTGAAGTCGACGGCATTGCGACGGCGCCCGGTGGACGCTCTGGTATCCGAGGTGGCGGAAACGGCGCGCTACGGCTGCGGTGAGCTACGCCGTACTTTTTTCCCTGGCACTGCGTACCGCGCGTGCGCTCGCCGCATTCAACGACAATTCTCAAACGATCCACCCAGATAAACTCGGCTGGCCCGATAAAAAAGAACATAACACGCTATTTTTTATTTAAAAAATGCGTACGAGAATCTTGGTGTGGAAAGAATTTCTAGAGGTTTCTTGATCGACGTCAACAAACCGATACTTTTAGTAAATAACCATATTGCTAGTGGCTAATCTGTGATCTGAGTCGCGGCTTTCTCGCGTCGGTGGGTGAAGCGGCGGGAGTTCGATATACGGGGGGAGGCGACGGCTCGGGACATCACTTCAGAGAGGTCAGCGAGCGCGGACTGGACGTCACGGGCCAGCATCCGCGAAAGGGAGGAACCTGTTCATGTCGAGACAAACTCGGGCGCTCTTGCGAAAGGCTTCGGCTTGGACCCTAGCCGCGACATTGGCGCTTTCGGCGGGCGGCGTGCCGGCGGCGGCGTTACGCGGGCACGATAACCATATTCGATACAACCCTGACAAGGGTCTTTACATCCTGACAGTCGACGGTCAGACGAAACGGATACCGAAGGCGGAGGCCGAACGCAGCCTGTCCACCGTCATCTGCGGCGAGTGTCACAAGGACGCGGTTGCCCAGCTTAAGAGCTCGGTCCACTTTAGCGCGCAGGGACCGAACCCCCGCATACTCTTCCCGGGCGGCGGCGCCCACGGCGCGCTCGATCGCGCCTGCGGCCTTCCGGGAACGAGCGCCCTGATCAACTACACCAGCGACGTCAACCTCGGCGAGTGCGGCAAGTGTCACGTCGGCCGGTTTATTCCACCGATGGAGGGCGCGTTCACCAGCTCGTTCATGCAGATGTTCATGGCCTACGGCATGCCGCAGGAGGACGCCATGCAGTTGGCCGCGTCGAATGCCGCGAGCATCGTCGACGGCGGTCTGGACTGCCTGATCTGTCATGCAGAGCACTATCAGTCAGTGCGTGATGATCTGGATTGGGATGACCCCGCTTTGGCGGCGACCCATCAGATCGCGGGCTACGCGGAGCCCGGCGACCCGTCTCCGTCGCCTCACGGCTACGCGAATGAGTTCCGCGACAACACCGATTTCGACCATGACGGCCAGCCGGATTTGCTGATCGACGCCACCGGCGACGGAGTGCCCGATTTTCCGCTGATGATCGACTCCGATGGGGATGGTGCCGGCGACACGCTTTGGCCGACGGTCGGTCAGGATCGCTCGGTAGCGGCCGTGTTGTCGGTCGGCACTACCGACGAACACAACTGCCTGCGTTGCCACGAACATGCGCGGACCGGTTACAAGCGCGGCACTCTCTTTAGAGAAGGCTATGACGTGCACGTCTCCGTGTGCTTCGAGAACGGCGATGAGGACGAGGGCGGTGATTCGTGTGCGAAGAACACCTGTACCGCCTGCCATAAGACCTTCAAGGATCAGGACCTGGACGGCGACGGCCTGCTCGATACCCACAAGTTCGTTCGCGGGCATCTGGTGGGCGGCGACCTTGCCGCGGCCGACTATCCGCCGCCGGCCCCGGGCGTGGCCCCCGATCCGAATGATCCAACCCACCTCACCTGCGTGCAGTGCCACGTCCGGGACGACCTGACGCATAAGGGCAGCACCCGGCGGCCGGGCGTGCACGCCGATCAACATCTCAACGTCATCGCCTGCGAGACCTGCCACATCACGAAAAGTGGCGGCATTACCTACTCGGTGTACGGTGACGGCGCCCATCTTTCGTTTGGGCGTAACGCCGACGGCCTAGATACGAAGCTCATTACCGCCGATCATATGGTTGCCGACGAGGAGGTACCGGGCGACGTAGACGCTGACTTCGAGGCGTACCGGCTGACCCCGGTGCTGATGTGGTTCGACGGCCAGACGTCCTTCCTCGCCCAGTCGCTGGCTATCCGCGGGGCGCCGAACGCCAAGATCGCCCCCTTCAAGCCGATGGCCAATGGCATGGTGATGGACGGCCGCTTCTTCATGGGGAAGACGAAGACCAATGAGGCGGGGTTCCCGTACAACAAGTACTCGATGTACGGGTTCTTCGCCAACGCCGTGGACTGCCGCAAGCTGCAGCTTCCGGAGACATGAGCCGTTCGTCTGCGGCGAGGATGGCCTCTACGGAAACGCGGAGGTCTTCACCGCATTGAAGCTGCTCGGGACCATATACCCGGTCGACGCCTACGACGCCGACGGCAATTTGATCCCCGGCAGTGACCCGATCGTTGAGGGTCTGACACCGGAGCAAACCCGAAGGGTCACGATCTCGGACCTCTTCGCCATGGGCCAGCCCAGTCTGCAGACCATGGCCATGATGCAGGCGTTCCCGAACCTGATGAACTTCAGCAAGTCGGGCTACATGTACGAGCACTACATGGTGAGCTCCGAGCTGGCCGGAGAGCTGGAGGACTATGACGGCAACGGCATCGTCGATCCCGATGTCCCGGTGCTGTTCGACATGTTGAGCGCTGTCAATCAAGGTCTTGAGGAGTTCAAGGGCTTCAATACGCCGATGTTCCTGCCCGCCGATTACAGTTGGTATCCGCCGATGTCGAATGTCTCGAACGTGGCCACCATGAAGCTACCCGATGGCAGTTTCATGAAGCTGTTCCTCACCATGGGAATCCAGCAACAGCTGATGGAGCAGGGAGTGCCATTGGAGCAGATTCCACAGATCATCGACCAACTGGTGGGGAACTATCCCGCATTTTCCAACGGCGTGACCCTGGGTGGCCATGGCATCAGCCCGGATCCGGGCGACAATGCGCTGGGTGGGCCGATGCGCACCGGCTGCGACCAGTGTCATAGCCCGAGCGGCATTTTCGCCTCGTCCGTGCCGGTCACCGAGAAGAAGTTGGTCGACGTGCCGTTCCCGCCGCCCATGAACAAGGCGGAAATGCCGGTCTGGCGCTGGGTGTACTACAACGTCCAGAACCTCATAACGCTTGGCGTGGTTACGAACAGTGAGGACGTCGTTGCGGGCAGAGCGGATATCGATATCAGCGACGAGCCAGCCGACAGCGATCTCGTGCGCAAGAGCGGCCGGCAAATGATTCTGAACTGGTTCAACCCAAGCTCGGATCCCGCCGTGGACAGCGTCCCCCTGAGTGGTTACGTTGGTTTCCGTCGTGCCGACAACTGGGGGGTTCTGAATGGCACATCGCTACAGAAAGCCGACCTCACCTGGAACGGTGGTGGCTGGATGCCGGTCCTGGAGCCGGTGACGCGGGCCGTCCCGAATTACGCGGTGCTCGGTTACGCGAGAGACGAGGTGATCTGGGAAGACGACGAGTAGCCGCTGGAAAACCTTTCGGTGGTCGATCAAGCGGGGCGGCACCGAATAGCCGAACGTGCAATTCCGGCCCTCGCGGAGGGAGGGTCGGATTAGCCCATAGATCGGCCGTCGCAGTACGCAAGCGGCGGCGGCACCCGAAAAAGAGGCGCCGGCTAATTTGGCTGGTGCCTCTTGTCTTTAGCGGACGAAGAACTGTCAATGTGACATTTTTCGATGGGTGGGTGGGCCGCACGGCGTCCGCTTCTTTGTTTCAGCCCCGCGGAAACGGGCTGGATCGGCGTTGCCGATGGCCCCGTCCTGGATGCGAAGGAAACACTGTTATGGGTAGAAACGAAGCCTGGTCGCCGGTGTACGCGGAGTCTCCGTCGTCAGCGTCCATTGCACCGAGAGGTGACGCCGGTGGACGGCGTGTCGCGGAGGCCCACTTTCAGGGTGCCGTCTCATGACGAGTGCCAGCGACGCTTTCGTTGTCGAGGTCATCGACTCGCTGCGAGGACCTCGACGCCATCGGGGAGGAGTACGTCGCACTGTTCGAACGGGCCCGCGCGCCGAGCCTTTTCTGCTCCCTCCAGTTCGTTCGAACTGACTGGGTCCACTTTCGCGGCGAGTCGGATCGGCTGTTTCTACTCGCCATTCGCGACCGGCAGCAGCTAGTGGGTATCGCACCGTTCGTGATCGAGCCCGAGATGCTGCTGTCCGTGATTCCGTTTCGGGTGATCAAGTTCATCACCGAATGGGGTGACGGGGACAAACCCCGTATCCTTACGACGCAAGACGATGTCCTGATGTGGGGTGTGATCCAGAAGTTTCTGACGAGCGACTTCACGGCCTGGGATGCGATTGCTTTGGACGAACAGCCGCCCGATTCCGGCGTCCTCGCCCAGGGCGTTTTTCGGGAAGCGAACTTTTCGGTTCGGCGCTCGCCCGGCGTTTGGTCGTATCGCGCCGCGATCGGTGGAAAGTGGACGGAGTACGTTGCGGCCCTTAAGGGTAAGGTGCGCGGGGATTGGGCGCGGTGCAAGCGGCGTTTGTGCGAGCACGCTCAGCCGCTTACGGTCGAATGCTTCGAGGGCGCCGACGACATTGGCCAGGCACTCGAACGGTACGTGGCGCTGGAACGCAGGACCTGGAAGGGTGGGGCCAGCTTTAGCATCGGAGGCAGTTCGGAACAGTTCGCGTTCTATGCCGAGCTGGTGCAGCAGCTCGCACCGGCGGGCATGGTGGCCATCTGCTTCCTGATCAGCGGAACGAAAGATGCCGCCGCCGCGATGGTTTTCCGAGGTGGGGGGATCGTCTATGGGGCACATATCTGCTACGACCCTTCACGCAACCGCTCGGCTCACCCGCGCTCGATCAGGACGGCCTGTTTGACGGGCCACGGCTATTCGGTTCGGCATACCCCGCCGCTGTGGTCTTACCGGGCGGACATCGCCGGCGACTGGACGGACTATGTCCGCGCGCTGAAAGGTAAGGTGCGGGGCGACTGGGCGAGGTGCAGGCGGCGTCTGAGCGAGCATGCGCCGCCTCTGTCATTCGATTTCTTCGAGGATCCCGGCGATATCGGCGGCGCGCTGGAGCGCTATGTCGCACTGGAGCGGCAGACCTGGAAGGGCGGAGCCGAATTCAGCATAGGGGGGAATCCGGGGCAGTTCGCATTCTACAAGGACCTGGTTCAGCGGCTCGCGCCCGAGGGCATGGTGGCGATCGGCTTCCTGACCAGCGGAACGAACGATGCCGCCGCCGCGATGGTGTTTCGAGGCGGGGGGGTCGTCTACGGCGCGCATATCTGCTACGACCCTTCACTCGCGAAATTCTCCCCCGGGGTCATTCTCAATGCCGAGGTCATGAAGCGGCACTTCGATTCCCGGTATCGCTTCTTCGACTTTCTCGCCTTGCAGGGCGGCGACAGCGACAGCCGCTTCAAGGCCGCCTGGGCCACCGAGTCGCAGGAGTTGACGGGAATCACCATCTACAAGCGCGGCCTCCGATTCATGCTGTACCGGGCCAGTCACTGGTGGCGCGACGTTCGGAAACCTCTGGGTGACCGGCGCCGCGGCGGGTGACCCACCGCTCGTTGACGCCCAGGAACGTTCCTGGGTCCGTACGATCTAACAGCTCCACGCGATGCGCCCGGGGTTGGCTGAAGTCGCCGGGCGAACCCGGGTCCAGTCGACCGGCGAGTCTCGCCGCCTCTGGGCGCGGCGGCTCCGCTTGGGAAATGCTCGGAAAAACCGCGCCCTTTCCTTTGATAAAACCAATTGATGGATGGGACAAAACGCTTATACTCCGTTGCGGCGCACAAAAAATGGTTCGGCGCGGCCGTCTTCGCTCGCGGGTCGCTGTTCGAAAATAGTGGATTGTCGGAACATCCAGGCGCCAAACCAGCCGGAAGCCACCGTGTCGAAGGGTGCTACGCGCCTTAAGCGGCAATCGGCAGTCTCGAACCACCAAAGGCTCGCGAATGCAAACACAAAGACCCGTTTTCCTGGAGCTGTGGCGGATCAAGCTGCCCGTTCCAGGCATCCTCTCGATTCTGCACCGCGTGAGCGGCGTGTGGATGGTCCTCGCCCTCCCGTTCGCCGCGATACTGTTCCACCGAGCCCTGTCCGGCCCTGAAGGCTTCGCCGCCGTTGCCGCGACGCTGGATAACTGGCTGGTCAGGTTGATCCTGCTCGCCCTGGCTTGGGGAATTCTGCACCACCTGTTCGCCGGCATTCGCTACCTGATGCTGGACCTGGGTCTGGGGGTCGATCGTCTCCCCGCCCGGCGCAGTGCCTGGACCGTGATGATCGCCGCGGTCGCCGTTCTCGTGATCGGGGGAGGGTTGGCACTATGAGCAGACAGGCATCCGGTCTAAACGCCTGGGTCATACAGCGGGTCACGGCGGTGTATCTGGGGCTGTTCTGCGCCTACCTTCTGATCCATTTTGTGTTCAATGCTCCGGCCGATTACGAGGCCCTGCGCGACTGGGTCGCGCGACCCCTGGTCAGCGGCGGGCTGCTGCTGTTCATCCCCTTGCTCCTGGCCCATGCCTGGGTCGGCACGCGGGATGTGCTGATGGATTACGTGCATCCGCTCGGTATACGCGTCGTCCTGCTCTCGCTCTTCGCCTTGCTGTTCATCGCCTCCGGGCTCTGGGCGTTCAAGGCGATCGTCACCGCCGCAATCACGGGATGAGCCGCCGATGAAGATAGCTACGAGACACTTCGACGCCCTGATCATCGGCGCCGGTGGTGCGGGTCTGAACGCGGCGCTCCAGCTGGCCTCGGCGGACGTGCATGTCGCCGTGGTCTCCAAGGTGTTCCCGACCCGGTCCCACACCGTTGCCGCCCAGGGTGGGGTCAACGCCGCGCTGGCGAACGTGCTTCCGGACAACTGGCACTGGCACATGTTCGACACCGTAAAGGGCTCGGACTACCTAGGCGACCAGGACGCCATCGAGTTCATGTGCCGGGAGGCCATCCCGACGGTCTACGAGCTCGAGCACGCGGGGGTGCCGTTCTCGCGTCTCGACGACGGCAAGATCTACCAGCGCGCCTTTGGCGGTCAGAGCCAGAACTTCGGCGGCGACCAGGCCGCTCGCACCTGCGCCGCGGCGGACCGCACCGGACACGCGATCCTTCATACCCTGTATCAGCAGAACGTCCGCGCCCGCACCCATTTTTTCGACGAGTTCTTCGCCGTCGACCTGGTCCGGGACAAGGAGGGCATCATCTGCGGCGCCCTTGCACTGGAGATTGAAACCGGCGAGCCCCTGTTGATCGAGGCCAAGGCCACGCTGCTCGCGACCGGGCGGCTGCGGGCAGGTGTTCCGCACCACGTCGAACGCCCACATCAATACCGGCGACGGCTGCGCGATGGCGCTGCGCGCCGGCATACCCCTGATGGACATGGAGTTCTACCAGTTCCACCCGACCGGTATCGCCGGCAAGGGGATGCTGATCACCGAGGGCGTGCGCGGCGAGGGCGGTTATCTGATCAACAAGGACGGCGAGCGGTTCATGGAACGCTACGCACCGAGGGCCAAGGACCTCGCCAGCCGCGACGTCGTGGCCCGCGCGATCGTGACCGAGGTCAAGGAGGGGCGCGGCTGCGGCGAGGAGGCCGACCATGTGATGCTCAAGGTCGACCACTTGGGCGAGGAGGTCATCGCCAAGCGACTGCCCGGTATCCGCGAGTCGAGCAAGATCTTCGCCGGTGTCGACCCGGTGCGCGAGCCGATCCCGGTGTTCCCGACGGCTCACTACGCGATGGGCGGCATCCCGACGGACCGCTTCGGCCGGGCGGTGATGCCCGCCGGCCATGGTTCGGAGGAGGTCGTCGTCGGGCTCTACGCGGCCGGCGAGTGTGCCTGCGCCTCGGTGCACGGGGCCAACCGGCTCGGCGGCAACTCGCTATTGGATATCCTGGTGTTCGGCAGGCTCGCGGGCAAGGACATCATCGACTTCGTGCGCGAGAACCCATTCCAGCGCAGTGTCGATCCGGCGAGCCTGGATCAGGCGGTCTCGAGGCTTGAGCGCTGGGAGCGCAAGGGTGACGGCGTTTCGGCACAACAGCTGCGCGCCGAGTTCCGCAAGTGCATGGAGGACCACGCCGGCGTGTTCCGGACCGAGGACATCATGGCCGAGGGCTACCGGAAGCTCTGCGCGCTGCGGGACAAGCTCGCCGACGCCCGGCTTACGGACCACTCCAAGGTCTTCAACACGGCCCGAATCGAGGCCCTGGAACTCGAAAACATGATCGACGTCGGCATGTCGATCGCCGTCTCCGCGCTGAATCGGCGGGAGAGCCGGGGCGCCCACTCGAGGCCCGATTACCCGGGACGTGACGATCAGGCGTGGATGAAGCACAGCCTCTATGCCCAGGATGGCGACCGCATGGATTACAAGCCGGTTCGCACCAAGCCGCTGACCGTCGAGAGCTTCCCGCCCAAGGAGCGCGTCTACTAATCGCGGGTCCAGGAACACGCCGCCGCGAGATAGGTCAGAGCTTCCCGATGCCTGAGAACAACGACCCGACCAAAGGCCAGACCGAATGAAGATCAGCGTCTACCGCTACAACCCGGACACCGACAAGAAGCCGAGGATGCAGGCGTTCGAGGTCCGTACCTTCCAGGGAATGATGCTTCGCGATGCCCTGCTAGAGGTTAAGAAGCAGGACGAGAGCTTTTCCTTCCGCCACTCCTGCGGCGAAGGGGTCTGCGGTTCCGACGGCGTCAACGTGAACGGGCTGAATCGGCTCGCCTGCATCACTCCGATCGCCGAGCTCAAGGAGCCCATCTCGGTCAGACCTTTCCCGGGCCGCCCGGTCATTCGCGACCTGGTCGTCGACATGACCCAGTTCTACGAGCAGTACCGGGCCGTCCGGCCCTATCTGATCCGCAACGACCCGCTGCCCGAGCAGGAGATCCTGCAGTCCCCGGAGGAGCGCGACAAGCTCGACGGGCTCTACGAGTGCATCCTCTGCGGCTGCTGCTCGACCTCCTGCCCGTCGTTCTGGTGGAACCCGGACCGCTTTCACGGACCGGCCGCCCTGCTGCAGGCCTGGCGCTTCCTCGCGGATAGTCGCGACCAGGCGACCGAGGAACGGCTCGACGACCTGGAGGGCCCCTACAAGCTGTTTCGGTGCCACACCATCATGAGCTGCGTCGAGGTCTGCCCGAAGGGCCTGAACCCGACGCGCGCTATCGGCAACATCAAGGAACTGATGCTGGAGAAGGGCATCTGACCACGGCCGCGGGCGAAACCGAACTCGAGCAGGAGGTCCGCCGGCTGAGCTGGCAGTGCCGGCGCGGCATGTTGGAGCTCGACCACCTGCTGATGCGGTTTCTCGAAATCGGCTACCGCGACCTGGACGAGCGGGCGAGGGCGACCTTCGTGCGGCTGCTCGAGACCCAGGACCAGCAGCTGAGCGACTGGTTCATGACCCGTTCGGTCGCCGAGGACGCCGAGCTGCGCGACATGGTGAGGCGGATCATCGAGGTCGCGGGCGCCTGGAGAACGTGACCCCAGCGGCCGCGCTCTTGCCGCGATCCGTCGCGCGGCACTCCCCCCCGACGCAGCGGTCGAGCGCTCCGAGAGCCCACCCGTGGGAACCCATCGCGAAAGGCCGCCGCTGCTGATCAGGCCGAGGTTCTCCCGGTACCTGGCGGTATTCGTCGTCGTGACGCACCTGGCCGCCGCTGCGGTCGTCATCGCCCTGCCTCCGGGCGTCTACCGCCTACCCCTGCTGCTCCTGGTCCTTGGGAGCCTTGGCTACGGCTTGTTCGCGCAGGTGCTTCGGCGGGCGCCCTGGTCGCTCGTGGCCGCACTCTGGGCGCCCGACGGGGATTGGAAGCTGACCTTCGCCTCAGGCCGCGAGCTCCCGGCGCGCCTGTCCCCATCGACCTATGTGGGCGTGCGTCTGGTCGTGTTGAGCTTCCGCTGCGGGCGCTTTCGTCGCTGCGCCATGCCCCTGTTCCCCGATGCCCTGAACGCCGAGCAGCTGCGCCGGCTGCGCCAGCGCCTGCGTACCGAGGGACGCGATCGCCCGTCGGTCCCGGAGGCCGGCTGAATCCGCTACACTGGCGGCTCGATCTTGTCTTGGTGAAGGAGTCGGAGATGCGGGTCCTGGTCACGGGCGGCGCGGGGTTCATCGGCAGCCACACCTGCCTGGAGATGCTGGAGGCGGGTTATCGGGTCACTGTCGTCGATAATCTGAGCAACAGCAAGGAGGAGGCCCTGCGGCGGGTGCAGGCCCTCACCGGTAAGGAGATCGACTTCGTCAAGGCGGATATTCGCGACCGAGCGGCGCTTGACCGGATTTTCGCCGATCGGGCTTTCGACGCCGTGGTCCACTTCGCGGGGCTCAAGGCCGTTGGCGAGTCGGTCCAGATGCCGCTCGCCTACTACGACAACAACATCGGCGGCACCATCACCCTGTGCGAGGCCATGGCCGAGGCCGGGGTCAGGAACATCGTCTTCAGCTCGTCCGCGACCGTCTATGGCGACCCGGCCACGGTGCCGATCCGGGAGCACTTCCCGACGTCCGCGACCAACCCCTACGGCCGCTCGAAGCTCTTTATCGAAGAGATCCTGCGCGACCTCAACGTATCCGACCCGACCTGGAACGTCGCGCTGCTGCGCTACTTCAATCCGGTCGGCGCCCACCCGAGCGGGCGTATCGGCGAGGACCCGAACGGTATTCCGAACAATCTGATGCCCTATATCGCGCAGGTCGCGATCGGCAGGCTTCCGAAGCTCCGCGTGTTCGGCAACGACTATCCGACGCCCGACGGCACCGGCGTCCGGGACTACATCCATGTGGTGGACCTGGCCCGCGGGCACCTGGCGGCCCTGCAGAAGCTCGCATCCGATCCTGGCGTCGTGGTCTACAACCTCGGCACCGGGTGCGGCTACAGCGTGCTCGAAATGGTGGCCGCGTTCGCGGAGGCGAGCGGCCGGCCCGTTCCCTACGAGATCGTCGAGCGCCGAGCCGGCGACATCGCCAGCTGTTACGCGGATCCGGCCGCGGCGCTGGACGCGCTGGGATGGCGGGCCGAGTTAGGGCTCGACGATATGGTTCGCGACGCCTGGCGCTGGCAGTCCGAGAACCCGAACGGGTTTGATTGAGCAGGGGCGGCCCGCTACGCGGTGATCTGATCGATCAGGTCCGCGACCTGGGGTAGTCGGCGCCCGGGGTCGGACATGTCGCGGAAGAACCGGATCTTGTCCCCGCCTTCCAGCTTGAGCTCCTTCGGCCGGGTCTGGATGAGCCGGACCAGGTTCGCCGGGTCGATCCGGGGTTGCTCGCCGAACAGTATCCGACCGCTGGTCGGTCCCGCCTCGATCTTCCGGATGCCGTAGGGCTGGACCCGGAGTTTCAGCTCGGTGATGTCCAACAGGTTCCTGGCAGGCTGGGGAATAAGTCCGAAACGGTCGATCATCTCGACCTCGAGCTCCTTCAGCCCTTCGCGGTCGGCCGCGCTGGCGATCCGCTTGTACATAACCAGCCGGGTGTGCACGTCCGGCAGATAGTCCGACGGCAACAGTGCCGGAAGCCCCAGATCGATCTCGGCGCCGTGGTCCAGCGGCCGATCGAGCTCCGGCGTACGGCCAGACTTCAGGGCGTCGACGGCCCGCTCCAGAAGGTCCATGTAGAGCGTGAAGCCGATCTCGTGGATCTGGCCCGATTGCTCGTCCCCGAGCAGCTCGCCGGCGCCCCGGATCTCCAGGTCGTGGGTCGCCAGCGTGAATCCGGCGCCGAGATCCTCCATCGACTCGATCGCCTCCAGGCGCTTGCGCGCGTCCTCGGTCATCGCCCGCGCCGGCGGCGTGATCAGGTAGGCGTAGGCGCGATGGTGCGAACGCCCGACGCGCCCGCGCAGCTGGTGCAGTTGTGCCAGGCCGAGCTTATCGGCGCGGTTGATGACGATGGTGTTGGCGCTGGGGACGTCGATGCCGCTCTCGATGATGGTTGTGCACACCAGCAGGTTGAAGCGCTGGTGGTAGAAGTCGCGCATGACCCGCTCCAGGTCGCGCTCGCGCATCTGACCGTGGGCCACCTGGGTGCGTGCCTCCGGGATCAGGGCTCGCAGCTTCTGAGCCTGATTCTCGATGGTCTCGACCTCGTTGTGCAGAAAGTAGACCTGCCCCCCGCGCTTGAGCTCGCGCAGCACGGCTTCCTGGATCAGCCCATCGTTCCAGGCGCTGACGAAGGTCTTGATGGGGTGGCGCTCGACCGGCGGCGTGGCGATGATCGACAGATCGCGTAGGCCCGACATGGCCATGTTGAGGGTCCGCGGGATCGGCGTCGCGGTCAGGGTCAGGACGTCGACCTCGCTGCGCAGATTCTTGAGCTGCTCCTTGTGTCGGACACCGAAGCGGTGCTCCTCGTCGACGATGGCGAGCCCGAGGTTCTCGAACCGGATCCCCGGCTGCAACAGCTTGTGGGTACCGACCACGATGTCGACGGTGCCGTCCGCGAGCCCGTCGAGGATGCGTTTCTGCTCCTTCGCGGTGCGGAAACGGGACAGGCTCTCGACCCGTACCGGCCAGTCCGCGAAGCGGTCCGAGAAGTTTTCGAAGTGCTGCTGGGCCAGCAGCGTGGTCGGCACCAGCACCGCGACCTGGCGTCCCGCGTTGACGGCGACGAAGGCGGCGCGCATCGCCACCTCGGTCTTGCCGAAGCCGACGTCTCCGCAGACCACTCGGTCCATCGGCTTAGGGTCGGCCATGTCGGCCAGCACGCCCTCGATGGCGCGCAGCTGATCCGGAGTCTCCTCGAACTCGAACGCCGCGGCAAAAGCCGCGTAGTCGTCCTCGGGCGGCGGGAAGGCGACACCCTGGCGGGCGGCCCGGCGGGCATAGATATCGAGCAGCTCGGCGGCCACGTCGTGGGCCTTTTGAGCGGCCCGGCGCTTGATCCGCTCCCACTGGTCGCCGCCGAGCCGGTGCAGCGGCGCGTTCTCGGGCGATGCACCCGTGTAGCGGGAAATCAGGTGCAGCGAGCTGACCGGCACGTAGAGCTTGTCGCCGTTGGCGTACTCCAGCATCAGGAACTCGGTGGTCATGTCGCCGTGGGTCAGCGTCCTCAGACCCAGGTAGCGCCCGACCCCGTGGTCCTCGTGGACCACCGGAGCGCCCTCGCTGAGCTCGGTGAGGTTGCGGACCACGGCCTCGGCATCACGCTCGCTGGCGCGCCGGCGGCGTTCCTGACGGACGCGCTCGCCGTAGAGCTGGGTCTCTGTGACGATGGCCAGTCCCGCGTCCTCGAGCAACAGGCCCCGCTCCAGTGGCGCGACCGCGAGTGCGAGGTCCTCGTCGCCGTCGATGAACGCCTGCCAGCCCGGCACCTGCCGCACCTGGATGCCGAAGCCGCGCAGGTGCTCGGCCAGCATCTCGCGGCGACCGGCGCTTTCGGCGATGAACAGGACCCGGCGGCCCGGCTCGTCCAGGAAGGTCTGGAGCGACTGGGCCGGCTGCGCCGCCCGCGCCTGAACGGCCAGCGGCGGCAGGCCGAGGGTCGCGAAGTTGCAGGCATCCGCGTAGCCCTTGCGCCGACCCTCGAGCTCGGCGGACTGGTAGACGACACCGGGCAGCCGATTGAGCGCACTCGCGAGTTCGTCAGCCGACAGGTAGAGCCGCGCCGGCGGTAGCAGCGGGCGCTCGATGTCGTGACGGCGCTGCTCGTAACGCGCGTCGACGCTGTCGATGAAGCCCGCCGCCGCGTCCCGGCAGCCCGACGACTCCAAAACCAGGACATCCGCGGGCAGATAGTCGAAGAGGGTCGCGGTCGCCTCGAAGAACAGGGGCAGATAGTACTCGAGACCCCCGGGGCTGCGGCCGCCGGAGACCTCGCGGTAGATCAGACTGCCGCCCGGGTCACCCTCGAAATTGGCCCGGTAGCGTTGGCGGAAGGCCGCGACGGCGTCCTCGGTGAGCGGGAATTCCCGCGCGGGCAGCATCCGGATGCGGTCGACCTTGTCCCCGGAGCGCTGGGAATCCGGGTCGAAGGTGCGGATCGTCTCGACCTCGTCATCGAACAGGTCGATCCGCAACGGCTGCTCGCTGCCCATCGGAAAGCAGTCCAGAAGGGCGCCACGCACCGCGTACTCGCCATGGGCGATGACCTGTGAGACGCACTGATAGCCGGCGCGCTCCAATCGCCGCCGGGTGGCGTCCAGGTCCAGTCGGTCGCCGACGGCGAGCACCAGCGAGTGCCCGTCGACGTACTCGCGCGGCGCGAGTCGCTGCATCAGGGTCGCTACCGGAACGATGAGCACGCCGCGCTCGAGAGCGGGGAGCCGATGCAGGGTCAGGAGCCTTTCCGATACCAGCTCGGGCAGTGGGGAGAAGACGTCGTAGGGCAGGGTCTCCCAGTCGGGGAAACTGAGCAGAGGCAGGCCGGTGTCGGCGAGGAAGAATCCCAGCTCGGCCCGCAGCGTCGCCGCCGCCTGCACGTCCTCGACCAAGGCAAGGACCAGTCCCCGATGGCCGCGCGCGGCGCTCGCCACGGCCAGTGTCTCACCGGCGCCGTAGAGCCGCCCCCAGAGTAGACGCTCACCCCGTGAGTCGGGCAACGGGGGACGCAGCGGGTTGTGCCGCATGGTGGCGGCGGCCTGGTTCATCGGCTGGATTCCTCGGGAGCCTGCGACAGGGCCGCGATTCTCGCACAGCAACGGTCGCGCTGCAGGACGGGGGCGGCCCCGCTACACTGGTCAGAGCCGCCGGTTCGCGGCCCGAGCAGCCTATTCGCGAGGAACCCCGTATGTCCCGACCGTCCGCCTTTCTGCTGCTATGGGCACTGGTTGCGGCGTCGCACGCCGGTCCCGTTCCCCATGTCCCGGAGCCGCTCGAGGTCTGGGTCCCATGGGTGCTCGACAAGCAGGACTGGCGCGAATGTCCGATCGCCCAGGGCGACGGGGCCCGGCTCTGCGCCTGGCCAGGTCAGCTCTACCTGGATCTGGATCGGAAAGGCGGTCTTTTCGCTCAACAGTGGCAGCTGTTCGCCGAGGCCTGGGTACCGCTGCCCGGCAACGGGGATAGCTGGCCGCTCGACGTCCACGACGGCGACCGGCCGGTGCCGGTCGTGTCGCGCGAGGGCCAACCGGCCGTCCGGCTGGAACCCGGAAGCCATGCGTTGAGCGGGCGCTTCCGCTGGGCCACGCGTCCCGACGCGCTGGCGGTCTCGCCCGAGACGGGGCTGGTCTCGTTGGTCCTCGACGGGAGTCCGGTGGCCGAGCCTCGTGTCGAGTCGGGCGGCCGGCTCTGGATCGGCGACCGGGATCCCGCCGAGGGGGCAACCGATGGCGACCGCCTGGGCCTCGTCGTCTATCGGCTGGTCGACGACGATCTGCCGCTGCAGGTGACGACGCGCCTCGAGCTCGACGTCGCCGGGCGTGCACGTCAGATCAGAATCGGGCCGGCGCTGCTCCCCGGAGGGACCCCCCTGCGGGTCGAAACCCCCCTGCCGTCGCGACTGGACCCGGACGGCACCCTGCACCTGCAGGTGCGCCCGGGTCACTGGGTCGTCGAGCTCGCGGAATATCACGCCGGACTGGTGACGGCGCTTGGCCGCGGGACTCTCGCGCCGCCCTGGCCGAGGGACGAGGTCTGGGCATTCAGGTCGCACCCGGACCTGCGCCAGGTCGAGGTCGAGGGCCTCGAGCCCATCGACCCGCGCCAGACCGGGATCCCGGCAGGCTGGTTCCGGCTGCCCGTTTACCGGGTCGGTCCCGCGGCGACCGTGGACCTGGTCGAGCAGCGCCGTGGGGACCCGGACCCGGCGCCGGACCGGCTGCAGCTCTCGCGCGCGCTGTGGCTGGACTCGGACGGGGGCGGCTACAGCGTCCAGGACAGGATAGGGGGCCAGCTGACACGGAGCTGGCGCCTGGAGGCGGCTCCAGGGCTCGAGCTCGGGCAGGTCAGGATCGACGGTCAGCCGCGTCTGATCACCCGGCTCGATCCGAACGCCAATCCCGGTGTCGAGGTGCGCCGTGGCAGGCTCGATCTGGTTGCGGATAGCCGGCTCGCCGTCGACCCCGCGCACGTTCCGGCCTCCGGCTGGGCGCTGGACTTTGACGCGGTGCGCTCGCAGCTGAATCTGCCGCCGGGTTGGGACCTGTTCGCCGCCTCCGGGGTCGACAACCTACCGGACAGCTGGGTCGCGCGCTGGACCCTGCTCGACCTGTTCCTGGTGCTGATCCTGGCGCTCGGTGTTTCACGGCTCTGGGGGCTTGGCTGGGGGGTCCTGGCCCTGCTGGCCCTGGGGTTGACCTGGCAGGTCCCCGGGGCGCCGAGGCTGGTGTGGCTAAATCTGCTGGCCGGCGCGGCCCTGCTGCGTCTGTTGCCGGTCCAGTCGGAGCGATCCGGGATGGCGCGGCTTCGGGGTCTGGTCAGCTGGTACTTCCGGCTCACGCTGTTGGCCCTGCTGGTGATCGGTCTGCCCTTTCTGGTGTCGCATGTCCGCGACGGGCTGTATCCGCACCTGGAGCGGTCCTGGGTGGGGATCGGCGGTCCGGGTCTCGCCGTGGGCCTGCCGAGGACCATGAGCGAGGCCATGACCCAGGCCGACGTCGCCTTCGAGGCGGCTGATGCCGCACCCGAGGCGGCGCGGGCCAAGCTGGGCACGGGGCTGCCGTCCGCGGCGCCCCCCGCGCCGCCGCCGATAGACCAGATCGACCCGGACGCCCGAGTCCAGTCCGGTCCCGGTGTTCCCGACTGGCGCTGGAGCAGCTTCGAGCTCAGCTGGAGCGGTCCGGCGGACCGCGGAGAGGCCGCGCGCCTGTGGCTGATCCGGCCGGCGATGCGGCTCGCGATGGCCCTGCTGGGCAGCCTGCTGCTGCTGTTGCTGGCGCTGCGAATGTCCGGCCTGATCGACCGCGCGCCGAGGCCCCGGACCAATGCGGCAGGACTGTTGCTGTTCGCCTGGGTCGCGGCCGGGTCCTGGGCGATGCTGGGGCCGAGCCCGGCCGAGGCCGGCGACCTGCCGACGCAGGAAATGCTCGACCAGCTCCGGTCCCGCCTGCTGGCGCCGCCGGACTGCCTGCCCGAGTGCGCCGAGCTGTCGTCCCTGTTCCTGAAGGCCGATCCGCGGCGACTCGAGCTGGTCCTGACCCTGGATGCGGCCGACCCGGTGGCCGCCCCGGTCCCGGGCGGACCGGGCGGCTGGCTGCCGACCGAGGTCAGCGTCGACGGCGTCCGCCTGGATCAGCTGCGTCGCGGCGCGGCCGACCAGTTGCTGGTGGCCCTCGGCCGCGGCCGGCACCGGGTCGAGCTGGCCGGCCCGTTGCCGGGGCGCGATCAGATCCAGATCACGCTACCGCTGCGACCCCGGCACCTGGACGTCCAGGCCGACGGCTGGTCCATCGAGGGGCTCGACGGGACCGGGCGGCCCGGGGACCAGATCCAGCTGGTGCGGCTCTCGGAGCAGGATGGCGGTGTCGAGGAGACGCTGACCCAGGGCCCGCTGCCGCCGCTGCTCAGGGTCGAGCGGACGCTGCGCGTCGGTGTCGACTGGCGGGTCGAGAGCCGGGTCCAGAGGCTGTCGGCGCCGGAATTCCCGGCGCTGCTCCCGGTGCCGTTGCTGCCCGGCGAGTCCGTTCAGACGGCGGATGCCCAGATTCGCGACGGCGCGTTGCTGGTGAGCCTGGCACCGGGGACCAGGGAAACCGGCTGGGCGTCGACGCTGGAGCCGGTCTCGGAGCTTGTTTTGACCGCCGGCGAGGACCCACGGGTGAGCGAGGAGTGGCGCCTCGATCCGAGCCCCCAGTGGCATCTGGACTACGCGGGCATCCCGGCCGTGCATCCGCTGGGTGACGCCGATCGCTGGCTCCCGACCTGGCGGCCGCGACCGGGGGAGACCCTCACGCTGCGGTTCACCCGCCCGGCCGGTGAGCCGGGGCCGACGTTGACCGTCGACCGCGTCGGCTACTCGGTCGCGCCCGGACGCCGTGCCGCCGATGCCGAGCTGACGATTGCTTTGCGCAGCACCCAGGGTGGCACCCATCGCATCGCCCTGCCGGCGGGCGCCGAGCCGACCCGGATCCTGCTCGACGGGCGGGATCTGCCGTTGCCGGCGCAAGGGGAGGACATCGAGCTGCCGCTGGTGCCGGGGTCCCAGCAGGCGTCGTTGACCTGGCGAGAGCCTCGTCCGCTTGGCCTCCACTATCGCCCGTCGACTCCGGACCTGGGGTCCGCGGCGGTGAACCTGAACCTGTCTCTGCGGATGCCGGAGGACCGGTGGATCCTGTTCACGGGCGGGCCCAGGATCGGTCCGGTGGTGCTCTTCTGGGGGGTGCTGCTGGTGGTGGGCGTGCTCGCCCTGGTTCTCGGACGCAGCCGCGTCACGCCGCTGCGCACCCACGATTGGTTGCTGCTCGGCATCGGGCTCAGCCTGTCCGAGGTCTGGGTCGTGATCCTGATCGTCGGCTGGTTGTTCGCGCTGGGGCTGCGGCGCCGGCTCGGCGAGGAGGCCCCGCGCGGGCGCTACAACCTGGCCCAGGTCGGGCTGATGCTGCTGACGATAGCGGCCCTGGGCGCCCTGATCGGCGCGGTGCAACAGGGCCTGCTCGGTGCTCCGGAGATGCAGATCCGGGGCAACGGCTCGTCAGCCGCCCTGTTGAGCTGGTACCAGGACCGTGGCGGACCGAACCTGCCCGAATTCTGGGTGGTGTCGCTACCGATGCTGGCCTATCGGGCACTTATGCTGGCCTGGTCCCTGTGGCTCGCGTTCCGGCTGCTCGATTGGCTGCGCTGGGGCTGGGAAGGCTTCTCTAGGCCCGTCCTGTGGCGGGAAACCCAGCTAAAGGGCCTCGCCGGGTGGCGCCGAAGGAACGACGTCGAGCCTGGCGGCGAGACCCTGGACATCTGAGCGCCCGCGGGATGCCGGTCGCGCCAAGTAGGCGCAAATACTTTGCGCCGTCGTGCGGAGCATGGATGCTCCCCTCCCTCAGCCCTTCTTCAGCAGCTCCGCGAGGCCCTCGAAGGCCTTGTGCGTCGTCCGGCTCGCGGAGCCCCCGCTGCCGGTCCCGCGCCCGGCCGCGATGGCCGCGATGTGCTCCTCGTATTTCTGGTGCTCGTTGTCGTGGCAGTAGAGACAGAGCAGCTCCCAGTTGCTGCCATCGGGGGGATTGTTGTCGTGGTCCATGTCCTTGTGATGGACCGTAAGCTCGCGCAGGTTCTCGCGGGTGAAATTGCGACCGCAACGCCCGCACACCCAGGGGTAAAGCTTCAGTGCCTGCTCACGATAGCCGGCGTCACGCTCGTCGCGCGCCTTGCGCGCATCGGCGACGACGCGATCGAGCTTGCCGGTGTCGATGGGTTTTCCGGTCTTGCCGTGGCGGGGGCCGCTGTTCGTGGTCACGGGGGGTCCTCCAGTCGGTTTTTACCCGGCGATTATCTGCCAGAAGCGGCTCCCGGTGGCAATCCGCGGCGGCCGAAAACGGCGGAACCCTGCGTCGGAGATCCTTGCCGTGCGGTCCGACACGGCGGGCTAGGCATCTGGACAGAGGCTCCGTAGCCGCAATAGCACCTTGGCAAGAAAGAGGTCCGAAACCATGGGCTAGACTTAATGCGAGTGGGTAGCCAGCAACCCACGGGTTCGTGGTAGTCAAGAACCGAAATATCGTGGAGGCTCAAATGAACAGACGAACTTTTGCCCTCTGGATGCTTGGCAGTGGGCTCTCCTTGATCACGGCCTCGAGGCCCGCTTACTCAGGTGGCGGCGGAGGTGGCGGCGGAGGTGGTGGCGGAGGTGGTGGCGGCGGAGGCGGAAGTGGTGGCTCCTCTGGTTCCGGTGGGTCCTCGGGTGGCGGGTTCGGCTACGGCAGCGAGGCGCCTGGCCTCAGCGCTGGCCCCGGTCCGAGCGCTGGTCCCGGTCCAAGCGCCGGCCCGGGCCCAAGCGCCGGCCCGCGAACTGGCCGGGCAGCCGCTGATCCCGTTCGGGACCAGGACCGCGACAGAGAAAGAGACAAAGACCTCGATAGGGACCGCGACCGAGACCGAGACCGAGACCGCGATCATTTCCTGAACCGGTAACGCGATCATCTCGCGAAGCCCGTCCGCAAAACGTGTGGCGGGCTCGCACCTTCCGCTCTCGGAGGGTCGAACGCACGGCCGGAGATCTCCCCCACGCGTCACATGAGACCGGGGCACTTCAATCCTGCGAGACGGGGGCGGAACTCTCCGGTCAACCGGCGACCACCCGACCCTTCCGATCGACATGTGAAGTATCGATCATCGGAGTGGCCGCGCGTTACCTCCCCCATGACGTGCCCGGGCGGCCGCGGGCATCCGGCGGCCGCCTGGCCGACGTCAGCGTGCGACGGTTGGAAACACCTGCGACCAGTCGTCCTTGATCGACACCACGACCCAACCGGCATCGCCGGCCAGATCGAGCGCCTTGTCGAGTTTGCCGAAGTGGCTTTCCCGGTCATAGGCATATTCGCGCTCGGCATCCGTGTGATGCAGAAGCAGACCGAGCCGCCGGCCCGGCCCGCCGGTGGTGTATTGGAGCATCTGCAGGTCGCCATCGGAGTTGCCGAACGCGAGGATGGGTCGGCGGCCGATGTGGCGTTCGATGCCCACCGGCTTTCCGGCCTTGTCGTCGATGAAGGCCACCTTCGGTTCCCGCACGATCACGGGCTTGCCGTCGCGCAGCTCGAACTTCAGCTCAATCTGCGAGCCCACGACCTGCTCCGGGGGGATGCCGTAGACTTGCTCCGTCCAAGGCCGCATGAAGTCGATGCCCCCGCCGGAGACGATGAAGGCCTTGAACCCGTTGGCGCGCAGGTAATCGAGCAGCTCCAGCATCGGCTGGTAGACCAGCTCGGTGTAGGGGCGTTCGAAGCGCGGGTGACGGGCCGAGCCGATCCAGTCGGAGGCTGTGGTCGCGAACTCGTCGCTGGTCATCCCCGAATGGGTCGCCATCAGTAGCCCCATCAGTCCCTCCATGCCCGACGCTCCCAGCGCGGCCATATCGCCGTCGAGCGCGGCCTTGAACGGCTGCTGCTCCTTCCACTCCGGGTGCTCGGCGGCCAGGGCCTTGACGCGGTCGAGCACAAAGGCCAGTTGGGTGTACATGGGCTGCTCGACCCACAGGGTGCCGTCGTTATCGAACACCGCGATGCGCTGGGCCGGAGGGACGAAATCCGGTCCTCCGGCGTTAGTCACGTCGGTAACGAAGGTTGTGATCGCCTGTTTGGCGGGACCGTCGTTCCATGATGGCAGCGGGTCGGCCGTGGCCGTCGAAAATGTTATCGCGGCGAGCAGGGCAAGCAGCACTCGCATGGTATCTCTCCTCGATGGTTACGCCGGACGGGTGTCTATGGTCGGACATGCGCCCCCGGCCGGCTTCCGCCGGGGAGCGCGGGGACATTCTCGCCGAACCTGTGGCTCACGAACAGGCGGGCGTGCCGGGCAGGCCGGACGACGGGTCAATGGGCCCAGGCAAATGCCCACGACGATCGAGAGCGGGCGTCGTTTAGAGACTGCCGTGGCGCTCGCCGAAGCCGTGGTTGTGCGCGCTTATTTTGTGAATGCGGACGTCGTCATCCCGGTCACGACGACGTTCGGCTTGGTCGCCGCGTCATCCTGAGTCAGCAGCTGTGCTTAACCCGGTTGCAGGGCTAGGGCGCGTGTTGGCCGTGTCGGTCGCTCGATCATGCGGGTTGTTGCTGGGTTGGTTTCGCGACGGCCCGTGGAGATTCTCGATGGCAGGCTGTCTCGCCAGCTGACGCCTGGTTCGCGGTCGTCGCGAACGGACTCGACGTCAAAGGGACGAGCAAGTTCGTGCCGCCCGTGAAGCACGGGCGACACGGCTGGACGCGAGGCGTTGGTCGCTACTCCTCGAACATCCGGAAGATGACGCCGGCGATCGTCGCCCCGACGATGGGTGCAATCCAGAACAGCCACAGCTGCGCCAGCGCCTTGCCCTCGCCGGCCATGGCCAACGCCAGGGCTGGGCCGGTGCTGCGCGCGGGGTTCACCGAGGTATTGGTGACCGGGATCGAGATCAGATGGATCAGGGTCAGGGCCAGGCCGATGGCGAGCCCGCCGGCTACGGCGTGAGCCTGTTTGTGGGTAGCGCCGAGGATGATGAACAAGAACATCGCGGTCATGACGATCTCGGTCACCAGGCCGGCCATCATCCCGTAGCCCTGGGGTGAGAGTTCGCCGTAGCCGTTGACCGCCAGGCTGTTGGCGGCCAGCGTGAAGGTTGCCTGACCCTCCTTGTAAAGCCCCATGTCGCTGGCGATAAAGAGGATCAGAAAGGCCGCGAGGATGGCCCCGATGGTCTGGGCGATGACATAAGCGGGCAAGTCCGCGAAGCTGAAGCGACCGCCCACGGCCAGCCCCACCGAGACGGCGGGATTGAGATGACAGCCGGAGATCTGGCCGATGGCATAGGCCATGGTCAGCACCGTGAGGCCGAAGGCGAAGGCGACGCCCAGGTAGCCGATGCCGACGTCCGGCACCCCTGCGGCGAAGACGGCGGCGCCGCAGCCGCCAAGTACTAACCAGAAGGTGCCGATCAGCTCGGCAAGGGAACGTTTCATCAGAGACATGGACAGCTCCTCGAGATAGTTCTTAACTAGCTGTTACGAAAAAAACACAGGTCGGACAAGAGGGTTGAGTCGCCGCCCGATGGGGGCATTGGACCCGGACCTGTTCGGGTGAGGGCGGATCGTACATGATGCCCGCGCCGGCTGTCATTCAAGAGTTCGAGCGGAAAATGCCGCCAATCAGAGCGGGGGTCAGATCGAAACCGCGAAAGTCGGGCTGCCTTCCAGCCAGTCCGCGACAAAGTCGAGCACGGCCTCGGTGTCGTTCAGGTCCAGCCGAGGCAGGACGCGGGCGGTCTGAAAAGCGATATCGCTCGCGACCGCGATCACGTGGGGGTCCCGATCATGAATCCGGGGTCGTCCGAGCGACGGCCGGCACACCTCGATTTTCGGGATCGGCTCGCGCTTGAAGCCCTCGACCAGGATCAGGTCGAGGTCCCGGGTGTCGATGCAGGGCAAGAGCTCCGCTAACCTGGGCTCGGTGGTCCGTCCGCGGCACTCCTTGACCATCGCCAACCGGTTTCGCGACGCCACCAGCACCTGGTCGGCCCCGGCGCGCCTGAGCTCGTAGCTATCCTTTCCAGGCTGGTCGACGTCGAAGCTGTGATGCGCGTGCTTGAGCAGCGCCAGCCGCAGGCCGCGCGCCTTCAACAGTGGGATCAGACGGGAGAGCAGGTTGGTCTTGCCGCTGCCGCTGTAGCCGCAGAACCCCAGGATCGGGATGGGGCACTGAATCATGGCCGCTTTAGCTCCTGCTCGAGGCGCCGCGAGTCCTCCGGCGAGTTGATATTGGCGAAGCAGTCGCGGCAGTCACTGAAGTCCGCCAGCGCGACCCGGTGTCGGGCGTACCAGCGGTCGATCTTGCGCTCGCCGCCGCTGAGGCAGTCCTCCAGGCTCCACTTCAGGGCCAGAGGGATCAAGGCGTAGACCGGCTGCATCCGATTGCCGTCGGTGGCGACGGCCATCTCGGCGCGCTCCGCGATCAGGGCCGCGCCCAGTCGAGCAACCAGGTCCGGGGCCGGGAACGGGCCGTCGCACGGCACGCTGACGATCCAGTCGGTCTGGGCGACTTCGAGCGCGCTCGCGAAGCCCTCCAGCGGTCCCTGGTAACCCGCGTTGCGATCGGCGATTACCGGGTAGCCGTAGCGCGCGTAAACCTCCCGGTTGCGGTTGGCGTTGATCAATAGGGTGTGCACCTGGGGCCGCATGGCGTCGATGACCCATTCGACCATCGGCCGACCGGCGAATTGCACCAGCCCCTTGTCCTGACCGCCCATCCGGCGGGCCTGACCGCCGGCCAGGACCACGCCGGTGACCGTGTCTCTTGTAGGTTCTGCCTCCGGCATGCCCAGTTACCGATAGCCCAACGGGTGAGGGGATCTTGGCATCCAACCCCTAAATTGAGCAATAATCGTACCCGGCCGGGGAGCGCCGGCCCGCTTGCCAGAGATTACCGGACAGGAGTCATTTGGCGCTGATCCCTGTCCAATCGGGACAAAATGTCTCGCCCTCATCCAGACATCGACCGCGCGCGGGAGAGGACGATTAGGAGCGCCGTCTGCTGGGGCCCGCTGGAACAGCCCGGCCTTCCGAAAAACGCGACCGGTGTTCGAAACCGGCGGCGACCACTGAGTGATTGAGGTAACGCATGGTTTTCCAAACCCTCCAACCCGGGCCCACGCCCGAGAGCCCCGCCACCGAAATACCCGCGAGGGAAGGATTCGGCGGCTCCGTGCTTGTCGTCGACGACGAGCCCGGCATGCGCAGCTTTCTGCAGCGCGGGCTTGCCCGGCACTTCGCCCTGGTCGAGACGGCCGGCGACGCGGCCGAGGCGGATGCGCTGCTGCGGCGCTGCCATTTCGACCTGCTGATCGCGGACATCCGCCTGCCCGGACGCACGGGGCTCGACTGGGTGCGCGCGTTGCGCGACCAGGGCAACGGCATCGACGTCATTTTCATCAGTGGCCACGCCGACCTCGACACGGCCATCGGCGCCTTACGGGTCGGGGCCTCGGATTTCATCCTGAAACCCTTCAGGGTCGACGAGCTGCTCGCGGCCGCCGCCGGCACCCGGGAGCGGCGCCGGCTCGCGCGCGAGAATTTTCTGCTGCAGCGCGAGACCGAGTCCTGGCACAGTCTCGACGGGTTCATCGGAGATTGCGAGCCCATCAAGGAGGTCTGCCGCATCATCAACCGGGTGGCGCCCACGCGCTCGACCGTGCTGATTCACGGCGAGTCGGGCACCGGCAAGGAGCTGGCCGCCCAGGCGATCCACGACCGGAGCGGCCGCCCGGGGAGCTTCGTGGCCATCGACTGCGGGGCCGTCTCGCCGGAGCTCATGGAGAGCGAGCTGTTCGGTCACGTCAAGGGGGCATTCACTGGCGCCCACCAGGCCCGCGAGGGGCTCTTCAGCTATGCCCACGACGGCAGCCTGTTCCTCGACGAGATCGGCGAGATGCCGCTCGCTATGCAGTCCAAGCTGCTGCGTGTGCTGGAGGAGAAGTCCATCCGGCCGGTGGGCGGAAACCAGGAGACCCCGGTGGATGCCCGCATCATCGCCGCCACCAACCGGGACCTGGCCGCCGAGGTCGCCGCGGGCCGGTTTCGCGAGGACCTTTACTACCGGCTCAACGTGGTCGCGGTCCGGCTCCCGCCGCTGCGCGAACGGCCCGAGGACATCGCGAGCCTCACCCGGTTCTTTCTCGATCGCCTCACGGTCGAGCTCGGAATCCTCGGACCCCGGCTCGAAGACGAGGACATCGAGCGCCTGCGCGGCTACGACTGGCCGGGTAACGTGCGCGAGCTGCGCAATGTTCTGGAGCGCAGCCTGTTGCTTGGAAAGCGGCCGGCCGACTGCATCGGCGGCGGTCCGGGCCCAGTGCCTGGCCCGACTGACCGGGATTCTTCGGACCTCTCGCTCGAGGCCGTGGAACGGCGGCATATCCTATCGGTGCTCGCGGCCAAGGGTGGGAACAAGACCGCGGCGGCGCTCACCCTGGGCGTCTCGCGCAAGACGCTGGAGCGTAAGGTCAAGGTGTGGTCCGAGGGGGCCGGCCCGCTGTCCGGGTGACGGCCCGCGCCGCGATGGCGACCGCTGAGCGGGCGCTCCGCACACGCGTCCCCTGGGCCGCTAACTGTCCCACATCACGGCCTCTCGTTCCCGCGCCGCCGCCTCCAGCAGCTCGATCAGCGGAAGCGCGCGGTGAGCGAGGCTTACGTGCCGGTTCTCGTCGTCATCGGCGTGCTCGGCGGACCCAGGGTCGAGGGGCCGGTTCGGGTCGGCGCTGACGGCCGCCTTGAGCCGCTCGAGCGCAGGCGGGATGTCGTCGGCGAGCAGGGCCCCGGGAACGGTCCCGCTGTGGCCCATCAGCTTCAGCAGCGTCACGGCGACGTCGCCGAACATGGTGATGCTTGCGTAGGCCTTGGTCGTGAAGGTAACCAGCATGGGGGGTCTCCTGCGCTTGAGTTTTCGGGAACGCTCCGCGGGGCAGCCTACCGCATACCTCGCGGTTTGGGTGCGCGTTGGCCGTAGGATATGTCGGGCCGGGTCGAGACATTCGAAACCGGCCGCCGCAATGCGTGGCCGATCGGGGCGACGCCGACCATGCCGTCCGATCGGCCAGGCGATAGAATGCCGGGCCAACCGCTTGTTTCCCTTCCTTGGCAGATCACCATGACCGAAGCCGCCGAATCGCCTCGCACAAATTTCATCCGCCAGATCATCGAGGCAGATCTGGCGTCCGGAAAGCACAGCCGGATAGCCACCCGTTTTCCGCCGGAACCGAACGGCTACCTACATATTGGTCATGCCAAATCCATCGTGCTCAACTTCGGGCTCGCCGAGACGTTTGGGGGTACCTGCAACCTGCGCTTCGACGATACCAACCCGCACAAGGAGAATCTGGAGTTTGTCGAGGCCATCAAGGCCGATGTCCGCTGGCTGGGCTATGACTGGGAAAGTCGGCTCTATTTTGCCTCGGACTACTTCGAGCGGCTCTACGGTTTCGCCATCGAGCTGATCGAGAAGGGTTTGGCCTACGTCTGTGACCTGAGCGCGGAGGCGACCCGCGAGCACCGCGGCACCCTGACCGAGCCCGGCCGGGAGAGCCCTTACCGGGGCCGCTCCGTCGCGGAAAACCTGGACCTGTTCCGGCGGATGCGCGCGGGCGAGTTCCCGGACGGCGCGCGGACCCTCAGGGCCAGGATCGACATGGCCTCGCCCAATATCAACATGCGCGACCCGGTCCTCTACCGCATACGTCACGGCGTGATCCATCACCAGACCGGCAGCGAGTGGTGTCTCTACCCGACCTACGACTACACCCACCCGATCTCGGATGCCCTGGAGGGCATCACCCACTCGCTGTGCACATTGGAGTTCGAGGACCACCGACCGCTCTATGACTGGTGCGTCGAGCACGTGTCCGTTCCTTGCCGGCCGCGCCAGATCGAGTTCAGCCGGCTGAACCTGGAATACACGGTCATGAGCAAGCGTTGGCTGACGCAGCTGGTAGACGAGGGACAGGTCAGCGGATGGGACGACCCTCGGATGCCGACCGTCGCGGGGCTGCGCCGCCGGGGCTACACGCCGGGTGCGATTCGGGACTTCTGCGAACGCATCGGCGTCACCAAGGCCGACAATCGGGTCGAGATGGCGATGCTCGAGAGCGCCATACGGGACGATCTCGATGCGACGGCGCCACGCCGCATGGTCGTGCTGCGCCCGCTGAAGGTGGTGATTGAGAACTACCCCGAGGATCGGCCGCAGACCATCGAGGCCGACAATCACCCGAAGGATCCGGGCCTGGGCTCACGAGCTATTCCGTTCTCGCGCGAGATCCTGATCGACCGCAACGACTTCGCGGAGGACCCGCCCAAGGACTTCAAACGACTGGTGCCGGGCGGCGAGGTGCGGCTTCGCAATGCCTATGTGATCCGCTGCGACGAGGTGATCAAGGATGCCGCCGGGGAGCCGGTGGAGCTGCGGGCGACCGCGGACCTGGATACCCTCGGCAAGAACCCGGAGGGACGCAAAGTCAAGGGTGTGATCCATTGGGTCTCGGCCCGGGACGGCACGGGCGTGGAGGTCCGTCTCTACGATCGGCTGTTCCGGGTGCCGGAGCCCGGCGTCGGCGGGGCGGATTTTCGCGCCTCGATCAATCCCGATTCGCTCAGCGTGCTGGCCGGCTGCGTGGCGGAACCAGCGATTTCAGGGGCTCGGCCGGGTGATCGCTTTCAGTTCGAGCGCGAAGGCTATTTCGTCGCCGACCCCGATTCCACGGCTGAGCGGCCCGTCTTCAACCTGACCGTAGGGCTTCGCGACACCTGGGGTAGGGGACAGAGGTAGGGCCCGACCGGTGGGATGCTGCTTGGACGCCCGGCCTGCGCCAGCCCGATGAGTCAGGATCCTCGCATCCGTCCCGCACCGCTGGGCCCCGGCACCCGGCGCTTGGAGCACCCGTCGCGTGCCGGTACAGGCGACCCGGAAAGGGGTCGCGCCGGGAGCCTCACCGATCTGACCAGTCTCTACGCCGATCTAGAGGCCTGCCGCCGATGTCCGGGTATGCAGGGGCCGCCGGTGCACGGCGAGGCCGTACTGTCCCCGGTCATGATGATCGGACAGGCGCCCGGCACGCGGGAGATTGAGCAGGGCCGGCCCTTCTGCTGGACGGCGGGCAAGACCCTGTTCCAGTGGTTCGCGTCGATCGGGCTGGACGAGGCGCGGTTCCGGCGGCTGGTGCTGATGAGCGCCGTGTGCCGATGCTTTCCAGGGAAGAACCCGAAGGGCGGCGACCGGGTTCCGGATCGAACCGAGGTCGCGAACTGCCGCGGTTGGTGGCAGCAAGAGATGAGGCTCGCGCGGCCCGGGCTGATCATCCCGGTGGGTGGGCTGGCGATCGGGCAGTTCATCGCGACCGCTCGCCTGAGCGAGATCGTGGGCCGCCAGTGGACCTACCGGCCGGTGCAGGGCCAGCACGCGGACCTGATTCCGCTTCCTCACCCTTCGGGCGCTTCAACCTGGTTCAAGACCGAGCCGGGAAAGACCCTGCTTCCCCAGGCGCTTGGTCTCATTGCAGCCCACCCGGCGTGGCGGCTGCTTCTCGATGACGGTTCGGAGACCGAGGTCCCTCGTCGGACCTGACGCGCGCGGATGATCGCGTCCCCGCGGCCCATTCGAGCCGTCCAGTCCGATAGCTTGGATACAGCGAGGCGGAAGCCAGGGCTCCTCCGCGACGCGCTGTGAACTAGCCAACAGCAACCAAGTAGCGCGGGAGCGCCGCCCCGGCGCCATTGGCGGCCTGCAAAAATGCGCCGCGCATCCCAGATCACTCGGACCTACGTTGACGCCGCCGCGTCGCCGGCCTATCGTTCTGTAAATCAGAACGCGAGAGCCCCCAATGGCCACGCTCCTCAGCGGCCTCATCACCTCAAAGACCCGCATCGAGATCCTGATGCGGCTCTTTCTCAACCCGAAACGGCGAGCCTACCTGCGCGAGTTGGCCGGCGAGCTCACGGTCTCCCCCAGTCAGGTCAAAACCGAGCTGGATCATCTGAGCGACAGCGGCCTAATCGTCAGCGCCCGCGACGGCAACCGCATCCAATTCGGTGCCAACCCCGCCCATCCGCTCTTTCCCGAGCTTCAGGCCATGGTGCGCAAGGCGCTGGGGATGGACCGCATACTCGAGAGCATCGTTCACCGCCTCGGACGGCTGGAGCTCGCCCTCCTTGTCGGAGACTATGCCCAGGGCCGCGACAGCGGCTGCATTGAGCTGGTGCTGGTCGGCGACATCGACCGGCACAATCTCGCCGACCTCGTTGCCAAGACCGAACGTCACCTGGAGCGCCAGATCGAGGCCAGCGTGCTGTCGGTCGAGGAATACATCGGGCTCGCGGCCGACTTCTTCGCCCAGCCCCACCTGGTGCTGTGGGCTGCCAAAGAAACGGCGAAAGAGCCCGGGCTTGCGACGACAGGCGCGGCGAAGCGAAGCAGTTCTCCTACCCTGGGTTCCACGTAGCTCACCCGGCGCATACACCAACCCCTATGATCCGCTCCCACCCCACCGAACCGGTTACCGTCTACACGCCCGGCTCCGCGTTGCGCCAGCCGTCGCGGCTGGTCGCGGACATGTTCAAGCGACGTCTGGCGCGGCCGCGGCCTGGCCTGGCGGCTCGCGGTGCGCGACATCAGCGCCCAGTACCGCCAGGCCGCGCTCGGCCTGCTCTGGGCGCTGATCCTGCCGCTCGCGAACACCGCCGTGTGGATCTTCCTGAACGGCTCCGGCATCGTGCAGGTGAGCGAAACCCCGCTGCCCTATGCCGTCTACGTCTTCACCGGCACCATGCTCTGGGCCATCTTCATGGACGCGATGAACGCGCCCGCTGCAGCAGGCCACCGCCGCCAAGGCCATGCTCGCGAAGATCAACTTCCCGCGCGAGGCGCTGGTGATGTCCGGCATCCTGCAGACGCTGTTCAACGGCGGCATCAAGATCGCGCTGCTGCTCGTCGTGCTGCTGATCTTCGGCATCTACCCCGAGCTGGACCTGCTGCTGTTCCCGCTCGCGGTCGCCTCGCTGATCCTCGCCGGCACCGCCTTCGGCCTGCTGCTGACCCCGGTCGGCCTGCTCTACACCGACATCGGCAAGGGCCTGCCGCTGGTGCTGCAGTTCCTGATGTACGTGACCCCGGTCGTGTTCCCGATGCCAACCGGCGGCTGGGCGCGACCATCTTCACCTGGAACCCGCTCACCCCGCTGATCCTCACCGCCCGCGACTGGCTCACCGGCTTCCCCGGAGACTTCCTCGGCCCGTTCCTGCTGGTGAACGCCATCGTGCTGGTCCTGCTGCTGGTCATGGGCATCGTCTTCCGCCTGGCCATGCCGATGCTCATCGAGCGCATGGGAAGCTGAACATCCCGAGCACCACCAAATCCTTGTGCAATCGGCCCCCCGGCCGCGATCCTCCGCAACACACCACCCTGATCCCGATGATCCCAACCTCCCCCAACCGCCCCACCTCCGACGAAGACGTCCTCGTCCGCGTCGAAGGCGTCGGCAAGAAATTCTGCCGCGACCTGAAGAAATCCCTCTGGTACGGCATGAAGGACATCGCCGCCGAGCTGCTGCCGGGCGAGCGCGATCTCGAACGTCACGCCACCCTGCGCCCGGACGAATTCTGGGCGGTGGACGACGTCTCCTTCGAGCTGCGCCGCGGCGAATGCCTGGGCCTGATCGGCCGCAACGGCGCCGGCAAGACCACTCTGCTGAAGATGCTCAACGGCCTGATCAAGCCGGACACAGGGCCGGATCGAGATCCGCGGGCGCGTCGGCGCGCTGATCGCGCTCGGCGCCGGGTTCAACCCGATCCTGACCGGGCGCGAAAACATCTATGTGAATGCCGCGGTCCTTGGGCTCAGGCAAGAAGGAGATCGACGCGAAGCTCGAGGAGATCGTCGAATTTGCCGAGCTTGGCGATTTCATCGACGCGCCGGTGCAGAGCTACAGCTCGGGCATGGCAGTGCGGCTGGGGTTCGCCGTCGCCGACCACGCTGGATCCCGACGTCCTTATCCTGGACGAGGTGCTCGCCGTCGGCGACGCCGCGTTTCCGCCACAAGTGCTACCACCGCATCAATCGACTTATGTCCCCTGCCGCCGTGATCCTCGTCTCCCACAGCATGGACTACATCGCTCAAACGGCGACGCGGTCGCGATGCTGCGACACCGGGTCGCCGAGTTCTTCGAGACGCCGGCCGACGGTATTGCGGCCTACTCCAGTGAGGAATAGTACTGCCAAGCGTAGCTGGAACGACGGCGGCAGGATCGAGAGGTCTACCCGCCAATCCGTCGAGCGCAAGTACACTTGCCTGCCGCCCCGGCCCAATACGGCAGGCCCTTCCTGGTCGAAGTGGACATCGAAAGCATACAGAGGATGTCTCGGACGCGATCTTCTCCTTCACGGCCGTGAACCCGGCGAGCAGCCCGTCATGTGCTGGCACACCAGCCGACACCCCCTTTCGCTCGGTCGGGCTTGCAGCGGCCTGCGCTTCCGAATCGAGTCCCGCTGCTGCTGAACGACGGGGAATACCACTGGAACTTCAATGCCACCCGGCGCGGATCGATCGAGCATTTTATCTGGTTCATGCGTGCCGGCCGCTTCAAGTTGTCAGCGACTATCGTCCCATCGGCAACATTCCCTACCTGGCCGACACATCGAAGGCCGAACTCTTGATGCTCGAACCCCACTGCGACGGGGCTGCACCGGGAGAACGGCCGTCGAGTTTGGCACGCTGATTCGGACACGAGGCGTGGCCTCGATGACACCCGATTCCATGGCAAAACTCCAGCGTCCTGATCACCGGCGGCACCGGCTCCTTCGGCAAGGCCTTCGTGAAGACCGTGCTCGACGCGCTATCCCGGACATCAAGCGGCTGGTCATCTTCTCCCGCGACGAGCTCAAGCAGTACGAGATGGCGCAGGAGTTCGCCTGCGCGACTATCCAGGCCTGCGCTACTTCATCGGCGACGTGCGCGACCAGCAGCGGCTGCGCCGGGCCATCGAGGGCATCGACACCGTCATCCACGCCGCGGCGCTCAAGCAGGTGCCGGCCGCCGAGTACAACCCGTTCGAGTCCATCAAGACCAACGTCCTCGGCGCCCAGAACGTGATCGAGGCGGCGCTGCGACACAGGCGTCAAGCGGGTCATCGCGCTCTCCACCGACAAGGCCGCCGCCCGATCAACCTCTACGGCGCCACCAAGCTCTGCTCCGACAAGCTGTTCGTCGCCGCCAACAACATCCGGCGGCCAGCGCGACATCCGGTTCGCGGTGGTCCGCTACGGCAACGTCATGGGCAGCCGCGGCTCGCGTCATCCCGTTCTTCCTCGAGAGGCGCAAGACCGGCGTCCTGCCGATCACCGATCCGAGCGATGACCCGCTTCAGGATCACGCTGCAGCAAGGCGTGGACTTCGTGCTCATGGGCCTGGAGAACGCCATGGCGGCGGCGAGATCTTCGTGCCCAAGATCCCGAGCTACCGCATCACCGACGTGGCCGAGGCCATCGCGCCCGGACTGCGAACACGCAGATCGTCGGCATCCGCCCGGGCGAGAAGCTCCACGAGGAGATGATCACCGCCAGACGACTCGCTTCAATACCGTGGACCTGGGCCGCTACTTCGCGATCCTGCCCGGATGGCCGCTGAAATACAGCCGGCACGCAATACTGCGAACGCAACGGCTGCCAGCCTGCGAGGCCGGCTTCGCCTACAACAGCGGGACCAACCCGGACTTCCTCACCGTCGAGCAGATCGCGCGAAGCTGATCCGCCGGCATGTCGATCCAGGGTTCGCAGTCTGGCCGATGATTCCCTACGGCCGCCAGGAGATCACCGAGTCCGACATCGACGCGGTCGTCGAAGTCCTGCGCTCGGACTTCCTCACCCAGGGCCCAGCCGTACCGCGCTTCGAGGAGCGCGGTCGCAGAGTACTGTCGGCGCCGCGCACGCGGTGGCCGTCAACAGCGCAACCAGCGCCCTGCACCTCGCGTGCCTGGCGCTGGGCGTTGGGCCGGGCGACCGGGTCTGGACCAGCCCCATCACCTTTGTGGCCTCCGCGAACTGCGCGCTCTACTGCGGAGCGGAGGTCGACTTCGTCGACATCGACCCGCGCACCGTACAACCTGTGCCCGACGACGCTGGAAGCGAAACTCGACGCCGCCGAGCGCAACGGGCGCTTCCCAAGGTCGTGATCGCCGTGCACCTGGCCGGCCAGCCGTGCGAGATGGCGGCGATCCACGCGCTGGCCCGGCGTTACGGCTTCCGGATCATCGAAGACGCCTCCCACGCCATCGGCGGCGGTATCCGAGACGAGCCCATCGGCAACTGCCGCTACAGCGACATCACCGTGTTCAGCTTCCACCCGGTCAAGATCATCACGACCGGCGAAGGCGGCATGGCGCTCACCAACGACGCCGAGCTGGCCGGCCGGATGGCGCGCCTCCGCAACCACGGCATCACTCGCGACCCCAGGAGCTGACCCGGCAGCCGGACGGCCCCTGGTACTACGAGCAGCATCGAACTCGGCTTCAACTACCGCATGACCGACATCCAGGCCGCGCTGGGGTTGAGCCAACTTGCGCGCCTGGACGATTTCGTGGCCCGCCGACATGCGATTGCCGCGCGCTACGACGGGGCACTGGCGGAACTGCCGGTGATCACGCCGTGGCAGCACCCGGACGGCCACTCCGGCCTTCACCTGTATCCGATCCGCCTCGCACCGGTCGGTCGACAGCGAGCCACCGTGAGGTGTTCGAATGCCCTGCGCGAGGCTGGCATCGGCGTGAACCTGCACTACATTCCTGTGCACACCCAGCCCTACTATCGGCAGATCGGGTTCCTGCCCGGCGACTTCCCAGAGGCCGAGCGCTACGCGAGTGAGACTATCAGTCTCCCGATATACCCCGCGCTAGGTCAGGCCCAGAGGCAAGTGGTGGCCGCGCTGCACCAAATCCTTGCGCGTTAAAATCTGCCCGACAGTCACCGGACCGAAGCAGCCAATGAAACCATCCGCCGCACTGTTGCAGTATCGGGCCGCAATTCGGCAGATCGTGAGTGCTAACCGCGCCAGTAACCCGCGAGTTTTCGGTTCCGTCGTCCATGGTGACGATTCCGAAGACAGCGATCTGGATCTCCTCATTGATCCGGCTTCGGACGCATCGTTGCTCGACATCACGAGAATTCAGGTCCAGCTCGAGCGGTGTCTGGGCGTGTCCGTAGACGTTCTGACACCGAAAGGTCTTCCAGAGAAGATCCGCGTACAGGTGCTTCGGGAGGCGCGGCCGGTATGACGAAAAAATCGCTCCGCGTTCCGGAGCACCTCTCGCACATTTTGGTGGCCATCGAGCTTATACAGCGATACACAGAAGGCAAGGACCAGACTGCATTCCTCGAGGATGAGCTACTTCAGGACGCTGTTATACGCAACATCGAGAAGCATGGGCCTGGATTCATCGCCGAACATGAAGAAGTACCCTGGGCGGCACTCTATGCGATGCGAAATCGTGTGTCGCACGGCTACTGGTCCGTCGACCTGGACGCGGTGTGGCAGGTCGTGCAACGTGACCTGGCCGTCCTCGACGTACAGATTCGAACTTTGCTCTCGACCGGCGCAGGTAGGGACGTCGGAAGTAGCCAATGAGGATCGCGATTATCCCCGCCCGAGGCGGCAGTAAGCGCATCCCGCGAAAGAACATTCGCGAGTTCTGCGGCAAGCCGATGATCGCCTGGTCGATCGAGGCAGCGAGTAGCAGTGGGCTGTTCCAACACATCATTGTCTCCACGGATGACGACGAGATCGCGCAGGTGGCCGTGGCCCACGGCGCCGAGGTCCCGTTTTTGCGTCCTTCCGAGTTGGCTGATGACTACGCAGGCACCACGGACGTGATTGCCCATGCCACCCGCTGGTGCCTGGATCAGGCTCGGCCCATCGAGGCCGTTTGCTGCATCTACGCGACCGCGCCGTTCTTGCATGTGCAGGATCTACAGCAGGGTTTGGCTCTATTAGAATCTGGTAGCTGGTCCTTCACCTTCACGGCCACCGAATACGCGTCTTCGATCTTCCGGGCTTTCCGCCAGCATCCGGACGGCGGCGTAGAGATGTTTTTCCCGGAACATTTCGCCAGCCGCTCCCAGGATCTGCCCGTGGCGTTTCACGACGCTGGACAGTTCTACTGGGGGCGTCCCGAGGCCTGGATACAGCGCAAGAGACTATTCGATCGCCACAGCTTTCCAGTCCTGATCCCTCGCTGGCGCGTTCAGGACATCGATTCCGAGGATGACTGGCACAGAGCCGAGCTTATGCACCAGAGCATCGCTAGGGTCCCCGTATGATTGAAACGGCTCTTGTCGTTGCGGCTCACCCGGACGACGAGGTGCTGGGCTGTGGTGGCACGATCGCGAGGCTGGCCGCCCAGGGCGCGGCGGTGCATGTGGCCTTCGTGGCTGACGGTGTTGGCGCTCGTGCAGGCTCCGCGTCCGCGAAACAGGCCGAGCTCTCGGCCCGGAGAGACGCCGCACGGGCGGCCAACCGGCTGCTGGGCGTGACCTCCGTCATTTTCGGCGATTTTCCGGACAACCGGCTGGATACGTTAGCGCTGCTGGAAATCGTGCGGTTCGTCGAGGCGCTGATCGCCGAGTATCGCCCGGCTACCGTGTTCACACATCACGCGGGTGACCTCAACATCGACCACCGTCGCGTGCACGAGGCGGTCGTTACCGCGTGTCGGCCCCAGCCGGGGCACTCCTTGCGCACCCTGCTCTTCTTCGAGGTCGTCTTCCAGCACCGAGTGGCAGCCGCCACACTCCGGGCCCGCCTACTTACCCAACTGGTTCGTGGATATCACCGATACGCTGGAGCGTAAGCTGGATGCGTTGGACGGCTATGGCGCCGAGTTGCGACCTTGGCCCCATCCGCGTTCCCGCGAAGGCGTCAAACACCTGGCCTGTTGGCGCGGGGCGGCAGTGGGCGTCCAGGCGGCTGAAGCATTCATGCTGGGGCGGCACAAGGCGTGAACGTCATTTTCCGAGTCGATGCTTCGGTCCAGATGGGTACCGGCCATTTGATGCGCTGCCTCAATTTGGCTCACCTGCTCCGTGCCCGCGGAGCAAGTGCCGGTTTATTTGCCGCGAACATGACGGGCACCTGATCGGTCGTCTGCGGAGTGAGGCGATGCCGGTGGCGAGCTTGCCGGCCGCACCGGACGCGGCGCCTTGCGGCTCGGCAGATTATGCGGCTTGGCTGGGCGTTCCCCAGGCCCAGGATGCATCAGAGAGCATCGAAGCGATCCAGGGTGCGCTTGTAGACTGGCTGATCATGGACCACTACGCATTGGACGCGGAGTGGGAACGGCGCTTGCGACCACATGTGGAACGGCTGATGGTGATCGATGACCTCGCGAACCGTTCGCACGACTGCGATCTCCTACTGGACCAGAACCTCGTTCCCGAGAACCACGCTCGCTATCGGAATCTGGTGCCTTCTACCTGCCGGTTGCTGCTCGGGCCGCGTTACGCCCTGCTGGGTCCTGAGTATCGCGTATGGCGTAGGTCACTGCGCCCGCGCGAAGGCCAGGTTGGGCGCGTATTGGTGTTCCTTGGGGGCTCGGATCCCGAGAACGTCTCCTACGAGTGATCGAGGCCCTGATGGCCCCAGAACTTCTGTCGCTCGACATCGATGTGGTGATCGGCAGCAGCAATCCGCATCGCGCTTCGTTGGAGATGGCTGCGCGGCGGCGGCCGCGAACCACCCTTTATGGCCCGCGCCCAAATCTGGCGGACCTGATGGCGCAGGCTGATCTCGCCATCGGGGCTGGCGGAGCAACGACCTGGGAGCGGATGTCCTGGGCCTGCCGTCACTCGTGCTTAGCATCGCCGACAATCAACGGCCGGCCTGCGAAGCGATGGCGGCCGCGGACCTGATCCATTACGTCGGCGATGCCCGAAGCATGGACAAGCAACAATTTCAATGCCGCCTCGCAGAAATGTTAAATGATCCCGCCGGCCTTGTTCGAATCGCTGACGCAGGCGTTCTTATGGTGGATGGCCTTGGGGCAATGCGCGTGGTGGAGGTGCTTCACCCCACTCCCTCAGCGCAATTGCGCTTGCGCCCCGCCCGGGAAATGGACGTAACGCTCTATTTTGACTGGGTAAATGAGCCGGAAGTGCGTCGCCAGGCACTCAACCACAACCTGATCCCCTGGGTCAGCCACCAGCATTGGTTCCATCAGAAACTCACCGACGACAGCAGCCGACTGTTTGTTCTGGAAGCGGATGATCTACCGGTGGGACGAGTTCGTTTCGACCTGGAGGGCGACGAAGCTCGGATCGATTATGCCCTCGACCCCATCGTTCGCGGCCGTGGGTGGGGGGCACGTTTGGTCGCGTTGGGTGCTGCGGCGTTTGGTAGTGAACGGCCCGAGTGGCTCCGTGCTGAGGTCAAGGTCGGAAATTCGGCATCTCGCGCGGTTTTTCTCCGCTTGGGGTTCGTAGAACATGCCGAACAACACGGCTTGGATGGTGTGTGTGTGTTTCGCTCGCCCCCGTCCCGAGTCGAGCAGATTGCCTGAAGCTCTTGTACCGGTACCGGCGTCCATGTCCCGATCGATTACTGCTCACAGCCCCCCGCCCTGTGTGATCGCCTCCAACCGGCTCTGGAACAGAGCCCTAGTCGCGCACTTACAGAAGCGCACGAATCGTCGGTTCGAGTGGATAGCTGAGCCCACGGAGCTAACCGTTGAGCGCCTCGCGGCGATACACCCTCAGTACATCTTCTTTCCTCATTGGTCCCATCGGATCGACTCTTGTGTCCGCGATCAGTATGAGTGCGTGATCTTCCACATGACCGATCTGCCGTTCGGCCGTGGGGGCAGTCCGCTACAGAATCTGATCGCCCGTGGCATCTACGAGACCCGGCTGACCGCAATCAAGTGCGTCGAGGATCTGGACGCGGGGCCGGTGTATCTGAAGCGCCCGCTGAGTCTCCAGGGAGCCGCGCAGGAGATCTACCTGCGTGCTGCGGCGCTTATCGAGGACATGATCGTCGAGATTCTGGAGACTCGCCCTACGCCGGTTCCGCAGCAGGGGGAAGCCGTCGTGTTCAAGCGGCGTACTCCGGAGCAGGGCAACTTGTCACAAGTCGATAGTCTTGGTCATGCCTTCGATCTGATTCGGATGTTGGATGCGGAGGGCTACCCACACGCGTTTGTGGAGGCCGGTCCATTCCGACTCGAATTCACGCGCGCCGCCCTTAAAAATGACCACTCTGGTCGCTGACGTGCGCATCACCTTTCGGATACTGTGGACTGAATGAGGATCCGTTGATGCAGATTGGCAATCGCGAGATCGGGGTGGAGCGGGAACCCTTTGTCATCGCCGAGATGTCCGGCAACCATAATCAGTCTCTGGACCGGGCGCTTGCGATCGTGGAGGCCGCCGCCGAGGCGAGCGTTCATGCGCTGAAGCTGCAGACCTATACGGCCGACACCATGACCTTGGATCTGGCCGCGGGCGAGTTCTACATCGACGATCCGAATTCACTGTGGAACGGGCGTTCGCTCTACGAGCTCTACCAGCAGGCCCACACGCCATGGGAATGGCACGAGCCGATCTTCAAGCGCGCCCGTGACCTCGGTATGATCGCGTTCAGCACACCCTTCGACGAGACGGCCGTCGATTTTCTCGAAACCCTCGACGTTCCGTGTTACAAGATCGCATCATTCGAGAACACGGACCTGCCGCTGATCCGCAAAGTCGCGGCAACCGGCAAGCCGATGTTCATCTCCACGGGAATGGCTACGGTCGCGGAGCTCGACGAGGCCGTGCGCACCGCCCGCGACGCGGGCTGCCGCGACCTCATCCTGCTCAAATGCACCAGTAGCTATCCCGCGTCGCCGGAGAACAGTCAACCTCCGGACCATTCCGCACCTGCGCGACCTCTTCGGCTGCGAAGTCGGGTCTTTCCGACCATACACTGGCATCGGGGCGGCTGTCGCTGCCGTCGCACTCGGTGCGAGCGGTCATCGAGAAGCACTTCACGCTGTGTCGGGCAGATGGTGGTCGCCGACTGCTGCTTTCTCCATGGATCCCTCAGAGATGGCAGGGCTAGTCGAACGAGAGCCGGGCCGCCTCGCAGTCGCTGGGCTCGAGTGCGCTACGGTCCGAGCGAAAATAGAAACATCGTCCCTAAGACTTCGGCGATCAATCTACATAGTGCAGGACCTAAATGCCGGAGACATGCTCACTGAAGCCAACCTTCGAGTATTGCGACCAGGACTCGGCATGCCGCCAAGGTATATCGATTACGTGCTTGGCCGGAAGGTAAAAAAGAGCATCGACGCGAGGTACGCCGTTGCAATGGTCCGATCTATGACGCCGGCTCTTCTCTCGCGGCCATGAAAACTTTTTCCAATAGATTAAGTAGATTTGCGAAAAGGCGCTTGGGTCGCGAATCTCGCGCCTTATCGCATTGGCGCCGCCGTTTTTAACACATCTCGCGGTGTTCTTAGACGCCTTGGGGTTCCACCTCATCAGCTGTACGACGCCTCAGAACTGCTTGGAGAAATCGTCGCCCAAGCGGCCAATGCAGAGCTTGGAACGCAGGGGAAACACATTGCATTTCTCACGACCCGTGGGTGGCCGTTGCACGTGTCCCTCGAGGCTCTACTTGGCATCTCGCCTGCGTGCCGATGGACATCGAGTGACGTTCATTACATGCAACGACAGCCTTGAGTTGTGTGCATACGGATCCGTCAATTCCTCGCCGCAATCCCGCCATAACTGCCTAGCCTGCATGGAGACCAAGAAGGCCGCGTTCATTAACGGCTTCGATACCGTCTTTCTCCCTTCCGCAGAAGAACTGGAAGATCCTATCTCGGAGCGGGTTCGATTTCTGGATATCAGCGGAGGGCAAGGTTTCGTATACGATGGATCGCCATATGGGCAGCTCGTTCTCCCCGGTGTAATCTGGTATCTCCGTAGAAGTCGGCTCACCGAAGATGACGCTGCAACATACAGGGCAGCTCTATGCAGCGCCCATTCGATTCGACGCGGTCTCGAACACCTGATCTCCGACAGAAACTATCGATACGGTCGTGATGCTCAACGGAGATTTCCTAGCAGAGAAGGTGGCATCGTGGGTTCTTAGCAAGCATCAGGTTCGGTTCGTTGCTCACGACTACACCATTGGCCACCTGCTCGCCGTCGCCGAAAACAATTCGATGTGGGACGATATCACTTTCGACGCGGCGAGCAGGAGGCATCCCCACGACGTGACAGTGGCCGAAGAAGCGAAGAGCCGAAGAGCTTCTAGACTCCTGGCGCCGGAAAGGCGGCTATCAGGGGCATCTCTTCTGGTCGAAAGAGGAGCTGACCGAGGGAATGATCCGCGAACCCTGCTCGGACTGAAAAAGGCTCCGCTCGCTGTCGCCTACACCAACTGACATTCGAATCTTCTGTGATCGGCAAGGATCGAATTTTTCCGCGACCAGTTCGACTGGCTGCAGTCTCTGGTCGAGTTTTTCCGTGCACGTCCGGACCTCCAGCTGGTCGTGCGCATTCATCCTGGTGAGGTGAGGGATTCGCATTGGAGACCAAACGAGTCTCTTTCAGCTTTCTGACTGAAGAAGCACGAGCAGATCCCCCGCAATGTCATTGTGGTCGGACCGGCGGACAGAGTCTCGTCTTACGCACTAGGGTCCCTCGCAGACGTTGTTCTAGTCTACGGTTCCACACTGGGCATGGAGCTGGCCGAGCGAAAAAAGAGCGTGATTACCGCCGCTCATGTTCACTACGCGGAGCGTGGATTCACGACGGATCCATCCACTCGGGAGAGCTACTTTAGGGCCGTGCTTGAAGGGCTTCGGAGGGAAATCCCGCTGGCGCCAAATCATCGGGACCTTCTTGTGACTTACGTCGCGTGGCTATTCTACCGTAGGCTCAACCCGAATGGAGTGCTTAACACCTAGGGAAGATGGTTGGCCTCACCTCAACATAAGCAGCCTCCAGGAACTGTATTCAACGCGCCAACTTGGCATTAAGCGTCTCGCCAACCTAGTCGCGCACGGGTACAGATGGTGGTAGGCGTATCCCACGCTGCTGATGTGCGAGCTACCGTGGTGTGGCCGGTTCCGCTCCTATCGGCACGCAACCCATCGTTTCTCACTACCCGGGGCCCTACGCGAATGCGTCCCGCGGTGCCTGCTCTTGGGCCCGATCCTGGCCCGGGCCGTCGCATTTGGTTTCGCACACACTTTTGCGCAAAACTCGGACGGTTGGGTTTGCTCATCTGCGAGCGGCTACTCTATGTCTAACAGCACCCCCCTCGAGTGACTTGGGTCTGTCCGCTGGTCGTTTAGCCGTATCCAAACTGCGTTCCGCGGGCCACTCACGCCCCGGGGGCCCGCGCGCCGTTACCCAAGGGTGAATATAGCCATGCCCACCCCACGCCAGCCGACGACCAGTCCGACCCGTGTCGAAACGGGTGTCGGCCCGCTGGTTACGGCCCTGATCTGCAATTACAACTACGCCAACTACATAGGCGCGACGGTCAAGAGTGCCCTGGCACAGACTTGGCCGCACTTGGAGGTGCTGGTAGTCGACGACGGGTCCACTGACGGATCCAGGTCCGTGCTGTCCGGGTTCGGCGACCGAATTCGCGTTATCCACAAAGATAACGGCGGTCAGGCGTCGGCCTTCAACGTCGGCATTGCGCAGGCGCGCGGGGAAATCATCTGCTTTCTCGACTCGGATGACCTGTGGTACCCGCACAAGGTAGAGCGCATCGTCGCCAAGTATGGCGAGGGGGACTGGGGCCTGGTCTGTCATGACCTGGACGAGATCGACGCCGAAGGCCGCGCGCTCGGTGTTACTCATATCCAAAAGAACGGCACCCGTTTGGTAGAGGGCGACCTCTATCGGTACCTTACAAAAAACGGCTTCGCGTCGGTGTTTGCGCCAACATCTGGAATGAGTCTACGAGCCGATGTGGCGCGGGCGATCCTGCCCCTGCCTGAACATGAATGGCGAATTTGCGCCGATAACGTGCTGGCCGCCCACGCCCTCTGCCATGCCCCGGTCGGGGTGTTGCCCGAGGCCCTCGGCCAGTACCGTTACCACGGCGCGAACGGCTATTCGGTTATTCGTCTCGACGACGCGGCGGGCCGCATCATTGCTCTCACTGGGCCGACCCGGCGCTACCTCGCAATACTGGACCACCTGGCCCAACAGGGCTTGCCCCTCGATCACGAGCCCAGGGACGACTACTTTCTATCGGCGCTGGGTGTTGACGGCGGCGTTTCTCGGAGAAGCCCTGGCGCAAGTTGTTCGAGCTCTGGAGACGCAACTGGGCCGCTCTGGCTCGGGGCGACCGAACATAGTCTACTGAAGATTGCGAAGTTTCTGGTTTTGGATAACGCTCGTGTCCGCCTGCTCCTGGCCGGAATGCAATCACCCTACAGCGCCGTACGGGAGCGATTTGTGCGCGGGAGGTTACGAGGCAAGATTTGCGCACTCAGACGCCTATTTGCTCGGGGGTCATATTTAATGAGCAGGGACGCTGTCTGCCTCAGCCGATCGCCACGTATCGGGGGACTGGAATCTGTGAGGTACGCGTGCCCCGTCTAAAGCGCCGATCGGCGTTTCGCTAACGGGAGCGAAATCGGCTTGAGGGGCGCCATGCCGTCGGAGACCTGAAAGAATTGCCTTCTATTTGCCAGACCTGTCGTGGGGCGGGGCAGAACGCATGACTGTGAACCTCGCCAGCGGGTTCCTCTGCCGCGGATATAGGGTCGACATTCTCGTCTGTCGGAGGGGGCCGGATGGTGTCGCCGAGATCGCGGTCCCCGCTGGGGCGCGGGTCATCGACCAAGGCGTCACTAAACCTATCCGGGGCGTGCCCGGACTGGCGCGCTATCTCAAGCGGGAAAAACCGCTTGCCCTGGTCGCAACCATGACCCACGTCTGCATCGCGGCGCTATTGGCGCGCCGTCTTGCCGGGGGCGGCGTCTGTGTGTGCCGCCAAGTGAACACTCTCAGCAGGATGTTTGCCGGCACTCGGGGATACAACCGCTGGCTTACACTTCTCATGGCTCGTCTGCTGTTTCCTCATGGGGAAACCGTGGCCGTGTCCCACGGGGTCGCGGATGACCTTGCGTACGCCATCGGGATGGACCGCGAGCGGGTGAGCGTCATTTACGAGCCTGGCCTCGGACGCGACATTGACGCCCGATTGGCGCAGCGCGCGGACCACCCGTGGTTTGCCGAAGGCGAGGTTCCGGTGTTCCTCGCCGCCGGCCGCCTGGCGCCGGTGAAGGGTTTCGATGTGCTTTTGGATGCTTTCGCTCGGCTCACGGGCGAGGTCGATGCTCGTCTCCTCATTCTCGGCGAAGGTCCGGAAAGGGGTGCCCTGGAGGCCCGGACCGCGGCGCTGGGGCTGACCGATCGGGTGGCCTATGCCGGCTACGTTCCCAACGTGCTGGCGTACATGAACCAATGCGCGGCCTTTGTGATGCCTTCGCGCTGGGAAGGACTTGGCGTCGTATTACTGGAGGCCTTGTACGTCGGAGCACCCATAATCGCCACCGACTGTCCTCACGGCCCGCGGGAGATATTGAAGAACGGACGATTTGGGACCCTTGTCCCCGTGGATGATGCCCAGGCCCTCTCGGTCGCCATGAAACATGCCTTGTCCGCGGAGCGTCCGCGGCATTTCCCCGAACTGGAATCCTGGCTAAGTCGCTTCAAACCTGATGTCGCCGTTGCGGACTATGTGAACCTGATCGAAAGCGCGGTAGCACGCCAGCACGGGCAGCGACGCGGAGCTCCCGGAAGTGTCACCTGAAAGCAACCCCACCGAGCCGCAGCCGTGCGCTTCCCAATCCTTGGGGGCTACTGATGTACTGACTGAGTTTTCGCCACTAATCGCCTCTCGAACCGAAGATCTGTTTCAGTTGCTTTGGCGAATCGTCTTCCGCCGCACGCTCGGGAGTGAACTGACCGCAAGGTGACCGCCAGGAGACGCTCGTGCAGGTGTCCGTGATTATTCCGGTTTATAACGATCAACCAGGCATTGACACCTGTTTGGCGGCGTTATCGTTGCAAACGTATCCGCAGCACAATTACGAGGTTATCGTCATTGATAACGGTTCTGTTCCGTCCATTCAACTTCAAGAGGATTTCGCTGGGTTTGCTCGTTTGATTGTCTGTGTGGTTCCCGGATCTTACGCCGCACGCAATGCTGGGATAAGAGCGGCGCGTGGTGACGTCTTCGCGTTTACCGATGCCGATTGCATACCGGATCGTAACTGGATTAGCGTGGGTACTGAGCTCATTGTGCGAGAAAAGGGGCGTTGCGTCGTCGGAGGCGAAGTCGCCCTCACCATGCTCAGAGAAACCGACCGCGGTCGAACGGTATCAGTATCTTGTAGGATTTATGCAGCGAGAAAACATCGAAAGTCGCGGATTCGCGGCAACTGCAAACCTGTTCGCAACCAGAGATCAAGTAGAGGAAACGGGTTTGTTCAATGAAACGCTGTTGTCCGGCGGCGATAGGGAGTGGGGCTGGCGCGCCGCCAAGGCGGGTTATTCAATCAGGTATGCTCCGGCGGCTATCGTGCATACGGCGCCTCGGACATCCATGCGGTGTGCAATCCGCCAAGCACGTCGTGTGGCGGGCGGTCGACTGTTGCTGAATCGGCGTTTCTCTGGAATGGCGCGCGATGGTGTTGCCACAGCACCGCATCGTACTTCTTGGGAATCCATGAAGTGGTTAGTGCAACACCGTAAGCTTTCGGGCTGGCAACGTCTACAGGTTTTCGTGGTGGCGGTCATATTGAGGGTAACCGGCGCTGCCGAAACGCTTCGTTTGTTGATCGGGGGTGCGCGCGAACGTAGATGAGTGCTGCGGTTTAGGCGATTGCTCTTGCAACATATGGTTAAACGAAATACCTGCCGTGGTCGACTGTGCATTGATGTTGTGGTGCCCGCCTTCAATCCGGGGCCGAATATTGGAAAAGGTCATTGACTCGGTGCTGCGTCAGCGCCGCCCTGAACACTGGCATTGTAACCTGATAGTAGTCGACGATGGTTCGACGGACAGACTGGTCGAGCACGTATTTGCGAGATACGGAACGAGTGTTAAGGTTCTAAGTCATGGGACGAATAGAGGGAGGTCAAGTGCGCGCAACACGGGATGGAGGTCGGGAAACGGCTCGGTGGTGGTGTTTTTGGATTCCGATTGTTTTTGGCGCTCCGACGAAGCACTAATCGCGCATGTCAGAACTTTGGAGGAAGGGATCGACGTGAGTTGCGGGACGATTGAGGGGGCGGGCGACGGCTTTTGGTCGATATACGAAAATGCTGTACAAGAGCGGCGGATAAGGGAATTTTTTTTGGGCGCAGTTTCGGCAATGACAACTGCCAATTGTGCGTTCAGACGCGCAGCCCTAGCCGATGTGCATGGATTCGATGAGGCGTATCGACATTATGGCTTCGAAGATCGAGACCTGCTGACACGGCTCAGAAAACAGGGCGCCCGTATTGCTATTTGCTTTGGCGCGATAGCTATCCACGGTGGAACCCTTTCACTAAAGCAGGTGAGTCGCAAAATGATGGAAGCGGGGCAGTATTCATCCAAAAAATTCGCGGAGGCTCATCCCGCTGAATATAGAGAATCTATCTATGGGAGAATCGACTGTCATGAGAACGGAAGAATGCGAAGGATCTTCGCTGTATTCGCCGGGCATTTTGTTTCCATGCTGGCACATGTCGGCGACTGGATTATCGGCGTCCCTCACCTGCCGTTTGGGGTAAAGCGGACGTGGGTGAGGGTTATCTCTGGTGTGGCCTACCTAGTCGGTACCTGCCGCGCGCGTTGAATATTTTTTCGAGTAACAGAGTTTCAAGCTGTCGATCCTGCTTACGGTGCAGCAAGCACAGTTTGAATAGCGTGCGGCGATTCCGGCCCAATCGAAACGTGTTAGGCAGTAGGCGCGCCCCGCGGCCGCAAGGGCGCGGCGGCGTTCGGCATCTGGTGAGCAGGCCGCTAATGCCCGCGGCGAGCGCCTGCGGATCGCCGCTCGGTACCAGCACCCCAGTCTCTCCATCTCGAATCACATCCCGCACGGCGAGCAGGTCAGACGCGACTACCGGACAACCGCAGCCCAGGGCCTCGACCAACACAAGCCCCAGGCCCTCTTGATTCCCGCTACGCGCGACGATGAATGGTGCCACACACAGGGTGGCGCGCCGATAGAGCGCCGGCAGCCGCGACGGCGCAACCATCCCAAGGAAGTTGACCCGTGCGCTCAGCCCCAAGGTTTTGGCTCGTCGCCGCAGATCTGCGCCTAGGGGGCCGTCACCCGCCACGGTCAGCATCACTTGGCTGTGCGTTTCCGCGACCAGGGCTAGGGCGTCGAGCAGGATGCTGAGCCCTTTCTTTTCCACCAAACGCCCAACAAACAGCAACTCGCATGCGGCCCGTGGCGTAGACGGGTCGGGCGCAAATTGCTGTTTAAGGTCCACCCCCATGGGGATAATCGAGACCTTCGCGGACTCCACCCCCATCGCAAGAACGTGCTTGCGCATAACATTACTTACAACGGTTACGCTAGCGGCCCGTCCCATCACCCCGCGCATGATCCGCCGGAGCGTGAAACCCCGCAAACCGTAGAGGTCCCCACCATGGGAGGTGCACACCAGCGGCACTCGCCGAAGTGTGAGCCACAGGGCTAGTACTGCCAGCAATCCCTGGGGAATTAGCCAGTGCGCATGAATCACAGCGAACCGTTCCTGCCGCAACAGCCGCGTGAGGGCTACAAGCTCCCCGAGTAGAAATGGCGGTACCAACAAGTGGTTGAGGGGATGGGTCTTAAGACGGTCGAGGATACCGCCCCCGTGGGTGGCCAGCCGCTCCCAGGCCTCTGGTGCGTAGCGGAACCGAATGACCCGAACCCTGTCGAGCGTCTCCCGTGTCTGGCTGCCGGGCGCATGGGGCGCGAGCACCGTCACGTCGAATCGATTCGTGAGCCGCCGCGCCAACTCAAAGACGAAGCCTGGCTCTGGATCGTCCGGCCAGCGAGGGAAGGTCGAGCTCAATACCAACAGCCGAGGTTTGTCAGCTTGTGTCATCCTCATATGGCGTCAAGTGCCGGCCTCGCCCGGTTCGCTGACGTCCTTGCGCGCATCACAAAGTACAAGCTTCCAACGAGATAGCGAGGAATGGGCCCGCTCAAAATCGCATCAGCTCCTGCTCCCGCCGCGTTACCAGAAGCTCCTGATAACCGAATACGGCACTGAGATGGTGCAGCAAGGCATGGCCGCCTTCTGAGCGCCACAGCTCGTTTAGCGCCTTCTCGATCGCCGCATAGCGGGCGAGGGGGTCCCTGGGCCATTTCACCCGTTTATCCAGCTCGCGGATCAGCTCGAGCCACAACTGGCTCGCCCCCATGATGAAGTGCGGCCAGGCCGTCTGCATCGCCGGCGACCAGCTGTCATCGGACGTGTCCGCTATGTTCGGCCGGGTCGGTTGACCGGGGTCGTCGAAAAGCACGTCTTCCAGGATTCCGCGCTTTCGCAGGCGAGCGACCCATGGGTCAGCCGCTATGCGTGCGTTTACGCGCGCTGCCGTGGCCGGCGTGGCCATGAATATGAAGCTGAAACGCCGCCCGGCCTCGTCCGGCGCCGCCCGCCGATGGAACCGCCAAAGGACGATCGCTTCGCGCTCCGTCTCCAGTACCGGACCGATCACCCGATCGGCCAGCAGCAAGTCCGGATACCACAGGGGATCCTCGCCTTCCGGCCAGCGCAGGCGGAAGCGGACGTACCACCAACTCGCTTGCGACTCGGCGACGGGCTTCTTAGGCGGCTCCTCTTTGACCACAACCGGCTGTGCCGCGCACCCAGCCAGTAAGGCCGTCAGCCCCAGAACAAGCGCTCTCAGCAAAAAAATGTGCACGTTTGCAGAATCGTACCGGAACGCCAGGGCCTGTGGATCACGGTGCGTTTAACTCCATATGGTAGACCCTTGGACGCTAATCGCGCCGCGTTCGGCGCCGGTCGTCCTCGGCTCCCTTGTAGTGCAGCGCGGAGATCTGCTCCGAGACGATTCCGATCAGGAAGATCAGCAGGGAGCCGATGAACAGAACGGAGCCCATGTTCGTGAAGCGCCCCGCGTGGTAGTAGGTGTAGCCATAGTGGGCGAGGCCCCCAAGGAAGAACAGGAAGCTGATCGGCAGAAAGAACCGCATCGGCGAGAACAGGGCGCCGATCTTCAGAATGATGAGGAAGAAACGCGCGCCGTCGTGCAGTTGGCGGATATGACTCTTGCCGGATCGCGGGTTCGCCCGGATCGGGATGTAGCCGACCGGGAACCCCGAGCGGAAAAAGGCCATGGTGCTGGTGGTCGGGTACGAGAACCCGTTGGGCAACAGATAGAGGAACTTCCGGAAATGCCGAGCCCGCACGGCCCGGAACCCGGAGGTGAGATCCGCGATCGGATAACCGGTCATCCAGGAGGCGAGGCGGTTGTAGAACTGGTTCGCCAGCCGCCTCCCGATGGAGGCGTGGCTGTCGGCCTGCCGCGCCCCGACCACCATCTCGTAGCCCTCGTCCAGCTTGGCCAGCAGGCGCGGGATATCCGCTGGGTCGTGCTGGCCGTCGGCGTCCATGAAAACCAGGATCTCGCCTTTGGCATGGCGCGCCCCGGTCTTGACGGCGGCGCCGTTGCCCATCCGATAGGGGTGAGAGAGGACCCGCGCCCCCTGGGCGCGCGCAACCTCCGCGGTCGAGTCCGAGGAGCCGTCGTTCACGACTATCAGCTCGGATTCCGGTTGCTGCTTGCGGACTTCCGCGAGCACCCCACCGAGCGCAGGCGCCTCGTTGTGGGCGGGGATAATGACGGTTACGCTGACGGGTCTTGGCTCAGTCAACTGGATCTCTCAGTATCGGCGTGGTACAGCAGAACCCGTTCCGCCCTTGGAACGCCTTCGACCGCGATTGCAAGCCGTTACCATTGAGCTTACCCGTCATGCTGTAGGGGCTGCCGGTATCCAGAGCACATGGACGCGGTCGCGGCCTGCCATCCGTGGGGCCTGGGCTCCGGCAATCCCCCGCCAATCCATGCCGGGGCAGGCTCTGCCGGAACGACGTCCTCTCGCTAACTTAGCGGCATTGGCGCTTCAGGCGTCCGAGTGGGGGCTGCGCTCAACGGTTGTCGTCTTCCTGCGCCGAGGCGCTTGCTTCACGCCAATATGCTTAATGACCACTGGCGGGCGATTCGGAAACTGGGCCACAAGATCGAGCTTGCCGCCCATGCTCTCGACATAGTGCCGGAGCGTCGACAACAACATATCGCTGCGCTTCTCCAGCCGCGAGATGGTGTCTTGTCCGACGCCGAGCACCGTCGCCAATTCCTCTTGCGTCTGTTTTGCGGCCTTGCGCAGATCCTTGAGCGTCGCCAACTCCATGGCTCGCTCCTCGACGCGCTGGCGGCGCGGTACCGGCAGTGCGGCCATGATGTCATCGAGTTTTCTTGACATGCTGAGACTCTTTGGTTTTCGTCGCGGCCAATGTCGCGAGGTGTCCTCTATACCGATCATCCGCGGCCGTGATCAATCGTTTGTAAAAGCGCCGTTGGCCCACCCCGGCCTTGTCACCCCCGACCAGCAGGATGGCCTGGCGTTGGGGATCGAACGCAAAGGCGACGCGCCAGACCTCGCCGTTCCAGGAGAACCGGAGCTCCTTCATGTTGGCGTGCCGCGACCCCTTGAGGGTGTCGACCGTCGGCCGTCCCAGGTTCGGGCCGAATTCCGACAGTAGCTTGGCATGCGCCAGCAACTCATCCTGTAGATCCTCGTCGAACGCCGCGAATTCGGTGTCGAAGTCGTCGTGGAACAGGACGGTCCATGTCATAGGTAAATTATGGCTTCGAAGTCATATGAAGGCAAATCCCGATATGTCCGCCTGCCGCTCCCTGACCGCCATTCCGTAGCCCTCGTCCAACTTGGCCAGCAGGCGCGGAATGTCCGCCGGGTCGTGCTGACCGTCGGCGTCCATGAAAACCAGGATCTCGCCGCTCGCCGCCCGCGCCCCAGTCTTGACGGCCGCGCCGTTGCCCATCCGATAGGGGTGTGAGAGGACCCGCGCCCCCCGGCCGCTCGCAATCTCCGCGGTCGAGTCCGTCGAGCCGTCGTTCACGACGATCAGTTCGGATTCCGGTTGCTCTCGCTCTAACGCATCGAAGAGCCGTCCTAGGGACGCTGATTCGTTGTGGGCGGGGATAACCACGGTTACGCTGACGGGTCCTGACTCAGTCAACTGGTTCTCTCGTTATCGGCGCGGTTGTTGATCCTTGCGTGTCACCTTTCTATCTGTACAGCCCGCCAGGACCTGTTCCGGCCTTGGAACGCGTTCGAACGCGGTTGCAAGTAGATGGCTATCCGATGCGCCAAACGCCGTTCCGCATTATGTCCAGCGGAAGCTGCAGTTTACTCCAAGACCGTTTCAGCCGCCTAAACGCGTTGCAAGCGAACAGCGCGAGTGCCGGTTCCAAGGCATCAATGTTTGCCCAAAGTTCAGCGTGGACTACTATTAGCATCTGATCCGAACCGGACACGCAGAGCGTCTATCCGGGCCCTCCAGATCCGCGCCGTGATGGGGTTAATCGTGGCTGGCGGTGCGGCCTGTTCGATAAACTTAATAGCATCTTCGTGCAATCCGCCGCTCTCAAGTACCTCGGCCAGCAATCTCAGGGTTTCAATGCCCGGATAAACTCCGTAGGCACGAGTCAAGCTTGAAATGGCATTATTGAAGTCGTGCTCGGATAAATAAAGCCGGAACCGTATTAGGTGGAGATTGTGGGCTTCGATCCGCCACCGATAAGTTTGCGCATTGTCCAATAGTGCGTCCAGCAGGGCATGTAAAGAAGCCGGATCGAGAAGGGGGCAATTACCCCGCTGCCATGCTGCCACCAAGGAATCTAGTTGTTGACTCGTCCGTTTAGTATAAGTACCTCGCCGCAATATCTCTTCGATGTCTCGGATGAGTCGGCGCGTGACTTCAGCTCGGCTGTCTTGGCAGAAGGTACCGAGATATTGAAGGTTCGTGCCCGTGGCGTCTGGGGTTTGAGCGTGCGATTCTCTTAGGATCCTAGCAGCGGTTGCGTAATCGCCACGTTGGCGATAGCGGGTAGCAAGAAATTCACTTGCCCGTGTCGAAGATGGTCGATTGATCAACCAGAGCTCACCGGCAAGGTCTGGGCGCCCCCAAGTATAAGCCGATTCGGCCAAGACAAAGATAACGAGAATAAGATAAGGCAGCAGCAATACTCGTAAAATATTTGAAATTCGGCTTGCCTTGGCAAAAAAAAAGTATACCAACAGGAGCGTGATGCCAAATGAAGGTACGTAATTACGGTGCAAGTAAAATGGCTCTAGGGGCAGGACACTGGATTCTAAGGAGTGGCCAGCTAGAAACCAAAGGATGGCGAACGTAAGAACGGGAAATTTCCGGCGCTGCCATACGGAGAATCCTATTGCCCCAGCAAGTCCCCCAAAAACCAGCGATCCCGCAATCGCGGATATGGGGAGGGCGGCTGGCTGATAGTCGTCGTAAAACGGATGGATAGCAAAGGGGGTAGGGGCGACCAGTATATGCAGATAGTCGATTAGCGCAAACGCTTGGGTGGTCAACCGGCTATACAGTCCACTGGACAGTGAGGCGTCGGACTCGAGCAGAGGTGGAGACCGGTACGCAAGAAAACCGGCTATGAGCAGGGTCGGAAAAACGAGGAACAGGCGGCGCCAAACCCGAGCAAATCTCGGAATTGGTGCAGCGAAACTGCTGAAGAGTGTCGCTTCGAGCACCAGGGCGTATATAGGCAAGAGTATTCCATTCTCCTTGGTCAACGCTGCAAGGGGGGTGCAGGTGACAACAGCGAGGGTCATCAATATGATGCCGGAGCGAGGGCGTTTCTCCAAACGTAGGCGCCCGACCGTGTATGTAAGCAGGCCAACGAGCATGAAGAATGCCGCGAGTGTCGTCATTCGCTGGATTACAAGTAGCGACGCGGGCGCGTTGATGGGTAGTATCAGCCACAGTAGAGTTACCGTGATAACGAAGAGCGTAGGTTGATGTAGGCGATCGCCTAGCAGCCTGGTTAGTTGGTAAGACAACGCTGCTATCAGCACGCCGTTCGCTAGGTGGATAACCAGATTTATAACCAGGAAAGGCCGCGGGTGGTCCGGCCAAGCCTCCGCCTGAGGCAAAAAGGACAGCAAAGCGATGGGGCGTCCCAGAGGGCCCGCCTTCCCGCCAAAAACGAAGAAGATAGAGGATGCCAAATCACTAGCGGAGGCCAGTCCTTCAAGGTTGGGTGCGTCGTCGAAATGAAAGCTTCCCGTGAGGGCCTGGCGGTAAATTGTGAAGGTTAGTAGTATTGCGAGAGCTACTCCTACCAACAACAGTGGCCATGAAAATTGTTGGCCCTGGATTTCGTTCTTTGTAGTCCAGAATGACATAAATTACAGAGCCAAAAGCAAACGCCCGGCGGTGCCGGGCGTTGTTGGTCATAGAGTCAGACGTATGTGATGGCTGGCTTACCGACAATTCGCGGGGCGATACTTAGAGGGAAAGTTGCCGCCGTTGCATACCCAGCTGACCCCATTGTTGTCTCCCGTTCCCGTGAAGACTATAGTGCCAGACGCGTCGGTCGGCCCCAAGTTAGAGAGCGTGTAAGTGAGTGTCCCCACTGTTGAGGAGGTTGCGGCAACAGCGGTATCGGCTGATAGGTAGTTGCTCTGGCCGGCAGATACGTTTAGGCCAGCGGCGGCTGCGGTTGAAGGCATACCCCCACTGCTGATAAAGAACTCTGAGACAGATCCCTTATCCTTGGAGGCGATCACCATAACCTCCGAGACCTTCGCGCGAACCGTGTAGTCCTGATAGGCCGGGATGGCGATGGCCGCCAAGATGCCGATGATCGCGACGACGATCATGAGTTCGATAAGGGTGAAACCGGATTGCTGCTTTTTCATTAGATGTTCCTCATGAATGATTGGTTTGCGGCTGATTCGGGAGGCTTTGGCGGCTATCCCTGTCCAGCCGCGTTGCGAATTCTCCCGATTTGCGATTAGCAGCCTTTGGGCCAATGTTTCGCGTGTACCAGGTCCGTTGACACTCATTGTTTCAAGTCGTTGATGTAATGCGCTAAATCTCAGCGATCGTTGACTTGGTCCGCAGGCGCACCGCGTACAGCCGCCCTTTCGCAGTCTCCTTGCGTGTCAGAACGTGACAAAAATTGTCAGTTGGTGACGGGACTTACGGTGGAAACATTTCCGAGACGCGGAAAATTCGATGATCGCCGCCGCGATAGAAGAGGCGAGCGGCGAGGGAATGTTCGGTGTTGTGAACTGGATCGGATTTTTTGGGGCGGGCGCCAGCCTGTGCGCCTGGAGGTTGTTGCCGAACGCGGAGCGTTTGGTGGACCGTGCCCTCACCCCAACCCTCTCCCGCGAGCGGGAGAGGGGGAGCAAGGAAGTTCCGTCCCTGGAACATCTCTTCACAATTGCTCACCCCAACCCTCTCCCGCGAGCGGGGGCGAGGGAGGAGGGGCGCTGCGTCCGTTCAAGATCGTCGCCATCAGCGTGCTGCCGGGGCATCTGTACGCCGTCGTGACGCTTACCGATGGAGATGCCGACGTGCGGAGGGAGTTGATGGTTGGCCGGGGCCACCTCGATTTCGCCCTTTGCTCTATCCAGGCTACGGGACTGGCCTGTGTATATATTGAACTTAGGATACACATCGTGCGCACCAATATCGTGATCGACGATCAACTGATGCAAGACACGCTGCGGGCGACCGGGCTGAAGACCAAGCGTGAAGTCGTGGAGCTTGGGCTGCGTACCCTGTTGCGGCTGCGTCAGCAGCAGGAGATTCGGCGCTTCCGCGGCAAGCTCGACTGGCAGGGGGACTTGGAGGCCATGAGGGCGGACCGGTGATCCTGGTCGATTCGAGTGTTTGGATCGACTACTTCCGCGGAACCGCAACCGCCAGAGGCGGAGATGTCTGGATTCCCTGCTGGGCGTCGAGCCAATAGCGGTGGGCGACCTGATCCTGACCGAGGTGCTCCAGGGCTTTGTCAAGGAACGTGATTTTAAACAGTCCAGGCAGCTCCTGACGGCGCTGACCGTCGTGGAACTGGGGGGAGAACGTATCGCTATTCGAGCGGCGGAGAATTTCCGCGCGTTGCGCGCGCTGGGGATATCGGTGCGCAAGACCATCGATACGGTGATCGCGACCTGCTGCATCGAGCGGGGACTGTTCCTGCTCTACAGCGACCGGGACTTCGATCCATTTGTCGAGCACCTCGGCCTGCGTTCAGCGCTGCAGGACTACGGGGCGGTTTGAGCGGCCGAGGCACAGCGGGCGCCAAGGAAAGGGATTGGAAGAATCGCGCCGCGCGCCTAACCCGACCGACGAGCTTCCCCTCAAACGCGTTGCCTGAGACTCAGTAAGATATGATATTTTGACATTGGAACTAGTCAGAATGATCGGTTCTGTTGAAATATCATGTATCTGAAACGGTTGGCTGAGCTGACGCTGCGGGAGGTTATCTCCGGCGACAAGGTCGGCATCGTCCTCGGTGCCCGCCAGGTCGGCAAGACAACGTTGGTCGAGCACGCGCTGCAGGGCGCTGGGGCGCTGTTCCTCAACTTCGACGTGGAGGTAGACAAGGCGCGTTTCCGAGCCGCGGCGGTGTTACCGCCCGCCGATGCATTGCGCTCCTTCGGCAATCCGCCCGTGTTGGTGATCGATGAGGCTCAGCGGCTGCCCGAGGCGCCTCGCATCGTCAAGGGCTGGTTCGATGCTCGCCTGCCGGTGCGGATCCTGTTGCTCGGCTCTTCGTCGCTCGATCTGCTCGACCAGGCGGCGGAGAGCCTTACGGGCCGCAATCGCAAGCTGGTGCTGCCGCCATTGCTGTTTTCCGAGACGCTCTCGGCTCAGGAGTGGGCGCCCCCGGAGCTGCCCCACGAGCACCTGTGCCGGCACTTCGCCCCGCAGCTACGTGCCTTGTTGCTGCAACGGCTGGCGTTCGGGAGCTATCCCGAGGTGGTCCTGACCCCCGATCCGGCGCGTTTGCTGCGTGAGCTCAGCGCCGACTATCTGTGGAAGGATGTCCTGCAGACGGGGCTGGTCAAGACCCTGCATCGATCAACCACCGAACACGACGGAGGCGAGGGTCAACACGTGAAAGCCGATGTAGAGCGGATTCTCGAACTGCCCCAGGAGCCTCTGCCAGGAGGCTTCGCCGTCGCCCAGAGCCCACACGGCGCGCAGCGCTGCGAAGCCCGCGAGCAGATAGAAGACGCCGGTGAGATCGAAGAGGGTGTAGGCTGCGTAGCGTCCCGAGAAGGGAAACCGCGGCGGCATGCTCGGCCGGGCCGTGCGCGTCCTGCCCGGTCGAGACGGCCTCATCGCATCGGGATGTGCGGGCCGCGCCATGGTTACGCATCTCCTCCGCGCGGCAGCACGAAGCCCCTGGCCCAATCGATCGCGGCGTTGACCTTCGCCTGGTTCACGGCCGCTGCCGGATCCACGTGCTTCGGACACACCTCGCTGCATTCGTTGGCGTAGGAGCAGGAGAAGACCGTGCCCTCGCCGCGGAAGATCCGGTTGCGTTCGCGCTGCCCTTCGTCGCGAGAGTCGAGGTTGTAACGGTGCCCCAACGCGATGGCTGCGGGGCCGATGAATTCGGGCTCGTTGGCCACCACCGGGCACGCCGAGTAGCACAGCATGCAGTTGATGCACATGCTGAACTGTCGAAACTGTTCGAGCTCTGCCGGAGACTGACGGTGGGTTCCCTCCTCGACGCTGCGTTCCTTGGCCCGCACGATCCAGGGCTTCACGCTCTGGAACTTCTCCATGAAGCCGTCGATGTCGACGACCAGATCGCGGATGACGGGGAAGTTCGCGAGAGGTGCCACCTCGACCGTGTCGCCGTAGTCCGACAGCGGATCCTTGCAGGTCAGGGTCGGCACACCATCGACCATCATCCCGCAGCTCCCGCATACGGCCATGCGGCAGGACCAGCGATGCGAGAGGCTCGCGTCGATCTCGTCTTTGATGAAGTTGAGCGCGTCGAGCACCTTCCAGTCGGGTCGGACCGGAACCTCGTAGGTCTGCGCGCGCGGAACGTCATCCCGATCCGGGTCGAAGCGCGTGATCACGAACGTCTTCATGTCCGGGTCGCTCATCAGTACTTGCGCTCCTCGGGCTCCCACACACCGAGGGTCACGGCCTTCCTCCCCAGTCGCGGGCCGGCGGGATCGAAGCTGCAGAGCGTGTGGTAGAGAAAGTTCTGATCGTCGCGCGCCGTAAAGTCCCTGCGCGTGTGCGCACCGCGCGACTCCTTGCGGTGCGCCGCCGAGATCGCCAACACCTCGGCTACGTCGAGCAGGTTGCCCAGCTCGAGTGCTGCGATCAGCTCGGTGTTGAATACGACGCTGTCGTCTTCGAGGACGAGATCCGCGTAGCGACCCTTGAGCTGCGCCACGGCGCGCGCGGCGACATCCATGGACGACTGATCGCGATACACACCGCAGCCGGACTCCATGACCTCGGCCAGCTCGCGCCGGATCCGCGAGAGCTTCTCTCCGCCCCGCTTCTTGCCGCGCAAGGCTTCGATGCGCGCGCGCTCTTCGTCGCCCATGTCGCGCAGTGCGTCGACGTTGCCACAGTCCGTACCCATCGCGTATTCGACGGCCTTCTCACCGGAGCGGGCGCCAAAGACGAGGCACTCCGTCAACGAGTTGGAGCCGAGTCGGTTGGCGCCGTTGAGCGAGACGCACGCGACCTCTCCGGCGGCGTACAACCCGGGGAGCCGAGTCGCCCCGTCGATGTCGGTGTCGACGCCCCCCATCATGTAGTGCACCACGGGGCGGATCGGGATCGGTTGGTAGACCGGATCCACACCGGCGTAGATCTTGGCGAGCTCGCGCACCATCGGCAGCCGACTGGTGATCTTCTCCTCCCCGAGGTGCGTGAGATCGAGATGGACGTACTCGCCGTAGGTTCCCTTCAGGCCGCGGCCCGCCTCGATCTCCTGGATGATGGCCCGCGAGATCATGTCGCGGGGTCCCAACTCCGCCTTGGCGCCGACACCGTAATCACGCATGGCCAGGAAGCGCTCGCCCTCGGCGTTCAAGACGTAACCGCCTTCGCCGCGCGTGGCCTCGGTGATCAGGATGCCCGTCCCGGGCAGACCCGTCGGGTGATACTGGACGAACTCCATATCCTTGAGCGCGACGCCTTCGCGGTAGGCCAGGGCCATCCCGTCGCCCGTCTTGATGTTGCCGTTGGTCGTGAACGAGAAGACCTTGCCGGCGCCGCCCGTGGCCAGGATCACCGCGCGCCCGAGGATTGCGCGCACCGCACCCTCGCGTACGTCCAGTGCGACGACACCGCGCACCGCCCCTGCGTCGACCAGGAGCCTGGTCACGAACTGTTCGTCGTAGCGCACGATGCGATCGAAACGCATCGAGTGCTGGAAGAGCGTGTGGAGCATGTGGAAGCCGACCTTGTCGGCGGCGTACCAGGTGCGCTTGGCGCTCATGCCGCCGAAGGCGCGGGTGGCGACGCTGCCGTCCTCGTTGCGACTCCAGGGGCAGCCCCAGTGCTCGAGCCGCGTGAGCTCCTCGGGGGCCTTCTCGACGAAGTACTGGATGACGTCCTGGTCGCCCAGGAAATCGGAGCCCTTGACCGTGTCGTAGCCGTGCATTTCGAAGCTGTCGTCTTCGCGCGCGACTGCCGCGGCGCCCCCTTCCGCGGAAACCGTGTGGCTCCGCATCGGGTAGACCTTCGAAACCATGGCCACCGAGACGTCGGGATTCGACTCCACAGCCGCAATGGCTGCGCGCAGACCCGCAGCTCCACCGCCGACGATCACGATGTCGTGTCGGATGATTTCGGGCAAACCGTACCTCGTGCGTGCGGCGGTCCACCGAATCGGAAATCTCGGATCCGACTCGCCGCAGATCGGATTCGCGCCCAAGTTTGCGGCGCTCAGCCGGTCGTGTCCAAGGGTCGCGCCACCTCCCCCCCACCCCACGGGAGCGACGACGATGCGCCGCATTGCGGCGAGAGCGGCTCTGGGGGCCGGCCGGCGTGTAACCGATCGAGACTCGGGCGAAAAGCGGCGAGGGATCCCGGTAGAACGCGGTGTGACCACACCTGTCACGGCCGGCGCGCACGCTGAGTCGAGCGCGGAGGGTCGAGCATGTCGCGAATCCAGAGCACGGCGGGGCTGCAACTTCTGGGGGGCGGGAAGCATCGGGAAGATTGGCAGGCTTGGGAGGATTGGGAGGATTGGGACGCCGGAGCATCCGGAAGATTCCCGAACACCCGAACGCCGGGAGCGCTGCGCAGCGTCGGGAAGCTTCGCGCGCGGTGTGCTCGAGGCGGCGTGGATCACGGCGATCTTCGTGGCGCTCGGACTCGCTTATGCGGAAGTCCTGAAATGGGCCCCTGCAGGGCCGGCCGTGTACGCTCCAGCCCTCGTGACAGCGCGTTCAGCGGAGGATCCGAGCATCTGGCTCGTCGACGGCTTCAACGTGGTCCAGCGGATCCTGTTGGGCGGACGGGAGCGCGACGAATGGTGGACCGAGCGGCATCGGGCGGATCTGCTCGAACGCGCCGCGCGCTTCGACGACGCCGAGGCCGAAATCTGGGTGGTCTTCGACGGGCCCGAAGCGGAGCCCGAGGAATCCGACGCGCACGGGCCGCATCGGGTGTTTGCCGCGTCAGCCGACGACTGGCTCCTCGCGAGAGTCCGGGCTGCCGAGAATCCCGAGCAGATCGCCGTCGTGACGGCCGATCGCCAGCTGGCCGAACGCGCGCGACGGCGCGGAGCGCGCGTCGTCGGCCCCGGCGAATTCCTGCGCCGCTGCGCTGGCTGAGGGGAGCAGTGCGAAGTCATTCACAGCCAGAAGGAGTGCGAGAAGCCCTCCACTCCGCGCGGCTGAGGCGCGTGAGCCGAGCGGCTGCGCACGCCGCTCTGGCGCCGCCCGGATGCGCTAGCCTTCGGCCTCCGCTCTCCTCGTGGTACCCATGAGAGTCCCGCTACTCGACCTGCGACCCCAGTTGGCTGATGTCGAGGCCGAGCTGAAGGCCGCCGTGCTCAAGGTCGTGGAGTCGACCCGCTACGTGATGGGGCCGAAGGTCGAGCTCTTCGAAGCGGCGGCCGCCGACTACGTCGGCTGCCGCTACGCGATCGGCGTGTCTTCCGGCACGGACGCGCTGCTCGCCTCGCTCATGGCGCTGGGCGTGGGAGCCGGCGACCGGGTCGTGACCACCCCCTACTCGTTCTTCGCGACCGCCGGCGTGATCGCGCGCCTGGGCGCCACACCGGTGTTCGCAGACGTCGATCCGGACACGCTGAACCTGGACCCCGCTGCGCTGCGGGCCTGCCTCGATGGCGAGGGAGCCGACCGCGTGCGCGCCGTCGTACCCGTCCACCTCTTCGGTCAGTGTGCCGACATGGACCCGATCGTCGAGATCGCGGACGCGCGGGGCATTCCGGTGATCGAGGACGCCGCGCAGGCCATCGGAGCGCGCTACCCCTCGCAGCGGGGCGAGAGGCGCGCGGGTGAGATGGGCGCCCTCGGCTGCTTCTCCTTCTTCCCGAGCAAGAACCTGGGCGCCATCGGCGACGGCGGCCTGGTCGTCACCGACGACGCGCAGCTGCGCGACCGGCTCATCTGCCTGCGCGACCACGGCGACCGGGAGCGTTACCACCACGCGCAGGTCGGCGGGAACTTCCGCCTCGACGCCATCCAGGCGGCCGCACTCCTGGTGAAGCTCCCCGGTCCTCGAGCGCTGGCACGAGGCGCGGCGCACAGGAACGCGGCCTACTACGACGAGGAAATCGACGACAAGGTGTTGCGCAAACCGCTGGCCGCGTGGGGGCGAGAAGCCCATATCTACAACCAGTACGTGATTCGCGTGCCGGATCGCAGGGACGACCTTCAAGCGCTTCCTCGCCGAACGCGAGATCGGCTCCGAGGTGTACTACCCGATCCCCTTCCACCTCCAAGCCTGCTTCGCTTCGCTCGGCTATTCCCGCGGCGACTTCCCGAACGCCGAATCCGCCGCCGAACACACCCTGGCGCTGCCCGTGTATCCCGGCCTGACGCGCGAAATGCAGGACTGCGTGATCGCGGCGATTCGCGACTTCTACGCCTAGGCGCGCAGCCGGGGGCAGCGGGACAGCGGGGACGTTGGGGGACAGCGGCGGCGCTTCAGCCCCACCCCGCTCTCCACCAGGCGCAGGATGCGCGACGCGTTCTCCTCGGCGGCGCGCCCCGTGATGTCGACGACTCGCCAGCCCCGCTCGCGGTAATGCGGGCGCGCGGCTGACCTCCTGGAGCAGGGCGTCGGGATGCGTGTAGGTGCTGTAGGGAAGCGAGCCGAGCGTTCGCACCCGCGCCTGGCGGATCGTGAGCAACTGCGAGGTGTCGATGGTCAGAGCGAACACCTTGCGCGGATCCAGATCCAGCAGGGCGCCGGGGGGGCTCGAGCTCGGGCACGATCGGGACATTGCAGGTGCGATAACCGCGCTGCGCGAGATACATGGAAAGCGGCGTCTTCGAGGTGCGCGAGATCCCCGTCAAGCAGGTCCGCGAGGTGCAGGTGTGGAGGTTTGCGCCGTCATCGTGCCGGACGGCGAACTCCACCGCCTCGACGCGCCGGAAGTACTCGTCGGAGAATACGTGCAACAGGCCGGGTAGGGACCGCGGCTCTACGTTCATGTGCTGCGCGACCTTGGCGATCATGCCGCCCAGCACGTCGACGGTGGGCACGCCACAGCGCTCCGCCTCTTCGAGGAGGCTCATGGCTACGCGCCGGTCCACCAGCGTGAAGACGATCAGCGCGCGCTCCCGCTTCGCCTCCTTCACGATGCGCCGAGCCAGCGACTGGTGCCGGACCCCCGCGTAGCGTCGCGGCCGCCACTCCACCTGGAACTGCGCCATCGCCGCCTGTGCGACAGCCGCGGCGGTATCTCCGGTGCCGTCCGAAACCGTATAGACCGGGGTGAGGTCGTACTTGGAGCGGGCCACGGGGTGGATGCTAGCGCCGCGGCGACATTGACGCGGCCTGCTGCCGGGGGCACTTTCCACCGACCATGCCCTACGACCCCAAGGCCATCGAAGCCAAGTGGCAAGCGTACTGGCGAGAGCACGAGGTCTACCGCAGC
>CAVPOY010000025.1:0-104006 GCA_963707135.1 uncultured Gammaproteobacteria bacterium | reverse complement strand
GTGCCGATCGTCAGCGCCGCCGGGGCGACCGCGAGGCTCAGCGCCTGGCTGGCCGTCTGCGGCGTGCCCGCCGCGTCCGTGACCTGCACCGTGAGGTTAGCCGTCCCCGCCGCCGTCGGCGTGCCGCCGATCTCACCGCTGGTGGCGTTGAGGCTCAGACCCGCCGGCAGCGTTCCGCTGATCAGCGACCAGCTGTACGGGGTGGTCCCGCCGCTCGCCGTCAGCGTCGCCGTGTAGGGCACGCCCACCGTCGCCGCGGGCAGGTTCGTGGTGCCGATCGTCAGCGCCGCCGGGGCGACCGTGAGGCTCAGCGCCTGGCTGGCCGTCTGCGGCGTGCCCGCCGCGTCCGTGACCTGCACCGTGAGGTTAGCCGTCCCCGCCGCCGTCGGCGTGCCGCTGATCTCACCGCTGGTGGCGTTGAGGCTCAGACCCGCCGGCAGCGTTCCGCTGATCAGCGACCAGCTGTACGGGGTGGTCCCGCCGCTCGCCGTCAGCGTCGCCGTGTAGGGCACGCCCACCGTCGCCGCGGGCAGGTTCGTGGTGCCGATCGTCAGCGCCGCCGGGGCGACCGTGAGGCTCAGCGCCTGGCTGGCCGTCTGCGGCGTGCCCGCCGCGTCCGTGACCTGCACCGTGAGGTTAGCCGTCCCCGCCGCCGTCGGCGTGCCGCCGATCTCACCGCTGGTGGCGTTGAGGCTCAGACCCGCCGGCAGCGTGCCGCTGATCAGCGACCAGCTGTACGGGGTGGTCCCGCCGCTCGCCGTCAGCGTCGCCGTGTAGGGCACGCCCACCGTCGCCGCGGGCAGGTTCGTGGTGCCGATCGTCAGCGCCGCCGGGGCGACCGCGAGGCTCAGCGCCTGGCTGGCCGTCTGCGGCGTGCCCGCCGCGTCCGTGACCTGCACCGTGAGGTTAGCCGTCCCCGCCGCCGTCGGCGTGCCGCCGATCTCACCGCTGGTGGCGTTGAGGCTCAGACCCGCCGGCAGCGTGCCGCTGATCAGCGACCAGCTGTACGGGGTGGTCCCGCCGCTCGCCGTCAGCGTCGCCGTGTAGGGCACGCCCACCGTCGCCGCGGGCAGGCTCGTGGTGCCGATCGTCAGCGCCGCCGGGGCGACCGTGAGGCTCAGCGCCTGGCTGGCCGTCTGCGGCGTGCCCGCCGCGTCCGTGACCTGCACCGTGAGGTTAGCCGTCCCCGCCGCCGTCGGCGTGCCGCCGATCTCACCGCTGGTGGCGTTGAGGCTCAGACCCGCCGGCAGCGTTCCGCTGATCAGCGACCAGCTGTACGGGGTGGTCCCGCCGCTCGCCGTCAGCGTCGCCGTGTAGGGCACGCCCACCGTCGCCGCGGGCAGGTTCGTGGTGCCGATCGTCAGCGCCGCCGGGAGCGTTGCGCCTTCGAGGTTTCCGCTGTCATCGACTGCACGACTTAGGACGGTGACGGATCCGTTCGCGTCTGGAGTCCACGTGTAGCTCCAAGTCGCGCGGCCCTCAGCAGGATGCCAGGTGGTGCCCCCGTCGACCGACACCTCGACGCCGCCGACCACACCGCCGCCGGAGTCCGAAGCGGTGCCGGTAACCGTCGCCGGGGTTCCCGCGGTCACCGCCAAGGACGCGCCCCCTGCAGGGAACGTGATCGTCGAGGTCGGCGGCGTAGTGTCAGTCGAGGCCACTGCAGCCAGCAGAGGCGACTGCAGGGTTCCCGGCTGCACTTCCATGTCCGCGAGCAGATTCACCGTGGCCTGCTGCATTCTGACGTCCGGCGGGGTAGCTGCCGCGGTCGTGGTTGCTGTCGAGCCCCCAAGGCCACTGGACGGTTCCCGAGCCAAAGACCAAGGCGCCGCTGCTCGGCTCGATACAGTGTCAGATGGTGCGTCGCTGTCCCGGAGCCGAAGGAGGACCCGAAGTCCGTCAGAACGGGGGCGTCCGTCGACCGTGGTCGTCGACATTCGGACCAGACCGGCTGGCCGGAACCCGTTGTCGAGGTCCTCGTCCCACTCGTAGCCGAGGGTTCCGCTACGGCAGGGTGGCCGTGGTCCCGGCGGCCAGATTGGCGATGCTGGTGTTGCGCCAGAACCGCATCTTGCCGTCCGCCGCGGGCACCTCGATGCTCGGTGGTCGCCCCGTCGTTGACGGTGAAGATGGTTCCCGTCAGAGCGTTCTCCGGGCGGCCGCCGTCCTTCGGTGGACTGATCGCGGGGATCACGCCAGGTACCGGTCCAGACCGGTCGGGTCCGCGGATCGTTGCCGGATAGTCGTGCGTCTCCTTGTAGCAGACCAGCGTCCGGTAATCGGCTCGCCGGCGCCGTCGATGCTGTTCTCCCAACGGGTCTTCCAGAAGACCTCGTTGCCGCTGAAGAAGGCCAGGTGCACTCCCGCGTCCCGTGCGGCCTCGACATTGGCACGCTGCTGGCCCGACCAGTACTCGTCGTGGCCGACCGACAGGAAGACTTTGTGGTTCTGGATCAGGGAGCCGAGGCGATCGCTGTCGACGCCGGTGAAGTAGCTGACGTCGTAGCCGTTGGCCTCCAGCCAACGCACCATCGGGTACTCGGCGTTGAAGAGCCAATCCTGCCCGCCGTCGACCTCCCGCGTGTTGAACGGCCGGTTGTAGCTGACCTTGTAGGCCGCCCGTCGGCCTGCCGCCGGTCCCGGGCCGCTGCCGGTATAGAGGCTGTTCCCGCCCCAGGTGTTGTAGGCCTGCCAGGTCGTATCCGCGGTCTGGAACAGGATGTCCGAGCTGCTCGCGTCGTCGCGCACGATGAAGACGATGTGGCTGGCGCCGCCAGTGTCGGTCACGGACCGCCTTGCGCGAAGTAGATGCCCGATGTCGCATTGGCGGGGACGTCCCAGGACGCGGAGACACCGTCCAATTGCCGCAGTCAATCAGAGCCGGTCGTGGTGTCGGTCAGACAAGCCGGCTGATTCTGCGGCAGTGTTGCGGAGGACGGTATCGTATCGACCTTGCGGGCACCGTTACCGCCGTAGTAACCCATGCGGTAGATGTCGAGCCGGTAGGCGCTCGCGTTGGTGTCGATCTTGAAGTCGACCGTTCCGCCCCGGTTGACGCTGATGTCCGTGGCGAAGCCCTGGATCGATGGGTCACCGGCGCCGCTGATGTCCCACTCGGACGGCGGACTGCCGGTCAGGCAGTTCTCCCGGACGATCGCGTTGCCCGTGGCGCAGGGATCCGTTACCACCGTGGTGAAGGTCCAGGTCACGTCGGCGGCCAGCGAATTGCCCGCCAGGTCCTTCACACCACTGTGTTCGCCGGGTCACCCCTTACGGTCGCGCTGTACAGCACGTTCAGCGACAGCGGCAACGTAGGCGTCAGCGTGGCCGTTCTGGTAGCGGGGTTCATAGGTCACCGCGAGCGGGACCAATGCGCCACCGGCGTCCCTCAGCTCGAAGGTCGCATTGCTGATCGTCGCGGGATCCATCGCCTCGCTGAAGGTCGCGGAGACGGCAGTCGATCGAGGGACATCGACGGCATTGTTGACCGGCGAGGTTCCCGTCACCGTCGGCGGTGTCGTGTCGGGACTGAGGTCCGGGACAAAGACGACGTCCACCCAGTAATTGGCGGACTGCCAGGTGAAGCTCGGGAAGGCCCCACCGCTGCCGTAGATGTAGACGCCATTGGCGCCGCTCACGCCGTCCTGCAGGGCATGCAGCGGCGGATTGTCGACTCCCGTGCCCGCGAAGTACCCGGTATCGCCCGCATAGTGACCGTTAGGCGCGAGGTAAGAGGCGACGTACACGGTGTCCGCCGTAATCGGCGACGGGAGTGCCGAAATCCACCTGCTGCCAACCGCTCGCCGGTTTCATTGGTAAAGGTCGCCGTGGCGAGCAGGGTTCCGGTCACTCGTCCACAGGTTTCCGACGTGGGTGCCGGTGTTCGTGTTGGACTTATAGAAGCGAATGCCGGTGATGAAGCCGTCGACGTCAGCCGGAACTTCACCCCGAGCTCGACCGAGGCCGTGTCCGGATCCGCGGCAACCGTCGGGACGGCCGTCGCTGGCCAGATGGTGCAGGGACACGCGGAAGCCGCCGCCGTCGTGAACGACCAGCTCAGATTGCCGGCCAACGGATTGCCGGCCAGGTCCGTCGGCCCCGCCGATCCGCCCGTCAGAACGGCGGTGTAGGCCGTCAAGGCTTCCAGCGGCGATGACGGCGTGAGCGTCGCACGGCGCGTCGCCGCATCGTAGGTCACCGCCGCCGGAACCGCGCGTATCGCTCGCATCCAGCAACTGGAAGACTGAGCCAGTAATGGTCGCTGAGACCATCGCCTCGCTGAAGGTCGCCGTCACTGGTGTACTGGCGGGCACTCCCGTCGCCGAGTTGCTCGGCGTGGTCGCGGTCACCTCCGGGGGCACGGTGTCGTCGGCCGGGGTCGGCGGCGTGTCGCTGAAGACCACATCGACCCAATAATTGCTGGCGTTATAGGTCTGGTTCGGAAAGCCTCCCGGACCGTAGAGATACACGCCGTTGCCGCCGCTGACACCGTCGGCGAGGAAGTGCAGGGGCGGGGCGTCCAGTCCTGTCCCGGCGAAGTATGCGGCATCGACGGCGTAGCCGCCGTTCGGCGCATGGTAGGACGCTACGTAGACGCTGTTCGCCGTGATCGGTACCGGCGCCGCGAAATCGACCTGCTGCCAGCCGGTCGCGGTTTCGCCGACGAAGGTCGCGGTCGCAAGCCGTGTCCCGTCACTCGTCCAGAGGTTCCCAATGTGGGTGCCGGTGTTCAGGGCGCCTTTATAGAACCGAATGCCGGTGATGAAGCCGTCTACGTCTGACCGGAACTTGACCCCAAGCTCCACGGCGTTGGGATCGGCGGCGGACGGAACGGCGGGAAGATCCGAGCCATCCCAGCTCCAGCCGCCGCAAGGACAGGCTGCGGCCGCGGCTGTGGTGAAGGTCCAGTTGACGTCACCGGCAATAGGGTTGCCCGCGAGGTCGGCGGGACCTCCAGCAACGATGGTCGCCGTGTAGGTCGTCTCGGCGTCAAGAGATGCGGTTGGCGTCAGCGTCGCCGTGCGCGTTTCCGCATCGTAGGCGACGGAAGCCGCAACCGGGGTCGTCCCTGGCCCCGACAACCGGAACGTCGCCGCGGTGATCGTCGAAGCGTCCATAGGCTCGCTAAAGACCGCGGAAACGGCCGTGCCCGGGCTGACATTCACAGCTCCCTCGGCAGGGAACACGGAGGTCACGGTGGGGGCGGTCTGATCGGCCCCGTACGTAATCAGGTAGTTGCCGCCCGCGGCGTCAAAGGTCGCGTACTCGACGCCCTTCCTGGAGGCCAAACCGTAAGAGACAGCCGCCCCGTCGCGAGTTACGCCGTTGACCACGCCGGCTACCGTGTACATCGGCACAAGAGCCTGCAGGCCATTCGCGCCCGCATCGGCGGCGATGCTGAAGCTCAGCGTCTGACCATCCCAGGCGATCGAACCGAACGAGGAGCTGTTGCGTGCGTCCAGCCACTGAAGCATCTGGCGACTGGTGACGATGGGCACGCCGCGGGCGAGCGCGGAGGCGACCACCGCGTCTGACTCGGGGTATCTGCGCCAGGTCCGTATGGGCATTGATGGTGTAGGCCCCGTAATAGCCTTCGGTACCCGAGCGCCCGATCCAGCAGGGTATCGATCGTGAACGGGTATGTCTGTCCCGACTCGTCCGTCATCTGACTCGCGGCCTGATAGACGTCGATCAGGGTCCCGTCGAGGTCGGCGAAGCGCATCGGCATGCCAGAGCCGGTGAACAAGCCCGGGCGGTTTTCCACCCATCTCCGGCGGCCAGAAGTAGTAGCTGGTGTCGAGCCGTACGCCATGGCTCAGCTGCACCTTTGCGGCCGTTACCCAGTCCGTCCAGGCAATGCAGTGGTGCCGCTGTGTCGTGGGCAGCGGGACACTTGGCCACTGGGTGCTGAAATCTCCGATCTGCTGGATGTAGATGCTCTCGCAGCTCTGCTTCGGTGAAGTCAGCGCAGTCGGTGTTGATGTGGAGCCCCACCTCGAATCCCTGGGCCTCGAAGGCGGCGGCTTGGGCGTCCGATCAGGGGCGTATTGGGATACATGTAAGAGGTGCCACGCACACACTCCCAATCCGCGACCGAGCACCCGGGCGGGCTGGCGGCCAGGAACTGATTCCAGCGCCCGTCGGTACCGTTGTTCCCGTGGTCGTCGCCGGTCATGATGACTACGGCCTTCTCCCCGCGCGGGAAATACCAGAAACGCGGAAGCGGCCGCTTGTCGAGGTTCATCTGGACGATCAGGTTGGCGAGCAGACGCTGCTGCTCGTCCGCCTGCGGGATGGCGACCTTATTGAGATCGACCCAGTCCGGCTGGGGATCGCCGTTGGCGGCGCCGTAATACTTGTCGTCGGATCGTTGCGGCGAATAGCCGTCGCGCTCCTGGTTTGCCCACGCCGGGTTGCCCTGCCGGGTGTAGACGACCGAGGTCGCCAAGTCGTATGCGAACGCCGCCGCTTGGCCGCCGGTCGTGCCGACGTCGCGGAGCGTCACCGCCGGGTTCACGGTAGCGGTCGCGGCGTCCGAGTAAAGAGTCGCAACCGTCGTCGCACCGTTTAGGCCGTAGCGGTCCGCCGTTCCGTGAAACTGGATGGTCTGCCCGACGATGCCGTTGCCCGGGGGCGCCGAGGTGTCGACCAGGATATAGCCGTCCGAGAGCGTCTGCGCAGTCGGCGTCAGGCCGAGCAGACCGGCGAGTTGGGGATCGGGACGCATGGCGATCAGGTTGCCGCCGGCGTTGACCCAATCGGTCAGCATGCTGACCTGGCCGGCGGTCAGCGACATTTCCGCCAGTACTACCAAGTCATAGGACGCGAGCATCGTCGTATCCACAGCCCCGATATCGGCCACCGAGAAGGCGTTGAAGCCCTCGGTCCTCAGAATCTCCGCGTAGTACTTGCCGAACAGCGAGGACGCCGAATTGATGACCAGGATCGGCCCGCCGGGCCCCAAGTCCGGATTGGGGAGCGGGGCCGCGCTCGCGGCGGGAACCAGCCAGTCGAGCAGATTGCCCGCAAGGGCGACTAACAGATTGTCCGAACCGCGACCCGGCGAACTTCCAGCTATTCCATCAACCCCGGGGCCATAGCCTTTCGTGGGCGTTGTTCCCAAAGACGTCGGCGGAGCATCGTTCTGAGCCAGCGGGGCAGGCTTGATGACCCGGAGTACCTGGCTGTTCTCGACATCCCAGATGGTGATCGATCCGTCCTCGGAGCCCGCCACCAAATGGCCGTTGGGAAGGTAGGCGAGCGCGTTGATGAACCGCGTACCGCCATTGAGGATGTTGACCAGCTTGCCGCCGATCGCGATGTCCCAGATGTAGATGCGGGTGTCCTGACCTGCACTTGCCAGGTATTTTTTGTTCGTGCTTATAGCGACTGCCTTGATCGGCGAAGGGTGCCCGAGGCTCTGCAACTGCCGACCTGTTTTCGTGTCCCAAAGCTTGACCGTGGTGTCCGAGCTGCCGCTGGCAAGCATCAGGCCATTGCCACTGTATGCAAGTGCGTTGACCGCGCCTGCGTGCCCAAGCAGCGCGTCCACCGGGGTCCCGTCCTTGACATTCCACCGAAGGATGCGGCCATCCGCTCCCGCGCTGGCCAGTTCATTCCCGTTGGGCTTGAACGCCAGCGCATTGACGAAGTCCTTGTGGCCGGAAAGGATGTGCGTAAGCCGACTTTTCTTCGCGTCCCACACCATCAGCCGGGTTTCCTCGCCGGCGCTGGCGACGTAATTGCCGTCGCCTGACTGGGCGACCGCGCGAATCGGATGCTCGTGTGCAAGAAGCACCTGCATCAACGCGCCGGTGCTCCTCTTCCAGTGACGAACCTGCGTGTCCCTGCCCACGCTGTAGAGCTCCTTGCCGTTCGGGCTGAAGACGACACTCGAGGCCACCGCCCCGGGGTGCCCTTCGAGCATGGTCAGAGGCTCGCCGGTTTCGCTCCACAGGCGGACACTGCTGTCCTCGCTCGCGCTGGCAAACTCGGAGCCGTCCGCTGCTACAGCAAGCGAGGTAATCGCTTTAGACGTGGAGGTCGATGCCGCGGTGGTGGTCGATGCTTGGAGGTCGGTCTTGCTCGTGTCGGCGCTGGTTGTAGTGCCCGCCGCGCGCGCTGCGCTGCTGGCGGCCGGGCTCTGACTGATGGACTCTGGGACCTCATCAGGCACGGTTTCCGATCCCGAAATCTTCAGCGCGAAGCGCTCGGCACCGGTGCCGAGGTCCCAGACGATGATCTGACCGAGGGAATCGACACTCGCCAGCGTTTGTCCGGAGGAGCCGAAGGCAAGCTCACTGACCACGCCGCCGTGTCCGGCCAGCACCTGAGTCAAGGTGCCGGTCGACAGGTCCCAGAGAAGGATTTCGTTGTTGTCGCCAACACTGGCGAGGGCGGTGCCGTCGGGACTGAATGCGAGACCGGTGACCAGCGTATCTAACCGGGCCGAGAGCACCTCTTGTTGCTGCCCGGAATCGGCGCCCCAGATCATGAGCCGGGCATCGGCACCTTCGCTCGCAAGCCTCGCGCCGTCCGGGCTGAATCTGAGCCGTTTGATGAGGTCCGCGTGCGCCGCAAGTACCGTCGGGTTGCCAAAATCGGCACCCCACAGGGCGATGTTCGCGTCCTCATCGGCCGCAGCAAGCGTTTCGCCGGTCGGGCTGAAGACGGTGCCCGTGACCTGCGCGCCGGTTGGGCTTGATAGTCGTCGGTACTCACGCCCGTTAGCGAGGTCCCAGACGACAATTTCGGGACTTGAGCCAGAGCTTGCCAGGTAGTTACCGGCGGGGCTGAAAGCAACCTCTTTGACGTCCTGGTCGCTCCACATGTCGGAAGTGACAGTCCGCTCCCTCGGGTTCCAGACCAAGATCTCCACGTCGTCAACGACGGATGCAAGCGAGTCACCTCCGGGGCCGAACGCGACGCGAGTTACCGTCCCGCCCCCGCCGGACTGCAAGACTGCAAGCTCGCGTGCCTCCGCGACGTTCCACAGGGTTACGGAATTGCCCGCTGCGATCGCCAGGACTTCAGCATCCGGGCTGAAGCTGAGCGCGCCTACGCTCTGCGAGCCGTACCCGAATGACGCGATTTCCCGGCCAGACTCCAAGTCCAGCACAACGATCGAGCCGTCCACGCCCGTGCCGGCGAGCTTGCTGCCGTCCGCGCTGAAAACAGGACGAAGCACTTGCGCAGTGGGGGCGTCGGTCGCAACCGGCATCGTCTGGGCGACGCCTGAACCCATCCCGAGCAGGGCGGCAAGCAGCACGCAAGCTGTTCTAAAGACCCAAGGCCCACGTGAACGCCTAAGCCTGTTCCCCATCTGTGCCTCCAGGAAAATCGACTTGATGCCCTTCGACGAGGGCGTTGTCTTGATTTCCGAAACCCACCCGATCAGCCGAAGTCGCCGTGCTAATTGCGGCGACTCCCCATGACGTTTCCGCCCAACTCCACGACTACGTCACCGAAAAATGTCCTTAGTCACTCACAGCGTACACAGCGGCGGAGTGGCAAAATGCCACTCACGCGTAGGCACTCACCCTAGGAACCTGCAAAGACTGCGGAATAAGTTGCTCCTTATTTATTGTTTTATTTTGCTTTTTTGCTAGTTAAGACAGATTATCTTCCTACGACTTATCATTCACACATGCGCTGGCGCTGACACAAAGATCTCTACGCACGTCGCGCTGTGTACCTGTACTGTGACACAGTTCTCGTTCTTGTCAATCCGTATCTTTGCGTATCGGTTCTGTGATCTGCATCTTAGACATCCGCTCTTTTGTGAACTGGTTCTCCTCGACCGGCGGTTGATTTCCCGCGACGGACGGCATCTCCAGCCACGCGAAGGCGTAGAGCGCGCGTACGCGGCACGTCATCCTTCCCCTCTCCTCTCCCCGTTCATCACCGCAATCGCTCAAGTTCCGGGTCCGCGTCGTCCCGTCAGACGCGAACCTCATGCTTGGGGTCACCGATAGCCGCCATGCGCTAGACGGAAAGCCGGCCAGCCTAACCGATCCCGTTTGCCCTGACGGCCAAGCACAGACGCGTCGAACTCTTAGAAAGGGATTCGCGGATAGCCCGCTCGGCGTGGTGACCGAGGAGCTGATCGCAAAAGCGAACTAGGCGTTGTCGGCGTGAACCGGTCGCGACGGGGCGTCTTCCCGGACAGGGTCGCCCCTATCCCTTGCCGCGAGATTTCGCTTCCGACACAGCTCTGTGAGATCTAAGCGATACCCCGTCCTTAGGCTGGCGCGCTGACTGATCTTCAGGGCTTGGGATTTCCACGGACCTTCCGCAGACGCGCCGCCCCGCCCCAAACAAAGACGATGCACGTTCACCGGCTTCTTGGAGACTGGGAGGCACGGATCAGACGCAATGAATCGGAACGGGGCCATTCTCCCCGTCTCGGTCGACCGGAACCGATTGCCACAAAAATTTCGCAATGCTTTTTTTGAACCGTTTCTTGCCGGGGCGAACTCTCCGCACTTCACGACCTTGCGCCGAGGTTTTGACGAATAGTTCTCAAAGAATGAAGAACTCGGACCCCGTTTCGCATATCCCAAACATGGATTCGCGGATTATCCCCCTTCTGCTGCGTCCGTCACGAATCGATTCCGACCGCTCACTTAATGTGGACCGTGGCAGCATCGGCTGCCTAAGAACGGTAACGTTCCAATAAAGCGGCGCACCTTTCGCCTGCAGGTCGAGAGAAGGTCGCGTTGCACGACTCATTAAACGACGCAACTGGCTGGGGTAGCGAGATGACAACTCGATGCATTGTCGCGCATCCAAATAACACATCAACCAATCATTCAAACCCTAAATCGGAAGGACCGACTGCTCAATTACAACCCCTTACGGGGTCACCTAGCGCGTCAGGGCGACGCGATCCGATAGCACCTCTTGCGGTTATTTCACCTTTTGGCTACGCGAAGAGGTGAAAGAAATGGACGTCACTAGCGATTCCTTATCGGCGAAGCAACGAGCGTTTCCATCCCTATACTCCACGGCATTCCTGCTCTTATTGCTCACAATCCTGCTGACTCTGCTATCAGCGAATCGCGCGCAGGCTAGCTCTGTCACCCTCCAATGGGACCCCGTGACGTCAGATCCGGAAGTCACCCATTATGAAGTCTGTTACGGCCTTTCCAGCGGCACGTATGGCTCGCCCTGCGTTGTGGCTGACGCTCGCGGTTCCGCCACCGATACGCAGACAATCTCCGGTTTGACAGAGCGCAGTACTTACTATTTCGCCGTCAGATCTGCCAATCATGCCCCCGGCGTTTACAGTGCATTCTCAAACGAGGTCAGCACGACCATTCCCGGACTCGATTCAGTTTCAGTGGCGCCAACAGCAGCGAGCGTCCGACAAGGTTCAACTCACCAGTTCACTGCCGTCGCTAGTTACTCTGATGGAAAAACGCAGGATGTGTCTTCCCAAGTGCTTTGGACATCCACGAGCACCGCTGTCGCCACCATAAATGCAGCTGGTTTAGCTACGACGGTTGGGACGGGCACCACGACCATCAGGGCGACCCTGAGCGGATTGGTCGGAAGCGCGTCGCTGACTGTTCAAGCCGCTTCTGGCCCGACGCTGACGTCGATCGCGCTGAGCCCCTCTTCGTCGACGATCCAGGAAGGCGAAGCCTGGCAATTCACAGCGAACGGCAGCTATTCTGACGGCACAAGCCAGAACATCAGCGGTCAAGTTGCATGGCTCTCAACGAGCAATGCCGTCGCCACAATCAGTGAGTCGGGGCTTGCGACAGCCACGGGCGCAGGCACGACTACTATAAAGGCGTCGCTGGGTGGCGTAACAGGCAACGCCACTTTGACCGTTCAGGCCAAACCCGCACCCGTTCTAACTTCAATCGCGCTGAGTCCGGCGTCTTCGACGATACAAGTAGGCTCGACGCAGCAGTACACGGCCACAGGCACCTATTCTGACGGCAAGACGCAGAACGTCACCTCGCAAGTGGCCTGGACCTCTACAAGCAGTGCCGTCGCCACGGTCGGCGCGTCCGGACTGGCCACTGCTATAGGAATCGGGTCAACGAACCTTCGAGCGACCCTAGGCGCTGTTAGCGGCAACGCTAACCTGACGGTTCAAGCGTCTCCGCTCGTCGTCACCACCACCACACCGCCCGGAGCAATTTCAGGAGCAAGCTATTCGACGTCACTTTCAGCGACAGGTGGAACCCCACCGTACAGCTGGTCGGTTGCCAGCGGATCGCTGCCAGCCGGTCTGGCGCTAAATTCCGCTACCGGCACAATCAGCGGGACGCCGACCAAGGAAGCGTCTTATGCGTTTACAATGCGCGTAACGGACTCCGGCAATCCGTCGCAATCTGCATCCAAGAGCCTGAGCATCGTCGTTGCCGCGAGTGCCCCAATCACAATCTGGCCTGCCGAAGCCACACCAAGAATCTCCGCCGACTCGGATACCAACGCTGTCGAGTTGGGTGTGAAGTTCAAGTCCGACGTCAGCGGCACAATCATGGGCATCCGGTTCTACAAAGCCAGTTCGAACACTGGCACGCACGTAGGAAATCTGTGGACGAGCGATGGTACCCGACTGGCGACGATCACTTTCAACAACGAGACGAACTCGGGTTGGCAGCAGGCCGATTTCGCCACGCCCGTTGGGATAGAGGCCGACACGATTTACGTCGCCTCCTACCATGCTCCAAACGGTCGATACGCCGGCGACAATGGGTACTTCGACGGCGCCGGAGTGGACAACTCGCCCCTGCATGCCTTGGCGAGCAAGGCGGACAGCGGTAACGGGGTCTACAGGTACGGCAGCGGCGGCTTCCCAACCGAGACGTGGAATGCCAGCAACTACTGGGTCGATGTGGTGTTTGTTCCGGGTTCCCCGGCCGCACTGGCGTCTATCCAGGTAACCCCCGAGAGTTCGACCTTAGATGTTGGCGCCACCCAAGCCTTCGTGGCCACAGGCACCTATACCGATGGCAGGACGCAGAACATTACCGAGCAGATCACCTGGGCCTCCGCGGACACGTCAGTTGCAACGGTCGGCTCTTCGGGAGTTGCCACGGCCGTCGGCGCTGGTACCACAACGATCTCAGCAAAGCTGGGTGACATCCATGGCGGCGCAGAATTGACCGTGCAGGCTGCAGCTGCGCCCGTCGCGGAGTTCACCGCGGACCCGACTTCAGGTACTGTCCCATTAACCGTGAATTTCACGGACGCGTCCTCGGGCGACATCGTCCGTCGCATTTGGGACTTCGGCGATGGCGGCACCAGCGAGGCAGAGCACGCCGCGGTCTACACCTACAAAACGCCTGGCACCTATACGGTTCGCCTCACGGTAACTGGCCCCGACGGAGCCAGCGACGAGGAAATCAAGACCAATCTCATCGCGGTAAGTGACGCTGCACCTCATGCGGATTTCACGGCCACACCCACCTCGGGTACTGCTCCGCTCCCGGTGGCGTTCACGGACAGCTCGTCCGGCATGATCAGCACGCGGTTGTGGGACTTCGGAGACGGCACGAGCAGCAGCGGCGAGAATCCGAAGCACAGTTACAGTGTCGCTGGTAGCTACACCGCTACTCTGACCGTCACCGGCCCTGGCGGCAGCGACAGCAAGGCGATCGGTATCGTTGTCAAGGGCGGCGCGGTCGAACCGACCATCGAGGTTGGCGAACTCCGCGTCGATCACATTTGGCAATGGGTCGAGTTCCAGCATCCGTTCCAGGACCCGGTCGTCGTCGCCAATGGCTTGAGTCACGAAGGTAGCGACCCCGTAACTGTACGCATCACCGATGTGACCCCAGCGTTCGAGGATTCGCCCGGCGGGTTCTGGATCTTCTTGCAAGAGTGGGAATACCTGGACGGCTCCCATTCCGAAGAGACGGTGAGTTACATGGTGATGGAGCGCGGCCACCGCATCCTGCCGGACGGCACCCACGTGGAAGCGGGTACCACAGACACATCCAAGACCAACTCGTTCGGCTTGGTTACCTTCGAGGAGCCGTTCGCAGTCGTTCCCGTGGTGTTTAGCGCAGTAACCTCGACCAATGAAGCGGACGCCGTCGTGACGCGGATCCGAAGGGTAGGCACGGATGAGTTCCAGCTGGGAATGGACGAGCAGGAGGCCAACAGGGCAGCTCACCTTAGTGAGACCATCGCCTACATCGCCTGGGAACCTTCGGCGGGCACCGTGGACGGCGTGGATTTCGAGGTGGGCCGTACTGATGACAGCGTGACGCACAAACCATTCGTAATTGCTTTCGCTACCCCATTTGTGGATCCGCCCATGTTGCTGGCGGACATGCAGACCACCGACGGCGGGGATACGGCCAACCTGCGCTGGCAGAGCAGGACTTCTAACAACGTGGAAGTGTGGGTGGACGAAGAGCAGTCCAAAGGTAGCGAGACGAATCATACGACCGAGGTGGTCGGCTACGCGGTTTTTGAGGTAATCGAGTAGGAGGGGGCCTCGGTTCGGCGAACACACCGCCGGACCGAGGCCATCGCGCCCCGCGAAATACCTGGTAGATTTGCTGTCCGATGCGGTCGCCCAGGTAATCCCAGAAGGAGACGCCGAGCTTGCGACAGGTCTTCTTCAGGCTGGCGAAGCCGTCGCGACAGCATTTACCCAGATCGCTGCGGGTGCCGCCGCTGATCTTGCGCCACTTCACATAGCCGCGGATGTCGCCTTCGCTGCCGTTGGTGTGCAGGACGATGTCCGGACGCTGGAGCACCAGCAGCAGCTTCTCCTGGTGGGCGTGCAGCCGCTTGAGGGTCTGGTTGAGGGTCGCAAAGGACGTGCGCTGGGTGAAGATGGCGTCGAAACGCGCCGCAAGCGCGGGGGCGTGTGCCGGATCGGGATGGCGCCGATAGGCCTTGAGGTCTGCATACAATCCCCAGATCTCGCTGCGTACCCGCTCCTGATCCTGGCGATGTTGCTCGTTGAGCGGGATCAGCTTGTGCACCAAGCCGCTCGGCGTGAACCCAGCACAGGGCATGGAGCAGGATGGCGAACTGTCCCGCCCCGTCGCTGACGATGACCAACTCGGGCGAGAACCCCTTCTCGATCAAGCCGCCGAGCAACGCACCTTCCGTGGCGATGCGGCGATGGCGCTCGCACGCGATCCCCAAGGCATCGAGATGGTCCTCCCAGCAGGCGACTTCGGTGATCGTCGTAGGGGTATGTGCCTGTAAGCGGCGCAGCGGCTCCTTGGGCAGACGCTCTTCTTGCAGGTAGGACAGGGCGTGCGCGTTGAGGCAGTAGGTGATGCTGCCGGCGTGGAGCAGTTGCAGGAAGTTGATCCGGCTCTTGCTGGCGGTGCTCGCAAACCAGGCGAACCAGTCGTTGCCGATCTGCGTCACATAGCCGTTGTGACCCTGATGGCGCGCCCCGGAATCATCCACCGTGATGTGGCGACTGACCTCCAGGCTGGTCACCAGCAGTTGGTCCTTCTCCGCGAAAAACCCCGCGTTGGCGCCGCTGAGCAGCGCGTTGATCTGTCCCACCGAGATGTCGATGCCCCACTCGCGCAATTGTTCGTGCAGCAACGGCTGGGTGACGTGGCAGTGGTGGTGCTGGTAGAGCGCGTAGCGGCGAAGCTCCGGACCGAAGTGTCCGCCGTTGAGGTTCGCCGGCAACTCACCCAGCAGCCGCTCGCCGTCCGGCGTCTGCCAGACCTCCAGGCGGTAGCACGTGTTGTGGGCCTGGATGCGCAGGTCCTGCACGATGAAGTCGCGATAGCCCTTGAAGCGCGAGCGCTCGGGAATCGGCGCCTGAGGCGCGACCTTGATCGTCTCGTGGATCGTCAGCTGCTGGGTCTTGCTGCGCTTGGACGACCCGGCGCGCTTGCGCGCTCGGCCGTCATCCTTGGTCGTCGGCATCGGACCCGTCGGCATCACCATCGGGCTCGGTCTCGGTGTCCATTCCGCTCGGTTTGAACTTCGGCTTTGCCTTCTGCCCCTTGAGCACGGCGATCTCGTCGCGCATCTGCTGGATGATCTCCGCCTGCCTGCGGTTCTCCTCAAGCAGATGCTCAAGCTGTACCAGCAACTGCTCCACCAGCGGGCTGCGCTGCGCTTCGGCAATGCTCGGCAGTTGTTTGAGATCGGGCATGGACGAATCTGGACCCTAGACGACGGGGATATCTGGAAAGTGACTTTAACTCATCCTCATAGCTCTCTGATATACCTGCCACGACTTATTGAGAAGTTACGTAGATTTCGTAAGCTGAGTTGCGGCAGATCTGGGGTGAACCTGCCGCTACAACTCCACATCGACGACCGTCTCACCGCGTCCTGCTTGTCAAATGGACAGGCGTCGGCCGATTGCGGATCGGTCGGCGTCCGTTTCTTCTGGTACCTACCGCGACGTCTTCGGTGTTGAAATGCGGGTGCCGCGCAAAGCCATTTCCTTAGCGACCCTTACGACGCCAAGTTCCCCAAATCCCTGAGTGCCGCCGCTCGTTTCGGCAGAGATTATTCGCAATCGCGAATATTTGAGCCAGTTGCATGGGTTCCAAAGCAGGCTGCGATTTTCTCGACGTCCGACCCTACCGACGCCTTGCATCTGCCTGACAAATTCCAGGTTCCACTCCGAACATCTATATGAGGCGACCGCGACGTTGTGAGGCGGGTACCGCTGCCGTCAGTTCAGCGTACCCAGGAGATTTAGGGCTCCTGCTGCGGACTCCAGGCTAGCGTTAAAAACACCGCGTTTGCCTGTGCAGCTTCCGGCGTGTCCGCAGTCTCTTGCCAGCGGTACCGATAGCTCGCGCTCAGCGTCCAGTCCGGGTGCAGCACGTAACCGACACCAAGGCTCGTACCCGCGAAACTGCTTACCGAGCGACTCTCTTCCCCGCTGGGCTCACGATTTTTGTTGCCGCTGATATCAAAACTCAATAGCCAGCGTTCTGTGATCGGGTAATCCAGATTCAACGATAGGGCGGTCATATCCAACACCCCCCCGCTCCCCGTTGGAGCAAGATTACGGCCAGCGTTAAGGCTGACACCTCCGCCGTTATCGAAGCGCGATGAAATATAAAACGCGAAAGTTGGGCCACTACTGGTATCATCTTCAATAATACCATCTGCACTGGCTGAACTAGACTCCGAGTGACGCAGTCCTAACAACAATCCACCCGTCAGCTTTTCGGAAAAAAGGTACGTCGCCCCAAATTCGGCGCCGATGTTATCGTACTTATTTTCCACTTGCTCAGCTTGATAGTGGCCATAATCCAGTCGCCCCCTTATTGTGGTTCGCTCGGTTAATCGATAACTCCCACCAGCCGCTGCCGCCCAAGCCGTATAATTATATAGTGGAGTCAGCCCGACATCCTGGTACCACACATCTTGATAATTGAAGTCAAGATCAATCGCCGCTCTCTCGGAAATCAGGTACCCCCAGGACGGGTTTATCGCGAAGCGGTATTGCTGGTTGTTGATCTGATTCAATCCAGAGGTTGCAACCTCGCTCGTCAACGTGGACTGGGTATCTATCGCTGTCTCGAGACGTATCCGGTTCCGTTCCCCCGAGTAGACTGCATCGAGCGCAACACTTCCACCGGAATTGTTCAGGTCAGAGACGCCGCCATATCGCGTCGAATTGACCTCGGCCGCAACGCCGATATCGGTCACCTCCGTAGAACGAGCGGCGCGGAAGGCTCCCCGCGCAACTGAGACCCAGGAGCTCTCCGCGTCCTCCGCAGTAAACCTCGCATTGTCGTCGTAACCCAGCTCGAGATCCGCTTCCGGGTTGATCTGCCACGACGCCCCCATTGCGGGATCGGTGGCCAGAAGGAGCAGTGTTGAGCCGATGCTCGCCACGGCAAATCGCGTGCCGCACGACAGAGACAGACGTCCGGCCAGGCCGCCGTAGGAATTCGCCTTCCGAAGACGAGCCAAGACCAGATTCCAACCCGATCATGGGACGACCACGGTGTCGCCTGGCCGCAGGACAATGTTCTGGCCGAGTCCCTCACCCTTCTCCACCTTTTTGTAGTCGAACGGAATGGCCTGTTGGGTGACCCCTTCTCTGCGCAGGACCTTTATCTCGTCCTTGTCGGCAAAAGGCGTTAGGCCCCCGGCCATTGCAATTGCCTGGATGATGTCAATCGGCCCGGTGATCAGGTAAACGCCCGGTTTATTGACCCGGCCGGTAACATATATCCGATTTCCTTCGGTCTGCTGGAGGCTGACCGTGACCACCGGGTTCGGTATAAACTGGGAAAGATTTCGGGCAATATCCTGCGCTAACTGATCAACAGTACGACCCTGCGCCGGCACATCGCCTGCCAACGGAAACGAGACACTGCCATCCGGCCGTACGAGCACGGCTTGGTCTAAGTCCTGTTCCCTCCACACGCTAACGCGGATTACGTCACCGGGTTGAAGGCCGTAGCCGTCGTCCGAGGAGTGACTACGGGGAACGGGACACAGATAAGACAAAGAAACGCGAGAAACGCGCCCTGCATCCAACGACGAAACTGTGGAAACATTCTCTCTCGTACGGTCCAGCCAACCTGATCCATTGATATGAAATCCTCACGTGCTTTGGAAACCCCGATGCTCACGCGGCGCGGTTGATGCTTCAGCGCAGGCCTCGCACAGAAACCGAGGATAGCATAGGCGACGTTAAGATTTGCAGCGAAAGTCCGCACTTACGCACCACTCATCGACCTGTTCCACGTGGGGCTGTGGGCGCCGATCTGGTAGATTGTCTCGCCACAAGGCAAAGTCTTGGCGATGCTCATCGTCCATTCTGCTCGTCGGATCGCGCGCTGCGGATAAAAGCCTCTGCCGGGTTCAGGTGCGCTTCTCGCGCTGTCGCTCGACACACTCTCTCCCTACGGTCTTTCTGAACCACCCCGGGGCCCCCTCAGGCTAGCGGACGAAATTCGCGCCGGCTTGGCAGACTTGGCAAACTCGACGTAAGGCGCCGCTCCTATCTCGGCGGGCGGCGCGTTGCCATAGCGTGCCAACAAGCGCCGGTGATTCAACGAGTGCACACAGGATAGAGTGCTCAGATCCAACGCCTCACGTTTCATCCAGGACTCCCCCTTTTTTGGGCCCCGGCGGCGTGTTGCGGAACGCGGATCACGCGTACTATCGAAATGGATTTCCTCGAAATCGGTATCCGCCTCCACCGACGTGGCAAAGACCCGCGGCCGCCCGCCGCGCTTTTTGCCAGTGCGCAAATCGCTGGTATACGCTGCTCTCAGGGACTGAACCGCCCCGGAAGGTCCCGCTACGGCGCTCCCGAACGAACCAACCACAGGACAGCCTCGACAAGCGACCGATTCTTTGCCGCGATTCGCCCGCGGTCCCCCGGTTTTTCTGTCGGTGGGTAAGCGCTTCGCTCCCACTGGTCATCCGGCAAATCCGCCGTGGTATAAGCTGTTGCTTGAGCCTACTTTTTCGGACAGTTAAACGCACTATACAATGTACAATGTGAATACCAGTTGTGAAGACACCGAAACCCTCGCCGCCATATAGCACCTCGAAAACGACCATCCGTCGCCTGAAATCGCGCGCGGATCAGTCGCGTATCACAAACCACGTTGCGCTCGCCTAACATCAGTGCCGTAAGGGCGGTACCAGATTTTACGGATTGACAATACCGAAAACTCTGTCAGATTAAGTACACGGAGTGAAATTACGATCCTTACCGAATTGTAGACGAAAGTTCATCCCGTGAAGCCGCATCACGCTACAACAATTTGTAAATATTTAGGAAAATATTCGAGACGCCCCTGCGTTGGCACCTCTGCTTCTGTCGAACCGCCGATAGTCTTTGGCACTGTTCGCGTTAGCTGTGGATGGCGTCATGTTGTTCCGATGGCCAGTGCAAGTAGCGAGGCGGTTCGCGCCCCGGTTTGGGAATTTAAGTCGAGGCCAGTACCAACCTAGGTCGTTGCAGGTACGACGTGGCGACACCGAGGGAACGAACCCTCCAAGCCTTTCAGCGGTCGTCATAGGCGTTTACGTTCTGGACATGTCAGGGGCCGCGCCGAGGCGTACCCCCTGCGGTATTGACCGAATGATGCTCAACATGCCAGTACATGGTGGCGGCGGCCAGTCCGGCACTGGCTTCGGTGTACGCGACGGCGTCCTCGGCCAGGGTTCGCGCGAAGACCTACCCGAGGTGCCCCGCGTCGGTCCACTTCAGAACGAAGTCCTCCACCTGCCCGGAACTGTCGCGCAAGACCAGAACCAGAACCTGCTCCAAGGACCGACCCCGCTTGGCCGCCTTGCCGCCGCGGTTACGTGGCGCCCGCGAGTGTTCAGCCCGCCGCCGACGGGGCTGCGCCATGCACGAAGCGTTGCTGCCAGAACCATATTTATTATCTAGACGGACCACTGTCTCTTCGAGCACCTATGACAAACATTACCCAACAAGCCGATTCAATGCGCCACGCCACGAAACCCGAGTCTTACACACAGCCAGGCAAACCCGCGGCTTCCGAACGTGAAGACGTAAGCAAACCTTTCCTTACATTGATCCAACAAATCGAGACTTCGAGCAATAATTCCGGTAGCAGGATTCTTCCAAAGATTTGGTTTCTGGATACTTTCCGCCGCGAGAAGCTTCGCGCCGACCGATCCAAGTCGCCGCTCACGCTCGCGGTACTACTCTTGGACTACAAACGGGCTCGGTCCTGCTCTAACTTACTAGCGCTCGTCCACAAACTCGCGGAATCCGTACGGGAGACAGATACTCTCGGCTTTCTAGCCGAGGATGTTGTTGGACTTATATTTCCAGACACTGACGAGTCACGAGCGCGTATCGTCCTAAGCAGGATGGAGAAGCAATCCAACGGCCTGATATTATCTGTTACCACTCAGGTTTACCCCGAAGAACTATTGACGATCGCGAGTAAATTTAAGAGCCAGCAAGAACCTGTATTCTCTGAGCTTGTCTACGACCCGCTACCGACAAAATCTCCAAACTCAATTGTCAAGCGCTGCTTTGATCTATCGGGTGCATTGGTCGCATTACTAACGTTCTCCCCCGTCTTTCTCGTCACAGCACTTGCTATTAAAATAACGTCCCCGGGGAGCGTCATTTTCAGGCAAATTCGTGTTGGGCATAATTTTGTTCCGTTCGTTCTTTACAAATTCCGGTCGATGCATTCCGGAACCGATGATTCCGTCCACCGTCAGTATGTTGATAAATACATCCGAGGAGAAGTGGACGGAATCAGTCAAGGGGACTCAACCGCGACCATCTACAAAATGACTTCCGATGAACGGATCACTCGGGTCGGAGAATTCATACGGAAATGGAGCATTGACGAGCTCCCACAACTTTTCAATGTACTCAAGGGCGAAATGAGCCTCGTCGGCCCACGCCCGCCCCTCCCCTATGAGGTTGAACGATACGAGTCCTGGCACCTACGGCGAATACTGGAGGTCAAGCCAGGAATGACCGGCCTTTGGCAGGTCGATGGACGAAGCACGACAACATTTGAGGAAATGGTTCGCCTCGACTTAAAATACGCCCGCGAGCAGTCTCTTCGTCTTGACCTTGTAACGCTCATCCGAACAATCGGCGCGGTAGTCAGAAGGCGGGGCGCCGTATAACACGCTTCGCTGGTACCGAACAACGTTTCCCCCACCTCGGGCAACCGTTTCCCTTTGAGCTCTCTGTTAGCAATCATGTCCGTCCTAACGAGTGGTATGCTCTCAGTGGCAAGACATTTTCTGTGATTTTTGGGTCAGTTCAGCATCGCACGAAGCCAAGCCGAGTTTTCACGAGTGGAAAATCGAAACCTCAATTTAGACGATTACGTAGCAATCGGGAAGCGGCGTGGCGTTCTTGGTGGATTCGTACTCTTTACGATTTTCCTCATGTCGCTGCTGGTGATAAACGCATTGCCGCCCATCTATCGATCGACTGGAAAAATCGCGGTCGAATCTCAACAAATTCCCGAAGGATTTGTTCAATCAACAATCTCGGGGTTTGCCGATGAACGAATCGGATTCATCAATCAGCGGATCATGACGACGTCGCGGCTTCAAGAGATCATCAATACGTTTCAGCTTTTCCCAGAAGAGCGTGGGGAAGCAGCCGGAATCCGTCCTTGTTAACAAGCTTCGTAACCGAATCTTCCTCGAAACAATTCGTGACCCGGTTGCCGCAAGGGGCGGCATTGTTGCGTTTACGATAGGGTATGAGGACCGCAACCCACAAATAGCCGCTGCTGTGGCAAACGAATTGGTCACTGCGTTTCTCGATGAGAACGTCAGAACTCGAAATGCACGTGCGTCCGAGACGACCGACTTCCTTAAGCGGGAGGCCGCGCGACTTGGTCAACAGGTTAATGTGCTCGAAGCGCGAGTCGCCTCGTACAAGCAAGAGCATAGCGATTCGCTGCCAGAGCATCTTGACTTGCATTTAAGTATGCTGCAGCGTGTCGGAAGCCAACCTTACGGGACGTCGATCGCGAGATCGTCAGGCTTAGAAGAAGAAAGGAGATTCCTCTCAACGCAGCGAGTCTACGCTCAGCACGAGTTGATCGGCAGGCGCCACCTCTGATCGCCTCGCCACTCTCCCGCTCAGCAGCTTGCCGCGCTTAGGATCGAGTTCGTCGAAAAGACCGCTATTTACTCAGCTGCCCATCCCGATCTGGCATGGCTTAGACGAAGAATCGATGCATTAGAACGCGAAGTGAGGATACGGCCGGCTGGCAACGAACAGGATCTGCGCCTCGAGGCATACGATCCAGCCATTGCTCAGATCGACTCCCAAATCGTTACCGTCAATACGCGATTGACGTCGCTTCGGGACCAGAAGAATGAGCTCGAGGAACAAGATTGAGTCGCTACAGGAGATCATTCTAAGACGCCGCAGGTCGAAAGAGAGCTCAAGAGCCTGAATAGGGACTACGAGTCCAGTCCATATCAGAGTACAACGAAATCAGCTGCAAAGCAAAGGGAAGCGGAACTGGCAGAGAACCTCGAGGCAGAGCAGAAGGCCGAGCGTTTCGTGTTGTTAGAGGCCCCACAGATACCAAGCGTCCCTGAGTGGCCAAACAAGCCACAGGCCTACGCGCTGGCATTTGCCTTAGCGGTGGGCACTGGCGCGGCAGCGGCTTGGATCGCTGAGTTTCTTGATAATACGATTCGAGGTCCGGCGATGTTGACTTCGATCCTTCAGCGTCATCCTATCGCCGTGATTCCAGTCATCGAGAATGCTAAAGATAGACGCCGGGGGGCCACCCGTGGAATATGGGTATTTGTCGCCTTCATGCTATTGTTAGTCGCGGCGCTGGCGATCATTCACTTCTTTTACCAGCCTCTCGACGTTCTACTGGATTCTCTCCTAGAATCAGCGGGGCTTGTGTAATGAGCATTTCTGAAGTTCGTCAGGTTTCCCCGCGCAATAGTCGGTGGCCTCGAAATTCGTCTTATACCAAGCGGGTCACCGGAGCCAAGCTTCTTGGACCAGATTTTGGCCTATCAGGGCGTCGCGACAGGATTGTTGGCCGATCGAGGAGATGTCGATGATGTCAGGCCAAAGGAGAGTTCTTACGAATCCCGACCAGGCCGGAATGGCGGAGAAACGCGACGTGACTGTGTCGTCGCCGGCCAGATCGCGGCACCGTGAGACGGGTGCTCTTAGCCGCTATGGCATTTCAACCATCGATGTTGAAACCACGACTCTTGATCCCCTTTGCCTCGAACGGCATCGCATAATCGCCGGGGACAAGGATGATCCCCGGACTACTTCTTTCGACATGCTGCGTACTCACGTAATCTGGGAAATGCGGGAGAGGGGATTCCGTACTTTGGCCATAACATCACCGATGCCGGAGTGCGGAAAGACGACGGTTGCCATTAATCTTGCTCTCAGTATGGCTCAACAAACCGCACCGGAGGTTCTGCTCGCAGATCTCGATCTCAGACGCCCCAAAATCGGCCACTACCTGGGTTTGCATACGAATCACGACCTTTCCGACTTTCTAGAGAGAAGCCTCTCACTCGAAGCCGTACTCGTAAGTCCCGGGATACCACGACTATTGATCCTTCCTAATGCCAAAGTATACAGAAACGCCGCGGAGATGCTGACGGCGCCCAAGATGCGGTCCCTCGTCGAGGTATTGAAATCCGATGCGGCAGACCGGATAAGCATTTTCGATTTACCGCCCATATTGCCCACGGACGACACCATCGGATTTTTGCCGCAAGTAGACTGCGTTATTCTCGTCGTAGCGGATGGATCGACCCGTAAACCGGAGCTCGAAGAAAGTCTTCGGTTACTAAGGGGCACGAATGTGCTGGGTGTGGTTCTTAATAAGTCTAACGTTCCTCTTCGGCACTACTACTAACGGTTTCGGCTTAGGGGACTCTCGGCAGACGATTTAGTATCGTTGCGCTTGCCTGGGTGCAGCCGCTTGAACACAGTACTGACCAGCCCCCGTTTCGCTTGTCGCGCGTAATCAAAATCAGTCAAACCCGCGTGTCTACGCGGCGAGGGCTAGTTTTGTTGCAAAGTCGAACCGCTACCGACGCGGTCAGGACTGGCTGCGGACCTTACCTGGCGTCAATACGCGCGCAGACCCAGTACGTCCTGCATGTCGTAGAGGCCGTTCTCCCGCTGATCGAGCCACAGGGCTGCGCGAGCCGCGCCTCGCGCGAAGGTCATTCGGCTCGACGCCTTGTGGGCGATCTCGACGCGCTCTCCATCCGCCGCGAACCAGACGCTGTGCTCACCGACGACATCTCCGGCGCGGATGGTCTCGAAGCCGATCGTTGTGCGTTCCCGCGGGCCCGTATGCCCTTCACGGCCATAGACGGCGACCTCGGCGAGGTCGCGCCCAAGAGCAGCAGCGACGACCTCGCCCATCCGCAGCGCGGTCCCCGACGGGGCGTCGACCTTGTGGCGGTGATGGGCCTCGATGATCTCGATGTCCACCTCGTCGCCCAATACCCTGGCGGCGATGTCCAGCAGCTTGAAGCAAAGATTGACCCCGACGCTCATGTTCGGGGCGAGCACGATTCCGATCTGCTCTCCGGCCGACGCAATCGCCGCGCGCTGGGTCTCGTCGAATCCCGTGGTGCCTATGACCATCCGCTTGCCGGTGCTCCGGCAGATTTCCAGATGGGCGAGGGTCGCCGCGGGCGCCGTGAAGTCGATCAGCGCATCGAAAGCGCCGGTCTTCTCGGCCAGGTCGGCGACAAGGGGAACGCCGAGACGACCAACACCGGCCATCTCCCCGGCATCGGCGCCGATCAGTGAGCTCCCCGGGGTCTCGGATGCCGCACCGAGGACGAGGCCCTCTGTCTCATTGACCGCCTGCACCAGTGTCCGGCCCATGCGACCGGCGGCGCCGGCGACTGCAATTCGAATTTCACTCATGGGTTCGCTCCAAGAAGGCCAGTCGGAGTCGGTGACCGGGTAGCTAGAAGGCTCTGGATTTGGAACGGGAATCGTCGGCGCGACCACCGCTTGAATGCACGCGCGGCTCTACCGCCTGAACGCGCGACCCGACTTTAGAACCCCATCCGCTCGAAAAAGCTCTTCACGCCGTCGATCCAGGAATGCGACTGAGGGCTGTGACGCTCACCGCCGGCTTGAACGGTGTCCTCGAATTCCCGCAGCAGCTCCACCTGACGGTCGGTCAGGTTCACGGGGGTCTCGACGACCACCCGGCACATCAAATCGCCGATGGCGCCGCCGCGCACCGGCTTCACGCCCTTGCCCCGGACACGGAACACCTTGCCCGTCTGGGTACCGGCCGGGATCTTGAGCATCACCTTGCCGCCGAGGGTTGGAACCTCTAGCTCACCGCCGAGCGCGGCGCTGACGAAACCGATCGGTACCTCGCAGAAGAGGTGGTTGTCCTCGCGGCTGAAGATCGGATGCGGCTGTACCTGGACCTGGACGTAGAGATCGCCCGGCACTCCGCCATGCTCCGCGCGCTCGCCTTCGCCGGCGAGCCGGATACGGTCGCCGGTGTCCACCCCGGCCGGCACCTTCACCGAGAGTGTCTTCTCTTCCTGTATTCGACCCCGACCGCGACAATGGCCGCAGGGCTCTTCGATCATTGTCCCGGCGCCCCGACACTGGGGGCAGGTCTGCTGGATCGAGAAGAACCCCTGCTGCATCCGCACCTGCCCATTGCCGTTGCAGGTTGGGCAGGTCTTAGGCTTGGTGCCCGGCTTGGCACCGGATCCCCCGCAGAACTGGCATTCGACCAGCGTCGGGATACGGATCTTGACGTCCTTGCCGGCGACCGCCTCCTCCAGCGACAGGGTCAGGTCATAGCGCAGGTCCGCCCCGCGGCGGATCCCTCGACCGCCGCCGCGGCCGCCGAAGATGTCGCCGAAGACATCCCCGAAGATGTCCGAGAACGAACCCGCGCCGCCGAAATCGCCCGGTCCCCCGAACCCGCCGGCACCCGCCTCGACGCCGGCGTGACCAAACTGGTCGTAGGCCGAGCGCTTCTTGGGATCGCTGAGCACATCGTAGGCGAGCTTGGCCTCCTTGAACTTGGTCTCCGAATCCGCATCGCCGGTGTTGCGATCCGGGTGGTACTTCATCGCGAGCCGCCGAAAGGCCTTTTTTATGTCGGCCTCGCTGGCGTTGCGCTGAACTCCCAGGACCTCGTAGTAGTCGCGCTTTGACATGCTGTATTAGACCCGCCTTCAGCGGCCAACGAGAAAAAACAAAAACAGGCGGCGTGCGGGCTCCGCCCGCACGCCGGCTGTTTCGAGACGACCGCTAGGGGCGCTTTACTTCTTGTCGTCCTTGACCTCTTCGAACTCCGCGTCGACCACGTCGTCCTCGCCGGCGGAGCCGCCCTTGGCCGCGGACTCGCCCGCTCCAGCGTGGGTGCCCGCGGCATCGGCACCGCCGCTCTGGGCATAGAGGCGCTCCGCCATCTTTCCGGAGGCGTCGCCCAGCTTCTTGGTGAGCGACTCGATACGGTCCTTGTCCTCGCCCTTCATGGCCTCTTCGAGGTCGCGGATGGCGGTCTCGATCGAGTCCTTCTCACCGGACTCCAGCTTGTCGCCCAGCTGTTCCATGGACTTGCGCGTCGCGTGGATCATGCTGTCCGCGTGGTTGCGTGCGGACACCAGCGCGTGGAAACGGCGGTCGTCCTCGGCATGGGCCTCGGCGTCCTTCACCATCTTGGCGATCTCGTCGTCCGAGAGTCCGGACGATGCCTTGATGATGATCGACTGCTCCTTGCCGGTCGCCTTGTCCTTGGCCGAGACGTTCAGGATGCCGTTGGCGTCGATGTCGAACTTCACCTCGATCTGGGGAACGCCGCGGGGCGCCGGCGGGATGTCGCTGAGGTCGAACCGCCCGAGCGACTTGTTGTCCGAGGCCCGCTCGCGCTCGCCCTGCAGGACATGCACCGTGACCGCGGTCTGGCTGTCATCCGCGGTCGAGAAGACCTGCTGAGCCGAGGTCGGGATGGTGGTGTTCTTCTCGATCAGCTTGGTCATGACCCCGCCCAGGGTCTCGATGCCGAGCGACAGCGGCGTGACGTCCAGCAGCAGCACGTCCTTGACCTCGCCGCCGAGCACGCCGCCCTGGATCGCGGCGCCGATGGCCACGGCCTCGTCCGGGTTGACGTCCTTGCGCGGTGCCTTGCCGAAGAAATCCTGGACCTTCACCTGGACCTTGGGCATCCGGGTCTGACCGCCGACCAGGATCACCTCGTCGATCTGTCCGGCGGTGAGCCCGGCATCCTTCAGCGCGATGCGGCACGGCTCGATGGTCCGGTCGACGAGGTCCTCGACCAGCGACTCCAGCTTCGCCCGCGTGAGCTTGACGCTCAGGTGCTTGGGTCCGGTCTGGTCCGCGGTAATGTAAGGCAGGTTGATATCGGTCTGTTGGCTCGAGCTCAGCTCGATCTTCGCCTTCTCGGCCGCTTCCTTGAGGCGCTGGAGCGCGAGCGGGTCGTTGTGCAGGTCCACGCCCTGGGATTTCTTGAACTCGGCCGCCAGGAACTCGATGATCCGCAGGTCGAAGTCCTCCCCGCCCAGGAAGGTGTCGCCATTGGTCGAAAGGACCTCGAACTGGTGCTCGCCCTCGATCTCGGCGATCTCGATGATCGAGATGTCGAAGGTACCGCCCCCGAGGTCATAGACCGCGAGCTTCTGGTCCCCGCGCTTCTTGTCCATGCCGTAGGCCAGCGCCGCGGCCGTGGGCTCGTTGATGATGCGCTTGACATCGAGGCCCGCGATTCGCCCAGCGTCCTTCGTCGCCTGGCGCTGCGAATCGTTGAAGTAGGCCGGGACCGTGATGACCGCCTCGCTGATCGTCGTGCCGAGATAGTCCTCGGCGGTCTTCTTCATCTTCTGAAGGACCTTCGCCGAGATCTCGGGCGGGGCCATCTTTTTGCCGTTCACCTCGACCCAGGCGTCGCCGTTGTCGGCCTTGACGATTCTGTAGGGCACCATGCCCTTGTCTTTGGCCACCACCTGGTCGTCGAAGCGGCGCCCGATCAGGCGCTTGATCGCAAACAGCGTGTTGGTCGGGTTGGTTACCGCCTGACGCTTCGCCGACTGCCCGACCAGCACCTCCCCGTCACCGCTGTAGGCGACGATGGACGGCGTGGTGCGGTCTCCCTCGGCGTTTTCAATAACCTTGACGTTGTCACCTTCCATCACGGCGACGCACGAGTTCGTGGTCCCGAGATCGATGCCGATGATTTTTCCCATTAACGTTGTCTCCGATGTCTCTGCGGCGGCGCCTCGGCGCCGAATTGCTGATTCAGTTGGGGGAAAACCTTGTGCCGTTCAAGCCTGTTGGCCGGATCCGGGCCGGGACACCATGACCATCGCCGGACGAACGAGCCGACCGTTGAGCGTGTAGCCCTTCTGAACGACGGTCACGACGGTGTTCGGCGCGACGTCGTCGCGCGGCTGCATGGCCATGGCCTGGTGGTACTGCGGGTCGAAAGTCTCCCCGAGCGGCTCGATGACCTCGACGCCGAATTTGCTCATGACGTCGCCCAGCAGCTTGAGCGTCAGCTCGGTCCCCTCGCGCAGCTTCGCGATGCTCGTGGCCTCTTCCTGCGCTGCCCCGTGGCCGAGCTCCAGGCTGTCGCGCACCTGCAGCAGCTCGCGCACGAAACCGTCGAGCGCGAACTTGTGGGCCTTTTCCAGCTCCGTCGCGTGACGGCGCCGCAGGTTCTCCATCTCGGCGCGGGCGCGCAAGAGCTGGTCCCAGTTCTCGTCCGCCTTGGCGCGGGCGGCGGCGAGCTCGGCCGCCAACTCGTCCGCGGTCGCGGCGCGCTGCTCCACCGCGATCGGCTCGTCCGATTCCGGCTCAAGGGTCCTGGAATCCTCCCCGGCCGAATCGGGCGCGACCCCGGGTGCCGAGGAGCCCGTGTCCTGCGTATCCGTAACCATCTGCAAATCTCCGTCGGCTTGAACGTAGGTACCGATGAATCCCGTCGAGAGACCCGGTGCCCGGATCGTTCAAGCGTTGCGTTTCACTTCCGAAGTGCGGCGGCAAGGAGCCGTGCCGTGACGTCGACGATCGGGATCACCCGCTCGTAGTCCATCCGTGCCGGGCCGATGACGCCGAGCACTCCGACCACCTGATCCTCAACCCGGTAGGCCCGGGTCACCACGCTGCAGTCGTCGAGCAGCCCGTAACCGGACTCGTCGCCAATGAAGATCTGAACGCCCTCCGCCGCGATACAACGATCCAGGATGTGCAGGATCTCCCGCTTCTGGTTGAAGGCATCGAAAAGCTGCTTGAGCCGCTCCATGCTCGCCAGCTCGCCAAACTCCATTAGGTTGGTCTGCCCGGCGATATAACAGTCATCCTTGCGTTCCGCGGCCTCGACGACCTCGTGTGCGAGCGCCACGGCGCGCATCATGAGCTGATCCATATTCTCGTGGGTGCGCTTCAGGTCATCGATCAGCCGCTTGCGCACGTCCTTCAGGTCCTGGCCGGTAAAGACCTGGTTCAAATAATTTGCCGCCTGTTCGAGCTGCGAGGGCGTGAACTGCCGCTCCGTGGTGATGACCCGGTTGTGCACCTCGCCCTCGCCGGTAACCAGGATCGCCAGCACCCTCACCCCGGACAGCGGCAGCAGCTCGATCTGGCGAAAGGCGTTGCGCTCCCGTCGCGGCATCATCACCACGCCCGCCATGTGCGTGACGCCCGAAAGGAGCTCGGACGCCGTCTCAATCAGAGTCTTGGCGTCACCGGCGGTTGCGAAGCGCAGCCTCAGGGCCTCAACGTCCTCGTCGGTCGGCGGCCGGACCGTCAGCAGTGAATCGACGAACAGCCTGTAACCGGCCACCGTCGGCACGCGACCCGCGGAGGTGTGCGGGGAGACGATGAAGCCCATGTCCTCGAGGTCCGCCATCACGTTGCGGACCGTCGCCGGACTGAGATCCAGTCCCGTGTCCCTCGCCAGAGTTCGCGACCCCACGGGCTGCCCTTCCCTGATGTAGCGCTCGACCAGCGCCTTCAGGAAATGCATCGCACGGTCGCTAACCTGCGGGTCGCCTTGTCGCAGCTGGGATGCCAACCTGTGCTCGCGGGCTCCTGGCGTCTGAGGATTTACTGGGTACCGGCCCGGCCTTACGCTATCGGCCGGCGGCGCGGTGTTCGATGCACGCTAGTACGACGGCGCGTTTCGCCTGTAGCACTGAAGACCGGTCCCGGCGGCTGTTAGCACTCCTAAAGACCGAGTGCTAACCCGGTCAATCTAGGGATTCGACGCAGGACTGTCAAGGGCGGGGCTGTCGCCGTTCGCGCCAATAACACGCACCCGGCGGCACTATTGGCGCGGTCGCCGCCCCGTGCTAACGTTCCGGCGTCCCAACCGCCCGCCAACGACCTGCAGCGACCCCCATGCCGCAATTCGAAACCGTCGGCATCGTAGTTAAACAAGGCGATCCGGAGAAAGTCAGCGTCACGCTGCGCCGCTTGAGCGATCACCTTCGGCTTCGCGAACGGGAGGTACTGCTCGACTCCGAAGGCGTGCGTCTGCTCGCGAGCGACCGCGTCGCGGGCCTCTCGCTCGAGGAGATCGGCGACACAAGCGACCTGGTGGTCGTTATCGGCGGCGATGGCACCCTGCTGCACGCCGCTCGCGCGATGGCGCGGCACGGCGTGCCCCTGCTTGGCATCAATCTGGGTCGGCTTGGGTTCCTCGTCGATATATCGCCGGACGACATCGAGCACGCCCTCGATAGGGTACTGGCCGGGGAGTACGACTCGGACACCCGCTCGCTGCTCAGCGCCAGCGTTGTCTCGCAAGAGACCGTGACACCGGCGTACCTGGCTCTCAACGACGTCGTGATCCATAAGTGGAACACGGCCCGCATGATCGAGTTCGAGACCTACATCGACGGGGTCTTCGTCAATGCCCAACGATCCGATGGACTTATCGTCGCCACGCCGACCGGCTCGACGGCCTACGCGCTTTCCGGCGGCGGACCTCTGATCGACCCGTCCCTCGATGCCATTATGCTCGTGCCGATCTGTCCCCACGATCTGAGCAATCGGCCGCTGGTGGTACCCGGCGACCGCCGGATCGAGATCCGCGTCTGCGGGCAGGACCACGGCCATGCGCATGTCTCCTGCGACGGCCAAACGGACCTCCCACTTCCGCGCCAGGCATGCGTCAGCATCGCACGACACGCGGACGAGGTCTGCCTGCTGCACCCGAGAGGTCACGATCACTTTCAGATCCTACGCGCCAAGCTCCGCTGGGGCGGACATCCCAGGGCGAATGGCCCATGCTGACGCACATGCTGGTCAGGGACCTGGCCATCGTCAGCCATCTGGAGCTCGATTGCGACGGCGGCATGACCGCTCTAACCGGTGAGACGGGCGCCGGAAAATCGATCCTGATCGATGCCCTAGGCCTGGTGCTTGGCGAGAAGGCCGACGCGACCGTGATCCGAGCGGGCTGCGAGCGATCCGAGATCATCGCCAGTTTCGACCTGGGCCGCTGTCCCCGCGCCCGCGACTGGCTCGCCTCGGAGGCGCTCGATGAGGACGGCGAGTGCATCATTCGCCGGCTGATCGTCCGCGAAGGCCGATCGCGCGCCTATATCAACGGCCGGCCGACTACCGGTGCCCAGCTGCGCCGCCTGGGTGACCTGCTGGTCGATATTCACGGGCAGCACGCCCACCAGTCGCTGCTCCGTCCCCGTGACCAACGGGACCTTCTGGACGCCTACGGCGAGCACACCGACCTGGCCGCCGAGGTCGCGGCGCACTACCGCGAGTGGCACTCGACCAGTCGAGAGCTGGCGAACCTCGAGGCGGCGGCCGGAGAACGGGCCCAGCGGCTCGACCTGCTGCGATTTCAGGTCTCGGAGCTCGAGGATCTTGGGGTCACGGCGGCGGAGGTCGAGACCCTGGAGCGGGAACAGCGTCGTCTGGCCAACCTTGGTCAATTTCAGGAGGCCACCGCTCGGGTCATTCAGCTCCTGAGCGAGTCCGACCCCTCGCTGGAAGACCAGCTCGGGTCGGCCGCCGCCGAGATTGGCGGGCTCGCGGAGCTGGACCCCGAGCTTTCCGATAGCCGCGATCTGCTGGAGACGGCCGCGATCCAGGTCAAGGAAGCCGCCGGCAATCTTCGGCACTACCTGGATCGTCTGGAGCTCGACCCGGCCGCTCAGGACGCCGTGGAACGCCGGGTCGCGTTGCTGCACGACATGGCGCGCAAGTACCGGATCACACCCGAACGACTACCGGAGGTCCTCCGCGATCGGCGCGCCGAGCTCGACGGGCTGGAGCGGGCTGACGAGGCGCTGGGTGGTCTGCGCGACGCGCGGGATGCCGCCTGGCGGGGGTTCGACGAGCGAGCCCGAGCGCTCGGCGCGGCCCGTGCCGAGACGGCGGTGCAGGCTCGGGGACACGGTCACCGCGGCGATGCAGCAGCTCGGTATGGCCGGCGGAACGTTCAGCGTCCGGATCGACCCGCTCCCGGACGAGGCGGCGAACGCCGGCGGACTGGAGCGCATCGAGTTCCTGGTCAGCGCCAACCCCGGCCAGCCGCTGCAGCCACTGGCAAAGGTCGCCTCCGGCGGCGAGCTGTCACGGATCAGCCTCGGCATACAGGTGGCCACAGCCGAATGCGGCAGCGTGCCGACGCTGGTCTTCGACGAGGTCGACGTCGGCATCGGGGGCGGAGTCGCGGAAATCGTCGGGCGTCTGCTGCGTCTGCTCGGGGCGTCCCGGCAGGTCCTCTGCGTGACGCACCTGCCCCAGGTCGCGGCCCAGGCCCATCGGCAGCTGCGCGTCCGCAAGGAGTCGCGGGACGGTCAGACCTTCGCACTCATCGAGCCATTGGACGAGAGCGGTCGGGTTAGCGAGATCGCCCGAATGCTCGGCGGAACCGAGATCACGACCCGCACCCTGGACCACGCGAGCGAAATGCTCGGCTGGGGCCGCTGAGCTATTGCCGAGGCCCCGGGCCACCGGCCCGGAAGAGTTCAAGGGTTGCCGAACCGGCCCGGCGGGACCGGGGTTGCCGGATCACCGCGGCTCGGACCCCTCGCATTTCGGGCAAATCCCGTAGACAACCAGCGAGTGGTCCTCGATCCTGAACCCGTGCGCCTCGGCGATCGCCTCCTGACGCTCCTCGATCAGGCTGTCCACGAACTCCACCACCTTGCCGCATCGGACGCAGACCAGATGGTCATGATGATGGCCGCTGTCGAGCTCGAACACGGATTGACCGCTCTCGAAGTTACGCCGGCAGACAAGCCCAGCGTTTTCGAACTGGGTCAGCACCCGATAAACGGTTGCGAGCCCGATATCCTCGCCCTTGCCGAGCAGTTCCTTGTACACATCCTCGGCGCTCAGATGACGCCGCCCGCTGTTCTCGAGGACGTTGAGCACCTTCACGCGGGGAAGCGTAACCTTGAGCCCGGCCCGTTTGATTTCCTGGCTGTCCATTTCAGACCCCCAGCCCCAGCCTGTCGGTGATCGGGGACCAAGCCTGCTGTATCATCGAGAGCTTAACAATGGCATCCCGAATCATAACAAGATGCGAAAGCTTCTCACTTGGTTTATTTGGGGACCGCTGGCGATCGGCGCCTTGATGGCGGCGGGCTGCTCCGGCGAGGAAAAGCCGGACGAATACCAGTCGTCCGCGTTGGAGGATCTGCCCTTTGTCTACAAGATGACGGTGCAGCAGGGGAACATCATTACCCCGGAGATGATCGACGCGCTCGAGATCGGCATGAACAAACGCCAGGTGCGTTACCTGCTCGGCACGCCATCGCTCGCGGATTTCTTCCATGCCGACCGCTGGGACTACACCTACAGCATCCAACGCGGGCACGAGCCGATCGAGATCCGCTACCTTACGCTGTTTTTCCAGGACGACGCTCTTACACGAATCGAAGGAGACATCCGGCCGGACTCACGGCGCGCGGCCGCCCGCGAACCGACGGAGATTGTCGTTGAGGTCCCGGACTACAAGGAACGCGGGGGCATCATCCGGCGGGGGCTGGAGGCAATCGGGGTGGAGACCGCGGACTGAGCGGTTGTGAACAAACCAACCGCGCACCCCGAGCGACGCGTCGCGTGCGCGTTCACTCCTCCGCAATTGGCGTGATATGTCTCGTCGCTTATGGCGCTGCTTCTTGTGCTTTGCGCTCGGGCGCTCGCGGCCGCTCACGACGATTTTTTCTCAACCTCTGATGGCGCGCGGGCGTCAGCCGGCGTCCCGCGCGCCCTTGCGCATCTGCTTCCCCTCCTCCGCGCGCCGCCGGCGCGCCTCTTTCGGGTCGGCGATCAGCGGTCGGTAGATCTCCACGCGGTCACCCTCGTCCAGTTTCTGGTCCAGGGTCGCGAGCCGCCCGTAGATGCCGACGCGGTAGACCTCGAGGTCGATCTCCGGAAATCGCGTCAATACCCCGGACTGGTCGATGGCCTCCCGGACCGAGATCCCCGCGCGGGCCTCGAGCGGCACCAGCGCCTGCTCATGGACGCCCGCGTAGGCCACCGAGATCCTGATGTACTCAGACACCGAAGACCTCGTCGGCACGCTTGCAGAAGGCGTCCACCAGCGTGTTGGCGATATGGCTGAATACCGCCCCGAACGCCTTGTCGATCAACCGCCCGGAGAACTCGAAATCCAGCTCCAACTCCACCTTGCAGGCGTCTTCGCGTAACGGGACGAAGGTCCAGCCGCCGGTGAGCTTCTTGAACGGGCCGTCCAACAGATCGATATTCATCTTCCGGTCGCGCTCGAAGCGGTTGCAGGTGCTGAAGGTCTGGTGAATGCCCAGCCGCGAGACCTCGATTCGGGCACAGATCTGGCCCTCCGATTCAGAGATCACAACCGCCGCATGACACCAGGGGAGAAACCTCGGATAGGAGCCGACGTCGTAGACCAGATCGAACATGCACGCGGCCGGATACGGGACCAGCGCGCTCTTCTTGACCGAGGCCACGATCTAGGCCAATCCGATGCGCTGCAAAAGGCCCAGCGCGTTCAACAACACCAGCAATACGGCCAACGGGGCCACATAGCGGATAAGCAACCGCCAGAGACCGTACAGCCAGCCCTGTCCCATCTGCAGCTCATCGACCGATGAGGCCCGAGAGAGGGCCCAGCCGGCGAAGACGGCGATCAGGATGCCGCCGAGGGGTAGCAGGATGTTCGCGGTCAGGTAGTCGAAGAGATCCAGGAAGCCCTTGCCGAAGATCTTTACCTCCGAGAGCTCGTTCAGCGACAGCAGGCACAGGATTCCGAGCAGCCAGACGGTTGCGCCGCTGAGCACGGACGCCCGCACCCGGCTGAACCCGCGGTTCTCGACCAGCCAGGCCACTATGGGCTCGAGCAGCGAGATCGCCGAGGTCCAGGCCGCGAACACGAGAAGTATAAAGAACAGGGTACCGAAAAAGGCGCCGCCCGGCATTTCACCGAAGGCGATCGGCAGCGTCTGGAAGATCAGCCCCGGGCCGCTACCGGCCTCCAGGCCATGGGCAAACACAATCGGGAAAATGGCAAGCCCTGCCAGCAGCGCGACCGAGGTGTCCATGGCGGCGATGATGACCGTGTTCTGGGCGATCGAGGAGTCGTTCTTGAGGTAGGAGCCGTAGATCATGATCGCCCCCATCCCAAGGCTAAGGCTAAAGAAGGCCTGCCCCATCGCGCTCAGAATGGCCTCCGCGGCCTTGTCCTTGAGCTCGGCGAAGTCCGGCGCGAACAGATAGCGGGCCGCGGCCGCGAGATCCCCGGACTTGGCGGCGTAGCCCACCATGACCAGGAGCAGCAGCAGCATGGCCGGCATCATCCAGCGCACCGCCTGCTCGAGACCGCTCGCGACACCACGCGCGACCACGAGCACGACGCCTACCATAAAGATGGTGTGCCAGGCCAGGAGACGCTCCGCGTCGCCCACCAGCCCGTCGAACAGAGCACCCGCCGCGGTCGCGTCGATTCCGCTGAACGCCCCGCCGGCCGCACGGACCACGTAGGCGAGCGTCCAGCCGGCGATGACGCTGTAAAAGGACAGAATCAGAAACCCGGAGACGATGCCCATCCAGCCCAGAAGCGACCAGGCCGGATGTCTTCCCTCCGCCTGCGCCAGGGTCCGCATGGTGTTGATGGGGCTCTGCCGGCCGCGGCGCCCCAGCATGACCTCTGCCATCATGATGGGGACCCCGATCGCGGCCACGCACAGCAGGTAGATCAGTACGAAGGCCCCGCCGCCATACTCTCCGGCCGTGTAGGGAAAACGCCAGATATTCCCCAGACCGACGGCCGACCCGGATGCCGCCAGGATGAACGCGAGCCGGGTAGACCACATTCCGTGGACAGATGTCGTGACCGCCATGAGACGCTCCTTTCACGAAGCGGAACGGGGACGATGGGGCGGAAGCACCGGCAGACAGCCCCGGTCGCGGGCCCCAATCGGCGCGATCGCGGTCGGCGCGGCCGGTCCTGGCCGGCTGCTCCCGACGCGCACCAGGGGCCGCCATTCTCAGGGATTCGGCCGGCGCGCTCAAGGCGTCGCGGCGCCCGCCCCGCCGGGCGGCCCTGTCAGCCGCCGAACTGCTCGCGTACGCTGACGGCTAGGCGCTCGGCTAGCGCTCGCACCTGGCCCTCGTCGACCCCCTCGACCATGACCCGGACCAGCGGCTCGGTTCCGGACGGACGCAGAAGCACCCGACCGCGTCCATGGAGCTCGCGCTCGGCGCGCTCTACGGCATCCCGTACACCGGGCAGGGTCACAACCTCTCGCCCGGTGTCGAGTGGAACATTGATCAATACCTGGGGATAGTGCCTCACCTCGCCACACAGGTCCTCGAAACGGCTGCCGAGCCGCTTGACGGCGGCCAGGACCTGAAGCGCGGAGACAATGCCGTCCCCGGTCGTCGTGCGGTCGCGGCAGATGATGTGCCCCGAGGGCTCCCCGCCGAGAATCCAGTCCGCGTCTTTCAACCGCTCCATGATGTAGCGGTCACCGACCTGGGTGCGCTCGAAACCAACGCCGAGCCGCTGGAGTGCATGTTCGAGCCCAAGGTTGCTCATCAGTGTCCCGACGACGGCCCCGCGCATCGCCCCCTCGTCGAGCCGGGCCTTGGCGATGATGTAGAGCAGGCGGTCGCCGTCGATAAGCTGCCCGCCCGAGTCGACCATCAGAACCCGGTCCCCATCGCCGTCGAACGCCACCCCCAGGTCCGCGCCGGTGTCGACCACCACCCTCGCCAGGGCCGCCGGATTCGTCGAGCCCACGTCCCTGTTGATGTTGAGCCCGTCGGGCTCGGTTCCGACGCGCACCACCTCGGCGCCCAGTTCCTCGAACACATAGGGAGCGGTGTTGTAGGTTGCGCCGTTCGCGCAGTCGACCACCAGCTTGATCCCGCGGAAATTCACCGATGCCGGGATGGTGCTCTTGCAGAACTCGATGTAGCGCCCATTCGCGTCGTCGACCCGCTTGGCCTTTCCCAGGGAACCGGCCCCGACGGTGCGCAACGGCTTCTCGAGCTCGGCCTCGATCGCGAGCTCCACGTCGTCGGCGAGCTTATCGCCGTCGGCCGAGAAGAACTTGATCCCGTTGTCCTCGAACGGGTTGTGCGACGCGGTGATGACGATGCCAGCCGCGGCCCTGAACGTCCGCGTCAGGTAGGCGACGCCGGGGGTCGTCATCGGCCCGAGCAACCGGATGCTAACGCCCGCGGCCAGCAGGCCCGCCTCCAAGGCCGATTCGAACATGTAGCCGGAGATGCGCGTATCCTTACCGATCAATACCTTGCTGTCGTTTCCTTCGCCGAGCACGCGTCCCGCGGCCCAGCCGAGCTTGAGCACGAAGTCCGGGCTGATATTCGCCTCGCCGACGCGTCCGCGGATTCCGTCGGTGCCGAAAAATTTGCGCATCCCCTGTCCCTCCCCTCCCACCGGGTATCACCCTGAAATCAAGAAAAACGCCGGAGTCGGCAACGATCGCCGGACGACGGGTGCCGTCGATGAGCCTCTCGGACCGTCGAGGCCCAGGAGGCGCATCGAGTCCCGGTCACTCCGGGGCCGCATCGGGCGGCGCACCGTTACGAACGGCCTCCAGGACTCTGAGCGCGTCGACGGTCGCGGCGACATCGTGCACCCGCAGTATCGCGGCGCCCAGCCCGGCGGCAAGCAGGGCCGCGGCCAGGCCGGCCGCGAGCCGCCCGGATACGTCCCGGCCGGTCAGCAGGCCGAGCATCGACTTGCGCGAGATTCCCACGAGCACGGGCACGCCCAGGCTCGCGATCTCGTCTAGCCGCCGGAGCAGCTCCAAATTGTGCCCCAGCGACTTGCCAAAGCCGAATCCGGGATCAACGATCAGCCGATCGCGCCCGATCCCCGCGCCGACGCAGGCATCGATACGGTCCGACAGGAACCCGCGGACATCGGCGACCACGTCACCATAGCGTGGCGCGGCCTGCATCGACCTCGGCTCGCCCTGCATGTGCATCAGACAGACCGGGACATCCAGCGCGGCGGCCGTGCCCAGCGCGTCGGGCTCGCGCAAAGCGCGCACGTCATTGATCAGCGTGGCGCCCGCACCAACGGCCGCTCGCATCACCGCCGGCTTGGAGGTATCGATCGACACGGGCACGGGCAGGTTGGGCGCCAGCGCCTCGATGACCGGAAGGATCCGCCGCACCTCGTCGTCGGCACTGACCGCCGAGGCGCCGGGCCGGGTCGACTCGCCGCCCACGTCGACGATATCGGCGCCCTCCTCGACCATCGCGCGGGCCCGCGCGAGCGCGTCCGAGAGCGCCTGATACGCACCACCGTCGGAGAAAGAGTCGGGTGTGACATTGAGGATGCCCATCACCCGCGGCCGCGAAAGGTCCAGGATGTGACGGCCGCAGCGCAGCTCAGCCATCAGCGGACCCGTCCCGGCGCGAGCTGGATCGCCTCGTAGTCGCCATCGTCCGGTGACGCCCTGCGGACGCTGTCGTCCGCTTCAGGCCGGGAGCGGAGTCCTCCCGGGCACTAGTGCCCGCCTGCCGGATGACCCAGCGCACCGTCGTCCGACGATTCGCCGTCCGCCGTGTCGTCGCCCGAGGCGGCGGTCCGACCCGAGCGGGACTGCTCCTCCTCGTCCCAGTCCTTTGGGGGACGCGGCGTGCGGCCATTCATGATGTCGTCGATCTGGTCGGCGTCGATGGTCTCGTATTTCATCAAGGCGTCCGACATCGCATGCAGCTTGTCCATGTTGTCGGTGAGAATCTGCCGCGCGCGCTCGTAGTTTCGGTCGATGATGTGCCTGACCTCCTCGTCGATCAGGTGCGAGGTCTCGTCCGACACATTCTTGTGCTGCGTGACCGAGTGGCCCAGGAAGACCTCCTGCTCGTCTTCGCTGTAGGTCAGAGGTCCCAGGCGGTCCGACAGGCCCCACTTGGTCACCATGTTGCGCGCGATGTCCGTCGCCCGATGTATATCGTTCTGGGCGCCCGTGGTGACGCTGTCGGCCCCGAAGATCAGCTCCTCGGCAAGGCGCCCACCGAAAAGGCTCGAGATGCTGCTCTCAAGACGCTGCTTGCTGTAGCTGAAACGGTCGTCCTCGGGCAGGAAGAGGGTCACGCCGAGTGCCCGCCCTCGCGGGATGATGCTGACCTTGTGCACGGGATCGTGCTCCGGGACCATGCGCCCGACGATTGCGTGCCCGGACTCGTGGTAGGCGGTCAGCCGTTTCTCCTCGTTCGACATGACCATGGACCGGCGCTCCGCCCCCATCATGATCTTGTCCTTGGCCTTCTCCATATCGTCCATGTCGACGAGCTTCTTGTTCGCCCGGGCCGCAAACAGCGCGGCCTCGTTGATCAGATTGGCGAGATCGGCCCCCGAAAAACCCGGGGTGCCGCGGGCAATCACCGATGCCTTCACGTCCTCGGCGGCCGGAATCTTGCGCATGTGCACCTTGAGGATCTGCTCTCGCCCGCGCACGTCCGGCAGCGGCACCACGACCTGACGGTCGAACCGGCCGGGACGCAGCAGCGCCGGATCGAGCACGTCCGGGCGGTTGGTCGCCGCGATGACGATTACGCCCTCGTTGCCCTCGAAGCCGTCCATCTCGACCAGCAGTTGATTCAGTGTCTGCTCGCGCTCGTCATGGCCACCGCCGAGACCGGCCCCGCGATGCCGGCCGACAGCGTCGATCTCGTCGATGAATATGATGCAGGGCGCGTGCTTCTTCGCCTGCTCGAACATGTCGCGGACCCGGGACGCACCCACGCCGACGAACATCTCGACGAAGTCCGAGCCCGAAATCGTGAAGAAGGGGACCTTGGCCTCGCCCGCAATGGCGCGAGCCAACAGCGTCTTTCCGGTGCCGGGGGGGCCCACCATCAGCACGCCTTTCGGAATCTTGCCGCCGAGCTTCTGGAACTTACCCGGGTCCCGCAGAAAATCGACCATCTCGGAGACCTCGTCCTTGGCCTCCTCGGCGCCGGCAACGTCCTGGAAGGTCACCTTGACCTGATCCTCGGACAGCATCCGGGCACGGCTCTTCCCGAAGGACATGGCGCCCCGACCGCCCGCGCCACCCTGCATCTGCCGCATGAAAAAGATCCATAGCCCGATCAGAATGAACAGCGGGAACCAGTTGATCAAGATCTGCATCAGGATCGACGGCTTTTCCGGCGGCGCCGCCTTGATCACAACATTGTTGTTGAGCAGATCGCCGACCAGCCCGTCGTCCCCGGGACTATAGGTCGAGAAGTGCTGCCCGGAGGCGTTGATGCCCTCGATCGTCCGGCCCTGGATTGTTACCTCCTTGACCTGCCCTTGCTTCACCTGCTCGATGAAATCCGAATAGGTCATGCTGCGCGGTGCGGTGCGGGTGGCCGTGAAATTGTTGAACACGGACATCAGCACGATGGCAATAACCACCCAGAGGATGAGATTCTTCGCCATGTCGCTCACGGCATCTTGCCTCGATTATTGACGTTGCCGGAACCCCGGCAACTGATTGTATGCCCGCAAACTAGCATCAACCGCTTAGGGATAAAAGCCTTTCGACACCAGGTACAGCTCCCGACTCTCGGCCCTGGATGACCTTGGCTTGCGGCTTGCCACCCGGGCGTAAGATGCCCGCAGCCCACTCAGCAGGGAGTCGAAACCCTCACCTTGGAACGCTTTGACCACCAGCGTGCCGCCCGGTTTCAGGGTCTCGCGGGCGAACTCCAGTGCCAGTTCCGCCATCAACATCGCCCGAGGCTGGTCCACGGCCATCGTACCGGTCGCGTTCGGCGCCATATCCGACAGCACCAGGTCCAAGGGCTCGGCGCCGAGCGACTCCCGCAGCCGGACCAGCACCGCCTCGTCGCGGAAATCACCCTGTATGAAGGTCACGCCTTCCAGAGGCTCCATCGCCAGCACGTCGAGGGCCAGGACCCGGCCGGACGGTCCGACGATGGCCGAGGCAACCTGGGCCCAGCCGCCCGGTGCGGCGCCCAGATCGACCACCCGCATCCCGCGTTTGAGAATGTGGTCCTTCTCCTGGATCTCCAGCAGCTTGTAGGCAGCCCGGGACCGGTATCCCTCCTGCCTTGCGCGCTTGACGTAGAGATCGCTGGCGTTGCGGTCGAGCCACCGCCGGCTGGACTTGCTTTGGGCCATTATCGGGTGCTCGCGGCGGCATTGGGACCGGAAATGGGACTCGGCCGGCACATCCAGACTCCACGCGAGTCCAGAGCGTCTCCGGGTCTGGCCGCAACTTGAGAACCGCGGGCTCGTCAGACGTCGTGGACCCAGGAGAAGCGCAGGGTCTCCAGCAGAACGCCGGCAACGGCGCCGCCGAATAGGCCGCCCAGCATGGCGGTTGGAATCTGCTGGTAAAGGGCTTCGACCGCCTCGGTGAGCAGATTACCAGCATCCCATCCCACCAGCGAGCCGGCCAGCATCCAGACGCTCGCGGCGGTGAAGCCGGCCAGGGCCGCTATGACCAGCGTCTCGATCAGATGACAGGGGCGGGACTCGAAGCGCAGCCGACGCGTCCAGGCCACGCACGTTCTGACACTGGCGACATAGAGCACGCCGTTGACGCTGACCAGGAAGGCCAGCACAGGGAATATCTCGAAGGGCCGCGGGTGCAGGGGCTCGACCAGCGCCAGCACGCCGCCGCAGACCGCGCCCGTGGCAAACCCGGTCAGCACCTTACCCGGGAGGTGGCGGGCGCAGTGGGCCGGAAAGTGCGCGATCATCGCAACGAGCGCCGCCACCGCGGCGGCACTCGACACGACCAGGTGAAGGGCTACCGGCGCATCGACGGCCAACAGCAAGCCGAGCGCGACCAGAACGCCCACCCCCGCGCCGACCAGCGCGACCTCCTTCGAGCCGTATAGGGCGGCGCCGATTGCACCGGCGAGTGCGGCCGCCGCGACATATCCGCCCGGTCCGCTCCCCAGCTGATTCAGCAGCTCGGATATCCCGGTGAATACCGGGGCGTAGATAAGCCCTATCAGCCCCCAGATGATTCCCCGAAGGAGGATGAGACGGGCACGGGAAGGGGTCTGTGCGCTGGTTGCGTTCGCTCGTTCGGGGTGGCGGGAGGAATCAAGGGCCTCGTCGATCAGATGCTGTGCGGTGGCCATGGTCGTACTACCTTACAACGACGACTCATGTGTAATTTTGTGCCGCCAGCCGTATGCTTACCATGACATCGCGCAAGCCGATGACAGGTCTCCCCAAAACTGGGACCAATCTGGAGATCGCTGATCTCTCCCGTGCGCGGCTGTCGGGATGGCACCGGGTCCGTAACAAGAAGCGGGGCCGAAAGGCCCCGCTGCTCCAAGGATAGGGAGCATCGGCTCGAGAGCGTCAGCCCGCCTTAAGTGTCCAGGAGGCGCACCAGCCGTTCACGGCGACCAGCTTTCCCGGGAACAGGCTGCAGCCCTTCCAATCGCCCTCGCCTTGGTCGGCGAGCAGGAACTGACAATTGGCGCAGTGTTGCTCTTCGGCGGGCTTGCCGGGCCGCGCGGCCGCCGCGCGATCGGCCTGGGTGGCATCCGCATGGTATTTCAGAGCGACCGCGGTCGGGTCATCCGCCGCCACCGCATTCGCCGGCGCCTCCGCGCGAGCGTTCCCGATTCCAACCAGGTTGATTACCGGGATTGCCGCGGCACCGCCTAGCATCATCATTACGGCGTCGCGACGGCTCTTGTTTACAGGCTTCTCGGACATGTTTGTCGGCTCCTATGGGTTCTACTCAGTGTTCTTGCCAGCCTCAGGGCAAACCCCAGGCTGCCGCGCATTCTGCTACAGGGACTGCGAAAAGGCGAGCCGGTCATCCCGCCTAAGCCTGCGAATCGGTCGATCCGGCTACTCGAGATAAGTGCCTGCTCCGAGGTAGCGTGCCTGCCAGTAGGGCGTCTTGAGCGTCGCCAACTGCACGCGGCTCTTTGATGTGGACGCGTGGGCGAACCGCTCCGAGTCGACCATCAACCCCACATGATGTACGCCCGGCCTGATCTGGAAGAACACGAGGTCGCCGGGCCGCGGGTGGTTCCTGTCCACGGGCCTAGCCGAACGCCGTTGATCGGTGGACATGCGAGGGATCGGAACACCGGCGACCTGATGGGCGTACTGCATCAGCCCGCTGCAATCCAACCCGCGTCCCGGTTCATTGCCGCCGAACACATAGGGCGTCCCAACCTGAGACAACGCGGCCAGCACCGCGTCGGTGCGCTGCGGGCTCAGGCCCGCAAGGTCCCGTCCAGTGCCCGCGCAACCCGGGATCGCGAGCAAGGCCGCGAGAAGGAGTGCCGCAACCAGATCTCGTTCGACCAGTGACTTCATCTATAGCTAGCGGTTATGCCGACAACTTGTTGTTATGTATAGTACGCAGATACTGAAGTGTCAACAGGGAATCGAGCACGCGACCCCACTTCGGGGATCCGGGCGGAGGCCGCCGATGACTCACTGCGCGGATGATTACAGGCTGCAACTGGTCGCCGTCGTCTCCGCCTAGGCACGGTTGGCCCTGGATACGCTGGCGGGATTATTGCCGGTGCTGAGCACACCGCTTCGCGACCCATCGAGGCGCTCGACGGGCGCGCTTGCCGCATCACGAACCAAACCTTACATTGCCGTCTTTGAACCGTTTCGCGCGCGTCGCAATCGCGGACGCTCGAGGATCCGCGCCCCAGTCGGCTTCGGATGCCGCCGGGGCCCGTCTAGTCTGGAGATCGTCTGAATGAGTGAAGTCAAGCATTGTCGGCTACTGATCCTGGGATCCGGGCCCGCCGGCTACACGGCCGCCGTTTACGCCGCTCGCGCCAATTTGAGCCCCGTGCTGGTCACTGGCCTCGAGCAGGGCGGACAGCTGATGACAACGACCGACGTGGACAACTGGGCCGGCGACCCGGACGGCGTGCAGGGGCCGGATCTGATGGACCGGATGCGCCGTCATGCGGAACGCTTTGAGACCGAGATCATCTTCGACCACGTCAATGAGGCCGATCTGACGAGCCGGCCGTTCAGGCTGACGGGCGACTCGGCAACCTACACCTGCGACGCGCTGATCATCGCCACCGGCGCCAGCGCACGGTACCTCGGCCTGCCCTCAGAGCAGGAGTTCCGTGGCCGGGGCGTCTCGGCCTGTGCGACCTGCGACGGCTTTTTCTACCGCGGCCAGAAGGTAGCCGTGATCGGCGGCGGGAACACCGCGGTCGAGGAGGCGCTTTATCTCTCCAATATCGCCTCCGAGGTGACGCTGGTGCACCGGCGCGACGCCCTGCGGGCCGAGAAGATCCTTCAGAAGCACCTCTTCGAAAAGGCCGAGAGCGGGAACGTGCGCCTGGCCTGGAACAGCACGCTCGACGAGGTGCTCGGTGACTCGAACGGCGTGACCGGGATCCGCATCAAGGACACCAAGGATGGGTCCACGCGGGAGATCGATCTCCACGGGGTTTTCATCGCCATCGGCCACCAGCCGAATACCGGGATCTTCGAGGGCCAGCTCGAAATGGCCGGCGGCTACATCCAGGTCCGGAGCGGCACCGAGGGCGACGCCACGGCCACGTCGATTCCAGGCGTGTTCGCGGCGGGCGACGTCATGGATCATGTCTACCGGCAGGCGATCACGTCGGCAGGGTCCGGTTGCATGGCGGCCCTGGACGCCGAGAAGTATCTGGATGCGCTCGCGGCTGGTGGCAAATGACTCGACGGGCGGCGCGCGCCGCCGGGAAGACCGCCGCTCGTCGCGAAACGCATTACCCGGGCCTTTCGTACCCCGCGGCCGAGCCCATCTGCTGAGCATACATCTGGCAACCCGCACGGATACGTGTATCGGCTGACCACCCACGGGGCGATCAGAGAGATCAGCGCCGGCGACTGGAACCGGCTCGCGGGCGAGGATTCGCCGTTTCTGCGGCATGAGTTCCTGGACGCCATGGAGCGGCACGGATGCGTCGGCGAGTCCCTGGGTTGGATCCCGCATCATCTGGCACTCCGGGATCCCGGCGGACGACTGCTGGCGGCCGCGCCCTGCTATCTCAAGCTCAATTCCTATGGTGAGTTCGTCTTCGACTGGGCATGGGCAGACGCCTATCGGCGTAACGGGCTCGCCTATTACCCCAAGCTGGTCGTGGCCTCCCCGTACACCCCGGCGACCGGGGCCCGGGTGTTGACCGGCGAGACAGAGAACCGACGTGAGTACGCTCGAGCACTGATCTCCGGGGCCATCCGGGAGGCCGAGCGGACAGGCGTATCCTCGCTGCACTGGCTGTTCACGGCCGAAGACGAGACCGAGCTGCTCGGGCAACAGGGGCTGATGCGCCGTATCGGATGCCAATTCCACTGGCGCAACGAGGGCTACCGAACCTTCGACGACCTGCTCGGCCGATTCACGGCCGAGAAACGCAAGAAGGTCAGGCGCGAGCGCCGCCGGGTCGCGGAGGCCGGCGTCCGTATCCAGAGGGTGAGCGGGGACGCGGCGACCGAGTCGCAGTGGGCCACGTTCCACCGGCTCTACTGCGACACTTTCGACAAGCGCGGCGGCATGCCCACCCTGACCCTGCCCTTCTTCCTGCACATCGGCGAGGCCATGGGCCGGAATCTACTTCTGGTGCTTGCCTACCGCGGGCCGGATATCGTGGCCGCCGCCTTCAATCTGGTCGGACGACGCTCACTGTACGGTCGGCACTGGGGGTGCTTCCAGGACTTCCACAGCCTGCATTTCGAGGCCTGCTATTATCAGGGCCTGGACTACTGTATCGAGCATGCACTCGAGCGCTTCGAGCCCGGCGCCCAGGGCGAGCACAAAATCAGTCGCGGTTTCTTGCCCACACCGACCCGATCCGCCCATTGGATTGCGGACCAGCGCTTCCGTGAAGCCATATCGCGCCATCTGGCCCTGGAAACCGAGGGCATGGACGACTACATCGCGGAGATGGACCGACACTCGCCATTCAAGACCGAGTCCCCCGACACGGATCACACGCCGACAGATTCCGGAGGCCGGAACCCGGCGCCATGATCGCGCTGCTGGACCCTCACGCGCCCGACCTGTTTCCGGACGTGCGGCTCGCGGTGCGGGACCCCAATGGGCTGCTCGCCGCCGGGGGCGACCTAAGCCCTGCCCGACTTCTGGGGGCCTACCGTCGGGGCATCTTCCCCTGGTTCAGCGAGGGCGACCCCATACTATGGTGGTCACCGGACCCGCGCACCGTACTGTTCCCGAGCCAGGTCGCGCTCTCGCGCAGTCTGCGCAAACGCCTGCGCAAGCGTGAGCTCTGCGCGACTCTGGACCGGGCGTTCGACTCGGTCATTCGCGGCTGCGCCGCCCCGCGGGAATCCGACGGCGGCACCTGGATCGTACCGGAGATGATCGACGCTTACGTGACGCTCCATCGGCTGGGCATTGCTCACTCGGTGGAGATCTGGCACGGGCCCGAGCTCGTCGGCGGCCTCTATGGCGTGGCGATCGGGCGGGCCTTTTTCGGTGAGTCGATGTTCAGCCGCGCCAGCGACGCCTCGAAGGTCGCCCTGGTTCACCTGTGCCAGCGGCTCTTTGAGTGGGGGTTCCAGCTGATCGACTGTCAGATGCGTACCGAACACTTACTGCGGATGGGTGCCATCGAGATACCGCGTGCCCAATTCACCACCCTGGTCGAACGCGCATGCAACCTGCCGGGACGCGCCGGTAGCTGGGACGACGATGCCAGTAATTACCCGCCGGACCGGACACCTGGGTTCGCGGCTATCGACGGCGACCCACCGCGATGAAACAGGATAGCGGCGTCGGCCAAGAACCCGGGTTGGCGCTGTATCTCACCGGCGAGCACCCCTGCTCCTACCTCGACGGTCCACGGGCACGGACCCTGTTCATCGACCCCGCGGCCCGCATGGACGGCCTGATCTACCAGACCCTGATTGACCAGGGGTTCCGGCGCAGCGGAGCGCATGTTTACAGACCCGCCTGCCGAAATTGCGCGGCCTGCATACCGGTTCGCGTCCCGGTCGAGCAGTTCAGGCGCGATCGATCCCAACGGAGGAACTGGGGGCGGAACGCGCCGGAGCTGACCCTCATCGACACCCCCGCCCGCTTCGACCCGGCCCATTTCGCGCTCTACCGCCACTATGTCCAAAGCCGGCACCCCGATGGCAGCATGTCGGAGGACGCGAGCGAGGAAAGCTATCGCCGATTTCTGTGCGATCCCTGGGGTGGGGACACCCGATTCCTGGAGCTTCGGGACCAGAACCGGCTCGTTGCCGTCGCCGTGACCGATGTCCTCGAGAACAGCCTGTCCGCCGTCTACACCTTTTTTGACCCGGCGGCGGCGTATCGCGGACCCGGGACCTTCGCCGTCCTCGCGCAGGTCGAGACCGCGCGGAAACTTGGGCTGCCATATCTCTACCTGGGTTACTGGATAGAGGAATGCCGCAAGATGTCCTACAAAGACGCGTTCAGGCCCATCGAGGCCTGGGACGGCCGGCATTGGCGGCATTTCGAACGCGGCGAGTCGCTCAAGCTCGGCTGATCGGTGTGACCTTGACCCGAATGGCCTGTGCTATACTCCCGCCGCTCAGAAACCCGCGTTGGATTCCGCAAGTACCCGCTAGACGATGGCAAAAGACGACGTTATTCAAATGGAGGGCACGGTAACAGAGACCCTGCCGAACACGGTGTTCCGCGTACAACTGGAGAATGGCCACAACGTGACGGCCCATATCTCGGGGAAGATGCGCAAGCACTACATCCGCATCCTTACCGGCGACAAGGTGACCGTCGAGCTCACGCCCTACGACCTGACCAAGGGACGAATCGTCTACCGAGCCCGCTGAAACCGGAGCCGCCCCGGGGCGGCCGCTCTGTCGAACCCCCGACTTCTTCCGCCCGTCGCCTCAAGCTGACTTTCGATCACCTGCTCGCCGGATCGTCCAGCCGCACGACGAACCAACACGGCGAGGAGGTGGCGCCCAGCCTGCTGCGAGCGGCGACTCGCCGGATTCCCGTCTAACCGATCAGTGGAGCCGCTTGTCGCTGCTGATCTCGAATCCGAGGGACCCGCCCTCGACAAAGACCCGCACTGAGCCGCCGCCTGCGAGCTTGCCGAACAGCACCTCGTTGGCGAGCGGCTTCTTGATCTGGTCCTGGATAACCCGAGCCATAGGGCGCGCCCCCATTTTCGGGTCGTAACCGTTCGCCGCGATCCAGTCCCGCGCGTCCGCGCCCACCGTCAGAGCGACCTTCTTGTCGGCGAGCTGCTGCTCCAGCTCGAAAATGAACTTGTCGACGACGCTCTTGATCGTCTCTTCGGACAGCGGTCCAAACTGAACAACCGCGTCGAGCCGGTTTCGGAACTCCGGTGAGAAGTACCGCTTCAGGGCCTCGATACCGTCCGTCGAGTGATCCTGCTCCGAGAAACCGATCGAGCGGCGCGAGGTCTCCTGGGCACCGGCGTTGGTCGTCATCACCAGCAGGACATTGCGGAAGTCGGCCTTTCGGCCGTTGTTGTCCGTCAGGGTGCCGTGGTCCATGACCTGCAGCAGCAGGTTGAAGACGTCCGGGTGGGCCTTTTCGATCTCGTCGAGCAGGAGCACGGCATGAGGGTGCTTGTTGATCTCCTCGGTGAGCAGGCCGCCCTGGTCGAAACCGACATAACCCGGTGGCGCGCCGATGAGCCTGGAGACCGTATGACGCTCCATGTACTCCGACATGTCGAATCGGATCAGCTCGACACCGAGGATTCGCGCCAACTGGCGCGTGACCTCGGTCTTGCCGACGCCGGTCGGTCCGGTGAACAGGAACGAGCCGATTGGTTGTTCCTCATGGCCCAAGCCCGAGCGATTCATCCGAATCGCCGATGTCAGCGCATCGATTGCCGCGTCCTGTCCATAGACCACCATCTTGAGGTCACGGTCCAGGTTTCGCAGTGACTCGACATCGGAGATCGAGACCCTTCGCGGCGGGATCCGCGCGATTTTTGCGACGATCGACTCAACATCGGCCACGTCGATGCGCTTCTTGCGCTTTGCCGGACTCTTCAGCTGCACATTGGCGCCCGCCTCATCGATGACATCGATGGCCTTGTCCGGGAGATGGCGGTCGTTGATGTAGCGATCCGCGAGCTCCGCGGCGGCGCGCAGGGCCGGGTTGGTATAGGTGACCTGATGATGCTCCTCGAAACGGGACTTGAGGCCCTTGAGTATCTCGATGGTCTCTTCCACCGAAGGCTCGTCGATATCGATCTTTTGGAAACGCCGGGCGAGCGCGCGATCCTTCTCGAATACCCCACGGTATTCCTGATAGGTCGTCGAGCCTATGCAGCGCAGATCACCGGAGGCGAGGACGGGCTTGATGAGGTTCGACGCGTCCATGACGCCGCCGGATGCGGACCCGGCCCCGATGACGGTGTGGATCTCGTCGATGAACAGGATCGCGTGCGGCTGGCGCTTCAGTTGGGCCAGCACGGCCTTCAGGCGCTTCTCGAAATCGCCGCGGTATTTCGTGCCGGCGACCAGACCGCCAAGATCTAGCGCGAAGATGACCGCGTTCTCGAGCACCTCGGGCACCTCGCGGTCGACGATCTTCTTGGCAAGACCCTCGGCAATCGCCGTCTTCCCGACACCGGCCTCGCCGACGAACAGGGGGTTGTTCTTACGCCGACGACAGAGGATCTGGATCGTCCGCTCGACCTCGGCGGAACGGCCGATCAGGGGGTCGATACGGCCCTGCCGGGCCATCTCGTTCAGATTCGTCGCGAAGCTCTCGAGCGGGCTCGTACCCTCTTTTTCGTCCGGTCGGGCCTCTTCGCTCTCCCCCGGGATCTCGTCGTGCGGGTTCTCACCCGGGACCTTCGAGATCCCGTGGGAGATGTAGTTCACGATGTCGAGCCGGGTGATGTCCTGCTGATTCAATAAATACACTGCCTGGGAGTCCTGTTCGCTGAACAGGGCCACAAGGACGTTGGCGCCGGTCACTTCCTTCTTCCCGGCCGACTGGACGTGAAACACGGCCCGCTGGAGAACCCGCTGAAAACCTAGCGTCGGCTGGGTGTCCCGATCGTCGCTGTCGGGAATCAACGGCGTCGTCTCGTCAATAAAGGCGGTGATCTCGCGACGCAGGCGCTCGGAGTCGAGCCCGCAGGCGCGAAGGACCTTGGCCGCGGCCGGGTTGTCGAGCAGCGACAGCAGCATGTGCTCGACGGTCATGTACTCGTGGTGCTTTTCGCGCGCCTCCTTGAAGGCCCGGTTCAGCGTGAATTCGAGTTCTTTGCTCAACATCGGCTTATTCCCAAGCGTAAGGTCAGGAAACGACCACGGACAAAATCCAATAGACAGATCTCGGCACCGCTGCCTATGCCTCTTCCATGGTGCACATCAGCGGGTGCTGATGGCTGCGCGAGTAATCGTTGACCTGTGCGACCCGGGTCTCCGCAATGTCTCGGGTGTACACACCACAGACACCCACACCCCGAGTATGGACATGCAACATAATCTGTGTCGCCTTCTCGCGGTTCATGCCGAAGAAGGTCTCCAGCACATCCACCACAAACTCCATGGGGGTGTAGTCGTCATTCAACAACAACACCTTGTAGAGCGGTGGGCGGCGCAGCTTTGGCCGCGACTCTTGGACAGCAAGCCCCGACTCGCGTTCTTCGCCCGGAAGATCGTCGCTCATGGTTAGGAATTCTAGACAATAAACCCCGACTAGAGTCGCAGCCGGTCGCCCCATACCGCCGTTCGGGCTGCCGGGAATACACCTCGCGACTCATCGCTCGCGTCGTCCGAGCCGCACCAAACTCCAGGGATAGAAGACACCCATGCGATGCGACCGTTTGACCAGCCAAATCAACCCACTATACTTGGGAGCTATGGCGCCGATCGCCGGATTCAAGGTGCGGCGTCAGACAACAACATAAAGATACCACCGACCATAACTCGCAAACCCCCGGAGGAGTGCGCCAATGATTACCGGTGTTGTTAAGTGGTTCAACAATGCAAAGGGTTACGGGTTTGTCAAGCCCGACGGTCGCGAGGAGGACGTCTTCGTCCATTTCTCGGCGATCGATATGGACGGCTATAAGACGCTGAGGGAAGGGCAAAAAGTGGAGTTCGAGATGACCCACGGCCCGAAGGGGCTACACGCCGCCCGCGTGCACCGCGTCAACTGACGACCGCGATTCGGGGACGCGCGATCCGCGCGCCCCTCTTCAACCGACTCCCGATTGCGTGACGCGCAGGCGTAACCCTCCATGCCCTGCGCGTGGCCGCCGGCGCGCGCCGGCTACATTTTCTGCGTGACCGCCTCGCCGAATCCGGAACAGCTGACCTTAGTCGCGCCGTCCATCAGGCGCTCCAAGTCGTAGGTGACCGTTTTGGCCAGGATAGCGCCTTCTACACCCTTGATGATGAGGTCCGCCGCCTCGGTCCATCCCAGGTGGCGCAGCATCATCTCGGCGGACAGGAGCAGCGAGCTCGGGTTGACCTGATCCTTCCCGGCGTACTTGGGCGCGGTTCCGTGGGTCGCCTCAAACATGGCGACGGAGTCCGACAGGTTCGCGCCGGGGGCCATCCCGATGCCCCCCACCTGAGCTGCCAGGGCATCGGATATGTAGTCGCCATTGAGGTTCAGCGTCGCGATCACGCTGTACTCCTTGGGCCGCAACAGAATTTGCTGCAGAAAGGCGTCGGCGATCACATCCTTGATCAGCACCTCGCCGCCGGTTTTGGGGTTCTCGAACGTGCACCAGGGACCGCCGCCTAGCTCACGGGCGCCAAATTCCTCCATGGCCAGATCGTAGCCCCACTGTTTGAAGGCGCCCTCGGTGAACTTCATGATATTGCCCTTGTGGACAAGGGTGACCGATGGGCGGCCATTGTCGATCGCGTACTGGATCGCCTTGCGAACCAGGCGCTTGGTGCCTTCTTCGGAGACAGGCTTGATACCGATACCGGAGGTTTCCGGGAACCGGATCTTGGTCACGCCCATCTCGTCCTGGAGGAAGGCGATGATCTTTCGGGCCTCAGGCGTACCCTGCTGCCACTCGACGCCGGCGTAGATGTCCTCCGAGTTTTCGCGGAAGATCACCATGTCCGTGTGCTCTGGTTCCTTCAGCGGGCTCGGCGTGCCCCTAAAGTACCGCACCGGGCGCATGCAGACGTAGAGGTCCAACTCCTGGCGGAGCGTCACGTTCAGTGAGCGTATCCCCCCCCCAACCGGCGTAGTCAGCGGACCCTTGATCGACACCACGAAATCCTTGACCGCCTTGAGCGTCTCCTCGGGCAGCCAAACGTCCTCGCCATACGTCAGGGTCGACTTCTCGCCGGCATAGATCTCCATCCAGTGAATCCGCCGTTGGCCTCCGTAGGCCTTCTCGACGGCGGCATCCGTTACCCGCTTCATGACCGGGGTAATGTCGACGCCGATTCCGTCGCCTTCGATGTAGGGAATGATCGGCTGATCCGGTACGGACAATGACATGTCCGCGTTGACCTGGATCTTCTCGCCGTCTGTCGGGACCTTGATCTTGTCGTAGCCCATCTGGGGGGTTCTCTCTGGTGGCGGATAATGCCGACATGCTACCACCGCACCAGCGGAGTTCGCAGGGTGCGAACGGGCCGGTTCTAAGCGGCGCCACAGGGCGTGCGGACACTCGACAGCGGTACGTCCAGGTTCTGATGCCCCAACGGGGCTTCCTCCCCGGGCTGGGCGCGTTAGACTGGGACAATGCGCCAGCTCGGGATCAACGGCAACGGAACGCGAGTCTTTGTTGGACTCTCGGGCGGCGTCGACTCGGCCGTCGCGGCCCATCGCCTGATCAAGCAGGGTTACGACGTCGAGGCCCTGTTCATGAAGAATTGGGAAGAGGACGACGAGCCGGGTTACTGCGCCGCCGCAAAGGACCTCGCGGACGCCACCGCAGTGGCCGCACGCCTCGGAATACGTCTTCGCACGGTCAACTTCGCCGCCGAGTACTGGGATCGGGTATTCGAGCATTTTCTGCGGGAATACCGCGCGCTGCGCACACCGAATCCGGACGTTCTCTGCAATCGCGAGATCAAGTTCAGCGCCTTCCTCGATCACGCCCTCGGGTGCGGCGCAGACGCGATCGCGACCGGCCACTATGCCCGCGTGACCCGCGACGCGAACCGTGTCCGCCTGCGTCTCAGCGCCGATTCCGGAAAGGACCAGACCTACTTCCTGCACCTTCTGGACCAGCGGCAGCTTTCACGCGCACTGTTTCCGCTCGCGGACCTCACCAAGAGCCAAGTACGCGCAACCGCCCGACGCCTTGGACTCGAGGCGGCCGACAAGAAGGACAGCACCGGAATCTGCTTCATCGGCGAGCGCCGTTTTCGGGACTTCCTGTCCCGTTACCTCCCTAGCGATCCCGGACCGATCGAGACCCCCGAGGGCGCCCGCGTGGGCGAGCACCGCGGGCTCGCCCATTACACCATCGGGCAGCGCCAGGGTTTGGGCGTCGGGGGTATCCGCGGCGGACCCGAGGAGCCCTGGTTCGTAGCGGCAAAAGAGGTCTCGCGCAATGCGCTCGTCGTGGTTCAGGGCTCCAATCATCCGCTTCTGATGTCTTCCGGGCTCGACGCGGCGGCGCCGCACTGGATAGCCGGCGCGCCGCCGGACCCGGCACCCTTTGGTTGTCTGGCACGGCTGCGCCATCGCCAGCCGCTTCAGCCCTGCGAGGTTATCGCCTGCGAATCGGATCGGTGCCAGGTAAACTTCAGGGAACCGCAGCGGGCCGTCACACCCGGGCAGTCGATCGTGTTCTACCGGGAAGACGAATGTCTGGGCGGCGCCGTGATCGAGGGCGCGCGGGTCTGATTCCCTAATTTCGCCCCGTCGAACCCTGGGAGACCCGGGATGCCTCGACTTTTGCGCAATTTGCGCAGGTAATTCGGTAGCTCCGGCATGCACGGTCCTCCGAGTGAGTGACAATGAGTCACTTCAGAGGTCGCCTGCCAGAACCGCGCGCCGCGTGATTTGCGAGCGGCACGCTAATCGATTCACCCGACCTGGAGCCGACAGGAGCCTCACGCCGTATGGCCCACGACAGTATGGACCGCGTCACCGCACTGGCTGGCGTCTATCAGGCCGTCAACTGTGTGCTTCGGATAGCGCGCTCCGGCAGCGCCGACGCGGCGGCGATGGAGCCCTGCATCTACAGCCTTTTTCAGATCGATGCCGAGAGCGTGCCGGCGGTGTTCGGTGAGCCCGGCGCACTGGCCAACGGCGCCCGTCAGATCGTCGCCCAGCTGACCGGAAAACCCGAGCGGGACCTGGAGCTCACGCGACATGTGGTGTCCGTCCTGAAGCTCGAGCGCGCCCTGTCCCGCCGACCGGACCTGCTCGCTCGCATCGGTCAAGGCATCCAGGAGGCGGCGAGCAAGCGCGAGCACTTCGCGCTGCTCCATCCGAATCTTCTGGCTCATCTGGCGGGGATCTACAGTGAAACGATCAGTCAGCTACAACCGCGCGTCGTGGTCCGCGGCGAGCCGCTGCACCTGCAGAACCCGGATAACCAGAACCGGGTGCGAGCGCTTCTGCTCGGGGCTGTCCGTGCCGCAATGCTATGGCGCCAGGTCGGCGCGACACGTTTGCAGATCCTAATCGGGCACAAACGCCTGCTCGATGATGCACGCCGCTATCTCGATCAGACATCGGTCGCCTGATCGCGCGCCGGCGGGCCGGAAGTACCCAAACCTTTATATTGCAATGCAGCACGTAGCGCTGTGGAGGCACGCCCGCTAGAATCCGACCGTTCTTCTCAGATCATATAGCCCCCACCCTGGAGCCGCCGCATGACAAACAGCTTTGATGCCAAGTCCACCCTCAATGTCGCCGGCAAGGACTTCGAGATTTACCGGCTCGCGGCGGTCCCGGGCAGCGGGCGCCTGCCCTTCTCCCTGAAGATCCTGCTCGAGAATCTGCTGCGGTGCGAGGATGGGGAGACCGTCACCCGTGGGGACATCCAGGCCCTTGCCGACTGGGACCCCCAGGCCGAGCCGTCCAAGGAGATCCAGTACCGTCCGGCCCGGGTCCTGATGCAGGACTTCACCGGTGTCCCGGCCGTCGTGGACCTGGCGGCCATGCGTGACGCGATGCAGGCCCTCGGAGGCGATCCCGCGCGGATCAACCCGCTGCAGCCCGCCGAGCTGGTCATCGACCACTCGGTGCAGGTCGACCATTTCGGATCCGACGAGGCCTTTGCGTTGAACGCCGAGCTGGAGTTCGAGCGCAACCAGGAGCGCTACAAGTTCCTGAAATGGGGACAGAACGCCCTGGACGGGTTCAAGGTGGTCCCCCCGGACACCGGGATCGTTCATCAGGTCAACGTCGAGTATCTGTCGCGCGTCGTATTCCCCAACGAGCTCGGCGACCGAACTCAGGCGTACTTCGACACCTGCGTCGGCACCGATTCGCATACCACCATGGTCAACGGCATCGGCGTGTTGGGCTGGGGTGTCGGCGGCATCGAGGCGGAGGCGTCGATGCTCGGCCAGCCAGTGTCCATGCTGGTGCCCAAGGTCGTGGGCTTCAGACTGACCGGCTCGTTGAAGGAAGGGGTGACGGCAACGGACCTCGTTTTGACCGTCGTCGACATGCTCCGCAAGCACGGTGTCGTCGGCAAGTTCGTCGACTTCTACGGACCGGCCATAAGCTCGCTGCCAATGGGGGAGCGCGCCACGATTGCCAATATGAGCCCCGAGTACGGTGCCACCTGCGGTCTATTCCCGATCGATCAGATTACGCTGGACTACCTGCGCCTCACCGGCCGCGACGAGGATCAGATCGCGCTGGTCGAGGCCTATTGCAAGGCGCAGGGTGTCTTCCATACCGCGGACGCGGCGGAGGCCGACTACTCCGAGACCGTGGCGCTCGACCTCGGCGACGTGGTGCCCTCGCTCGCCGGCCCGAAACGTCCCCAGGACCGCGTCCCGCTGACCGATATGGCCGGACACTTCCCCAAGGCGCTGGCCGCGCTGAAGGCGGAACGTGGGCTCAAGGACCTCGGACCCGCCAAGACCCTAATCGGCGGGCAACAGGTCGAGATCTCCGACGGCTCGATCGTCATCGCCGCCATCACGTCCTGCACCAACACGTCGAATCCCAGCGTGATGCTGGCGGCGGGGCTGGTGGCCAAGAAAGCCGCAAGCCTGGGCCTCAAGGCCGCCCCCTGGGTAAAGACCTCGCTCGGTCCGGGATCGATGGCCGTGACACGTTACCTGGAGCGGGCCGGACTCGTAGAACCCTTAAAGGCGCTCGGGTTCCACAACGTAGGCTACGGCTGCACGGTCTGCATCGGCAACACCGGCCCGCTTCCGGAGCCGGTTTCCAGAGCGATCGCCGAGAACGACCTCTGCGCGGTCTCGATCCTGTCCGGAAATCGGAACTTCGAGGGCCGGGTCCACGCGGAAGTCCGGATGAACTACCTGGCGAGCCCGCCGCTGGTAGTCGCCTACGCCATCGCCGGACGCATCGACCTCGACCCGTACAAAGACCCGCTGGCCACCGATGCCAATGGCAACCCTGTGTATCTTCGAGACATTTGGCCGACTCAGGCCGAGATCAACCGCGCCATCGCCGAGAACGTGACCGTCGATGAGTTCAGGTCGGCCTATGCCGATGTGTTCGCCGGGGACTCACGCTGGCAGTCGCTGGCCGCGGCCTCGAGCAAGACCTATGATTGGCCGGAGTCGACCTATATCAAGAACCCGCCCTACTTTCAGGGCATGTCGCTGGAGGTCGGCGCCGCCGCTGACATTACGGGCGCCCGCTGCCTCGCGTTGCTTGGGGACTCCATCACGACCGATCACATTTCACCCGCAGGTTCCATAAAACCCGATTCACCTGCCGGCCGATATCTGATTGAAAAAGGGGTTTCACCCAAGGATTTCAACAGCCTGGGAAGCCGCCGCGGTAACCATGAGGTCATGATGAGGGGCACCTTTGCCAACATCCGACTGCGCAATCTACTGGCACCCGGGACCGAAGGGGGTGTGACGCTGCATCAGCCGAGCGCAGAACAGATGTCGATCTACGACGCCGCCATGAAATATCAGGCCGAAGGAGTACCGGCGATCGTAATCGCAGGCAAGGAGTACGGGTCCGGGTCATCGCGCGACTGGGCTGCAAAAGGCCCGAGGCTGCTCGGCGTGCGTGCCGTCATCGCCGAGAGCTACGAGCGCATACACCGTTCCAATCTAGTCGGAATGGGGATCCTCCCACTGGAGTTCGCGAACGGCGAGAACGCCGCGTCGCTGGGGCTCAAAGGCACCGAGACCTTCGACATCGTCGGCCTCGACAACGGCGAGGCCAAACAGGTGGAAGTCAGGGCCACCGACGACGATGGACCGGTGACGACTTTCCAGGCCAAGGTCCGCATCGACACCCCGAACGAGGTGGACTACTACCGCAACGGCGGCATACTCCACTACGTTCTGCGAAAGCTCGCGGCCTGACCCAACGGCCCCAGAAAACCAGGCCCCGCCCGCATCGGCGGGGCGCCCCACTCCCCGTTTGCGCCGATCAGCGGTAATCTATCGGTTCGGCACCTCCGACGGGCACCGCGCCAGTTACGGCGGAAGAACAACCTTGAAGTCGCTGGCCAAGTCACTGGCGAGGCCCTTTCGCCTGCCCACGGACTGGAACTACATCCCGCCCCCGGGAATTCGGTTGTCCGACGTCCGGACGCTGCCTGAACTGGCCGAGCGCGCCGAAGCCTGGGATGAATTGCTGCTGCAGTCAGGACGCTCGGCACCGGTGCTGTCATATACCTGGATCACGGCTTACCTCAAGCATCAGTTGCGTCCCCGCGAGAACTGGCTCTGCCTTTTCGCCTATGACGGCGCTCGGCTGGTCGGCGTCCTGCCCCTGGTGACCGGGAAATGCTATTCCCTAGCCGGACTCCGGCTCACGCCGTTTCAGCTCCCGAGCAGCATTTACCACACCAGTGGAGCCGATTGCCTGACGCAACCGGGACGCGAGGATATTCTTGCGACCTTCGTCGACTATCTGAATCATATCCCCCGAACTACGCCCGTCGTCCTATTCAGGCTGGTACCGGAGGTCTCGACACCGATGAGGTTGGCGCGCACATCGGACGCGCTGTGGGTCTCTACCCATTATGTCTCGAATGAAAACTCGGTCCCGCTGCCGAAAACGCGCGCAGAGTATGCGGCAGGAATGTCTTCGAACCTGCGGCGTTACTTGAAGAAGAACGGGAGAAGGCTCGAAAAATTGCCCGACGTGCGCTATCGGGTGCGGGAGCAGGAACGCTCCCTGAACGAGTGTTTAACGGAATTCATCGAGGTTGAAAACCGTAATTGGAAGGGAAGCGAGCAGAGCTCCGTGAAGGCCCGCCCCGCGGACCTGGACATGCTCACGGAGATTGCCCAGGCGATGACCCGGCACGGGTGGATGGTATGGAATTTCCTGGAGGCCGACGGCAAGACCATCGCCGGACAGTATGCCGTGCTAATTAACCGTATACTGAATCTTGTCAAGATCGGTTTTGACGACAATTACCGGTTCTGCTCGCCGGGTAATTTGCTGATGGACCGGGTTATCTCGGAGGCAATCGAGTCTAGCGATGTCGACGAGGTCAATATGATGACCGATCTCGATTGGCACCATAAATGGCAGACAGTCCCCCGGCCCCTGTTTAACGCGGTCGTGTTTCCCCGATCACCGCTGATCGGTGCACTGGCACGACTCGGTCTGCTCGAATACGTACACCGCGGATTGAAAATCTAGGAAGCACTAATGCCAATAGCGATAACCCTGCGCGGACGGTCGATTCTGCGCGCAACGCTGCTGATAACGTTCCTGATGGCGGTCAGCCATGGCGTCGTGGAAATTATTCGTTTCCATGCCGCGGAAGGACAGACATCAACTTTGAACGAGTTCTTTAACCTGGAGTACGAGCAGAACCTACCGACGTTCTGGTCATCGACGCTGCTGCTATTCACGTCCGTTCTGCTCGCTATCCTGGCATGGCAGATACACCGTGAAGCTGGGGACTACGTCATTCACTGGTCCATGCTGTCGGCCGCTTTCCTTTATCTGTCGCTAGACGAGTGGTTCCAACTTCACGAAAGAGCCATGGGGCCTATGCAGCGTCTGATGCCAACAGACGACGGCCCCTTCTATTACGGCTGGATCATCCCCGCCGGGCTCTTAGTTGCCGCCATGGGTCTAGCCTATCTGAAGTTCCTGCTGCACCTGCCTCGAAGAACCGCCGTGCTGTTTCTGGCCTCCGGGGCCACATACGTCGGGGCCGCGATTGGATTCGAGATGCTCGAGGGGCCTTTGGATGCTGCGGGAAAATGGATGAACCCGACTTACAGTGCGCTCGTCGGAATGGAGGAAACCCTCGAGATGATCGGGATCTGTCTGTTCGCCTACGCCGTTATAGACTATGCGGCGCGCCGAAAATGGGCCGCTCTTAATGCCGACGGTACTCAGATCTGGCATCGCTGAGTTGAGCTGTACATGCAGGAGACGAGACGCCCCGGTCGCGGTCAGATTACACCTGTTGTCCGTCCCCGGATGTTGCGTTGCGGGCAGGCATAGGGCAGCCTTCGGGCGGCCCGCCCTCGGCATCGCCAGCGGCACTACACCAAGTGACCTTCGCCCCAGGAGCCCCATGAATATGGAACTCTCCCCGCTTACAGCCGTATCGCCGGTCGATGGCCGATACGGGTCCAAAACCGCCGACCTTCGAGCCATTTTCAGCGAGTTCGGACTTATCCGTCATCGCGTCCTGGTCGAGGTACGCTGGCTTCAGGCACTCGCCAGAAACCCGCAGATTCCAGAGGTACCCGAGCTTTCCGGCCATGCCCTGAATCTACTCGAAGGTATTGCCTCGAATTTTCAGGTCGAGGATGCGCAGCGGGTCAAGAACATCGAACGAACGACGAATCATGACGTCAAGGCGATCGAATACTTCCTTAAAGAACGGATCGCCGGTAATGCCGAACTCGAGGCGGTCAGCGAGTTCATCCATTTCGCCTGCACCTCCGAGGACATCAATAATCTTGCCCATGCCCTGATGATCCGCGAGGGACGCGGTCAGGTCCTGATGCCGCCGATGGATGAGGTTATCGCCGCCGTCCGCGACCTGGCCCACAGGTACGCGGAGGTCCCGATGCTTTCACGTACTCACGGTCAGCCCGCGTCTCCGACCACGCTCGGAAAGGAGATGGCGAACGTGGTGCATCGCCTGCGCAGGCAGCGCGAGTGTGTCGCCTCCGTGGAATTGCTGGGCAAGATCAACGGTGCGGTCGGAAATTACAACGCCCATGTGGTCGCCTACCCACAGGTCGACTGGCCCTGCTTCTCCCGCGACTTCGTCGAGTCGCTGGGGCTCACCTGGAACCCCTACACGATACAGATCGAGCCACATGACTACATGGCGGAACTGTTCGACGCCCTCGTTCGCTTCAACAACGTGCTGCTGGATTTTTGCCGCGACGTCTGGGGATACATCTCGCTCGGCTACTTCAAGCAGCAGGCGGTTGCAGGCGAGGTCGGCTCATCGACCATGCCGCACAAGGTCAACCCTATCGACTTCGAGAACGCGGAGGGCAATCTCGGTGTCGCCAACGCGGTCCTGGAGCACCTCGCCGCAAAGCTGCCGATCTCGCGTTGGCAGCGTGACCTCACCGACTCCACGGTGCTGCGCAATCTCGGCGTCGGCATCGCCCACACCAGCATCGCCCTGCAGTCGGTGCTTCGGGGGCTCGACAAGCTCGAGGTGGACCCTGCGCGGCTTGCCGCGGACCTCGATGCCAACTGGGAGGTGCTCGCGGAGCCCATTCAGACCCTGATGCGTCGCTACGGGGTCGAAAAGCCCTACGAAAGGCTCAAAGAGTTGACCCGCGGCCAGCAAATCGGCGTTGCTGCGCTTGCAGCCTTCGTCGACCAGCTTGAGATTCCCGGGTACGCCAGAGAAGAGCTCAAGGCGCTCAGCCCCGCCACCTATATCGGCGACGCCGCGCGTCTCGCCCGCGCTATATAAAAAAAGGCCGGTCACGAACTAACGTGACCGGCCCTTCCATAAGCCCCTGTCGGGGGGAGGGAGCTTAATGGACCTTGCCCCGCCGGGGGTCGTAACCGCCGGCGAAGGCTCTTACCTGGACCCTATCTGTCGCAATGCTCGCCTAACCAGCGCGAACCGACTCCGCCCCCATCGCAAGGAGGCTAGATGACAAATTCAAATTCCCGGTAAGGCCGGCGTGTCAACCTCGACACGCCGGCCGAACTCATCCAGATACCGCGTCGCGGCCGATGGCCCAGCGCGGGCACGGTCGTTGGACCACTACTTCGGAGGAACGATCTCGGTCACGACCGTGCGGCGCCGGAATGGGTTGTTCTCCAGCGGGCCAAGGTCGATCTGAGTGCCGTCCGGACCGACGTCGTACTGACCGCCCTCCCAGCCAACTCCGGTCACCGACTGAATGCGATCCGGGTTGATACCGCGATCGACCATGTAGTCCCGGATGCCCATCGCGCGGTTCTCGCTCAGCACCATGTTGTGCTCGAAGCTGCCCAGCTTGTCGGTATGGCCGACGATGGTCAGCATCTCATCGCGCGGGGTTTGCTTGACTTGTTCGATGTAGTTGTCCAGATCCTGAAGCGCATCCGGATTGGTGATGTTCTCGATCCGGTACTTGTCGAGCTCATACTGGAGCCGCAGGACCAGCGGCGGAGCCACCTCGGCAACAACACAGGGTTCCAGGCTGTTGGGACCGTCTTCGCTCTGCCAGCACTCGCCCGCGCTGTTTACCCAGGCGGTACCGTCCGGCTGCGCGGACCAGTAGTTCTTGTCATACACTTCGGCGTTCGCACCGAAGGCGGCGGTAAGGGCCACGGCAAGCGCCAGCGGGGCGGCCAGGGTGGCGACTCGGAAGTTTTTCGTTTCTTTTCGCATCTCTCGTTTCCTGTGCAGATGGGTTGAGGAAGTTCGTTCGGGGACGCAGTTGGAACCTACAGGCATGTGTTACACAAAAACAACAGACTTTTCCGTCTTTCTAGAGCATGTCCAGGTTCCTTCCCCCGATAATTTGTCTGTAGGACCCGGTTTCAATTCGGTTCGCGGTGACGGAAGACTCTGACACCGATATTTTAGCCTACATATAGAACAAAAGTGCAACTTTTTTCTATCGACGCAGCATATTTACAACGAACGTTCCGCCAGCACAACACTTCCGGCGGGAAGCGGTGACCCGTAGTGACCCTGAACGGCGGTCCGAAACGACCGTTTGTTGCAATTACGCTACATTGGCAGCCTTGACGCCAACATGCCACACCCGAACCAGATCGTCGCCGCCGCCTTGTTTGTCGTTTTGGGTGAGCTGATGTTCGCATCGATGGGGGTCGCCGTGCGCTTCGCCGCGACGGAGCTTCCGAATGAGGTCATCGTCTTCGTTCGCAACCTGATCGGACTGCTGCTCCTTACGCCCTATCTGCACCGGAGGGGAATTCAGGGTGTCGCGACAAGGGTCGCGCACCTGCACCTGCTACGCGGACTCGCCGGAGTCGCGGCCATGTACTGCTTCTACTACGCCATCGCCCACATGCCGCTCGCGGATGCGATGCTGTTGAAGCTGACCGCGCCCGTATTCATGCCCTTAATCGCGTTGATCTGGCTCGGTGAGGCGCTAAGCAGGTACATTTGGGCCGCCCTCGCGTTGGGATTCGGGGGCGTGCTTCTGATCCTGCACCCGGGTCTTCACGGAGTATCACCCGTCGCCGCCGTAGCGGTCCTGGGCGGGCTGTTCGCGGCGCTGGCGAAGGTCACAGTGCGCCGATTGGCTCGAACCGAGCCACCCACACGGACCGTTTTCTACTTTTCATTGAGCGCGGCCGTCGTATCGAGCGTGCCCCTGACCTGGGCCTGGCGCACGCCGAGTCCGCAGGGCTACCTTTGGCTCTTCGGTGTCGCCGGATGCGCGACCTTGGGCCAGCTGTTTCTTACCCAGGGGCTGACCCTGGCCCCGGCATCGCGGGTTGCCATCTTCGGCTACTTTGCCGTGATCTTCGGCGCCCTCTACGGCTGGGCGCTCTGGGACGAGGCGCTGCTGTGGAGCACGGTCGCCGGGTCCGTTCTGATACTGGCCTCCGCGCTGATAGCGACCAGACGCGGATCCCACACGACCGACGAAGCCGTCACCATCGACTCCGTCACGGGCAAGTCGAGCAAAGTGGCTGGCGCAGCTTGATCCGAGCGGCACCCACGCGCGAGACTGCCGGCTCCGCAAACCCACGCCAAGGTGCCCGGGGCGTTCCAATCACCGTTTAATCGGTCGCGAGTGGGGCACTGCACCAAGTTCGCGTCGGGCAACGGCCCGAATCCCATGTTGCGCCGATCTGCCCCGCAGCCATTACAATCCCCGTTTAAAATGAGCGCGCCCTTAGAGCAAGAGAGCTTCGGCATCCGCGAGGCCGACTGGGTCAGGGACCAGGCCGCGATAGCGACCGTACGCACGCGGGTGTTCGTCGAGGAGCAGGCTGTACCGCCCCAATTGGAATGGGACAGCGCCGACCCCGGCGCGTTGCACCTCCTGGCATTCGACGCGGCGAATCGTGCGATCGGAACCGCGCGGGTCCTGCCCAACGGCCAGATAGGGCGCATGGCCGTGCTGTGGAACTGGCGCGGACGCGGCGTAGGCACGGCCCTGCTTCAGGAGGCATTGAAACTGACCAGCCTATCGGACCGGCCAGCCCCGTTCGTCAACGCTCAGAGCTCAGCGGTCCCCTTCTATCAGCGACAAGGTTTCCGTTGCACCGGCGTCGAATTCTACGAGGCGGGCATCCCACACCGGCGCATGCTGTTCGAGGGACCGCGATGACACAGCCGTCGTCCGAAACCGGCCCGATGCTCGCGCAGACCGCGGGACCCCGGCGACTGTCCACGCGTGACCAGATCCAGGAGGCCGGGATTCGCATGGCCTGGCAGGCACGCCGTGAGCTGCTTCTGCTCAGCCGAAACCTGGAGCCGGACCTCTACGACCAGCCCGGTTTCCTCGACGCCGTGCGGCGGCTGGCCGTCGCACGGCCCCGCCTGCCCATCCGCATCCTGCTCTTCGAGCCTCGCACGCCGGTAATGGGTGGGCACCGGCTCATCGAGCTGGCCCGCCAGCTGACCTCGCGAATCGCGATCAGAAGTGTCGGCGATGACCTTCAGGACCAGTTCGAGGGACTGTTGATCGTGGACGACTGCGGCTACATCCTGAGACGTAACGCCGCAGGCGCGGGCGCGATCGCCGATTACAACCATCCCGCGGAGGCGCGGCGGCTGCGCACCGATTTTGACCACATCTGGGATCACAGTCATGCCGATACCGAGCTGCGCCGATTGCATCTGTGAGCATGGGAGCGCCGCCCGCACCCTGCGATAGTCGCCGAGGCCCGCCGCAACGGCGCTCCATCCGTCCGCCCGAGCCCTTGGCCCCGGAGGAGAACGGTGGTGCCGAAGATCTGCTCAACCAGACCGCCGATGCGACCGAAAGGCGTCCGCGGATGCGCAAGCTCCGGCTCCTGGAGGCCGGCCTGGCTGAGCTTCGCGCCCGCGGGCTCGGACCGATCGCTCGGTCACGGCACGAGGTTCGGCCCGGGGGCGCGCCCCCGGGCAGCCGGGGTTGAAGCCGCGAATCCTCTCGGCCGGCATCGCGCCGGTGCGCTGGATTGACCAGGCACCACACCTGTTGCTGCTACGCTGCTACCGTTACTGGGACTTCCCAAAGGGCGAGTGTGGCCCGGGTGAGTCGCCGCTTGACTGCGCGCTGCGCGAGGTCGCCGAGGAGACCGGCCTGACGGACATCCGCCTGCGCTGGGGACATGAATACATCGAGACCCCGCCCTACGGTCGAGGCAAGGTCGCCCGATATTATCTGGCCGAAGCGCCTCGCGGCGACGCCAGGCTCCCGGTCAGTCCGGAACTGGGACACCCGGAGCACCAGGAGCTCCGTTGGGCCAGAATCGCTGAGGCCGAACGCCTGCTCAACGATCGGTTGCGCGCCGTGCTGCATTGGGTTCAGAACCGCTTGGGACCTGAACCCGATCCGTCGAGCGAGGGCGACCCGCCCGGTTGAATTCCGGTCCACAACCGCGCACGACGGAAGAACCTCATAGACCCTCGGGGAGGAAGTAAAGAGCCATGCCCAACGAAGCACCGACCCAGACTGAACCGCTGCTGACTCCCGTCGAGGCCCGGGTCCTCGGCTGCTTGATGGAGAAGCAGCGCACGACCCCGGATCAGTACCCCCTGACGCTCAACGCCCTGGTCACCGCCTGCAACCAGAAAAGCAGTCGCAACCCGATCATGCACCTGGACCCCGGGGAGGTCGGCCACACGGTCAACCGGCTGCGCGACCGCGATCTCGTACACGCGAGCTTCGCCGGCCGCACGGAGCGCTACGACCACAAGATGGTCGGTGCACTCCGGCTCAGTCGTCAGGAGCAGGCCCTGCTCTGCGTGCTGATGCTGCGCGGGCCCCAGACCCCCGGCGAGCTGCGTTCCAATACCGGACGGTTGGCGGATTTCGCGGATCTGGAGACGGTTGAGGAAACCCTAAAGGGTCTGGCAACGCGCGAGGAGCCCCTAGTCGTCGAACTGCCGCGACTCCCCGGCCGACGCGAGGAACGCTACATGCACCTGCTCTGCGGGGCGCCCACTCCGGAGCAGATCGCCGCGGTCAGCAGCCCGCCGACGAGGACCGCCCCGGAGTCGGAGAGCGATGAGCGCATCGCGGCCCTCGAGACTGAAGTCGATCGGCTGCGCGCAGACCTGGAACGTCTATGGGATCTGGTCGGTTTGGCGGACCGGCGCGAGGCCTAGGACCCCCCCGGGAGAATCATCCAGATCAGGTTTCCGGCACGGTGCGTTTTCTGCGCAACTGAAACCTGAGGCACGGCACCCTACTTGCCGTGCTGCTGCAGCACTTCCAGACAGGCCTGCAGACGTGCCAGGTCCTGCTCCTGCCGCTTGATCTGTTTGAGGAGCGCCGGCAGTTGGGCCAGGGCGCCAAGCTCCCGCAGGGTATCCTTGATCGGCCGCGCCGGGGTGCCGAATACGGAGGCGCCCGCGGGCACGTCCTTGGTCACGCCGGACTGCCCGCCAACGCGTGCACCGGCACCGACGCTCACATGGTCGGATACGGCTACCTGGCCGGCGATCACGGCGCCGGTCCCGACCCGGCTGCTGCCCGCCACCCCCGACTGGCTGACCAGAATCACGTGGGCCCCGATGTCGGTGTTGTGGGCGACCTGTACCAGGTTGTCTATCTTGGTGCCGCGGCCGATGCGTGTCACACCGAGGGTCGCCCGGTCCACACAGCAGTTGCAGCCGATGTCGACATCGTCCTCGATCACCACGCGTCCGAGCTGAGGAATCTTGCGGTGGCCCTGCCCGTCCCACTGGAATCCGAAGCCATCCCCGCCGATCACGCTCCCCGAGCGGACCACACAGCGATCCCCCAGGGTGCTGCCCCACTGGATTGTGACGTTCGCCTCGACTACACAGTCGGCCCCCAGGGTTACGCCCGGGGCGAGATAGGACCCGGGACCTACGACGCCGCGGTCACCCACGCGCACGCCGGCGGCGATCACGGCGCAGGGTCCGACCGCGACGCCGTCCCCGAGCACGGCATCCGGGTCGATGATCGCGCCTGGGTGGACGCCCCGAACCTCGCTGCCCGGCAGGAACGATTCAGCGACCCGAAAGAACGCCCGGCGCGGCTCGGGCGAGCGGATCAACAGGGTGTCGGCGAGACTGGGAAAATCCTGGGGCACGACCACCGCGGCGGCACGGCTCGCCGCGACCGCTTCCGCCTGGTCGGCCCGCTCCGCGAAGGAGAGATCGTTCGGCCCCGCTAGCTCCAGCGTATTTGCGCCTCGGATCTCGAGCGGCTTCTGCACCGATTCAAACGCCGTTGGCGGGCTCTGGAGCAGTGAACAGAGCTGCGCGAGGTCTAGGACCATGTGCCTTTCCTGGTTGGTCGAGCCGGACACCGGCAAACGGGCCGCTGAGAGGCGGTCCCCGAGTTCGCCTCGTCGTTACTCGACGATGACGACCCCCTTCATGCCGTGGGACTCCCAGTGGGGCTCACAGATGTAGGGGAAGGTACCGGGCTGGTCGAAGGTGCGCTCGCGGGATTCGCCGGGGAAAAAGTAGTCGCCCGGTTTGTCGCCGAGCTCTTTGAAGAAGACGCTATGATACTGGCGCTTGTCCTGGTTCTCCCAGCGCACGATCGTTCCCGCCTTTACCGTCAGCTCGGCAGGTTCGAAGCGGTATTCCTTGGCGACCACGAGGGCCGTTTCGCCAGCCCAGGTCTGTGCGGCGCTGAAGCATGCCAAGCAAGCTCCGACCGCAATGAGACGCCGTTTCGATCGCTGCATCGTTCTTCCTCCTTAGAGGCCTCAGAAGGGCACCGGATAACCCCGATCACTGGACCGGAGACAGCGTCGTGTCCGGATTCTCAGCTGACTGGGCTCGCAATGGCGCACTATACATGCGAGCGGGTTCGCCGGCCTGCATAAGGCAAGAAGCGGTGAATACCGGCGAACGGAATTGCCGCGGCCGGTTGGGTCGCGAAGACACTCGGCAAAGGCGTCTTTCGATGAGGTGTCCGTCGGCGAGTGAACCGGCGGCCGACGCCGTCCCTGGCCCCGACCGCCCTGCCCCGCGCTCCACTGGCTCGGGTCATTGGATGCGCGTGTTATTGGGCCTTTGCGTCCAGATCGACCGCCGCATCGTCGAGCGCCAGCTTGTAGCCCAGCGAGACGTGGTGATAGCGGGCATCGGCGTAGTCGTCGTGGATGGCGAAGCCGAAGTTGTAGACCTTGCCGGGCTCGATGGCGATGTCGCCCGGCTGGTCGCTGGCGAGCTTGCGCTTCATCACCACCGTCCAGTTCCCGCCCTCGTTCCAGCCCTGCGCCTCCAACCCCCCGCCGCTGTTCATCACGCGCTGCTCGAGCACATGCCCGTTCTCCACGGTGCCGTCGCTGTTCCACCGGAACAGGTCCATGAAGTGACCCGCCGCCATCTCCGCCTCCAGCGCCGCCGGGTCCTTGAGCTTGTCCCAGCCGCCCAGGGTCGCGCCTCGCCGGCCCTTCTCCTCGACCTCGGTGCGCGACTCCTTGATGTACTTGGTCACGCCACCCTCGGAGAGGTCGAGCGCCAGCCCGGCCGCGGCCGGATCCGCCGGGGCCGCCGGCATGGTGCGTAGGTCGTGGTGGCAGGTGCCCCAGCAACCCGACTGCCCGGCGTAGGTCACGTCGTCGGTAGCCAGCATCACCGCCAGCTTGACCTCGTTCTCGGGGTCCATCTTGCCGCCCTCGGCGAACGGCACCGGCACGTGCTCGGTGCCTTCCCACTGGAAGCGCAGGTACAGGTTCTCGGCATCGTGCGCCGCCTGCACCGTCACCGGGATCGAGGCGCGCTTGTCCGGCAGCGGGGTCTCCTCGGCCTTCTGACCCGTCGACATCCGCGGGCCCATCAGCGCCGTCTCCTTGTCGTGACAGGTCGTGCACCGGTCCCCGTCCTTGAACGGCAGCGCACCCCCGTGGTACTTGCCCACCAGCGTCCACTCCATCGAGGTCTGGCCCGGGTAGAACAGGGTCACCAGGCGCTCCGGGACCGCGCTCCAGTCGACGCCGAAACCTCGGGCTCCCGCAGCGGGCGTGCCGGCGGCAGGCTGCTCGCCGGCGGGCGCGGCTGCAGTATCCGGGGTGTCTTGCGCGACGCGTTGGGCCTCGGCCGCCGCCAAGGCCTGGGCTACGGCCTGCTCGATGCGCTGCTTCTCGGCCTCCTTTGCGGCCTGCTTCGCCTCGCGGTCCTTGCGCATCTCCTCCTGTTGACGCGCCTGCTCCTCGGCCTCCGCGGACTCGACCCGGGCCAGCGCCACCTTGTAGGACTCCGGAACCTCACGGATGAAGGCCGGGTTCGGGGCGCTCAGCGCCGCCAGCGCCTCCTCATCCATCTGGTCGTGAACCTTCGAGTGGGCAATGCCCTTGTGGCAGTCGATACAGGTGTTGCCCTTTTCCATGGCGTTCATGTGCTGCTGGCGCGCCCGGGGCTTCTGGCGCTCCGGGTTCATGGTGTCCCAGTCGTGACAGTTGCGGCACTCCCGGGAATCCGTCGCCTTCATGGTCTCCCAGACCCGCGTGGCCATGGCCAGCCGGTGCTCGTTGAATTTTTCCGGCGTGCTTACCGTGCCGGTGAGCTTATGCCAGACCTCGTTGCTCGCCTGGATCTTGCGCTTGATCTTGTGAATCCAGGGGCGGGGCACGTGGCAATCCGGGCAGCCGGCGCGCACGCCGCTGCGGTTCGCGTCGTGGACAGTGCCCTTGTATTCAGAGTAGACGTTCTCCTCCATCTCGTGACACGAGATGCAGAAGTCCATGGTGTTGGTTTCTTCCATGGCCCAGTTGAAGCCGCCCCAAAGCGCGACGCCTATCACCATAAAGGCCACGGCCCCACCCAGCGTGGCACCCAGGGCGACCTTGCGCGATAGCAGCGCCCGGTACAGTGACGGATGCTCCATCGCTCCACCTCCCTCAAGGCAAGAGAATCAGAAAAAACGAGGCGGGCATGAAACGGCGCTCCATGCCCGCCAACCCTACTTAGGTGCACGGCTCCGGCCCGAAGAACGGGCCGGGCGAAACACCGGGCAATCAGGTCACATGCTCGGAACGGTTGGTGACGTTGAACTTACCGGTGGGCGCGTATAAGCCCTTGATGCGGGCCTTCTCCTCCAGCGTGTTCGCGTCGTAGATCACGATCTCGCCGTTGGGCTCCTTGCTGTCCTTCATGTTCCAGGCCGAGACCCAAACCTCTGAGCCATCCGCGTTGAACTCCATATGAACCGCGGCCTGACCGGGTACGTCGGTGACCTGGATGGTCTTGACGATCTCCCGTGTGTTCTTGTCGATGACCTGAACGGCCTGCTGCACCTCTGGATCCGGATGCTTGGTCTGATCCGCCCAATAGTACTTGCTGTTCGGATGGGTGCGGATGAACAGACCCGGGGCCGTCGGTCTCGACCTCGTAGCAGACCTTCCAGGCCTGGTCCGCGTGGGCCTCGGGATCGTTGCCCCAGACGGTGACCTTGCCCACGCCCAGGTGGGTCGTACCGGCGACCGGTCCGCATTTTTCGTCGTTCCAGTTGGCGCCAGGACCCGGGTGAGGCAGCTTGTCGACGTCGATCAGGGCCTCGAGCTTGCGCTCCTTGCTGTCCACGACGACCATCTTGTTGGAGGCGTTGGCGGCGATCTGGAAGTAGCGCCCGGTGGGATCGAAGAAGCCATCGTGCAGGAACTTGGCCGTGTCGATCTTGTCGACGCGCAGGTTTTCAAGATCGGAATAGTCCACCTGCCAAATCTGGCCCAGCTCCTTCAGGGCGACCAGCCAGGAGGTCTCGTTCGGCGTGTCGTAGATGGCCGCTACGCGGGACTCGTTCACGTATTCGCCGTCGATGTTGACGCCGCGGGTGGAGACCACCTTCAGCGGATCCATGGTCACCGCGTCGACGATAACGAAGTGCGGCGGCCAGTAGCCACCACCGACGATATATTTTCCGTTGCCGGACACCGCCACGTCGCGGGCGTCGTAGGCGACCTTGGTCTCTGCCACCAGCATCTTGTCCGGCATCTGCCAAAGATCGATCTTGGTCATCTTGCCGTCGCGACCCTGGGTGTACCAGAAGCGACCCACGTCGGCCGGATTATCCGGGTGCGAGGCATTGGAGTGCTCCAGCGCCTTGATGACGTGAACCGCGTAGCCCGTCGGGATATGAGCGAGAATCTCCTTGGTGTCGCCGTCGACCACGGCCACCTTGCCGACATCACGCTCGATGACGACGAAGAAGTTCTTCCAGTTGCGGCCATGCAGCGGCTCGGTGGGATAGTCCTTGGGGTCCACGTAGACCTTGGTGTTGGCCTTCATCTGGGCCAGCGACATCTCTGGCGGAATCGGCGGAGTCATCTGGATATAGGTCGCCATCAGCTTGATCTCTTCAGGGGTGAGGATCTCGCTGAAGTTGTTCATGCCTCCCTCGGTCCCGAACTGGATGATCTTCTCCAGTCGTTCCTGACCGAGCGCGAGGGTGCCGCCCTCCTGAATCGTCCCGTCGGGCATCTTGACGGACGTCTTTGGCTCCAGGCTCTTGCCGGTGGCGCCCTTACGAAGGGTACCGTGGCAACCGGCGCAGTGCTGGAAGTAGATGGTCTTGCCCTTCTCGAAGTCCGCCTCGCTGAGCGTGGGCCCCTCGGCGGAGGCGGAAAACGCCGCGCCGCCAAGGGCGAGGCCGATGGCGGCGGAGAGCGCACTAGCGCCTAATTTCGCTATCGCGCGGGACTGGGAATGTCTGGTCATCTGGCGGTCACCTCGTAACTGGCCGTTATTGATCGGGCGTCTAATCCTTGAACCTCGGGCGGGCCTACTCCTTGACGTTGGTCAAATAGCGAAGGCTCCACCCTTGCTAGTCTCAACCCCTGATCGCTGAGAGCGGATGATGCCTGTCGCGCGGCTTTTCACCGGCCGCCGAGCGGCGGCCCAACCCGAGTATCACCCAGGTCCCGAGGACGCTCCATCATGCGCAAAAGTCTACAGACGCTAGGCTTATCCCTGTTTATCGTCCTGGTCGTCATCACGATCTTTCTCGGCTTCCTCTGGGGCATAGACAACCCGGTTTCCTGGATCGGCATCGCGGTTCTGATCGCCCTGCCCTACGTGCACAAGAAGATGACCGCGCGGCACTTCGTCGCCTGGAAGGACGACATGACCGTCGGCGTGGAGTCCATCGACAACGACCACAAGAAGCTGCTGGATCTGATCAATGACCTGCAGACGGCGGTCTACTACCACATGGGCGAGTCCTTCGAGCGCAAGGCAATCGGCGAGCTCGTCGACTACACCAAGTACCACTTCGAGCGCGAGGAGGGCATGATGCGGTCGGCGGACTACCCTAGTTTCCAGGCGCACAAGCTCGAGCACGTGGAGATGATCGCGCAGATCAAGGAGTTTCTGGCGGCCTACGACAAGGACAGGGGGGCGACCGTCGACAAGATGGGGGATTTCCTCAAGACCTGGCTAGTCCACCACATCCGCGGCAGCGACCAGAAGTACGCCCCCTACCTGCGGGAAAAGGGCATTCACTAAGCCTCGAGCAGCTGTTGAGTAAGAACCTTCCGAGGCTTGGACCGGCAACCCCCCGACTCGCGACGGGAAAAACACTCGCGAACGTTCGAGTCAGCATTTCCTTAGGGTCCAAGCCGGCGCCTCCAGCCGGCCGAGGCGGTCGGGGAGCGGTCTCGCGCCGATTCCGCCGGCCGTTATCCGGCTCCGCTCGCAGCACGATACCGATTACCATCGCGCGGCATGCCGAACAGCCTCGCCAAGGTAGCCGCACTCGCGGTCACGTCTCCAGATCACCGAAAGCCTTGCTTTAGGCGTCCTCGGGGGATAGTTTGCGCCCGGGCCGACGAGAGACGACCCAGCAACCCCGCGCGGCAGAGCAAGAGTAACGTGACATGAGCAGGACAAGATTTGCGGCCGAGCGGGTCGCGCCGCTGGTGCTGTTGGCGACGGCATTCCTGTCTGCTGTACCGGAACCGGCCAGCGCACAGGTGATCGCCCTGGACGAGGGACAGAGCATCGAAGACCCTCGGGGCGGCTGGCTCCCCTACCTGTTCGCGACGGATTCGCTGGGCACGGCTGTCGGTGCGGCGGCCTTCTCAGGGGGAAAGCCGCAGCCCCAGATGAGCCTGTTCGGTACCGCCTTCGTTACATCGAACGAGTCGGTCCTGTTGTCCGGCGCCCTGGATGGGTACCGATTCGGCGACAGTCGATTCTTTCTCGACGCCTTCATACTGGTAGATCATTTCACCGACCAACGCTTCTACCTCGACTACGACCGTGATCCGACCGAGGTCAGGGCCGGTTCGAACGAATCGGCGCAGGACGATTTCGTACGCGGCGTCAGCAACGAGCTGACTTACGACATTACGCTCAAGTACCGCCTGCCAATCGGCGGCACCCGGGACGACCCGGTCGCCGTTTATCACCTGAAGCACGGGCTGCTCGAATCCGGTCCGCGCGGCGGCGACCAGTGGAACCCCATGGTCAGCGGTCAGACGACCCTGGGCGGCAAGTTCTTCTACACTTACCGCGACCTCAATGACTTCACCATCGGCGATCTCGAAGACCGCACCATCCACGAGCTCCTCAGCGCGAAGACCAACGGGCTGGAGCTCTGGCTCGACTACGACAACACGGACTTTCCGCGCAACCCGTCGCGCGGCAGCCGCCAGCAGCTGAAGCTGACCCGGGACTTTGGCTGGTTCGACAGCTCTGACAGCTGGACCAATCTGGAGGCGGACCTGTCCAAATATTTCAACCTCGGGACCTCCAGCTGGTTTCGCCAGCAGGTGCTCGCGCTGAATTTCTGGACCTCAAACACCCCATCCTGGGAACCGGACCCCACCAACCCACACATCATCTACCATCGACCGCCGCCCAATTACGGCTCGGAGCTCGGCGGTTTCGACCGCTTGCGCGCGTTCCCGTCCGGCCGTTTTCGCGACAAGTCGGCCGTCTATTATGCTGCCGAGTTGCGACTGATACCCAAGCCCCAGCCTCTTCGGGATATGCCGTTGCTGCGATACTTCGAGATCGACTGGTGGCAGGTCGTGCCCTTCGTCGAGGCCGGACGGGTTGGACCCGAATACAACTCGGACCTTTTTGTAGAGGACCTGCAATGGGATGCCGGCATCGGCCTCCGCTTGATGGCCTTCCGCATGCCGGTGCGGTTGGATTTCGCCGTCTCGGACGAGGGATCCTCGGTCTGGGCCATGATCGAGCAGCCGTTCGCGCGCCAAGGCAATTGAGCCGCCAGGCGCCTGTTCCCCGCCCTCGTTAACCGGAGCGCCTCTTGCCGGTCTCGGGGGCGGTCTCGCTAAACCTCAGTTCCCGGTCTAGCCCCCGGGGGTCGTAGCGGGCGCGCGGCAAGCAGACGTCGGCGTCGCAGGATAGCCCGCGTTCCGGGGCCTTAGCCGCGAGTCTTGCTGCCGTCCGAGCGGCCTGGGAGAGACGTCCAACCTGACATCGGCGGCACGATTGCCCCGCGCCGCAACGAATCGAGCGCGCGACGGCACGGGTACGCCGAATATTCGCAGGCCCGTAAGTCCCGTTATCATCCTGCCGAATAAGCCCGCTCGATCCGAGTCCATCGCCTGACCCCTATGAACGTGATTTTGCTTGTCGCCGGTCTCACGGTGCTGACTATCGGAGCCGAGGCCCTGGTACGCGGCGCGTCCGGGATCGCCAGCCGCTTCGGCATCCCGCCGCTTATCGTCGGGCTTACCGTGGTCGCCTTCGGCACCAGCGCACCCGAGCTCGCGGTCAGCGTGGGGGCTGTCTGGTCCGGGCAGGCGAACATCGCCCTCGGTAACGTGATCGGCAGCAACATCCTGAACATCCTGTTGATCCTCGGACTCTCGGCCCTGATTGCACCCTTGCTGATCACCAGCCAGCTGGTGCGCGTGGACGTGCCGCTGATGATCGGTTGCTCCCTGGCCGTGCTCCTGTTCGCCCTGGACCAACACATCGACCGTTTGGAAGGCAGCATCCTTTTCTGTGCGCTACTGGCCTATCTCGGATTTCAGATTCGACAGGGACGCCGGGAGCGTCGCACCCAGGACGATGAGTCCGCCCCGTCGGGCCACAGGCCGTCAGTCCGACACCCGTGGTTGAGGGACGCCCTTTACCTGGTGTTCGGCCTCGCACTGTTGGTCTGGGGCTCACGCCTGCTGGTGAATAGTGCCGTCGCCATCGCCCAGGCATTCGGCGTCAGCGAGCTGATAATAGGTCTGACCATCGTGGCGGTTGGAACCTCGCTGCCCGAGCTCGCCACTTCGGTTATCGCAAGCGTCCGCGGGGAGCGCGATATCGCGGTGGGCAACGTCGTGGGCAGCAACGTATTCAACTTGCTGGGCGTGCTCGGACTCAGCGCCCTTTTGGCCCCGGAAAGCATCGCCGTACCGGCCGCGGCCCTGCGCTTCGACCTACCGGTCATGCTCGCGGTCGCGATTGCCTGTTTGCCGATCTTCGTCACCGGCATGCGGATCGCACGCTGGGAAGGCGGGTTATTTCTCGCGTACTACGTCGCCTACACGACGTACGTCGTGCTGGCGGCCGTCGGAAACGACTCTGTCGCCGTATACAGCACGGCCATGCTGTGGTTCGTGCTGCCTCTGACGGCCGTCACGCTGGCCATTTTGTTCACGCGCGAAAAATTGGACTCGAATGGCCCCGGAAGCACGTCCTGAGGTACGACAGGGACACGAAAGGACCCGCGTGGTGCGGGGAGCCGCTGCGAGGCGGTGACAGCCAATGCCGTTTTTTTTTGCACATAGTGCCTCGCCGCCGGCTTTCTGGCCCCCAAGCCCGGTTTCCGGCTCCAAAGACCCGCGCTGGCCCCCGCCCATTGCGTAAGGGGTTTAAACGAGGGGCTCCCCTATGGCCGACTTGACAAGGCTCGATCGCCAGCGATGCGTGCCGGAACGTCACCGGTCCCGCGTTTCAGATGACTCAAGTCAAGGCGAGGCGGCACGCCTTGGCTTAAATCCAATGCCTGAGCACGGCGTGTAACACCGCGCCGCCGTGAGTTCCCGACCGCCGCGTGACGGCGTGATCGGTACCCGCTAGCTGTTCGGAGACGTTACAGATGTCCGAATCCATCGCCGAGACCCTGACCGAAGGCCACCGCCGCTGCGACCGACTGCTCGCCCTGGTGGAGTCCGCCGCCGACGGCGGCGACTGGGATCGCATCTCGGCCGAGGCACTGGGGTTCGACAACGCCACCGAGCGTCACTTCGCCTTCGAGGAGGAGGTCCTGTTTCCGGACCTCGAGGCGGCCGCGCCGACGGCCGGGGGTCCGACCGGTATTATGCGCTCGGAGCACCGCCAGATCCGGCAGCTGCTCGCCGAGCTCAAGCAGGCGGTCGAGGCACGCGACGCCGACGAGTGCCTGGGCGTACTGGGGACCCTCCACCTGGTGAGCCAGCAGCACAACGCGAAGGAGGAGGCGATCCTCTACCGGATGGCGGACCAGGTTCTCGGCCGGCGGGCCGCGGAGCTGCTTGAAGCGCTAAAGGACTAGGCCCTTGGACCACGTCATTGACGCACGCGACCTTCCGGCGCCGGAACCACTGGAGCGAACGCTCGATGCCCTGTCCGATATGCGCGCCGGTGACCGCCTGCTGCTGCGCAACCGGCGACAACCCTTCCCGCTATACGACATACTGTGGCGGATGGGGTATCGCTGGGAGGTATCCGGCAACGAGGGGGACTACCTGATCCTGATCGAACCGGTGGAACAGGCCCCGGGGACCCACTGAGCAATGCTTCAGACCGCGGGACTGAGCCTTGAGCAGGCCCCGCCCATCCACTTGCCCCTGCGGCTGTTCCTGACCGCTCCCTGGTTCGTCGTCGCCGCGGGACTGTTGCTGATCGTCCACGGCGAAGCGGTGTTCGCCTCCCGCTGGACACCGGCCGCGCTCGCGGTGACCCACCTGCTGACCATCGGCTTCCTCGGGCAGGTGATGTGTGGCGCACTGATACAGGCGCTACCGGTCATCACCGGCGCACCGCTTCCGGGAGTCTCCCGAACGGGTCCTTTGACCCACGGCCTGCTGACGCTCGGGGCGGGCCTTCTCGCTTGGGGGTTTCTGGGCGGCGGCCCCCTGCCATTAGGACTGGGCGCCGGCGCATCGGCGCTCGGGCTCACATTGTTTCTCGCGGCCGCCGCCGGTGCGCTGCGGCGAGCGCCGGGGGCACCCGCCACGCGTGTCGCGCTATGGCTGGCCCTGGCGTCGCTTGCCGTCACGGTCCTGCTCGGTCTAGCGATGACGGGCACACTGATGGGCTGGCTCCAGTTGCCGCGATTCACCGATTGGGTCGCCGCCCATCTGAGCTGGGGACTCCTGGGCTGGGTCGCGCTCGTGGTCGTCGGCATCGCCTACCAGATGGTCCCGCTGTTCCACGTCACACCCGAGTATCCGCGCTGGATGGTCCGTCTGCTTGCGCCCTCGCTGTTCGCATCTGTCGCCGTCGGAAGCCTGCTACTGACGGCCGGCCTGCACGGCCCCGCGGAGTGGGCAACCTGCCTGAACGGACTCGGGTTTGGCACATTCGCGCTGGTGACCCTCGACCGTCAGCGGCGTCGATCGCGGCCAAGGCTGGATGTGACCCTTTGGCACTGGCGGGCGGCGATGGCGGCGGCACTCGCCGCGCTCGTCGGCTGGCTGTTCCAGGCACCCGTCCCCTTGGTCGGCGTGCTGCTGCTGGTTGGGGTCGGCGTCGGTCTGCCAAGCGGAATGCTCTTCAAGATCGTTCCATTTCTGTGCTGGTTTCATCTGCAGGCGCGCCAGGTCGCGTCCGGACGCTTCGACGTGCGGGTCCCCCTGATGCACAAGCTGCTTGCGGATCGGCCGACCCGCTGGCATTTCCGCCTGCACGTGCTCGCCCTGGCCCTGCTCGTCGCCTGCGCGATCTGGCCGGTGCTGGCGCCAGCGGCCGGCCTTGCGCTCGCCTCTGCCGCGCTGTGGCTCTTCGCTCTGCTTGCAACAGCCGCCGCGCGATTCGCCCGCGTGGCGCGTCGAATTGCCGAGAGCGTTACGCGGTAATCCGCTTCAGCCTTGATCCGTGTTAAGTTTCCGAATCGGAGTTCGATGGATCCTTGGGAGAGGCCGATTTGTCGGCGTTTCCCTCCGGCGTTTCTGTCAGCGTACCGACACGCGGAGCGAAGAATGATCGACGCACTGCGCAGGGCCCCCCTGATGTGGGGGCTCAGCGACCAGCAACTGGAACGGGTTTCAGAGACCGCCACCCGCCAGGCTCTCGACGAGGGAGCTTGGCTCTTCAGCCAGGGCGACCCGGCTCGGCGCTTCTATCTGGTCCAGAAGGGCCAGGTTCGCCTGTTCCGCCTCTCGCCCGAGGGCGCCGAGAAGGTGATCGAGATCGTCTGCCCCGGACAGACCTTCGGCGAGGCGCTGATGTTCCTGAATGCCCCCCGTTACCCGGTCTGCGCCGCGGCGCTGGAGCCATCCGAGCTGATCGGCATCGACTCCAGGGAGTTCTCCGCCATGCTGCGCGAGTCGGTGGATACCTGCTTCGCGGTCCTGGGGGCGCTCAGCCAGCGCCTGCGCGGACTGATCGGCGAGATCGACAATCTGACCCTGCACACCGCCAAGTGTCGGGTCGCCCGTTATCTTCTCAACCACTGCCCGGAGGACCGGCGGGCGTTCGAGCTCGATGTCCGTAAAGGGGTACTGGCCTCGCGCCTGTCGGTCAAGCCCGAGACCTTCTCCCGCGTCATAAAGCAGCTAAGCCAGGACGGCGTGATCTCGGTCTACGGGGCCCACATCACCATCATCAACCGCCAGGAGCTGACGGCACTCGCGGAGCTCGTGGACACGGCCGAGCTGAACCCCTTGCCCTGCCAGCCCGGCGGCGAAGGCTCAACCCAGGCACATCCGCCGGGAACCCCGGCGACAAATCGGCGCTAGCCGCTTGGCCCGCGACGGGCACTGCCGACCAGAATGCCGCGCCGCCTCCGCCCGATGCGGCCCTGGGGGCGCTGGTTCCCGGACTGACCCTGCTGCCCTGGCTCTACGGGGCCCGGATCTCCCGATTGACGCGGCTCTGACGAACGGCTCGGCCACTCTCACAGAGCGCGGTACGCTTCGCGGATCTGTAACCGTCGGACCGCAAGGGGTTCCGAGCTCAGGGTCGCAAACCGGCGCGGCAAAAGCAGATACGGAGACACGCAATGAACGGTGATACGCCGTCCGAAGGGGAGCAAGAGTTGCGGGCGCGGACGCCGGCCAAGACGAATTTCGCCTTCAGGTCGATCCTGATCGGGGCGATCCTGGTCGCCTCCGTCGGCATGGCGGTCTGGTTGGGAACCTCCCCGCCGCGAAAAGCGATCCCAGTGGAATTGCAGGCGGTGCTCCGGCCCGAGCCGAAGGCCCTTGCGGACTTCACGCTAAGCGCCGCCCCGCCCGGCCAGTCCTTCACGCTCGAACGGCTAAGAGGCAAATGGACCCTGCTGTTCTTCGGCTATACCTATTGTCCGGACATCTGCCCGACCGCGCTGGCGACGCTGTCGGCGGTCTTCCGGAAGCTGGATCAGCATCCCGACGTGATCGAGGACACCCAGGTGGTCTTCGTCTCGGTCGATCCCGGACGCGACCGACCCGAACGGCTGGCCGAGTACGTGGCCTATTTCGACGAGCGCTTCTCGGCCGCTACAGGAGAGGTGCAGGAGATCGACAATTTGGCGCGTCAGATCGGCGCCGGCTACCAGATTGAGCCGGCGGATTCGTCCGGAAATTACCTTGTCAGCCACACCGGCTCGATATTTCTCGTGGATCCGCGGGCGAACCTGGTCGCTGCATTTTCTTTTCCGCACGATGTCGAGACCATCGTAGGTCAATATCTGCGAATACGAGGGCTTTGATCTGGCTCAAAGTCCCCCTCGGGCCGCAAGCGGTACGTTGCCGCGACCGACAACCAAAAAACGTTCCTGCCCGGAGATGAGCCATGCTGGGTACCAAGCCCACTGAATCCCGCGAAAGCCCGCGTTGTCTGTTGTCGGACGTCGGCCCCGCGAAACTGAATCAGCAGCACCTTCGGTTGGCCAGTTACGCGGTGGAGTTTCAGCAGCTCGTCGAGGAGCTCGCGAAGCGGGAGCCGACCCGCGACGACTGGAAGCATATCGACGCCCTCTACAGCCGGATCAGCCGATTCGTCGCCGAGCATTTTCGCGACGAGGAGGAGCTGATGGTGCGCTATCAATATCCGGATTTCACGGCGCACAAACGCCTGCACGACAAGTTTGTCGAGGAAATGGCGAAGATCCAGTCTCAGATCAACAATCGGAACGTTAAGTTCAAGGGCAGCCTCAGCACCCTGCTTTGGAATTGGCTGTACGGGCACATCAATGAGATCGACTTCCGCTACCGGGAGTTCTTCCTGTCCAAGGGGGTCAAGTAGCTAAATACAGGCCTTCTTCAGGGGCTTTTCGCGTGAATCTGGTTGCGGTCCTCCCGCCCGTATTGGCAACCCTCAATGTGACTGCCGCCTCATTGGCCTGTGTGGCCTACTTGTTCGTGCGCCGTGGAAATCATGTCTTTCACGCGACTTTGATGGTGACGGCCCTGACGGTTTCCTCCCTGTTTCTCGTTTCTTATCTCTACTATCACTACCAGGTCGGAAACGTCTCCTTCGGGGGGCAAGGTGCGGTCCGTGTCTTCTACTTCTCCGTTCTCGTCTCACATGTGCTTCTGGCGGGTGTCATGGTGCCCCTGATCCTCGTGACGCTGACCCGAGCCGTGCGCGGCACGTTCGACAGTCATCGCCGTCTTGCCCGCTGGACGCTCCCGCTGTGGGTCTATGTCTCGGTAACCGGAGTGGTGATCTATCTGATGGCGTTTCAGTTATACCCACCGACGCTGGGTGGTCCGGAATGATGGATCGGGCGCTTCGGCTCATCTGCTCAGGCCAGAGGTAACCACGTGATAGAGTTCGTCTACTTCACGCTGGCGGGACTTGCGCTGTATTTCGTCTCCGACCGGATACTCAATTTTATCGAGATTCGAAGGGGTGAACGCTTCGAGCAGCGCTCACTGATCTTCTTCGGGATCATCCTGGCCCTGTCCCTGATCGTCTTCAATCTCATCAATCACCTGACCGCGGTCGACTGACCACGACGCCGCTCGAACGAGCGATGAAACGGAACAGGAGTCTTCTGACCATGCCGACGGATAATGAGAACAAGCCGTTTCCGTCTGGAACCCTGGTGCTGTTCCTGGTTTGGGTTCTGGCGCTTGTTCTAGCCTATTTCTTCTGGCCCAGATAGCCGACTCCTTGGGCCGCCGCCTACTCGAACTTGTAGGCGAGGAACATATCCCTGATCCTTTCGACCGCGGACTCGTCCGGCGGATAAAAGGTTGCGGCCATCAGGATGCTGCCGTTTATCGCCTGCCCCGACATCTTCGGGTTCTTCAGGGCCTCCTGAAGATTGTGCTCTGCCCTTTCCGGATCGGTGAACTTGAAAAAGGAGATGATGCGCGTGCTCGTATACTTGGCTATCACAAAGTTCGCCACATACTCGATGTCCGCGTTGCTCGGCGTGACGACGTCCAGCGTCCCGTCTATGCCCTGATCCTTCAGCAGATCGACAAAGCCGCTTATCGCCAGACCCGACGGTTCCTCCTCCCGGCCGCACCCAGCCAACAAGGGGATCATGACCAGCAGAGCGATCGCGAAGTGTTTCATAGCATCAGGGTCACTTGATTCGACCGGGGTCATACTCGGGCGCATCCCTGCTGGCACTTTGAAGCGCGAAGGTGCCTGACAGGGAATCGTAGACGTAAATTCCTCCGCTGGGCGAACGGTATTCATTTTTCCCGGTTTTCGCCCAGCCCTCGACGGCGATCCCCTTTGGCAATACATAGAAGAAAAAAAGATTATTGGGGGTTGAATCGCCCACGTCCGCCTCATCCAGCACATCTGGATAGGGCGACGCAGGTCTACCCGAGCCCTTTGAATTCTTCGCATAGGCGGAAATACCCTGCTGTACGGCCTTGACGACGCCCTCGTCCATCGATCCTTCCGTAAGTTCGGTAAGGTCCAGATACTTGGTAACGGCTAGCAGTACGCCGAACACGACCAGTAAAACGACAAAGGCCATGCCGAGTCGCGTGTGGCCACAGGAGCTTTTCGCTTGAGGTAACATCGTTGGGTTGCTGTATCTCATGACTGGACTCGAGGAATTGGCGTGGAAAATTGCCGGGGAATGAGTACCGTGGAAAAGATCAGAAAGAGTGTCGGGTGGACGCTCGCTTGCATTACGTTGCTGTTGAATATTTCCGTATCTGCAACCGGGCAAGATACCGAGCGATCCAGCGCGGGGCCTGCCCGCCCCGATTCACTGACACAGGCACCCACCGCATACGAGCCGGCCGGATACGGCCAGCCGGGCCGCGCGCCGATCGACGTCAAGCCCCCGAACGGGGATGACGGGCTCACCACCGGGAAGCCCTCAAAGGATCTGACCGGCTTCTTTGCCATAGGCTTCATCATCAATATCCTGGCGATCGTCGCCTTCCTCTACTGGGCCGCAGGGCAGTGGCGAAAAAAGCGTTAGACTGCCCCACCTGCCGTGCCGAATCGGCGATCCGGGGGACGACGCGGCGCATGACCTTCCCCTTTTCGATCATCCGGCGAACCGGAATCACGGGAAAACGGCAGGATCACGCGTCAGAGCCACCGAGACGATGTAGAAGAAGCACAGATGCGCGCCGACCAGCGCCAGCGTCCGAATCCTCTTGGTTCTGCCATAGGTCAGGGCGACCATGCCGAGCCCGATATAACAGAGCAGCCCGATTAGCTTCGCCGTAAGCCAGGGATGCGTGATCGGATACTGGTGCAGGATAATCGCCATCGTAATGGCACTGCCCAGCAGCAGCGTATCGACGACCGGCGGTATCGTCCGCGTCAGTTTCTTGCGCAACAGGGGCGAGTCGCAAAGCATCCAGATGCCCCGCACGAAAAACATCAGCCAGGTAAGGACCACGCAGGAGACGTGAATGTTCTTCGCCAACAGGTACATAACGGGCTGCCCGGCCGCCGCGGAAGGATCGGGTGCCGGCACCTACCTCACCGGCCGCATCGCCAGGAAGACGACGACGAGATACATCACGCCCCCGATCATGGCGATCAGCCCGCCGAGGCCCAGGATGCCCATGCCGATGATCTCCGCGAGGCTGTCGAGCCCCTGGGCGGCGCCCGCGGTCTTGCGCGCCACGCCGTGGCCGCCCGACCAGGCGAGCCCCAGCACGTGCAGCAGCTGGCCGCTGCCGTAGACGATGGGCTGCCAGCTCGCCATCCGCCCAAGCGGCTCTCGAAACCCCAAACGGGGCAGCAGATGGTAGCTTAGACCCATGTAGGCCAGGGTCACCGCGACGATCGAGCCGTGATAATGGGCCGGCACCCGGGTGTCTCCGCCGCTGATCAGGAATCCGATCACACCGCCCACGCCGAACAGCAGGATCGAGAATAACAGGGCGCCACGAATCGGGTTGAAAACGGAATCCTGCCCCCTGGTCTTCAGAACGGCCCACACCACCGCCAGACCCAACGGTACCGCCGCGAGCCCGCCGCCGTACTTCATCAGCAGATAAAACGTCATCCCGTGGTCGGGCGAGGCGACTTCATAGCTGAGATAGATGAACGGCGTGAACAGGGTCGGGGCAAAGCCGAGGGCGAACAGAAACACGACTACCCTTGGACTCAACCCGGGATCCGCGCCGGACGCGGTCGCCAGCCAGAGCCAGGCCACCAGCATCAGCAGCGTGTGCATGAACTGGAGCAGGTGCCCGCTACCCCAGAACAGGAGCTCGAAATAGAACTCGTCTTCGAGCACGGTCGGAAGTGCGATATAGGACCAAACGAACGCCAGGACGGCGAGGAGCGCGGTCAGCAGACCGGTGTAGAGCCCGAAGCTCAGGGCGCCCTCGCCGCTCATGTTTCTCTCCATCGGGACTGAAAACAGCAGCCCGCGCAAGACCAGGAGCGCGAAGCCGACCCCGAAAACAGCCAAGCCGTAGAAAAAGGCCGGATCTCTTAGCACGGGGACATAGTTGCTTATCAGTGGCCCACCCGCGCCAACGAGGGGCGAGGCGGAAATGACCAGTGTGCCGGCAACGGCAAGCATCAGTGCGACCCATCCGCAGAGGGTGCAGAGTTCCGTGCTATTGAGGGTCCAGAGCAGGCCGGCGAAGGCCACGAACCAGACCAGGACCGTCAGATTCACATTCACTACCAGGGCGGTGTGAAAGAGATCGACCCAGGGAAACACCTCCTGGATGCCCGGGGCCCGGGAGAACAGGACCAGAAAGGTGAAGAGCCACCCCACCACCAGGGCACCCAGGGCGAGCAGCAGCCAGCCGACGGCGAGGTCGCGCATGCGCCCACCCGGAGGAGCGAGACTGAACGAGTCGGCGGAATGCCGTTGGTCCATCGCCCGCTCCCCTCTCGGCTACTTGACGACGAACGTCTTTTGCTGGTTGTCGAAGTCAATGACCAGCATCTGGCCCGGCTCGATGTTGACAAGCTCCTCGTGGGTAAAGGTCGGCCCTTCGACTCGGACGTTGTCGTTCATCGCGACGGCGAGCCGGTGCTCCCCGGCTGGAACCTTGACGCTTCGAAAGACGGATACGCCCTGATCGGAGAAGAGGCCGGGAGCATGGGCCACCTCCCGGATGGCAAGCTCGCCGTCCAGCACCAGGTCCACCGTGACCGGTGAACGCTCCCGCGGACAATCCGTCGAGATGCGCATGTTGGGCGGCAGCTTCGCCATTTCCTCCGGACTCAGGGTGCGGCATTCCTCCCGCCGCTCCCCAGCATGGCCGAACGCCAGCGTGATCACCCCTTGATCGGGCTCCAGCTGCCGGAACGGCGGGGAAAAGGAGAAGTACCAGACCACGGCCATGAACACCGCATAGTTCAGGGCCTGAAGCAGGAAGCGAACGACCTTGTTCATCCGTCGCCGCCCTCGTCCCCGCTGGCGGCGGCGCTTTGCGCACCCTCCGAATTCAAACGGGTGATGGCGCGCTCGAACTCGGCGAGTTCCCTGCGGAGCTTGGCGCCGTCGGTCTCAGCGGCGCGGACCACGGCAATGCGCGCGCGCTCGGCGCGCGGCCGGAGCTCGGGCTTGCGTTCGCCGGAAAAACGTCTGTCCAACCAGACGTTACCCTTCCGGAAATAACAATCGCCGGTCCGACAGCCGGTGATCAACACGCCGTCCGCACCCTTCTTTAGGGCATATTCGACCAGCGTCGGAGGAATCATGCCGGTGCAGAAGAGGATCACGGGGGAGATGTTCGGCGACTCCAGCTGGCTGATGTCATAGGCGTGGTCGCAGCCGATCAAGAGGATCCGGGTGTCGCCTTTAAGCTTGTCCAGCGCGGCATCGGTCCGGCTGCGCACCTCGTCGATCGGGAACTGGGGCATGTCGATGCCGGTTCTGAGCTCGGTCTTGGCCTTGCGGAACGGATTGGACGACGGGCAGGAGCCGACGCAGATGCCGCAGGCCGCGCACAGGTTGGGTTGGACCTTGACCTCGTACTCCCAACGGGCACCGTCGGTGCGCGCCTGTAGCGTGATCGCGTCGAAGGGACAGTCGTCGGCGCACTGCCCGCATCCGTTGCAGTGATCGAGGTGGACCTCCGCGGCCGGGCCGGTCTTCTTCGGGGGCAGCCAGGGCAGGAACATCAATACCAGGGTGACACCGAGCGTCAGCATCCAGGTCTGGCCTACCGTCCAAGTATCGAGCAGCGGGAAGACGTTCAGATAGAACCAGTCGAGATTCAAGACCGCCGGAACCCGCGTCAGGTCGGCCGGCGCGTGACTGGTTGCCGGAAACAGCAGCGACAGGGAGAGCAGCGCTAGGAAGCTGCCGATGGCGAGGCCCTTGGGCGGGTTGATCTCCACGTGGGCGAGGCGCTTGACATGTATCCAGAGCACGAAAACCAGAAGCATCGGCTGTCCCAGCAGATGCAGAAAGCCCATCAGGATGAAGAACCGGTCGGACAGCTGCCCGTCCAGAAAATTGCGCGCCATCGACCCGGCAACGATGGGCAACGCGTCCATCAGCTGGGACGAGGCCACCGCGACATAGAGACCGAGCTCGTCCCATACCAGCCAATAGCCGGTGATGCCGAGCGTAATCACGAACCACAGGGTTGGAATGCCGGTCACCCAGGAAAACCAGCGGAAGCCCCGATAGCGGTCCAGCGAGAACTCACGGAACATGTGCAGCAGTATCGTGACGACGGCGGCGTCCGACGCATACCGGTGAAGGCTCCGCATGACCCCGCCGAGGTACCACTGCTCATGGGTCAGGTACTCGACTGAAGCGTAGGCGCCCTGAAGGCTGATGTCATAGAAGACGAAGAGATAGAGGCCGCTGACCAGGACGATCCAGAAAAAGAAGAATGTCAGGGTCCCAAGGTGATATAGCGGATTCCATTCGGAGCCGAACGAGATATTGAACCAGGCCTCGAGCGCCTGATAGCCACGCTTGACGGGATTAAATCGCATCGACTTCTGTATTTCCGGCGGACCTCCAGAGCGTCGAGAGCATACTCGGGCATTGCGCCGAATCTGTTGATGTACCTCAAATGCCTAGATGCCACCGAGCCCAAACCCCGGCGGAGTCGGGAGAGCCGCGCGACCGTCAGGCGCCGTGGGAAGGCTTGCGCCTGCGCAGCTCGCGAACGATGAATGTGAAGCCCGATAAGATGATGAGCGCGCCGATAGCCATGCCCACGAACAGGGAATAGTCGAACTGATAGGCGTCCCGGCTGGGGTCATAGGTCGTGCAGAAAAAGCGTACTCGGTTGATCAGATCCTCGATGAACGTTTGGTCCTGCCTGGGCCGACCAAGGACCAGGTCCTTCAGCGGCTCGACCAACAACGGGGTGTCGAATACCTCGCCGTAGACCTGCCGGTAGATGCGGCCGTCGGAGTCCAGGACCGATGCCTGAACGATGTGGTCGAAGCCGCTGGGAGACGCGAAAAAAACGAAACCCAATTCCGTCGTGAACGCATTGATCGTGTCCGCGTCCGCGCTCAACAGGTGCCAGCCCGAGTGCGCGACACCCTGTTGGTTGGCGAAATGGAGCATGGCCTGGGGGCTGTCGTTCTGGGCATCGAATCCAAGCAGGGCCACGTTGAAGCTGTCGGTGCCCAGCGCATCCCTGGCCTTCTCGACCACCTTGTATAAGTGCTTGGTAGTCATCGGGCATATGGCGTAGCAGCTGGTAAAGACCAGGCTCATTACCAGCGGTTTTCCCTTCAGGTCATGCAGCGAAACGGCGTTGCCCCGCTCATCGGTGAATCGATGATCGGCCGGAACGCGCCCGATCGCATCCTGGCTTGCCCGCAGCGCCGATTCGTACTGAAACTGCTGGATCGAAGTCGCGGGCGCCGGCTGCGGCCCCCCTCCGAAAAGGGGCAGGCTGAAGACGGCGGAGAGAAAGGCTAATGCGAACCGCATGGGTTCCGGAGGTGCTGGAGACGATCGAAGGCGCTTGTCGCCGTCAGCCGATCAGCAGATTGTCGATCACCGCGAACAGCAGCAGTAATCCGAGTTGCATCAACGACGCGAGGAAGCTGGACAGCGCCACTTTGGGAGACGGGTCCCGCACCATCTGGATGTTGCGGTAGAGGAAATAACCTCCGCCGGCGAGTGCGCCGATCAGATAGATCCAGCCGAGACCGAAGAAAAACGGCAGCACTGAAAAGAACACCAGCAACAGGGTGTTCGCCAACACCGCCTTAGCCGCCGCCCTGTCGCCCACCACGACCGGCAGCATCGGGACCCCGGCCTCGGCGTAGTCCTTGTGCTGGGCGATCGCCAGGCTCCAGAAATGCGAAGGCGTCCAGAGGAACAGCACGATCGCCAGGATGATCGGGACCGGACCTAGCGAGGGGTCTACCACCGCGGCCCCGGCCAGCACGGCGAAGCTGCCGGACGCACCGCCGATCACGATGTTCATCCAGGTACGGCGCTTGAGCCACACCGTGTAGACAATGGCGTAGAAGAAGGCGCCGAGGAAGATATAGAGGGCCGCGAACCCGTTAAGGGCGTAGGCGGCCCAGCCGACGCCGAGCGCCAGCAGACCCGAGATCACCAGCAGCCAGCGGCCATCGTGGGTGAGCTCGCCGGTAACGAAAGGCCGGTTTCGGGTCCTCGACATACGCCGATCGAGTTCCCATTCGTAATACTGGTTGAAGGCGCCGGCGCTGCCGGCGGCAATCAGCACGGTCAGCGCGAGCACAACCGCTTGCCATGCCTGAACCGGCTGCCCGGGGGTGACGACCAGTGCAACCAGCGCGGTCAGGGACATCATGGCGCCGATGCGGAGCTTGAACAGGTTGGTAAGCTGCTTGACCATAGGTGCCGTGATTTCGTTTCGCTGCGGCGAGACGCCCGCCCCGTCGGTGGGCCGCGTCCCGGGTCGACGACCCGCGGCCGCGATTGAGGTAATGATCCTCGGTGCAGAACGGGGCGGATCTGCCCCGTACTGCACCGACGCGACACTCTAACCCAGGGGCCAAACCGAGGCCAGATAGTTCCAGTTGATGAAGTAGTAGACGACGAAGCAGACCAGCAGGAGCAAGGCCAGGGCGAAGGTCCCCGGAGCCTCGAAGCCCGCCGAGCCGTGTTCCTCCACTACCGGCCTGGGGGCCAGAGGGACCGCATCGGGCCGCTTGATCGAGTAGACGGTGTCCGCCAGTGACTTGCCAAAGCTCTGCAGGAAGCCCGCGGACGGATCCAGCTTCTTGCCGAACAGCAGCGAGCCCACGGTAATCAGCAGGAAGGCCGCGCCGCCGATGACGCCGATGACGCCGCCAAAGGCACCGATGCCCATCAGCGTATAGGCCATGCCCGAGTACTCGAAGCTCAGCACCGAACCGGTGAAGTCCATATCCCAATGGCGCCGCGCGACGCCCAGCGTACCCGCACCGAGCATGAACAGGATCAGGATGGTCATGCCGCCCCCGAAGATATAGGGCTGCCATCTGGCCAGACCCGGAAGGATCATCTGACGGCGGAATAGCACCGGGATCAACAGATAGGTCAGCGCCATGAATGCCAGGGTGGTCCCCGTTACGACGGTGGCGTGGAAGTGCGCAGGCACGTAGATGGTGTTGTGGATGATCAGGTTGATCTGCTCGGTGCCCATGACCACCCCCGTGATACCGCCCAGGAAGCCGAACGTCACCAGCGAGATGAACATGCCGGAGAACACCGGATTCTCCCAGGGGGCCTTGCGCAGCCACTCGAACATGCCGTGGGTGTAACCCTTGTTGCGCTGGGCCACCTCGATGGCGCCGGGCACCGTAAGGCCGTGGATCATGCTGGCCAGCACCGCCAGGTACATGGCGTAGCTGGTGTTGAACACCTTCCACTCGGAACTGAGGCCGGGATCAACCAGGATGTGGTGGGCGCAGGCAAGCTGCAGGAAGAAGATGTAGAGCAGGTAGGCGAAGCGGCTGACTTTCTCGGACATCGGACGGGCGCCGAAAAGGACGCCGGCGATCAGATACCAGACGGCCACGTGCGCGGCGACGTTGATCTGCTGCGACGAATGCCCCAGACCCCACCAGACGATCCGGTACATCGCCGCGTCGATGTGTCCGATGTAGCCGATGGACCAGAGGAAGGTCGGGATCAGAATGATGGCACCGGAGGCGATGGTGAAAACGGCGATGATGGCGGCGGTGATCGCACCGAAGGTCACCAGGGGAACCGAGCCCTGATAGGTGTTCTCCTGCTTGGCGATGACCAGGGTGCCGAAGAACACGAAACAGCCGATCAGAGCGCCCACGGCGAACAGGATCAGGCCCAGATAGAAGTGGGGCGCCGCCTGCATCGGCACGTAGGAGGTCATCATCACGCTGGAATTGCCCTGCAGGATGGCCACGTTGGTGGTGATGGCACCGATCACCATCAGCACGAAGCCGATCCAGGCCCAGACGGGTGTCGCCAGCCGGCAGCGCAGCAGGGTCGAGGAGGCGAAATAGAGAATTGCGATCTCGAAGAAGATGATCCAGAAGATCAGGGCGTCGATGCCGTGGGCCGTCAGGGACAAGTAGAAGGTGTCCACGGGCAGCAGGTGCACGGCCTGCCAGCGGGTCAGAACGACGCCAAGGCCGAAGATACCGGCGATCAGCAGCGCAACGGCCGCGGCGACCGCGTTGGCCTTCATCAGGCTCTCGGCCGACCGGTGGAAATACAGCCCGGAATCGGGACAGACTCTGAACTCAGCCATTGTTCGTTACTCCTTGACGTAGATCTTGCCCAACATGGTGTGGTGCCCAATACCGCAGTATTCGTTGCACACGATCGTGTACTCGCCGGCCTGGTCGGGGGTGATGTTCAGGACCATTTCATAGCCGGGGAGGACCTGCATGTTGATGTTGATCGGCTGCAGGGAGAAACCGTGCTGCCAGTCCATGGACGACAGATGCAGGCGGTAGGTCTTGTCCTTCTCCAACTCGAGGGCGGGCCACCACTGCCAGAGCCTTCCCAACAGGTAGACGTCGCTGCCGGCCGGCGGGGCCACCACGGGGATCTGCGCGGCCGTCTCCTTCCGGACCGTGTACTGTTCGATCATTTCCTGGACCTTGGCACCGAATTTCGCCGGTGTGGTCTGGTACGCCTCGTTGGACAGGTTCTGCTTCCCGAAGATATGCCAGATGGGCATCATGGCGAACATGATCAGGCACCAGATAAGCGCGAGACCGATCCAGACGATCTCCTGCTTGCCGACGGGCACCTTCCACCAGATCCGATCGGCAGGCGGTAAATATGAGGTCATGGCTGACTTCCTCCCCCAGGGCTCTCGGTTATTGCGCGATCGGCAAGGTCACGATTTCCATGATCCCCCAGATCAGATAAAAGACCGTGGGCATGGCAACGCCGATGAACAGCAATAGGAACGGGTTATCGATCAGAGCCTGCATGGCGGGGATGCGCGCTTCCTGCTGGTCCCCGGGGATCTTGGGTGTGTCAGCCATCTGTTTATCCTCTATGTTCAGTTACTTAGTTTGATACTGGGTCAGCCTTCGGACTCGGGAAAACTTGGGTCGCGATAGCGGGCGCACAGGCGTTCACCCGTGCTGCCACCAGCCCGAACTCTGCTTTCTCCCGCGGGGAATGAACTTGATTCAGGTCAAATCCCACGGGGCCGCTGCGATTTCACGGCTTTCCAGCGGTGCCTTTGGAGTCGCCTCGGCCCATGCGAGCAGGCACGGCGGGGGACCGGGCTAGCCCGACTTCGACTATTCGACTCTGGATTTGTCCAATTTCGGGCCATTTTGGCCCCTGGTGGCGTTGTAAGTGTTTGATTGAGTAAGAGCGGGTCGTGCGAAAACGTCTGTAGTGCCGACCTTGGTCCTTGAGCTGGGTGGCGAATCTGCCGACACTCGCGGCATGTTTCTGCGCTCCAAGACCCGCAAGAAAGACGGCAAAGAACACCGCTACTGGAGCGTGGTGGAGAACCGTCGCGTGGCCGACGGGCGGGTGGTACAGCGCCACGTCCTGTATCTGGGGGAGATCAACGACGCCCAGCGGGCGGCGTGGTGCCGCTCCATCGAGGTCTTCGACGAAGACCGGGGCGCCGCGGCCCAGATGGCCCTGTTTCCGGAGGACCGCCCGGCGCCCGAGCTCGCCTGCGCGGTGGTCCAGGTCAAGCTGAGCGGCTTGCAGCTGCGCCGGCCCCGGCAATGGGGTGCCTGTTGGCTGGCCTGCGGGCTGTGGGACCTGCTGCAACTGGACGCCTTCTGGCAGCCGCGCCTGCCGCCCAGCCGCAAGGGCACCCGCTGGCTGAATGTGCTCAAGACCCTGGTTGCCTACCGCCTGATCGACCCGGGCAGTGAATGGCGCCTGCACCGCCACTGGTTCGACCACAGTGCCCTGGGTGACCTGCTCGGCGAGGACTTTGCCATCGCCCACAGCCACACCCTCTACCGCTGTCTCGATCATCTGGTGGAGCACAAACAGGCGCTGTTCTCCTACCTCCAGGAACGCTGGCGCGGCCTCTTCAATGCCCGCTTTGACATCCTGCTCTACGATCTGATGATCATCTAGCCGACCCCGCCCGAGGGCTTATAGTTCAAGTGTCATCAAGAACTTGAGCCGGAGACCCGGCGGGAGGAGTCGACGATGAAACTGTACGGCGGAATCGACCTGCATTCCAACAACAGTGTCGTGGCCCTTTTGGACGAGGACGACCGGGTGGTGTATCGCCATCGGTTGGCGAACGACGCGCAGGCGGTGGTAAGGGCGTTGGCGCCATACCGCCAGGAGATCGAGGGCCTGGTGGTGGAGTCGACCTACAACTGGTACTGGCTGGTCGATGCGTTGATGGAAGCGGGCTATCGGCTGCACCTGGCCAACACGGCGGCGATCGTGCAGTACTCGGGGCTGAAGTACAGCGACGATGACTCTGACGCCGCCTGGCTGGCCAAGCTCCTGCGCCTGGGGTTGCTGCCGGAGGGCTACATCTATCCCAGGGAGGAGCGCGCGGTGCGCGATCTGCTGCGTCGGCGCAGCCGCCTGGTCCAGCAGCATACCGCCAACGTTCTGGCGGTGCAGAACCTGCTCTCACGCAACCGCGGGCACGCTCTGAGCGGCAATGAGATCAAGCGCTTGACGCCTGAGAAGGTCAATGCGTTGCTGCCCGATGCAAACCTGGCGCTGGCGGTGCAGAGCACCCTGTTGGCCATGCGTGGTCAAGAGGCGGCAATCGATCTCTTGGAGCGCGAGGCCTGCGCCCAGGTGCGCTGCCAGCCCGCGTATCGGCATCTGCTCACCACCAGCGGGATTGGTCAGGTGCTCGGGTTGACCATCCTGCTGGAGACCGGTCCCATCGAGCGCTTTGCCCGCGTTGGCAACTATGCCTCCTACAGCCGCTGTGTCGGCAGCGAGCGGCTCTCCAACGGCAAGCGCAAGGGGCGCGGCAACGCCAAGAGCGGCAACAAGTATCTGGCCTGGGCCTACCTGGAGGCGGCCAACTTCGCGGTGCGCTACAACCCCAGGATCAAGCGCTACTACCAGCGCAAGCGGGCCAAGACCAATGGGGTGGTGGCCATCAAGACGGTGGCGCACAAGCTGGCACGGGCCTGTTACCACATGCTGCGCGAGGGCAGCGACTTCGACGTCGAGCGTGCCTTCGCCTGAATCGGGCGATGCGTCGGCAAGCCAGGTAAAGGGGTTGGCGACAAGCCTCCAGATCTGATTGGCGACCGGCGCATCCCCCGCCAAACGTTGGGGAGCAACGCGTGTGACCGAGACGCCTCTGCCATCGAGCCAATGCAGGGTTGGACGACGCCGCTACGGCGCCGAGCCAGCGATCTGTGATTCCACGGCCCGGCGGGGATGGGGCAGGAGCGCCTGGACGATTGAGGGTCCGCGCTCCCGCCCCATCCCCGCCTCCGCGTTCCACTTGGACCTTGGTGGGGCACCGACGATTTTCTGGGGCTCAGCTGAGCCAGGGGCCGGGTGTCTACTCCCCAGCGGAGGAGCCCCATCGCCTAGATCCAGAAGGGTGACTGGTGCGGATCGGAGCGAATCTGCACCCGCGCAATGAGAACCGCGGGCGCGTTGACGGTGACAACTCGGCACTTCCTGACCAACGCAAGCGCGCCAGGGCGTGACGAATTAGGTCGTGCCATTGACCGGGGTCAGCTGGAGAGTAGACCGGTTCCTCGCGGTCGCGTAGGTTGAAGTTGGTGTTCTCTGTTGCCGCCTGGTTTCCCGGCGGTGCCACAAGATCTCAACCATACGACAGTTCGTCCCCGGTCCCTCGCAGAACCGGACTTGGAGTGTTACACCATCCGGCTCCCAGTCTGGGTCCTCCACGTCGGCACGGGATAGAGGTTGTGCAGAATACGCCCGCGGGGAAGGCGGCGAACAATCACCGCGCAGAACCGCTCCCAGGTGAGAGAACGGCTCTGGCTGCGGCGATTGAGCCACTTGAACAGGAGCCGGCTGGCGAAGTAGACGTAGCTCGTCACCCGCCGGTATTCCCGCTCACCCCGTAATACTGGATATGGCCTTCCAGGTGCTGTCGGACAAACTCCACCATGGCGTTGCCCCCCGCGACTCGCAGTGCGCGCAGGCGCTCATTGAGCGCCTTGAGCTTGCCGCGAAACCGCTTGCCCTCCGTCTGGCGCCCGACCACAAAGCGGCCGCTACGACTGCGCGTGACGAAGTGCGTGAACCCCAAGAAGTTGAAGACCTTGGGTCGGGACAGCCCGTCCTGATGACAGTCACGCTGCGCCTCGCTTCCGAAGCGCAGCATCGCCGTCTTGCTGGGCTCGACTTCCAAGTCGAAGGCCGACAGCCGGTCCGTCAGCTCCAGTACGGAACCGCCGGGCATCCGCTTCCCGCTCGAAGCACGCCACAAAATCATCAGCAAAGCGCACCAGGAACGCCTTGCCTTGACAGGACTTCGCGAAGCGCTTCTCGAACCACAGATCCAGCACATAGTGCAGGTAGATGTTGCTGAGCACGGGTGAGACCAGGCCCCCTTGCGGGGTACCTTCATCACTCGCGCGAAACGCCCCATCTTCCATCACCCCCGCCTTGAGAAACCGCTGGATCAGCCGCACAAAGTTCGGGTCGGCGATACGATGCTCCAGGAAGCGAACCATGTGGGAATGTCCCACATGATCGAAGAAGCCTTTGATGTCGGCCTCTACCACCCATTGGGTGCGCTCCCGCGTGATGACCTCCGCGACACGCCGCAACGCATCGTGTGCGCCGCGACCCGGGCGAAAGCCATAGGAGCAATCCAGGAACTCCGGTTCCCAAATGGCTTGCAGGACCAGGCTCAGCCGGTCCTGGACCAGGCGATCCTCAAAGCAGGGCACGCCGAGCGGACGGTAGCGTCCACCCCCCTTGGGGATGTAGGCCCGCCGCGACGGGTTGGGCCGATAGCCCATCCGCCGCAGGCGCCCGGACAGATCGTCGATCCGATCATCCAGGCCCACCGCATAGTCTGCCTTGCGTATCCCATCCACTCCGGGCGCCTTCCTCCCGTTCTGACGCTCGAAGCTGGCGTGGAGCCCTTCCGGGTCGAACACCAGACCCATCAGGGCGGTGAACCGCTCGCGCGGCTCCTCACGCGCCTTCTGTGTGAAACGAGTCAGTCGTGTTGTCATGGTCAGAGTCCGCTCTGCGTCGGGCCATGTCGCCCCGACTCGTTATCCCAGACCGCCACCCCTTTGCTCCCTGCGCATTACCGCAGATCCGTCGCTCCTATGGGTGGCTCCGACTTCCGACAGCCTCCGCCCTCTTCCTCGCTTTCTACGCTTGTCCGAGGGTGCGCCGATCCTTCGGCGCCGACTGTCGGATCTCCCTGGTTACCGCGCTATCTCGATGTGAGGCTCGACACGGCCTGAGACTCCGGGGCGTCGCTGCGCACTCGCCATAACGCACACAGCGCTGTTGCCTGCTGGCCCATTTAAACCATCGGCCGATCCCAACGTCGGTCTTTTCGGAGCTCTACACCTTCAAGGTCAGCATCACCTGTTACCCTTGCACCTCGCCTCCTCTCCTGACTACGCATCAATCGGCCCGTTACCGGCCCGACTGCAAGTCTCGATTCCAGGCCCGTGGCTAGCGGTTACCTGGGCAGGCTTCGCACCTGCAAGATAACGCGGCCTTGCCAGGCCGCAACAAATGGTGACCCTCTCTGCGCGTGACCCTCTCTGCGCGGTCGCGACAAGGAGGGCAGGGGAGAGGCGGCGACGCCTGACGCCGCCTCGACGCCGACCGGCGAGGAGAAGGCGTCTCGCTCACCGGCGCGGTACCTGTGGGCCATGCTGCTCGCGCGCCTGTTCGACCTGTTCGAGTCTCTGCCGTTGACGTGCCCGAACTGCGGTGCGGACATGCGCATCGTCGCCTTCATCACCGAGGCTGCCCCGGTGCGGCGCATTCTCGCCCACATCGGCGAGCCGACCGAGCCGCCGCCCATCGCCCCAGCACGCGGACCGCCAGCATGGGACGACGAGCAAGTGCAGCTTCCGGACTGGGAAGCGATCGCCCAGCCGGAACCTGAGTACGAGCTCGATCAGCGGGTGCAGTGGTAGTCCACGCCGGCGGGCGGTTTTGTGCGCGACACGCACACCCGCGTGCCCCCGTTGTCGCAAATGCGGAATTCAACGCCCTCCGTAACCCTGCCGCAGGTCGGGACGGCCGATTCTTACCTACCTCCCCGCTTTGCGCCTTCCCAAGCGGCCTTGCCTGAACGCGCCTTCGATGGTAGCGTCCCACTCAGATCAGCCTTAGGGGCGGTTGGATTTCTATCCTATCCCTATCCCTATCCCTATCCCTATCCCTCCCTCCCTCCTGTCCCTCGTGCCGCGGTGCGCCGCACGCAGCTTGCTTGCGATTTCTTGGGCCGGAAGGCTGTAGTCGACCATGCCCGTGATGATAAAACGTCTTCAACCAGTTGCGCCAGGGTGCTGAGAGAAACTCTCAGATGAGACGGGTTTACAAGCGTATCTCACCAACCTGCCACCACCGCCCCAGTTTTCGGCACGAACACAGACGGATTGTTTCTATGAAAGACGGATTCGACCTACTCTCGGCTCTTGATGATTCACAATGGCTCGAATTGATCCTCCACAACCCGAATCAGTCTATCCCGGAAGGAGCGTTTATCCCCAAGCTACCTCCCGACTCGGTGCAGCTCGCCTTCAACGGATCAGCGGGCGAGACAACGGTGTCCGGTTGGCCAAGCCAAGGTAGCCATGAATTGCGCTGCCTAAGCGTCTCATAGGGCCACAGTCGTCGCCGCGGAGTTCTTTGCTCGTTTCGCCATTCCTCGCCGAGGAGCGTGGACAGCCCGGCAGGGCTAAAAAAAACTCGAAATATCAGCAAAAAGACTTGACAAGAGGCTTTCAATGGGGTCGCGCTGGTGTGTTGCAAAACCACCACAAGGCATGACTCCAATGATATTCGACCGACTCGTGAGCCTGATGCATCGCCTCACCGACAAGACCGTGTTCGCCGAACTGCTCTCTCCCGTCGAGCGCATACTCGCGCGGGTGCGCAGTGCCCAGGGGCTGGGGCGGACCCTGAGTATGAGCGATTTCATCGCCCTCGGGGTGCTGCGCCATCTCCAGGGCATGGGCACCCTGCGCGAGCAGGTGCAGACGTTGCTGCATCTGGATCCGGCGCCGGGCGCTCGTGCGCCTCTGGCCCGTTCCACCTGGTCGGATGCGCTGTGCTCGGCAGCGCGCCTGGGCGTGCTCGAGGAGACGCTGCCGGTCCTGGTGGCGGACGCCGCCGCCGTGCTGCCCGATCGCTTGGCCGACATCCCCGGCCTGGGCACGCGCCCGGTGCGGGCCATCGACGGCACCTACCAGGGCGAGAGCGCGCATTTTCGCCGCCGTACACCCAAGGAGGGTGGAGAGGACAATCCCAAGGGCCATGCGCTGCTCAGCTTCTACAACCTGCGCCTGGGGGTCCCCGAAGATGTCCAGGTCGAGACGCGCAGTCGCCACGAGACGGCCATCCTGCGCGATTACGACCGATCCCCCCAGGCGGCCACCCGCGAGCGTCATACCCTGTTCCTGGTCGATCGCGCCTTCATCGACGCCCGCTTCTGGGATGCCAAGAAGGCCACGTGCGCGATCACCATCATCACCCGCATGAAGTCGAACCTGCGTATCGACTCGACGGAGGCGCTCAGCGTCGCTGCCGACCCCGTCAACTGCGGTGTACAGCGCGACCTGCGCGTGATGCTCTCCAGCTCTTCGGAGCCCTGGCGCCTGATTACCTACCGCACCCGTCGCGGCCATGTCGTGGAGTTCCTCACCAACGAGTTCGATCTGCAACCCGGTGTCATCGCCTTTCTGTACTCCCGCCGCTGGGAGGAAGAGAAGTGCTTCGACACCTGGAAGAACGACTTCAGCCAGGCCAAGGCCTGGGGCAAGAGCCCCGTGGCCATCGACAACCAAGTGCGCCTCGCCATCGTGACCGGCATCCTGGTGGCGATGATGCTCGCCACCACCCTCGGTGGGGACGGGCTCACCGACACCAAAGCGCTGCGCCGACAGGCCCGCCGCGAAGCCCAGCAGCCGGACCAGCCCGACGGGACCGATCGCCCCGCTTGGACCGTCCCCCTGTTTCGCTACACCGCCAAGGTCAGCCGCCAGGTGCTGCGGTTCTTCAAACACTGTTTTCTCAAACCGGCCTCGCCAGCGCTCTATGAGCGCGAGCTGCGGCCACTGTTGATGGCCTACCTATGAGGGAGACCGGACACCGTTGTTTTGACCTGTCAAGGGTTGGATACGACTTTTCTGTTCAGGCGCCTTGGCTCAGGACCTACGACGAGCACCAAGTCATCTATTGTTGTTCCTCTCAGTAATCCACGATCCACCGGCACCTTTCTTGAACCGCCCAGGCTGCTTGGAGGGTGCGCTTGCGCTGCGTGAGCACGGCTTGGGCGCGCCCGTGGTGAACATCGTCCGGGGTGAGCATGGCGATCCCGCCGTGGCGATGCTCGGCGTTGTACCAGGGGAACGAGCGGCAGAAGGTGATGGCCGCGTCGATGTTCTGGAAGCCATTGGGAAAGCCGGAATGGTACTTCAGGGTCTTGAACTGCGCCTCGGAGAAGGGATTGTCATCGGACACCTGGGGGCGGCTCAGCGAGCGTGTCACCCCGAGGTCGGCGAGCAGCTGCGCCGTGCACTTGCTGGTCATCGGTGCCCCGCGGTCGGAGTGCAGGGTCAGCAGCGGGGGCTTGACGTCTTGCTTGTGGTCTCGGTGATGAGGCGCCCGGCCAGCGCCGAGTTCTCCCGGTCGGCGACCATCCAGCCGACGACGTAGCGGCTGATGTCGAGCAGAACGTAGAGGTAGAAGTAGGTCAACTTCTTGGGCCCGAGCAGCTTGGTCACGTCCCACGACCACACCTGATTGGGCCCGTTGGCGACGAGCTCAGGCTTGGTGTAGGCGGGATGCTCACGCTGGTTGCGGCGTTCTCGTACCGCCTGGTTGGCGGCTAGCACACGGTACATCGTGCGCTGCGAGCACAGATATTCACCCTCGTCGAGCAAGGTGGCGACGACCTCAGAGGCTGTGAAGAATTTCATTTCCGTTGCACCACGGCGAGTCAGGCATTGTGGAATCCGATGCGCGTGACAGTTTTGCCGCTCGGGTGGCGCGTAGCTCGGCGGTGGGAGGGCGACGGGGGATGTTTTCGGCCGCATCAGGGGCGGCGGAAGCCGATCCGTGGTTATTCAATGGGTTACGTTGCCATCGCGGGTTCGTTGGACGTACCTCTCCCGTATCCGAGCAACTGCGGGGCCAGAGTGAGAGTGCGCATGAGGTTGTGGGCGAGGGCATGGAGCAGCAGAACGCAGCGCACCTTGGCGGTGGTGCGCACTCGCAGGCGTGTGAGGCCGCGCTCGCGGGCGAGGGCATTGACGCATTCGGCCGTGGCGGCCCGCTCTTTGTAGATCTCTTTGGCTGCATCGCTGCCCATGCGCTCGCGCCACTCGCCGACCGCGTCGCTGTCGTCTTCCTTGCGGGCGTGGGGATCGGTGTCGGGGTCTTTCGATTTGGGCACCGGGGCATAGACGACGGTGTGCTCGGCGGCGTGCTCGATCTGCTCATGGGCAGGGTAACCGCCATCGACCAGCCATATATGGTCCGCCCCGCGATGCAAGAGGAAATCGCTGTTTGGCTGAAGGAGAAGTTGCGGTCATATATCCGGCATCGTGGTGAGGTGCCGTCAACGGCCCTCGTGCCCTGATGGAATCCGCGAGCATCCCCGTCCTCATCATTCGTTCAGTCTCGGCAAAGTCGGCTGTTGGCTTGAACAGGTTTTCGGGAATGCAGGACTTGCCTTTCATGCCATCACTTTGATGTTCACTCTTCGCAACTGGTTGTGGTCTGTACGCAGTGAGTGGGGGATCCGGCCGCGACCTGGTGGGCGGCTCAATGCCTGGTCGCGGATCCTGTCTGCCAGGTCAGTCCGTCGCCACGGTCCCGATGGCGGGATCGTAAGGCTTGCCCGTGGTCATCACCGCATAGGCGACCCGCGCCATCTTATTGGCCATGGCCACGATGGCGACGTTGGTGTGGCGGCGCGCCTTCAGCGCCTTGGCCCAGCGACTGGTGCGGTCCTCTTTGTGCTCGAGCGTGCGCAAGACGGCGCGGGCGCCGTGGATGAGCAGGTTGCGCAGGTAGACATCGCCGCGCTTGCTGATGCCAAGCAGCCGATCGCGCCCGCCGGTGGAATGCTGACGCGGCACCAGTCCGATCCAGGCAGCGAGCCCGCGGCCATTGCTGGAACAGGGTCGCATCCTCGCCGACCGCCGCGAGCAGGGCGGTGGCACCCTTGGGGCCGATGCCGGGGATCGTCATCAGGTCGCGTGCCTGGCGGTCGCCGTGGGCGATCGCCTCGATCTGCGCGTCATAGTGGGCCACGCGTTCGTTGAGGTGACGCAGCTCCTCGGTGAGCCCGTGCAGCTCGGCGCGAAAGCGTGCGCTCAGGCCGTTGTCGGCATCCTCCAGGATCTCCGGCAGGCGTCGCTGTACGGCCGGGCGTCCTTGCGCGATCTCGATACCGTATTCCAACAGCAAGCCGCGGATCTGGTTGATCTGTGCGGTGCGCCGGTCCACGACCAGACTGCGCATACGGTGGATGGCCTGGATGTCCTGCTGCTCGAGCGTCTTGATCGCCACGAAGCGCATGCTCGGGCGCTGTGCGGCCTCGCAGATCGCCTCGGCATCGGCCGCGTCATTCTTGTTTGACTTCACGAACGGCTTGACGAACTGCGGCGCGATCAGGCGTACCTCGTGCCCATAGGAGCGGAACTGCCGTGCCCAGTGGTGTGCGCTCCCGCACGCCTCCATCGCGACCGTACAGGGCGACAAGTTGGCTACGTACGCGCCCAACCGTGCCCGCGTGAGCTTCTTGCTCAACAGCGGCTGCCCGCCGGCATCGACGGCGTACAGGTGGAAGCTGCACTTGGCCAGATCGATGCCGACAACGCTGATCTGCCTCTCTTTGCTAACCTCTTTCATTGGTCCGCTCCGCTACCTCGGTCTCGACTCTGTTTTGCTGAAGCCGAGCAGTGTGCCCGCATCGGGCTCGTTGGAGGAACGGGGCGGACCATCCCATTATTCGTCGGGGTCACGGCCGTAGCGCTCGCCGACCTGCTCGACCATGGGGGTCAGCTGCGCCATGTCGGTACCGACCGTGACCGCTTCGACACCGACGATCACCTGGCTGGCGGTGTCGGTGGCGAACTGGGCGTTGTAGGCAGGCCGAAAGCCGCCGTCGGCCATCTTCATGACGGTGGCCTCGGCATCGGTGGTGGAGGCCCGCGCCGTCTCGCCCGATTTTCCTTGTTTAGCCTTGATCTCGGCCATCTCGGGCAGGCGCTCCAGCGCCCGCTCGATGCGCTCCTCACGCTCCCGGGCGGCGCGCTCGCGGGCAGCCTGTTGGCGGCGGGTGACGGCGCCGGGGTCCTCCTCGACCTGGCGCTTGAGCCGCTCGACCTGGGTACGCGCCTCCTCCAGGCACTCTTGCAGCGTGGCGCCGCGACGGAACGAGGCGGCCCCGGCACTGGCGCGCACCCGCGCACCGTCTTGGGCAACGCGCTTGAGGGTCACCACGCCTTCGGCCAGCAGCAGCGCAACATTCTCGCTGAGCAGGGCATCGAGCGCCTCCTCGTGGGCACTGCGGAAGTCCGAAAGAGTGTGGTAGTTGATCGTCACTCCGCCGCAGATCCAGCGGTAGACATCGTGCTCCTGGATCAGCCGGGCGATCGCCCGCGCGCTGCCCACCCCGTCGAGGGTCGCGTACAGCCACAGGGCGAACAGGATTTCCGGGGCGATGGCGGTGCGCCCGCTGCCACCTTCCAACGCGCGGATGTCAGCATACATGCAGCTCAAGTCGGCCCGCTCGACCCACGCCCACACCAGACGCGCACGGTGCCCGTCAGGCAGCAGGGACTCCAGGTCGCAGGGACGCAGCTCCAGCTGCGTTCGGTTGGGCAGCAGAACCCGCGCGACGCCCGGCGCTTTGCTCGCAGCGGGTGCCTGGGGGAGGTTCGGGTCGTCTTCGAACAGCCTCGATTGCAGTTCGTCGCTCATCGTTGGGTCGTCGCCGGGTGCCACTTCGATGGGGTCATTCTACCTCGCCAGGGGGGTTCCGGCGACGTGGGAGGTTTCTTCACAGACTCTCAGCGACGAGCGCTTCGCGCGCGCCTGGCGCGGGTGTGGGCCGGATTGCCCGCGGACCATTCGGGTCGGAGCCGCTACGCGGGGATCCAGGGCAACCGGGCCGGCATCGGCTGGCGCGCCCTGGTCACGTCCCTGGGCCGGATCCGTTCCGAGCGTATGACCAAGTAGTAAGAGAGCGAGGACACATCATGCGCGACGCGCATCCAGACGCCGGGATGGCTGCTCTGCACGAGGAGTCTTCCGGCTCAACCTGAACTACCTGTTGTTCGCCCAGCGCCTGATGGTGCAGGACGCGCACCAGGCGGCGATCCTCTTGGGGATCAAGGAGCCACTGACCTCTTGGCTGCCCGGCGCAAGCGTGAGCGCGATCACGGCGCTGGCGCGCTCCCCGGTGGTGGTCCACACGCTGCGCCTGCCGAAGAAGGCGGCCGCGAGCGTGCTTGCCGCCTGCGACGAGGGGCGGTGGATCGGCCCGGCCCATGTGGCCACGTCGGCCATCGAGGCGAAGCCGTGAGCGTGCTGGACGAGCTCGAGCGCCTCGCGCTGGCCGCCGAGCTGCTCCGCCGCCGGGCGCGGGTCTCCATCGCGCACCACGAGACGGGGGTCTTGCGCCCGAGGCTGCGGCGCCTGCACCGGGAGCTGCACGGACGCGCGGCCCCCTGCGGGCAGATCCCCGCGCTGGGGGTGCGGCGATCCAGACGCGCACCCAGCAGGTCCATGCCGGCCGTTCGCCGCCCTCTACGAGCGCCGAGCCGGCGCCGGTATGCTCTGCCAGCTCGACGTCCGGGCCGTCATGGCGGCCCATGACCTCTACCGGCTCCTGCGCATGCCGGAGGCGCAGGGCTCGACTTCAACGGCGCCTGGGTCATCGCCCGCGATCTGCGCGTGGGCACCGCGGAGCTGCGCTCCTGCCGGAGCTGCGAGGTGCGCTATCTGGTCTCCAGCGGAAGTCGGCTGGCTCCGACCTGCCCGTTCTGCGCCCTGCACGCCCGGCGGGCCGGACGTGCCGAGCCCCGCCTTATCCTGCCCATCGGGGTCGCGAATTCTCCAGGCGACGGGGACCAGGCCATTCTGCTGACGCCGTCGGAGGAGGACCCTTAGCGGGGTCGACGTGGGCGCCAGCCCACCGAACGGACCCGAGCAACCCTCTTCACCCCTCAAACCAGTCCCCAGCCCTGGGCGTCCAGGATGTCGAAGATGTCGAGATCCTCGGTGTCCGAATGCCAGCTGGCCAGGGGTCCCAGATCCTCTTCCTTCAGC
>CAVPOY010000024.1:0-481054 GCA_963707135.1 uncultured Gammaproteobacteria bacterium | reverse complement strand
CGGTCCTAGTACCTGCGGTCCAAGGCGAGGGTAATCGTCAACACGACCCCAGCTGTCGCCCTAGGAAGCGCCGAATAATTCCGTCCTGGCATTTTCGCCGTCCGCAATACAAGAACGCGTTTCATGGACTTGCTGCGGTTGGTGCAGCGGGCGGCAGCTCGTCGAGTTCGACTAACGCATCCGGCTCGAGCTTCCGCGCCCCGGCCGGCGGGGTGAACATCAAGGCATCCGCCGCTGGTCGGATACCGGTCTTCCAGCCCTTGACCTGAAGCGTGTACTGCGGCGCGCTGTTCAGCGTCTTGGTGGTGATCACGAGTTTGCGCGGGATCGGCTGCTCGCACACCTCGACCCGGAGCAGCATGCAGGCCTGCCGACCCGAGCAGCGTCGCCTTGATCATTGACTGGAGCATCCGTGGGATTCCTCCGAACAGAGCACGGCCCGCTGGGCCGTGGAACCTGGAGACGGTGATTGACCGCTTGCAGGCACTGATGTAGGGCAGGTCTACGCCGGTTGGATCCGGAACAGGATCGAGTACAGCGTCGGCACGAAGACCAGCGTGAGCACGGTGGCGAAGCCGAGCCCGACCATGATCGTGACGCGACATGTTGACGAAGAACACGTCCGGCAGCAGCGGGATCAGGCCCAGGATCGTGGTGGCGGCCGCCAGAACCACCGGGCGCATGCGACTGACCCGCGGAGTCGAGGATCGCGCGGTGAAGCGGCTGCTTGCCCTCCTCGATCTGCTGGTCGATCTCCTCGATCAGCACGATGGCGTTCTTGATCAGCAGGCCGACCAGGGACAAGCGCGCCGAGCAGCGACATGAAGTCGAAGGCGCCGTTCGACGCCAGCAGGCCGGCGGTGATGCCGACCATCGCCAGCGGCACCGTGAGCCAGATGATCAGCGGCTGGCGCATCTTGCCGAACAGCAGGATGCTGGTGAGGATCATCAGCAGGAAGCCGACCGGCAGCGATGGACCGAGTCCCGACTGGGCCTGTTTGGAGTCCTCGTACTCACCTCCCCAGGACAGGCTGTACCCGGGCGGCAGGTCCATGGCCTCGATCTGCGAGCGCAGGCGCTGGAACAGCGGGCCCGCCAAGGCTCCCCTGGGATTGTGGATACGATGATGGTCTGCATGCGGTCGCGCCCGCCGATGACCTTCCAGGACAGGCTCAAAGAAATCAGGATGACGTAGAACAGCGAGTTGGCGAACTCGCCGGTGGAGTCCGGCGACAACCCGATGGCGGAAAAGGCCAGGATGCCGATCACCGTGCCGCCGAGCAGGGCCCAGATGGTCTTTCCCACCGCCTCGCGAGCCGCCTGGGCGCCTGCATGCCGGCCTGCATCCGCACCAGCATACCCTCCGCCACCACGATGGCATTGTCCACCAGCATCCCCAGGGCGATCACCAAGGCCCCCAGGGAGATGCGCTGCAGCTCTATGCCTTCGAGGTGCATGATCAACAGGGTGCCGGCCACGGTGATCAGCAGTACGGCGCCGATGATGATACCGGTGCGCAGCCCCATAAACAGCAGCAGTACGATGATCACGATGGCCACCGCCTGACCGACGCTGACCAGGAAGCCGCTGACCGATTTGTCCACCTCCACCGGCTGGTTGTAGATCTGCGTGAACTCCATGCCCACCGGGACCATGGGCATCAGCTCTTTGACCCGCTGCGCCAGGCGCTCCCCCACCGCCACCACGTTCTGGCCGGGCTGCATGGAGACGCCGAGGGTGAGGGCCGGTTTACCGTTGACGTAGTAGAGCTGGTCCGGTACCTCCTTGTAGGCGCGGATGATGTCGGCGATGTCCTTGAGGTAGACCAGCTTCTTTTCATCGGAGCCGATCAGCACGTCGCCTATGGCCTTGACCGAGGTGAATTCGCCGGTGGGCTCGATACGCAGGTACTCGTCGCCTACTCGAACGTTGCCGGCATCGGCCACCACGTTCTGCGACTGCAGGATCTTGGCAATGGACTCCACCGGGATGCCCAGCTCGCCGAGGCGGGAGCGGGACATCTCGACGTAGACGACCTCTTTCTGCTCACCGCCGATAGATACCTTGCGTACCCCGGGAACCAGCACCAGCTGACGCTTGAACTGGTCGGCGAAGTCCCACAGGTCGCGCCAGCTGTAGCCCTCGCCGGAGAGGGCCACGTACATGCCGTAGACGTCGCCGAACTCGTCGATGATCATCGGGCTGCCGGCCCCCGGCGGGAGCTTGTCCTTCATGTCGGCGATCTTGCGCCTCAGCTCGTCGTAGATGTTGGGGAAGTCCTTGCCCGCTACTTGCTCTTGAACTCGATCTGGATATCCGACATACCAGGGCGGGAGACGGACATCTTGATGTGCCACACCTGCTCCATGCGCTGGATGGCATCCTCAATGTGGTAGGTCACCTCGTCCTGCACCTGCTGGGCGGTGGCGCCGGGGTAGAGGGTGATGACCTTCGCCAGCTTGATGGTGAAGGCCGGGTCCTCCAGCTTTCCCATGTTCTCGAAGCCCCAGATGCCGCCGCCCACCATGATGATGACCAGCAGCCAGGACGTGACCTTGTTCTTGACCGAAAACTCGCCGATATTCACGGTGGTAGACTTCCCCGATCGGATGCGGACGGGGCCGAGGCGAACCGGCATTCGCTCGTCACTCGCCGGGGCGAGGCTCGGCCTGCTCGAGATCGGGCAGCAGGCGGACTTTCATGCCCTCCACCAGAAAGGGTACGCCGGCGGTGACCAGGCGGTCGCCGGGGGTGAGGCCGTCCTTGACCTCGATACCGCCCCACATCCGACCGACCTCCACCGGGGTTTGACCGTCATCTGCGTCTCGTCGACCACCCAGACGCGGGGCTGGAGCTTGTAGTCGCCGATCACGGCCGCGGCGGGCAGAAGAACACCGTGTCGCCGTCGCGACTGGCCCAGATCCACCGTCACCGTGGCGGTCATGCCGGGCAGGACCATAAAGTCTTTCGGGGCCGGCTCCATGGTGAAGGTGACCTCGAAGGTCTGGGTCTTGGGATCGGCCTTGGTGGCGACCTCGCGAAGGTCAGAGGAAACTCCCGGCCCGGCCGGTTGTCGAAGCTGGCCGCGACCTTCACCCGTCCGGCCTCGGGCTGGCCGCTTCCCGGGGGCCGGACACTCCGCATGATGGACTCCGGTACGTCGAACCTGACCTCCAGCAGCCTGCTGTCCTGCAGCGACAGCACCGTCTGCTTTGCCTGTACCTCCTCGAAGCGCTCGACGTAACGCTTGGCAACGATGGCGGGGAAGGAGGCCGTCAGCTTGGTGTAGGAGAGATCCTGCCGGGCCGGCTCGAGGGCGGCCTCTGCACTCTTAAACTCGGCCTCTTTCGTATCGAAATCCGCGCGCGAGATAAAGTCCTTCTCGACCAGTTCCTTGGCGCGGTCGAAGTCGCTTTCGGCGCGATCGAAGCTGGCCTGGCCGTCGTTGACCACGATCTCGAAGTCGGTCGGATCGAGGGCCACGAGCAGCTGCCCCTCCTCGACCTAGTCACCCTCTTTCACCAGCAGCTCCTGGACGGTGCCGGGTACGCGGAACGCGAGCTCCGCCTTGTTCAGCGCATCGATGCGCGCCGGGAAGCGGCGCACTCCTCCGATATCCGGTGCTTCGACCAGGACGGTCTTCACGGGTCGTCGTGTTTCCGCCTGAACCGGCTCCTCGCTCTTGGAACAGCCAACGAATAGAAGGGAAAGCGCCATCCATGCAGCAAGGCATAGGGACTGGCGACCAAAGAAAGGAGGAAGCTGCTGATACACGGAGATAACCTAGCCCGAATTATGCGCAAAAAAGGGCGAACCTCGTTCAACCCATTGATAAAATGGGTGTTACGCGAATAACGCTTCGGAAGAAGCCAAACGAGGTCGCCCATGTCCAAGTCTACTCCAGAGCAGCTGCGTTTTCCCCCCGTCGCCGGTCTCACCGTACGCGGTGATTTCGACGGCGGGGCGATGTCCTCGGACTTCGGCCCCATGATCCTGCGCGGCGTCGATCACCAGATTGGGCTGACCGAGCGTCTGGCCAACGCGTTCACCGACAGGCGGCATCCCTCCTATACCGACCATCCGCTGCGCACGCTTTTCGCCCAACGTATCTTCCAAGTCGCCAGCGGCTACGAGGACGGCAACGACGCCAACGCGCTGCGCGCCGATCCGATGTTCAAGTTGGCGGTGGAGCGCACGCCGTTGGATGCCGACACGGATCTGGCGAGCGCCTCGACGTTCTCGCGCCTGGAGAACGCCGCCACGACCAAGGATGTTTACCGCTTGGCCAAGGCGTTTCTCGATCAGTTCCTCGCCAGCTATGCGACCGCGCCCGAGCTCATCGTCCTGGACATGGACCACTCCGAGGACGCCACCTACGGCCAGCAGCAGCTGAGCTTCTACAACCACCATTACCGCAGCCACTGCTATCTGCCGTTGTTTCTCTTCGAGGGCATCTCCGGCAAGTTCATCACCGCGGCGCTTCGCCCCGGCAAGCGCCCGACGGGGGCGGAGAACGCCATGATCCTCAAGCGGGTGCTCAAGCACCTGCGCGCCGCCTGGCCCGAGACGCGCATCGTCTTGCGCGGCGACGGGCACTTCGCCAACCCCGAGTTGATGCAGCTGGCGCTCGCGGATCCGCACACCGATTTCATCTTCGGCCTGAGCGGCAACCAGGTGCTCGCGCGCTTGGCACAACCCTTTCTTGCGGACAACCGCGCTCGTCACGAGCTGCGCTGTGAGAATGCCCGTCGTCTCGATCAACCCCGACCGCAGAGTACCCGCACCTACCACGAGGTCGACTACGCCGCCGGCTCCTGGCCACAATCCTTCCGCGTCGTGCTCAAGGCCGAGGTCATGAGCCTGGGCGAGAATCCCCGCTTCGTGGTCACCTCCCTCGACCGGCCCACCCCCGAGAGCCTTTATCGCGACCTGTACTGCGCCCGCGGCCAGGACGAGAACTTCATCAAGATGGTCAAGAACGACCTGGCCAGCGACCGCACCTCCGACCATACCTTCCTGGCCAACCACATGCGCCTGTTCTTCGCCTGCGCCGCCTATGTCCTGCATCACGCCCTGCGCACCGAGGTGCTGGTGCATACCGAGTTGGCCAACGCCCAGCCGGCGACCGTGATGCTCAAGCTGTTCAAGCTCGCCGTGCGCGTGGTGCAGTACAAAGACCGGGTGCGTCTGCATCTGCCCGCGTCTTGCCCGGTCAAAGGCCTCCTGCACAGCGTCGCCGAGATTCTGTATCTGGTCCGTTCCCCCGACCCGCTTCCTTCCTGACCCTATCGGTCGACACCGCCGCTTCCTACCCGATGCCCGTGCCGGCAGGAATCCGCCTGCGCACACAACCGCCCCGAGCTCAAAAAACGCTACCAACGCTGACCGGCGACGGTCCTCGGCGGCTCGTACACCCCCTCGGTCGACCCTGTCGGCACGCTCCGAGGCCCTGTTCGCCGTCTTTCTCCCAGTGCTACACTCGGTTTCTGCCGCTGCCGGCGGATTCATGAAACATCCGGGCTAGTTTTCTGCTGCGGGCGCGGCGGACTCTTGGACGTTCCCCGATCCCGGCCTCTCTCGGTGGAAAATACGCATCGAGGACATAGAGCGCCGCGACGGCGTAGATCGCCGCCATGCCGAGCTCGCCCAACCGGTCGGCGAAGTTGGCGCCGCCTTCGTCGCTGAAGGGAATGATCGATTCGCCGTAGAGGATCATCACCACGCTCAAGGCAAACCCGGCCAGCGGGGCCCAGGGCGCATCGGACGTGATCATGCGGGCGAGGACCAGAACGACCGCCAGCGTCATTGCCGCCACGAACGGAAAGTGGGGCGTCATGACGGTGAGCTGATACATGACAAGCGTCAGCAGACCCGCCGCGACATTGGCCGCGAGGATGCCCTTGGTGACGGTGAGGCCGCGCGCCAGGTTGGCGCTGTAGGCGTAGATGGCGATGTAGATGGGCGTGTGGACGTTGGTCCACCCGAAGCTGAAGTAGGCGACCGCGTAGGAGCCGGTGATGGCCGTCAGGATCCAGGCGCGCCGGTCCACCTCCGCCGCCGGCAAGACCGGTTTTGGCGCCGGCGCCGGTTCCGACTGGCAGCGGCGGGAACAGGGCGAACATGAGCATCGTCACCACCAGCGAGACGCCGATGTTGCCGACGAACGAGCCGGCGACATCCCGCGTGATCTCCACCGTGGTGTTCGCGACCATCGGCACCAGCATCAGCCCGACCAGCAGCAGGATCAGGACCAGGGACGAGCCACCGCGCAGACCGTAGCGGAAGGTCGAGAACAGCGCGGGAAAGAGCGCGATCAGGAAGAGCGCCGGGTAGGCCTGCGAGATCGCCTCCCGCCACCAGGCACACGGGCCATGATCAGGGACGTCACCAGGATGATGCCGACCGCCGCGCGCGGGGTTGGCGCCGCTGGCGCCTGCAACAACGGGGCGGTGAAGATCGGGGCCAGATAGGCCAGGGTCCAGTCGTAGGCCAGCGCGATCACGAAGGTGAGGGTGACGCCGAGGCCGAGCCGCAGCGCGCGCGTCGTGGGTCCGTCGGGCATGGCCTGCTCGACAGGGGGCGGCCGGTGGACGCTGGCGCCGGTCTGCCGGCCTCAGCCGACGGCAGCTCAGATAGGTGGCTCAGTAGGCATAGGAGAGCCAACTGATCAGCCTGATCCAGGCCGCCCCCAAGAGCGTTCAGGAACCCATTGTCGCCGGTGTAGACGATGACGTTGGCCTGGCCGTTGAGATTGCGCCGGATGTCCGCGTTCTCGCTGCCGATCTCGTAGCCCAGCATGCGGATGCGCACCGGAAAGCGCTGCGGGTCACGCAGCCAGGCCTGTTCCTTCGGCACACTCGGCAGGCTGCCGGGCGAGTCTGGGCCGACGGACGCGGCGTTGGTGATGCTGCTGACCTCGCCTTTGAAGATCCGGCCCGGATACAGGTCCAGCACGATCTCCACCGGATCGCCGACGGACACCCGTGCCAGGTTGTTCTCGGTCAGATAGGCCTCGACCCAGACATCCTCGAAGGACACGAGATTCATCAACGCCTGGCCCGCCTTCGCAAAGGTGCCCTCACCGATCGTCAGATCGACCACGACACCGCGCGACGGCGCGTGCAGCTCGGTCCATTCCAGATCGAGCTCCGCCTCGCCAAGCTGGGCGATGGCGGAGCGGATCTGCGGCGTTGTCCGCGCCCTGATCGCCCAGCTGCTGCCGCGCCTTTTCGAGATCCGCCTGCGCCCCGGCCACCTTGCTCTCGGCGGCGGCCAGGTCGGCGCGCATGTCGTCGACCTTGGCCTTGGCGACCAATCCCTTCTGATCGAGCTCGAAGATGCGCGCGCTCTGGACCTGCACGTTCTTGAGGTTGATCTCGGCCTGGGTGAGGCTGGCCTGGGCGACCTCGACCTGGGACGAGCTGGCCCCCACGGACTGGGTCGCCGACTGCAGGGCGGACCGCGCCTTCTCCACCTCCAGCACGAAGGGTCGCTGATCGATCCGGGCGAGCAGGTCACCGGCCTCGACCAGCTGCGCGTTGGTCACCGCCAGCGCGGAGACGTAGCCCGAGACCTGCGGTACCACCTCGATGACGATCGCCTTGACCCGCGCCAGAGACGTGTACGGCGTGATGCGGTCGGCGAACAGATACCAGACGAACAGCAGCAGCGCCAGGAATGCGACAAGTCTCGTGGTTGTTTTCATCGGCTGGCCTGCCATGCGTGTGTGGTTGTTTCAGGTCTCGTCTGCATCCGGCAGAGAACTCAGGGTGGCGAAGGTGACCCGGCTCAGGTCGGAATGCGGCCCGCCGGCGCAGCGCTTCGGTGCGGGCCGTTAGTCAACATCGGCGTCCGCAATCTTCGTGTCGCGACGGAGGCGCTGGCCCCGGATCGCTGTGGAGACCGCCTTGCTGGCGATGGCGACGTAGAGACCGGTCGCGCCAACGCCGATAATCGCCGACGCGACGCTGGCAATCCGGCCGAGGGTCGTCATCGGCGTCATGTCGCCGTAGCCCACGGTCAGTCCGGTGATCAAGGTGAAATAGGCGGCGTCCCCCAGGGTCCAGTCTTCCGCCCAGGCCAGCGCGAGCCCCAACAGCATCAGGATCAGACACAGGAACACGAAGACGTGCCGAACGAAGCAGGCGATCACATGAAAATTGTTTACGAAAAGCAATAGATCGCGCATCGTTTTGCAGCCCTCACTGCCGAGACCAACGACGAGCCCTGAATGGGCGCGTCCTTGTCTCAGCCTAGTTCGCCGCCCCCACGCGACGCAATGCGGCGAGGCGCTGGGCCGTCAGCGCGGCCCATTTGTCGAATGCGTTTTTGGCGTAGGACCAGCCCTGAAAGGCGCTCACATATCCACTCGCCCAGGTCTGCGCCGCGCCCGCGGCGCCGGAGTCCAGGTCGGCCGCGTATTTACGGCCGATCTCGGTGTCGCGGCACTCGGCCAGGATCTTCCCGGAGGCGCCGTCGACGAACTGCATCTCCATGCCGGTCTCGCCAAGATAGGGGGTCGACCCGGCGGGCCGGCCGGTCGCTACGCCGGACCCCGCCTCGGCGACGAAGGCGTAGGGCACGATCGATCCTGCGACGCTGCGGGTCACATCGGTGGGGACAAGATTGGTCAGCGCAATACGCAGTGCGAGCACCCCTGGTCCCGGCTGATCGACCACCTGCATCTGCGGCTTCAACGCCTTCACCAGCGATGCGTGGAAGTAATCCGTCAGCATCTTCAGATCGGTCGGGTCGACAGCCTCCTGCTGGCCGGGCTTCAGGCTGACCTTGATACGCCCGATCAGCACCTTGTCGTACTGCTTGGCATCAAGGCTCGGTTGCCGCCAGCACTGGACGCCCTGCGTCCAGGAGACGGGGGCCAGGCGCCCGTAGTCCGACAGGAAGCCGCTCTGCGTCACGCGGGTCGGGTCGCTCGCGGTGACGCTGGTGCCGTCGCCGAGGAGGCTGGAATCCGTGGCGCAACCGCTCACGAGAATCGCCGCGGCAAAGGCAATAACGCAAGACAGCCGCACAATAGCGGAACGGTTTTCGATCATGATCATCGCTTCTGGGTTGGTTCGAGTCCGGCCCATAGGCTGCACTATTGCTTATGCTCGGATGCATACTCTTCAAGGATGAGTTTTTCCGGATCGATGTCATAGACCCAGGGGGCCGAGTTCTTCCAGCCGTTCCTCATCCGCTTCCCGTCAAAGACGCTGCCGGGATCCTTCACCTTGTCGCCTTCAAATCCGTCAGTGACCGTGTAGACGTTCTCGAAGCCGGCAGCCGCCAACAGGTCGACTGCCTTGGCACTGCGGTCGCCTGAGCGGCAAATGAGCAGCACGGTGTCGGTCGGCTCAACTAATGCTTTAACCTCCTTGACAAAATTCGCGTTCATCTTCGGACCGTATTCGGTCTTGCCGTCCTTCCTCTGATAGGTGACAAAGGCGAATGGCACATTCCATGCCGTCTCCGGGTGACCGACAAAGGCGTATTCTTCCGGGGTCCGCACATCGATGAGCGTTACCTTGTCCGGTGCAGCCTTCCACTTTTCGTAGGCCTGCGCGGCGCTGATATAGAGGCCAAGGGTGGTTTGTTTGCGTGCGGGACGGTTGGTGCTCCTCGGGCGCCGAGAGGGTCATCGTAGAAGCAAACAGGAAGGTCGCAGCAACGAGGCCCGATAGCCACTTTGGATTCATCGTCGATTCCTCTAGTTGATCCGGGCCCAGTGCGTTGCGGCGGCGTCAAGGCGCACTTCGGCATCACTGTGCGATTAATCTCGATGTCGATCAGCTGGACGGAGATGTTCACCAACGCCTCGCCGTCGACAGATGGCAACCTTATCATGGCGCCCGCAGCCGCACTGGACATATCAAGACACCAAATAGACATTTTTGGACATGTCTGTCTATGATGCCGGGCCGAGAGCAAGTCTTCGACAAACTGTTGCCATGGCCCGACGCCGAACAGAACTCACAGACCCGGAAACTGAGCTGCGTATCGGCGCCACCATGGCACTTCCGGCGGTTCTCCGGAGCCTGGGTGCAAACCCGGGTGAGGTGCTGGCCGAGGCGGGATTCGACCTCGGCCTGTTCGACAACCCTGACAATCGGATCTCCTACGCCGCCCGCAGCCGCCTGCTCGCACATTGCACGGACAGCACCGGCTGCCAGCATCTGGGGCTGCTGGTCGGCCAGCAGGCCGGTCTGCATTCCCTGGGGTTGATGGGCCTGCTGGTAAAATACTCGCCGGACGTAGGAGCGGCCTTACGCAGCCTCGTGCGCTTTTTGCATCTCCACGTCCGCGGCGCAGTGGCGAACCTGGAGATGGACGGCGACCTGGCGATTCTGAGTTACGAGATCTATGAACCTGGCGCAGTAGCAACCGATCAGATCGGGGATGGTGCAGTGGCCGCCATGGTCAACATCCTGCGCACGCTGTGCGGCCCGGCATGGAAGCCGTCCGAGGTCCGGTTTGCTCACCGCGAGCCGGAGGATGTCCGGCCGTTCCGCAGTTTCTTCGGAGCTCCCTTGCTCTTCGACACCGCGCTGAACGCGGTGGTTTTCCCTTCCGATTGGTTGAATCACCGTTTGCCCGGAACCGATCCCGATCTGCACCGGTTGCTGCAGACGCAGATCGATGCGCTCGAGGTCGAATACGGCGACGACTTGCCGGGGCAGGTCCGGCGTGTGTTGCGAACGGCGCTCCTGACGGATCACGCCAGGTCGGACCAGATCGCTATGCTCTTCTCAATACACAGTCGCACACTCAGCCGGCGCCTGAATGCGTGCGGCACAAGCTTTCAGGAGCTCCTGGATGAGGGCCGCTTCGAGATAGCGCGGCAGATGCTCACAGACACCCGGATGGAGGTTCACCAGATCGCGGAGACACTCGACTATGCCGACGCGAGTGCCTTCACGCGTGCATTCCGGCGCTGGAGCGGTATCACGCCCAGCCAATGGCGGGAGAATCAAAAGGCCGCGAGATTGCGCAAGAAGTAATGTCCTTGAGCGCAAATGGGAGGATTCAATTCAAAGGGCGTCCAAACTCTTGCTAACGCCGAGGCCCAGGTCGGCGCCTCTGCGACCGATGACTAATTGCTCAGGAACAGGCGCAACCCAGGATGGAGCGATACCCGGCCGCCGTCCAGGCCCCTGCCGCGTATAAGCCTCTGGGATCTGCTCTGCGTCTCTTTGCTGTCGCTCGCTTCCTCGTTGCCTAAATAGCCAGATCGGCTTTTGCCAGCCTATGACATAGAACAAATCCGAGGTCCGCTTCCAGCGTTTAGCGGAACTCGCGCATCCTTGAGGAGGGATTGGAGCGGATCGACTTCCGAGGGCATCCAATCTCCCGCAACGGCGTGTCGTTTTCGCTACACGGGGAGCTTCGGAGTCGTTCCGGCTACTTCCGCTTATGGCCGAACCTGGGCGCTCAGCTTATGCGGAGGCAGCTCGGACGGATTCCGCGATTATCACGAACTTTCTGGGTCCGCTTTCCTTGATGTCAGGTTACAGCAGCGAGGGCCAGCGCTGGCTGAAGCTGCCCAGCCGGAAGCAGCCGGCTGCGATTCGGAGGCGTAAAATGGTGAGGCCGAGCGATCCGTACCAGAGGAGTATGGCGCTGAGATAAGCCTTTCAGCGCGATAATTCATAGCGTTACCGCGACCGGGGACGACAGAACTCAGCGCTGCTTTTTCGGGTGTCCGTTTTTCCGAACCTCGTCTCTCGTGTCCGGGCGCGGTTTGGTCAGCAACGGAAACGGCTTCGGCCTTCGTTTCAAAGCGCGCGGCTCGATACGGCCCGGGCGTAGCCGACCCGGGGTTCGGCGATCAAAACCAGCAGGACGTTGATAGAAACCGCATCGTGACCGCCACCTCCGCGCTGTTGCCAAGCGAGCCAGATCTGCACCGTGTGCTTGAAGCTGAGCTGGCGCGGAATCTGATCGGCCAGCAGAGCGGCCTGGGCCATCAGCAGCCGGATCAGATTGTAGGCCAGCAGATAGACCCACAGCTCTTTGATGGCCATCTCCGGGGTCTTGCAGCGCAGGTGCTCCATGCCGAGTGTCGTCTTGATATTTCTCAGATCCAGTTCCACGTTCCAGCGCTGGCGGTACAGCGCCTTGAGCACGTTCTTGGGCGTCTCCTTGGGGCACAGAAACGTCGTGACCAGGATCTTGCCGCCGGCTTGGAACTCGCGCACCTTCAGCGTGGCCGGTGCTTGATCGTACTCGTCTTGACTCATCCAATCCGGCTTCTGCTTGGGCTTGGTCAGGACGATGAGGTGATCGCGTGCACCGAGCTTCTCGCCGGTGCTGAAATCGGTGCTGCGCTTGCGTGCACCGTGCTGCTCGAACAGGCCATCGACACCGCCGCGGATCAGATCCCAGAGCAGAAAGTAGGTCGCATAGAAGGCATCGCCGAGCAGGATATCGCCGCTCTGCAGCGAATCGAGCATGTCGCGCAGCAGCGACTGCTCGTCGCTGCCCTTGCCTTCGCAGGGACCCATGGCGGCATCGAGCAACGCCCCGCTGCCCAGGCACAGCAGCGCCACCACACGACAGATCGGAAATCCCAATCCCGGCTTCTGGCTGCTCGACTGGCGGATAGGCGGCCTGGTTCTCTTCGCGTGTCGGGCAACGTCACCGTGGCACCATCGACCAGACGCACCGGACGACCCCGCCAGTGCCACCAAGAAGGCCGCGCCGTTGGCGACGATCCTGCCCACATCGCAGCGCCAGTGTCGAGATCATCGTCAGCGGCAGGCGTGCCCGCGCCTTACAGTAGCCTCCCGTGTCGGTACTGCCCGGCTTCATGCCGGCAATCACACGCTTGACCATGGCGTCATTGACGACCTGGCGGCAGCTGCCATCCGCCGACAGCGCCTGGGCAAGGAACATCGACAAGGTCTCCGTCGGAGGAAACAGCCGCTCGCGGTGCTCCGGCAGCAGCGCTTCGACCCGATCGAACAGCTGCGGGCCGGTCAGCAGATTGAACATGGCGTAGGAATCGCGCTACCTGCCGACATCGTGCTGGACACGTCGCTGTTGCCCCGTGCGTGGGCCATGGCTAGGATGCATGTGGGCTGGCTGCTCGGATGGTTGCTGTGGTCTCGCAACCTGCAGCCTATCATCCGGGCTAGCCAGCCCCCAGTTTTCCTCGCTTGGTCAGACGGTTGGGCTTAACTCAGTGCCATTCGTACCAGAGGAGCCGTTTATGAGATTTCGCGTCCTCCACCGCCTGGTCCTTCTGGCCGTCTCCGTTAGCCGCTGCGACGAACCTCCGGGCCGGCGAACCCCTTATCGAGCTGGGGCGGCTGATTTTCTTCGACGCCGGCCTTTCCCAACCGCCGGGCCAGTCCTGTGCCAGCTGTCACAGCCCGGCGGCGGGCTGGACAGGTCCCCACAGCGAAATCAACGCCGCGAGCGGAGTCTACGAGGGTGCCTTCCATGGCCGGTTCGGCAACCGCAAGCCCCCTTCGGTCGCCTACGCGACCCAGAGTCCGCCGCTGCACCTGGACCTGGACGAGGATCACTTTGTCGGCGGAAGCTTCTGGGACGGCCGGGCTACCGGCTGGCTGCTCGGCGACCCGGCCGCGGAGCAGGCCCAGGGCCCCTTTTTGAATCCGGTCGAGCAGAATCTGTCGGATGCTGCCGAGGTTGTGGGCAGGGTCTGCGCCGGCGCCTATGGGGACCGGCTTCGGGCCCATTTTGGCGACGCCGCCTGCTCCAATCCGGTAGATGGCTACAATGCGATCGCTGTTGCCTTGTCGGCCTTTGAATCGTCCGCCGAGGTCAATGCCTTCAGCTCCAAATATGACCACTATCTGAAGGACCCCGAGCGCTACCCGTTGTCCGATCAGGAGCGGCTGGGGCTCGAGCTCTTTGACCGCGAGGACAAGGGCAACTGCGCCGCCTGCCACCCGAGCCGCCCCGGTCCAGGCGGGGAGCCGCCGTTGTTCACCGACTTCACCTACGACAACCTCGGTGTTGGTCGCAATCCCGAAAACCCGTGGTACGGCCTTTCGGAATTCAACCCGGAAGGCGAGGCGTGGATCGACGAGGGTCTTGGCGGGTTCCTTAAGACGGTCCCACGTTTCGCCGACCGTGCCGCGGAGAACCGGGGCAAGCACAAGGTGCCGACCCTGCGCAACGTGGACCTCCGTCCAGGCGACGGCTTCGTCAAGGCCTATATGCACAACGGGGCGCAGAAGAGCCTGCGGGAGGTCGTGCACTTCTACAACACCCGCGACCTCCTGCCCGGCTGCGAGGGGCTGGCGGACGCAAGGCCCGGCGGGAACTGCTGGCCGGCGCCCGAGGTGACGGAGAACCTGAATCGGGACGAGCTAGGTAATCTCGGGCTCACGGACGCGGAGGAGGACGCCATCGTCGCCTTCATGCGGACCCTGAGCGACGGCTGGGTGCCGCAAGGGCGATAGCTACCAAAGCCCCGTATCAGCTTACCCGGTCGCGGTGGGGGCTGTTGATGGTCCCGGGGACTCGCCCGGCGGTGCAGCGGGTTCCGCATACCATCGGTCTCTGGGCACCAGCTTGGGCTCCTCCGGGTCGCTCTCGTAGGCCGGGGTCATGATGGCCACGCCGTACTCGTTGAACACGTCCAGGATGCTCCGGTGCAGCGCCGAGTACAGCGGCATCATGTTCTTGGGGTCGTCGCAGTAAACGTTGAGCTCGTAGTTGACCGCGAAGTCGCCGAGCGACTTCTGGAATACGAACGGCGCCGGTTCCCTGAGCAGCCCCGGGGTGCGTTCGGCGGCGAGCTTCAACATGGCCTCCACCTGCCGCCAGGGGGTCTCGTACCCGATGCCGACCGTGGTATGCAGGATAACGCCCTGCTCCGCGGCCAGGGTGCTGTAGTTTGTAACCTCCCCGTTCAGAATGCTGGTGCTCGGGATGACGATCTCCTCGTTTTTCAGGGATCGCAGACGCGCCACCAGAATCCGCATCTCCATCACATCGCCGACGGTGTCGTTGATCTTCACGCGGTCGCCGATTTTGAACGGGCGCCGGTAGGCTAGGCTGTAGCCGGCGATGATGTTGGCGATGATCGAAGAGGATCCTATAGAGACGATCAGGCCGAGAAAGAGCGAGATGCCCTTGAAGGCGTCGGACTGCGACCCTGGGACATAGGGATAGGCGACGACCAGGGCGAAGATGAAGACCAGAAGGCGGAGGATGCGGTAAGTCGGCCAGGCCCAGTCCTGCTCGAAGGAGGCGAGCCTGATGGCGCCGCGGTCGATCCCCTCGAAGAAAACGCGCAGCATCCTTAGGACGTAGCGCGCCACGAAGAACAGGATCACCAGGAAGACCAGGTCCGGAATGGCCTCCAGGACGGCGGCGCCCATGCTCCGCAGCGGGTTCAGGATAAGATCGAACAACCAAAAGGCGAACGGGCGTGTCCAGGGGTAGAGACCCGAGGACGAAATTGAGATAGAAGTACACCGAGAGGGTGATCAGGACCGCGTAGGCGAACCTCAGGAGCGAGCGTAGCAACTCTGGCGAGCTGCTGCGCACGGACGAAACGTGCCGACTGGGTCTCCGAAGGCTTTCAGGTGCTGTTTCAACTGCCGGTCGACGTACATGTCCAGGCCGCGAAACCGCGCCGGAAACCGAAGAGGAGACCGCCGCAGCCAGCGTAGCCCCGACGGCGTAGAGGCTGTTGGTTAGCAGGACGCGCGGGGTGCGGTCGAGACGGTAGTTGGTGATCGCCTCCTGCAGCTTCAGCTGAACCGCCACGGCGAGCACCTGGCGGCTCAGTTGCTCGAGTTCGCCGTCCGCGTCGAAGAGGTAGAACAGATTTCTGCCACCGGCTCGAACCTCGGTGCGATCAGACTGTTCTTCGACCGTAATGTCCCCGGCCGCGACCGTTTCGTCGTCTGCCACGGCGATGATCCGATCCCGGATGTACGCCGCCCGTCTCTTGGCCGGAAAAGCGGCGACGCCGCGTACCCTGACGATCGCGTTCCCGTCTACGAACACCTCGGCCACATCCGCCGTGGTCGCTGCGCCCTCCCCTTCGGCCACGCCGGCCACCGCCGGCTGCAAGATCCAGAACGCTAGAAGGGCGACTGACACACCCGCCCCGACAACACCTGCATGAAACCCGCCCCGGCGTTCGAACCCGCGCATGACTCCCAGCTCCCAGGGCAGTGGCTTTGTCTGGCCCTTCGCGGTCCGTACTCGGGAAGGCCCGAGCGACCCGCGCGAAGACATTGCGGCTGCCTGCCACAGAGTTAGATGAACGCGAAGTACGCGCAGTATTCCGCGGTCCCGCGCACCGATAGAGCGCGGCGACCTTTTGAACCGGTGACTTGAGCGGATCGCGGCTTGCATGTAACGTTCAGATCGCTTCGTGTCAAGACGGCGGCGACAAGTCCGGGACGATTCATGATCCGGTTAATTCACCACTGCGGAATTGTTTTGACCCTGGCGACTTATTTGGCCTCTGGCCCAGGCGCGCTTGCGGCCGACGTCACGGCCGGCGAGGACCCGGAGACGCGCCTGGCATCCTGGACCTGGCAACACCAAGGGGTCTCCGTCCAGCTTGTTCAGCGTCTTCCGGACCAGACCCGCGCCTTCTTTCTGGGGCGGGGCTTCGGGACCGAAGCCGTCGAACGGGTGGCCCAGTCCTGCGTCTTTCAGACCATATTCCGCAACGACGGCAAGGAGCCGGTCGAGTACGACCTGGGCGACTGGTCGGTTCGCCGCGGCGCGGGACAGGCACCGCTGCTTACCCGAGAAACCTGGGATCGGCAGTGGCAGGACTTCGGCATCGCCCAGCCGCCAAGAATCGCGTTTCGCTGGGCGCTGCTTCCGACCGTACAGCGTTTCGAGCCCGGCGACTACAACTGGGGCATGACCAGTTTCGGCTTGCTTCCCGGAGAGGGATTCGACCTCGTGCTCAAGCTCACCATCGGCGGCAACCCGGTCACGGGCGAGATTCAGTCGATTCAGTGTGCCTCGGACTTATGAGCGGGAGATCGCCGATGCCTTTTCCCCTGTTCAGGTGGCTTCTGCTCCTGGCGCTGGCCTCGATTGCGCCGCCGTCCCTGGCCCAACAACCGGGAAAAGGGCTTACGCCCCTGGCCGAACAGCCAGAGGCACCGGACTTCGAGCTGACCGATATCGACGGCAAGACACACCGGCTGTCGGAGTACCGGGGCAAGGTGCTGATCGTCAACTTCTGGGCGACCTGGTGTCCGCCGTGCCGGGAAGAGATGCCGTCGATGCAGCGGGCCTGGGAGCTGCTGAAGGAGGACGATGTCCAGATGATCGCCGTCAACGTGGGCGAGGACGAGGACATCATCTTTCAATTTATGGCCAATTATCCGGTTGAGTTTCCGCTGCTGATGGACCGGGACTCGTCGGTCGTCGGCGACCTGGCCGGTTCGCGGGTTGCCGACGACCTTCGTGGTCGACCCCGAGGGCCGGCTCGCCTATCGGGCCATCGGCGGTCGTGAATGGGACGATCCCCAACTGCTGGAAATCGTCCGGGGACTCCGGGCCGAGTGACCCCCTCTAACACCGTCCGCGGTCGTTCTGCGGAGCCGCTTACGGCTTCTTGTCGAAACGTAGACCCGGTTGGCATCGGGGCTTCCCGCGCGCCGATATACTGCATTTAAAACGGTTCCCTGTCCGTGGCGTGCAGCCGTCGCCGGAGTCGCCGCGCCTTCTTCCTGCTCGCGCGACCCTCGAGACATCAAGCCTGCGTGCGAGCCGACAGGGAAGGGCTCAGTTCACCTCGGCGCCACTCCATGTCCAACAATGCTCTTTCCAATGTGCTTCCCTTCGGGGAGCGCTTCGTACCGCGCGACGGTGGCCCGTCCGCGGATGCGGCCAAGCTGCTGTCCGCGTGCCGGGACCGGCTCGTCCACGCGATAGCCACGGCATTCGCCGAGAAGCTCTCGGGCGCCGGCGCCGACCTGCTCGTCATGGCTGACCGCGCCACCAGCATGGAGCACCAGCAGCTCTACTTCGTCGCGATGGACCTGCTCGCGAAACGGGGCCAAGAGCTCCTGCAGCAGTTTCGCGGCGCCTTCGTGGCCCAGTTCGACTCAGGGGCCGAAGCGCTGAGGGGCGGCCGGGACGCCGGCCGCTTGCCGGAGCTCGGGGAGCTCGAGCTCATCGATACCGACGATTACGAGCGCGACCTGGCTATACGAAAGCTGTCGGCAAGGGCGGCCTGCAACTGTTCCCAGCAGTTGACGGCGCTGGAGCGCCGGCTGGCCGCGCTGCTCCGGCTGCCGCGGATCGCTCAGGAGGACAATCCCCTGTTCCCGCAGGCGCTGTTCACGGCAATGCTGCAGGCATGCGCCGAGATGGACCTCGGCGAGCAGCTCCCCCTGGTGCTGCTCTCGCAATTCGAGCGCCAGACCGCCCCCGAGCTGCCCAAGATCTACAACGAGCTGAATCGGTTCCTGGCCGAAAACGACGTGCTGCCGGCGATCCCCGTCGGCCGGCTCGGTCCCTCGGCGGGCGATGCGACGTACGACGTGCTTCAGGATTCGGTTCGCCCATCGGTTCGCGATACCGGGCCTCTGTCGACGCCGGCGGGGGGCGGGCAGTCGATGCAGCCCGGTGGCGGACACCCGGGCGGGCTCCCTGGAGCCGACGATGTTTTCGGGCAGATCGCCCGCGCCCTGACCTCGGTGTCCGCAACGGCGCATGCGCCCTCTTTTGCGCCAAATTACGGCCCCCCACAGGGTCCATCCGGCGCACCCGCCTCGCTCGGTGTTGCCCAGCTGGTCGAGGCGCTCTCCAGTGTTCAGCGTGGGCTGGTGGATACCCGCCAGCTGCCGGGCCTGGGGTCCGTCCGGATCGACCCGGCCGGAAGCCAGGTGCTGCAGCAGCTCCGCGCCACGCCGATGGTCAGCTGGTCGCATCCGGTGGATGCCCTGACCATCGACATCGTCGCCATGCTCTTCGACGTCATCTTCAACGACCCGGATCTGCCAGCGGTACTTCGCGCGGAGATCGCCAGGCTCCAGATCCCCGTGCTGAAGGTGGCCCTGATGGACAAGGGCTTTTTCTCGAACAAGCGTCACCCGGCGCGGCGCCTTCTGGACGCCATCGCCAGCGCGGGGATCGGGCGCAGCGAGAAGGACGAGCGGCGGCTCGTCGCCGAGATAAAGTCGATCGTCGACGAGGTGGTTGAGGGATTCGATACCGACATCGGGATTTTCGCCGCCCAGTTGGAGCGGCTCGAACAGTTTCTCCAGCAGGAGGAGCAGCACGCCAAGAGCGTTGCCACCGAGGTCGTCGACCGGCTCGAACGCCGCGATCGCGAGGCGCTCGCCCACACACGCGTCCGGCCGGAGGTCGAGCGGCGCGTCAATCGCCGCCGTATTCCGAACCTGGTGGCCGACTTCCTGAACCGCCACTGGCGGCTGGTCATGGTGCGGATATTTCTGGATTCGGGCGATACCGGGCAGGAGTGGGAGGACGCGGTCCGTGCCATGGACGACCTGCTGTGGAGCGTCGAGCCCAAGCAGGCGGCCGAGGATCGCCGCCGATTCCTTGGCGCACTCCCGGACCTGCTCAAGCGGCTCCGCGCCGGGCTTCAGGCCGTCGATATGGAGGATGCCTGGGATCCCTTCTTCAGCCAGCTGATCCGTCTCCATGTCGGCGCGATCCAAAAGGAGGCCGTGTCCGACCTGCAGCGACACGAGCCGTCTTCCAGTTCCAGCTCTGGTTCCAGCACCGTTTCGGACTCGGCGATTCGGCGTGGCGGCGCCTTGCAAGATCTACCGTCCGGGTCGGCGGCGCCAACGAGCGACGAAATGCCCGCGGAAGAACCGGTGAGCGGTGGAGACGCGGCGGAATCCGGGGATCCCTACCTACGGCTCGCCCAGTCCCTCGAGGTCGGCGCCTGGGTGGAGTTGGAAAGCCAGCGGGGAACCCGCAAGACGCTGCGGCTCAACTGGGTCAGCGAATTCCGTGGGGTCTACCTTTTCACCAACCGTCAGGGGGAGAACGCCCTGACGCTGGCGACCAGCAGCCTCGCCGACCATCTGCGCAAGGGAACCGCAAGGGTCCTGAGCCATGATCGGCTGACGGACCGCGCGGTAGCGCAGCTTCTGGAGCGGGCGAGGTACGACGCGGCGGCCCAGCCGGCAAGCGTCTAGGGAGACTCGGAAATCCGGTGTCAGTCCCCGCGGCGGGTCGCCCGTTCCTGAACCAGCGCCGCCACCATCCGGGGGATCTCGCTTTCCAGCGAGTGCCGGGCCCGGAACCCGAGCAGCCTCTCGATCTTGTCCGGCGAGAACCAGGCGTCGCCGGTCAGCTTCGAGAGACCGCTAAGGGTTAGCGGCATCCGTCGGCCCGAGACCCGTTCCGCCACGGTCCCGGCGAGGGCCGCCGCGCGCAGCACGCCGGCCGGGACGCTCCAGCGGGGCAACGGACGCCCAAGCGCCTCCAGGATCTGCTCGTAGAGCCATCGCGTCGAGTAGACCTCGCCATCCGTCGCGATGAAGGTCTCTCCCGAGGCTGCCGGCTGAGTAGCCGCGAGGATAGCGGCGGCGATCGCGTCGTCCAGGTGGATCGCCGAGCGGCGGTTGCCGATCCTCGGCCAGGGCGGAAACCGGTTCGCCGCCACCGCGGCGATCATTCGGGGGATGTTTCCCTCGGCGCCGACACCGTAGACCATCGGGACCCGGACCACGCTTGCGCCGATCCCCGAAGCCTTGGCCACGGACAGAACAGAGGTTTCCGCTGCAAGCTTCGCGCGGCCGTAAAGGCTGTCAGGGGCCGGCGGCGTGTCCTCGTTGGCGGGGCGCCCGCGGGCGCCGGCCGCATCGCCCATCGCCTTGATGCTGCTGAGGTACAGGACGCGCCGGATCGGAGACGCGGCGACCTCGGCCATCAGGTTCGCGGTGCCCTCCGCCGTCACGGGCCAGTGGCTGGGCGCCGCGTAGATGTCCGGCTCGTCCGGCCTCGGTGTATAGCTCGCGAGGTGAAACAGGGTGTCAGCGCCCTCGCAGATGCCGCGAAGGCTCGTTCGGTCCGTGATGTCGGCCCGCCGGGCCTCCACCGGCCTTGCCGGGCCATAGACCTGGCGCCTGCTCCGGGCGGCGGCTGATCACCGCCACCGGGACGCCCTGCCGGAGCAGCGTATCGACCAACACCCGGCCGACGCGTCCGGTCGCGCCCGTCACCAATACGGTGCCCAGGGCCTGGCCTGATTCGCTCGCGCCCGTCACTCGGCCGGCCCGCGCGGCGAGATGATCCGGCCCATGCGATGCCGCAGGACCTTGAGCCCGTAGCGCCCCCGGATTCCGGCGATGACCAGCCAGCTGAAGGGTCTCGGGTAGCGCCCATACTGGAACTTGCGGTAGAAGCGCTCCATCCCCCGGTGCTTGTGCCGCTCGACGGCCAGCGGCGACGCCGTGCTGCAGGCGCCCTTGTGGTGGACGACACTGACGTCCGGCAACAGGGCGATCTTCCAGCCTGCCTGGCTGAAGCGCACGAACCAGTCCAGGTCCTCGCAGTGCAGAAAGTAGCCCTCGTCCAGCGGACCCACGGCGTCGAGCGCCCGCCGGCGCACGAACATGAATGAACCCGAGATCGCGTCCACCTCGACGGGACCCTCGGGCAGCGGCTCGCCGGCCCGGTTGAGCGAGCGCCCGCCGAGCACGAGGTCCAGCCCGAGCACCCGTTTGAGCCCGATCCAGGGGTCCGGGACTGAACGCCGGCTCGCGATCTGCTCGCTGCCGTCCGGGTTGCGCACCAGAACGCCGGCCATGCCCACGTCGGGGCGCTGTTCCATGAAGGCGTGCAGCCGCGCGAGTGTGTCGGGCTCGACGATGCAGTCGGGATTGAGGAACAGCAGGTAGTCGGCGCGGGCGAGCGGCAGCGCCCGGTTGTTGGCCTTCGCGAAGCCCAGGTTGGCCCGGTTCTCGACGACCGTCAGGCGCGGGTCGTCGCCGACGCGCCGCCGCAGCTCGACGAGGCTCGAGTCGGCGGAGCCGTTGTCGCTGACGATCACCTCAACCGAGAGCGCGGAGCCGAGAGCCGCCGTGACGCAGTCGGCGAGCAGGTCGCCCGCGTTGTAGTTGACCACGATGGCGGTCACCCCGGTTTGGTTTCCCCGCGTGTCATGTCGCTTTTCCCAGCCCCAAGGCGCCCCGCACCGCCCGCTCGGCGGCCGCGAAGCTGAACCGGCGTTCCATCACCGCGAGCCCGCCCTCGGAGAGGCGTTGCCAGAGTGCCGCGTCGCCATAGAGCCGCTCGATGGCCGTAGCGAAAGACTCCGCGTCGTCCGCGACCAGGACCGATTCACCGTCGACCAGGCCCATGCCCTCTATCGCCACCGTCGTGGCGACCACCGGAAGCCCGTGCGCGAGGCTCTGGTTCACCTTGCCCTTTACGCCGGCACCGTAGCGCAACGGGGCCACCGACAGCCGGCAGCTCGCGAACCAGGGCGTCACGTCGGGGACGTAGCCGAGGACCCGGATGGATTCCCTCGCGCAGGCGCGGACGTCGGCTGGCGGGTCCGCGCCAATGATGTTCAACACCAGCCCCGGAGTCCGCTCCTCGACCATCGGCATCACCTCGCGGGCGAGGTAGAGCACCGCGTCGGTATTCGGCGGGTGGGCGAAGGAGCCGATGAACAGCAGGTCGCGGCGTGCCTCCCAGGGCTTCGCCGAACCGAAAATCCGGTGGATGTTGGACACCACATGGACCTCGACGTCCGGGGCCTCGGTGGCCAGCAGCTTTCGCTCGACATCGCTGACGACGAACGTCAGATCGGCCCGGCGCATCAGGTCGAGCTCCTGCGCCTTGCGCCGCTCGGCGATCCGGCGCGTCGCGTGATCCCCGCGCAGGTCGGCGAGCCGGGCCTCGCGCAGGAAGTGCAGATCGACGGTATCGAAGACGATCCGCGCGTTGGGGCATCCGGCACGCGCCGCGTCCATGGTCGCGGCGGCCGCGTCGGCTCGGCTGAGGATCACGAGATCGATCCGTTGGCCCTGCGCCTTCAGATAGGAACCCAGGCTGCGCACATAGGGCCGATAGAGCACTTCCACGCCGATGCGCTGAAGGTCGGACACATAGGGCTGGGGCGCCTCCAGATTCGCGGCCCCGAAGGTGACCTTGTAACCGAGCCCCTGCAGGATCCGGAACAGGTTCAGCATCCGCAGCGACCCGGACTCGCGATCGGGCGTGATCATGTAGTTGTCGACGACCAGGGCCCGGCGCTGGACGCCTCGCTCCTTGGCGACCTCCAGGTCCCCGCCGCGCTCACCGAACCCCTGCAGCTCGGCGCCCCAGCGCACCCTGAGCTTCTCAGCGTTGATTCGCTGAAAACGCTTCAGGCCGGTCTCGTCGCCCTCGTCGCGTCCCGCGCTGATGCCTTCGAAGTGGACCACCACGGACAGCGGCTGGTAGAAGACCCGCAGACCCGCGGCCCGCACCCGGAAGGCGAGATCCGTGTCCTCGTAGTAGGCGGGCGCGAACTCGGGGTCGAACCCGCCGAGGCGGTCGAACAGCGGTTTCCCAATCGCCAGCGCGGCGCCGGAACAGTAATCCGCCTCGCGCCGGTAGCTGTACTCGGGCTTGTAGGGGTCGTCGAGGTGCCCGTAATTCCAGGCCGATCCATCGCGGAACAGGATGGCGCCCGCCTCCTGCTGCCGACCGTCCGGGTAGATCAGCCGGCTGCCGACGATGCCCGCGTCTTCCACGCCCGCAAACGTGGCCACCAGGGCGTCCAACCAACCCGGTTGAACCTGGGTGTCGCTGTTGAGGAACACCAGGTACCGGCCCTTCGCGATACTCGCGCCCCGGTTGCAGGAACCGACGAACCCGAGATTGCGCTCGTTCCTGACGACCCGCACGCCGGGATAGGTCGCGAGCCGCTCTCGGGTCCCGTCGTCGTCGTGGTCGTCGACGACGATTACCTCAAAGGGCACATCGGCGCCCGCCCGCGCGAGCGCCGCCAGGCAGTGGTGCGTGAACGGGAACTGGTTGTAGGCCGGGATCACTACCGAAGCCAGAGGCGACCCGACGACCGGGAAGGCGACCGGCTTGAAGGGTTCGCTGAGCCGCAGGATGTCCGGCTTGCGGGTGACCGTCAGCGGGGTCGTTTGCAGGCGGCGCTGTATCTTGCGCAGCAACACGGATGGGCCCTCGGTCCGCAGCACATGGGCCGCCCGCGGTAGATAGCGGGTCAGGAAGCCCACGGGCTAAGGCCCTCCATAGGACGGGATCGCAACGGGCTCCACTCAGGACAGGGCGCCGGCGAGCGAGCGCAGCCCTTCCTGGCGCTCGTCCAAGCGATCATCCGGCGGAAGACCGGCCCAGCCCAACACCTGCTCCCAGCGGTAGGCCCAGTCGTGGCGCTCGAGGCTGTTGCGGACATTCTCCCGGCTGATGCGCTCGAGTCGGTCCGGGTCGGACGCCAGTTCGTCGAGCACATCGGCAACCGCGGTGCTGCCGTAAGGGAGACGGACGACGGCGTCGGGCCAGTCGAAGTTCTCACGGAACGAGGCCACGTCGGGCGGGTCGCCGATCATGACGGTACCGGCCGCGGCACCCTCGAAGAACCGGAATCCGACCTCTTCCTGGTCGCCCTTCTCGCCTTCCTCGTTAACCTTGGCCTTGTTGGCCATGAAGAACCGGGTGCGCTTGAGCTTCTCGGCCAGCATCAGCCGGTGCTCGGCCGGATCCTGGACCGGCAGGTTCCCGCTGAAGGTGTCGAAGAGATAGAACGACTGCCGCGATCGGGACCAGTCGAGCAGCGCCCGGTGGGTCGCCGGGTGGCGCCGGCCCATGTTGTAGACCTGGATGGAGCGCGACGGCGGCTTGGGTCCCGGAAAAAACCGAAGGGCGTCGATGCCGGGCGCGATATAGCGCACCGGCCGGCCGATCTTTCGGGCCAGCGGTTCGACCGTGCTCCGGCAGTTGGTGAGCACCTGATCGAATTGGGCGAGCAGCGCGAGCTGGCTGTCGAACCGGCCGAGGTCCCGGGCCCAGAGCTCCTCGATCAGACAAACGGCGTGATCGCTATGCCGGCGCCAGCCGCGGAGGGCGTTCAGGGTCGGCAGATCGTTGGCGAACTGGAACACGGCGAAGAACAGCGGGTAGCGCCGACTGATCTGAACCGGGTTGACGGCCGGGTTGACGCCCCGCAGCAGTCGCGTCCGTCGCCCCGCCTTGTTGACCACCCGGTAGATCAGCTCGCCGAATCCGACCCGGTAGCCCGGGGCGACGAGATCCACGCCGTCCATGGCGCGGATAGCATCCTCGAACTCGTAGGAAAAGCAGCGCGAGATCACCGGCGCCAGCTGGCGCTGCGAGAACAGCAAGACCCGGGGTTGATCGCTCCGCAACAGGCTCATCCGAGCGAGTCCAGGAGGATCTCGGTCTTGTCGAGGCCGAGCGTGGCGAGTGAAGCCGCGATCTCCTCCCGATAAACGGGGTTCATCAGGATCACGCGATCAGGACGCAGCTCGCGGAGCCGCTCAGGCGCGATCACCGGGTGGCCGCTGCCGGCCACGAACCGCCCGTGCTTATGCGGATTGAGGTCGACCAGCGCCTCGACGGCATCGCTGCCCGCGACGCTGTTGACGAAGCTCACCCCCTTGGACCCGGCGCCCCAGAGCACCGTGCGCAGCCCCGCCGCCCGCAAGCGGGTAAGCCGGTCCGCCCACTGCTCGACCTTGACCCTGTAGGCGGTCGCAAAACGCTCGACCAGCCCGGCCAGCTCGGGCCCCGGCGGCTCCGCGGGTCCCGCGTCGGCCGCCCCGGCCACATGGCCGTGCAGACACAGGAATTGGTCCCCGAAAGCGGTCTCTATGCCGTCCACGCGGAATCCGGCGTCGCGAAAGACCCGGATCAGCGACTCCCGGGAGAAGTAGCCGCAGTGCTCGTAGATCAGGTCCCAGATACCCAGGTCCCGCAGCGTGAAGCGGGCATCGGGTACCTCGAAAAACACGGCCGTGGCGTCGCCCGCGACGGCGCTACGGACCATCCGCAGGAACCCGGCCGGGTCCGGCAGGTGCTCCAGGGCGTGGCGGCAGACCAGCAGATCCGCGTGGCGCCTGGCGTGGTGGTCCGAGTAGTGGTCGGCGATGATCTCGACGCCGTCCGTCTGGCCCGCTGGGCCCCGGTAGGCGGGGTCGAAGCCGATTCCCCGGCTCCCGCCGACGGCCGCCAGCGTCCGCAGGAAGTCGCCCTGTCCGCTCGCGATCTCGACAACGGTCTTGCCCCTGAGTCCGTGCCGGGCGGAAAGCTCCCGCGCCAGTCCCTCGGCGTAGTCGCGAAAGCGCGGCGAGTGGTGCAGGCTGTTCTCGTACTCGCCGGAGTAGTCGACCAGCGCCCGGTCGAACGCGGCGTTGTGCAGATGCCCGCAGTGGCCGCAGAAGAGCAGGTCCATTGCGCCGGTCGCCGCCCGGAGCGCGGCCTCGCGGCTCGCGTGCAGCACATTGCAGTAGACGGGAACCCGCGGGATCTCCAGACAGGGGGTCAGGTCGGCCGCGGCGCAGACCGGACAGGCGGCGTGGTCGCTACCGTTCATCGCCGAGTCTCAACGGTGGGGTTCATCGCTGGCGGGTTGCCCGCCCTGCCCTCGTCCGGCGTGTCACAAGGTGACGAGCTCCGGTGAGAGTCCGAGCCGCTCCAGGTCCCTCGCGATCTCGGCCCGGTAAACCGGGTTCATGATGACCACCAGGTCCGGCCGGTAGCCGATCAGGAACTCCGGGGCGACGATCTCCTGCCCTGAGCCCGGCAGGAAATGACCATGGCGATAGGGATTGATGTCGACGGCATAATCGATGGCGTCGCCCAAGTCCAGCGTGGTCATGAATGAGACCGCCTTGGATCCGGAGCCCCAGAGCACGACCCGGCGGCCCGCGGCGGCCGCGCCGCGTATCCGTGCCTCCCAGTCGGCGCGCTTGGCCGCGAACCGGGCCGGGAAGCTCCGAATCAGGTCGCGTAATGGCGTCATGTCATCTTCTTCCGGCAGCGGTGCCTGGGTAACCGGCTCGGTGGCCGCCCGCGCCTCGATGGTCAGATACTGGCCGTCGTACTCGGTGCTCAGGTCCAACACCTCGAACCCGCTGCGCCGAAACAGCCGCGCCAGCGAGCCCGGAGAGAAATAGGAGCAGTGCTCGTAGTAGATGTCCTCGAAGGCGCAGTCACGCAGGATGCGTGTCGTGTCCGGGATCTGGAAGAACACCAGGGTGCCGGTGCGCTCGCCGATCGCCTGGCGGACGGATCGCACGAAGTCGCCCACGGGCGCGATGTGCTCCAGCGTCATCTTGCAGGCCACGAAATCGCCCTGGATATCCGCGTAGTGCGGCGAGTAGAAATCAGGGATGAGCCGAATCCGCCCGGCCGCCTCGCCCTGGATGCGGTCCGGGTCAACGCCTGGATCGAAGCCGACGCCGCGGTTCCCGCCGATCTCGCACAGCAGCAGCAGAAATTCGCCCTTACCGCAACCGATCTCGACGATGTCCTTGTCCCTCAGGTCGTAACGCTCGATCAGCCTTTCGGCGAGCGCCCGATGGAAGGCGTTGAAGGTGTTCGAGAACCCCTGAGTTTCCTCGTAGCGTCCCGAGTACTCGGTCAGCGCCGGGTCGAAGGCGACATTGGAGATGAAGCCGCAAGACTCGCAGAAACCGAGGCGGATGCTTCCGCGCGGGTAGCCGAGCGCCTCCCCCCTCTGGTCCAGCAGGATGCAGCTGTTCGAAGGGACCCCGGGCGCCTCGTGGAAGACGTGCATGCCGGACGACCCGCAGGCCGGGCAGTCGAGGGCGTCGTCGGCGGCTGGCAGGTCGCTCGTCACGGACGGCTCAGAGGATCGAGGGTTCCGGAACCGGGACGATGAAATGTCCCCCGCGCTCCTGATAGTCGGCCTGCTGTTCCTTGATCTCGCGGGCGAAGTTCCAGGCGAGCAGCAGGACATAGTCCGGCATGTCCTCGACGAGGCGCTGTACCGGGTAGATAGGCAACCGCTGGCCGGGCATGTACCGGCCCTGCTTGAAGGTGTTGCGGTCCACCACGTAGTCGATCAGCCCCGGTCCGATACCGACGTAGTTGATCAGCGTGCTGCCCTTCGCCGCGGCCCCGTAGGCCGCGATCCGCTTGCCCCGGCGCCGGATGCCATTCAACAGACTGAGCAGTTCGTGCTTGAGCCAGTCGACCCGATGGGCGAAGTCCCGGTAGTAATCGACGCGGTCGACTCCCTGGCTTCGCTCCAGCTCCAACAGGTCGCGCACCGAATCGCCGACGCGCTCGGTCTTCTCCAGGTAGAGCCGCAGCGAGCCGCCGTGGATCGAGAGCCGGCGCACCTGGTTCAGGAACAGCCCGTGGCGCCGGAACAGCCGGTCCAGCGCGGTGGCCGAGAAATAGCACAGGTGTTCGTGATAGATGGTGTCGAACTCGACGTGATCGATCAGGTCCTTGACGTAGGGCGCCTCGATCACGACGACACCGTCGTCCTTGACCAGCGTGGCGAGCCCGGCGACGAAGCCGTTGGTATCGGCGACGTGCGCCAGGACATTGTTGCCGTGGATAACGTCGGCCCGCCGCCCCTCGCCCGCGAGCTGCTTGGCAAGCGCCCGCGTGAAGAAGGTGTTGAGGGTCCGCACGCCGACCGTCTCCGCCTCGCGCGCCGGCCCCTCGGCCGGGTCGATGCCCAGGACGGGCACGCCTTTCTCCAGATAATGTTTGAGCAGGTAGCCGTCGTTGCTCGCGACCTCGACGGCCAGGCTGTCGGGGCCCAGGCCGCGGTCTGCGATCAGCTCTAGGACATTGTCGCGGGAGTGACGTACGAGGGCGTCCGAGAAGGAGGAAAAGTAGGGGTAGTCCTCGCAGAACAGCTGCTCAGGATCCACGGTCTCTCGGATCTGCAGCAGGCTGCACTCGGGGCAGAACACGACCTCCAGAGGAAACACGGGCTCCGGCGCCCCGAGCTGCTCGGCGCTCAGGAGCCGATCGGCGAGCGGCGTATGGCCGAGGTCCAGGACCGACTCCAGCCCCCGGTGGCCGCAGGATCGGCAGCCTTCGATTGTTGCCATGCTGATCGGGCTCCCGGCGTGTCAGGCGGCGCGCGAACGCCAGCGCAGCTCGTCGTCCAATTCGCCGTCGGCGACCAGCCGCTTCACGTGCGCGATGCGCTTGTAGCGCTCGCCCTCGAAATCGTCCAGCGTCAGGCCGACGGTCCGGTAGGCCTGGTACAGCTCCTCGACGCCCCGGCGTGCGGTCCACTGGGGTTTGAACTCGTGCAGCGTGCGGGCGATCTTGTTGCAGTCCACGCGGTAGCACCGGGCGTCGGGCCCTGCATCGGGCGCGTACTCGATCCGGCAGTTCGGGACTATGTCGCGGACGATCTCGGCCAGCTCGCGGATCTGGTAGTTTTCCGTCGTCGTGCCGACGTTGAAGGCCTCGTCGTGGATGAGCTCGCGCTGGGCGTGCAGGGCCGCGATGTAGGCCAGCGCGATGTCCGCCACGTGCACCACGGGCCGCCAGGGCGTGCCGTCGCTCTTCAGATAGACCAGGCCCTCGGTGAACGCCCAGGCGGTGAGATTGTTGATCACCAGGTCGAAGCGAATCAGCGGCGACATCCCGTAGGCGGTGGACGCCCGCAGGTAGGTCGGCGAGAACTCCGCGTCCGCCATCGCCGAGAGGGCCGCCTCGACGCGGACCTTGGAGACCCCGTAGGGCGTGACGGGATTGAACGCGGCCTGCTCGTCCAGGAAGTCCTGGCCGCCCGCGCCGTAGTTGCTGCAGGAGGACGCGAACAGGAAGCGCCGCACGCCGGCGGCCTTGCCGAGCTCGGCGAGCCGCACCGCCGCCTGCTCGTTGATGTCCTCGGTCAGGTTCGGCTTGTAGTCGCCGAGCGGGTCGTTCGAAAGTCCGGCGAGATGGATGATGGCGTCGAAGCCGTTAAGGTCCGCCGCGGCGACGTCGCGGATGTCCTTGTCGATCTGCTCGATGGCCGGTAACTCGCCGGCGAACAGACAGCGCCGGAAGTAGTTGGTGTCCAGGCCGACGACGTCGTGGCCGTGGCCCTGGAGCATCGGCACCAGAACGGTGCCGATGTAGCCGTTGTGTCCGGTGACAAGTACGCGCATGGGTCAGTCCCAGGTCTTCCAGGGGGCCGAGCCGTCGGCCCAGAGTTTTTCAAGCAGTTTCTTGTCGCGGATGGTATCCATGCACTGCCAGAAGGCCTCGTGCCGGTACGCCATCAGCTGGCCGTCGGCGGCGAGCCGCTCCAGGGGTTCTTTCTCCCACTGGGTTTCGTCACCGTCGATGTAGTCGAATATGCCGGGCTCGAGCACGAAAAAGGCGCCGTTGATCCAGCCCTCGCTGGTCTGCGGCTTCTCGGTGAACTGGGTCACCTGGTCGCCGTCGAACTCCAGATGACCGAAGCGGGCGGGCGGCCGCGCCGCGGTCAGGGTCGCGAGCTTGCCATGGGCCCTATGGAAGGCCAGTAAGGCATCGAGATCCACGTCCGAGACCCCGTCACCCCAGGTCAGCATGAAGGTGCCGTCCCCGAGCCAGTCCCGCAGGCGCTTGATGCGTCCGCCGGTGGCCGTGTCCTGTCCGGTGGCGACCAGGTCGACCGTCCAGTCCAGATGATGCTTGTCGTGCAGCGTCACCTCGCCGGTTCCGGTGCGCACCGTCATATTGCTGTGCAGGCTGGCGAACTCGTTCATCCAGCGCTTGATGTATTCGCCCTTGTAGCCGAGCGCGATAACGAACTCGCTGTACCCATAGCGGGCATAGTGCATCATCACGTGCCAGAGGATCGGCTGACCCCCGATCTCGACCATGGGCTTGGGCTTGACCTCGGTCTCCTCGGCGAGCCGGGTGCCCAGGCCGCCGGCCAGTATGCCTACCTTCATCCGTTTTCCCGCCGGACTCGACTCCGCCTAAAGCCGAGCATGATAGCACCGAACCCCGGAGCAGCCCGAGGCTGTCACCAGGACGCGGCGGCCTCGGCGACCTCCTTGAGCATGGTAGCGACCTTCGCCATGGTGGCACTGGCGGCGACCTGGTCCTCGGGGATCACACGGTGGACCACGTAGGTCGTCCCCTCGGTCCCCGGAAGGGTGTAGACGGAGATGATGAAGGGGCAATTGACGATGCGCTCAGGCGCCTCGGCCGTCATCTCCCTGGACAGAACCGCGCTACAGAACTCGATGGACTCGGCGTGCTGATAAATCGGCTCGTCGTTACCCAGGTCCTTTCCGGTGCGCTCCAGCATCTCGCCCATGTGCATGACGTTGTTGATGTACATGCCCCGCTCCTGGATCGCGAGCTTGAGCCCGTCCATCACGTCCTCGAAGGCGGACTCGCTCTCATAGACCGCGTAGCCGCCGCCGGCGATAGACTGCAGCGGCGAGAGCGCCAGGGCGATCAGCAGCCCGCCCGCAATTCGATGTAGCCCGAGCATGGTCTTAAGCCTCTGTCGTTCGATTCTGATGCCGCGCGGGATGTTAACAGGAGCCCTTTGCCAAAGGCGACGGCCATAGCCGTGCGCCGACGTGCAAGCTACCGAGAGGAGACTGCGATGAGCGACCCGTACACGACGCATCTGCTGACGCTTGTGGCGGCCTGGACCGGCTACTTCGCGGTTCACTCGCTATTGGCGTCGCTGGCGGTCAAGCGTCTTGTCGCGGCCCGGCGTCCGGACTGGATGCCCGGCTACCGCCTGTTCTTCAATGTCGCCTCGCTGCTCCTGTTGATTCCGCCACTGGCGCTGACCTATCTGCACCCCGGTCCCTGGCTGTGGCGCTGGACCGGGTACGGCTGGTGGCTGGCCAACGGACTCGCGCTGCTCGCCGCGCTCGGCTTCGTCTGGTCGCTCCGCTGGTACGACGGCGCCGAGTTCCTCGGCCTGCGGCAGTGGCGGGGCAAGGTCCGATCGGTCCGGGACCAGGAGCGGTTTCGAATCTCGCCGCTGCACCGCCACGTCCGCCACCCCTGGTACAGCCTTGGGCTGGTGTTGATCTGGACGCGGGACATGGACCCCGCCTTCCTGCTGGCGGCCGTGCTGGCGACCCTGTACTTCGTGATCGGCTCGCGGCTCGAGGAGCGCAAGCTGATCGAGTACCACGGCGATGTCTACCGTCAATACCGCCGACTCGTCCCTTCGCTGGTGCCGCTCCCTTGGCGCCGACTCACGCCCGAGCAGGCGCGGGCGCTCACGGCCGAGGCGAGGCGTGGCGCGCGCCGTTGACGCGACGCTCTCTCAAAGCAAAAAAAGATCTCGTGTACCAATCTGCTGGCAGAACCCGTTTCGCCTGGCAGATCCCAATACTCTTAATTTGATCATCAAGCAAACGGCATGCTTTCTCTGGGATTGGCGATCAGCTGCAATTTCTCTAACTCCATAGTCCCCAATTGCCGGCCGCGAGAACTGCGATCGCAATCAGCGCGTTGGTAGTCATGTGAGCAACAATCGCATCGCCTACATGACCCCGACGGTAAAGCGCAAGGGCATAGCAAGCTCCAGCAATTACCCCTGCCACCAGATGTTGGTGCAGGAGACCAAAAAGTAGCGATGAGGTCGCGAACGAAAACCAAGTAAATTCGCCCGGTCGTACACGTTCGAAGTTGCTGGCAACGAGCTTGCGGATCAGGTAGCCCCGGAAGGCCAGCTCTTCCGCGAGGGGTAGCGGTTACGCGCAGTACGTTGGCGACCCAAATGCTGAAGATGCCAATCGGAAAAAGGATGAACGCCTTGGGGAAGCGGAGATCTTTTCGAAAGATCCATAAATACAAGGCAACGAACAGGGTCGCGAGCGCAATGCCGTCGTACCCTGAGCACACGGGCATGATTTGCACGAGATAGGCGTTGGTCCCAACGATCCCGCGCACGGGGTCCTACGAGAGCTCAGGGTAGAGACTAGAGAGTAGCAGAGCGCTCAACCGCAGCGTGCCGGCCGCGAGGGGTTTCCATAGATCCTGCGTTAGAAGTCCGCCCAGCCAAACGGCCGCTCCGACCGAAAAACCTAACGCCAGATGGCGTTTCTGTGCTCGCAGAACGCGCCACCACGCGACGGCCGGCGCGAGTATCAGAAGCCAAAAGACGAACGTCGCGGTTCCTGCTGCTATCCATGCGCCCAGCCAGTAACCCGAAAACGCGGGGGCGTCGCCCGCACCGCCGAATCCAAGCCAAGTCAGAAGCACAAAAGCGGCGAGTGCAAGGCCATGCAGCGCCGCCCACGTCCACCAAACGTAAGCGATTGGCTGCTGAGTAGCCTGAGGCTCGGGCTGAAATTGGTGCTCGCCCGATGAGAAGAGCGCCTCCGAAAATTACCGCGGCCTTGCGATGGTAAGCCTCGTTGAATAAGGTAAGGAAAGGCCCCCAAGCGGGCGCCTCGGACGGCCAGATCCTGTAAAGCCTCAGTTAGCCGCATCTCGAGGTGAACAAACAAGGGCGACCACCCACCGTACCCGTACGGCCGAAAATTCTACCGTGGTAGCCACTCAGGAAAAAACATTGGGCAAGCTGAAACTACCGCGGCCGGAGCCACAGTTGCAAACGAGAACGACCGCGGGGAGATTCTCCCCTCAACCTTCCGGAACTAGACTTTCCGACGGCGCGCGGACTCACCTAGCAGGAGCAAGACGCCGCTCAGAAGCGCGATCGCCTGGATACCCGCTGTATATTTGGCAGCGTGCGGGCACGGGGAGTTAGCGGGGTTCAGATTCCGTGACCTTGGGCGCGACGACTCGAGCCCTGCCCCCAAGAGTTCAGTCTGAGCAGCCACCTTTCACGGGTTCTGGGACGCCAGACGTCTCCAAATAACGTTCGACCTTGAGGAGATTGCTGACCACGGGGTTCGTGGAGGCCGATCTCAAGCCGTTCCAGTTCGCCTATCAGGCTGGGGGTGCCGAGATCCTCAGCAACGGTCACCCGGTGCAGGTGAACTATGCGGCCGGGCAGCAGGATCGAGGTGGACGGGCACCTGTTCGAGCTAAAGCAGTTCCACTTCCACGCCCCCAGCGAGAATCACATCAAGGGCAAGTCCTATCCTATGGAGGCGCAACTCGTGCGTGCAGACAAGGATGGCAATCTCGCCGTCGACGCCGTGATGATCGACGAGGGGCGCCGAACAAGGCCTTGGAGGAGGCTTGGGAAAAGACGCCTGAAAACGAGGGGACAAGCATCCGCTCCCGGAGGCCGTCGCAGCGGGGTCCCTCTTGCCGGCGAACCGCGATCACTATCGTTTCAATGGATCACTCACCACGCCGTCTTGCTCCGAAGACGTTTGGTGGCTGGTGATGAAGGAACCGGTCTCGGCCTCCGAAAGACCAGATCGGGCGGTTTGCGCACGTGATGCACCACCCGAACAATGGTCCGCTGCAGCCGGTGAACGCGCGGCCGGTGTTGCAGTAGGCGAAGCGGATCTCCAGAGGATTGGTTCCGGAGATCTCGACTGAGGGTGGCCATCATGCCAATCGTGCCTTCGACCCGAGGCGCCGCCAGGTCCTGTAACCGGCTGGCGGTCCCCTTGCTGCTGTTGCTCACCGGGGGGCTGTCCGCTGAGGACATCGAGCCCCGACGTTGGACGCCGCTGCCCGTCGGCACCACGGTGGCCGGTGTCGGGGTGGTCCGGGGGCAGGGGGACGTCGCGTTCGATCCGGTGCTCAAGGTCGAGGACGCCACGGTGGAGGTTACGACCACGGTCGCGTCCATTGTCCATGCATTTGATCTGGCGGGGCGCAGCGCGCGTGTCGAAGCCCGGCTGCCCCATCAGCACGCCCGCTGGGAGGGCCTGCTGGATGGGCAGCCGCGCACGGTGGATCGGCGCGGGCCGGCGGACCCTCGCCTTCGGCTGGCCGTGGATCTGATCGGAGCGCCAGCCCTCGGAGGCAAGGAGTTCGCCGTCTATCGGGCTGCCCGCCCAGTCAATACCGTCGTCGGGGCGGCGCTGGCGGTGACCCTGCCGCTCGGGGAGTACTTGGAGGACAAGCTGCTCAACCTCGGGCAGAACCGCTTTGCCATTCAGCCCCAGCTCGGGGTGGTCCATACCCGTGGACCCTGGTCATACGAGCTTACCGGTTCGGCCTCCTTCTTCACCGACAACCACGACTTCCTGGTGACTCAAACCCGGGAGCAGGACCCGATCCTGCTGCTCCAGTCACATACAGTCTATAGCGTCCCGCGCGGCTGGTGGGTATCGCTCGGCGCCGCCTACGATTGGGGCGGTAGATCCACGATCGACGGTGCGGTGAAAGCCGACTATCGAGAGGACCTCCTCTACGGCATCTCCGCAGGTTGGGCGATCAACCGCCAATTGAGCGCCCAGATCGCTTACGTCGCCAATCGCGCCCAGACCGCGATTGGATCCGATACGGATAATCTCGCGCTGGGGCTGTCCATCCGATTCTGAGCCGCGCGAGTCTTCCCGTTCACGCGCGCTTCCGAAGTAATCTCGCTGTCGTGCTCAGGTTCGCGCCCCCGCCCGGCCTGCTGGACATGGCTTCGGACTGCCGTGGCCCTCGCACCGTTGCCTCCGGCAGGGGAGCCGGTTTCGTCGGCAGAGGCCGCCGAGTACAGATGTCCCGGTCTGGCCGCGATGAAAGGTCAGCGCCTCGGACGTTTTTGGGCGCTGGCCGTCTTCCTCTGAGGGCAGTCCTCCGGAATCCGGGTTGTCGCTACATGCCAGCGGTGGCCGACGGCGTTGCTGGCGCCTGCGCCATCTGCTTTGCCAGCGCCGCCAACTCGTTGTCGATCAACAGCAACCCCTGCCCCTGATCGCCGAACACGCGCAGCCGCCCGAGAATGTCGTTCAAGGTCGCCTCCTCCTCGATCTGCTCGGTTACGAACCACTGCAGAAAGATATTCGTCGCGTGGTCCTTCGCCGACAGGGCATGGTCGACCAGCTCGTTGATCGCGGCAGTGACCTCGCGCTCGTGAGCGAGGGTTCGCTCGAACATTCCCACCACGCCGTCGTTTTCGGCAGGCGGAGCCGCGATGTCCGTCAGCGCGATGGCGGCGTCCTGGTCGATCAGATAGTGATAGAACTTCATCGCATGGGCCGTTTCCTCGTCGTGCTTGGCCATGAACCAGGCCGCGGTACCCTTCAGGTTCATGGCCTCGGCCTGTGCCGAGAGACCGAGGTAGAAGTAAGCGGAATAGAGCTCGCGGTTGATCTGCCCGCTGATGCGTTCTGCCGTCTCGTTCGAAATCATCGGTGGGTCACCTTCGTGGGGGTTGGGTAGCGCAATCAGGAACCATGTCGACGCGCTCGCCAGCATTTCGCCGTCGCCAACCTCCTAGCTTGACTATCGGATACAGTTTTTCAAGTGCGCAGCTCGGTCGGCGCGCTGGGATAACACCCGAATTCCGCCCTGCAGGCGGGGAACGGAGTCTGAAACGCCGCGCCCGTCGCGATGACCTATGCCGATGGCCGATACAGGATGCACTGGCCCCGGGGCGGTGCTCCGCGACCCGGAAGCGGCTTCCTTTTTTTCACGCCGGAGTCCCCGACATGACAATCCGCATAGTAAGGCTCGGCAGTCCCCGGCTGGAGACGGAGGGTCTGCGTATCGGGACCGTCCGACGTCCCCCGCGCGGCGTTCCGAAGGCGGAGTACCGCAGCCGGAACATCTACGACGTCTGGTTTCCGAATCTCGCACCGAGCGAAGCGCTGTTGAAGCAGCACGACCCCAGGGACGAGCAGACCTGGAGAATGTTCAGGCGGCGATTTCTGGCAGAGATGAATATGCCGGAGGCACGCCGCGAGCTGGATCTGCTGGCCGCCTTGTCGCATCAAACCAACTTCGCCGTGGGATGCTACTGCGCGGACGAGTCGCGCTGCCATCGGTCCATTCTGCGTGAGTTGCTGGAGCGCCGTGGCGCTGATCTGGCTGACCCGTACGTGCAGGACTGACTCCGCCCCCTTCACCTAGGTTGCTCTTCGCAACCGAAGGAGGCCAATGCCTGGCCCTTGGCCTTGCTCGGGCTCATGACCAGGCCGGGAGCCTTAGCGAGTAAGGAGTTGCGTGTGCACGGTCGCCCCGAGAAGTCGCGCCGACGGCCGTGAGCGCGTGAGCTAACCGAAGGATCAACGGAGCGAAAAAGCCAAAGTCGGTGCCATTAGGATCTTTTTGGAAGGTTGCCGGTGCGGCAGGCTCTATCCCTGAGCCTGCGGCGGCCGACGCGATCTCGCGGTGTCCCTGCCGATCGAGCGGCGTGTCGAGGCGTCAGAACTTTAGGTTGACCGCGGCATAGATTGAACGGCCGGGACCCGGCACCGGCGTGCCCCACTGGGGCTGGTTGGGCTCCGGCGGGATGGTCATGGTCGTACCCTGGCCGACATAGGCGCCACCCAGGGGCAGGTCATAGAATCGATCGAACAGATTCTCGACACCGAGCTCCAGGCTCCAGGTCTTTTTCTCGTAGCGGCTGCGCAGATGAGCGAGCCCATAGCCCACGGTCTTCATCTCGTTGCGCACCTGGGACACGTCATCCTTCGTCGCCACGAATTCGCCTTCGAGGGTATTTGTCCAGGGACCCAACGTTTGCGAAATGGCCAGCTTGGCGTTCAGGGGCATGATGTTGTAGAGGTGGTCGCCGGTATCCTCGTTCTCGCCCTTGGCATAGCTCGCCGCGAGCCGGGTCGTCAGGTCGCCAATGCCGGTTCCGCGTGCAAGCAGCCAGAATGCCGATAGATCCACGCCGTAGAGGCGCGCGGACTGATTGAAAAACTTGAGCACCGTGAAGTCGTCGACGACAGGCGTGGTGCGGGGGGCGTTGGTCTGGGAGTCCCATTGCACCGCGTCGATGTAGTCCTGCACGTAGGTGTAGTAAGGCGTCACCTTCAGGCCCCATCGCTCTTCACGGGCATCATGCCAGTCGGCCGTGAGGCTCACGGTGCCGGCCACTTCCGGTTCCAGGTCCAGGTTGCCCACATAGCCATTTCCGTCGCCGACGAAGTTGTTCATGAAGGCCGCCATCTGCCAGGTGGACCAGGCATAGCGCTCGTATAGATTCGGCGAGCGGGTCTTTTGCGCCAGTCCGAGCTCGTATGTCTGGGTGTCTGCCGGCGCAAAGCGCGCGATCCAGGACAGATCCCAGTTGCTGTCCGTCTTGCCGCGGGACTGGGTGTTGAACAGCGCCGCATCCCGGGTTTGGTTGCTCATGTCGGGCATCATCCCCATCATCGGTTTTCGGGACGACGGTGGGGTACGTATCGAGGTTGTAGCCGTGCACGGGGCCCGCATCCATTTCCACGGACTCGAAGCGCACGCCCAGGATGTGGGTCCAGCGCTCCTTGCGGATCTCCAACTCGCCGAAGAGCGCGTAGCGGTCGCGCTGCCCATCGTTGATGTTCCAGAAGGTGTAGGGCCACATACCCGCTCCTGAAGGCGACCACCAATCGTCCAGGCGGTAGTTCTGGTACTCGCCGCCGACGCGCACCAGGTCCCCGCTGGCCAGGGGTATGTCGGCGCTGACGTTGAATCCGGTATTCTTGCCCTCGGTGTCCATCGGCATGCCGGCGGCGCAACCTTTCATGCCCCCGGAGATCGGCGAGCATGGCTTGCCATTGACCGCCATTGAGCCGCCCGAGGCGCCCCCGTACCAGTACCGTTTGTCGTCGCCGAAATCCATTTCATGCTGGGTTTGCTCGTAGTAGACCCGCGCCTTCAGCGTGCCCCAGCTCTGGTCGCCGGTGTAGCCCAGATTGAACTGGTCGCTGCGGTTGTCCGTCATATCCATGCGTTGATTCGGAAAGGCCTCGTACGGGATGTGCTGGTAGCCGTACGTGAAGTCCACCAGGTGGCCACCGTTCGTCCAACCGAGCTTGATCGCCTGGTTGTTGGCCTGGTAGGCGGTGGAGCCCACCTCGTCCGGGATCGAGCGTGTGACCCTCCCGTCCGGTGAAGATGTAGTCCTTGAAATCGCCGCCGGCCCTGTAGTTGTCGGACTGGGTGTAGGCGCCGGTATAGTTGAGGCTCACGGACTCGGTTGCGTAGGTGCCGGAGAGATTGCCACCCCAGCTGTCGCCGTTGCTGCGGTAAAACGCGCCGGCCTCGCCCTTCGCCAGGCGCCCGCCTGGGTCGGCGAAGGAGGGGGCCGCGGACTGCACCAGGATACTGCCGCCGATGCTGTCGCCGCCCACGCTAACCGGGGTCACGCCGGGGTAGACCCGCACGTTTTCCACCGCCGTGGGATCGATGTAGGAGAGCGGAGCGTTCATGTGGTTGGGACAGGCCGCGACGAGGTCCATGCCGTCCACCTTGGTGCGCAGGCGGTCGTCCGCCAGGCCGCGGATCGCCGGCAGGCTCGAGACACCGCCGGCGCCATAGACGCTTACTCCGGGGATGTCGGTGAGCAGGCTGGCGGTGTCGCTGGTGCGGGCGCGCTTGGGGGCAATCTCGGCGTCGTTCAGGGTCGTGGTGCTTACACTGAGCGGCAGATCCTGATCCGCGGTGACCTCCACCTCCGGCAACAGGGTTCCGGTCTCCTCCGCCGCCGCGCCCCAGGCCCCGAACACCCCCAGCATCGCGAGAAACAATCGTCGTCTTGCCACCTCATCTGCCCCCGCAACTGTTGTAAAAATGAATATGCGTCCGGAGTCTATCCCCGGTTGCAAGGGCATCGGAGAAATCTCGACTTTCCCTGATTTTCGTCAAATAAAAGCGCGGCATATCGCTCATATTACAAGGCAATACGCGCGACATGGGTCGTTGGGGCGATCTCGCCTGAGTCTCCCGGAGTCACGTTGGACGCGGTTGTTGCCCATTGGACCTGTCCCGCGCACGCAACAGCAATCGCCGGGCACCTTCTTGTCCTGCTCCCTGGCCGACGGAGCGGGGGACGCCGTGGCCGCGGCGCGAAGCAGAGCCGGCCGCAAACGCGCGTCTTCGGCTTGCCACGGTGCCGCGGTGCCGCTCCTTGACATGCCCGCCGCCCAGCGGGTCCCCGTGCCCAACCCGTGAAATTCCCGCGTTTCCCTACTACACTCTGCCACCCTACGGCCTGCCCTCTCTTTGCCGCGTGACATGCTGCTCGCGAGTCATCCGTGCGCGAATGGGTGGCCCTTGTTAACTAACAGATGACATTCCGGCGTAAGGAGCTTTCATATTGGATCTGTTCAGAGACTATCTCGACACGGCCGTAATTGGGGTTCTCGGCTTCATGAGCTTCCTGATGGTTTGGCTGGTCATCGAGCGCTACCTGTACTTCGCCCGCGTCGACCTGAGCGGCTTCACCGACCCCGATGAGCTGGAGGTCGACCTCACGCGCAATCTGACGACCATCGCGACCATCGGGTCCAACGCGCCCTATGTGGGTCTGCTCGGCACGGTTCTGGGCATACTCATCGCGTTCTTCGACATGGGCCAGTCCGGGTCCATCGAGACGACGACCATCATGCTGGGGCTGGCCCTCGCGTTGAAGGCGACAGCGCTCGGACTGCTCGTTGCGATACCCTCGATCGTCTTCTACAACGCGCTGCTGCGCCGGGTCGAGCTGCTCAAGGTCCGCTGGAAGGGGGGGCGGGCCCGATGAAGCGCATCGACGGCATCAACGTCATCCCCTTCATCGACATCATGCTGGTCTTGCTCGCGATCGTGCTGACCACGGCCACCTTTATCGTCGAGGGCCGTTTGGAGATCCGGCTGCCGGAGGCGGCGTCCCAGGAAGCGCCGCAGAATGCCGAGCGGGTCGAGCTCGCCGTCGACAAGGACGGGCAGGTCTTTCTTGGCGCCGAGCCCACGACGCTGGCGGAGCTCGAGGCCCGCCTCGCCGGGCTCGAGCCCGAGACGCCGATCGTCCTGCGTGTGGATGCGGAATCGCGATTCGCGGGTTTCGTGGCGGTCGTGGATCTCTTGAAGGCCCGGGGGATGGACAAGCTGACGATTCTGACCCGACATACTGGCTCATGAGGTCGACGGGCCGCCGGAGCGGGTTGCTGGGTTTCTGCATCTCCGCCCTGATCCATGTCGGTATCGGGGTCGGGACCTTGTGGCTCCTCGACGAGACGGTGGCTGAAGGCGGCGACGAACACCTCGTGGAGGTGAGCCTCGCCATGTTCGAGGTCGTCGAGGAGATAGGGTCGGCAGCGGCGGAGCCGGTGATCGAGCCGGAGCCCGCGCCGGAACCAGAGCCCCAGCCGGATCCCCAACCAGCGCCCGTGCCGGAGCCCGAACCGCCACCAGAGCCCGAACCGCCACCAGAGCCCGAACCGCCCGAGCCCGAACCGGAGCCCGAGCCCGAGGTTAAACCACAGCCTGCGCCGAAACCGAAACCGGAACCGAAACCGGAACCCAAGCCCAAGCCCAAGCCCAAGCCCAAATCGAAACCGGAGACCAGGGCAAAGCCAACGCCCGCCCCGGCACCGAAAGCGGCCGCGAAGCCTAAGGCGGCAGGCCCCGCGCCCGCGGTTCGGTCTGGCAGCCGGGGGCCATCGTCGATCGCCAAGTCGACGAAGCCCAGCGCCGGCTCGAAAGCCCTGGAGGCGCGCTATTTGAGCGAACTCAGGGCTGCGATCGCCAGGAATCGGCGCTATCCGACGCGGGCGAAACGCCAGGGCGAGACGGGCACCGTGGTCGTCTACTTCGTCATCGAGGGGAATGGCCGCATCAGCGGGGCGCGGGTGGACAAGAGCTCGGGGTCGAGCGCCCTGGACAAGGCCGCGGTAGAAACGCTGAATAGGCTCAACAAGTTCAAACCGATTCCGGCCGCGCTCGGACGGAGCCGCTGGTCGGTGCGGGTGCCGATCAAGTTCTCGCTGAAATGACCGGAAACAGGGCCCTTATTCAGGGCCAAGTCAATTTTCGGGGTAGGTCCGTCTTCCCGTGTGGTTGCCGACTCGCGCGAATCGGCTGCCCGAGGGCTGGCTTCGGAACGTCCCGTAAGTTTCCAGAAAAAAGCCAAGGCCCGAGGGGCCTTGGCCCTTCCTGAATGTGCCGGCCAGCCGCTAACGGCTGAGGGTTTCTCGGCTCAATACTGATTCATTGGCCGGAACGCGGGCGCCGACGGCCAGTCCGAGCTCGGCGAGGACTGCCAGTCGGAACCGGGTGCCGGCTGGCTGGGCTGCTTGGAGGACTCCAGCTCTTCGATCCGACGCCGCAGGGCCTCGACCTCGCTGCTGTCGCTGCTGCTCGACGGCTGGGCGGGAGCGGCCGCCGCGGGCGCGGGCGCCACGCCGGGGGCACCGTAGTAGCCCGGGGCACCGTAGCCGCCGTAACCGGGTCCGCCACCGAATCCGGGGCCACCATAAGGACCGCCGTAACCATAGGGGCCGCCTCCATAGCCGCCCCAGGGGCCGCCGCCCCAGGGCCCACCACCGTAGGGACCACCGCCGTAGCCATAGGGCCCTTCGTCGTAATAGTCGTCGTTGTAGCGGTCGCGTTTGCCGCCCATCCAGCGACTCGGGTTCATCATGTCGCCGAAGTTGAAGGCCTCGCTGACCGGGGTGTAGGTACCCAGGGCGATCAGGGCGGTCATGGAGAGGGCGGAAACGGTTTTTGCTGACTTAAGGGACACTGAGTGAGGTCCTCCTGTGTGATTTCTCTATATGAGGTGCGAGCGGAAATCTGAAGCCCGCGCGCCGCTGCGGCTGCGCGAGCGCGCCCTTCTTACACCTAACCAATGGCGTCGGTCAATAAACCGGCGCCCCGGCCGCCTGGGCGAGAGCCGGCTCGAGCGGGGGGATCGGCGGAGCATCAGCCCCAAGGCTGAGGCGGAATGGCCTCCATCTTCCAGATATTGCTGTTGTACTCGGCGATGGTGCGGTCCGACGAGAAACGCCCGCTGTGGGCCGCGTTCAGGATGCTCATGCGCAGCCAGCGATCCCTGTCCCGATAGGCGGCGGCCGCCCGCTCCTGGGCCTCGACGTAGCCGCGGAAGTCCGCCGCTGTCATCCAGGGGTCGAAGGGGTTGCGTATGGAGTGGATGATCGGGTCGAAGATGCCCCGCTCGAATTGGTTGAAGTGGCCGGATTCGAGAAGGCTCATGACCTCCAGCAGGCCCGGGTCGCCGGCGATGATGGCGTTCGGGTCATAGTTTCCGCGCGTCTGCTCGACCTCGGCGGCGGTAAGGCCGAAAAGGAAGAAGTTCTCGTCGCCGACCTGTTCCCGGATCTCGATGTTGGCGCCGTCGAGCGTGCCAATGGTGACCGCGCCGTTCATCATGAACTTCATGTTGCCAGTTCCCGAGGCCTCCTTGCCGGCGGTTGAGATCTGCTCGGACAGGTCCGTACCCGGCGCTATCACCTCCATCAGCGAGACCCGGTAATCGGGCACGAAGACCAATCGCAGCAGCCCAGCGGTCTCCGGGTCCGAGTTGATCACCTTCGAGACATTGTTGATCAGCTTTATGATCTGCTTCGCCATCAGGTAGCCGGGCGCGGCCTTGCCTCCGAACAGCACGCAGCGGGGCGTCCAGTCGCTGACATCCCCCCGCTTGATCCGGTTGTAGAGGTGGATGACGTGCAGGACGTTCAGCAGCTGCCGCTTGTACTCGTGGATGCGCTTGACCTGGACATCGAACAGGGCCTCGATCGGGAACTCGACGCGGCAAAGCTGCTCGACGATCTCCGCGAGTCGGCGCTTGTTGTCCTGCTTCACCTCGTGCCAGCGGGCGCGAAACGCCGCGTCGTCCGCGAACGGCGCCAGGCCCTCGAGCTGGGCGAGATCGCGCACCCAACCGCGGCCGATGGTCTCGTTCAGCAGGTCCCGGAGCCCGGGGTTGCACAGGGCCAGCCACCGCCGCGGCGTCACGCCATTGGTCTTGTTGTTGAACTTCTCGGGCCAGAGCTCGAAGAAATCGCGAAACAGCCCTTCCTTCAGAAGCTGGGAGTGCAGCTCCGCCACGCCGTTGACCGAGAAGCTACCGACGATCGCGAGGTAGGCCATCCGCACCTGGGGCACGTCCCCTTCCTCGATCAGCGACATGCGGCGCAAGCGGTCGTTATCCCCGGGCCAGCGCGCCGCGACCTCGGATAGGAAGCGGGCGTTGATCTCGTAGATAATCTCCAGCAGACGCGGAAGGAGCTGATCGAACAGCCACACGGGCCAGCGCTCCAGGGCCTCCGGCAGCAGCGTGTGGTTGGTGTAGGCCATGGTCTTCCGGGTGATGGCCCAGGCCTGGTCCCATTCCAGGAACTGCTCGTCGACCAGCTGGCGCATCAACTCGGCGACCGAGATCGCCGGGTGGGTGTCGTTGAGCTGGAAGCAGTTCTTGGCGGCGAAGTCGGTGAAGTCCCGGCCCTTGAGCCGGATCCACTCCCGAAGCACGTCCTTTATGCTCGCGCTTGCCAGGAAGAACTGCTGGCGGAGCCTGAGCTCCTTGCCGTTCTCGTTGGCGTCGTTGGGGTAGAGCACCATGGTGATGTGCTCGGCCTCGTTTTTCTGGGCGACCGATTCCGGGTAGCTGCCGGCATTGAACTCGCCGAGGTCGAATTCGTCCGTGGCCGCCGCCTTCCATAGCCGCAGCGTGTTGATCGTGTCGTTGCGGTAACCCGGGATCGGGACGTCGTAGGGCACGGCCAGCACGTCGCGGGTGTCCACCCAGCGCACCGCCGTCGCGCCGCTGTGGTCCCTGTAACGCTCGGTGCGCCCGCCGAACTGGATGCGTTGAGTGTATTCGGGTCGCTCCAGCTCCCAGGGGTTGCCGTCGCGCATCCAGTGGTCCGGTTCCTCGAGCTGGTAGCCGTTCTCGATCAACTGCCGGAACATACCGTACTCATAACGCAGCCCGTAACCCTTGACCGGCAGCTGCAGGGTCGCGCAGGAGTCGAGGAAACAGGCGGCAAGGCGGCCCAGACCGCCGTTGCCGAGGCCGGCGTCGGGCTCGTTGCTCGAGAGCTCCTCCAGCACCATGCCCATCTCGTAGAGTCCCTGCTCGGCCGCATCGCCTACGCCGAGGTTGAGCATGGCGTTGCAGAGCGCGCGCCCCATCAGGAACTCGAGCGACAGATAGTAGGTGCGCTTGCAGTCGGCCTGGTCGTGGGCATAACGGGTTCGCTTCCAGCGTTCCATGAGGCGGTCGCGAAGCGTAACCGCGAGTGCCCGGTAGGGGTAATAGGCCGAGCGGCAGTCCCTGTCCCTCCCCAGCGTATGCGCATAGTAGTGCTGGAAGTCCTTGGCCAGCCCCTCGGGGTCCATGGGCAAGGGCGTGAGCTCGAAGAACTGGGAATTTGGCTGACTGCGGTTGAGGTTGTTGAAAGGGGACATGGGTTCCCTTGAATCCTTTAAGTCTTGTTGAATGACAGCCCCCGGAATTTCCGAAGCGGGCCCATCGGCCGCTAGACTGGTCCGGGAGCGGGTGAATTTTTGAGCGTACCCAGGAATAGCCACAGGCAAGTTCCGGGCCGAACCTGAGTCGGGTGGAAATTCTACCGAATCCGAGTTTATCGGCGTTTACTGCGCGGGGCAGCAAGTGAGCTGACAAATCCCACGCGGAAAGATATAGAGCCGCACCCGCTAGTAATACAGCGCGGTGACCCGCCAACCGAGCTGGCCGAGACGCATCCGCACGAACACCGGCTCCGCCCCTGGCGTCCCGAGCCGAATCGAGAAGTCGAGCGGGGCGTCGAACAAGGCGCGCGAGACGGCGGGCAGCAGTCCTCCGCTGGGGGTGGACTTTGACAGCAGCCGATCCTGGACCCATTCCAGCGTCACGAGCCGATCGAGGGCGTCCGTCCCGTCACTGCGTATGCCCTGTGCCAGCCAGTCAATGAAGCCGTCGGAGATCCGGTCGATGGCGCTCGTGCTGTCCTTATTGATCTTCCGACGAATCTCGCCGCGCACGGCGTCGAGGTCCACCAGTCCAGTGAGCGAGGCCGGCCCCCCGGCCGCCAGGGCCCGGTCGAGGCGCCAGATGGTGACATAGGGCCAGGCGATATAGGCCAGTGCCAGAACGAGCAGCGGGATCAGCAGCCGTCGCGCCCGCGTACGTCGTCCGGCGACGCTCGTGTCCGCGGCGCGACCCTGGGTGAGCGGGGCCTGGACCTTCACGCGAGCTCAGCCTCGCGCCGCTCGAGCTGCTCGCTGACCTCGAGCCACTCGCCCTCGGTCTGGGCGAGCGCCGCCGCCACGCGGCGCTGCTCATCCATCAACGTCAGCAACCTGGTCTTCGCCTCGGCCTCGTAAAGGTCCGGCGCGGCCAGCTCCGATTCGAGCGCCGTGCGCCGCTCGCCGAGTTCGGCGAGGCGCTTTTCCAGCGCCGTCAGGCGCGAGCGCAGCGGCTGCAGCAGTTTGCGGATCTCCGCGGCCTGACGGCGTTGTTGCTTGCGCTCGCCGCCGTCCCGGCCCCTGGGAGCCGCCGGGTCGGCCGCGCCGCCAGTGTCGCGCGCGGCCAGCCAGGCCGGGTAGTCATCCAGGTCGCCGTCGAAAGGCCGCACGCCGGCTACGTCCACCAGCAGCAGGGTATCCGCGGTCAGGCGGAGCAGGTGGCGGTCGTGGGACACGATCACCAGGGCCCCGTCGAAACCCTGCAGGGCCTCGCTCAGGGCGTGCCGCATTTCCAGGTCCAGGTGGTTGGTGGGCTCGTCGAGCAGCAGCAGATTGGGGCGCTGGCGGATCAGCAGCGCGAGCACCAGCCGCGCCTTCTCGCCCCCGGAGAGCGGCGCGACCGGCGCCAGTGCGCGCTCGCCGTCGAAGCCGAAGCCGCCCAGGTAGTCCCGCAGGCTCTGCTCGGTGGCGCGGGGATCGCAGCGCTGCAGGTGGGCGATCGGGCTGTCAGCGGCGCGCAGCTGATCCAGCTGGTGCTGGGCGAAATAGCCGATCCGAAGGTTCTGCGCCGGCTCCCGAAGGCCCCTGAGCGGCGGGAGCGCCCCCGCCAGCAGCTTGATCAGTGTCGACTTGCCCGCGCCGTTGCGCCCGAGCAGCCCGATCCGGTCGCCGGGGCTCAGGCTCAGGTCCACCCCCTCGACGACCGGCGGCCCGGCATAGCCCGCCGCGGCCTCCTCCAGACGCAGCAGCGGGTGCGGCAGGTGCTCCGCCGGCATGAACTCGAACCGGAACGGGGAGTCGACGTGGGCCGGCGCTATGGTCTCCATCCGCTCCAGGGCCCTGAGTCGGCTCTGGGCCTGGCGCGCCTTGGTCGCCTTGGCGCGAAAGCGCTCGACGAAGCCGTGGATATGCGCGATCTCGCGCTGCTGGCGCTCGTACGCCGACTGCTGCTGCGCCAGCCGCTCGGCCCGCTGACGTTCGAAGGCCGAGTAGTTGCCCGCGTAGAGGGTCAGGCGCTGCTGATCCAGATGCAGGATGTGGCCGGTGACGGCGTCCAGGAAGTCCCGGTCGTGGGAGATCAGTAGCAACGTGCCGGGGTAGGCTTTCAGCCAGCCTTCGAGCCAGATCACGGCGTCCAGATCCAGATGGTTCGTCGGCTCGTCGAGCAGCAGCAGGTCCGAGCGGCACATCAGGGTGCGCGCCAGCGCGAGCCGCATCCGCCAGCCGCCGGAAAAGCTCTCGACCGGGCGTCGCTCCTCGCCGGGCAGGAACCCGAGGCCGTGCAGCAGCCGGCCGGCCCGGCTCTCTGCGCCGTAGCCGTCGATGGCCTCCAGCCGGCCGAGCAGCTCCCCGTGGCGCAGGCCGTCGCCGGCGGCGTCCGCGGCGGCCAGGTCGTGCTGTAGCCGCCGCAGCTCCTGGTCGCCGTCGAGCACGAGCTCGATGGCAGGGCGGTCGCCTCCGGGTGTCTGCTGGGCCACGTGAGCGATCTGCCAGCCGGCAGGCAGCGAGATCTCGCCGGCATCGGGCTGCAGCTCCCCCCGCAGCAGCGCGAACAGGCTCGACTTGCCGCAGCCGTTGGGGCCGATCAGGCCGACCTTCTGGCCCGGGTGAACCGTCGCGTTGGCCTCGGCGAGGAGCAGGCGGGGGCCGCGACGCAGGCCGATCTCGGTGAGCTGCAACATGAGGGTGGCGTGTCGGCTCTCAGGCGGCCCTTGTGCCCCGGTCCAGACGCCGGTAGCCCACCGCCTCGCTCAGGTGGGTGGGCTCGATTGCCTCGGCTCCGGCCAGGTCCGCGATGGTTCGAGCCACCTTCAGGATCCGGTGATAGGCGCGGGCGGACAGGCCGAGGCGCGTCATGGCCTGCTGCATGAGCCGCAGGCCGGCCTCGCCGAGCGGACAGTCCCGCGCGATCTCGCGGGGGCCGAGCGTGCTGTTCGCCATCCCGGCGCGTGCCTGCTGCCTCGCCCGTGCGGCGGCCACGCGGGCACGCACCGACTCGCTGTTCTCGGTTGACAGGGACGGGTCCCCGGCGAGCCGCGAGGGCTCGATCCGCGGCACCTCGACATGCATGTCGATGCGGTCCAGCAGCGGTCCGGAGATCCGTCCGCGGTATCGACTGATCTGATCCGGTGTGCAGCGGCAGCGTCCGCTGCTGTCGCCCAGATAGCCGCAGGGACAGGGGTTCATGGCGGCGACCAGCTGGAAACGCGCCGGGAACAGCGCGTGACGGGCCGCCCGAGCGATGTGGATGTGCCCCGACTCCAGCGGCTCGCGCAACACCTCGAGGACCTTGCGGTCGAACTCGGGCAGCTCGTCCAGGAACAGCACCCCCAGGTGGGCAAGGGAGATCTCCCCCGGGCGCGGGTTGCTGCCGCCCCCCACCAGGGCCACGCCGGAGGCGGTGTGGTGCGGGGCGCGAAAGGGGCGTTCCCGCCATCGGGCCGGGTCGAAGGGCTCCCGGTCGCCGACCGAACGCACCGCCGCCGTCTCCAGGGCCTCGGCCTCGCTGAGCGGCGGCAGCAACCCCGGCAGCCGGTTGGCGAGCATCGACTTTCCGGTTCCCGGAGGACCGATCATCAGCAGGCTGTGACCGCCGGCCGCGGCGACCTCCAGGGCGCGCTTCGCGTGCTCCTGGCCCCGCACGTCCTCGAGGTCCGCGTAGCGCGGCCCCATGGCGATCGGCGACTCGGGGATGTAGCTCGGCAGTGGACTGATCCGGTTGAGGTGCGCGCAGACGTCCATCAGGTGCCCCGCGGGTCGCAGCGTAAGCCCGCCGACCAGGGCCGCCTCGGCCGCATTCTCGACGGGCAGCACCAGCTCGCGCCCCGCGTCGCGCGCCGCGAGCGCCGCCGGAAGTACGCCGGTGACCGGTCTAAGGTCGCCCGACAGCGCGAGCTCGCCAAGAAACTCACAGCCTTGAAGGCCTGCCGGGTCGATCTGACCGGAGGCCCCGAGGATGCCGAGCGCGATGGGCAGGTCGAAGCGCCCGCCCTCTTTCGGCAGGTCGGCCGGCGCGAGGTTGATGGTGACCCGGCCCGCCGGAAACTGGAAGCGGGCGTTGAGCAGGGCGCCGCGGACCCGATCCTTGCTTTCCTTCACCGCCATCTCGGGCAGGCCGACGATCGAGAGCGTCGGCAGCCCCCCGGACAGGTGGACCTCTACGGTCACGGCAGGCGCGACAATGCCCTCTCGGGCCCGGCTATGCAGGACGCAGAGGGCCAATGCCGATCCCTGGACCCACGCTCAGTCCTTTTTCCGTTTCGCGCTCGACAGCGTCTGCTCGAGCTCGGCGACCTGGCCCTCCAGGCGCGTGAGCTTCTCGCGGGTGCGGGCGAGCACAGCGGACTGGACGTCGAATTCCTCGCGCGTCACCAGGTCCAGCCGAGCCAGGCCGGATTCCAGCGAGGCGCGCAGGCTCCGGCTGACGTCTTCCTGCAACACCTTGAGTCCCTGGGGCATGGCCCTGGCGAGCCGTTGGGCAAGGTCGTCGAGCTGTTTTGGATCCAACATGGCTGAGGTACCTCTGTGGTCGCCGGCGCCCGGGAACTCGGTCCGGCCCCGGCGCGTCCCGTCCATTATAGGTTGACTCCCGTGTCCCGTCTTTCGGCCGGCGGCGCACCGTCCTGGTGCATGGCGCGACGAATGCCGCCTTCCGCCGGGCCATCTTGGTGCGCGCGCCTGTTGCGAATTTCTGACAAAACGCGAAAAGCGTCGTGTATAGGGTACAGTGAAACGGCTGGCACAGGGCGTGCTTATTCCGAGTCACGTCCAGGCGTTTCCGGTCCCCGCGACTCCACGGGAACGCCGTTCCAAACGCCCACGGTCGATTCAGCAAACGAGGTAAGCAATCCATGAACGAACCAACGAATCAAAACGGCCTTCGCCTTCGGCGCCCTGGCACTCGCGCTGGGCGGGATCGGCCCCGCCTCGGCCGAAGGGCCCTACTCCATCAGCGCCAATATCGGCGCCGTCAGCAACTATGTCTGGCGCGGCGTCACCCAGACCCAGGACGGCGCGGCCGTGCAGGGCGGTCTGGATTTCACCCACGAGAGCGGTTTCTACGCCGGGACCTGGGCGTCGAACATCGACTGGAACGATGAGGGCGCTCCCCAAGAAGTGCTCATCCCGGTGGATCCCGATACCGGTCTGCCGGCCACCGACGCGGACGGCAACCTGATCGGCACGACATCCGGCTCGTCGAACCCGGCGTCACCGAACTACGAGCTCGATCTCTACCTCGGCTTCTCGAACTCCATCACCGATGACTTCAGCTACGACTTCAACGCCATCTATTACGCGTACCCTGACGGCCGCGACTCCGACTTCGCCGAGCTCGGCGCGAGCGCGACCTGGAAGTGGTTCACCCTCGGACTCGCCTACACCGTCTACGGCGAGAACGAAGGCGGGCTGTTCGACGACGGCGATGTCTACTACTACGGCGGCTTCGAGTACGGCGACCTGCCCTTCGGCCTGACCTTTGCCGCCCGGGGCGGCTACTACGACTTCCGTCACGATGCCGTCGAGGTCGGAGAAATCCTCGATTCCACCGGCGCCGTCATCGGCATGCAGACCGAATCCGCCGACTACTGGAACTACGGGGCCTCCATCAGCAAGGACGCCGGGGACTTCGGCACCTTCAGCTTCAACTGGGACCAGAACAGCGGGAAATCGGACGTCGGTTATGACAACGATCCAAAGATCTGGGTCGGCTGGCTGAAGGAGTTCTGAGGCCGGGCGATTCCGTCGCTATCACCGGTTCAACGCATAGCCAGGCCGGGGGCAGGTGTCCCCGGCCGCTTCAGGAGTATCCCAACATGAAATTGGTCGCAGCCATCATCAAACCCTTCAAGCTCGACGACGTGCGCGAGGCGTTGGCCGATATCGGCGTCTCCGGCATCACCGTCATCGAGGTCAAGGGCTTCGGTCGCCAGAAGGGCCATACCGAGCTCTATCGCGGCGCCGAGTACGTCGTGGACTTCCTACCGAAGATCAAGGTCGAGATCGCGGTCGACGACAGCCTGGTCGACAAGGTCATCGAGGCCATCACGGGGGCCGCGCGTACCGGCAAGATCGGCGACGGCAAGATCTTTGTGTTCGATCTGGGCCAGGTCATTCGTATCCGTACCGGCGAGACCGGTCCGGACGCCCTTTGACCTACGCGAGAGGAGAAAACCAAGTGAAATCAATTTCGACCAGCTTTTCGGCCGCTCGCGTTTGGGCCGCGGGGCTACTTGCCTTCCTACCGGTTGCCGCCTTCGCCGAAGAGGTTCCCACCCTCAATTCCGGGGATACGGCCTGGATGCTCACCTCCACCGCCCTGGTGCTTTTCATGACCATCCCGGGGCTCGCGCTTTTCTATGGCGGCCTCGTACGCTCCAAGAACGTGCTGTCCGTGCTGATGCAGTGTTTCGCCATCACCGCCATGGTGAGCGTGCTCTGGACGCTCTACGGCTACAGCCTGGCCTTCTCGACCACCGGGATGACGACTGAAGCCATCAACCTCAACACCTTCGTCGGTGCACTCGACAAGGTCCTTCTGGCGGGCCTCACCCGCGAGAGCCTGACGGCGGCGATCCCGGAGTCGGTGTTCATCACCTTCCAGATGACCTTCGCCATCATCACCCCGGCGCTGATCGTCGGCGCCTTCGCCGAGCGCATGAAGTTCTCCGCCATGCTGTGGTTCATGGCCATCTGGTTCACGGTGGTCTATGCCCCGATCGCCCACATGGTGTGGAGCGGTGACGGTGCCCTGATGTGGGACTGGGGCGTGCTGGACTTCGCCGGCGGCACCGTCGTCCACATCAACGCGGGTATTGCCGGATCTGGTCGCGGCCCTGGTGCTCGGCAAGCGCAAGGGCTACCCGACGACCGCCATGCCCCCGAACAACCTGGGCTACACCCTGATCGGCGCCTCCATGCTCTGGGTAGGCTGGTTCGGCTTCAACGCCGGTAGCGCGGTCGCCGCCAACGAAAGCGCGGGCATGGCCATGCTGGTGACCCAGATCGCCACCGCCACCGCCGCCCTGGGCTGGATGTTCATGGAGTGGATCTCCCACGGTAAGCCCAGCGTGCTGGGTATCGCTACCGGCGCGGTCGCCGGGCTGGTCGCCATAACCCCGGCATCCGGCACCGCCGGCCCGCTCGGGGCACTGGCCATCGGCGCCGCGGCGGGCATCGTCTGCTTCATCACCTCCACCAAGATGAAGCGTATGCTCGGCTACGACGACTCACTCGACGTATTCGGTGTCCATGCGGTCGGCGGCATCATCGGCGCCATCCTGACGGGCTTGTTCGCGGACGCCAGCCTCGGCGGTGCGGGTCTCGCCGAAGGCATGACCATCGCCTCTCAGCTCTGGGTGCAGTCCAAGGGCGTGCTTCTGACCATCGTCTATACCGCGGTCATGAGCTTCATCATCCTAAAGGTCGTGGATCTGGTGATCGGTCTGCGGGTCACCGACGAACAGGAAACCGTGGGTCTCGACCTGGCGCTGCACGACGAGCGCGGCTACATCCTCTAATCCTGCCCTGCCACGGGCGGTCGGCTCCCGCCGACCGCCTTCCTCCCTTGCCGCGGCCCGCGCGGTCGTATCGATCTGGAGGCTACCATCCGTGGAAGCGACAACACAGCTCAGCTACGCACTGGATACCTTTTATTTTCTTATCAGCGGCGCGCTCGTCATGTGGATGGCCGCCGGTTTCGCGATGCTCGAGGCGGGTCTGGTGCGCGCCAAGAACACCGCCGAGATCCTGACCAAGAACATCCTGCTGTTCGCCGTCGCCAGCGTGATGTACATGATCGTGGGCTACGGGATCATGTACCCGAGCGGCGGCAACGGAATCATCCCGGAGATCGACTGGGGTTTCATGTTCGGCGGCGATCATTCCGCCGAGGAGGTCCTGGCCAGCAACGGCGAGACCTATTACTCGAAGATGTCGGACTTCTTCTTCCAGGTCGTGTTCGTCGCCACCGCGATGTCGATCGTGTCCGGTGCGGTGGCCGAACGGATGAAGCTCTGGTCCTTCCTGATGTTCGCGGTCGTGATGACCGGCTTTATCTACCCGGTCCAGGGCTACTGGAAGTGGGGCGGCGGCTGGCTGGATGAGCTCGGTTTCAACGACTTCGCCGGCTCCGGTATCGTGCACCTGTGCGGCGCCTCGGCGGCGCTGGCCGGCGTGCTGCTGCTGGGGGCAAGAAAGGGCAAGTACGGCAAGGACGGCTCCATCAACGCCATCCCCGGCGCCAACCTGCCGCTGGCGACGCTCGGCACCTTCATACTCTGGCTCGGCTGGTTCGGGTTCAACGGCGGCTCGGAGCTCAAGATATCGGACATCGGTGAGGCCAACTCGGTCGCCGCGGTGTTCGTCAACACCAACATGGCCGCCGCCGGCGGTACCATCCTGGGTCTGATCACCGCGCGCCTGCTGTTCGGCAAGGCCGACCTGACCATGGCGCTCAACGGCGCGCTAGCGGGCCTGGTCGCCATCACCGCGGAGCCCCTGACCCCGACACCGCTGGCCGCGACCCTGATCGGCGCCTGCGGCGGGGTCCTGGTGGTATTCGCGATCGTCACCCTGGACAAGCTACGTATCGACGACCCGGTCGGCGCAATCTCGGTTCACGGCGTGGTCGGCATGTGGGGCCTGCTCGCGGTGCCCATCACGAACGGCGAGGCAACGTTCGCGGCTCAGGCGATCGGGCTCGGCGCGATCCTGGGCTGGGTGTTCGTGACCTCCTTCATCGCCTGGCTGGTCATCAAGCTCATCATGGGCATACGGGTCAGCGAGGAAGAGGAGTACGAGGGCGTCGACATCGGCGAATGCGGACTCGAGGCCTACCCCGAATTCGTCGGGGCGCGGGGTGCCGCGCACTGATCGACGGGGGGCCGCAACCTGGAAGCGGGGCCTTCGGACCCCGCGTTCCTTCCGGACCGACGAGGTTTTTTATTCTTAGTGACGATCCGACAATAACTTGACCGAAACCGTAGGGTGCGTTCAGCGCAGCGAACCGCTCCAATATCTGCCGCGAGGAGAGGTCGATCAGCGGCGCCTTCGGCAAGCATTCTGAGGGTGTTATTCCGCGGCCGGGAGGAACCGGGCCACCAGATCATCCACGAACGCGCGGCCCAGCTCTGTCGGCGCGATCCATTCCGGGGTCAGCACGAGAAGCCCGTCGGCGCGGGCGCGCTCGAGGGCGTCCGCGATCAGGGACCCGGGCAGGCCCGTGGTCTCCTGGAACAGCCCCCGCGGGACGCCCTCGGTCAGGCGGAAGGCATTCAACGCGAACTCGACGACCAGGTCTCCAGGCCCGAGCGTCCGGCGCTGGCTGACGAGTCCACCCGGCGGTGCTCCGAGATAGGCCTGCGGATGCCGAAGCTTGGTGGTGCGGCGGACCCGACCTCCGTGTGGTTCCGTGAGCTTGCCGTGAGCCCCGGCGCCGATTCCCAGGTAGTCCCCGAAGCGCCAGTAATTCAGATTGTGCCGACAGCGACGGCCCGGTAGCGCGTGGGCCGATACCTCGTATTGCCGGAACCCCGCCCGCGCGAGCCGCTCCAGTCCCTGTGCAGCCATGTCGGCGGCGAGGTCCGCGTCCGGCAACGCCGGCGGTCGGGCGTGGAAGGCCGTGTTCGGCTCCAGCGTCAGCTGGTAGTAGGAGATGTGCTCCGGCGCCAGGGCGATCAGTGCCTCGAGGTCCCGGTCGGCGTCCGCGAGTGTCTGATCCGGCAGCGCGAACATCATGTCCAGATTCAGGTTGTCGAAGCCGGCCGACCGGGCTTGGACGACCGCCGATCGCGCCGCCGCGGGGTCGTGAATACGGCCCAGCCGGGTCAGCTGATCGGGCGAGAGGCTCTGGACGCCGATCGAGAGCCGGGTCACGCCGGCCTCCCGGTAGGCCTCGAAGCGAGCCTCATCGGCCGCGCCCGGGTTGGCCTCCAGCGTGATTTCGGCGTCCCGGGCCACCTCGGTCCGGGCGCGGATTCCCGCGAGCAGGACGCCAAGCGCGCCGCCGGGCAGCAGGCTGGGGGTCCCGCCGCCGATGAAGACAGAGGCCAGCGGCCGGCGGGCGCCGGGGTCGCGCAGGTCCTGGTCCAGGTCCGCGAGCAGTTGCGCCACGTAGGCGTCCCACGGCGGGTGCTCGGGGGCCCCGTGCGAGTTGAAGTCGCAGTAGGGGCACTTGCGCAGGCACCAGGGAGTATGGACGTACAGGGCGAGCGGCGGCAGGGGTCGGCCGCCGCGGCCCTCCACGGCGCTCACGGCCGATCGCGCGCCTGCAGGTAGGTCAGCTCCGAAATCGCGCTCCATTCCCTGGCCTGGGTCAGAAACTTCTTGTAGGAGGCGTAGATCCTGGCTGAAACCTCATCCTTCTGGGCGATCTCCGAGACCACCTCGTCGGAAAGTGCGCGCAGCCGCCCGATGACGTCGTCGGGAAAGCGCCGCAGCTCCACGTTGTGCTTGGTCAGCAAAGTCTGCAGCGCGACGGGGTCACGCGCCGTGTATTCGGCCAGCATGTCCTGATTGATGACCCGGCAGGCATTCCTGACGATGGACTGCAGGTCGGCTGGCAGCGCCAGGAACGCCTCCCGGTTGATGATGGCCTCCAGGATCGGGCCCGGCTCGTGCCAGCCCGGGTAGTAGTAGTACTTGGCGGCCTTGTACAGCCCGAAGGCCAGGTCGTTGTATGGGCCGACCCACTCGGTCGCATCGATGGCGCCTGTCTGCAGCGACGTGAAAAGCTCGCCGCCGGGCAGATTCACCGGCGTGCCGCCGGCGCGGGCGAGCACCTCCCCGCCGAGCCCAGGGATGCGCATCTTCAGTCCCTTGAGGTCCTCGACCGAATTGATCTCCTTGTTGAACCAGCCCCCCATCTGCACGCCGGTGTTGCCCGCCGGGGCCGGCACCAGTCCGAACGAGGCGTAGAGCTCGGTCCAGAGCTCAAGCCCTCCGCCGTAGTGGATCCAGCCGTTCATCTCCTGGGCGGTCATGCCGAATGGGACGGTCGTGAAGAACTGGGTCGCCTCGCTCTTGCCTTTCCAGTAGTAGGCCGCGCCGTGACCCATCTCGGCCGTGCCGCGCGAGACCGCATCGAAGATCTCGAACGCGGGTACCAGCTCGCCGGCGCCGTAGACCTTGATCTCGATGCGTCCGCCGCTCATCTCGCCGATCAGGGTCGCGAGGCTGTTCGCCCCGGTGCCGAGGCCGGGAAAGTTCCTCGGCCAGGTCGTGACCATCTTCCAGCGGTGCTCGGCCTTGGCGTGCGCCATCGGGACGCCCCCGGCCGCCGCGCCCAGCGCCAGCGAGCCGGCGCTCACACCCTTGATAAATTCACGGCGTTGCATGGTCCGATTACCTCAGCGAGTTGTCTGACCGCCAGCGGCGGGCCCCTGCTTGGGCGCGGCGGCGGCCCGAAGCCTCGAGAACCGATAGATCCGCCGCATGCCCAGGTAGAGGATCCCGGCATTGATCGCGATGCCCCCGGCCGCCACGGCGAAGAACAGCAGGTCCCGCACGACCGCGCCGAGCCCCGAGCGGGCAGGCTCGACGAAATCGAGCGCCAGCAGCGACCAGGGCAGCGCCGCGCGGGCCAGGAAGAAGGCCTCGCCCGCGATGTCCCGCGGTAGGACCTCCAGCACCCGCTCGCCGACCAGCCCCGCGAGGAAATACCAGAGCACCAGCAGCAGAGTGATCTCGACAAAGCGCCGTGCGCTCACGGCGTGCGGCCCGGGCAGGCCGGCGCCACGGCGACCGACCTCACCGCTGCCGCTTCAGCGACTCTTTCAACAGCTCGCCGAAGCTCCCCAGGGTCTTCTCGGGAACGTCCTCGGAGGTGGGCTCGGGGGCGTGCGCGCCCGCGTCCGGGACCGCCGCGGGTTGCCTGGATTCGTCCAGCGACAGGCTGATGCGGCGCCGCTCCAGATCGACACCGAGTACGACGGCCTCGACCCGGTCCCCGGTGTTAAGCACCTCGCTCGGGTGGTTCACCCGCCGCCCGGTCCCGAGCTCGCTGATATGCACCAGGCCGTCGATCCCGGGGGCGAGCTCGATGAAGGCGCCGAACGGCTGGACCCGGCTCACGGTGCCCGCGACCCGGGTGCCGACCGGGAAGGAATTCTCGGCGTCCTGCCACGGGTCCCGCGCCAGGGCCCGGATCGAGAGCGCGATCTTCTCCCGCTGCCGCGGGCCCTGCGGGGGCTCGATGCGAAGCACCGCGACCTCGACCGGCTGACCGACACTGAGCACCTCGCTCGGGTGCTTGACGTGACCGAAGGCCAGCTCGCTGATGTGAATCATGCCCTCGAGGCCGCCGATGTCGACGAAGGCCCCGTAGTCCTTGAGGCTGGTTACCGTTCCGGAGAGCACGGCGCCGTCCTCGAGCCGGGCCCGGGTCTGCTCGGCGAGGATCCGCTGCTCCTCCTCGAGCAACGCCCGCCGCGACAGCACCACATTGGGACGCCGGCCGCCTTCGAGCTTGGTAATCCGGAAGTCGAGCCGTTGGCCGACGAATTCGGAGAGATCCTCGACAAACCGGGTATCGACCTGAGAGGCCGGGCAGAAACCCCGCAGCCCCGCCACCTGGACCTCAACGCCGCCCTTTACCGCGCCAGTCACCTGGCCCTGGACCGGCAGCCCCTGGCTGTAGGCGTGCTGGATCTCCTCCAACCCGTGGTACTTGTGGCCGTGCTGGCTGCCGAGCAGCAGGGTGCCGGTGTCCGGGTCCTTGCCGGTGACCGCCGTCTCGATCGGGTCGCCGACCGCAACCGTGAGCTCGCCGTCAGCGTTCTTGAGTGCCGAGACCTCGATCATGCCCTCGGTCTTGCCGCCCAAGTCCACGAAGGCGTAGTCGTCCCCGATGGACACCAGGGTGCCCTTCACCCGATCGCCGGTCTTGGGCTCCGCCGCCGTCTCGGGGTGGGCCTGGTCGAACTGCTTGAGCAGGTCTTCGAAGCTTTCGGAATCGGACATCTCGGCGGGCTCGCGCAGTTTAGGGGCTTCGGTGCATTGTACGGCCGAACGAGCCCACCCCACAGCCCAGCCGGGGTTGCTCGGAAACGGCTGTAGCCGGGGGGCGGTCCCCTTCAGCCCATCGCCTCCAGTCGCGCATAGGCCAGTACCAACCATTTCGAGCCGGCGCCCTGGAAGTTGACCTGGATCCTTGCCCCGGCGCCGCGGCCCTCGCTGCTCAGCACGACGCCCTCGCCGAACTTCGGGTGGACAACGCGTTGGCCGAGCCGGAAGACGCCGGAAACCTCATCCCGAACGCTCGGGCCCGGCCGGGCGCCGGGCCGGGACACGCCGCCGCCGCGGACCTCCTCGATCAGCGCCGGCGGGATCTCGCGCAGGAAGCGCGACGGCTGGGGGTATTCCTCACGGCCGTGCAGGCGCCGGGACTCGGCGTGGGTGAGGTAGAGCTGGTGCATCGCGCGGGTCATGCCGACATAGCAGAGGCGCCGCTCCTCCTCCAGCCGGTCGGGGTCATCCGCCGACATGCTGTGCGGGAACAGCCCTTCCTCCAGGCCGGCGAGGAAAACGATAGGGAATTCGAGTCCCTTGGCGCTGTGCATGGTCATCAGCTGAACGCCGTCCTCGTGCGGGTCGGCCTGAGCCTCTCCGGCCTCCAGCGCCGCGTGGGACAGGAAGGCGCCCAGCGCGTCGCCGTCCTCCTCGTCCAGCTCGCGCTGGAAACGGGTCGCGGTCTCGACCAGCTGCTCCAGGTTCTCGACCCGGTCCTCGCCCTTGCCGTCCTTGGCCTTGCGGTAGTGGTCGGGGAGCGCGGCGGCCTCGATCGTTCGGGCCGCGACGTCGGCGAGCGTCAGGCCCTTGGTGGACACCCGCAGTTCCCGGATCAGGTCCAGGAACCGGGCCAGGGCACCGGTGCCCCGCCCGCCGAGGGCGCCCGTGGCGACCAGGTCCTCGGCGGCACGCCACAACGATACCCGCGATGCCCTGGCCTGCTCCCGGAGCAGGTCTATGGTGCGGGCGCCGACGCCGCGGGTCGGCGTGTTGATCACACGCTCGAAGGCCGCGTCGTCGTCGGCGTTGGCGATCAGCCGCAGATAGGCGAGCGCATCGCGGATCTCGGCCCGCTCGAAGAAACGAAGGCCCCCGTAGACCCGGTAGGGGATACCAGCCTGGATCAGCGACTCCTCGAAAAGGCGCGACTGGGCCGTGGTGCGGTAGAGGATGGCGCATTCTCCACGGCGATAGCCCTCGGTTTCGCAATAACGGCGAATGCGCTCGATGACGAAGCGTGCCTCGTCGACCTCGTTGAAAGCGGCGTAGCGCCTGATCGGCTCGCCCTCGCTGTCCTCGGTCCACAGATTCTTGCCGAGCCGGGTCGGGTTGTTCGCGATCAGGGCGTTGGCGGCGTTGAGAATATTGCCGGTGGAACGGTAGTTCTGCTCCAGCCGCACGACCCGGGTACCGGCGTAGTCTTTCTGGAACGATTGGATGTTCTCGACCCGGGCGCCCCGCCAGCCATAGATGGACTGGTCGTCGTCGCCGACCGCGAACAGGTTCCCCTCGGTCCCGGCGAGCAGCCTCAGCCAGGCGTACTGAATGGCGTTGGTGTCCTGGAACTCGTCCACCAGGATATGGCGGAAGCGCTCCCGATAGTGGTGCAGGATGTCGGCGCGCTCGCGCAGCAGCTCGTGGGCGCAGAGCAGCAGGTCCGCGAAATCCAGCAGACCCCCGCGGGTGCGCGCCTCCTCGTACTCGCGGTAGACGCCGATCATCCGGTCCATGTAGAAATCGCCGGCGGCGTCGAGATGCTGCGGACGCAGTCCCTCGTCCTTCTGCCTGTTGATGAACCCCTGCACCTGGCGCGGCGGCCACCGGGACTCATCCATCTCCAGGGCCTTGAGCGTGCGCTTGACCAGTCGGAACTGGTCGTCCGAGTCCAGTATCTGGAAGTGCTGCGGGAGGCCAGCGTCCTGCCAGTGGGCGCGCAGAAAACGGTGGGCGAGCCCGTGGAAGGTGCCGACCCACATACCACCAACCGGCTGGGCGAGCATCTCCTCGATGCGTCCGCGCATCTCCCGCGCGGCCTTGTTGGTGAATGTAACGGCGAGCAGGGACCAGGGCGGGACCTGCTCCACCTGTATCAGCCAGGCGATCCGGTGAACCAGCACGCGGGTCTTGCCGCTGCCGGCGCCGGCCAGCACCAGTAGCGTGCCCGGCTCGGCGGCGACGGCCTCCCGCTGAGCATCGTTCAGCGGGTCGAGGATGTGGGAGACGTCCATCGCGGCATTCTATCCCGGAATCCGGTCCGGCTTGAGCCGTGGTCGGCGCCTGAACCGGAATCGCGCGAGGTTGGGCTTCTGGGCTGGTTCTGGTGCGGGCCGTCCGGTATGCCGCCTGACTTTGGGAGGACCCTGGTCGGGCACGGGCCCCTTGCCCTGTAGTATGCTGCCGCGTAGTCCTGATCCCGACCCCCGGGGCGCATTACGGATAGACTCGTGACCCAGCTCAAGAACGATACCTTACTGCGCGCCTTGCTGCGTGAGCCGGTCGATTACACCCCGGTCTGGATGATGCGGCAGGCCGGCCGCTACCTGCCGGAATACCGCGCCACCCGAGCCCGTGCGGGCAGCTTTCTCGACCTGTGCAAGAATCCGGACCTGGCCTGCGAGGTCACGTTGCAGCCGTTGGAGCGCTTCCCGCTCGACGCCGCGATCCTGTTCTCGGACATCTTGACCGTGCCCGATGCGATGGGGTTGGGGCTGTATTTCAGCGAAGGGGAAGGCCCGAATTTCGAGCGCCCCGTGCGCACCGCCGCCGATGTGGAGCGTATCGCCGTGCCCGACCCCGAGATGGAGCTCCGCTATGTGCTGGACGCCGTTAGCGTGATCCGTCGCGAGCTGGATGGACGGATGCCGCTGATCGGCTTTTCCGGCAGTCCCTGGACGCTCGCGACCTACATGGTCGAGGGCGGCGGCGCGAAGACCTTCGCACACACCAAGGGCATGATGTTCGACCGCCCGGACCTGCTGCATGCGCTACTGGGGAAGGTCGCCGACGCGGTTGCGCTGTATCTCAACGCCCAGATCGCACGCGGCGCCCAGGCAGTCATGATCTTCGATACCTGGGGCGGCATGCTCGCGCCCGCCAACTATCGTGAATTCTCGCTCGCCTACATGGCTCGCGTCGTCGAGCGCGTTACCCGCGAGGCCGAGGGTCGTCGCGTGCCCGTGATTCTGTTCACCAAGAACGGCGGCCAGTGGCTCGATCGCATGGCCGAGACCGGCTGCGACGCGCTCGGTGTCGACTGGACCACCGATCTCGCCGACGCCCGCCGCCTGGTCGGCGACCGGGTCGCACTCCAAGGCAACCTCGATCCCTGCGCGCTGTACGCCTCGCCCGGACGCATCCGCGAGGAGGTGCGGCGGGTGCTGGAGAGCTACGGCCGGGGCCCCGGTCACGTCTTCAATCTCGGCCACGGGATCACGCCGGATGTGAACCCGGAGCACGCCGGGGCCATGGTCGCGGCGGTGCATGAGCTGAGCCCGCCGTTCCACGGGCCGGGCTGACGCGCACCCAGTTTGCTCGCGCCCGTCGTCCGGCACGGATTGTCGCGCGGGGGAACGTCAGCACCGCACGGATCTGCTCCAGACCAAAGCGCTTGGGGGTTCAGGAGAGATCTCACGGCACATCGCGATGACCTCATGCGGTCCAAAGGGCGGGCAGTTCCGCTCGCGGCGCGGAATCTCGTCCGCCATCACCAGAATAACCAGTGCGTTGGTTGGCTTCCGTGCGCTCGGCCTACAGCGGGTCTGACCGTAAGAGTTACCTCCTATCTGGTTGGTCCTGCCCAACAGGACGGCTTGCGTTCTTTCGACCCGCCCCCGCGGGGGTAGCGCCGACGGTCGGACGCTTCGTAGCAAAAAGAACGCAAAAGCGTTGGCGTTTCACGTCATGTCTTCGGTGCGCAGGTGCTATCTGAAAGGGCAGATGCGCAATCGGTGCGCATTGTTCACCCGCAAACGCACTCAGTCCGGAGAATAACCATGAAAATCTATACATTGCTGTTCTCGATCCTGTCGGGGCTCTCGGTGGGTCCCTCGATCGCCGACACGCCGACTACACCGCTTGTGGATGCGAACGCGCTTCAGGCGATTGCCTGCGCGCCAGGCATGGTGGTGCTCGATGTCCGCAGCGAAAAGATCGACGGGCAGTCGAGCAGCGACTATGCGCAGGGTCATATCCCTTGCGCGATCCACAGCGACTATGTCGAGGACGGCTGGCGCGCCAAGGTGGCGGGGGTGCCGGGCATGCTGCCCCCGGTGCAGAAGCTCGAGGCACTGATCGGCGGGCTCGGGATCGACAGCGACACGCGGGTGGTGATCGCCCCATTCGGAGCGGATTCGAAAAGCATGGCCAGCGCGACCCGGGTCTACTGGACCTTCAAGGTGCTCGGCCATGATCGGGTATCCGTCCTGGACGGCGGCACCACGGCCTATGCCAAGGACGCGTCGCGTGCGCTGGAGAAGGGGGCCCGCAGCCCGGAGCGCAAGAAGTTCACGGCGAGTCTGCGCACAGAGATGTTGGTGTCCAAGGACGAGGTCGCGCGTGCGATGCAGGAAGGCGGCGGTCTCGTGGATTATCGGCGCCAGGATGAATTCACCGGGCTCAACCGCAACGACAAGACCACCCGCGCCGGAACCCTGGCTGGTGCGCGCAATATTCCGCTGGAGTGGCTGACCCAGGACAACGGCGGCATCTTCCGCTCCCGCAAGGCCCTTGGGCAGATCTACGACCTGGTGGGCGTGCCCACCGATACCGCGCAGATTGCCTTCTGCAACACGGGGCACAACTCCAGCCTGGGTTGGTTCGCGGCCCATGAAATCCTGGGCAACGAGTCCGTGCGGATGTACGACGGTTCCATGGCCGAGTGGAGCCGCAACGACGGGCTGCCGATGGTGCGACCGGTCGCGATAAGCGACAAGTAAGACGTGGCCGGCGGGCCGAAGAGGTCCGCCGGCGGACTATTCGAGGCCAGCCTTGCGCAGATCGGCAAGGAAGCGCTCCCGGTAATCCGGGTCGCGGATGGGATGCACCTGCCGGACATGCTCCAGCCTGAAGCCGGGATTCAGGGCCATCAGCTCGGCCGCCTCCCACTGGGCCTCTTCGATGCGGTCCGAACCGGCATAGGCAGCAGCCAGCCACAGCCTCAACCATTGGAAGGTGGGGCTCATCCGAACCCCTTGCTCCAGGTCATCCACGGCGCTTGCATCGTCGCCGAGCGCATAAAACGCCGCGCCCCGTACCAGCCGGTAAATCGATGGCAGCCGCGGATTGAGCCGCACCGCACGCTCCATTGCATCCAACGCCTCTGCGGGTCTCCCGGCGTACTGCAGCACCCAGGCGAGCAGCGCATAGGCGTCGGCATAGCCTGGAGACAACGCGATGGCCTCTTCAATCTCGCGGACCGCCTCGGCGTGAGCGCCCCTGTACAAGGCGATCTGTCCGCGGACAAAGTAGATCTGAGGCACCCTGGGGTCCAGTTGTGTAGCCCGCTCGACCAACTTCTCGGCCCGCTCCATGGACCCCTGCGCGCTGGGCGCCCAGCCTTCGAGCGCGTCACGCATGTGGGTCAGCGCCAGGGCTGAAAAGGCGCGCGCATACCGCGGGTCCAGCTCGATGGCCCGCTCGTAGTGGCCCTTGGCGACCTCGTTGTCCTCGACGGTGCGGCGTCCGTAATGGGCGAGACCGCGCAAGAGCTCGTCGTAGGCCTCGACGCTGGCCTCGTGGTTGCGCGCCAGGCGCCGTCGATCCTCCGGGGCCAGCTTGACCTCCAGCACCGAGACGATCTCCGCCGTCAGCTCATCTTGGATACGGAAGATGTCGGTGAGCTGGCGGTCGTACCGCTCGGCCCAAACGGTACGGTCGTCGCGGGTATCGATCAGGCGGACGTTCAGCCGCAGTTGTTCGCCCTCCCGGCGCAGACTGCCCCTGAGTAGATAGCGTGCGTCGAGCTCTCGGCCGATGTGGCCTGACGGCTCGGCGCTGTCCTTGTAGGCGAACGCGGATTCTCGCGCCACCACCAGCAGGCCGGAGACCTTGGACAGATCGGTAATCAGGTCCTCGGTGATCCCGTTGGCGAAGTACTCCTGTGAGGCATCGGCCGTCGGATTGTCGAACGGCAGGACTGCAATCGAGGGCGGCTGCACCGGCGCCGAAACCACATCTCCCCCATCCCGTGACGATTGGACGACGTAAACGGCGACCAGAGCGACCGCCAGAATCAGGGCCAGCAGGCCCGCCGCGAGCGCGAGCGGGCGGCGGCCGGGTGCCGTTGCGCTCGCGGTGCGCTCGGGCTTGACCGGGGCGTCGGCACCCCTCGCGGGTCTCGTCCCGGACGGCGGGCCTCACGTCTGCAATCAGCCGGTAGCCGTGCTTGGAAATGGTCTCGATGATGCGCGGTGAGCGCGCGTCATCGCCCAGGGCCCGCCGCAGCTTGATGACGGTATTGGTGACCGCGTCATAGCCCACCACCATGCCGGTCCAGACCCCCCTCTCCAAGCTCATCCCGCGACACCACCTGGCCGGGACGACCTGCCAGGTAGACGAGCACGCTCATCACCTTCGGTTCGAGCCGCACCTCCTTGCCGTCACGCAGCAGCCGGTTGGCGGCTGCATCGACGATCCAGTCCGCGACGAGGAACGGCTCGCTCGTGCCGGGCGACCAGGGGGTGTCGTCGTTTCCCACGGCGGCCCCTGGGAGCCCGGCCTCGGGCGGAAGACGTTCGGGCATCTAGTGCTCCATTGCCGGCGTGCACGACCGGACGGCGAGGCGAATGGTCTTCGCGGGCGACTCTAATGGTTCTGCAAGCTCGAGGCGGCGCTGGGGCATGGACGTCACAAGACAGGCGTAAGAAGTGCGACCAACGACACTACACCTTGCTGCCGAGAAAACGGCGAAAAAACGACGGTCGCGGTTTCGTCGTGCTTCCGTCGAGACTTCGGATCGAGCAGGAGCAAAGCTTAGGACAAGCCGCAGCGGGTCGGTTTCTGATCGGACCCCGGGCTGCACGGCTAAATCGATGTCCTGACTCAACGATTCGGAGATTGAAACCATGAGCACCACCACGAATACCATCAAGCAGATTTTGATCCTGTCAATCCTGCCGTTTGCAGTTGGTGCGCAGGCCACCTGTGTCCCCGACGCGCCGGAGATCGGCGACATCGGTCCCAGCTCCGAGGTGGTCTGCGACCAACTCGAGGACCGCTTCGCCGGGGCCGAGCTGGCGGTCGAAGGTCGGTCGATCCTTTCGCCGACGCAAGTCTCGGTGCTCGCCTCGGTGGATGGCAGGCCGCTACAGATGCACTACACGCTGATCGGTTATACATGGGACCTCACCGCCGCCAAGACGAGCGCTACGGTCGCGGACCCGAGTCATCCCGAAGGTCTTTCGATGCGCTAGTAGCGATGCGGCTGCACGAATTCGGTCGGAAGGCGGGTCTCCGCGAGCGGCTGGTCAGTCCTAAGTCAGCGAACATCCGCCGTCGAGCAGGCGTTTCGAGGCGCCCTGGCTATTCCGGCAGTCCGGCGGTTCGAAGATCGTCGACGAAGGCGTTCATCAGTGCCTCGTCTTGAATTGGGTGAGCAGCCTTTTGATGCGAAATGGTATCGGTGGGACTCAGGACCTGAATCTCCTGAACCTCCCACTCCGCGTCGTCCAGCCGGCCGGCGCGCACATAACTGGCCGCAAGGTGCAGCCTGATCGGGACTGCGTTCTCGTTGCGGGTCTTGGCCTCTTCGAGCGCCGCGACTGCCTCATCGACTCGACCGAGGGTGTAGTAGGCTCGCCCCAGGTTGTAGGGGTAGTCCCAGGTGTAGTAAGGGTTGAGCTGCATCCCTTTCTTGATCAGTGCAATCGCTGATTCCGGCTCGCCCAGGGCGTTCTTGATCAAGGCCAACAGGCCGTATCCGTCGGCATAGTTCGGGGCGATCGTGATGGCCTCGGTGGCCGCCGCTTCGGCCAGCTTGTACTCCTTGCGCATGAGGTGCACGAAGCCAAGGGCCCAGTAGGTCTGCGGGATGGAATCGTCGAGCTCGACACCCTTTCGGGCCAGCTCGAGCGCGTGCTCGAGGGTCTGCTGCGGATTGTCCGTCCATCCGCGACGGTAGCTGAAGGCGAGCGTATACCCGAGGGCGCCGTAGGCACGGCCGTAGCTGGGATCCGACTCGATGGCCCTGCGATACGCCGCCTGCGCCTGGCGATTGGTGTCCGGCGTACTGACCTTCGCCAGCCGCTGCCCTTCCTGAAAATAGTCGTAGGCGGCGAGGTTGTTGGTCGTCCGGCGCGCCAGTCGCTCCGCCTCTTGGCGCGACAACTTGACGGCGAGCGCTTCGACGATGCTGCTCGTCACTTCGTCTTGGACCGCAAACACCTCGGCGACCTGCCGGTCATAGCGTTTGGCCCATTTCTGGAAGCCGCTCCGGGCGTCGACCAACCGGGCATTCACCCGCACCGCGTCAGCGTGACGGCGGATGCTGCCTTCGAGGACGAAATCGACCTTGAGATCGGCGGCGAGCTCGCGCGCCGAAACCTGCTTGCCCTTGAACGCAAATGACGTATTGCTCGCAATCACCAACAGTGCGGGAAGACCGGAGAGATCGGTGATGATGTCCTCCGTGATCCCGTCGGCGAACGCATCATACTGCGGATCGATCACTCAGGTTGTCGAACGGCAGCACCACGATGGATGGCGTGCGACTCGATTCCCCAGCCGAGCGGGTGGGGGATTCCGAACGTCGCGGGGGACCAAATCCAGTGCAGCGCCGCGGCGAGCCCCACCAGCACCACCGGGCGCTTGCGATCCAGCGCCGCCTTCAACGACCTGGATCGCGTCCTTCCTGATGACACTGAATCCGGCCCAGCGGTGTCATGCCCGAGCCGGGAGTTGTTCTTCTTCGACGTCGAGGTAACGGACAGGCGCAACCAGCCGGTAGCCCCGTTTCGGGACGGTGGCAATGATGCCCGGCTCCTTGGCGTGATCGCCGAGCGCCTTTCTGAGCTTGATCACGCTGTTAGTGACCGCGTCGTACCCCACTAGGGCGCCGCGCCAGACGTTCTTCTCCAGTTCCTCCCGGGTAACCACCTCACCCTGATGCGCGGCCAGGTAGACCAGCACCTCCATTGCCTTGGGCTCGACACGCTCAATGATCCCTGCGCGGCTGATCTGCCCACGCTCCGGCGCGACCATCCAATCCGCACCATGAAATGGCCGGAGCACGCGCCCCCGTTCCCGGGCTGATTCGTTTCCATTCGGTCGACGCCTCGAAATCTCGATCTGCTAGATTCAGGACCCTCACTACAGGCCAGCAGTCGCCTCGGATCCTCCCACTCGCGGTGTGCTTTAGAACCGAGACCCCGAAAGATCGAGGCGCGACGGGGATGCAATGGTGCGGGGCGCGAAAAAGGGAGCCGCGACGGGGTTGAGTATAGGGCAACCAACGCGGTCGGGTATTGAATTGGCCGTTCTCGGGCGCGTCAGCCTTTATCGCCCTTGAGCCGGTCCAGGCGCAGTCGCTGGCGCTCGTCGAACAGCCTCCGCGAGCCGATCCATACCGCGGCGACCGAGCCGATCCCGGTGCCCGCCGAGATCACGAACATGATCATGAGCTGGTACTTGGCGGCCTCCATCGGCGGGCTTCCGGCGAGGATCTGGCCGGTCATCATGCCCGGCAGGCTGACCAGTCCCGCGGTGGCCATGGCATTGACGATCGGGATCAGCCCCGAGCGCAGGGCGTCGCGGCGAATGTCGGCGATCGCCTCTTCCCAGGTTCCGCCCGCCAGCAGCCGCGCCTCGATGCGCCCGCGGCCATCCCAGGCGTTGCGCGTCAGGCCGTCCAGCGCGATGGCGACTCCGCTCATGGTGTTGCCCAGCAGCATGCCGAGCAACGGGATCAGATACTGGGGCTGGTACCAGGGCTCGACGCCGATGATCACGGTAAGCGTGAGCACCAGCACGCTGAACGAGGACAAGAACATCGACAGGGCGCCGATTCCGTAGCCCCACGCACCCCGGTAGCGCCGTTTCTGGCGCTGGAGCACCTCGAAACCGGCGACGAATAGCATCACCAGCGCCATCAGGCCGATCAGCGCGGGATTGGTCTGTGCGAACAGCGCATGGAGCACCAGTCCGACCAGCAATAGCTGCACGGTGCTGCGCGCGGCGGCGATCAGCACCCGATGCTCGACCCCGAGATGCAGCCGCCAGGACATGGCCGCGAGCAGTAGGACCAGGCCGCTGGATAGCGCCAGGTCCAGGGGTGTCAGGTGGATCAGGTTCACGCTTCCGGCTCCAGCCGTCCGTCGCGGATCAGCAACCGCTGCCCGCGGAGTCTCGCCCGTTGCTCCGGATCGTGACTCACCCAGATCACGGCTGCCGCGGTCTCGGCGCGGAAGACTTCCACCACGGATTCGACCCGGTCGCGGCTTCCCGGATCGAGGTTGGCGGTGGCCTCGTCCAGCAGCAACGCCTCCGGGCGCTGCGCCAGCAGGCGGGCGAGCGCGAGGCGCTGGCGCTCGCCGGTGGAGAGCCGGGACACCGACCAGCCGAGCACGTCGGCGCCGAAGCCCAGCCCGGTCAGCGCACTGGCCGTCGGCCCGTCGCCGTCGCTGGAGTGCGGGAAATGTTCGCCCACGGTGTCCGCCCACCAGCTCGCCTCGGCCGGGAGCAGCCCCACCCGGCGGCGCCACTCGGGCGGGGTCATCCCCGAGCGGGCCTGGGCACCGACCCAGGCCTCGCCATCGTGTGGGTCGAGGTCCGCAATCGCCCGCAGTAACAGGCTCTTGCCGCTCCCCGACGGCCCGGCGACGAATGCCAGCTCGCCGGCCTCGAGCGTGAGATCCACCGGCGCGAGCACCCGCGCGCGGATGCCCTGAAGGCGCAGCGCAGACATCAGCGCCGGCGAAACAGCAAATCCCGGACCGGATGGCCCAGGCGCTCGCCGCGAAGCTCGAAGCGGGTGAGCGGCCGCGACGCCGGACGCGGGGCGTAACGCCCGGGCCCGACGGTATTCTCGAATGGGCTGCAGGGTGCGCCAAGCACGTCGAGCATCTGCTCCGCGTAGGGCTCCCAGTCGGTCGCCGCGTGGAAGATGCCGCCCGAGCGCAGCGCTTGTGCGAGCAGACCGACGAAGCGCGGCGTGAGGATGCGCCGCTTGTGATGTCGCTTCTTGGGCCAGGGGTCGGGGAAGAACAACTGCACCCGATCCACGCCGCCCGCGGGGATGCCGTGCTCCAGGAGCTCGACCGCGTCGTGGCGGATGACCCGCAGGTTCTCGAGCCCGCGACGCTCGATCTCCAGCAGCAGGTGCCCCAGACCAGGCCGGTGGACCTCCACGCCAAGCCAGTTGGTGGTTGGGTCGTCCGCCGCCATGGTCGCCAGGCTGTCGCCGTTGCCGAAACCGATCTCGAGGGTCAGCGGGCTCGCGCGCTCGAAGAGCGTCGGAAGATCGAGCGTCGTCCCCGCTTGCCAGTCCACACCGAAACGCGGCCACAGATCCCGAAACGCGCGATCCTGGGCGCTTGTCAGCCGTCCCTCGCGCAATACGAAGCTGCGGATAGCACGGTGGCCGGGGGTCGCGGGCGGCTCCGTTGGGGGTCTAGCGGAAGTGATCAAGTCCGGACTGCATCGGCTGCGGCAGAGGGTCGGATGGCATTGGGAGTGTGTGCCCGTATGCGTCCGGGCACACGGGTTGAGCGCGTCAGAAGAACAGCCCCTCGATCGGGGACGATGCCGATGCGAAGCGCTTTGCCTGCATCCGGCCGGCGAGAAAGGCCTCCCGCCCTGCCTCGATCGCCTTGCGCATCGCGCTCGCCATCAGGATCGGGTCCCTGGCGGCGGCGATGGCGGTGTTCATCAGCACGCCGTCGCAACCGAGCTCCATGGCAACCGCCGCGTCCGAGGCCGTGCCGACGCCCGCGTCCACGAGCACCGGCACCGTGGCGTTCTCGACGATGGTCAGGATGTTCAGCGGGTTGCGTATCCCGAGGCCGGATCCGATCGGGGCGGCCAGCGGCATCACCGCGACGCAGCCGATCTCTTCGAGCCGCTTGGCGATGATCGGGTCGTCGTTGGTGTAGACCATCACGTCGAAGCCTTCCTTGACCAGCTGCTCGGCGGCCGTGATGGTCGCCAGCACGTCCGGGAACAGGGTCCGCTCGTCGCCCAGCACCTCCAGCTTCACCAGCGAGTGTCCGTCCAGCAGCTCGCGCGCCAGCCGGCAGGTGCGTATGGCGGTATCGGCGTCGTAGCAGCCCGCGGTGTTTGGCAGGATGGTGTAGCGCTCCGGCGGCAGGACCTCGAGAATATTCGGCTCCCCGGGCGTCTGGCCGATGTTGGTGCGACGCACCGCGATGGTCACGATCTCGGCGCCGCTAGCCTCGATGGCCCGGGCGGTCTCGTCCATATCCTTGTACTTGCCGGTTCCGACCAACAGGCGCGAGCCATATTCCTGGCCGGCGACGGTGAGGCGGTCGGTGTATCGAATGTCGGTGGGCATCTGGTTGGATCTGGGCTCGGCTAAAGGCGTCAGAATAACCCATCCGAGGCCGCAGGTGGTCAGGCGCGCCGACGGAGCTAGGCGACCCGTCGTCGGACCTGCGGACGGCACTGCGGCCGGCCTCGAACAAAACCGGCCACCCTGGCGATCGAAACCATATCAGCCGGCATCGTCCGTGGACGTTGGGCGCTCTACGTAAGGAATTGCCCTGTTCGACCTCGGATTGGCGCCTCGGGCGCGGCCCGGTAGGGTTGACGGGTGGATTCCCGTCAGCCCGACCCGATCCGTTCTCCGCCGCCGGCACGCGCGGGACAGAAGCAGGCCGGGGTAGCCCGGCGGGGCCGGGCTGGTCGGCACGCCGGACGCCCGGTAGACTGCGCATCATTACGACGAGCGTGGAGACATCTTGATGCGTACGACCCTAACGATCGAGGATCAGCTCCTGACTGATCTGAAACGGCTCGCACAGACCTCCGGCAGGCCTTTCAAGCAGGTCGTCGAGGACGCGCTGAGGGCGGGTCTGGCGGCGCTGGAGCGCCCGCCGGCGAGCCCCTATCGGCTCAAGCCCCGCTCATTGGGGCAGCCGCGCGCCGGGGTCGATCTGGTCAAGGCGCTCGCCCTGGCCGACGCCCTCGAAGACGACGCGCTGCGCGAAAAGCTGGGACAACGGCGATGATCCTGGTGGATGCGAATCTTCTTATCTACGCGATCAACGCGGACCTGCCGCCCCACGCGGCGGCTCGAGCCTGGCTGGAGCAAGCGCTCGGTGGATCCCGGACCGTCGGGCTGCCTTGGGTCGTTCTGCTCGCCTTTTTGCGAATCTGCACCAACCCCCTCGTGTTCGAGCGCCCGCTCTCTGTTGCCCAGGCCATCGACTATGTCGATCAGTGGCTTGAACAGCCCTCGGCAAGGGCGGTCCCCCCGGGCCCGAACCACTGGCAAGTCCTGCGCGGACTCGTGGCCGCGAACGGAACGGGCGGCAACCTAACGACGGACGCTCATATCGCCGCGCTGGCGATCGAGCATGGCTGTACGGTCTATTCGGCCGACAACGACTTCAAGCGGTTCGCGGGCGTCCGGCACATCAATCCGCTGGCAGGCTGACAACATGGCTTCGCCCGCCCAGGGATGGCCCCGCGCGCGCCGCGGCTGGATCCCCCTGCTGACCCTGTTGTTCAGCGCGCCCGTGGCGCCCGCGCAGGGTGGGGCTCCAGATCCCGGCGACCTGCTCGACCTCCCCTTCGAGGACCTCCTTCAGGTCGAGATCCGCGCCGCCGGCAAGCGCGACGAGCAGATCCGCGACATCCCGGCCAGCGTGACCATCCTCACCCGGGAGGAGATCCAGCGTTACGGCTGGGTTACCTTCGAGGAGCTTTTGCGCAACGTACCGGGATTCTTCATTTTGGATACCATCGACGAGCGCCTGATCGGCAACCGCGGCACCGTGGGCGGCGGCGTCCAGCTCCTGGTCAACGGCGTTCCGCAGCATCAGACGCGGCAGAAGGCGCTGACCATTCCCGAGATCGCGCATCTGAACATCCCGGTGGAGTCCATTGACCGCATCGAGGTGATCCGCGGCCCCATGTCGGTCATCTACGGCAACAACGCCTTCCTGGGCGTGATCAACGTGGTGACCAACGGTATCGGCCGCAACGGCCCCCGGGTCTCGGCGAGCTACGGCAGCCGCGACAGCGGTCGCCTGTTCGCCCGCATGGGGACGGCGACCGACGAGGGGTTTGTTGTGCTCAACGCCGGCGGCTACCGCACCAACGGTCTTGACGGCGCTTACGAGGACATGATGGGTGCCGGGCAGCTAGCGGCGCTCGTACCGGGAATGCATTCCAGCCTGGACGGGGACGTGACCCAACGGGATCTTAGCTTGGACCTGTCCGCGGGACGGGGCGAATGGACCGCGGATCTGCGCTATACGCAGAAGCAGTACGGGGTCTATCTCTTCACGCCGAGCTTCGATGACGGCAACCGGCTGCGCCTGACCACCTGGCACGCCGCGCTCGGCTGGGAGCATGCCATCTCCGAGACGCTGGGGCTGCGCGCCAGCACGGTCGTGAGCGACGAGAATGCCGATCTCCACGAGATCGACGCCGTCTACCCGGCACTGGACGGCGACCAGCTGCAGCGCTACCGGCGCTGGGACGTCGAGGTCGACCTCGTGTGGGACCCGTTTCCGAATCTCAATCTGCTCGCCGGATACCGCTTCCGGCTGGTCGACGACATCGAAAACGCGGCCTCGGTGCCGCCCCTGGTCGATACGACGAACCGTGTCGGCCGCTTTGCGACGCACGACCTGTTCACCGAGCTCGGCTGGAGCCCCACGGACCGGCTGCGCCTCATCGGCGGGGTGCGCTTTTCGCTCCTCCCGGACTCCTACCACTACACCAGCGACAATTTCCTGACCGGCACCCGGCTCGCCGAGGACATCCCGGTCGACGACCGAAACCTGATCACGGGGCGCGTTGCGGCACTCTGGAGCCTGGATGCGCGGCAGGTGCTGAAGCTGATCTGGGGCACCGCGGCGCAGGACAACGACCAGATCCAGTTCACCCAGCCCGAGCGCATCGAGACCACCGAGCTCGTCTATGTGCAGACCCGGCCCGCCTGGACCCTGAGCGCGAGCCTGTTCCGCAACCGCACATCCAACATCGTGCGCATCATCCAGCGGGTCGACCCCGACACCGGGGATTACCGGGCGGTAGACGACAACTCGGGCGAGTGGACGACCAACGGCCTGGAGCTGATCGGCGAGCTGAGCCCGCTGCCGGCGCTGAACCTGAGCGCGAGCGCCACCTGGCAGCACACGGAGGACCAGGCGACGGGTATCGACCCCGGCTACTCACCGGCCCTGCTGCTGAAGCTCAAGGCCGACTACACGCGCGGGCCCATGACCTATGCCGCCTACGCCCATTTCGTCGGCAGCATGGACGCGGACTGGAACTTCGTGGACGGCGCGAACCCGGGCGTCACCGAGCGAATCGGCGAGCGCGTCGACCCCTACTGGAACCTGGGGGCGAACCTGCGCTACCGGCACCCGGGCAACGGCTTCTACGCGAACCTCAACGTCTCGAACCTGCTCGACGCCGAAATCCGCTACCCGGCCAGGGAGCTGGCCGACTTCGAGCGCGGGCTGATCGGCGTGGGGCGGGTGATCACAGCGACCGTCGGCTGGGAATTTTGAGCGCACGCCCCCCTTCGGCGGTCCGGGCGGGCGAGGAGCGGCGCGCGCCTGCGTATCCCGACGATCCGGGTTCCGCGTAGATGGGTGCGCGGGGGCCCGTTCGCCGCCCGAACCGGCGCGTTGGCGCGCTGCTGCTCCTTGTTCTCCAGTGCCTGTTTGCGGTCGACCCGGCGCAGAGCGCGGAGGGCAAGGACCTGCTCCGCGAGCTCGAGGTGGCGTACATCTACAACTTCACCCGCTTCGTCCAATGGCCCAAGGCGGCGGACGGGCGGTCCTTCTGCATCGGCGTGATCGGCGACCCCGCCATGGAGGCGCGGTTGCGGGAGCTGGAGCAGGACGGCAAGCGGGTCGACGATCGCCGGATCGAGATCCGAGCCTACGCGACTCCGGGCGCCATTGCGCCCTGTGAGATCCTGTTCGTCGGCGCGGGCGCCGAGCACCAACTCGCCGCCATCGTCCGGCGCACGGCCGGCGAGCCGACGCTGCTGGTCGGGGACACACCGGGTTTCGCGGGCCGCGGCGTCGCCATCGAACTGTTCCGCAAGCCGGACATCTTCCGCAAGACCGACCGGCTGCGCATCCGCATCGATCCGGCGGCGCTCGAGGGCCGCGACCTCAAGGTGTCCGCGCAGCTGTACGACGTGGCGGAGGTCCTGCGATGACAGGCCCCGCCCGCGCGGCGGGCCGCTCGATCCGCACCCGTCTGCTGGCCGCATTCGCGTCGCTCGCCCTGCTCACCCTGGGGCTCAGCACGCTTCTCTCGGCGCTCATGGACGTGAAACTGTTTCGCGACCATATGATTCGGGACCTCGAGGTGCTGGCGGCCGTGGTGGGGGAAAATTGCATCTCCGCGCTGGTCTTCGATGACCCCGAGACGGCGCAGCGCCACCTGGCAACCCTCTCGAGGGAGTACCAGATCCGCTCGGCCAGTCTCGTGGACGCGGGCGGCCGGACCTTCGCCGAGTGGCGACGGGATCCCGCCAATGCGCCGGCGGGCCAGAGTGTAGGGGCACTCCCCGAAGTCCGTCCGCGCGTGGACATCGGCCGCGTGATCGAATTCGACGGACGCACCGTGGGGCGGCTATTGATTCACGCGGAGCTCGACGAACTCCTGAATCAGTTTCGCGTCTATCTGTTGCTGGCGGCCCTGGTGGCCCTGTTCACGCTGGTCGCGGCCCTGCTGGCGGCGACGCGCCTGCAGCGGCGGATCGCAGGGCCCATCCTGGAGCTCGCCGAGCGCAGCCGGGCGATCTCGGTGAACCAGGACTTCACGGTCCGGCTGCCGGACCCCGACGCGGGGGAGGAGATCACCACTCTCGTGAAGGGCTTCAACGACGTGCTGCAAGGCCTGGCGGAGCGGGAGACGCATCTGTCACGCCAAACGAGGGCGTTGGACCAGGCCAACGACAAGCTGCGCCGAATGGCCATGGACCTCGCCATGATGGAGGAGACCGAAAAGGCCCGCCTGGCCGCGGAGCTGCATGATGGCCCCATGCAGAAGCTCGCGCTGGCCCAGATACAGATCGAGGCCGCCGCCCGGGGGCCGGATGAGGAGTCTTCGAACCTGCTCGCGGCGGGCGTGGAGCTGTTGTCGGAGTCCACGCGGGAGCTGCGGAGCCTGCAGTTCGACCTCAGCCCGCCGGTGCTGGAGACCGGCGGGCTGTCCGCGGCGCTCGGCTGGCTGGCCGAGAGTACCCAAGGCCGTTGGGGCGTGACCATGAGCTACCGCCTGGAAGGGACGCTCCCGGCTCTCGATCGGGCGCGGAATGTCCTGCTCTTCCAGTGCGCCCGGGAGCTGGTGATGAACCTGGTAAAGCATGCCCGGGCGAGCCGAGGCGAGATCGGGCTGTGCCGACGGGACGGGTGCCTCGAGTTGCAGGTCGAGGACGACGGCATCGGTTTTGCTGCCACCCGCGCCGCCAGTGACCAGCGTGCGGACGAGGGCTACGGCCTGCGAGGCGTGTGCGAACGACTGGCGCTGGCGGACGGCGGACTCACCCTGGAAATACTGCGGCCTGGGGCCCGGGTGCGGCTCTGGATTCCGATCGGACCTGAAATCCGTTAGGATCCTTGGGTTTTTTGCCGCGTGGGTGCGACCATCTCCCCAATCCCGATGACCGCAACACTGCTGCTATGCGACGATCATGTCCTGGTCCGCGAGGGGCTGGCGGCGCTCCTACGCCAAAGAACGGACTGGACCGTGGTCGCGGAGGCGTCCGACGGTCTCGAGGCCGTCGAACTGGCCACCCGGCTCAAGCCGAACGTGGCGTTGCTCGACGTGGCCCTGCCGAACATGTCCGGTATGGACGCGGCGGCGGCCATCCGCTTGGCGGCGCCGGCCACGCGGATCGTCGCGTTGTCCATGTACGGCGACGCGATCTACCGGCGCGGTATGTTCGAGGTCGGGGCCGTGGCCTATGTGTTGAAGAACAAGGCGGCCTCGGACCTTGTGGCCGCCATCGACGCCGCGCTCCGGGGCGAGACGTACCTGAGTCCCGCGCTGGACGAGCCGCCCCCGCGGTCCGACTCCGGCGCTGGCGACGGCGAGCGGGTAGATCTCTCTCGCCGGGAGCGCGACGTGCTCTGTCTGCTGGCCGAGGGCCGGCGCACCAAGGAGATCGCCGTGGAGCTGGGTATCAGCCCGAAGACGGTCGAGACCTACCGTGCACGCCTCGGCAACAAGCTCCGCATCGAGACCCTGGCGGGGCTGGTGAAGTACGCGATTCGGGCCGGGATAACGCGGGGGTGACCGCGTCCGGGGCGGCGTGGCGAGAGCCCCGCGGGACGATCGGACCTTGAGCGGTTGGGTCGGCGGCCAGTTCCCATCTCAGAAACCACCGGATACTCACGGTGAGTAACGAAAGAATGAGATCACTTCTCATTGCAGTGGTTTTCCTGATCGGCGGCGGCATTGCGGGCGGGTTCCTCGCACTCGGTATCGGCACCGGGATCGGCGTGGCGACCGGGACCTGCTCGACCCGATCGGAAAAGAAGCGGAAAAGGGTCCAGGTTCGAACGGCGCTAGGTTACGACGATCCCGCACGTCGTCTTCGGTTGTGTGTTTTGACTTAGCGCTGTTTTTTCGGATGCCCGTGGTCCTGGATTTCGGCCCCGGCCTCCCAACTTGGTTTCGTCACGAACTGGTAGTGCTGCGTGCGCCGCTTCAAAACGCGCGGTTCCAGACGTCCCGGACGCAGCTCGACTCTCGGCTCGGCGATCAGGACTGCGACTGAAAATCCCCGTATCGGTGGTTCGATTCCGCCCCTGGGCACAATAAAATCGATCAGCAAACCTTATTTAACCTAGCGCTAGAGCCAGCCTACCTGCAAACTACCTCAGGTTCGGCGTTATCGGGGACGGCTAATGGGACGTTTCCCTCGAGGCGGTCACGATCCCGGTGGGGGGCGGAGAAGTCTCCGTGCACATCCGTTAACTGGCTTGTCGCCATTCCAAGACCGCACGGACGAGCAGGACGACGACCAAGGCCGCAGGGCGTCCTCCGCCTTGCGCGGCCGTCGTGAACGGCGGCTGGCCCTTGCCTGTTAAAGCTGTAGGTTGAACGCATGCTGCGCGGTCGCAATGTGGCGGTTGCTTAAGAAGACCGGAGGGATCAGTGGATATTTCGGCTGAATCGGGCGGACCGGTGTTCGTGGTGGGAATGAACGGTTCCGGAACCACGATGCTCGTGGACAGTCTCGGGCACCATCCGGAATTGTACGGTTTTCCGCGGGAGACTCGTGTGCTGCCGAGCCTGCTGGGAGAGCACCCTAAGGGTTCGGAGCCAAAGACGCGAGCCGAAAAGGCCAAGCTTTGGGACCAGGTCCGCGGGATTCCCGCGTTTCGAGGCGTCAACCAGGGCGAACCGGCCCCGCTGCCGGAAGGATGGGACGACCTGAATCCCGGCGTGCCGGAGATTTTTGACGCGATTATCGGACAATATGCAAAAGGGGCCGGAAAGAGCCGCTGGATCGAAAAGACGCCGAATCATGTGCAGCACATGCCCCTCCTGGCCGCCGCTTTTCCTGGTGCAACGTTCATTCACATCATTCGCGACGGAAGGGCGTGCGCCGCTTCGTTTTGGCGGCGGTGGGGGCGGACTCCGGAGCTGACGATGTACAGATGGAAGCGTCTCGTCGCGAAGGGCCGGCGAGACGGCGAGAAGCTGGGCGATAGATACTTCGAGCTCCGCTACGAGGACCTCACGGCCGATCCGGAAAAATGGATGAGGGATCTGTGCGCATTCCTTGGGGTCGTCTACACGCCCGATGTATTGGCGTCGAGGCAGCCGCAGAGTGAGCACAGCGGAGAGACCGGTCGCATTGTGAAATCGACCCCCAAGTGGCGGGAGCAGTTGTCGGGTCGATGCGTCGCTAGGCTGGAAGAAATCGGGGGGGGCATGCTCAAGACGCTCGGCTACCCCGTCGACGGGGTGCCTGGAGACGCCGAAATCGGTCGGCTAAGGCGGGCGTGGTGGAGCAGCATCGATTACTCGCGCCAATACTGGCACGAGGTAAAGGGGAAGTTGAGCGGTGAGAGTGGGCGCTCCTGGTCAATCGTGTGGCGACTGCCGATGGTGGCTCTGCGGCAGCGTCGAACCAACAAGTACTGATTCTCCGGCCGCTAGTCCGTCGGCCGTCTGCACCAGGACTCGATAGCTCAACCGGTCGACGCGTTACCGCGGCATTGCTGGGCGCGGACTCCGCTTGAAGAACACGTCACCTAGTCGCGGGCAAGTCGGTGCGCGGATGCGCCCAAGCTGCGCGGCTTCGTCGGATTTGCTTGCGCTGCCAAGGCTGCGCACCGGCACGAATGCCGGTGCGCGTTCGCTTGCCCGGCGGCTCCCGTCTCAAGGCACGGATGAGCGGCGTTCGGGATCCAGGCTACTTCTCAGACGTGGCTTCCGGGGCCTTCGGTGCGGGCTCGGCGGCTTTCGGGGCGACCACCACGGGCGGCGTTACCAGGTAGGGGTTTACCCACGGGGGCGCCCAGTAGCTATAGGCCCACCGGTAGGGCCGATACCGGTAGAAGTGCCAGGGCCGATACCAGGGCCGATGCCAGTAGCGGTTCCCCCACCACCCTGGACCACCACCCCACCACCCCGGCCCGCCCCACCAGCCGGGGCCGCCCCACCAGGAGCCGCCACCGCCGAACCCGAAGCCGAACCCGCCCCCGAAGAAGCCAAAAAACGCCTGGGACTGGGCAGGGATTGCAAACAGCAGGGTTGCGAGCAGGGCCGATGCAAACACAGATGACCGTCTCATACTTCACCTCCGGTCAGACTCGTCGTTTCGCGGATGCGGTCGCCGCTGGCCAGACAAACGCGGACCGTAGCGGGACAGCAAACGGCCGCGGCCGCATTCATGCCCAAGTTTAGGAGAGTTGCGCGGAAACGGAGACGGTGTTCCCAAATGCAACCGCGATCTCTCTATTTTAGTTGACGCTAATCAACGAATATACTCGCGGGCGGCGGGTCTCGGCTCGCGTTCGGGCTTAAGGTGAGCTTCGTCAGGTTCGGCGCCCGATGGGGCGATTAATCTGGGCGTCACCGTTTTTTGGGGCCGATCATGAGCGCTTCCATCGACAATCCGCATTTCCTGCTCCGGCGCTTGCACTCGCTGCTCGGCCTGCTGCCGGTCGGCGGCTTCCTGATGTTCCATCTCTGGGAGAACTCCCAGTCCCGCTTCGGCGCCGCCCACTACAACGGCGAGGTGGTGGCGTTTCTGCAGGGGATGAATTACCTGCCCGTCCTGGAGATCGCCTTGATTGCGCTGCCCCTGTTGTTCCACGCGGGCTACGGACTGGTGATCGTGGCCCAGGGTCGGAGTGAGCTCGGGCGTTACCGCTACACGCGTAACTGGCTCTACTGGCTGCAGCGCGCCTCCGGGATTGCCATCCTGGCCTTCCTGCTGGTCCATGTCTGGCTCACGCGGATCCAGGGCATGTTCGAGCCCGCGATCCGGGGCGACCTTTACGGTCACATGCAGGCCCTGCTGAGCGAGTCCTGGATGTTCGGAATCTATCTCGCCGGTCTGCTGTTGTCCGTCTTCCACCTGGCCAATGGACTCTGGTCGATGGCAATCGTTTGGGGGCTGGCCAGCTCCGCCCGCGCCCAGGCCCGGATGGGCTACGCGTGCGCCGGAATCGGCCTGCTGCTCGCCGCGATGGGCGTCCAGGGCCTGATCGGGTTCCTGCCGTGAGCGGGCCCCGGGTCATTGTCGTCGGCGGCGGGCTCGGGGGCCTTTGGGCGACCCTTCGGATCGCCGAGAGCGGGTTTCCAGTACAGCTGTTCTCGCTGTTCGAGGTCAAGCGCAGTCACTCGGTCTGCGCCCAGGGCGGGATCAACGCCGTACTGGACACCAAGGGCGAGCGTGACTCCATCCACCAGCACATCGTCGACACCATAAAGGGCGGCGAGTACCTGGCGAACCAGCCGCCGATCAAGAGCCTGTGCGAGGACGCGCCGGGGTTGATCCACACCTTCGAGCGCATGGGCGTGACCTTCTCGCGCACTCCCGAGGGCCAGCTCGATCAGCGACTGTTTGGCGGGGTGAAGACCCGGCGCACCTGTTTCGCCGGGGCCAGTACCGGTCAGCAGTTGATGCACGGCGTGGACCAGCAGGTGCGCCGGCTCGAGAGCGAGCACCGGGTCACCAAGCAAGAGTGGTGGGAGTTTCTTTCGCTGATCAGGGACCCAGACGGCACTTGCCGCGGCATCGTCGCCATGAATCTCCGAAGCCTGGAGGTCCGGGCGTTTCCGGCGGACGCGGTAGTCATGGCGACCGGCGGCTTCGGGCAGATGTACACTCCCAAGACCACCACATCGACCAGCTCGACCGGGGCCGCCGCGAGCCGCTGCTACCAGCAGGGGGCCTGGATCGCCAACGCGGAGTTCTTCCAGTTCCACCCGACCGCTATGATCGGACGCGACAAGACGCGGCTGATGAGCGAGGCCGCGCGCGGCGAGGGCGGCCGGGTCTGGGTTCCCCGAGACACCAACGACAAGCGCCCACCTCGTCAGATCCCCGAGTCCGACCGCTACTACTTTCTCGAAGAGCAGTTTCCCGCCTACGGTAACACGGTGGCCCGGGATGAGGCGGCGCGGGCGATCTGGCGCGTGACCCAGACGCTCGGAATGGGCATCGGCGGCGGCGACCGGGTCTATCTCGACCTGACGCACCTGGACCGGTCCTTCGTCTCCACCCGCTTGGGAGCGATACTGGACATCTACCGCAAGTTTGCCGGGACCGACCCGATCGAGCAGCCGATGGAGATCTTTCCCGCGGCCCACTACTCGATGGGCGGGCTCTGGGTAGACTTCGAACCGGGTCCGGACGGCGGCCTGCGACCCGGGAGTCCCCGCAATCATGCGACCAATATTCCCGGGCTCTATGCCTGCGGCGAGTGCGACTACGCCTATCACGGCGCCAACCGGCTGGGGGCGAACTCGCTGCTGACGGCGAGCTACTCGGGGCGAGTCGCCGGCGAAGCCGTCGTCGCCTATCTCCGGGGTCTGGCGCATACGGGTGCCGACTCGTCCCTGACCCCGGGCGACGCGGCGGTGGCCAATGAGCTCGCGGTCAACCGGCAGCTGATGAACGGCACGGGCGCCGAGAACCCCTATAGCCTGCATCGCGAGCTGGGCGCGCTGATGACGGCCAAGGTCGGCGTCGTACGCAACAACCCGGAGCTCGATGTCTGTCTCGAGCAATTGGAGGAGCTCGAGGCGCGCTGCTCGCGCCTGAATCTCGGCGAGTCCAGCCGCTGGGCCAACCAGACCCTGGTCCATGCCCGCCAGGTCCTGGACATGATCCGGCTGGCCCGGGTGGTCACCAAGAGCGCCCGCTGCCGCGACGAGTGCCGGGGCGCGCACCACAAGCCCGAGTTCAAGCTCCCGCTACCGGCCGGCAAGTTCCCCGGCGATCCCGAGTTCGAGGACTATCGCGCTCGCTGGAAGACGAACAACGACCGCTGGCTCAAGACGACGCTGGCCGAGCATAGCAACGACGGGCCGCGGATCTCGTACCAGGATGTTGACCTCAGCTACCTGGCGCCCGAGCAACCACGAGACTATCGCTGACATGGCCAAGACCGTGACCTTTCGCATCCGCCGCCAGGACCGCCCCGACAGCCGGCCCTACTGGCAGGACTTCGAGATCCCCTATGAGCCGACCGAAAACGTATTGTCGGTGCTGCTGGATCTTCGCGAACGCCCCATCACGAGCGACGGCACGCGGGTCGACCCCGTGGCCTGGGAGCACAACTGTATGGAGGAGGTCTGCGGGGCCTGCGCCATGCTGATCAACGGCCGCCCCAGAATGGCTTGCTCGACGCTGCTGGACGGCCTCGACGGACTCGTCGTCCTGGAGCCGCTGCCGAAGTTCCCGGTAGTCCGTGATCTGCTGGTCGACCGCTCCAGGATCGACGTGGGGCTCACGCGCGTACGGGCCTGGATCGAGATCGACGGCGCCTGGGACACCCACCGGGACGCGCCGCGTGTCTCCCCGGAGCAGTGGTCGGCCGACTATCTCTACAGCCGCTGTATGAGCTGCGGCTGCTGCCTGGCCGCTTGTCCGCAGTTCGGCCCCCGGTCGACGTTCGTCGGGCCGGCCGCGCTGGCCCAGGTGCGGCTGATGAACGCCCACCCGACGGGCGCGTATCAGCGGACGGAACGTCTGCACGCGATCATGGGCGACGGGGGCCTGAGCGACTGCGGCAATGCCCAGAACTGCGTCCGCGTATGCCCCAAGGAAATCCCGCTGACGACGGCGATCGGCGAGCTTGGCCGGCAGACGACGGTGCAGATGCTGAAGGACCTGTTCGGCTGACGGGCAGGGCGATTCGCGCCGCCTCGGAGAACGAAAGCACGAACTGGCCTGTCCCTTGCCCCTCATCGGCCCCTCGCTCGAGGGGGGAGGGAGAATGACGAAGCTCCGTTCCTGGAGCATCGGGACACGATTGCCCGCCGTCAGACCGTGGGCGTGGACTCCAAGCCGCAGATCTGGAAATAGCTTCGCGCGAAGTCCGTGTCGCTGCCGAGGATGTGCGCGAGCATCCAGTGCCGGACGCTTTGCTGGATGCTGTCGTCGAAGATCAGGACGCCGCTCTCGCGCCAGTCGCGCAGCATCTCGGTGTACTCGGCCATCAGCATCGCGTGCTCGTTCATATGCTCGCCGAGCCGTTCATAGCCGATCTCCCGCATGAAGGCCTCCTCGCGGCGGAAGTGCTCGCGCATCTGCTGGCCGAGCTCGGTCAGGGCGTCCAGCAGGCCGCTGACGTCGCTGACGGGCGCGTGGGACGCCTCGGGGCAGAATCGCAAGCAGATGTCACCGAGCCGCTCGATCAGCGCCCGGTGATCGGCGTCGAGCGCGTCGATGCTCAGAGACCAGTCCTCGCGCCACGTCAGAAGCTTCGCCATCGCTCTCCTCGTCCCACGTGGGCTTTGTAATTTGCCGGGCGCGTCGGGGACCGACTCGGCCCCGGTGGCCACCGACCGTTCAGGGATGCCGGAACGGCAGGATGCGGCCTTCGACCGGCTGCATGGCCCGCTCCCGCTGCCGGTCCAGTACCAGCTTCAAGCTCGGGCGGATGTTCGAGATCAGCCGCCGCTGGACCTCCGTCAAATCCTTGAAATAGTAAACGATCTCGCAGGGGACCGGCGCCGACAGGGACTCCCTGCCCGGCGCCGGCCGCCAGGCGATACGGATAATCCGCCCTCCGACGCCATTTTGGTGCGCGTATCCGCCCTGGGCGTCGACGAACAGCACCTCCTCGCGCGCGATCACGGCCAGATACTGCATGGACCGGATCGGCAGAAAGACGCTCTCCCCGCCGCCGCGGCTCAGCAACAGCTGCAGGCCGTTGAAGACGTCAGCCGGAAGGGCGCTCGGCTCGCGGGCGACCGAGGTGCCGGGTCGAAAAAAGGTCTCGCGGGTGACGCGACTCGGCATGATCTCGCGGCTCAACGCCCGTTCGGAGCCCTAGTCATCGTCGCCCAACTCCGGGTCCCAGCCCGCGGCCCGCGCACGCGCGACAGCCTCGCCGTAAATGCGCGCGTGGCGCTCCGCGAGCTCGGCCGGAAGCCTCGAGACCAGGTGGCCGAATGGCGCCCAGGCCGCGGAAACCTTGTCATACAGGCCCTCGATCCCCTGTACCGTCCAGCCCTCGCAGGTTTCGTCTTCAGACAGCAGGCCGAACACCCAGGCGTCGCGGATGATGTTGGCCGTCGGCGTCATGCCGCCCTTCGGTTCGTTGTGGATGCCGGGATAGATCTTGGTCTTCATGCTCGAGCGGGAACTGACCGTGACTGGACTAGAATGTACCGCTTCGGGCGGCCGCCTGCCATGCGCGGGCCGCGGAGCTTCCTCCCGCCCGACCGTCTCGCGAGGCGGTAGCAGGAGACAAGCAGCAGCTTCGGCGCGTTTATCGCCGGGGTCCGGGCCAACGCCGCGGCGACTGGTGACGACAACCATGCGAGACACCCTGGTGGACCTGATCCGGCATGGCGAACCCGTCGGCGGGCGCCGTTATCGCGGAAACGGCGTCGACGACCCGCTTTCGCCGACCGGCTGGGCACAGATGCGCGCGGGGTTGGGCGTGCATGCCCCCTGGTCCCAGATCATCAGCTCGCCGATGGCCCGATGCCGGGAGTTTGCCGTCGAGACCGCCGGTCGGCTGGGCCTGCCGCTGGCCGTGGAGCCGGGTTTCCGGGAGATCGGCATGGGCGCCTGGGAGGGGCGCGCGCCGACCGAGGTCGCCGCGGTCGAGCCGGAGCAGTACAAGGCCTTCCATCTGGACCCCGTGGGCGCCCGCCCGCCCGGTGCCGAGTCACTGGGCGACTTCATCGACCGCATCGCCGATACCTACTGGCGCCAGATTGCCGCCCACCCGGGCCGGCATTTGCTGATCGTCTGCCACGCCGGGGTCATGCGCGCGGTCGTCGGCCACCTGCTGAGGGCGGACGCCGAGCGCTGGTATCGGCTGCGCATCGACTACGCGGGGCTGGTGCGCATCCGTCACGGGCGCTTCGGCGCGAGCGTCGAGTGGGTCAACGCCCGCACCCTCGCATGAACCGGCCGCCACGATGATCCTGTCGATCGTCCTGCCCGTGTTCGGGCTGGTGCTGGTGGGCTACCTCTACGCCCGTCGGCACGCGACCGACATGTCGGCCGCCAACCGCGTGAACCTCGATGTCTTCGTTCCGGCGCTGATCTTCCACGTGATGTCCGGAGAGGATTTCCGGCTGCTGGACTATCTCGACCTGGCGCTCGGCGGACTGCTCGTGGTGCTCGGGTCGGGCGTGGTCGCGCTCGCGGTCGCTCGCCCGCTCGGAGTCGCGCGGCGCACCTTGCTGCCGCCGATGATGTTCAACAACTCCGGGAACATGGGCCTGCCGCTCGCCCTGCTCGCCTTCGGCAAGGAAGGGCTTCCGGCGGCCGTGGTGCTGTTCCTGGTCGAGAACCTGCTGCATTTCACCGTCGGCGTGCGGATACTCGACCGCCATTCGAGCCTGCTCGCGCTGCTGCGAATGCCGATGATCCTGGCGACCTTGGCCGGGCTGACGGTATCGCTGCTGGGCATTCCGGTGTACGCGCCGCTCGCCCAGGCCATCGAGATGCTCGGCCAGGTGGCGATACCCCTGATGCTGTTCGCGCTCGGCGTCCGGCTCGTCGACGCGGACCTGTCGCACTGGCGAATCGGGCTCGCTGGCGGGTTGCTCCGGCCCGCGAGCGGCGTGCTGATCGCCCTGCTGGTGCTGCCACTGCTCCGTCTGGACGGCCTGCTCCCCGGGCAGCTAATCCTGTTCGCCGCGCTGCCGCCGGCGGTGCTGAACTACATGCTCGCCGAGAAGTACGACCAGGAACCGGTCAAGGTGGCGTCGATCGTCATCTGGGGAACCCTGGCCAGCCTGCTCGTGATACCGCTTACGCTGGCGGCGATCCTGCCCTGATCGGGCTCCGCGGTACCGTCGTCCCATTCTGGGTACCGCTCATCGTCGAGCAACAGCAAGTCGTAGTCCATTGTTCAAATCCCGGCTTCCCAAATTTCCAACGTACCCTCCTAATCTCGGGATCGGTTGTTGAAGAGCACTGCGCAACTGGTGCCGATTGCATTTTGGCCTCCAGCTAGCAGTACTCCGCCGCCAAAGGCCGTCTGACCCGCATTGCTCACAATGCGCTCCAGCTTGGTGGCTGAGTGCGCCGTCAGCGGGGACATGGCTATTTTCTGGCCCGGCGCGGGTTAGGACGCTGACTCTCAGAGGAAAATGGCACGGTATCGAGCACGCTCCGTGCAATCGGGGCGCGTTGTGAGGCCGATTCCGCTCGATACGCGATCAGCGATAAACGAACCACCGTGAAGTGCCCTCCAACACCGGGCGGCGGCGCCTCAACATCAACGGCGCCGTCGACCTCGAGCGCCTGGAGCCGCTGGTGCGTTACGACGACACCATCGACGCCACCTCAACCCTCGCGCTGTTCGATCAGATCCTGCTGGCCTATACCTGCGCCACCTGCATCTACATCATCTGCGACAACGCCCGCTACTACCGCTCCCGGGCGGTTCAGGCGTACCTGCAGGATTCCCGCATCAAGCTCGTCTTCCTTCCCGCCTATGCACCGAACTTGAACCTCATCGAGCGGCTGTGGAAGTTCTTCAAGAAGCAGGTGCTCTACAACCGCTATTACGAGACGTTCGCCGACTTCCGCACCGCCTGCGAAGAATTTTTCAACAATCCCCAGCGCTATCGGGGTCACCTGCGGTCACTGTTGACGGAGAACTTCGCCATTACCAGCCAATGAAAACACCGAAAAACTGGCATTAGCTGGGTACAACAGCAACTTCACGAGTCAGCCCGCGAGCATAACCGTAAGCGACGACTGCGCGACGTTCTATTAATGGTTGCGTAAGTATCCGCAGGTCCCATGTTGCCCAAGCGACTGTTTATCCGACAACTGCTGCTGCAGCGACTTTTGCAACCATTAATACCGGACTCACGCGGGGTTCCGAGAATGGACGCAGTGATTCATCCCGACGGGAGGTTTCCTTGGGCACGAACACTAGAGCGCGCATGCGGCGCCACCGCGTGCAGTGACATCGGCTGATCGAACGCGCCGAGCGCAGCGCGCTAAGTACGGCAGCCTTCGGCCGAGGCGTGTCGATCAGTACCGCGAGCTTCCATCTTTGGCGTCGCCGCCTGCGCGATGACATCGAGACAGCGTCCTGTTCGCAGCCCCCCACAGTTCAGGGGCATCGTCCAAAGGGTGCGGTCAACGAGAATGGCGTCAGCGTACAAGCTCAAAAAAGATACGGGAACTTCACTGGGCGCTTCAATGCGCGAGTTGATTGGCTAACCACTACTAGGATTCGCCATTGTTGGCGCGCTACTTTTCGAGGCCGAGGCCATGCCGCACGCGTTGCAGAGCAAGGCGGCCTCGGATCAGGCAGCGGCCACAGACCCGCGCTGGAGAGTGAGGCGTACCTCGGCTCTGCCGATGGGTAGCCGGTAGATCCCCCCGACCGGAACGCACGCGCTCCGTCTGGTGGCCGAGAGTCGGCGCACCAACGAGATCGCCAGCGGATCTGGCTATCCTTCCGAAGTCGGTCGAGACCGACCGCGCGCGCATCGGCAATAAGCGTCGCATCGACGCCGTCACAGGGCCGGCCGCGGGTAGGGTACCTTGGCGGCGTTGGTTCCTCTGAAGGCGTCGGTCTCACGGACGCGCGCCTGGATCCTGCTGTGTTGCGCCCTCATGGCGAGCATCGCTCCCTACTTTCGCTTCCGACCGGCGACGCGCAGCCGCAGGGCATTGAGCCGTATGAAGCCGGTCGCGTCCCCCTGGTCGTAGGCGCCGGCGTCTTCCTCGAACGTGGCGATGGACTCGTCGAACAGGCTGTCCGTGTCGGACCTGCGGCCGACCACCAGGACGTTGCCCTTGTAGAGCTTGAGCCTTACGACGCCGTTGACGACGGACTGGGTCTGGTCGATCGCCGCCTGGAGCATCCGACGCTCGGGGCTGAACCAGTAGCCGTTGTAGACCAGGCTCGCGTAGCGGGGCATCAGTTCGTCCTTGAGATGCGCCGCCTCGCGGTCGAGGGTCAGCGACTCCATCGCCCGGTGGGCCTTGAGCATGATGGTGCCGCCGGGGGTCTCGTAGCAGCCGCGGGACTTCATGCCGACGTAACGGTTCTCGACGATGTCCGCGCGGCCGATGCCGTTCGCGCCGCCGATCCGGTTCAACTCGGCGAGTACCGTGGCGGGGCTCATGGCCTGCCCGTCGATCGCCGTTATGTCGCCGCGCTCGAACGTCAACTCGATGTAGGTCGGTTCATCGGGGGCCCGCTCCGGCGCGACCGTCCAGCGCCACATGTCGGCGCCGGGCTCGCACCAGGGATCCTCCAGGTCGTAACCCTCGTAGGAGATGTGCAGCAGATTGGCGTCCATCGAGTACGGCGATTTGGTGCCGTCGCGCTTCATCTCGACCGGGATGCCATTCGCTTCCGCATAGGCCAGGAGCTTTTCGCGTGACAGCAGGTCCCACTCACGCCAGGGCGCGATGATCCGGATGTCGGGCCGCAGCGCGTAGGCGCCGAGCTCGAACCGGACCTGGTCGTTCCCCTTGCCGGTCGCACCGTGGGAGATGGCGTCGGCGCCGGTTTCGACGGCGATCTCCACCAACCGCTTGGCGATCAGCGGCCGCGCGATGGACGTGCCGAGCAGGTACTCGCCCTCGTAAAGGGCGTTGGCGCGGAACATCGGGTAGACGAAATCGCGGACGAACTCCTCGCGGAGATCCTCGATGTAGATCTCGCGGATCCCCGCCGCCCGGGCCTTGGCGCGCGCCGGCTCCACCTCCTCGCCCTGGCCGATGTCGGCGGTGAAGGTGACCACCTCGCAGCCGTACTTATCCTGAAGCCACTTCAGGATGACCGAGGTGTCGAGGCCCCCGGAATAGGCCAGGACCACTTTGTTTATCGCGCTCTGCGCCATGAGTAAGCTCCGAATCGACGAAAGGCGGCAGTATAGATCGGCGACCTGTGCGGAGGGAGCCGGTTGTTGATCAGTCCGCGACGGGTCAGTCGCGCAATGCGCCCGAGACCGCCGCGACGAAGGCGTCCGGCTGATCGGCATAGACCCAGTGCCCGGCGTTTGGGATCGCGCGCAGCCTGGCCAGCGGGAAGAGCTCGCGGATTCGGGGCAGGTGGTCGGCGGCGACATAACCGGATGCGCTGCCGTAGACGAACAGTGCGGTCCCGGCGAACTGCCGGCCATCGGTATCGGGAAACCCCAGGATTGCGCCCATAGAGGCCGCGATGACGGGGAGATTGACGCGCCAGCGCCAGGGGCCGCCGTGGTCCCGGGCGAGGTTCTGCAGCAGGTAGTCGCGGACCGGCGTCTGCGGAATCCGTGGCGCCAGCCGCGCGTGGGCGTCGCGGCGGTCGCGGATCTCGTCGAGAGGTAGCGAGGTCAGCGCCTCCAGCAGGGCCTCGAAGCGGGCTGGATAGGTCACGGGGGCGATGTCGGCCACCACCAGCGAGGCGACCCGGTCCGGCTGGGTCAGGGCGAGCCACATGGCCGCCTTCCCGCCCATGCTGTGACCGACCAGATGCGCCCGCCCTATACCCAGGTCATCGAGCAGCCGTCCCAGGTCCGCGGCCATCGAGGGGTAGTCCATCCGATGGTCGCGGGGTGAGCTGCCGTGATTGCGCAGGTCCGGCATCAGGATGCGCCGGTCGTCGCCGAGCCGCCGTGCGATCCCCTGCCAGTTGGCCGATGAGCCGAACAGGCCGTGGACGAGCAGCAGCGGGGTCCGTGCCGAGCCATCCGCGCCGCGCTCGCGCAGGTGGAGATTCAGTATTGGCCCCCGAGGCTCCGTCACGCGATCAGGGCGCGATAACGGTCCCATTCGAACGCGGGGCCCGGGTCTGTCTTGCGCTCCGGCGCTATGTCGCTGTGCCCAACGATGCGTCCGTCGGCAATCGCCGGATAGCGGCCGCGGATGGTGCGCGTGCAGGCGGCGAGTGCCCGGTACTGCCGGTCCGTGAAGGCCGTATCGTCGGTGCCCTCGAGCTCGATGCCGATCGAAAAGTCGTTGCACCAGTCGCGTCCATCGAAACAGGACGCTCCGGCGTGCCAGGCCCGATCGTCGAACGCGACGTATTGGGTGATCAGGCCGTCACGGCGGATCAGCAGGTGAGCCGATACCCGCAGACCGGCGATGGTCGCGAAGTAGTCGTGCGCCTCGGGGTCGAGCCGGTTGAGAAAGAGGTCGTCGATCCAGCCACCGCCGAACTCGCCCGGGGGCAGGCTGATATTGTGGATCACCAGCAGGTCGACGACCGACCCTTCCGGCCGGGTGTCCCGGTTGGGTGAGGGCCTCCGGCGCACCCCGGCGAACCAGCCCGAGGGATCGATCGACAGCGCGTCCGCGTCCGCCGTCGCACCCCCGCGTTCACAGGTTGGGCAGCATCCCCTTGAGGACCAGGTCCGTCATGCTGACGATGCCGACGACCTCGCCTTTTTCGACCACCGGCGCGCGGGAGAGCGAGAAGCGGTCGAACAGCCGGGCGCAGTAGCGGATATCCATGTCCGGCGAGACCGAGATCACCGGCTTGGCCATGATCTCGTAGACGTTCACGCGATCCGCGGCGCGGTCCTTCGCCAGCACGTGGCGGGCGATGTCCGAAATCATCACTAGCCCGATCTCGTCGTCCGCGTGACGCCGCTTTACGATCAGGGTCTTGTTCTCGATGTGCTTCATCGTCTCAAGGGCGGCGGCCACGGTGGCCATCCCGTCCACCACGTCGAACTGGGTCTTCATCACGGCGCGCACGCGCACCAGGGGCTTGTGGGACATGCTCAAATCTCCTGTTCCACCACGTCGGAGAGCTTTCTGATCTGATGGCTGATGCCGACCGCATCCTCGACATCGATCTGCAGGGCGATGCCGGAGCCGGGTTTGTCGTCGAAGCGACCGGCCGCGGCGATGGCCTCGAGGATCGCGCGGCTGAGATGCTCTTCGACCAGCATCAGGACCACGTCGCGCTGGGTCTCCAGCGTCAACCCGAAAAAGGTCTTGGATTGCTCGGCCCCCTCGCCGCGGGCCTGACTGATCACCGTCGATCCGGTGGCTCCGGCCTCGCGGGCGGCCTTGAGTACGGCCGCTGTCTCGGCGTTTTCGACGAACGCAATTATCAACTTGAAGTGCATGCTTCAGTCTCCTGACTCATCGACCTCGATCTGTCGGGCACGTTTGCGATGGACCTGCCACTCGCTCAGCTGGGCATAGCCCATAACGGTCATCATCGGAAAAAGGCTGGCGAACGCGATCAGTCCGAAGCCGTCCAGCAGGGGGTTTCGTCCCGGGTATGTGGGAGGAAAGGCCGAGACCAAGGGCGGCGACCAGGGGTACCGTCACCGTGGACGTGGTCACGCCGCCCGAATCGTAAGCAAGGGCGATGATGGTGCGCGGTGCGAACCAGGTCTGGAACAACACGAACACGTAGCCGGTGATGATGTAGTAGTGCAGCGGGGTGCCGGTGACGATCCGGAACGCCCCCACCGAGATGCCGACGGCTACCCCGATGGCGACCGCGATGCGCAGCCCCCAGACGCTGATGGAGCCGGCGGATACCTGGTTGGCCTTGATGGCAACGGCGATCAGCGAGGGCTCGGCCACTGTCGTTGCGAAGCCGATCGCAAACGCGAACAGGTAGACCCAGACGTACTCGTGCCAGTGCTCGCCGATCGAGGTCTCTCCCCCGGTCAGGCCGAGAAACTCCGGGGCCGTGAGCTGCTCGGCCATCAGCTTGCCGAACGGGAACAGGGCGCGCTCGAGCCCCTCGAGGAAGAAGGCGAGGCCGAGCAGCACCAGCGCGAACCCGGAATATCACCTGGGAGAGGTTTGGAATCCGCCGTCGCAGTATCAGCACCTGGAAGCCGACGATTATGCCGATGATCGGCAGCACATCGTCGATCGTTGCGATCAACGAGTGCCAGAGCGAGAGCAGGTGACTGCTCATATCGAGATGCCGTAACCCATCACGAAGATCATCGGCGTCAGGGAGGCGAAGGCGATCAGGCCGAAGCCGTCGGTCATCGGGTTGCGCCCCTCGATACTGGAGGCGAGCCCAACACCCAGGGCCGTCACCAGCGGAACGGTGATTGTCGAAGTCGTCACGCCGCCCGAATCGTAGGCGATGCCGATGATCTCTTTCGGCGCGAACGCCGTCATCACGACGACGCCGATATAGCCGGCGATGATCAGGTACTGGATGGGCCACCCGCGCAGGATGCGCAACACGCCCACGACGATCGCGAAACCGACCGATAGGGCGACCGTGTAGCGCAGACCCTCGGCGTACTGCACTTTCGCGTTTTCGGTGGCTTCTATCATTCCGCCGACCGCGGCGACCTCGGCCGCTTCCTCGGCAATGGCGATCAGGGCCGGCTCCGCGACTGTCGTTCCGAACCCGAGCGCGAACGCGAACGCCAGCAGCCACAGGACACTGCCCTTACGGGCGAAGTCCCAGGCCATGTTCTCCCCCATAGGGAACAGGCCAAGCTTGAGCCCTTGAATGAACAGGCTCAGCCCGATGACGACCAGAAAGGTGCCCCATAGCAGGTCGGCGAGATTCGGGATCGGCTGACCGAGCACGACCAGCTGAAAGAAGCCGATGACCACGATGATTGGCGCCAGGTCCCTGACGCTGTCAATCAGGGACCAGAAAAACTGTTTCCCGAACCCTTTCATGGTCCCTGTCGGTTTTTTCGAGGTTGGACGATAATAAAGCAAAACCGGGGATGAAGTGGTCGCGTACGGGGCAGCCGGTTTGCCCGGTGCGCCCGGGGTCCCCGATACTTACGATGACGCGAGCTGGAGCAACGGCGAGGAGTCGGAGGCGGTGACGGGACGTCCCGGCAGCCGGACATATCGTCGGAGATTAGATTGAACAGTCACATCGCCAATGGGCCGTCGCCACCCGCCGGGCGCTACATCGCCGAGTGCGGCCACGTACTTGGTGCAGCGCTGCCGAGGCTCCTCGACGCGCTGTTCGACAAGGTCGACGACGCTCTCAACGACCAGGCCGACAGGTCGACAAACGGCCGTCTCGCAGGCCTGTACGTGGGCGCGGCGGACAGGGTGCACCAGAGCCGGAGCGGCATACGGTCGGAATTCCTCCGTCGGGTGCGGTTCGCGGCCGAGCAGACCGCGCGGGGGCGGGCCGGGCGCGAGGACCTGGGCGATGCGCTTGGGGTGCGGACGAAGCTCGATATGGCTTTGGACGCGGAGCTCGATGAGATCCTGGCGACCGACAATCTCGTATCGAAGGCCGAATCCAGGTACCGTGCGCCGCTGCTGGCGATTGCCGGTCACTTGGCTCGGCTGCAGGGCCGCCCGAAGGCCGACATGCGCTCGAATCCCTTCGGTCCACTGGCCCTGTGCTCGGCGTTCCAAGCGGCGCTGAGGTCGGCCGACGAGCTGGATCCACCGATCCGTCTGCTTTTCTACAAGGCGTTCGACAAGCAGGTCATGGATCGACTGGGCGCCGTCTATTCACTCTGCGAGGCCGCGGCCGCGAGACAATCGCACGGCATCCCGGCCGGTCGTCAAGCGAGGGTCCTTGCGGGTCAGACCGGTTCGAGCCGTGGCGCGGTCGATCCTGCTGGCGCTGATCCGTCGCGCGCGCGAGCTGCCGCGCGTATGCCGCCGAGTGCGGCGATAGCGCGGTTCGAGCAGTTCAGAGACCTGTTGAACCGGCAGCGGGCTGCGGCCGGCCCCGACGGGCAGGGCGTGGTTCAGCCCGCGGAGCTGCCGCACCTCGTCGGCCGCCTGGGCGCGGATGCCGGATCCGTTGGACTCGTTTCCAGGGCGCGGCTGGTCGAGCAGCTCGCGGAGGCACAGGGTGGCCCGGGAGGGATCGACCGTGAACGACGGGCGCTCTCGAGGGAGGACGAGGATACGCTCGATCTGGTGTTTCTCTTTTTCGAACACCTGCTTCAGGGAAACGCCTTGCCTGACCCGATCAGGGTCCTGATCGCCCGGACGCAAATTCCGATCGCCAAGCTCGCCCTGCTCGACAAAGGCTTCTTCTCCGATGCCGAACACCCGGCGCGCCGGCTCTTGAACCATGTCGGCCAGGCGGCCGTTGGGTGGAACGACGAGGATCGGGACCCGGACGGGCTGTATGGAATGATCGAGCGGGTGGTCGAGCGTCTGATACTCGACTTCGACGGCGATCCGGGGCTGTTCGCCCAGATGGACCGCTACTTCGTCGCCTACATCGCGCGCGAGCGGGCCCGCGCCAGCGCCGCGGAGAGGCGGGTCCTGGAGTCGGTCGATACGCGATCGAGCGGCCTCGAGAAGCAGGTGGTTGATGCGGCGATCGCCCAGTCTCTGGCGACTCATGGCCGTGTCCCACCCGTTGTTAACAGCATCCTGCGGGAAGGCCTGGAGCAGGTCCTGCGCGCCGCCTACCGGATCGACGGACCGGACAGCGGTGCTTGGCGAGCGGCCCTGGAGTTGGTCGACCGGCTGCTCTGGAGTGTCCAGCCGAAAGAGGGCGCCGAAGCGCGTCGCGAGCTGCTGCGCACCATACCGGAGCTGCTGCGGACGCTTCGCGGGCGGCTCTCCGTGACGGCTTGCGACCAGCGCCAGATCGGCCGCTGGTTCAGGGACCTGCAGACGGTACACCTGAGTGTCCTGCAGGAGGGGGCCTCGGCGGGGGCCGAGACGCTGGCGTCCCGAGGGCGCCAGGACGCCGCGCCGTCCCTGCCGCCGGATCTGGACCTGGCGGTCGGGTCCTGGCTCGAGCTGTCCCCGGTCGAGGGCATCCGGATGCGGGTGAAGCTGGCGTGGAGAAGCCCCGACGGCGAGGTCCTCTTGTTTGTAGACAGACACGGCGCTCGCGGCCCGCAGCTCACGCGGCACGAGCTCACCAGGCGGCTTGCTCAAGGTCTGGCCACGGTGCTCGACGACGGCCACGAACCCCTTGCGGACCGCGCGATGCGCTCGGTGTTGAGCTCGTTGGCCTCCTGAGAACCGTTGTATTACGCGTTGCTATCAGCGGTAGTGAATGACCGTCGGTGCCCGGACCGCATCGACTGCCGCCTTTTGCTACATCCGCGCCTGAGCGCGGGCCTGTTACCGCCTTTCCGTTCAGTCGGCGGCCGATCACCAAGTCACGCCTCGGCAATCCGCCGGGATGCCGCGGCGTTGCCTTGAGACCCGACGGTGTCGTCCATGGAACACCTCACTGCGACGCGGCCCAACAACCTCGCGAGCCATCTGCCTGACGAACGACTGATCGAGGCACAGGTGCGCGCGGCGTTGGAGGAGGATGTCGGCGGCGGCGATCTCACCGCGGCCCTGCTCCCGGCGGACCAGATTGCCCGGGTGGAGCTGATCACCCGCGAGCCGGCCGTACTCTGCGGGCGCGCCTGGTTCGATGCCGTCTTCCGATGTCTGGACCCGAGGGTGCGTCTGACCTGGGCGAGCGCCGACGGGGATCGCGTCTCCGCGGGGCAGCGGCTCTGTCTGCTCGAGGGTCCGATCCGGGCGCTGCTGACCGGCGAGCGCACGGCGATGAACTATCTCCAGACGCTGTCCGGAACCGCGACCCGGGCGCGGCGTTACGCCGATGCCGTCGCCGGTCTGCCGGTCCGGCTGCTGGACACCCGCAAGACGCTGCCGGGCCTGCGGGTCCAGCAGAAGTACGCGGTCCGCTGCGGCGGTTGCGACAACCACCGGATGGGCCTGTTCGACGCCATCCTGATCAAGGAGAACCACGTGATCGCGGCCGGGTCTATCGGCGCCGCGCTGGCGGCGGCACGGGAGCTGAGCCCGGGCGTCTCCACGCAGATCGAGGTCGAGAGCATCGCCGAGCTCGAGGAGGCGCTTACGGCCGGTGCGACGCTGATCCTGCTCGACAACTTCTCGCTCTCGGACCTGCGCCGCGCCGTCGCCCTGACCGACGGCCGTGCCCAGCTCGAGGCCTCCGGCGGGGTCGACCTGGAGACGGTTCGCGCCATCGCCGAGACCGGGGTCGATCGAATCTCGGTCGGTTCCCTGACCAAGGATGTGATCGCGGTGGATCTGTCGATGCGGTTCCTGCCGTCCTAGCCGCAAGCGGCGGTTTCCGTTAATCGGGCGGCAGGACCAAGCGCATCCCGCCGAAGCAGTCGCGCGTGCCGGGGTCGCAATGGAATCGGTAGCTCGCCCGGCGCAGACAGGGCTGAGTATGCATCGAGGCCCCGCGCAGGACGCCGTCGCCGCGTTCGAACGCGGGCCGCGAGCCGCGATCGTCCGGAAAGGGCTCGAACTCCGGGTACGGGTGAAACGGGTTCGCGCACCATTCCCAGGCGCGCCCGATCGCCTCGAGCCGGCCTGACCGGGCGGCTACCTCCCACTGGTACTCGTGCTGGAGCACGGCGCCCGCGTGCCTGGGCGAGGTACGCGCCGCCCAGGCCGCGTAGGCGCTCGCCTCGTGCCGGCTCAGGCCGCTCGCGGCGCCTTCGGCGGGCAGGTCGCAGGGTCCGTTGAGCCCCATTTGGTACCAGGCCCCGAGCGCGTCGCGCCGCCAGCCGAGCGGGGCCTCGGGCCGCGGCTGGGTGAGCGCGAGCCATTGCCGCCCGGCATCGTCCCACGGCCCCGGGTCCCGGTAGCCGCCGGCGTCGATGAACGCGAGGTACTCGGCGTTGGTCACCGGCAGAAGGCCGATGCGAAAGCCCGCGAGCTCGGCCGCCTGGGGAGGGAGCTCGTTGTCGTAGGCGAACGGGTCCGCGCGGGAGCCGACCCGGTAGTGGCCCTGATCGACCCGCGTGAACGCGCCCGATGGGGCGCTCGGGCGGAGCGGTACCCCCGCTCGGTACCCATGCCCGTCCTGGGCCAGGCTCCGCAGCAGCAGAATTGCGAGCATCCGCTCGTAGCCGCGGGCGTTTTCCTGGATCAGGTACCAGCTCAACCGGTCATCGGCGAGCAGCGGATGCTCGGGCAGGGCGCCGGGCGTGGCGAGCCGCCGCAGGTGCTCGTCCTGGATCTCCGTTGCCCAGCGCACCAGGTGCTCGGGCGGCGGGAGACTGGCGCAGCGTTCGGCGGGCGGCGGTTCCTCCCCCTCGAACAGCGGCCTGACCCGGGCCGTCAGATCGGCGTCGCCGCTGAGTCGCTCGCGGAGCCAGTAGGTCTCACGATAGACCGCTTTGCCGAGCTGCCAGCCCAGACAGCCGAGCCGGGCGTCGAACGGCCGGTTGGCGTCGGCGGCCGGGACCGACAGCAGCAGCCCTCGCTGGAGCTCGTGCAGGCGGCCCAGCGCGCTCAGGATCTCCGGGTTGGTCATTGGCATGGGCTCGTGCCACTCCTGGAGTGGCGTTGGGAAAGCGCCGATTATCGCGCGACTTTCCAACGGCGGGGGAGGCCGCGCAGGCTCAGGCGCTGGCGCGAGGAGGCTCCTCGGGTCCGTGGGCCGACACCGTCCGGCCGCGGGCCCAGTTGCGGAGTGCCTCGATCCGGGTGTCCATGACGACCGCCAGCGGCTGGGTCCGCGCTAGCTCCCGGAGCAGGGACTCGGTGCTCAGGGATTCGCTGTCCCGCGATACGGTGTCGGTCATCGGGGGGGCGCCGTCGGCCGCGTAGAGCGAGGAGACGACGGCCTGCTCGATGCCGGCACCGGTAAAGCCCTCGCTGGCCGCCGCCAGGCGATCGAGGTCGAACTGCTCGGGGTCGAGCCCCCGGCCGCGCAAGTGGATTGCGAAGATTTCACGCCGGACTGCCGCGTCCGGTAGGTCGATGAAGAACAGCTCATCGATTCTCCCCTTGCGGACCAGCTCAGGCGGCAGCCGGCTTATGTCGTTTGCGGTGGCCGCCACGAACACCCGAGTTTTGCGCTCCGCCATCCAGGTCAACAGCGCCCCAAGGACCCGCCGGCCGACGCCGTCGTCCTCGGAGCCCGCGGCGAGGCCCTTTTCGATCTCGTCGAGCCAGAGGACGCAGGGCGACATCAGGTCGGCTACGGCCAGCGCCTGCCGCAGGTTCTTTTCGGTCTCCCCGATGTACTTGTTGTAGAGGGCGCCGAAGTCCAGCCTAAGCAGGGGCACGCCGAGCCGGCCGGCGACCGCCTTGGCCGCAAGGCTCTTGCCGCAGCCTTGCACACCCAGCAGCAGTATGCCCTTCGGATGGTCGCGCGTGCGCTCCGTATCCAGGAATGCGCCCCGGCGCCGGTCGATCCAGGCCTTCAGGTTGGCGAGGCCGGCAATCTCGGAAAACGATCGGGTGTCGTACTCGAAGCTTATGGTTCCACCCGGACTCAGCAGCTCGTATTTGGCGCGCTTGATCTCATCGGCGTCCTCTCGGGTGATGGCCCCGTCCCGGCGGATGGCGGCGCGGATCAGCCGCCGGGCGTCCGATTCGGTGACCCCGATGAGGTTCTGCGACAGCTGATCCACCGCATCGCGGCTGGCGCGGAAGCTCCGCTCCCGGCTCGCATGCTGCCAGCTCTGCGCCTCCTCCCGAATCAGCGCCAGGATGCGGTTGCGGTCCGGGAGCTTCAACTCGAAGCGCGCGCTGAGATGACGGAGCTCCGGCGGGATCTCCAGCGCGTGGCTTACCAGGACCAACGTTCGGGGAAGCTCCTCGTAGCCCTGTGCGATCTCCTTGATGAGCCGCACATGCAGCGGGTCGCCGAGGTAGGGATGAAAGTCGAGCAGCAGGTAGAGTCCGCGCCGGGGTGTGAGCCGTATGTGCCGGAGCATCTCGGTCGGATCGGCCAGCTGCCGCTGGGGTTCGGTGTCGAGCTCGATGCGCCCCAGTCCGTCGGTTGCCGTCCAACAAAAGGCCGGCTCGGCGACCCGCACGGCGAGTCGCGCGAATAGCGCGACCACCCGCGGCTCCTCGATGGACTCGATCAGCACGATCGGGGTGTCGGAGCGCAGCAGGAGCTCGAGGTCGTGCAGATCCGGCATCATCGGCCGCGGCCACTCGCCTAGCAAACTCCGGCAATCTAGCAGGGTCGGGCGCTCCGACCCAGTGACAGCCGCGAGCCTTGCTGCGAAGATGCGCGCCAATGCCCGCTTTTCGGACTCGACCACGGGCGTCGGGACCGGATCGTCACGGGCCGAACGGCGGTTTCCAGAGAGCGCACATGAGCAGCAAAGACCATCTGATCATCTTCGACACCACGCTGCGCGACGGGGAGCAGAGCCCCGGCGCGTCCATGACCCGAGACGAGAAGGTACGCATTGCCAAGGCGCTCGAGAAGCTCCGGGTCGACGTGATCGAGGCCGGTTTCCCGATCGCCAGCCAGGGGGACTTCGAGGCCGTCAAGGCCGTCGCCTCGGTGATCCGCGACAGCCGGGTCTGCGGTCTGGCGCGCGCGCTGGACAAGGACATCGATCGCGTCGGCGAGGCGCTGGCCGGCGCCAACGCGGGGCGCATACACACCTTCATCGCGACCTCGCCGATCCATATGGAGAAGAAGCTGCGGATGACCCCGGAGCAGGTCTTGGAGCAGGCGGTGCACGCGGTGCGGCGGGCGCGCGGTTTCACCGACGACGTGGAGTTCTCCCCGGAGGACGCCGGACGGTCGGAGCTCGACTTCCTGTGCCGCGTGCTCGAGGCCGTCATCGACGCCGGCGCCCGTACGGTGAACATCCCGGACACCGTCGGGTACAACATCCCGGACCAATTCGGGAGCCTGATCGGTGCGCTGCGCGAGCGCGTGCCCAACGCCGACAAGGCCGTGTTCTCGGTTCATTGTCACAACGACCTCGGCCTGGCCGTCGCCAATTCGCTGGCGGCCGTGCGCAACGGCGCCCGGCAGGTCGAGTGCACCATCAACGGCCTCGGCGAGCGCGCCGGTAACGCGGCTCTGGAGGAGGTGGTCATGACCGTGCGCACCCGTCAGGACCTCTTCGATTGCGACACCCGTCTGGACACCACCCAGATCATGAACTGCTCGCGTCTGGTATCCGGCATCACCGGGTTCGCCGTGCAGCCGAACAAGGCCGTCGTCGGGGCCAACGCCTTCGCCCATGAATCGGGCATCCACCAGGACGGCGTGCTCAAGAGCCGCGAGACCTACGAGATCATGCGCGCCCAGGACGTGGGCTGGAACGCGAACCGCATGGTGCTCGGCAAGCACTCCGGGCGCAACGCGTTCCGGACGCGCCTGGGCGAGCTCGGGGTGGTGTTCGGGTCCGAGGAAGAGCTGAACGCGGCCTTTTCCCGCTTCAAGGAGCTCGCGGACAAGAAACACGAGATCTTCGACGAGGACCTCCAGGCCCTGGTGACCGACACCACGCTGGACGCGTCCAACGAGCGCCTGAAGCTGGTCTCGCTGCGGGTCTGCTCCGAGACCGGTGAGACGCCGCACGCCGACCTGGTGCTGGCCCTTGACGGGAAGGAGGAGCCCGGGTCCGCCGTGGGCGGCGGGCCGGTGGACGCTACCTTCAGGGCCATCGAGTCCATCGTCAATAGCGGTACCGTGCTGAAGCTCTACTCGGTCAACGCCATCACTAGCGGCACCGACGCCCAGGGCGAGGTCACCGTGCGTCTGGAGCGCGAGGGACGCATCGTCAACGGTCAGGGAGCCGATACCGACATCGTGATCGCGTCCGCCAAGGCCTACATTAACGCCTGCAACAAGATCCTGCAGCCCGCGCGGCGCGAGCACCCGCAGACCGGCGACGTCTGAGCGGACGATGGACGAGCAGGCGCGCCGCGCCTATCTGCACGCGATGGGAGTGGACCTTTGGGTGCGTCGCGCCCGGGACGAGAGTGATAGCGGGGCAGGGCCGCGGGGCGGGGAGGTATTCCGAGGGTCGCCCGCGGAGGCCGCTTTGGCGCCCAACGCGGGAGAATTGGCAATCGCGCAGGGTAACCCCCCGGCCGCCGGTGCGGGCGCGATGAGCTGGGACGCTTTGCGCGGCGCGGTGCGCGAATGCCGGGCCTGCGCCCTTTGCGAGTCCCGCACCCAGACCGTTTTCGGCGTCGGCGATCAGGCGGCGGACCTACTGATCATCGGTGAGGCGCCCGGGCAGGAGGAGGACCGTCAGGGCGAGCCCTTCGTCGGGCGCGCCGGCCAGCTCCTGGACCGGATGCTCGCGGCGATCGGCCTGGACAGACAGCGGGTCTATATCGCCAACATCCTCAAGTGCCGCCCGCCGGGGAACCGGGACCCGCGGCCGGAGGAGGTTCTGAGCTGCGAGGCCTTTCTGAGGCGGCAGATCGAATTGATCGGGCCGAGGCTGATCTTGGCCGCTGGCCGGGTCTCGGCTCAGAGCCTGCTGCGGACCGACGCCAGCGTCGGCCGCTTGCGGGGGCGCTGGTTCGAGCTGGGGGAGACCGGGGTTCCTCTGCGCGTGACCTACCACCCGGCCTATTTGCTGCGATCGCCGGACCAGAAGGCCAAGGCCTGGGATGATCTGATCGAGGTAGCCCGGCGCCTGAACGCCGCGTACTGAAGACACCCGCGCGACACCGCAGGGTTCAATCGAATCTATCGTTTCGATAGATAAAACAAATTAGTTATTTTAGCGAATGCTAATATAATGTCTCCCGTCGGCGCTGATACGGCGCTTACGCTTGCTGCTACAACACAATCTACAGACTGGAGAACTCAGAATGAAGAAGCTTGCTACTGCTGCGGCCGTTGCCGCCCTGCTTGGTGTTTCCGCTTCCGCGTCGGCCTGGTGGGGCGGCGGTCCTTGGGGCGGTGGCCCCGGGTACGGCTCCGGCTGGGGCGACGGGATGGGCGACTGGTTCAGCGACATGTTCGGTGACGGCTACGGCGATTTCAACATGAGCATGAGCGGCGGCGGCACCGGCCGTGGCTGGGGTCGCGGACGCGGCTATGGCCGGGGCTACGGCTACGGCTACGGTTACCCGGGTTATGGCTACGGCTACGGCGGCTACCCGTACGGCGGGTGGGGCGGCGCTCCGTACTACGGCGGCGGGTTCCCGTACGCGGCTCCTTACGCGGCTCCTGTGGCCCCCGCGGCCCCGGCCCAGACCGAGTCCAAGTAATCGGTCGCAGCCCACAGGGATGATCGCAGGCGCGCAGGGAGCGCGCCAGACAAAACGCCAGGCGGAAGCCTGGCGTTTTTTTTCGCGTGCCTGGCCGGCCCGGCTGCCGGCGACCGCCTATTCGACACCGTTCTTGTGCAGGAAGGCGCCGAGATCCCTATCGCTGTGCGTTAGATGCACGGTAAACCAATCGGCGTGTATGACGAGCCAGTCGGCTGCAAGGTCGTAATCGAAATCGGAGAAGGACTCGGACTCCCGCCTGAATTGCTTCTTGATGTCCTGCAGCAGATTGATCAGGTCCTTGTGCTCTTTCTTGTGTTTCTTGTAATCGGGATACCGGTGCTTCTTCATCAGGGCCTCTTCCGTCGCGAAGTGCTTCCCGGTGAACCCAATCAACTCGCTGAAGCCCTCGAGCAGCTTGTCCCTGTCGTCGCGGGCGTTGATCCTGTCGTTGATGTCGTTGACCAGTTCGGCCATCCGCCTGTGCTGCCCGTCCAGCTCATCGACCTTGACGCTGTACCGCTTGCTCCAGACGATTCTCGGCATTCTCTCCTCCGCTCGATCTGTTCTTGAGTTTTTCGGGACGGCCGCAACAGAGGCTGGCCACATCAACGACCAGGGCGCCCGCGGCCGAGTCGCGCAAGTATAGCCCGCCTGTCCCAAGCGTTGCTGTTCTGCTAGGGCGCTACCGGCTGGACCCGATCGCCGGAGCTATCGCTACGATAAAATACCGTCCGGAGCAACATGAGCAGGTAACCGGCCGAACCAGTGAACGAGGTTAAAATAGCGATGGAAGTAAGGCTAGCGAACGGCTCGACCGATCTGTGGCGTATCTGCGCCGTGCTGGCTCAGCTTCGCCCCCGGTTTGAGCCCGATGCGCTGCAGGCCAAGGTGCGCGAGCTGATGCGGCAGGGCTATCGGCTGGCGTACCTGATTGACGACGGCGGTCGGGTCCTGTGCGTGGCGGGTTTCGTCATCGGGGAAAAGCTCGCCTGGGGCAAGCACCTGTATATCGACGACCTGGTGACCGACGAGTCGGCGCGATCCGGCGGCGCCGGCCGGTTCATGCTCCACTGGCTCAAGGACTACGCCCAGGAGCGCGGTTGCCGGGAGATCCACCTGGAGTCCGGTGTCCAGCGCTTTGGGGCCCACAGGTTCTATCTCCGCGAGGGCTTCCGGATCTCGAGTTACCACTTTGTGACGGAATCCACGGAATCGGGCTTCGTGGAAAGGGATCCTCCTAATACCGTGCGTCAGAAATTCGACGACTAATGGACGCAGTGCCCGCGGTCCCGATTCTTGGCACCAGCCGCGCCAGCCTGGAATGCTAGGCACGCGGGAGCCGTTGGCCCACAGTTGTCTTTAAAGATCAAGTGGTTGTGGTCGATTGGCACGCGCGTGGTCAAGCCCCGCGATGTCGTGTCCGGAGGCTTCCCGGCGCGAGGTCTCATTTTCCGCCTAATGGAGAACGGCTTATGAACAACAACTTTAACGCCGCCTCGTTCGGTAGGCTGTCGGGACCCGCCGTCATGGGCGCCGACGGGAGCCTGCCCTCCTGGCCCGCGGACGTTGGCAGTTATCTGCACGCCGGGGGATTGAGCGGAGTCGACGAGTATTGCAGCCGGGTCGACGACGAGCTCCGGGAATCGGAGCAACGGTATCCGATGATCGGTCTGGTGGTTCTCGCGTCCGCGTCGGCGCTGGGAATGGGCCTCGTCGGCATACTGCTCAACCTCGTCCTAGGGGGCTCTTAGGCCTTTCTGTTTCTCCGGCGAACGATTCTGATGGGGTCGCCGGTTCCTCGGCTTCAGGTGTCCGCGCCGCCCAGGGCCGCGACGACCCGACACCAGGCCTCGGCCAGATTCGCGCGGTTGTAGCCTCCGCCACCGAGCGCGAGCAGCCTGCCGCCGCAATGCCTGTCGGCCAGTGTCGCTAGCGACCGGGCGACCCGCGCGTGGGTGCCGGAGGTCAGCGACAGATGAGTCAACGGATCGCCGGCCAGGCTGTCGGCCCCTGCCTGGAGGATGAAGAACTCCGGCTCGAATCGATCTAGCAGGGCCTCCGCCTGTGGCCAGAGCCGCCAGAACAGCGCGTCGTCAGCACCGGGCGGGAGCGGGACATTGAGCTTCCGGCCGTTGGCCGGCCCCTTGCCCGTTTCCTCCTCGCGGCCCGTCCCCGGGTACAGGTAGGCACCGTCCTCGTGGAAGTCGACGTTGATGACGGCGGGGTCGGCCTCGTAGGCGTAGAAAACACCGTCGCCATGATGGGCATCGATGTCCACGTAGGCGATGCGCGTTAGGCCAAACGTCCGTTTGAGCGCCTCGATGGCGAGCCCGCAATCGTTGATGGCGCAGAAGCCGGCCGCTCGGTCGCGGCGGGCATGATGAAGGCCCGCGATGGGAACAAAGGCCCGCGTCAGGTCGCCGCCCATGATGCGGTCCACCGCGTCGAGGACGCTTCCGGCCACAACCAGCGACGCCTCGAGCACGCCGCGGAAAGCTGGCGTGTCCCCGTAGTCCAAGAAGCCAGATCCGCTCCTCGAGCCGTGCGCCAGCCGCTCCAGATATTCGTCGGAGTGGAACCAAGCCAGGGTTTCGGGTGCGGCGCTGACCGGCGTCCGCAGCTCGACTCTGGAATCAAGGCCGCGGCGCTTGAGCTCGCGCTCGAAGGCCGTGTACCGGTCGTGGCCGAACGGATGGCCGTCGCCGAAACCGTAGCGGGCCAGGGCGCTTCCGCAATAGACGCCAACGTTGTCCCTGACCTCATGCCCCGGAATCGGCCGACGGGGGGGCGAATTGGTGGGTCTAGTCATTGATCGCGCCTAATCGCCGCCGGCCTGATACCCGAGCTTGGCCGAGATCTCGGCACCGGCGGCGATGACGTCGCGGACCCAGGCGAGGCGGCGGCGCTCGATGGGGGCGGAGACCGAAAGTCCGCCGATCGTGTTTCCGGTCGCGTCCTGGAGCAGGACGCCGATGCAGCCCACGTCGATCTCGGCCTCCTCGTTGTCGAGGGCGTAGCCCTGGGCGATTGAGCGGGTGCATTCCTCGGTGAGCCGCGGCAGATCGGAGATGCTGTTGCGGGTGTAGGCGGGCAGGTTGGTGCGCTGGGCGTAGGCGCGCACGCCGTCCTCGCCCGCCGCGCCGAGCATCAGCTTTCCCACCGCGGTGACGTGCAGGGGCGCGCGGGATCCGATCAGCTGCTGCACATGGATCATGCGATTCGGCGTGGCCTTTTCGATGTACACCACTTCGTCGCCTTCCCGGATGGTCAGGTTGACCGATTCTTCAAGCCTGTCCCTCAGGGCCTCCATAACCGGCAGCGCGACGGCGCGCATGTCCACGTTGCCGTGGAGCCGCACCCCGAGCTGAAGTAGGCGCAGCCCGAGACGATAGCGCCCCCCCGCGTCCCGCTCCACGAACCGATTCTGGATCAGCGAAGTGAGTATCCGGTGGGTAGTGGAGGCGTGCAGGCCCGTCTCGGCACTCAGGATCTTCAGGCTCACGGGCCCCGGGTAGCGCGCCAGGGCGTCCAGGATGGCCGCCGCCCGGTCGATGACCTGGATACGTGGTGCGGGCCGATCCTGGACGGGCGGCAAGACGTTCTCGGAAACAGGCTCGGGCATCGGTTCGTTCTCCAGTATGGCACCCGTCCCCTCGGCCGGACCCAAGACCCTACGACGGTGCTGCCGGGACAAGGCGCTTGGTCCCAATCCTCCATGATTTGAGAAGATGTTTCTTGATATTCCGTATTGTGAAAACCAATCCCCGGCGCTCAAGTCTCCATAACCGCGTTTGCTAACAGTAGCTTAACTCGGAAGGCCGGGCTCGCCAGCCATATTTCATAATGCGGGAAATGCTCTGCATTGTGAAAAAAGCGAGCCGCCGCTAGCTTCGCGTCAACCCCGGGCACAACCGACCGGGTCCAGACAGACGAGGAGCCACGCCGACCATGAATGCACCCGACAACCTTTGGAACGCTCCCGCCCCCGCCTTTTGCGAGGGCATGCTGCACTTCGGCAGCGAAGAAACCGAGTTCGCGCCGCTTGCCGCGCGCCCGGCTATCGCCGAGGGCCAGCACCGCATCGGTTCGATCGACGACGTGTCGGTCCATCAGACCCGGCTCGTGGCCGACGCGCTGCGCTACACGACGCTGCAGCTGTGCGCCGCCAAGGAGTCCGGCCACCCGGGCGGCTTCGCGAGCTCCGCGGATGCCTACGCCGCGCTGGTGATGCTGGGTCACACGAACATAGTGACCGAGGTGGGCCATCACGCCCCAGGCTTCTACAGCGCCATGTTCCTCGACGGCTCGCTGGAGGCCATGGGCATCCAGACGATGAATGACCTCCAGGCCCGGTTCCGCGAGCGCGACGGCCTGCTCGGACACCTGTCCGGGGCGATCCCCGGCCTGCTCGCGCCCGCCGGACCGCTGGGCCAGGGCCAGCACTTCGCGATGGCCGGGGCCTATCTGAACCGGGACAAGCTGTTTCCCTGCACCATCGGCGACGGCGGTCTGGGCGAGCCTTACATCCTGTCGGCCTTCAAGCACTTCCGCACCAGCTACCCGGAGGTGACCAATTTCCTGCCGGTGCTGGTCTGGAACGGCTACAGCCAGGAGCACCACTCGATGGTGTCCCTGATGGACAACGACCAGATGGCCGCCTACTGGCGGGCGCACGACTTCGAGCAGGTGATCCTGATCGACGCCAAGGACTTCGACGACGCCGGCCAGCCCGGCGCCTACGTGGACAGCACCCTGTTCGGCGACGAGGCGCGGCTCGCCTTTACCCGCGCGGTCCTGGAAGGCATGCAAGCAGCCGCCGATTCGGCGATGTCCGGCACCCTCACGGCGTTCATTCTCAAGCAGCTCAAGGGCGCGGGCGTGCATGCGAAGGGCGCCAAGTCGCACAACCTGTACCCCGGCGACAACGCGGCCAAGCCGGAAATCGCGGCGGCCCTGCAGCGCGGCGCCCTGACCCCGCGGAACTGGGCCCTGGTGCGCGAGAACATGACACGCGCCGGCGGCGGACCGGCGGGTAAGACCGTCGTGACCGAGCTGGGACGCCCGCTCGTCGATATCGGACAACTGCCGACGATCAGCTATCGGCCTGGCGAAAAGGCCGTGCCGGCCTCGGCCATGGCGCAGATGGTCGCGGCGCTGGGGGAACGCGACCCGCACTTCGTGGTGACCAACGCCGACGGCAACGAGGCATCCAACATGAAGGTCATCAACGAACGCCTGAAGATCCGACACCCGACCGAGGATGGGCTCTACAACCAGTCCCCGGAGGGCCAGGTCTACGAGCCGCTGAACGAGGATGCCTGCGCCGGCTTCGCCGCGGGTCTGGCCCTGTTCGGTGGGCGCTCCCTGTGGATCTCCTACGAGAGCTTCGCCATCAACGGCTGGCCCATCGTGCAGACGGTCGGCCAGGCCATGGCCGAGCTGCGGCGCAAGACCCCGGCCGTAATCTCCATGTTCACCGCCGGGGCGCTGGAGCAGGGCCGAAACGGCTGGACGCACCAGCGTCCGGAGATCGAGAACTATATCGGCGGACAGGTGCGAAACGGCAACGTCTACCTACTCTACCCGGCCGACGCGAACATGATCCAGGCGGCCTATGGCTGGGCGGTGGAGCAGTCCAACAAGTGCATCAGCATCGTGGCATCCAAGTCGGCCCTGCCGGTCTACACGACCATCGAGCAGGCGCGCGAGGCGATCGAGTCCGGCGCCACCGTGCTCTACGAGAGCCCGGCCGGAGGCGGGGGCGAACGGCCGGCGGTGGTCTTTGCCGTCACCGGCGACATGGTCCTGCTACCGGTGTTTGAGGCCAAGGACCGGCTGGAGGCCGCGGGCCTGCGGGTGCGGGTGGTCGCCATCGCCAACCCGCGCCGGCTGTATCGGCCGAGCGATGTGGCCTGGTCGCACAGCGCCGAGCCGGACGGCCGCTTCATGGACGACGCCGGCTTCCAAGACCTGTTTGACGGTGATGCCCTGATCGGCGTCAGCGGCGGCGGCACCCTGGCCCTGGAGCCCGTGATGCTCCGCTCCCGCGCCCCTGCCAGGGACCTCGTCGGCTGGCAGCGCGGCGAGACCACGGCCAGTCCGGCCGAAATCATGGCCTACAACGGGATCAGTGGGGAGGCGCTCGCCGACCGGGTTCGGGGCTTGTTCGGGCACGCGGGACTGGAACGGGCGGCCTGACCCTCACCCCGACCCTCTCCCGCGTGTGGGCGAGGGAGAAAGTAGAGGCTCCGTCCATGGAGTGACTCATCTTGGTTGCTCTCACCCCCCCGACCCTCCCGCGCATGCGGGGGCGGGGGCCAGGAGCGCCCGCGGCGCATTTGCCGCCGCGTTGGGCGCAGACCAAGGGAGACTCTACGCCCAACCGACTACCTCATACTGACTAGCGAAGATGGCAACCCGCATCCGAACCATGACCGAGTCCAACCGAACCGGCAAGAGAACCAAGATTGTCGTCATAGACGATGACCCCACCGGCTCGCAGACCGTCCACGGCTGCCTGTTGCTGACCCGATGGGACCCTGACACCCTGCGCGACGCGTTGAACGACGACTCGCCGCTGTTTTTCGTCCTCGGCAATACCCGCGGCATGGGCCCGGAACAGGCGGCCGCGGTGACTCGCGAGATCTGCGTCAACCTGCGTGAGGCGCTCCATGCATTGGACGCCGATGGCCGGCCGGTGCAGCCGCTGGTGGTCAGCCGCTCCGACAGCACGCTGCGCGGTCACTACCCGCTGGAGACCGATGTCATCGCCGAGGAGCTCGGGCCGTTCGATGCTCACTTCCTGGTCCCGGCCTTCTTCGAGGGCGGTCGCATCACCCGCGACGGCATGCACTACCTGACCGTCGACGGGAAACCCGTCCCGGTGAACCAGACCGAGTTCGCCCGCGACTCGGTATTCGGGTTCAGCCATGCCTTCCTGCCGGACTATGTCGAGGAAAAGACCCGGGGCCGGATCCGTGCGGACCAGGTGATCCGCTTCGGCCTGGACGAGGTGCGTGGGGACATCGTCGGCCGTCTCAGGTCACTGGAGGGCAACGCCTGCTGCGTCGTGGACGCCGAATGCCCATCGGACCTGGACGGCTTCGTCCGGCAGGTTCTCGCGGCCGTCGCCGGTGGCAAGCGCTTCCTGTTCCGCAGCGCGGCGAGCCTGCTCACCGCGCTTGCCGGCTTGCCGCCCCAACCGGTTGAGCCGGGCGATATGTCCCGGTTCGTGAGAGGCGGTCAACCCGGCGTGGTGCTCATGGGGTCGCACGTGGCGACCTCGTCGCGCCAACTGGAGCATCTGGTGGGGCATACGGATGTGCTGCCAGTGGAGGTCGCCGTGGACCGTCTGGCGACCGACGAGGACGGCCTCTACGCCGACATCCGCCAACAGATCGACGTGGCGCGGGGAGAGGGCCGAGGCGTGGCCCTCTACACCAGCCGGGGCGAGCGCGAGCTCCCGAGCGCGGCGGAGCGCCTGGCGTTCGGCGAACGGGTCTCGGGGTTCCTGATGCGGCTCGTCCGCGGTCTACCTGAGGACATCGGGTTCCTCATCAGCAAGGGCGGCATTACCTCCAACGACACCCTGAGCCGGGGTCTGGCGCTGAGCAGCGCGCGTGTGCTCGGTCAGGTGCGTGCCGGATGCTCGGTGGTCCGCTGTCCGACCGATCACCCCCGGTTCCCCAACCTTCCTGTGGTGATCTTCCCGGGCAATGTCGGCGGTCCGGAGGCCCTGACCGAGGTCTACCGGATCATGAGCCCTGCGGCGGGTCGGTCGGCCGCCGCCTGAACCGATCGCCGGGCTTGATCGCCGGGCCCGTCAGGCCACGCCCTACGGCACCGGCGCGACGCCCGCGTCGATCGCCTACAATCTTCGCGGCCCTGTTTCGCCGGATTGTTTCAACGGCATAATGTTAAGGTGTTGGCGTCCATATAGATCTACGACATCTGTCGCACAGCGCCATGCGCATTCTAATCGTTGAAGACGACCCGCTGCTCGGCCCTGGGGTGCAGACCGGGCTGAGCCAGGACGGATTTACCTCGGACCTGGTCAGGGACGCCGCGGCCGCCGAGCACGCGCTACGGCTGGAGCACTTCGATCTGGTCGTGCTCGATCTGGGGCTCCCGGGACGCGACGGACTCGAGCTGCTCCGCGATCTGCGGAACGCCGGGTCCTGCATCCCGGTATTGATACTCACCGCGCGCGACTCGATCGCGGACCGCGTGTCCGGGTTGGATTGCGGCGCAGACGACTATCTGGTGAAGCCCTTCGACCTCGACGAGCTCAGCGCCCGCATTCGCGCGCTGCTCCGCCGCAGTCAGGGCAATCCCGGGCCCCTGCTTCAGGCCGGCAATCTGGAGCTGGACTCGGCCCGGCGCCAGGCAACACTCGACGGAGACCCTCTCAGCCTCTCTCCAAAAGAGTACGCCCTCTTGGAGGCGCTTATGGGCGACGCCGATCAGGTGGTGACGCGCGCGCGCCTCCAATCGACCGTCTACGGCTGGACGGAAGAAGTCGAGAGCAACGCGCTTGAGGTCCACGTACACAACCTGCGCCGCAAGCTCGGTCCGGGGCGCATTCTGACCGCCCGCGGCGTGGGCTATCGGCTGCTTTCGGCCCCGCGCGAATGACGTCGATTCGGCAACGGCTGCTGATCCTGATGGTCGGCCTCTGGACCACGGTCTGGCTCGCCGTCGCCCTTATCACGCTCGATCGGTCGGGCCACGAGGTTGGGGAGCTGCTGGATGCCCAGTTGGCGCAGACGGCCCATGTGCTGCGTCAGATTACGCTGGCCGGTAACCTTCCCGATTTCGAGGGCACACCCCAGGCGATGCTGCCCTTGGGCCACCCCTACGAGACCAAGATCAGTTTTCAGCTCTGGCGGGCGGGTGAGCTGATCAGCGTGTTCGGCGGAGCTCCCGAAAAGCCGCTGGCGGACGCCCCGGGCTATTCGGACCAGGAGATAGACGAGACCCGATGGCGTGTATTCGGACTTCCCACGGATCAGCCGGACGAGGTGGTCTTTGTCGGCCAGAGCTACAGTATCCGGCGAGAACTGATCCGTTTCCTGACCATTCACGCGCTCGCTCCAGTCCTGTGGTCGCTGCCCCTGACTGTTCTGCTGATCTGGTTCGCGGTCACCGACGGCCTGCGGCCCTTGCGGCGCGTCGCTCGCGAAATTATGGGACGCTCATCGGATCTCCTGATGCCGGTAGATGTGCACACGGTTCCGCTCGAGATCCGCCCGCTCGCGCGCGCCCTGAACAATCTGCTGGATCAGCTCAAGCAGGCCTTCGAGAAGGAGCGACGGTTCGCGGCGGACGCCTCCCACGAGCTGCGAACGCCGCTCGCTATCATCCGCACGCACGCCCAGGTTGCACGGCGCAGCAAGGACGACACGGAGCGGACGGCCGCCCTGGACAGCCTGATTCTCGGAGTCGACCAGGCAACGCACCTGGTCTCACAGATGCTGGTGCTCGCGCGTCTGGACCGCGAGGCCAGCGACGTTGAGCGCGGCGCCGGCTCGCTGACGGGCGTGGTTACGCGGGAGCTCGAGGCGCGCCTCCCGTTGGCGCGGAAAAAATCGATCGAGGTCGAAGAACTGGTGCCAGAGGCCGACCCCTGCGTAGTCACCGTGCATCCGTCGGTGCTCGCCGCGCTGGTCGGTAACCTGGTCGAGAACGCGATCAAGTACACTCCGGAAGGCGGCCGCGTCCGCGTCTTGGTGACCAACGGGGGCGACCACGCCGTCCTGCAGATCGCCAACTCCGGCGAGCATATCCCCGCGGCGGACCGCGAGCGGCTGCTCGAGCGATTCTACCGACCGGACGGTCAAGGAGAATCCGGCGCCGGGTTGGGGCTGTCGATCGTGCAGCGAATTTGCGAGCTGCACGGCGCCCAGATAAAGCTCGAAGATGGCGCGGACGGCTACGCGCTAACCGCCGAGGTGACCCTACCGACAGCGTTGGCAGGTCCGCTCTGACCCGCCGTTTTCCCTTCGTCGTGCGGCCCCGCCACTACCGGACCCAGTCGAGACCTTGCACCTGTCGCCTGTCGGAGACAAATGTGCCTGCGCGGGTTTTCTTAAGGTTTTCTTAAGCTAATGTCCGATAGGCTCCCGGCGCCGGGCGATGCCCGTGACGCGCGTCTCGTTTTTCACGCGTGCACGACGCCGCTCGAAACACGCCGAGACACTGGCGGGCTATCGCCCGCGGTACCCGGCGAATGGAGGTTCCGGCCAGGAAGCACCCCCCCGACGACGTCGTCGTACGCGTTGGGATACCTTAGACGTATAAGAGCGGACCTGATGACAAAATCTAAATTGAACGTTCCGACGACAGCGCGGGTTCCCATCCAGCGATCCCTGCTGCTCGCCTTGACCCTGGCGGGCGTCGGTACAGGCCCCCTGGCCGCCGACGTGCCCAACGTTTCCATTAACTCGACCAGCCAGGATTCCCTCGCGCCGGTCACGACCGTCGTTCAGCGGCGAGGCAAGGTCCTGAACGGCGACTACAGCATCCTGGCCATCAACGATCTGGGCATGCACTGCGGCGACCTCGATACCCGTATTGCCAGCATCCTGCCGCCGTTCCAGGCGATGCTCGCCCAGGTCGTGCGCAAGGGCGCATCGCCGGAGCTGAATCCGGCCGGCGTCCGGCTGCTCTACTCGGCCACGAACAACCCTAACGACCCGCTGCGACGGAGAACGGACATCTTCAACGGCGTGAAAGGTGACGGCACAACCTACAAGACCAATTTCTGGGACACGGTGGCTAAGGGTACCTACGACCCCTTCTACCCGGCCTTCAACCCCTTCGACCCGACGGTGACCCTTACCCCGCTGGCGGGGCCGCCATTCAATGTGACGGCCGACGTTGGACTGCCGGTCCCGAACGTCGAGGACCTCTACATCGGCGCGGACGGTCGGGTCAACAGCGGCGACGAGGAACTCACGGCCGTGCTGCACACGATGCCGGGCATCTCGGACCCCTATGCCACCACCTATGCCGGAAACAAGTCGACACTCGTCCGGGAGCACTATGTCGACAAGCCGTTTTTCCTGAATTTTCCGTTCGGGTACGTAGCCGACGAGGTTAACTGGTTCGAGGGCGCCGGTATCCCGTTTGCCGCGTTCGACGATTTCGGCCGAGAGAACCCCTACCCGATGGTGCGGGTCCAGGCGAAGGAGGGGTCTACCGTAGTAGCGACCGTCGACACCGTACTGCCGATCTCCGGTGAGGCGAGCTGCGCCAATTGCCACGCCGACCCGGCCGACGTCCAGGACAGCCGCACCAGCGCTCCGACCCAGGCACTGAAGGACGCGGGTCTGGACGTTGCGGTTAGTCTCGACGACCCGGACGGCAATATGCCGCCCAAGGTCAGCGTCGAGTATGCATCCGACATCAACATACTAAGGTTGCACGACCTCAGGCACGGCAGGAAATACGTCACGCCGTCCGGTGACCCCGCCCGATGCAACATTACGGCTCGTCTGCCGGCCAACTCCAACGGCTGGAAGAACTGCCTGTCGAACAAGGCCCTGGAGAAGGACCAGCCGGTCGTCTGCCAGACCTGCCACTACACGCCTGCTCTGGACCTCGCCCAGCTCGGACCTCTGGCCGGCGAGCCGGGCACGGTCGCCAACGGGCGCAACCAGCTGGCCCACCAAAGCAACTCGCGGGTGATGCATAACCATCACGGCCAGTTCAAGGACCTTTTCCCGAATATTCCGCCGCCCAACCAGGCCGCGGACGGGACCATCAGAAACCAGAATCGACGCGTGGCGGCGCTGGAGGAGAATTGCTACCAGTGCCACCCAGGCAAGAACACCAAGTGCCTGCGCGGCGCCATGTTCAACGGCGGCATGCTTTGCAGCGACTGCCATGGCAGTCTGACGCAGGTCGGAGACGATTTCTCGAGGGACGTCTCGCCGACGAACCCGGGAGCGTTCATCCTGGCGGATGACTTTTACACCAACCCGGATACACCGCGGGTTCCCTGGGCCAATGAGCCGGGCTGCGGTTCCTGCCACACGGGTGACGTCAGGGACAACTTGGCAGGTGCGGCCGGTACGATCGTCAACACGGCGGACGCCTCGGGTAACACCGATGGCATCCGTCTGCGCCAGGCATTCCTTGCCGGTGACGCCAAAGCGACGCCGATCGTGCCGACGAACAAGCGTTTCGCCGAGCCGGTGGTGCCTGCGGTGTTCGCGCAGCCGGGTACCGACTTCGCCAATCCGGGCGCGGGCAACCCCAAGCTCTACCGCGTAAGCACGGGTCACGGCGGTGTCATGTGCGAGGGCTGTCATGGCGCGACCCATGCCGAGTGGCCGAACGCCAATCCGAATGCCAACGACAATGTCACGGCGACCCAATTGCAGGGTCATACCGGCACCATTATCGAGTGCGGCACCTGCCACGGTTCCGGGTGGGAGCCGTCCAACGGGGATGCCCTGGACGGACCGCACGGGATGCACGTGGTCGGCGATACGCGGTTCTCCGACGGCGGGCACGAGGATGTGGCTGAGAACAACCGTCGGGCCTGCTTCGCGTGCCACGGCGGCACGAGCCGGGAAAACTCCCGGGGTACGGTGCTGTCCCGCGCGGCGACCGATCGCACCCTGCGCAACGAGGGCCGTACGGTCACGGTAGCGCAGGGCGAGCCGGTCGGCTGCGTCCTTTGTCACGGCGGATCGGGCAGCTAGCCTCGCCCGTCGCGGCGGCAGGGAAGCCGCGCCAATCTCAAGGCCCCGCCCGGCGAAAGGGCGGGGCCTTTTTTCGAGCCCGGACTCCCACCCCTGGCGGCCCTGTCGCCGGTGTCCCCTTGCGGTTGGAGACTCATCGAATCTACGCGGCGCGATCACAAGTTCGTCGGCTCTGCCCACCTCCTTCAGGACTTCTTAAGCTTGGATCCGATAGTCTTGCGTCACCCAATGATCAATCCGGACGGAGCGATGGGCCAGGCGGCGGCAGCGTGCCGGCACCCACCTACCTCTGACCGAAGAGCCCCCGCCATGACTCATGCACACTACGAAACCCCGAGCCGGCCGGTCCATCGGGCCACAGGCCGAAATCCCTGGGTTCACCGGACGTCGAGCATCCTGATCGGGGACCAGTTGCTAGATGCCATCCGGAAGGCGCCGCCCGACAGGCTGATCGGGGTCCGGATCGCCACCTTCGCCGGCTATGTCACGGTGAGCCTGGCAGCGGCCGCGGACGACGCGCCTTGCGCTCGGCGCGAGCGCGTCTTCACCCGTGCCGCGCTTCCCGAAAGCCCTTTTTCTGCCGGCACCGGTCTCGACGAAATTATCGAGCAGGGAGTCTTTGGTTTGTGTGGCGCGAAGGTCGCGCTGGTACATAGAGACGGCAGGCATTGGCTGGTCATCGAGGCCTAAAGTCCCTCGGTGTCCGACACGACGGGCTAAGCAATCGCTTCGGCTAGACGAACCGAACGCGCTTCCGGGTAATTGGGGGGCTATCGCTGTCCCAAGCACTGATCCTCGATCTAACGTGGGTCCTTCAGGATGCCTTAAGGTTCGCTCTTGTAGGCTTTCGTCATTCCTTGAAGATCCGAGCTGGCTGGAGCGGCAACTCATGCGGTTTCAGCATTCAAATTCGTACCTTCCGAAACCGGAGCAGTGACCCGACCCATGATGCGCAAGGATTCCAACCGGACTGCAGGTGTCGCTCTGATGCGGGCGGCGCTGGTTGCGTCAATCCTGCTTGGCGGCTCGGAGGTCCTCGCCGTCCAGACAGGCGTTTTTGCGCCGCCCGACCTCGGCCAGTTCCTGCTCGTGGGCCAGGAGGAAGGCGACGGCGACGGTGACGGGGTCAAGGAGACCCACATCCTGCGGTACGCGGGTATCTCGGGCGACAGCGTCTTCAGCATGACCACGAACGGGCGGCTGTGGGCCTGGAGCATGGAATCGCCGGCCGCGGAGGCGTGGGACCTCAGCGGCAATTATGTGATCCGGGACAGCGATTGCGACGGCGTCTTCGACGAGCGCTACAACCTTGCCGAGGAGTTTCACCTGCCGGACTGCCTGAAGTAGGGCATACGCTTTTGCGTTGGCCGATTTCCGCGTCCGTCTTGTCGCCGCTCCCTTCCGCTGGGCGGCGGGCCAGAAAACGATTCCCTATATGGAGAAGCACATGAGAAAGGCCATTGCCGTGCTCGCCGCGATGCTCGCTACCTCGGCCTTCGCCTCGGACGAGTACCTCTACATCTATGTGAGCTACAAGGGTGCCGACGGGACATCCGCCAGGCACCGGCTCGAGTGCGCGGACGCCGAGTGCAAGGCGGAAATCAAAGGGGAAGCGCGCCCGGTCAGCTTGTCCGGCGAGCAGCGGGCCGAGATCCTGAAGGCCCTGCAGGCCGAGACCACGCGATTCGTGCTGCAGGGCGAGTCCGCCCCCACCGACAACCCGATGAAGCTGAAGATCAAGTACGAGACGCCGCAACGGCGCCTGTCCATCGAGCGGCGCGTAAGCACGGACGATCCGGAGGCGGTGTCTCAGGAGATGCGCGGCGTACTTGCGGCCTTCCTCGGGCTCGAATTGCATGTGAAAGAGCCTGACGTGCCCGCGCCCGAAGAGGGAGCCAAGGGCGGCGCGGAACCGGACCCGAAGATTTAGATGGTACCGGGCATCAGCGACGCGGGCGACCCGCGGCGATAAATTGATCTGCGTCAATAAAACCCAATTTTGCGCCCTTTTCTTAAGGAGCTTTAAGGGAAATCGCATTGACTTTCTCTACGCTGAATCTCCCATGGAGGTAAAAGTCTGTTAGCGCCGGGGCATTCCGCGCTTCCAGCGTCGGGGGCGGCATATTGCAGGACGCCGTCAGGGTTCGCATGCGGAGGGGATTTACGCGTGCGGCGACACAAAAAAATCTCAAACAGACGCCTTCTGTAAGGGGGCGGAGGAAGGTTCCATGTCAAGCCACCGCGCCAAACGGCGCCCGTCACACCAATCCTTGACCGCCGCCGTCGGGCTGGCACTGGCGCTCGGCCTGCCCGGTGCGGTGTCGGCCGCCGACAGCACGCCGCCGAAGAACACGTTCAACATCATGATGAACTACGAGCTCGGCATGCACTGCACCGGGTTCGAGTTCGCCTACTGCTGCGTGCTGCCGCCCTACAACTCGATCCTGGCGCAGGTGGTCAAGACCCAGCAGAGCGAGCAAGGGGCAGGGCGCCTTCGCCAAGCTGCTGGAGGGCGACCCGATCGAAGGGCTGGACGGCCTTGGCCGCCAGACGGTGCTGCGCGACGCGGACCTGGACGGCAGCGGCAACTTCCAGAAGTACGTGCTGGAGTACTGGCACGAGGCCCAGCCGCGCGAGCCGGGACCCAAGGTGGTGACACAGACCTCCCAGCTGATCAGCGCCGTCGAGGGCAACTCGCTGCTGATGTGGAACACCCTGGCCGATTCGGCGGCGGTGAACGCCGACGGTTCGCTCAAGCTGTCCGGCCAGGACGGCAACCCCAGACTGGAACGGCGTGACCGGCGCCATGCTCGGCGACGGGGACTTCAACGACCCCACCGACAACTACTGGAACGCGGTCTGGAACCACCTGTACATCTACCAGGGCCTGGAGGGCCACAATCCCAGCAAATCTACGGCTGAAAGCGACAAGATCCGCCTCGGCGTGACCGGGCACGTCGAGTACCCGGTCGACTGCGGTGCCGGGCTGCACCCGATGGGGCCGGTGAGCCACCCCGACGGCCTGCCAACGAACCCGGTGACGGCCAACGATTGCGCCAAACGACTGCGGCGGACGTGCCTCCAACGGCAACGTGCTGACCTTCTCCGGCGAGGAGGGCACGGTCGTCTACACCCAGATGAAGGTGCTGGAGAACCTGCCCATCACCCTGACCTCGCCGCGGATCTGGGAGGCCCTGGGCCTGCCGCTGACGCCGTTCGAGGACTCCATCAACTTCTTCGCCGATCCGGGCGCCATGTTCGAGGAATCGGTGCGGCCCTTCGTGGCGATGAAGGCCCGGCTGCGCCGTTACGACCCCGAGCGCCCCCGGCGGCATGGGCGCAGCCGGTGCTGCAGAACGGCCAGCCGGTCGTCGGATTCGGCACCGCGCCCATCGACATTCCCAACTGCGAGCGCTGCCACTCGAACGAGCGTGGGCAACCAACTCGCCTCACACCGATAACCCGGACGTCTGGGCCAAGGTCAAGCAGGAGTACGACTTCTGGATGGCCTACTACAACATCCAGCCCGGCTGACTCCGACTGGTACCCGCGTCTGAAGAGCGCGGCCATCAGCATCCTCGGGCTGCACGACCAGAACCACGGGACCAAGTTCCTGGCCCAGTACCCGGCCTGCAGCGACGACCAAGACGAGTGCGACGAACTGGCCGCCGACCTGTCTGACGACAACGGCCGCCCGGTATTCGCCCAGAGCACCCGCATCGGCGACACCACGGTGCTCTGCCAGCGCTGCCACGCGGACAACGTCATCGCCCAGGTCAAGTCGGCCACCAAGGGTGGCGCGAACGGCAAGCTGATTATGCCCATGTCGGAGGCCATCCACCGCACTCACCGCGGCACCGGCGAGGGCGGTCCCATCGCCTTCACCGACAGCCTCGGGCGCTTCGGCGGCTGCCAGGGCTGCCACCCGGCCCACCGCTCCAACGGCGACATGGCCGGCTACCCCATCACCGAGGACGGCGACAACTTCTATGCGAGCCACCGACAACCGCCTCGGCTCTGGCGGCTGCTTCGTCGGCCGCGACGTGCACTCGAACCCCTTCAAGGACGTGGACGGCGCCGGGACACCGGAGCATCTCAACGCCATCGGCAACTGGCTCAAGACCAACGTCGCCCGCAACCAGGCGCAGCATGACGGCGAGCGCGACATGCGCGGCATTTGGTGCACCAACTGCCACAACCAGTTGAGCCAGGAGATCTGGAAGAACGAGAACATGGTGGACCTGGTCCACGACGTTCCCGGGCCCGGCGCCACCAACATCCGCGCCCTGCCGTCGCTGGACCGCATCGCCGGCGCGGTGGGCGTCAGCACCCAGCAGGCCATCGACTGGCTGGACCCGCGGGACCCTGACGCCAACCCGATCGACGGCGCGGTCCGCACCGCCGAGGAGACCATGGGCATCTGGCGCGAGGACCCGGGTCTGTGCGCGTACCTAGACGGTAGCGCTGGCCCCGAGCTGGACGCCAACGTCGCCACCATCGAGGTGGCCAGTGGCAACCGCAGCTGCACCACCGGTGCCTCGGCGCCCGGCCCGGACTGTGACGGAAACCGCAAACCAGACTTCCAGATCTGCGGCACCTTCGACGGCGACGGGGACTTCAGCGTCAACATCCTCGACTTCTGCACCACGCCGGACTGCGTCGACGGCCGCCCAGGCGAAGCTGACCAAATCCAGCGCGGTGCCGGTGCCCTTCTCGGCGGCCACCGACGGGCGCGACCACTGGCTGGCGGCGGGTGAGCCCCACTGCGCGGACTGCCACGAGGCGCCGTACGTCGAGCAGAGCGGCAACATCAACGCCTTCGCGCCCTTCAACTACCCGCGCAAGGCGGGCCTGATGCGTTACTCCCGCGGCCACCGCGACATCACCTGCCAGGGCTGCCACGAGTCGATCCACGGCCTCTACCCGGTGGCGCCAAGCCTGGATGACGGTCCCGGCAATCCGGGTGTCGACACCACCAGCTACGCCCAGGCGGCGAGCATGAACAGCGACGGCTCCCACGGACCGCTGAAGTGCGGCGCCTGCCACCAGGTGAACGGCGTCGGGCGTGCACAGCCGCATGGACGACCTGCGCTTCGACGGCGCGCGGGTGAGCGGCAACCTGGATGCGGCCATCGGCTGGGCCCACACCTTCACGGACGAGCACAGTCCGGTGGACGACATGTGCCAGAACTGCCACGGCGACGAGGCGGACGAGGTGAGAGTGCGCGATGACGAGTGGCAGGCCCACGCCATGAAGGGGCGGGCCTCGCGTAAGATGATGGACCAGGTGGAGATCGAGCTCCTCGGCGCCATCGCCGGCACTAACCCGGACGGCAGTCTCAACCAGAGCGTTGCCCGCAACCAGCTCTGCCAGTCGTGCCACGGGGACGAGTGGCGAGAGGTTAGCTGCAATGGCGAGGACGGCCGCAACTGGAAGGAGCACCTGTCCGAGGGCCGCGTGTCGCCGGTCGTCTGGGAGGAGGTCACCAGGCTCCGCACGGGCGGCAGCACCTGCGGCTGGTAACCCGTCCGGACCCCCGCCCGCCTCGTGCGGGCGGGGAAATGCCTTGACGTGATTAGGGAGGGGAGCGTGCTCCCCTCCCTTCCTTTTCAGCCAGAGATATCGGATGCAAGGGTGGCGTGGGCCGGACCGGGCGACGCCGCCAACCGACGGAGGAACAATGAAGCCACTGCTAGTGACAGCTTTTTCGACGCTGCTCTGCGCGTCGGCCCTTGCCGAGTCACCCCAGGTTCCGGAGGGGGCGCCGGCCGACGCCGTAGCGACAGTCGGGGACCAGACCATCAGCTACGCCCAGCTCAACACCCAGCTGAACAGCTCAGCGGTGGTCGGCGTCTCGCTGCCTGTGCTCGGCTCGCCCGAGCGTCGCACCGTGATGCTGACCGTGCTGGACAAGGTCATCAGCGCCAACCTGCTCTACCTCGACGCGATCAAGCAGGGGCTCGACCAGGACCCCGCCTACCGTGCGGAGCTGGAGGGGTTCTCGGACGCGATCCTGGGCGAGCTCTACCAGCGCCAAAACCTGGTCGGCGAGATCGAGGTCACCCCCGAGGAGGTGGACGCCTATATCGCCGAGAATTTCGACGCCGACGCCGAACAGACGGAGCAGCTGCGCGCGGGGGCCGAGGCTACCATCCGCAATGAGCGCTTCGCCGAGCGCGCCGCCCACAACCGCGAGCGCCTGCGCGAGGGGGTCGCGGTGACCGTCCACGCCGAGAACCTGGACCCGGCGGGCGATGCGGACCGCGCCGACGATGCCCCGGTCGCCGAGTTCGGCGACGAGCGGATCACCTGGGGCGAGACCAAGCGCCGGCTGACGACACTCAATAATTCGGCGGATGCGCAGAAGCGCGTCGAGTCGTTGGATGGGCTGGTCGACCAGCGCCTGGCGGCGCGCAAGGGCCGCGAGGCCGGGCTCGATCAGGACCCGACCTACCAGCGCCGGATGGCCGAGTTCCGCAAGACCCGGCTGCTGAATCAGCACCGGGAGAACCTGGTCCGCGGCATGGAGCCCACCGACGAGGAGCTGCGCGCCTACTACGAGGCGAACCGGGATCAGATCCTGGTCAAGGAGCAACGCAGGATCCAGATGGTGGTGCTGCCGACCAGGGAGCAGGCGGAGGAGATCAAGGCCAAGATCGACGCTGGGGAGATCACCATCTACCAGGCCGCCCTGGATCACTCGATTGACCCGAACGCCAAGCGCACCCTGGGCGACTTCGGCTGGGTTGCCAAGGGGAGCGGGTTCCCGGAGCTGGACGAGGTCACCTTCTCAGTCGAGCCGGATACCCTGGGCGGCCCCGTGGAGTCCCCGGCAGGTTGGCACCTGGTCAAGGTGACGGACGTGCGCGACGCCCACTTCACCGCCTTCGAGGACGAGGAGACCCGCACCGTGACGCGCCGGCGCCTGCTCAAGGAGAAGATGGAGCGGTACGTCGTCGACCTGCGCAAGCAGGATTTCCCGGTCACGGTCTACGAGGACAACATGAACCGGCTGTTCAAGGAGGAGGCGCAATGGATCGCGGCCAAGACCAAGGACATGGAGGCGCACCCGGAGCGCGCGAAGGAAATCCTGGACGAGATGCGCAAGATCGTGGAGTAACGGTCACGGCCGGGTCGGGGCATAGAACCCCGCCCGGCCCCCCTCTCGGAACGCCTAACGATGCGAACCGTACGTCGTCTGCTCCTGGCTGGCTTGTCGTCAGCCGCAATCCTCGCCCAAGCCGCCGGCCTGCGCTCGCCCGGGGTTGAGCCCCAGGTCCTGAGCGACCGGCTGGCGTCCCGGGACGCCCCGCTCGTGATCGACGTCAGAACACCGGATGAATACTCCTCCGGGCACGTCCCCGGTGCGGTCAACATGCCGGTGCCGACGGTGACCAAGCACCTGGACGAGATCCGTGAGGCGCCGGAGGTGGTGCTCTACTGCAACGACACGCAGTTCACCCGGATGGCGGAGCAGTTATTGCTGAAGTCGAAGGTGAAGGGGTTCTCGCACCTGGAGGGCGGCCTCACCGCTTGGCGCGAGGGGGGGTTGCCGCTGGAGACGTCGCTGCCGGAGTGATTCCGGGGGTTTGCGACGGTGGCGCGCCGCTCGAGCCTCGGGGCCAGGCTTCAAACCCGGCGGGGCCTTCGGTTACTGTGCCCCCGCTGCCGATTCGAGCTCCTGCTGCAGTTCCCCGATGTGCTCCTGAAGCCGCCGCGCCGCCAGCCGGTTGCGCTCCTCGACCAGCTCCGGGACCCGGGTCAGGACCTTCTGCCCGACGGGCGTGACGTAGAAGGCGTTCATCTGCTTCAGCTCCTCCTCGGTGAAGGCCGCGAGGTACATGGCAGTCAGGTCGGGCCGCAGGGCCTGCCAGCCGATGTTGCGCTCCAGGAAGCCTCGAACGACCGACTCGCGGGGCGTGAGCTCGGGGCTCTGCCGCATCTGCATCGCGAGCAGATTGTCGACGCTCTCGTCGACCTTCCGTTCCATCTGGGTCAGCCGGAACAGGGTCTCGACCTCCTGCCGGTGGCCGGCGTCGTCCGCGCCCGAACCGGCGCTGGCTAGGAGGGGAAGGGCGAGCAGTGCGGCCCTCAACATGCGGTCCTGTTTCATGGTTGGCACCCCGTGTGGCTCGGTGAGGCGCCAGCGTAACACGCGGCGTCGGTCGCGGTTACGGTCGGCGACCGGCCGTCTTCGGCCAGCAGGGTCTCGATCGCCGCGAGTGCGTCGTCGCCTTCCCAGTTCAACGGCCCGACCGCCTCGTATCGGATTCGGCCCACCTTGTCGACGAGAAAGGAGGTGGGAAAGACGGACGCCCCCCATCGGGCGGCTGCTTCCGAGTTGCTGTCTAGCAGCACCGTTTGCTGGAACCCGGTCAGCTTTAGGGCTCGCCAGAGCTGGCCTTTCGTTTCCCCGACATTTACCGCCAGCACGGCAAACGGGCGCTTTCCGAGGCGCTCGGCCAATCGCTGCAGTCCGGGCATCTCCACGATGCACGGGGGGCACCAGCTGGCCCAGAAGTTCACTAGCACGGTGCGGCCGCGATAGTCCGCCAGCGCGTGGGTTCGGTCGCGAAGATCCGGCAGGGATAGCTCTGGGGCTTCCCCGGGCGGCGCGAGCGGTCTCAAATGGTCGGCTTGGGCAACGATCGGGAGGAGCGACAGGCAAGCGGCGAACCTGATCGCTCGCAGGCGTATCTTTCGCATCGTGGCGATTCCCTCGATCAGCAAGCTGGGGGCGAGTGTAGCGGCTTTTCGGTGCGCGCGAGGGCAACCGTCCCGGCCGAAACGGAGCGGACTCATCGGGGCGCAGCCGTTACACTCCGACCCTCAACGCTTGGCCGAGTGAACATGCGCGCTTCGATATTCCGCTCCTCTCCCCGCAATGGAACAAGGTTCCCACTGCTTCTATGTCTGCTCGCGCCGACCATCCCGTCCGCCGCGGGCGAGTTGTCGTCGGTGCCGTCTGCCGCGCCCGTCGAGTTGCAGCTTCCCGATTTGGATGGCCGGCAGCGCAGCCTTGAGGAGTTTCGGGACAGCGTTGTCTTGGTGAATTTCTGGGCCAGCTGGTGCACCCCCTGCGTCGAGGAGATGCCGAGTCTCCAACGGCTCGCGGAAAGTATGCGCGACCGGCCATTCGCGGTCATCGGCATCAACGTGGCCGAGGGCCTGCTGCGGGTCAGGACGGCGGCCCAGCGCCTCGGGATAGGGTTTCCGGTCCTGCTCGACAAGGACAGCGAGGCGTTCAAGCGCTGGGGAGCCACTGTTTTGCCGACGACCTACCTATTGGATAGGGAAGGCGTCGTCCGCTACGTGGGGCGCGGCCCCCTGGAATGGGACTCGGACGAAATCGTGGACCTGATCGATGTCCTGGCGCAAGGTGCGGTCAGCGTGGAACCTTGACCCTGACCCAAGATTAGGAGACCTCTAGAGCGTTCAGGGTGTTGCGGCGGGAGGGTTCGAAGTTCCGCTATTATTTTTATGGAATTGATTGTCTGCTACCCTGTGCAGGGCAACCAGCCGAGCCCATCGGCCCCGCCCGCGGCGCTGGTCCGGAACGACCCTCTGCATCCTTTCCCGGCGATTCCCGATATGTCCACCACAGTCGAAAATCTATTGAACGACCCGCTGCTCGGACTAGCCGTGCGCGCGGGTGTTGGCGGACTCGGGCGTCCGGTCCTGACTCCGGAGCTCAACCGTCCGAGCCTGGAACTGACCGGTTTCTTCGACGCCTTCCGTGCCGAACGAATCCAGGTCATCGGAAAGGGCGAGGTCACCTACATCGAGGCGCACGCGACTGAGTCCGGCCTGCGCGACAACATCGCGCGCATCCTGGGCGGCAAGGTCCCTTGTATAATCGTCACGAACGGTCTCGCGCCGCACCCCCTGATCATGGCCTGCGCGGAAGCGGCCGGCGTGCCGGTCCTGACCTGCCAGCACGGAACCACCAAGCTCTACAAGCGGCTTTGGGAAAATCTGGATGAGGAGTTCGCCGCCGAGACCACGGTGCACGGGGTCCTGATGGACATCCACGATATCGGCGTGCTGATGCTCGGCGACAGCGCCGTGGGCAAGAGCGAGTGTGCGCTGGAACTGATCCGCCGCGGGTTCCACCTGATCGCCGACGACATGGTGGCCATCAAGTGTCTCAGCGACTCGGTTCTTCTTGGGCGCGCAACCGATCTCTTGCCCTACCACATGGAGGCGCGCGGGATCGGCATCATCGACATTCGGCTGCTCTTCGGCGTCGCGGCGGTCCGGCCGGACAAGCGCATCATGCTCGCGATCACGTTGGTGGACTGGGACGAGAGCACCGAATACGATCGCACCGGACTTGCCGAAACAGCGCTGACCATCCTCGATGTGGCCATTCCGCACGTGTCCATCCCGGTGCGCCCGGGGCGCAACGTCGGCACCCTGGTGGAGGTCGCCGCGCTGAACCAGAAGCTGAAAAGCCTTGGGATCAACACCGCCCGGCTGATGGAGGAAGAGATCCTGGGGCACACCGCGCAAGGGGCACATCCGCCGCCTTACGGCGACTGATATCCGCGCGGCGCTACCATGCCGGGTGGGCAACCGATTATGGCGCCCGGAGACGCCATAATGGAGCAGCCTCGGTGCTAGTCTTCCACACCCATCTCTTCTTGGACGCTTCGAACGATGCGCGCGTCGACCGGTAACAGCTCCTCCCGCTTGTCCGGATAATCGATCTTACTTAGCAGGTATCGGATGGCGTTGATCCGGGCGCGCTTCTTGTCGTCGGACTTGATGATGGTCCAGGGGCTGTCCGCCGTCGAGGTGAAAAAGAACATGTCTTCCTTCGCGCGGGTGTAATCCTCCCACTTGTCCTGCGATTCCTGGTCCACGGGGCTCAGCTTCCACTGCTTGAGCGGGTCGTGGGTCCGCTTTGAGAAGCGCCGCGCCTGCTCCTTCTTGCTGACCGAGTAGTAGAATTTGAACAGGTTTATCCCGGATCGGATCAGCATTCGCTCGAGCTCCGGCACGGAGCGCAGGAACTCCTTGACCTCGGCCCCGGTGCAGAAGCCCATGACCCGCTCGACCATCGCCCGGTTGTACCAGCTGCGGTCGAAGAATACGACCTCGCCGCCCGAGGGCAGGTTGGCGATGTAGCGCTGGAAGTACCACTGGGTCCGCTCCCGGTCGCTGGGCTTGTCCAAGGCGACCACGCGCGCGCCGCGGGGGTTCATGTGCTCGACGAAGCGCTTGATGGTGCCACCCTTGCCGGCGGCGTCGCGGCCCTCGTTGATGGCCAGGATCCGCACGCCTTCCTCCTTGGCCCAGTTCTGCATCTTCAGCAGCTCCACGTGCAGCGGCATGATCAGATCCAGGTAGTCTTCGTTGCCGAGCTTCTTCAGCGGCTCGGCATGGTCCATCGGGAGCCCCTTGTCGGTTACCTGCTTCTTTCCTGCTTTCGGCTCCTTCCCTTCCTTTGACTCCTTTCCCTCCTGCTCCGCCGGGACCCCACCGTCGTCGCTCGCTGGCTCTACGGCGGCAGAGGACGCGTCGGCCCCATTGCCCTTCTCGGCACGCGCCCGGCGCCGTGGGGTTGGGGCGTCGTCGGTGTCCATCCGCAGCGCCTCCTCTTCTAGCAGCCTATCGTCGCGCGAGTCTTCGTCGAGGTTGGCGGCTTCGCGGTCCGCGGCGGTTTTCGCCCGTGTCGTTGTCATGGTGTTCTCAACCTTAAAGTGGTTAATGAAAGCTCAACCGGTACCTGCCGGTGTGCCGGGCGGCTGGTCGCAATCCTGACCGTTGTCCCAGGATGCATGTTACGGTAATGTTACCTCCCTAGAACAGAACGGCAAACGCCGCAGTCTCCACCAAAGGCGGGAATCGGGGGGATCTCTGACGTCAGTCGCGTTCGATCGGCATGCTCCGGTCGATGCGCCGATCACGTGCCCAACCCGCACTGAAGCAGAGTTCCAGCGCTTGCACTCGTTCCCTGGAGCGCACCGGCGGCGAGCCTTCGCCGTCACTCTCAAACTTACCCCGGAGCCCCATCAACGGTGGATATCCTTTCAGTTCTCGTCGTCGTCGCCGTAGGCGTCGTCCTGATCTTCGACTACACGAACGGCTTTCACGACGCATCGAACATCATCGCCACCCCCATCGCCTCGCGGGCCTTGACGCCTGTCCAGGCGGTGGTGATCGTCGCCACTTTTGAGTTCCTCGGCCCAATACTCGGCGGCACGGCGGTGGCAAACACCATCGGCAAGTTCGTCAACCTGGACGACATTGCGGCCATTCTCTCGGTCACCGTCATCCTGTGCGGACTGTCCGGGGCCATCTTCTGGAACCTCATCACCTGGTGGTTCGGTATTCCCTCGTCTTCGTCCCACGCCCTCGTCGGCGGTCTGGCCGGCGCGGTGCTCATCGCCGTGGGCTCGGATCACGTGATCTGGGGCTTCTCGCAGCTCGCCGAGGGGCACTTCACCGGTGTAACCAAGGTGCTGTTGGCGCTGATCATCTCGCCGATCATCGGCTTCTGGGCGGGCTTCCTGATCCACCGCTTGGTCTTCCGCCTGATGAGCGCCGCCAAACCCAGCGTCAACAAGTTCTTCAAGCGCGTTCAGATCTTCTCCTGTGCCGGCCTGGCCTTCGCCCACGGGGCCAACGACGCCCAGAAGAGCATGGGTATCATTACCCTCGTGCTCCTGAACGGCGGCATCCTCACGGAGTTCGTGGTCCCCTTCTGGGTCATTCTGTCCTGCGCCACGGCCATCACCCTGGGCATCCTGTCCGGCGGCTGGCGTATCGTGCGCACGGTCGGTTTCGGCATCTTCAAGGTCCGCCCGATCCATGCCTTCGACGCCCAGCTGACCTCCGCGGCGGTCATCTTCGGCGCCTCCGTGGTCGGTGCGCCGGTCTCGACCACTCATGTGGTCAGCTCCTCGCTGATGGGCATCGGCGCCGCCGAACGTCCCAAGGCAGTGCGTTGGGCAAAGGCAAAGGAGATCGTCAGCACCTGGGTGATCACCATCCCGGGCGCGGGCTCCGTGTCGGTCCTGACCTATCTGCTGGTCAACGCCCTGCTCGGCGTGAACTAAGCTCAATCGCGTCCCGACTTTACCCAAGATCCTAAGAGGAATATTCCTATGAGCGGCAGCTCCAATTCGATTGTCACCAAGCTGGTCGACCGCGTGTTTCCCATAATGCCGGACTTCTACGGCCTGATAAACGCGCAAGCGGAGCAGGTCTGCCGGTCCATGGACCTGTTCGTCAAGTTCATGGAAACCGGCGACATGGAGATCGGCAACCAGGTTCGGGCCATGGAGAAGGAAGGCGACGAGCTGAAGGCCAAGCACATGGAGATCCTGAACCATGCGTTCGCCACACCGATGGACCGGGAGGACATCTACCGGGCGATCGTCAGCATCGACGAGATCCTGAATTACGCCAAGACCACCGTGCGCGAAATCGAGGCCCTCGAGATCAAGCCCGACGAGCACATGGCGGAGATGGCGCGTCTGATCCGAGACGGAAGCGTGGCGCTGCGGGACGGCTACGCCAAGCTCTCCACCAAGCCCATGGACGCCGAGGCGTATGCCGCTGCCGCGCGAAAGGGCGAGCGCAATACCGAGAAAGTCTACCGAGCGGCGCTGGCCGAGCTCTTCAGGGCGGAGCACCATGTCGAGGCCCTGAACCAGAATTCCGAGGGCGCCCAAGCGAACGCGATGAAATACGTCATCGAGATGTTCAAGCGCCGCGAGATCTACCGCCACCTGTCCAACGGCGCCGACCGCCTGGAGACGGCCTCTTCGGTGCTGCATGACATCGTGGTGCAGATCGCCTGATCAGTCGGTGACGTGCCAGACCTGAAAATTTAGCCCAGAAAATGTCATAACTCCCACGTATACTCCCCCCCCAGAGTCGCCCGCGGCGCGCTGTCGCGGGCGGCGATCAAGACAATATGGGGCCTAAGACCCCGGCGGGGAGGAGTGTAAGGTGCCCACATCGGACTGGCGTCCGGGACTATCGAGCGCGTCGTGGCCATCTTTGGCCTCGGCCGGGCCGAGTTCGCCAACCGTGCACGGGCTGCCGACTCCGCACTGCCTCGCCTCCATGATCTAGACAGATTCGGAGGATCCCATGCTCTATCGTATGCCACGCCCCCACGGCAGCGCCGCGCAACCGCTGGATACGCCGGTGAATGCCTCCGGAGAGGCCCCCGGCGATATATTGACCGAAGCACCCGACACGCCCATGTCAAAGAAATCAAAAGCCTCTCCCGTCTCGGCCGATCAGACCGTCAGCGAGACCTTCGCGACCATCCTTAGCCACAACTTCGAGATCCTGGGCCAGTGGGAGAAGGCGGCGCGCAGCTGGGCGGACATCGAGGGCGTGCACCAGATGCGGGTCACGGTCCGCCGCATGCGCTCGGCCCTGTCGCTGTTCGAGAACGCCGTGCCGCGTTCCTCGTATAAGCATTGGAGCGACGAGATGCGCTGGCTCGCCGGTGAGCTCGGGCTGGCCCGCGATCTGGACGTGTTTATCTCGGAGGGTCTGGGCAACCTGGCCCCGAAGCTGCCGCTCAAGGGTGCCGACCGCTTCATGCGGTTATCGGAGATGCGCCGGGCGCGCGCCTACGAAGAGCAGGTTTGCTCGATGCTGGACAGTAGCCGCTATAGCCATTTCCGCTCGGGTTTTCCGAATTGGCTGCACTCCAGGGATTGGGAGAAGTCGGCGAAGAACACCAAGCGCGAGGAGCAGCTGGCATCGAACATCGTGCCCTATGCCCGCAAGCGCCTGGACAAGCAGGAGCGACGCGTCCTCGCCGCGGGCAGCCACGTGAATCGGGACGTTCCCGAGGACATGCACAGGCTGCGGATCGCCTGCAAGAAGCTGCGTTACGCGGCGGAGTTCTTCCAGCCCCTGTTCGCGGGCATGGACGTCTTCATCTCGCACATGAAGGGCCTCCAGGACCTGCTCGGGACACTGAACGACGTCGCCGTGACCCAGAACCTGCTCAACACCCTGCTGGAAGGCCAAAAGGACCGACAGTTGTTCATCTATGCCGGCGGCATCCTCGGCTGGAGGACCTGCGACGCCCAGCACATGATGCTCAGGTTCGACAATTGCTGGGAAGAGTTCGTCGAGGCGAAGAACCCCTGGTGGAAGAAGCCGGGAACGGATGTCGCCGCGCCGGCGGACGCCAAGGGGGAACCGGAGTCCCCGCCGCGGAAGCCCTGACCCGCGCCGGGTTCTTTAGGTGGGCGCCCGTGATGTGGGCGCCGTGCCGCGTCGGTCGATCTCACTTGCGCCGCTTACAGACCTCCCGGATCTCGTCGAGCAGGGCCCGGTAGGAGCGAAGCAGCTTCCTCGGCTCTTTTTCGTGCTTCTCGGAGATCGCCTCGAAACGATCTTCGAACGCCTTTGCCGTGCGCCTCTCGTCCCCGTCCGCGCACTTGGCCCGCTTCCCGAGCTTCTTCTTCCGTAGCGCCTTTATCAGCTCGACGTCGCGCTTCGCGAAATAGATGTCCTCTTCGGCCAGTTCTTTAAGTCGCAGCTTGTCTATGAAATCGTTCATGGTCTTTGTCGGGATGGACGGTCGACAGTCGAGACGCGGTTACCGGCGCCGATAGTGACAGTTTTATTACCGTATCGCGCCGAAATAATGACGCAAGTTGAACCTTGGGCCCGAGAAGAGCCTTCTATCCGACCCGTGGCCTTTCTGGAAGTCCATGGTTGCCCGTTTTCCGACGCTCGCCTACCAGGAGATCGGTTTGGGCCGAGGAGTCAGCCGCACGGCCGAATGGGCGGATACCAGGGATGGGCAACGCAAATCGGCAGGGAGACTATTCATCTATTGCCGCTTTGTAATATTCTTGCGCGGGTTTCTTAACACCAGTGGGGGATAGTTTGATGCAGATACCTCTGACTCAGGTCAAAGGCGTTGGGCCCGCCCTGGCAAAGGATCTTGCCGCGCACGGAATCAAGAGTGTCGAGGATCTTGCCGCGGCGCCCCTCGGGAAGCTGAGCGCGGTGCATGGCTTCAGCGACACGCGGGCGGCCCAGGTGAAGATGGCCGCCGCCGACCTCATCCGTTCCCAGGGCGGAGCGCCGGAGCCAGTTCTCGCCGCAGAACCCGCGACCGAAGCGCCCGAAGGTGAAACGGAAAAGACGGCGAAGAAGGAGAAGAAAGAGAAAGAAGGAGAAGAAAGCCTCCAAGGACAAGAAAAAGGACAAGAAGAAGGAAAAAAGGAAATCCAAGAAATAGGCCGAAGCGCGCTGCCGGCTGCCGTGGTGCTGCAGGCTGGTAGAGGCTGATCCATTCCTTGCCCGGAATCGGCCGGCGCGCGGCTGCCAAAGCGCGACTCGCGAATCGTCGTGTTTTCAGTTGCTTGGGTGGCTCCGAATGGCGAGTATCCATGCCCGGCTCGGGAAGCGCATCGAATTGGCGCTTCCGTGCCCCAAGCGGGTCTCAATGATCGGAGATCAGCTTGTTCAGGGCGGCGCCCAAGCGCTTGTGATACTGCATCGAATCGTCGTAGGCGACTCTCAGGTCCCGTAGCCGCCACTCATTGGGGTCTTTCGGGTCATCCCCGTGGTCCTTGGCCGCAAGGATCTGCCGCATGATCCCTATGGTTTGGGCAAGCGCGGACACATAGGCCTCGAGCGCGTCACGGATCTCCGCGCCGCGCCTTATGGCGGTTTGGGTGTTGCTCAATGTGAGCAGTTCCTTTCTGGTCGCATCGAGCCGTTCCGACAGGCTCTCCAGCAGCTGATGCTGCGTCGCGCTGTCCCTCGGACCGGTCCGTCTGAACGCGCGTACCAGCTTCCGCGCCGATACACCAAACAGCTCTTCGTGCACGCCGAGGTACTGGGCGCGAACTCCAGCCACGTCGTAGAGCAGCGTGAACAACCTAGACATCTTGTCTCACCGGGGACGTCAGCGACTCACTGAGCGGTCGCTGGGGGAAAAATCGCTAACGCCCTCAGGGTACACCTTCTCTTTCCCGTGGGCTTGCGGCTATTTGCGGCCGGTCTCGTCGAGGACCACGGATCGCCGTCCGCGTCCCAGCGAAGACCTACGCTTTCGCTTCGCCGGTAGGATTGACTACTCGACTCAGCTGGGCAAACGAGGCGTGCCTTGACGCCATCATCATGGCGCCGATGGCGGTAACCGGTACCCAGTGGCCGAGCATAAATAGGATGCTGGCTGCCAGCGCGGTTTCCTGGGCCACGCCGAATGGCGTGAGCGCGAACACGAAGGCCGCCTGGATGGGGCCCACGAACCCCGGGGCGCTAGGTAGGGATACGGCGAAGGCGGTGACTCCGACGACCACCATGGCCAGCGCGAAGGATGGCGCGTTGCCATAGCCGAAGACGCACAACCACGCCAGCACGGCGGCGAGCAGCCAACGGCCGACCGACTGGGCGAGCAGCAACAGTGCCGTTCTGGGATCGCGCAGCGTCTCGAGACCTTGCTCGAAATAACCCAGATAGGTCGTGCCGCGGGCCCGGATCTCCGGCGACAGGGCGGCCGAGACCCTGAGCCAAAGGCGGTTGATGCGCGTTGGGAACAGCAGGAACGCGAGCATGGCCGACCCGATCCCGGCAATGCCTAGTCCCGCGAGCAGCCCGCCGGTGCGAAAGACCGCAGGCGCATCGGGAAGCAGCACGAGCCCGACGGTGAAGATGGCGAGTATGCCGAGCAGATCCAGCAGACGTTCGAGGACAAGCGTCATCAGCACGCCGCTCCTGGGCTGCGCGAACTCTCGGGCGAACAGATAGGCGCGTATCAGTTCGCCGACGCGCAGGGGCAGCAGGTTGTTGCCGGCGAACCCGATCATCATCGACGGCATCACCTGGCGAGGCGAGAACCTCCCGAACGGTCGCAGCATGACGGCCCACCGCCGAGCATTGGTGCCGTAGAAGGCGGCCAGCACCAGCAAAAAGGGCGGCACGACCCAGATACGCCCGGATCTCAGCGTGTGCCAGAGCTGGCCCAGATCCGCGTCCCACAGCGAATAGGTGAGGGTCGCCGCCGTGACGGCGACACCCGCGGCAATGCCGGCGGTCCGGTTCATACGATCGGCGCCGCGAAGGCGCGCCCATAAATACGTTCCAGGCAAGTCATCGCCGAGCCCAGGTCCTCGTCCACCTCGATGTGACGGAACTCGGCGTTGCGTCCGACCAGGTGCAGGTTGCCGTAGCGCGAGAACAGGGCCTCGGCCTTCGCCTTCTCCGTCTCGAAACCGCGGTCGTAGACCGGGTAGCCGAATCCCTCCGGCAGCACCAGGCTGTCGCTGACCTCCGCCTCTTCGAGCAGGCCGTAGCGCTTGAGCGCGACGAGGGTGTCCTCCACCGGCCGGTCGGTTTCGAGCGTCACCTCGGCGCAGAGCACGCTGTTGTCGGTCTGCGGGAGATCCGGGTGGAAGTGCTTGAACTCGGCCATGCGGTTGATGACCAGGTCGCCGTCTCCGAAGTAGACCCAGTGATAGGGCATCACCCGGGGCTTGCGGGCGTTGATGTAGACCAGCTGGATGTTCCTAAAGCGTAGCGCCAGCTTTTCTCCGAGCATGCCGGCGAGCCGCGTCGCCGGTAGGGTCGAGAATACCCGGTCGCAGTCGAACCGGCGCTCCTCGCCGTCGCGCCGGTAGTGCACCGCCTCGATGCGCCCGCCGCTGCAAGAGAGTCCGGTCACCGGCGACTCGAGCAGCACGTCACCGCGAATCTCGGCCAGCATGGCGTCTCCGATCGAGCCGTACCCGCCCTGGCGAGGGTACCAGAAGGTCCGGAAAAAGGTCTTCGAGCTGCGTTTGATGGCATCCATCAGGCCGGACGAGCGGAGCTTCTCGCGCCCCCAGGTAACCGAGATCTCCCGGGGCGACACGCCGAACATCTTGCGCGTGTAGGGTTCGAAGAAGAAGTCGTAAAGACCCCTGCCGTAGCGGTTCAGCGCCAGACTCTCGAAGGACTCCTCCGGCAGGCGCGGCTTCGTCAGGAAGCCCCATGCCAAGTCGAAACCGGTACTGGGGGGAAAACGGAGCAGGAGCTCGATTGGATTGATCGGGTCCTGGATCTGCTTGCCGCGCATAAGGATCTTGCTATGGCGCCTGAGCTCCCGCAGCGGGACCAGGTTCTGGATCGCGGACAGCACCGCCTGGTCGCTGGTGTGCAGGCGGTGGGGCGCCAGGTCGCAGGGCAGGCCGTTCCATTCGAATGTCCGCGCCAATCCGCCGGTGCGCTCGCTGGCCTCGAAGAGGGTGACCCGCTTTCCCTGGCGCGACAGCAGCCAGCCGAGACTCAGTCCGGAGACGCCGGCGCCGAGGATCGCGATGCGCTCGTTCGGGTCGTTGGGGTCTGCCAGGGGTTTGGAGGCTGATGTTTCCTCGCCGATCATGGGCCGATCAACTCGAAATGGGAGTCCCCACGGGTCGGTACGTACAGTCTGAGCCGGTCGTCGCCGGTCGGGGCGTCGGGGGCGATGACCCGGAAGCTCTCGCGCGGCAGGTCGAGCGCTAGTGCGAGTCCCGCCGCCCCGACGGCCATGAATCTGTGATGATCGTCGACGACCACGTCTACGCCGCGGGCACGGGCCTCCTCGGCGACGCTCGGAAACTGCTCGCGAATCAGTGCCAGTTGCCGCTCGGCCCATTCCGCGCGCGCGATCAGCGCCGGATAGTCCAGCAGATAGTTTCCGGCGACGGACAGGCCCGACGACAGCAGCGCGGCGGCCAACGCGATGCGCGCACGCTTGCCAGACCAGGGAACACGGGCCGCGACCAGCGGCCAGACGATCAGCCCCAGTGTGATGTAGTAGGCGTAGGAGTTCCAGGCGAACAGCAGGTAGGGCGCGCCGGCGATCAGAAAAAAGGCCGCCACGGCCGTTGCGCCTTTGAGTCCGAGCGCCGGCTGCGCCACCACCGCGAACCAGATTGCCGCGGCCTGCAGCGAGGCGCAGGCTACCGCCCACAGGGCCGCGCCCGCCGACTGCTGCTCCAGCATAAAGCGCAGTGACTCGCGCGGGACGTTGAAGAAGAACAGCGCCATGCTGGCGAGGTTGCGCAGGCTGTTGGTTCCCAGGGCCATCTCGTAGGCGCCTTGCGGCGGGACGACCATCTCCTGGCGCAGTCGCAACCACGCCAGGGCAAGGAGCAGCGAGGCCGCCGCGACCGCCCAAGCTGTGCGCGTCGGGCGCCAGCGTCGCCAGACCAGGGCCGTCAACAAGGCGCTCAGCGGGAGCACCAGTATCCCGTTCTCCTTACTGAACAGGGCCAGGACAAGCAGCAAAGGGACCGCGAGCAGCCCCAGGCTCAGATGGACCGGTTGATCACGAAGCGCGGCCACCCAGAAGCGCAGCGTGAGGGCCGAGAATAGGGCGACCATCGAGCTGTGGACCGCCGTCACCCAGACGGCGGGGAGCAGGTGAGCCGCGTGGATCCCGTAGAGAAAGGCGCCGGCCAGAAAGGCCTGCCGCGGGTCGATGTCGGGGGCGATCATCGGCACGAAATCGGCAACCAGCCAGCCGACGGCCAGCGCGGCGGCGACCAGGAACAACAGATTCATCGCGTGCGCCGCCACCGGGTCCGCAGCCAGCACGCCGTCGATGAAACGCCAGTAGATCCCCTCGCTCAACGGACGCCAGAAAATGCTCTTCTGCGCCGGCCAGAAGACGGACCACCAGGCCTCCCCGGCCTCTCTTGCCTCTCTGGCGACCAGGAGCAAGTGGAAGTCGTCCTGCCACAAGGGGACCCAGAGGGCATGGACCCAGAACGCGGCCAGAACGGCGGCCACCATCGGCACGTAAAGATACGGAGAGCGGGGCACGATCCCTCTGGCGAAGCGTCGGACAGTCCTGTGGGTGCAACCGCGGAAGACTACCCGAGAGGCGGTAGCGGCTCAACCCGATACAGGACGTCCCGTCTTGATGAGCGGTGTTTTTTCGCAAATGCGAGGACCCGACGGCATTCTCGCGGGCCGGAATCTGCCAGAATGCCCGGCTGATCTCGAACACTGGACAGCGAATGAACAGACGGCTTCTATTGCCCTTGGTCTTGAGCCTCGCGCTCCAGGCGGGCACCCAAGCCCATGCCGATGCCGTTCTATACGGGCGCGTCGGCGTATCGGTCGACCATGTCGATGCGGACGCGAACGCGGCCTGGGGCAGACCTGCCGTCGGCGGGCCGTCCTTCGATGTCATGACCTTCATCGACGGGGCCAATCAGGCCCTGAGCGATGCCGGATACACCGAGGCTCTGCCGGCGCCGCGTGGCGTCAACACGGTCGTCGGCGATCTGCTTTTCGGCACCATCGAGTGGGATTCGCTCGATGACGAGACCCAGGGGCGCATCCTGGACGCCCTGAATGACGCGCTGACGCCCGGATTGGCCTACCGGGGCTGGGACCTGAATGCGAACAGCCGCGGATCGAGGATCGGGGTCAAGGGCTCGGAGGACCTCGGGAACGGACTGAAGGCGATCTACCAGGTCGAGCTTGCGATACCTGTCGTCGACACCGACGGCGCGATCGCAAATGGTGACCCGAATCGCCTGCGGATGCGAAACAGCTTCGTTGGGCTCGCGAACGATAGGGGAACCCTGCTGGTCGGCCGTCACGACACGCCGGCGAAGATCTCGACCGGCCGCCTCGACCTGTTCGCCGATACGCTGGCCGACTACAACTACACGGTCGGATTCGACGATGTCCGGGCCGACAACTCGGTCCTGGTAATCAGTCCCGACCTCTGGGGGTTCCAGCTGGCCGGCGCGCTCATCCCGGCCGGTGGCGCCACGCTGTTGGGCGTCCGCAACCCGAACGCGGACGGTATCGCGGAAGGCTGGTCCGCCGCGCTGACCTACACGCGGGGTCCGCTCTACGCCTCCGCGGCGTACGAGGTACTCGGAAGCGAGCTTTGGACGCCGCAGGACGCGGCCTACGACATCGTCCATGGCGTCTTCGCCGGGGACGACACCAAGTGGCGGCTAGGACTCGGACTGCTGGACTGGAATGGATTTACGTTGACGGGCGTCTACGAGTCCCGAAGCGGTGTACTGGGCCTGCCGGGCCAGGCCTCGGCGCGCCTCTGGCAGCTGCAGGCCGGCTACGCCTTCGGCAACAACCAGATCAAGGCCATGTACGGGCAGGCCGCGCTGGACCCCTGCGCGGACCCGTTGGCCGTCGGGTTCCGCTACACCTGCACCCCGGGCATGCTCGGACTCGCCTTCGCCGACGCCCTCGACGGGATCATCGATCAGCAGGACAAGAGCGTCTGGGCCCTGGGTTTCGACCACAATTTCAGCCGGCGCACCCGGGTCTACACACTCTTCACCGCCGTCGACGACACGGCCCCGGACGCGGACTGGAGCGGGTTCTCGGCGGGCATGGTGCACAGCTTCTGAGCCACAAGAGCGAGCGGGCGCGGAGCGCGCTCTCTTTCGCCGTCTCCTGGTAGTAAGGTCGCGGTGAGGGGGCATCGGTTGGCAACTACGGGGCAGCGTCCAAGGGCGACTCGGCTATCCTTTAGAGGCACGCTGAACGCGGGGCCGATCGGACGCGGGACACCAATGATTCGACTGACCGAAGCGCGAAATGCCTGGGGTACGCCGGCGTTCGACGACCTGCTGAAAAAGGGAATCGAGGCGCTCGGGGCCGCCGAGCTGCCCCTGCAACAAGGGTTGGCAAGGACCAGCCATGCCCTCCCCGGCACTGTCCGTGCGATGCCCATCGCGGCCGTCGAGACCCGGGGCGGTATCCGGGCGAAGGTCGGCATCTTTTTCTCCGGCGTGATCGCCGGCTGCAGCTGTGCCGACGACCCGACGCCGGTGGACGAGCAGACCGAGTATTGCGTGCTCCAGGTCGAGATCGACGGCGCGACGGCCGAGGCGACGATCACCCTGCTTCCGGAGTGACGCCGGACAGATCACCTGGCCTGGAGAACCCCTGCGGGTCGCCTCAAGCGGGTAGGCCGGTCCCGGACTGGCCTCCCAGGAATCCCGCCAGCGCCGCGACAAAGGCCTCAGGCTGATCGAAGAAGACGGCGTGCCCGGCGTCCGGGATCATCAGCCGGCGGCTGCGGGGGATCGCCACGGAGTCGTCCCGGCCGTTGTCCCGCAAAACGCGATCGCAGGCCCCCCAGATCACCAGGGTCTCGTTTTTCAGATCAGCCAAGCGCGCTTCCCCGATTCGGGCAACCGCCCGGCCCCGACCCTTCCAACAGGCCCGGCTGCCTCCGTCCATGGCCTGCACCCGGAGCTGGTAGTCGGCCAGGTCCTCGTCGTAGCTGCCCGCCCGGGCCACGACATACCGCTGCATCCATCGATGCACCGGTCGCGCCGGAATGGCATTGAGGCAGAGGTAGCTGAGCAGATAACCGGTGGACACCGGACGGCCGAGGCCAGCGGGGCTTACCAGGGCCAAGCGCTCGACCCGCTCGGGTCGGTCGAGGGCAAGCTGCACGGCGATGGGGGCTCCCTGGGAGAGACCCACCAGGTGGGCCCGCGGGATCGAGGACGCATCCAGAAAGCTCCCGAGCCAGTCCGCGTAGAAATGCCGGTCGTACCGCGCGCGGGGCTTGTCGGACTCGCCGTAGCCCACGATGTCCGGTACCAACACGCGGAATTGCCGCGCCAGGGGTGCGACGACGGGAAACCAATACGGCCCGCCCGCGGCCGCGCCGTGAAGGAGGACCACCGGCTCGCCGTCGCCCCCCTCATAGTAAGTCGTCCGTACATCATCTGCCTGAACCCACTTTCGTTCGACGGGGATGCCGATCTTGCCAACGAGACGCTCGCGGGCCCGTGCAACGTCTCTTGCGGCTTCTGGTAAGGTGTTGCTGGTCAAACGTTTTTCGGATCTCGCGTGGGCATCCCGCGGGGGGTTCGTATACCCGGCATGCTAACAGTTAGCCGGGTCGCGGCTCCACAAGGCGGCGAGCCTGGTGTCCACCATGCCCCCGATCTTTGGTAGGCTCCGCCGACTCTCGCAACCCCGAAACACAGCCGATGTCTGCCGTACCACTTGTCCTCGATCCGGACGCTCTGGCCGAAGCCTTTCCCCAAACCTACCTCGAGCGGGGCGAGCGCTATTTCCGGGAAGGCCGGGTGCTCATGGTCAACTACGATATCGCCCGTGGCCTGACGACCGCTCGCGTGCGGGGATCGGGCGGCCGGATCTACCAGTGCATCGTGCAGCTTGCGCGCGAGGCGGACGGCGCCATCGGCCTGGTCGGACAATGCTCCTGTCCGGTCGGCTTCAACTGCAAGCACGTGGCCGCCGCATTACTGTCTCTCGGCTCCCAGACGGCACAAAACCCGGACCGGCCGCGGCCGGCAGGCCTGTCGTTGGAGGCCAGGGGTTGGCTCGAGCGGCTGGAAAGTCTGACCGCCAGCGCCAGCCTCGGACGACCCCCACCGGTTGCTGTTCCTGGTTCGCCCGGAACAGCGGTTTGGCTTGCAGCGGCTGCTGGTGCGTGCGGTCAGGGTCCGGCGACTGCAGACCGGGGCCTATGGCAAGCCTCAGGACTTCAACATCCACGGCCAGTCGCGCGCGGGGTTTGTCGCCCCGGAAGACCAGCGCATCATGGCGCTGGTCCAGGCCGGCCGGGGCGGCGGCTCGGCGACCGAGGCCGTTCTGACCGAGGAGACGGGCGCAGATGCCCTGCATGCGGTCGCCGAAACCGGCCGCGGCCATTGGCGGTCCGCGGACGGACCGGCCCTGAGCTATGGAGGTCCCATCGCCGGTCGGCTGGCCTGGAGACTCAAAGCGGATACACGGCTGCATTTGGTCCTGGAGTCCGACCGCCCTGGTGTCGAACTGCTCCCGTTGAGCCCGCCCTGGTATCTGGACCCCGAGTCCGGCGAATGTGGTCCGCTTGAGACCGGTCTGGGCGACCGGGAGGCTGGCCTGCTCGCCATGGCACCGGCGATCTACCCGGAGGCCGCGGACGCCTTTCGGGACGCGGCGCGCGAGCGGCTCAAAGGGCTCAACGTGCCGCTGCCGTCGCGCCCGGAGCACCGGCGGGTCGGACTCGATAAGCCGGTCCCCTGCCTGAGCCTCCGGAGCGCGGACCTGGCGGCGGGTTCTGTCGACCGCTACTGGGGCATCAGGCGTGAGCCCGACTGGTCTCACAGCGCCCAATTGACCTTCGAATACGGGGGAGTCTCGATCGTCGATCCGCGGGCCAAGAGCCCGCTGCTGACATGGGTCGAGCAGGGCGTCTTGCTGGAGAGCGAGCGCGATCTGGCCGCCGAGACCGCGGCGTTGGAGCAGCTAAAGGCGCTCGGGTTCGCGGAGAACCGGGACTTCGGCGACAGCGACGGCTTGTCCCTCGGGCTCCACGACGAGCGCGCCTGGCTCCGGTTCATGGGCACCGAGGCGCCCAGATTGCGGGCGGCGGGCTGGCGGGTCGATTCCGGCGAGGGATTCCGTTTTCAGGTCGTTGACGTTCCCAACTGGCGGGTGGAGATTGCCGAGCACGAGGGCGGGCGCTGGCTCGACTTCGGGTTGGGTGTCGAGGTGGATGGCAAGCGACTGGACTTGCTGCCCCTTTTGGTGGGCCTGATTCGGAGTTTCGACGTCGACCTCTCGTCCAGCGCGCTCGCGCGGATGGACGAGGACGGCGAGCTGCCGGTGCGCCTGGACGACGGCCGGCTGCTGCTGATGCCGATCCGGCGTCTGAGGCCCATCCTCTCGACCCTGATCGAGATCTACGACTCCGAGCGACCGCTTGGACGTGACGGTCGTCTGCGCCTGTCGCGCCTGCAGGCCGCCCAGCTGGCCGAGATCGAAGACGCGGACCCGAGCCTGGACTGGCGCGGCGGCGAGTCGGCCCGGGAGTGGGGGCGCCGGCTCCGGGGCTTCTGTGGCTTGCGCGAGGTCGAGCCGCCCGCGGGACTCGCCGCCGAGCTCAGATCCTACCAGCGCCAGGGCGTCGACTGGCTCCAGTTCCTGCGTAAGTACCAGCTCGGTGGCATCCTCGCGGACGATATGGGTCTCGGCAAGACCGTGCAGACCCTGGCGCATCTGCTGATCGAGAAGGAGAGTGGGCGCGCGGACAGGCCGAGCCTGGTGGTCGCACCCACCAGCCTGATGTTCAACTGGCGGCGTGAGGCCGAACGCTTTGCTCCCGCGCTGCGGGTCCTGCTGCTGCATGGCGCGGACCGCCGTAAGCGATTCCGGTCCATCGCCGAGCATGATCTGGTGCTGACCACCTATCCCTTGCTCCCCCGCGACCTGGACGTGCTCGCTTCGGTTCCCTTTCACGTTTTGATCCTGGACGAGGCCCAGGCCGTCAAGAACCCGCGCAGCAAGGCCGCCGAGGCAGCCCGTTCGCTGGACGCCCGGCACCGTCTCTGTCTGACCGGTACCCCGCTGGAGAACCACCTCGGGGAGCTCTGGTCACTGTTCGACTTTCTGATGCCGGACATGCTCGGCGACGAGCGCCGCTTCCGGCGTCTGTTCCGCACCCCCATCGAGCGCCACGGGGACGACGGCCGCCAGGAGCAGCTACGCCGCCGCGTCGCCCCTTTCCTACTTCGCCGCACCAAGGAGGCCGTGGCCGCCGAGCTGCCTCCCAAGACCGAGATCCTGCGAGAGGTCCCGTTGGCGGACGACCAGCGTGATCTCTACGAGACGCTGCGCCTGGCGCTGCACGAAAAGGTCCGCCTGGAAGTGGAGCGCAAGGGCCTGGCCCGCAGCGGCATCATCATCCTCGACGCGCTGCTCAAGCTCCGTCAAGTCTGCTGCGACCCCCGGCTGGTTCCGCTAGAGAGTGCCCGCCGGGTCAGGGGCTCGGCCAAGCTGGAACTGCTGATGACTCTGCTGCCGGAGCTGCTGGAGGAGGGCCGGCGGGTGCTGCTCTTCTCCCAGTTCACCAGCATGCTGGCCCTGATCGAGGCGGAGCTGATGAACGGCGGACGGCACGAGAACCGGGACTTCATCAAGCTCACCGGCCGCACCCGTAATCGCGCCCTGCCGGTGGACCGCTTCCAGGCCGGGGAGGTGCCCCTGTTCCTGATCAGCCTCAAGGCCGGCGGCAGCGGGCTCAACCTCACGGCCGCGGACACGGTGATCCACTACGACCCCTGGTGGAACCCGGCCGCCGAGCGCCAGGCCACCGACCGCGCCCACCGTATCGGTCAGGACAAGCCGGTGTTCGTCTACAAGCTGCTGACCGAGGGCACCGTCGAGCAGCGTGTGGCCGAGATGCAGGCCCGCAAGCAGGCCCTCGCGGACGCCATGTTGGCGGGCGGCGGCGCCGCGGCGGGCGCGCTGAGCCCGGAGGACCTCGAGTTGCTGTTCGCGCCGGTCTCCGACTGATGGATGAGCTAACGGTCGAGTCAGTCTCAAGACCTGCCGCCGAGCCGATCTCGGATCGAGATCTCTGCGCTCTGGTCGACGGGTTGCTGCTGGAGCAGGGTCGTTTCGATCCGCTGGAGCTGCTGCTGGTCTCCGATATGCTGGCCTACCAGGACTACGAGGCCTGGCGGACCGGTCGCCGAGCGGACATCGTAGGCGCTCTGCGCCGCCCGCCCGCCGAGGTCGCCGAGTTCCTGGAAAGAGCGGGCGCGTACGCGCGCCGCCAAGGGCTGGCCGCCGTACCCATGGACTACCGAGGCTGGGGCGCCTTCGATCGGCCACTGCAGGTCGGCAGCGATCCCAGACTGGTCGAGGCCTGCGCCCATGTATTCGCCCCGCCGCCGGACCGGCACCAGATGGACCTGTTCCACGACAGCAGCGCTTTGCTGCTCGAAGAGGAGATCCGCCGGTCGCTCGCGGATCGGCACATCGACAGAGCCCGGGACCAGCTGGCGCGGCTCATGCGGCAGGATCCCCGCCATGCCCGTGTCCGGGGATTTCTCCGGCTGATTCAGACCGTCGACGAGACGGGTTCCGGCGCCGCGAAGGAACGGCTGGGCGAGCTGGACGGACTGGAGCCCCTGGCTCGGCAGCTGCTCGGCCACCGCGCCCGGGACTTCCTCGCACCTCTTTGGACCGATCTGGCCGAGCGGCTGTCCGGGCAGCCTTTCGACCAAGCGTCGCCACGGCTCCACGCGAGCTACGCCTGGGCGCGGGCCGGGCGCTGGGACGCGGTCCGCGAGTCGATCGAGTCTGAGCCTGACTGGCGCGCGGAGCCGGCCCTGGTCCTCGCCCATGCCGAGGGTGCCTGGCGCCTGGGTCTGGTTGCCGCCGCACACCGGGACTGGGTGAGGCTCTGCTGGGATCATCCGGACGCCGCCGAGCGTGCTATCGGCTCCGCAACCTTTCCCGACCAGCACCTCGCCGGACATTGGAAGCGGTTCCTGGACCTCGACGATGAGCTTGAGACCGAGGACTTCCCGGCCTGGTTCCTGCTGCAAGATCGGGGTGCCGCCGCGACGACGCCCGATGCCGCGCCCGAGGACGACCGAGGTGCCGCCTACCGGCTGCTGCACCGTCTGGTTACCGGCGACGACAGGATCGAGCTTCGCCGAGAGCTGTCGGAGATCCATCCGGCGCTGTTGCGGATGTATCTCGACCAGAAAAGTTGACCGCGTTTCAAGAGATTCCGGCGCTCACGGACATTGATCCGCATCAATGCACGTGGAATCGATCAGCGTGCACTGTTTCTCCCCGAGCTATCCCATACCTCGGGAACCAGACCATGACGACTCACGGGAATCCTGCATTACCGTCGCCCCGTTTTCCGGCCCCGCTCGCATTGCCGCTGGGTCTGATCCCCGCCAGGGTGCACAGCTCGGCTTTGTCTCTGATTCTGAACCGGGTCTTCGCTCAGCCCCTGGCCGATGGAGAGTTGGATTTCCTTGCCGGCCGGGTGCTGGAGGTCCGCATCCCGGACGCCCGGCTGCTGTATCGGCTGACATTGCGCGCCGGTCGGCTGGCGCCGGCCGATGACCGGCAGGCCGCCGACACTCGAATCGAAGGCGATACCCTCGACTTACTGCGACTGGTTACCCGACAGGAGGATGCGGACACCCTGTTCTTCAACCGCCGCGTGCGCTTTGGCGGTGATACCGAGCTTGGGCTCTACGTGAAGAATTTTCTCGACGGGTTCGATCCCCCCGGGCCAGCTCGCGCCCTTGATGGACGGACTGGGACGGGTGACCCTGTGGGTCGGGCGACGGGCGCAAAACGGACCGATTCGCCGCCCTGATAGTCAGGACGCGGCCCCCTCCCAACCCTGAGCCACCATCCCCGGCCGCCCGTACCAGTAGCCGTCCGAGGGCCCGGTCGGCATCAGTCGCAGGAGTCCTTTGCTCGCCTCGGCCAGGTCGGTCTCACCCATCAGGTGGTGGTGGAACAGCCCGACCACCCGCCCCGTGTGGGCGGACTGGGGGCTGATCCGCAGCACGTCCACGCCCAGTCCGGTCAGGTCCGGAAGGACCGGCAGCAGGTTTTGGGTCTGGGCCGACTGGGTCTGGATGCTGTTTAGAATCAGGAAGGATCGGTCATCCTGGGTGCTCGCGAGCAGCCCGTCGGGGTAGTCTAGACAGCGATACTTGCAGTCGTCCTTAGGCAGGTTGTGCGCGCGGGCGGTAAAGCAGCGGGCGGAGTAGGCCAGCGGCAGGCGCCCGTAGACCAAGACCTCGGTCTCGACGCCTTCCGGTCTTTCTAACTGCATCGCGGCGAGGGGCTCCAGCCCAATGCCGTCAACTTAAGCCGCCCTCCTGTACGGGACATGGAATCCGGGTTTGAGCTTGCCCGGATTGAATCGTGGGAAGCTTCGGTCTGGGCGAACCGCGTCGACGCTGGCCTCCTGGCCAAGCACCAAGCGGTTGCGGCACGCCCAGGCGCTGACCATGTGCAGCGACGAACGCCGACGGCGCCGATCCCGCGAGCCGCGGGCGCTTTTGCCGTCCACGGCGATGATCTCACCACCTGTGGCACCGGACACCGCCTGGGTCAACACTCGCCAAAGCCCTTGGACGTGAGGCGTGAGATGACGTTGGAAATGCAGTCATGCGAGGGCACCCCGTTCGCAAAGGGCGCAAAGCGCCGCAACCACCCGAGCTTCTCGCGGCCAACGTCCTCGATCGCCTCCCAGCCGTCGGCCCCGCTCACCACCGCGCAGACCGCCAGCAACACGATATCGAGTAGGGCATGGCGCTGGTTGCGCTCCACCCGCGGGTCTTCGAGGGTGACGAAATGATCAAGAAAGCTGGTAGTCATGAGAGACTCCTCATAAGGCTTCTCTCAATCTTGCCGTATGCCTCTGTCTAACAACACGTTTATGCGCGCTCGCCCTGGCCCGCGTCAGTCCGGAAACTACCCCGCCCAGGAATATTAGTGTTTCTTGACGGGATCGCCCTAGACTAAGACCTTGTCGGTCGGACTTAAGCCCGACCCACGGCTTCGTCCAAGCCGGTGTCCGACCTAAGGGCGATTAGGACGACGTGCCCCGCTTCAGTAGTCAATCCGCCGGCCCGTCGGACGGAAACGCCAAACAGGATGAAACAGCAGAATGTTCAGAATTGATGTCGGTCTAACCGGCTCTGCCCGGGGTAGAAGCCGATGATCAAGATGCCTGCGGGAGCCGCGGCCACCGTTGTTGCCATAGCGATGTGCGCCGGTTGCGCGAGCAGCTCCACCCTCGCCCCTTCATCTGCAGGTGGGTCAGAAACGGTGATGAATTACGCCGCTGACTTGCTCATCGATGGCGTGAACTACACGCGAGGGAGCAGCCGCGAGGTTGCCGGTTGGTGCTGGAACGACAAGACGACAGATCGGCTGGCGTCTGTAGTACAAACAGGAGTCGGTGGCTACGAGGGGATCGAAGTAGCCCTGCCCCTAGACCCCGAAAGCACGCGCTACATCTCCTGCACCTGGCATACACACCCGTGGGAGTCGTACGTCGTACCGGGTCCGAGCAAGCAGGATCTGCGGAACTCAGCGCATCCCTGGGTAAGCGGCATCCCGCACTTTGTCCTGGATCGGCACGGAATCTGGCAATACTCGCAAGGTCGCGTGATCGAAATGTGTCCGTGGAACAACGCCGGGACCAACCTCGACCCGACGCGTTGCCATTCCGGAGCCGACAGTCCAACGAATACCTATTCGCGGGTGGTACGCTTTTACGGCCGGCGAGATTGACCGGGATCGGTAGCCCTGGGGAAACGCCGATCGATTGCGTCTCTCGTCCGGGCCAAGGATGGCCCGCTCCGAGGGCCGCGCCTTTCGGAGCGTGAACCGATCTAGCGCCAGGATGGCATTTGAACAGCATCTCCCCAGCGCACCGGTTTCGAGGCGAAGACTGGCGCCCAGGCGTCGGGTAGGTCGTGCGCGGGCGGACCTGATGGGCCGCACCTGCGACGGCGGGGGGCGGGCGCGAGAGCACGAATCCGAGGCCGCCATTGGCGCAATTTCCGCGGCTAACGTGTAATCCATCCAATCTCGGTTGTTTCAGTCTGTCGCGAGGCTCACCGATTCATCGCCGGCGGGTCTTGTCCGTCGGCAAATGGCCGTCGGTGGCGGGCCTGGATCGGGGGACCGGAGAGGGCGTGCACCAAGGGTTCGCTGCACCCGTTACCCCGAGTAGGATGCGGCGAGGAACGGCCCGCTTCGGTCGCAATTAGCCCTCCGTCGGCCGCTCGCCAACATACTCCGACAGGATGCCCCATAGGCACCGCCGTTCGACCCGCTCGAAACCGGCCTCGCTCATCGCGGCGAGTATGGTCGCCGGTGGGACGCATCGCTCGATGGTCTCCCAGTAGTAGCGCATCAGGGTCCGCGCGTTGGCGCTGCGCGCGAAGAGTCCCGACAGCAGCGGCACGATGCGGTGCAGGTAGAGCTTGGCCAGCGCGAATTGGACCCGGGACCGCGGGCGTGTCATCTCGAGCACGAGTACCCGCCCTCCGGGCTTCAGCACCCGACGATACTCGGCGAAGGTCGCGGTCAGGTCATCGACGTGGCGCAGGGCGTAGCCCATGCTCAGGAAGTCGAAATAGCGATCGGGTACCGGCAGCCGCTCGACGCGCGCCGCCACCACCGACACCCCGGCCCGGCGCCGCGTCTCGACCAGCATGTTGAAGCTCGCGTCCAGGCCGATGACGAGCCCTTCCGGGCCAACGGTCTTCAGCGCCTCGCCGGCTACCGGGCCGGTGCCGCAGGCCAGGTCCAGCACCCTCATGCCCTTGGCCAGGCCCGCCTGCCGCAGGGCCTGCCCGCGGTACCAGGTCCCGCTTCCGAACGACATCGCGCGCACGATCCAATCGTAGTCGGCGGCGGTCGCGTCGAAGAGCCGCGAGACGAACTCCCGCCGATGGGACGAGCCGTCGTAGTAGGCGTCCAGCGGCGGGTGGGGCGCCACCGGGGCTCGGGCACGCGGATGCGCATCAACGTCCGTTCCGGTTTCGGCCGAGGCGCCAGCGCGTTGGGTCTCGATGGTGGTGTTCAAACGTCCTCCGTTGAGACGCGGTTCCAGGGGAGCGGATATCGGACGACCCGGGTTGCTCCCGCGGAGCGCCACTCGGGGTCGACTGCTATAGTCTGCCGGGAAGCGGGGCTGAACTTAAGCCCTGGAACGGCGGGGACGCCAGTTCCAACGCGCGCTCCCAGACGCCGCCGCCAACAACCAAGGCCGAGACAGCACTGAGTCGATGTCCGCTATCGCCCGATTCCCCATCTGCATTCTGGTCGCGGCACTACTAGCCGGTTGCGCCAGCCTGACCAGGCCCTGGGAAGCGCCCGAGGTCGCCCTCGCCGGCCTGCGGGTGGAGGAGCTCGGGCTCGCCCGGCAGACCTTTGTCGTGACGCTGGCGGTCAGGAACCCGAATGACCGCGCGTTGCCGATCGAGGGATTGACCTATCGGTTGTCGCTGGAGGGCGTCGAACTCGCCCAGGGTTCGAGCGCGCTGGAGCGGAGAATTCCGGCATTCGGCGAGGCGATGGTGGACGTCGAGGTCGTGAGCAGTCTGCTCGGCGTGGCGGGGCAATTGCCGGCATTGGCGCTCAAGGACCGCCCGCTGGAGTGGAAGGTGGCGGGGACCGCGACGCTTGCGGGCGGGCTGGTGAGGCTGCCCTACCGCTATTCCGGCGAGATCGACCCGGACCGACTTATCTCCGGTGCGGTTCAGTGATGCTCGAAGCCGGTTGTTCAGCCCGCACGCATACGCAAAGGCCCGCCGGGTGGCGGGCCTCGGTTATGGCGGTCAAGCTGGACTCAGAGTTCGAGCTGTACCCGTAGCTTCTTCATCGCGTTTTTCTCGATCTGCCGGATGCGCTCGGCCGAGACGCCGAACTGCTGGGCCAGCTCGTGCAGCGTCTGCTTGCTCTCGGTCAGCCAGCGTTCGCGGAGGATCGTCTTGCTGCGCTCGTCCAGACCCTGCAGCGCCGCGTACAGACGCTCGCGCTGATTGCGCTCGGTGTCCTCGCGCTCCAGCAACCTAGCCGGCTCCATCCGCGAGTCGGGCAAGTAACTCGAGGGCGCCGAGGGGCCGTCCTCGTCATCGTCGTGGCCGTCGAACGCCAGATCCTGGTTGGCGAGCCGGGATTCCATCTCCAGCACCGTCTCGGGCTTCACGCCGAGATCGCTGGCGACGTCTTCCACCTCGGCCTTCGTGAACCAGCCCAAGCGCTTCTTGGCACTTCGGAGGTTAAAGAACAGCTTGCGCTGGGCCTTCGTGGTCGCGACCTTGACGATGCGCCAGTTGCGAAGGATGTACTCGTGGATTTCCGCGCGGATCCAGTGCACGGCGAAAGACACCAGACGCACGCCGACGTCGGGGTCGAACCGCTGGACCGCCTTCATCAGGCCGACGCTGCCTTCCTGGATCAGGTCCGGCAACGGAAGGCCATATCCGAGGTAGCCCCGTGCGATCCGGATCACGAACCGCAGGTGGGACATCACCAGACGGCGAGCGGCCTCCATATCGTTGTTGTCGCGCAACTGTGCGGCGAGCGTCTTCTCTTCATCGGGCGTCAACACCGGGACCTGATAGGCCGCGCTGATGTAGGCGTCGATGTTGCCGGTGGGCATAAGGACGAGGTCTCTGGCCATGTGGCTTTACCCTGATGCTGAAATCTGGTCAAAATCCTAGCACTTCGCTCTGAAATTTGCCAGGGTCAGACTAGAAATTTCCGCGTTAATATCATGACAAATTCTTAATATTTCGTTTGTTACCAATGACATCCAAGAGCGGCCCGGTTCGGGCGTTGCCTTATGGATTGTTACGATAGCCGCGATAGATTTCGCGAATCAATAAAATATCCTTAATAAACAACGCTATAATGTTGCATTTCGTCGCGCCGTGAGGATGCGTGTGTAGCCGCCTAGCGGGCTCGACATGGGAGCTACCCCGGATGACCGGCTCGGTCGCCAGGCCAGTCATGTCCGCCGATGGTGTGACCACCCGACCTCACCCGGGTTCCGCACCTCTCAGGTGGCGGCCAACCGCGATCCAGCTCCCGACCAGCCCCAGCAGCATGCTGCCGCCGAGGATGCTCAGCAGTGCCAGCGGACCCAGACCCGAGACCGGGAAGTCACTGTGGTAGAGCGACGCGAGCCGCGAGGCGGGACCCTGCAGCAGCCACACGGAGATGGTGACCAGCAGCCAGGCGCCGATGCCGCCGAGCAGCCCGTACCAGGCCCCGGCGTAGAGGAAGGGGCGCCGGATGAAGGCCGCCGTGGCGCCGACCAATTCCATAATTTCGATTTCACTGCGCCGGTTCTGGATCTCCAGCCTAATGGTGTTGCCCACGATCAGCAGCACGCCGGCGCCCAGCAGGCCGCCGAGCAGCAAGACGCCGGTCTGTGCGAGGTCAAGGATCGCCTGGAAGCGCAACAGCCACAGGGTGTCCATGCGGGTGAAGTCGGCGCCCGGAAGTTCGATAAGGCGAGCCTGCAGCGCCTCCACCCGCTCGGGCGTCGAGAACGCCGGGGTCGGAAACAGGGCGAGCACGGCCGGTAGCGGGTTGCTCCGGAGGTGGGTCAGGGCCTCTTCGAATCCACCCTGCTCCCGGAATTCCGCCAGCGCCTGCTCGCTGGTGATCAGCCGCACCTGGGCCAGCTCCGGCCAGGCCCGTAGCTCCTCGGCGAGTTGTTCGGCCTCCTCCTCGGTCTCCTCAGGACGCAAGAAAAGGGAAACGGCCGCCGCCTGGTCCCAGCCGCCGGCCAAGGTTCGCAAGTTTTCGGTGAGCACGTAGAGCCCCGCCGGGAACGCGAGCGCGACGCCGATGACGGCGATGGTCATGAGTGTCGGCAGCGGGGTCTGCATCAACCGGCCGAGGGTCGCGACCGCACTCTGCAGGTGTCGACGCAGCCAGAGCCCGGGAAGCTCCGTGATCCCGGGCGCACTTCTCCGCCTCGCGCGGGTTCTGGCCACGGTTACCAGGACCCCGAGTCGTTGACCATTCGGCCGTCGTCGAGGGTGAAGGTGCGGTAGGGCATCGACGCGATCAGGGCCAGGTCGTGGGTAGCGATCAGCAGGGTCACCCCCACCTGGTGAAAACGCTCGAAAAGCTGAAAAATCTCGCGCGAAAGATCCGGGTCCAGGTTGCCGGTGGGTTCGTCGGCCAGCACCAGCGGCGGCCGCGCGACCATGGCGCGGGCGATGCCGACGCGTTGCTGCTCGCCGCCCGAAAGAGCCATGGGCAAGGCCTTTTCGCGCTTCAGCAGCCCCACCTGGTCGAGCGCCGCGCGGACGCGCCGGCCGATCTCCTTGTGCCCGAGTCCGGCGACGACCAGCGGCAGGGCGACGTTTTCGAACGCGCTGCGGTCCGCCAGCAGCCGGTGGTCCTGGAAGATCATCCCGACCTGCCGGCGGTGGTACGGGATCTTCCGCCGCGGCAGGGTCCCGAGGTTGCGGCCGTTGACGATCACCTGGCCGCGGCTCGGTCGCTCGAGCAGTCCGATGAGCCGCAGCAGCGTACTCTTGCCCGCCCCCGAGTGGCCGGTCAGGAAGGCCAGCTCGCCGGCCGGTATCTCGAAGCTGACGTCGCTCAGCGCCTCGCCCCGCTCGGGGTAGCGCTTGACGACGTGCTCGAATCGGATCACTGATTCCGGACTCAGCCGAGCAGCGCGTCGAGGAACTCGTCCGCGTCGAACGGGCGCAGGTCTTCGATCGACTCCCCGACGCCGATGAAGCGGATCGGGACCCGCAGCCGGTCCGCGATCGCGAACAGGATGCCGCCCTTGGCGGTGCCGTCGAGCTTGGTCAGCGTGATTCCCGTCAACCCGACCGCCTGATGGAACTGGACCGCCTGGTTCAGCGCGTTCTGGCCCGTGGTCGCGTCGACCACCAGCATCACCTCGTGAGGGGCGTCGGGGTCGATCTTCTTGATGACCCGCGCGATCTTGGCCAGCTCGTCCATGAGGTTGGTCTTGGTATGCAGCCTGCCCGCGGTGTCGGCGATCAGCACGTCGCTGCCCCGCGCCGTGGCGGCCTGCAGGGCGTCGAAGATCACCGAGGCCGCGTCGGCGCCGGCGCGCTGGGAGATGACGGCCACCCGGTTGCGCTCGCCCCAGGTCTCCAGCTGCTCCACCGCGGCCGCGCGGAAGGTGTCGCCGGCCGCCAGCATGACCCGGTTGCCCTCGTCCTGGAGCCGCTTCGCGAGCTTGCCGATGGTGGTAGTCTTTCCGGCGCCGTTGACGCCGACCATCAGGATCACCTGCGGCTTGCCTGGCGCGGCCTCGCGCACGGGCCCCTCGGCGGCGAGCAGTATCGCGCGGAGGTCCTCCTTGAGCGCCGCAAGCAGGGCGGGCGGGTCCGCAAGCGATTTGCGCTTCACGCGCTCGGTAAGATCGCGGATGATGCGGTTCGTGGAGTCCACCCCGACGTCGGCCGTGAGGAGCAGGGTCTCCAACTCCTCGAGCAGCTCGTCGTCGATACGTTTGCGCCCGAGCAACAGCTGGCCGAGCCCGTCACCGAGCTGGGCGCGGGTGCGCGACAGCCGATCGCGCAAGCGCGAGAACAATCCGGCCTTCTGCGGTAGTTGCTCGCCCGCGGGGGGCGGAGATGGCGCGCGCTGTTTCTTGCCGAAACCGAACATGGCATCTCGTCTGGTGAGGTTGGGGTGGCGCCCCGACGGCGCGCGGCCCGCGGCGGGTGCGATCGCGGGCGGCGACACCGGCGTAGGGCGGGAATGCTAACAGAACCGGCTTTTACCGTGGGCCTATACACGCCTTGAAGGTTCGGAAACCCCTATCCTCGGGCTCTGGCATTGCGCGAGCCAAGGATCGGGCTGTCCGCGCTCGCTCACACTCGGCCGGTTGCGGCGAAAGCGCACGGGGTGCCGCCCCTAGCGGCACGGGACCGCAGCCGCGGGCGGCTTACCAAACGGTAATGCCGGGATCTCAGGTTTGGGCCCGTCGGTCCCTATCTTTACAGATTGGCCAGCTCCATTCTGGAGCCGGCGGCGCACGCTGGCGTCGTGCGCCACGGGAAACACAATAATCAGTGGTGGGTGACCGGAGGCGTCATGGATTTAAGAATTTTCGCCGCATTGCTGTTGACGGTACCGCTCGCCGCGGCGGGGGCGTCACAGAAGGTCTTCGAGCGCGAGCTGGACAACGGCCTGAAGGTCCTGGTGAAACCGGATCATCGTGCGCCGATCCTGACCTCGCAGGTCTGGTACAAGGTCGGCTCGAGCTACGAATACGGCGGCGTGACCGGCGTGTCGCACGTCCTCGAGCACATGATGTTCAAGGGCACCGAGAAGCTCCCGCCGGGTCAGTTCTCCCGGATCATCTCCGAGAACGGCGGGGAGGAGAACGCCTTCACCGGGCGCGACTACACGGCCTACTATCAAAATCTGGCGAGCGATCGGCTTGAGGTGGCTTTTGAGCTCGAGGCCGACCGGATGCGCAATCTGTCGCTCGCCGAGGCGGAGTTTGCCAAGGAGTTGGAGGTGGTCAAGGAGGAGCGGCGGATGCGCACCGACGACGACCCCCAGTCACTGACCTTCGAGCGCTTCAACTCGGTCGCTTACGACGCATCCCCGTATCGCAACCCGGTGATCGGCTGGGCGGGCGACCTGGAGCAGCTCCAGATCGAGGATCTGCGCGATTGGTACCGTCAGTGGTACGCGCCGAACAACGCGACCCTGATCGTGGCCGGCGACGTGGACCCGGAACGGGTCTTCGAGCTTGCGGAGCGATACTTCGGGCCGCTAAAGGCCGAGGACATAGCGCCGCCCAAGACCCGCCCGGATCCGGAGCAGAGCGGCGAGAAGCGGCTGCGCGTGAAGGCGCCCGCCCAGGAGCCTTACCTGATCATGGGCTACAAGGTTCCGACGGTGACCGACGCCGAGGTCGAGTGGGAACCCTACGCGCTGGAGATCCTCGCCTCTGTTCTCGACGGCGGGAGCAGTGCCAGATTTTCGCGCGAGCTGGTCCGCGGCGCCCAGATTGCCGCCTCCGCCGGCACCGACTACAGCGCGTTCAGCCGATTGCCGGGTATGTTCCTGTTTGACGGTGTGCCCGCCAAGGGTCGCGGCATCGAGGAGCTCGAGCAGGCCCTGCTCGGCCAGATCGAGCGGGTACGCACCGAGCCCGTCGATGCGGCGGAGCTCGAGCGCATCCGCACCCAGCTGATCGCGGGCAAGGTCTACGAGAAGGACTCGGTGTTCTCCCAGGCCATGCAGCTCGGCCAGCTCGAGACCGTCGGGCTAGGCTGGGAGCTGTCGGACCAGTACGTCGACAAGCTCGCCGCGGTCACCGCCGAGCAGGTGCAGGCCGTCGCGCGGAAATACCTGACCCCGGACACCCTGACGGTGGCGGTGCTGGATCCCCAGCCACTCGACGGAAAGCAGCCGGTTCCCGCCCGCTCGGCACTTGGAGGACACGACGATGTGCGCTAGACAATGGCGTTACACGGGCTGTCTCGCCGGCGCCCTGTTGCTGCTGGCCACGGCGGCCGGCGCCACGCCCGAGATCGAGTCCTGGCAGACGACCAATGGCGCCCGCGTCCTGTTCGTCTCCGCCCGGGATCTGCCGATGCTGGACGTGCGCATCGTCTTCGACGCCGGCAGTGCGCGGGACGGCGACCGGTCCGGGCTCGCGTCCCTGACGGCGTCCATGCTGACGCAGGGCGCGGGCGGCTGGGACGCCGACGCCATCGCCGAGCGGCTGGAAGGCGTGGGCGCCCAGCTGAGCGCGAGCGCGGACCGCGACATGACGGCGGTCGCGCTGCGGACCCTGACCCGGCAGCCGGCCATGGACACCGCGGTCGAGACCCTGACCCGGGTCCTCACGGCGCCCGCGTTCGCGTCGGACGACCTCGAGCGGCTGCGCCGCAACACCCTGATCGCGCTGCGCCAGGACGAGGAGTCGCCGAGTACCGTGGGCCAGAAGGCCCTGTTCCGGAAGGTGTTCGGCAACCACCCCTATGCGGCCGATCCCTCCGGCACCAAGGATTCTGTCGCCGCGCTGACCCGCGAGGATTTGGTCGGCTTTCACCAGAGTCACTACACCGGCTCGAACGCGGTCGTCGCCATCGTCGGGGATCTCGACCGCGCCGGCGCGGAGGCCCTTGCCGAGCGGGTGACCGCCGGGCTTCCCGGCGGGGAGCGGCCGGTCGAGCTTCCGGCGGTGGCGGACCTGCCGGCGACCGAGCTCGAGCGGCTCGAGTTCCCGTCCAGCCAGACCCATGTCTTCGCCGGACAGCCAGGGATGCGCCGCGGCGACCCGGACTACTTCACGCTCTACGTGGGCAACCATATCCTCGGCGGCAGCGGGCTCGTGTCGCTGCTGATGGAGGAGGTCCGCGAGAAGCGCGGGCTGTCCTACAGCGTCTACAGCTACTTCGTGCCGCTCGCGCGCCCGGGCCCTTTCATGATGGGGCTGCAGACCAAGAACGATCAGGCGGACCAGGCGCGCGAGGTCATGCTCGCGACGCTGCAGCGGTTCGTCCAGGAGGGGCCGACCGAGGAGGAGCTGGCCGCGGCGAAGAAGAATCTGACTGGCGGCTTCCCACTGAGGATTGCCAGCAATGCCAGTATCGTCCAGTACCTCGCGGTCATCGGCTTCTACGGCCTGCCGCTCGATTATCTGAACCGGTTCACCGAGCGGGTCGAGGCCGTGACGGCCGCGCAGATCCGCGATGCCTTCTCGCGGCGGGTTCACCCGGACCGGTTGGCCATTGTTACCGTCGGGGGCGGCGCGGGGCAGGGCGCGGCGGCCGGTGGCGCCGGCTAACAGGACCGGCGGCCAACTGCGGATCATCGGCGGACGACATCGGGGCCGCCGATTGCCGGTGCCGGGCGCGCCCGGGCTCCGGCCAACGGCCGATCGGGTTCGCGAGACCCTCTTCAACTGGCTGGCGCCGGTCATCGAGGGCGCTCGCTGTCTCGATGCCTTCGCCGGCAGTGGAGCCCTCGGCTTCGAGGCGGCATCCCGCGGCGCGGCGGAAGTGGTCCTGATCGAGCGCGCCGAGCCGGTCGCCCGGCAGCTGGAGGCGAACGCGCGGGTACTCGGACCGGATCGAATCCGGGTGATCCGCGCCGACGCGCTGCACTGGCTGCGACGGGGCGCCGGGCGGCCCTTCGACATCGTATTTCTCGACCCGCCGTTCGCGGAGGACCTGCTGGGTCCGGCCTGCGAGGCGTTGAGCCGCGACGGCTGGCTCGCCCCCGGTGCGCGGATCTATCTGGAGGCGCCGGGGCGGCCCGGCTTCCCTCCGCTACCGGCGGGCTGGAATCTGATCCGCGACAAGACCGCGGGTCAGGTCCGCTACGGCCTGGCGTTGGCCCGGACGCCGGACGTCCCGAAAGACTGATCCCTGACCCTGTGCTATCGTGCGCTCGCGCGGCGGGCGGACCCGCCGTGCACGAGCTCTTGGCGCGCGGCGATTGCTCAAGCATCCCGAATATTTGCACCGGCTGCCGGCGTTCCCGTCACCCCACCGTCCAACCGAGCGAGGTGCCGATCCGTGCGAAGCGTGGTCTACCCCGGGACCTTCGACCCGGTCACGAACGGTCACACCGACCTGATCCAACGTGCCTCGCGCCTGTTCGACCGTGTCGTGGTCGCGGTCGCCCGCGATACCGGCAAGGCCCCAGTCTTCTCGACCGAGGAGCGCGTCGCGATGGTGCGTTCCGCGTTGAACGGCCAGCCCAACGTGGAGGTGGTGTCCTTCGACGGGCTGCTGGTGAGCTTCGCGCGCGAGCTCGGCGTGGGGGTCATCATGCGCGGGCTGCGGGCCGTCTCGGATTTCGAGTACGAGTTTCAGCTCGCGGGGATGAACCGCCACATGGCCCCCGAGATCGAGACCCTTTTCCTGACGCCGGCCGAGCAGTACACCTACATTTCGTCCTCGCTCGTGCGCGAGATCTCACGGCTGCGCGGCGATGTGTCGCCCTTCGTCGCGCCGGTGGTGCAAGCTGCATTGCGGGAGCGGTTTGGATAATATCCGCGCATCCCCATAAAGCTGCCTAGACGATGTACCGAAGGAGCAATCCATGGCACTGCTGATCACCGACGAATGCATCAACTGCGACGTATGCGAGCCCGAGTGCCCGAACGGCGCTATCTCGCAGGGCGACGAGATCTACGAGATCGACCCGAATCTGTGCACCGAGTGCGTCGGTCACTACGAGGAATCCCAATGCGTCGAGGTCTGTCCGGTCGACTGCATCATCAAAGACCCGGATCACGAGGAGACCGAGGAAGAGCTTCAGGAGAAGTACGAGCGGATCACCGCCGCGGGCTGACCGCTGCCTCGCCGAGACACCTTCCGATCTGATGACTTCTATCCTCCGGGGCCCTGTTCGAGGGCCCCTGTCTTTTCTTGTCGCCTGTGTGGTCGTCTCCGGCGCTTGGGCGGCGGATGCCGATTATCCTCCGCGGGCGGCCGTCGCGACCGCGCACCCTCTGGCCACCGAGGCCGGTATCGGTATCCTGTCCGCTGGAGGGAATGCCTTCGACGCCGCGGTGGCGATCAGCGCCGTGCTGGCGGCCGCCGAGCCCTACAGCTCGGGACTCGGCGGCGGGGGATTCTGGCTGCTGCATCGTGGAGCCGATGACTTACAGGTCATGATCGACGGCCGGGAGCGCGCGCCGCTCGCCGCCCATCCGGACATGTACCTCGACGCCAGCGGACAGTTCGTCCCCGAGCTTGCGCTCGACGGCCCACTCGCCGCCGGCATCCCCGGCGCCCCCGCCGCGCTGGTCCATATCGCCGAGCACTACGGTCGCCTGCCGCTGGAGCAGACGCTCGCACCGGCCATCCGTATCGCCCGCGACGGATTCGAGGTCGACGAGCACTTCCACGCGATGGCGACGCACCGGCTCGCCGCGCTGCGCGCCTCGCCGGGCGCGGCCGTGCAGTTCCTGGTCGGATCCGAGGTCCCGCCGATCGGGTACCGCCTGAAGCAGCCGGATCTGGCCGACACCCTGGAGGCGCTGGCGCGGAACGGCCGCGCCGGGTTCTACGCCGGGGCGGTGGCCGAGCGGCTGGTGGACGGCGTGCGCGCGGCGGGTGGTATCTGGACGCGGGAGGATCTGGTGTCCTACCGTGCGGTCGAACGGGCGCCCGTTACCGGGTCCTACCGCGGCTGGCGGATCGTCAGCGCCGCACCGCCCTCCTCGGGCGGGGTGTTGCTGGTCGAGATGCTGAACATGCTTCAGGCGCTTGATCCGCCGGCCGCGCCCGGCGCCGAGCGCACCCATGCGCTGGTCGAGGTGATGCGCAGGGCCTACCGGGACCGGGCGCTCTATCTCGGCGACCCCGATCAGGTGGACGTGCCGGTAGCCCGCCTGACCCATCCCTACTACGCGGCCGGGCTGATACGCGGGTTCGACCCTGGCGCCGCGACCCCGAGCCGTCTGGCCGAGATCTGCCCGGACGAGGGGCGGGACACGACCCATTTTTCGGTGCTCGACCGGCAGGGAAACCGGGTCGCCGCGACCCTTAGCATCAACTACCCGTTCGGCTCCGGGTTCGTTGCGCCGGGCACCGGCGTGCTGCTGAACGACGAGATGGACGATTTCTCGGCCCGGCCGGGGGTCGCCAACGTGTACGGGCTGGTGGGCGGCGAGGCCAACGCCATCGCACCCGGAAAGCGGATGCTCTCGAGCATGTCGCCGACCTTCGTCGAGTCGGACGCCGGCGTGGCCATCCTCGGGACTCCCGGGGGGAGCCGCATCATCACGATGGTCTTGCACGGCATTCTCGATGTCGTCGCCGGGTCGCCGGTCGCCGATTGGGTCTCCCGGCCCAGGATCCATCACCAGTTTCTGCCGGACGCCATCCAGGTCGAGCCCGAGGCGCTGAGCCCGGAGGAGCGCGCGACCCTCCGGGAGAAGGGGCATCGGCTGGAACTTTTGGAGCGCCCGTTCGGGAACATGCAGGCGGTCTACTGGGACCGGGCCGCCGGACGGGTCGAGGCCGCGAGCGATCCCCGCGGCATCGGCAGCGCCCGGGTGTCCCCGGCGACAGACGCCGAGGGCGCTCCTTAGTCTCCCTCTACCGCTCGCGGGAGAGGGTCGGGGTGAGGCAATTGTGAATCGATGCTCCAGGGATGGAGCTTCCGCTTTCTCCCTCTCCCGCCTGCGGGAGAGGGTCGGGGTGAGGCAATTGTGAATCGATGCTCCAGGGATGGAGCTTCCGCTTTCTCCCTCTCCCGCCTGCGGGAGAGGGTCAGGGGTGAGGGTAAACGTGAAAACCGTCCCGGCGCCCGCATACTATCGCGCAGAAAGCCCCCGCCGCGCGCGGGCCCACAGGCGAATGGCAAACCTGGAACCAGTCGACCCATCCGGAGCAAATGACCCGATGAAACTCAAGACCCTGATGACCGCCGCCGTGGCCCTGATCACGGTCGGCTTCCTGTCCATGCCGGCCGACGTTGAGGCGAAGCGCTTCGGCGGCGGCATGAGCCTCGGAAAGCAGTACCGGACCCCGGCGCGCCCGGCGCAGCCGCCCACCCAGGCCCAGCGGCCCGCCGCGGGGCAGACCAACCCGGCGGCGGCGAGCGGGGCGAGTCGGTGGCTGGGACCCCTCGCGGGGCTCGCCGCCGGCGGGCTGCTCGCGTCGCTGTTTTTCGGCGACGCCTTCGAAGGCATCCAGCTCATGGACATCCTGCTGATCGCCGGCCTGATCTTCGGCGGCGTCATGCTGTTTCGCATGCTGGGGCGCAGCCGCGCGGGGCCCGCACGGGTCGCGACGGCCGGTGCCCCAGCGGGCGGCGCCTACGCGCGCGAGTCGTCAGTGGCTGGGACGGATCCGGTCCTGTCCGGGGGGCTCCTGCCCCACGGTGCGGGCGCGCGGGCGCCGCTGGCCTCCGGCACGGAGGAGTTCCCCTCCTGGTTCGATGGCCCCGCATTCATTGAAGGCGCCAAGACCCACTTCATCCGGCTGCAGGCGGCCTGGGATCAGGCCGATCTCCGGGACATCCGCGAGTACACGACGCCCCAGTTGTTCGCCGAGCTCCAGCGGGAACGCGAACGCCTCGACGGCGCCCAATACACCGAGGTCGTCCGACTGGAGGCCGAGTTGTCCGGCATCCAGCGCGACGACGACCGGGTGGTGGCGAGCGTGCTGTTCTCCGGCCTGATCCGCGAGGAAGAGAAGGGGGTTGCCGAGGCCTTCCGCGAGGTCTGGCACGTCCAGCACGACTGGACCAGCCCGGAGGGCGACTGGCAGATCGCCGGCATCGAGCAGCGGGAGAGTTAAGGAGACGCTGATCAAATGCCAGCCTGGCACCCGATCAGCCGGGCCATGCTTGGCCCGTACGGCAGACGCGATAGATCAGCGTTTGCCTGACCGGGGATCCTGCCCGCGCCGCCGACGTGGCTCAGCGCTGGCAGCGGGTGCAGTAGAAGCTGGAGCGCTGGCCGATCCGCCGCTGGCGGATCGGCGCGCCGCAGCCGGGGCAGGGCAGTCCCTCGCGCCCGTAGACCCGTAACGACTGGGCGAAGTAGCCCGGCCGCCCGTCCTCCTGGACGAAGTCCCTCAGGCTCGTCCCGCCCTGTTCGATGGCCGCGGCGAGCACCGTTCGAACGACGGCCGCGAGCCGGCCATAGCGTTCTGTCCCGATGCGGTTGCAGGCCCGCTGCGGGAGGATCCCGGCGAGGAACAGCGACTCGTTGGCGTAAATGTTTCCGACGCCGACGACGACCCCGGCGTCCATCAGGAACGGCTTGACCGCCACCCGTCTGCCCCGGCTCAGCCGGTAGAGGTAATCCCCGTCGAAGCCCGGCCCCAGGGGCTCCGGGCCCAGACCCCGCAGCAGCGGGTGTGCTTCCGGCGGGTCCGGCGTCCAGAGCAGCAGGCCGAAGCGCCGGGGGTCTCGGAAACGCAGGCAGAGCCCGCCCTCCAACACCAGGTCCAGATGATCGTGTCTCTCCGGGGGCGTTCCCGCCGCCAGCACGCGCAGGCTTCCGGACATACCCAGGTGCAGGATCAGGTTCCCGCGGTCGAGCGCAATGAGCAGGTACTTGCCGCGCCGCGCCAGCGCGATGATCGTTTGTCCAGCGACCTGGTCCGGCGTCCCGGTCGGTATCGGCAGACGCAGCCGCGGCTGCCTGATAGCCAGCCGCTCGATCCGCCGGCCTTCGAGATAAGGGCGGATGCCCCGCAGCGCGGTCTCGACCTCCGGGAGCTCGGGCACTCCGGGCTCAGCGAGCGCCCGGGCCGGCGCTCGGGCTCCCGTCGTAGGACGGGTCATGATCGGTATCGGGGCTCGGGTCGGGAGCGAACGGGTCCACCCCGAAGCCCTGTGGGGGGTCCTTGTAGGGCTCGTCCCCGAACCCGCCTTCCTCGATGGCCTCATCCGGGCTCATGCGAACGGCCCGAGGCGGGCCGAGCGAATCGTCCTCCGACACCGGCGCGTGGGGGTCCGCGACGGGCGGAAATAGCCCCTCGTCGAACGGGTCCGGCGCGAAGGGGTCGCCGGACCCGGGTGCGAACGGCTCCGCGGCGCGGCCGAAGACGGGCTCCCCTCCGGCGGGCCCAGCCGGCGCAAGCTCCAACTCGGGTTCCGGTGCCGGCGGTGTCGTGTCGACGGCGGTCGGGTCTTCTTCGAGCACCGGGGCCTCGCTCAGCACGTAGAGCAACCGCCGGTCCAACCGGGCCCAGCGGCGGCGGTCGTCGGATACCAGGAAGCGCAGCGATGTGCCGTCGGGCCCCTTGAGCTCAACCGGCGTACCGGCCAGCTCGCTGCCGAGGGGTTCGACCCGCTCGGAAACCAGGTCCGGAAGACCGCCGAGCGTCCCGGCGGCCAGCGGCACCCCGGCGATCGTCCCGAAGGCCGGCGCAAACCCGCGCGGCAGCAGGGCCTTGGAGACGTAGTCGATCGGCGGTGCGATCAGCAGGTGCTGGAAGCGGTCGTCGATCAGGTGCACCAGACCCTCGGCGGAGACATAACGCCTCTGGCTGATCGGGTCCAGGCCGCCGAAGGTTAGGGTCAGGGCGTCCAGTTGCAGCCTGACCTTGGCGGGCGCCAGTCCGAGCTGCTCCAGGTCGGCCGATTTTTCCGGGAAGGTGCGGTGGACCGGCGTGGTGAGGATTGCCAGCAGCTTCTCCATGTGCCTCGGGTCCGCGTCGGCCTGCAGCGGCGCCCGCATTCGCCAAGCTTCCGGGTCCCGCTCAAGACGCACTGTCGGCTCGCCCTCGCGCGAGACCTCGAGCAGCCTCAGGTCCGCCGGGTCGATACCGGCCAGAACCGGCGGATTCCGTTCGCCGGTCAGCTCCCGCTGGATGGTCAGGCCGAGCAGCAGCACGACGGCGAGAAGCCCAAGGTTGACTAGCCAGCGGCGGCGCATCCGTCAGGCCCTCCCACGCACCCAGCGCATGGCCAGCCCCGAGGCGAGAAAGAGCCCCGGCAGGAGCACCAGGGACCCGATCCCGATCAGCAGCCGCCGTGCCGGAGTCAGCGACAGGCCCTCCGCCTGCGCCGGGTCCGGGGGCAGGTCGAGCATGCCCTCGCTGCCGCTGAGCCAGCGCATCATCTTCAGGCCCAGTGCCCGGTTTCCATAGGCGCCGAGCTGATCGTTGCTGAGAAAGTCGCCGTCGCCGGCGACCAGGACCTGCTGGACCCGGTCGTCGCCCGGAAGCTGGCGGGTCAGGGCCAGCACCACCGGCAGCGGGCCCGGTTGCTCGCCGACGACCTCGTCGCGGTAGATGTCGCCCTCGATCCGGCCGGTCTCGTTCCAGCTGTCGGCACCCGAGGCAAGGAACCCGGCAAGGGTCCAGCCGGGCGCGACCTCCGCGCCGAACGCGGCGCTGCCCGGAAGGAGCGCCGGTGCCCTGAGTCCGGCGGACAGGGGGTCGTTCGGAAACTCCGAGATGACAGCGACGGCGGGCGTCTCCAGGCCCAGCCTGGCCGCGTCGGCATCGACCACCGTTCCGGGAAGCACCTGAATCCCGAGCTGATCAGTCAGAACCTCCAGGCCGTTCAGCGGACCCGGGTCCATCAACCAGAGCAGGTTGCCGCCGCGATCCAGGTACTGGCCGAGTCGCTCGGCCTCGCCGGGAAACAGCGGGATGTCGGGCGTCGAGATCAAAACCAGGTGTGTGTTCACCGGGACGTCGGCGACGGTGGCCAGGTCCAGCGAACGGACCAGGAATCCGCGCTCCTTGAGCTCCTGGACGAACCGGCCCAGGTCCTTGCCTTCCTGACCCTCCATGCGGCGCTCCCCATGGCCCTCGAGCACCGCGATCCACCGGGCGCGGGTCGAGCTCAGGCGCGCGATGGCGGCGCTGATCGAGCGCTCGCCGATCTCGCTCAGGGTCTCGCGGCGGCCCTTGTGCTCGAGCAGGATCTGCCCTTTCAGCGAGACCTTTGCGTCGCGCGCCTGCTCGGGGAAGAGCTGGGGGTCGACGAACCCGATCTCCATTCGCGGGTACGCCTGCGCGTATCGGGCCAGCAGGCGCTCAATGGTCTGGCCCAGCGGGTCGTGACGGTCGATGAAGACGGTCGCTCGAAGGGGCGCGTCCAGTCGCTCCAGGATCTCCAGGCTCTCGGGGCTCAGGCTGTTGCTGCCGGCCGCGGTCCAGTCCCAGTAGCCGTCGTGGCGGGCGACCAGCCAGCCCGCGCCGATGGCTATCGCCAGCAGCAGCAGCCCGTACGTCCAGTCGGCCAGCGGTCGTTCGATCCTGACGAGTCCGTCCCGGACCAGGGTGCGCAACGGGGTCACTGCCGCTGCCGGTTCGCGAGCCGGCGGTGGGTCAGGGCCAGGAACAGGACGGTGAACGACAGGAAATAGGTCAGGTCGCTCAGACGCACCGCGCCCAGCAGGAACCAGAATAGGTGCTCGTTCCACGAGAGCCAGCCAAACAGGGACAGGCCCGGGGCCGCGAGCTCGTCGGCGCGCCCGATGACCGAGAACAGCAGCAGGATGCCGTAGGCCACCAGCACCGCGGAGCCCGCCTGGGAGCCCAGGCTCGAGGCGAAGAGCCCGATGGCGCAGAACATCAGCGCCGCGAGCCAGAGACCGAGGGTCGCCGCCGCCAGCAGCCCGTGGTCGAGCCCGGCGCTCCCCCAGAGAAGGGCCAGGTTCGCCCCCGGCAGCAGGCACAGCGGCGTCACCAGCGCGACCAAGCCAAGGAACTTGCCTGCGACGACCTCGGCGAGCCGCACCGGGGCGGCGCCGATCAGGTCGAAGCTGCCCTCGCGAAACTCGCCGCTCAGCATCCGGATCGCCATCAGCGGCGCCGCCAGCATCGCGACCACGGCAGCGAACCCGAAGAGATTCAGCGAAAGCTCCAGCGAGAGACTCGCGGTGCGCTCGTCGGCGCCGAGCCCGGTGAAGCGCTCCACCACCTGCAGGAACACCCAGGCCAGGACCAGTTGTCCGGCCACGAGCAGCACCCAGATCAGCGGCGTCACCAGTCCGCTGCGCACCTCGCGGCCCGCCAGGACTCCGATCATGCCCGGTCCTCCGCGCCGATCAGGTCGAAGAACACCCGCTCGAGGTCGCTGCGCTCGGCGGCGAGCTCCCTGAGGCCCAGACCGACCTCGACGATCTCGCGGGCGAGGTCCGCCGGATCGGCGCCCTCGGTCAGGGTGACGCGGCAGCGGAAATCGCCCAGCGCCTCGGCCTCCTCCACGCAGTCGAGCGCCGCGAGTCGCACGGCGTCGGCCGGCGGTGCCAGCCTGACACGCCAGACACGCGCGGCGTGATCGGCCGCGAGATGGTCCCCGCGCACGACGCGCCCCTGGTGCAGGATCATGACCCGGTCGCAGACCGCCTGGACCTCGGGCAGGATATGGCTGGAGAAGACGATGCCGCACTCGTGCGCCAGCTCCCGTATCAGACCGCGGACCTCCCGGATCTGGACCGGGTCGAGACCCTCGGTGGGCTCGTCGAGAATCAGCAGCCGCGGCCGGTGCAGGATCGCCTGCGCGATGCCGAGCCGCTGCCGGTAGCCCTTAGAGAGCTTGGAGATCGGCGCTCGGCCGTCCGCCTCCAGTCCGCAGCGGCGCTTGGCCGTCGCCACGGCCTCGGCGGCGCGCGTCGCCGGAATCCGCCGCAGCCGGGCGCAGAAGCTCAGATACTCGTCGACGCGCAGCTCCGGATACAGGGGCGGGCGCTCCGGCAGATAGCCCAGATGACGCTTGGCGGCGACCGGCCGGCGACCCAGTTCGATGCCGTTGATCTCGACGCGCCCGCTGCTCGGCGCCAGATTGCCGCTCAGGATGCGCAGGCAGGTGGTCTTGCCGGCGCCGTTGGGACCCAGCAGCCCCAGGACATCGCCGCGGTCGAGCGTCAGATCGACGCCCTCCAGCGCCGTTCGGCGGCCGAAGCGGCGGCTCAGCTCTGTAACGCGGACCAGGGTCTCCATGGCGCCCGCAGAATAACGCCCGGGGTCGGGGTTGCCAAACGGCGCCACCTTACACTGGCGAACACTGTGCTGAAGCGCAAAGAATCGGTGCTTGCCCTTCAGGGGACACTGGTCAAATGCCATCCCGTCGTTTGATCGGCTCGCCGTCCTTTGCCCGTACAGGAAACGCAATGAATCAACGCTTCCGTTATGGTGGCGCCAACCCCTTGAAGAGGTTTTTCCCGTGCGATTGATCGGCATAGACACCGGAGGCACCTTCACCGATTTCGTGCTCTGGCAGGACGGGGCGGTGCGCACCCACAAGGTGCTGTCCACCCCGGCGGCGCCGGAGCAGGCGATCCTTCAGGGGATCGCGGATCTTGGCCTGGACCCGTCCGGGATCCGGGTGGTGCACGGCTCGACGGTCGCCACCAACGCGGTGCTGGAGGGCAAGGGCGTCCGCACCCTGTACGTCGCCAACCGGGGCTTCACCGACCTGCTGGCCATCGGCCGGCAGGCCCGAACCGATCTCTACGACCTGCAGCCGCCGCCGCGACGGCCGCCGGTGCCCGAGGAGCTCTGCCTGGGGACCGGCGGCCGGCTCGGCGCCGATGGCCGCTGGGTCGAGCCGCTGGCCGCGGCGGATCTGGCGGCGCTGCGGGCGGCGGTTCGCAGGCTTGCTCCCGAGTCGGTCGCCATCAACCTGCTGTTCTCCTACCTGGACGACAGTGCCGAACGCGCCCTGGCGCATACGCTTCCGGCGGGTCTGTTCGTCGCCCGCTCCTCCGAGGTGCACCCGGTGATCGGCGAGTACGAGCGCGGCATCGCCACCTGGATCAACGCCTGGATCGGGCCGATCGTGGCCCGCTACATCGAGCGCCTCACCGCCGGCCTACCCGGCGCGAAGATTGCCGTGATGCAGAGCACCGGCGAGGCGGTCGACGCGGACCAGACCGCGCGCCATGCCGCCCGGCTGCTGCTGTCCGGCCCGGCGGGCGGGCTCGCCGGTGCCGCGTTCGCCGCCGGTGCCGGGTCGGCAGGCCGGCTATTGAGCTTCGACATGGGCGGCACCTCGACCGACGTGGCCGCGATCGACGGCGAGCCGCGCCTGACCACCGCGGGCCGGATCGGGGGCTACCCGGTGGCCCTGCCGATGGTGGACATGCACACCATCGGCGCCGGCGGGGGCTCGATCGCCCGACTCGACGTCGGCGGTCTGCTGCGGGTCGGGCCGGATTCGGCGGGAGCGGACCCGGGGCCCGTCTGCTACGGCCGCGGCGGGTGCGAGCCCACGGTGACCGACGCCAACCTGGTGCTCGGCCGGCTCGACCCGGACCTCTTTCTCGGCGGGCGCATGCGGTTGGACAGCGCGGCCGCGAGGGCGGCTATCGCGTCCCTTGCGGCCCGGATGGGGCTCCCGGTCGAGGAGGCGGCGGCGGGGATCGTGCGCGTTGCCGACGAGCACATGGCGCGGGCCCTGCGCGTCATATCGGTGCAGCGAGGGCTCGATCCGCGCGCATTCACGCTGACCTCGTTCGGCGGCGCCGGCGGCCTGCATGTCTGTGCGCTCGCCGATGCCCTCGGCATCGCGCATGCGATGGTGCCGGTGCACGCCGGCGTGCTCTCGGCCCTGGGGATGCTCGCGACACCGGCGGGGCGCACGCTGACGCACACCCGGCTGGGTCCGCTGGCCGCTGCCACGGATGGGGAGATCGCCAGCGCGCTTCAAGGTCTGGTGGACGAGGCCGCCGCGGCGCTCGAGCGCGAGGGCGCGGGCGTCGACGCCCTGCGGGTGGAGCGCTCGCTCGATCTGCGCTACCGCGGCCAGTCCCACGCGCTAAACCTGGCCTGGACCGGTGTCGCGGCAATCGGCGAGGCGTTTCACGCCCGGCATGCCGAGGTCTACGGCCACCGGCTGGACCTTCCCGTCGAGCTGGTGAACCTGCGCGTACGGGTGCGCGGGCCGGTGCCGGATCTGGTGCTGCCGCCGTTGGATCCGCCGGCGCGGACCTCCGGGCCGAGAGCCCGTCGGGCGCACGGCTGCCCGTCGCCGGTGCCGATTCTGGATCGCCGCGACCTTGGCGGCGGGCGGCAGCTGGCGGGCCCGGCAATCGTGACCGACTCGGTCGCGACCACCTGGGTCGCTCAGGGCTGGTCGGCCCGGCTCGACCGGGTCGGGAACCTGCGGCTGCGACGTACCTGACGCCGCGCCGACCGGCCCAGAATCGTTGGAGCCGGCCGACCCAATCACGTATAGTCCTAAATGTTTTGTCCCCGGTCGGAGCGCCCGCGAATCCGGCCCGGCCGCCTCCCCGATCACCACGTACGGAGTATGCATGACCCTTTACGGCGTTCTCGACGTCAGCGTTTGGCAAGCGGTGCTGATCACCCTGCTGCTCACACATGTCACCATCGCCGCGGTGACCATCTATCTGCACCGTGCCCAGGCCCATCGGGCGCTCGACCTGCACCCAGCGGTCGCCCACTTCTTTCGCTTCTGGCTGTGGTTGACGACCGGTATGGTGACCAAGGAGTGGGTCGCGATACATCGCCGGCACCATGCCAAGTGCGAGACCGCGCAGGACCCGCACAGTCCCCAGGTTCTGGGCCTACGGAAGGTGCTGACCGAGGGGTCGGAGCTCTATCGCGAGGCCTCCAGGGACCCGGAGACGCTTTCCCGCTTCGGCCACGGCACACCGGACGACTGGCTGGAGCATCGTCTCTACAGCCGCTACTCCTGGCAAGGCGTGGGGGCGATGCTGATTCTGGACGTCGTCCTGTTCGGGCTCTACGGCCCGATCGTCTGGGCCGTTCAGATGCTCTGGATCCCGGTCTGGGCCGCCGGGGTCATCAACGGCGTCGGGCACTACTGGGGGTATCGCAACTTCGAGCCGCCGGATGCGTCGACCAACATCGTCCCCTGGGGGATCCTGATCGGCGGCGAAGAGCTGCACAACAACCATCATGCCTTTCCGAGCTCGGCGCGCCTGTCCTCCAAGTGGTGGGAATTCGACATCGGCTGGCTCTACATCAGGGTTCTGTCCGCCCTGGGTCTCGCCCGCATCAAGAAGGTCGCCCCGCAGCCGGAGGTGGTCCCCGGCAAGCGCCAGGTCGATATGGACACCCTGCGCGCGGTGATCGTGAGCCGGATGCATGTCTTCGCGCGCTACTCCAGGGAGGTGCTGGCGCCCGTGTCGCGCACCGAGCTCTGCCGAGACCTGGGCCATTGCCGGCGCACCGTGAGGCGGGCGCGACGGCTGCTCGAGACCGAGACCGGTCGGCTGGACGCGGCCGCTCGCGGGCGCCTGGAGCAGATCCTGGCTCAGAGCCAGACACTGGCGACCGTCTACCAGTTCAGGGAGCGCCTGCAGCAGATCTGGGAGCGAAGCACGCCTAGCCAGGAGCAACTGCTCAAGTCCTTGCAGGATTGGTGTCACCAGGCGGAGGCCACCGGCATCCAGGCGCTCGAGCGGTTCGCCGAGAACCTCAAGGGGCTCTCGCTGAAGGCGGCGCCGATGCGCTGACCGGCGGGCAGGCCTCGGTAGATTCCGCCGGATGAGCGAGTCCGGCGGGTAACGGCGCCGATCAGAATTCGAGCCTGGTCCGAATGGCGCTGACTTAAGCGCATCGGCTTGTGATGGCGGGGGAGATGGGACCGTAGCTTGGGTGGAGTCGGGAGCGTGCCACTTGGATATCGGCACCCCCCCCCGGATTCCGTTGCGCCGGGCTGATGCGAACCGCCATCGTGGCAGCGCCCGGCGCATTTCGGGTCCCGCTCGATGCCGGCGTGGCCGCTCCGCTTCAGTGCATCCGGGCCAAGAGCCTTGGCAGCTCAAGGGATGCTGAAACGAAAAAGCCCGCTTCGCGCGGGCCTTTTCCTAGGTACCGGATGCCCAGAGGGCTATTTGATCTTACCTTCCTTGTACATCACGTGCTGGCGCACGACCGGATCGAATTTCTTGATCTCCATCTTCCCGGGTTGGTTCCGCTTGTTCTTGGTCGTCGTATAGAAGTGACCGGTACCGGCGCTGGAGATGAGGCGAATCTTTTCGCGAGCTGCCTTGGCCATTGGTGTATACCCCGATTAAACGTGTTCGCCACGGGCCCGGATCTCGCCGAGCACGGTGTCGATTCCTTTCTTGTCGATCAGCCGCATGCCCTTGGTGGTGAGCCGCAGCCGCACCCAGCGCTTCTCGCTCTCGACCCAGAACCTATGAGTGTGCAGGTTGGGCAGGAAACGGCGCTTGGTCCGGTTGTTCGCGTGCGAGACGTTGTTACCGGACATAGGACGCTTGCCGGTGACCTGACATACCTTCGACATGACTGGATCCCTACGAAAACGCTATTCGCCCGGTTGGACGCCGAGTGGACGCCCGTTGGGCGCGAGTAAAGACGCGGAAAACTAACATGGATGGCCGCGCGCGGGCAACAGGCACGAGGCGAAAAACACGGCCTCCGACTCGCCGGCCGGCAGGCGCCGGAATGATATCGGGTCCTTGTCGGGCTAGAGCAGCCCGCGCTCGGCCAGCGAGGTACCTTCCCCTTCACCGATGATCACATGGTCCAAGACCCGCACGTCGATCAGGGCGAGCGCCTCTTTCAGTCGATGGGTGATGCGCAGATCGGCCTGGCTCGGCTCCGCGACGCCGGATGGGTGGTTGTGGGCGAAGATGACAGCGGCGGCGTTGGTCTCGATGACGCGGCGGACCACCTCGCGCGGGTGAACACTGGCACCGTCGATGGTGCCCCGAAAGAGCTCGTCGCAGCGGATGACCCGGTGGCGATTGTCGAGGAAGAGGCAGGCAAACACCTCGTTGGGCAGACCATGGAGCCGGAGCTTCAGGTAGTCGCGCGTTGCCTCCGGGCTGGTCAGCGCATCCTGATCGCGCAACCGGCCCATGAGAAAGCGGCGGCTGAGCTCCAGCGAGGCCTGCAGCTGGGCGTACTTCGCCCGCCCGAGCCCTTTCGGCTCGCAGAAACGTCGCTGATCCGCCGCGAGGAGTCCGGTCAGTCCGCCGAAGGCTTCGAGCAGCTCCCGCGCCAGGTCGACGGCACTCTTGCCCTTGACGCCGGTGCGCAGAAAGATCGCGAGCAGCTCCGCGTCCGACAGGGCGCCGGCGCCGCGATCCAGCAGCTTCTCACGCGGGCGCTCGCCCTCCGGCCAGTCGCTGATCGACATCCTTCACAGCCCCTCTGTCGCCGGTCCCAGACGCCTGGGACACGAGCCCGGTATCCGCCGCGCGTTACGGCGTCTTGCGAGCGGATCAGGTACACTTCCGCGGGTTTCGAGTCAAGGGCATAGCGTGACTTAGATGGGTTCGAGCCCGCGCTCCAGGGTGTTGCTCGGTGTCGGCGGCGGCATCGCCGCCTACAAGTCCGCCGATTTGGTGCGCCGATTGCGCGACCGGGGATTCGATGTCCGGGTGGTGCTGACCGAGGCGGCGGGCGCTTTCGTCACCCCGCTTACCTTCCAGGCGGTCTCGGGCCACCCCGTGCGTTCGGCGCTGCTCGACCCGGGTGCCGAGGCCGGCATGGACCATATCGAGCTGGCCCGATGGGCGGACCGCCTGCTGATCGCGCCCGCCACCGCGGACCTGATCGCCCGGCTTGCCGCCGGACTGGCCGACGGCCTGCTGACCACCCTCGCCCTGGCCACCGAGGCGCCGCTCTACCTGGCCCCGGCCATGAACCAGCGCATGTGGCTCCATCCGGCGACTCAGGCGAATCTGGCGCTCCTGCGCCAGCGGGGTGCCGTGGTCCTCGGTCCCGCCGACGGGAGTCAGGCCTGCGGAGAGCTAGGCCCGGGGCGAATGCTGGAGCCGGAGCAGATTGCCGATGCCATTGCCGGCGCGGAGACCGGTGTGCTCGCCGGTGCCCGGGTCCTGTTGACCGCCGGACCGACCAGAGAGCCCGTCGACCCGGTCCGCTATGTCGGCAACCGCAGCTCGGGCCGCATGGGCTACGCGCTGGCGGCGGCGCTTGCCGCGCTGGGTGCCCGAGTCACGCTGGTGAGCGGGCCGACGTCGCTCCCCCACCGGGCGGTGTCGACTGGGTCGGGGTCGAGACGGCGCTTCAGATGCACGCGGCGGTCATGGCCCGCGCCGCGGACTGCGACATCTTCGTGGCGACCGCGGCCGTGGCCGACTACCGGCCCGACGCGCCGCCGGCGAGCAAGATCAAGAAGGGCTCCGGCGAGCTGGTGCTGCGACTGGTGCCGAACCCGGATATCCTCGCCGAGGTCGCGACTTCAGCGCGCCCGCCTTTTACGGTGGGCTTCGCCGCCGAGACGGATCGGGTCAGGGAGCATGCGGGTCTGAAACTTCGGGCCAAGCGCCTCGACATGATTGCGGCCAATCGGGTCGGTGGCGAGCGGGGGGGCTTCGAGCGCGACGAGAACGCCCTGCTCGTGCTCTGGGACGGCGGGGAGCGCGCCCTCGCGATGATGCCGAAGAACGAGCTTGCGCGCGAGCTGGCCGGGTTGATCGCCGAACGCTATGTTGCATCGTCTGCAGGTTAAGATCCTCGACCCACGCCTGGGCAGCCTGTTTCCGCTGCCCCAGTACGCGACCGAGGGGTCCGCGGGTCTCGATTTGCGGGCGATGCTCGACGAAGCGCTGGAGCTTCAGCCCGGGGCCAGCGAGCTGCTGCCGACGGGGCTCGCGATCCATATCGCGGACCCGGCCGTCGCCGGCGTGGTGTTGCCGCGCTCCGGGTTGGGGCACCGGCACGGTATCGTGCTGGGCAACCTGGTCGGACTGATCGACTCGGATTACCAGGGGCAGCTGCTGGTCTCCTGCTGGAATCGGGGCGGGGCGCCGTTTCGGATCGAGGTCGGCGAGCGGATCGCCCAGCTGGTGCTGGTTCCGGTTCTGCGCGCCGACCTGGAGCTGGTGGACGAGTTTGAGGCCTCGCGGCGCGGGGCCGGCGGTTTCGGGCATACGGGTAAGCATTAGCGCGGCTTCGCCGCCGCGGACCGACAAGACGTGCGACAGATCCGTCGCCGGGTTGGGGGAAATGGCATGGTATCTGCCCGGAGGGAGGGCGCCTTGGGCAAGGCAGCTAATGGCGCGCCGGCAAGGGGGGCGGGCCGCTACTGGCTGGCGAGCTTTTTCGGCATCTCGCTGGTCGTACTGATCGCGGCCGCGCTGCTGCTGCGCCTGTGGTCGGAGCGCGACGTGACCGACAGCCGCGACCGACTCGCGGCGGAGGCCTGGGTCTTCGCCCAGACCCTGGTCGGCGAGTTGTCCTGGATTCACCGCCTTCTCGAGGCCTGGCGGGCCGCGCCCGGCCTGTCGTCGGCGCTGGAATCGAAGGACCCGGCAGCCCTGCGGCGCGCCGAGCAGTCACTGGCCGGACAGTTGCCCGGGGCGTCGGCCATCCATTTGCTGCCGATCGAGCGGGTCGAGTCGTCCGAGGGCATTCCGTTCCTGAGCTTCGCCGGGATCGAGTTGGCCCGACAGGCCGCCCGGGACCAGTCCGTGACCCCGTTCGAGGCCAACAAGGTCGGTCAGCCCGACATGCACCTGGCCGTTGCGGCGCCGGTGACCGGCGGGATGGACGGGCGGGTCATCGGCGTCGTACACCTGGAGCTGCCGATGTCGCTGCTGCCGAGCCCATCGGCGAGCACGGGCGGCCGGGGTACGCTGCGTTATCAGCAGGTCGTCGGACGCGACGCCGTTACCCTCGGATCGAAGGACCCCCTGCCGGTCGGCGAGCCCGATGAGCTCATTCCAGTCGAGGGGACGCGGTTACGCGTGGCCGCGTGGCTGGCGCCCTCGGCGCCCCTGGACCCGGCGCTTATCGGAGTGGCCGCGGCCGCGTGCCTCTTGGTGCTCCTGCTCATCGGGTTGGTCCTGTGGCTGGGGCAACGGGCGCTGCGGCGTGCCCTCGCCGACGATTGCACCGGTCTCGTGGCGCTGACCGAAGACGCCGTCGAGAGCCGGCCGATGCGCAAGCTCAGGTGCAACCTTGCCGAGACCGAGCAGGCGGAGCAGGCGATGGCGGCGCTGCTGGGTACGCTCGCGGCGCCGCATCCGGCCGGGGCAGTCGGCCGCCGACCGCAACGGGCACAGCTGCGCCGCGCGTCGGGTCTCGCGCCGGGAGACGAGGATGAGCTGACGGGGATGCCGGATGACTCGAGCTACGAGGTGGACGAGCTCGAGCTCCCGGATCTCGGGCGACTGAAGAGCGCCTCCGCCGCCGCGATCCCGGCTGCAACGGATACGGGTTCGTCTGCCGCCGCTCCGCTCCCGCCGCCGGAGATCTTTCGCGCCTACGACATTCGGGGGGTCGTCGACCGCCAGATCCGGGTAGAGACCATGCACGCGATCGGCCGCGCGATCGCCAGCGAGGCGGCGGCCCGCGGCGATCGGACCGTTAACGTCGGCCGGGACTGCCGGGCGACCAGCCCCTTACTCGCCGAGGCCCTGATCAAGGGTATCCGCGCGGCCGGCGCCGACGTGGTCGATCTTGGCGTTGTACCCACACCCGTGCTGTATTTTGCCTGCTGTCACCCGGAGCAGGGCTCCGGTGCGGTGGTCACGGCCAGTCACAATCCGCCCCAGTACAACGGCGTAAAGGTCGTCTACCACGGTGAGAGCACCGATGCCGCGGGGATTCAAGGGCTCAGGGAGCGCATCGCCCATGCCGACTTCACGAGCGGCAGCGGGGCCTATCGGGGGCGGGATCTGATCCCGGACTATCTGGAGTACGTCGAACGCGAGGTCGCCCTGGCTCGCGGTCTGAAACTGGCGATCGACTGCGGCAACGGCGCGGCGTCCCTGGTTGCGCCCGGATTGTTCCGCGCCCTGGGCTGCGAAGTCCTCGAGCTCAATTGCGACGTCGAGGCCGGAATGGGCGAGCGTCTGCTGGATCCGGCGCGTCCGGAGCACACCCGGGACCTCGGCGACCTGGTCCGGGCGCAGGGTGCCGACATCGGGCTCGCGTTCGACGGTGACGGGGACCGTCTCGGGGTGGTCGACTCGGAGGGCCGCTTCGTGGCCGCGGATCGGGTGCTGATGCTGCTCGCGGCCGATGTGCTCGCCCGCCACCCCGGCAGCGACGTGGTATTCGACGTAAAATGCTCGCGTCATCTCGCCGACGAAATTCGCCGCAACGGCGGGCGGCCGCTGATGTGGCGGTCCGGCCACGGCCAGCTCAAGGCCAAGCTGCGCGAGACCGGGGCCCCGATCGCCGGCGAGCTTACGGGCCATATCATATTCGGCGAGCGCTGGTTCGGATTCGACGATGCGCTCTACGCCGGCGCGCGGCTGTTGGAGGTCCTGGCACTGGACCCGCGTCCTACCGGCGAGATCTTCGACGCGCTGCCCCATGCCATCGCTACCCCTGAGCTCGGGGCGCCCTTGGCCGAGGGCGAGTCGGCGCGGGTCATGGATCGGGTGCTGCGGTTCGCGGAGCGGCTAGAGGGTGTCGAGGTAGTGAGAATCGACGGACTGCGCGCCGAATTCGAGCGGGGCTGGGGCCTCGTGCGCGCTTCCAACACCGAGCCCAAGCTCGTGTTCCGGTTCGAGGGCGACGATCAGGAGGCGCTGGAGAAGATCCAGGATCTGTTTCGTCGCCTGATGGCGCGCGCGGCGCCTGAAATTCAGCTTCCGTTCTAGTGAGCCGCTGATCAAATGCCATCCTTGGCCCGGACGGGAAACGCAATAAAATCAGCGTTTCCCTGGACGCGGCCCCACCCGCCGATCATGCATAGGACCACCGAGCACACCGATGTCACTGCCAAGCGAGCGAGCCCATTCCATAGCGCGGGTCCTGATCGAGGCCCTTCCCTACATACGCCGCTTTCGCGGCAAGACGGTCGTCGTCAAGTACGGCGGCAACGCGATGGTCGACCGGCCGCTGAAGGAGGGGTTTGCCCGCGACGTCGTGCTGATGAAGCTGGTGGGCATCAACCCGGTGGTAGTCCATGGTGGGGGGCCCCAGATCGGATCGCTGCTGAAGCGGCTAGGCATGGCCAGCGAGTTCGTCCAGGGCATGCGGGTGACGGACGCCGAGACCATGGACGTGGTCGAGATGGTCCTGGGCGGTCTGGTCAACAAGGAAATCGTCAACCTGATTAACCGGCACGGGGGCTCGGCGGTCGGGCTGACCGGCAAGGACGGGGACCTGATACGCGCCCGCAAGCTGCTGCTGCGCCGGGACGCGCCCGAGCTCGATGCACCCGAGATCATCGACATCGGTCACGTCGGCGAGGTGGAGAGCATCGACGCCGGCGTGGTCGACATGCTGATCGGCGGCGACTTCATCCCGGTGATCGCGCCGATTGGGGTCGGCGCGGACGGTCACTCCTACAACATCAACGCGGACCTGGTCGCCGGCAAGGTGGCCGAGGTCCTGAAGGCGGAGAAGCTCGTACTGCTGACGAACACCGCGGGTCTGCTCGACGCGGACGGGGCCTTGATCCCGGAAGTCGATGTCGGGCGGGTCGAGGCGTTGATCGACGAGGGCGTGATCGCCGGGGGGATGCTGCCCAAGGTGCGCTGCGCCCTTGACGCGGTTCAGGCGGGTGTGCGCACCGCGCACATCCTCGATGGCCGGGTCGAGCATGCCCTGATGCTCGATCTGTTCACCGACGAGGGTGTTGGCACCCTGATCCGGCGCCGCTGAGCACCGGCACGCGAATGCGCCGCGCCGTGCCGGCTAACGGCTGGCGGCGGGCCCCAGGGGCGCCGTCTCGCTGGTAACAGCGGCCCTGAAGCCCTCGATGACCCGCACCGAGCGTTCGTCGTGGCAGTCGGTGTCGCTGGGCAGGGTATTCTTGCACTGCAGGTCGAGGAATATCGACGCGGCGCCCCCGGGGACGTCCTCGATACGGGAAAGAGTCAGGCTGAGATCATCGAGGGTCGCGGGCGGGGCTGTGATCAGCAGCCGACGCCCGACCGACTGGACCTCGGTCGTCGCGTGCTCGCGCACGTAGGCCGTGGCCCGCTCCCAATAGCGGTCGCACTCGCTGCCGTCGCGGCAGCCGACCAGATTCCGAACCACCGGCGGGCGCGACTGATCGAGTGGCTTGATGCTTATCGCGGTCGTGTTGCTGAGCTGCTGGAACCGCTTCAGATCCCGGTCGAAATCTCCCCGGATCTTGTCCTTTTGTTGTTCCCGTTCGACGATGGTGGCGTAAGCGCTCTGGATGTATCGCTCTGTTTTAGCGATGTTTTCAAGAAGGTTATCGGACACCGGCTTGCCGGCGCGCTCCAGATTGGCGGCCTGAGCCCGGGCCTCCTGGAGCCTGTCCTGATGACGGCGGATATTGCTCCGCGCCACCTGTATCAAGACGTCGACTGAAGCGAGCTTTCCATCTCGGGCCATCAACAGGTCGTCCACCGATCGAAAGGACCGCAGCAGGACCTGGTCCGCTGCCTTCTGCTCCGCTACGAGCCTTTCCTGCTGGGCGCGCAGCCGCTCGAGCTCTTTTTCCCGCCGAAGGTCTTCCAGTGGCTGGGCCGCCGGGACGCTATCCAGATGCACGCCCTCCTTGCTGATCTCCGTGCGGCCCTTGTCGGCCTGCGACGGCGGGATCTTGTCCGTGTACTGCACGACGCCGTTCTCGTCTACCCACCGGTAGAGCCGCGCCTGTAGGCTGCCGCAGCCGAGCGCCAGCGTCACCGCAAGGCTCAAGCCCAGGGAGAGTCGGAAGCTCGCTCTATTTTGCTGACTTGCTTGCACTTTACCGGGGACCGCGGAATTCGATGCTGCCATTGCCACGCCGTCGGTCCTTTACCCGCCAGGGGCTTGGGCGTTGCTTCCCGACGGACGCGGTGATCTTAGACCCCGTAGCGTACCTGATGATCCCGAATGGCGGCGAGCAGGCGCTCGCAGTTGGGACGATCGGCCAAGTGCGCGACCAGGTCGGCCAGGGTGACGATGCTGATGACCGGAATCCCGAGCCGCTCGCTGACCTCGGCCGTGGCCGAAAGCCGCCCCTCGCCCCGCTCCTGTCGGTCCAGGGCGATCAGGACGCCCGCCGGTACCGCGCCGGCGCCGCGGATGATCTCGACCGATTCGCGCACCGAGGTGCCGGCCGTGATGACGTCGTCTACGATCAGGACGCGCCCGGTGAGCGCTCGGCCGACGATCGCGCCGCCCTCGCCGTGGTCTTTTGCCTCCTTGCGGTTGAAGGCGTAGGGGATGTCGCGACCGTGGTGTGTCGCCAACGCGATCCCGGTCGCCGCGGCCAGAGGAATGCCCTTGTAGGCAGGCCCGTAGAGCAGGTCGAAGTCAAGGCGCGCGTCGAGGATTCGGCTCGCGTAGGCGTCGCCGAGGCGGGCCAGCCGCGCGCCGGTGTCGAACAGGCCGGCATTGAAGAAGTACGGACTCTGTCGCCCGGACTTGAGTCTGAAATCACCAAAGCGCAGGGCGCCGATCTCGGTGGCAAAGCTGAGAAATTCGCGTTGGTAGTCCTGCATCGTCCCCTCAGCCGTGGGTGAGACCCGGATTGGCGCCGACGGTCGGGGGCCGGGGTCCCCGACCATCCCGCCGCGCGCGGCCTACTCGGTGAAGAACTGCTGAGTCATCTGCACCGAGTGTGCCTCGGGCGAGCCTTCCGGCTTCACCGAGATATCGAAGGTGATGGACTGCTGGTTATGGACCGGGAACTCGCCGATGTAATAAACCGCCGTCTGGTCCTGGATCATGCGCATCGGAATCCGGCTTTTCTGGCCGGTGATCGTCACTATGCTGACCTCGACCTCGGCCGGTGTGGAGGTGCCCACCGTGCCGGGCTCGCCCTTGACGACGCTTACGTTCAGGAGACCCCGGAACTTGCTGCGCTGAAGCCCGTAGGCCTTGGCGACCTCCGGGTTCAGGGTGTCGGTCGTGAACGCGTTGTGGTGGATGGTGAACTCGCCCGCGCGCGTGCTGTTGTCATCCAGGGCCTGGGCCCCCGACAGTGCGCCGACGGCGAGCAGAAGGGAAAGGGCGACACGCTTCAGCATCAGTAAGTCCTCCGTAGTCGTTTCGTTCGTTTCGTGAAACTTGTGGCCGCTCCGGGTCTGCCCGGGGCCGAAGTGCAAACAGTTACTCGTCCTTTCGACGGCCAGGCGCGACGCTAATCCGGCGCTGGCCTGCGACAGCATACGGACCCGTGAGCCGGCAGGAAACTCTCGATTTGCGCTGCCCGCGGCGCTGACCGTTCAGGCCCAAACCGCGAGCGGCGGCAACGGGTCGCATTGTCAGCCCCCCGCGACCAGCCGGGGTCGGGGCGGGCCGTCCGGTGCGCCCAACGGGTCGTGGTAAAGGGCGTTGTGCATATTTCGAAGCGCGGTCAATTCCTTGGCGACCTCAAGGTATCTGGCCTTGACTTCAACGATCCGCGGCTGCATCGCCTCTCTCGAATGCTCGACGCGCTGAAGCTTCTGCAGGCGTGCCTCGGTGGCCTCCTTTCCCGCGTCGATCGCGTCGGCAATAGGCTGCAGCGTCTCGCGGATCCAGCCGTCGAACGCGGAGCGCAGGTGGTCGAACAGCACGTTCGCGCGCGAGACCAATTGCTGGTGAAACTGTCGGATCACCGCGCCCTTGGTCGAGAGCAGCATCGAGGGGCTGCGGCGGAAGGCCTCGACCTCCTGGTGGAGCAGCTCGATCTCGACCCGGTAGTTCATCGGCAGGAAGACCCTTGGCGGCTGAAGGTCGAATCCGTGTTCCTCGCGAAAGCCCTGATAGGTGCTCCGGACCAGCTTTCGTAGGCGCTCGCTCTCGCTTGCGACAGACTGCATCGTGTGGCGAAGCTCGTCGAACAGGGTCTGCATCGCCCGGGTCAGGGCCAGGGTCGTCCGGCTCCGTGCCAGGTCCGTCTGGGCCCGCTCGAGCAGTGCCCCGATCGTGTCGGCGTCGATGAGCTCCCGGCAAGCCCTGGTTTCGTTGAGCAACTGCTCGCGGCTGCGTTGGAACTGCTGCACGCCCTTCAGATAACGCTCCTGCTCGAGACGGGTCGCCTCGAGCAGATCCCCGACGACTTCCTGGCTCTTGTCTTGCAGCTGCTCCATGTCCTCGAGCTGTCGCTTCAGCGTCTTCAGTCCATTGGCGAGCCGCACGCGGTTTTCCTCCAGCACGGCGCCCACGCCGGCGTGGACGGCGGCGATCAGGCGCCGGTGCCGGGTCTGAAGGGCGCGGGTCGCCAGCCGGGACTCGAGGGCCGGCAGGCCGCTGCGCCGCAGCAGGCCGTCGTCCTTGTCGAGCTTTCCGGCAAGGCCCCGCTCGGCGGACAGGTGAAGCACGTCCGCCTCGTCGAGGCCCAAGGCGCCGGCGACCGAATGGCGCTCGGCGGTTCGATCCTCGGCGGAATCGGCGTCGCCGCGCCCGTCCGGCGCGACCTGGGGCTGATTCAGCACTACAAGAAGGGCCGGCCTGTCGGTGTCGCCGAATCCACGCTGCAGTCGCGCCACGGCCTCGGCGTCCCCGGGCAAAAGCCCCTCGTTGGCGCTCAGCACCAGTACCAGGGCGTGGGCCTTTGAAAGGGCGTCGTTCGCGGGGGCGGTCAGGCCAGCGCGTCCCGGTAGCTCGAGTATCGCCAGGCCCAGCCTCAGCAGCGGGATTCGGGAGACTGACCACCGCGTGCCGCCAGGCGGGCACCCGCGCCGAAGCCGCCGCGTCGAGATCTGGCGGTCGCGGCACCCGGGCAGGGACCGGCTTGGTCTCGCCCCGCTCCGCGAGCACGGCGGCCAGGGCGTCAGGCTCCAGATCATCGAGCGAACGGCTCACCCAGCGTTCCGTGTCCTCCCAGTCTGCCTGGTTCCCCGTGTCCACGCCGGGGTCCGACGACGGCAGGAGCCGCAGGTAGGACGTGCCCTGCGCCTCGTCCCAGAGCAGCTCCGTCGGGCAGAATTCGGTGTTGGTGCACCGAGGGAGCAGTGGTGCGGCGGAATCCGAATGGAGCAGGGCATTGATCAGATCGGTCGTGCCGTTGGACGGCCGCCCCATGACGGCGATGCGGCAGCGGTCCGCGCGCAGGACGCCGCGGGTCGCGTCGAGCCGTCGCCGGGTCTCGGGCGTCGCGCGCTGATGGCCCTCGAGCCAGTCATCCAGCTCCTGGACGGTGTGCTCGACACGGGTCTTCCATTGCTCGTAGGCAGTCAGGCGCTGTTGAAAAACTGGCGTATGCAAGGTCCCCGAGCTCTCGAGTCTTCCCGATTCCCGATCTTCCGGCACCGGAGTATATAACGGCTCCCCGGAATCCCCATTTCGCCTTCTCGGGCAGCGCTGATCTATTGCGCTTTACGCACGGGACAGGCGATGCACCGGCGCGTGTCAGGGCCGTTCGATCGACAACGGGAACCGGCGCGGGGCGCGTACTCTCAGTCGTTTCAGACGCGCCTGCCCTCCCGCGATCAGCTCGACCCGGGATGGGGGAACGCCGAAGGCACCGGCAATGAACCTGCAGAGCGCCTGGTTCGCCTTGCCCTCCACCGGCGGGGCCTTGACCCGCACCCGGTAGCAGTCACCCAGGTCCTCGACGAACTCGTCCCGCGACGCACGCGGCTGGACCCGCAGGGTCAGCTCGAGGTCTTCGCCCTGCCAGCGGTACCAGGGCACGGGCCTCAGAACGGGCTGCCGGTGAGCGCCTTAAGCGGCGGTATCAGCAGCATCTGCAGCAGGACCAGTCCGATCATCACCAGCATCGGGGACAGGTCGATACCCCCGATCGGCGGCACCAGGCGCTGGGCGGGGCGCATCACCGGGTCGGTCAGGCGTTCGAGCAGCGCCACCGCCGGGTTATAGGGGTCCGGGTTGACCCAGCTCAGGATGACCCGGATCAGCACCGCGAACAGGAAGATGTTGATGACCAGCTCGATCAGTCCGGGAACGGCCCAGCCCAGCGCTGCCAGCGGGCTCCGATCGAGTCCCAGCAGCATCGCCAGCAGGGCGAGCTCGACCGCCTTCAGCAGCCAGGCCAGGCACAGGGACGCGAGGTCCATACCGCCGTATCCCGGGATAAGCTGGCGCAGCGGGCGCAGGACCGGGGAGGTGACCTTGACGACGAATTGGGAGATCGGATTATAGAAATCCGCGCGCGCCCACTGCAGCAGGAACCGGATCACGACAACGGTGATGTAGAGCCCGAACAGCGTCTGGACCAGGAAGACGATCGGGTTGGTCAGATAAGAACCGCTCATGACTGCTCCATCAGAGACTTAGAGATCTCGGCGGCCCGGTCACGGGCGGCGCGTGCGGCGCGTGCCACCAGGTCCCTCAGACCGCCCTCTTCGAATACCGCGAGCGCCCGCTCCGTGGTGCCGCCGGGGGACGTGACCCGCTCGCGCAGCTGCTGCGGGGGCTCGTCACTCTCCATGGCCATTCGGGCCGCGCCCAGCGCCGTCTGGATGCTGAGTAGGCGTGCTGTCTCGGCGTCGAGCCCGAGCTCCACCCCGGCCGACTCCAGTGCCTCCATGATCAGGAAGAAATAGGCCGGTCCGCTGCCCGAGATGGCCGTGACCGCGTCGATCTGGGATTCGGAATCGACCCAGCGCGTCAGCCCGGCCGAACGAAGTATGGTTTCGGCGCGGTTGCGGGCCTCGTCGTCGACCTCGGCGCTCGCGTGCATACCGATCGCCCCGGTCTGGACCATGGCCGGGGTATTCGGCATGGCGCGTACGACGGCCAGTGGCCCCCCGAGCCAACCCTGGATCGCGGCCTCCGTGACGCCGGCCATGACCGAGATCACCAGCGGTCGGCTTTCGAGCGCGATGGGTCCGATCTCGCGGCAGACGCCCGGGGCCAGCTGCGGCTTGACGCAGAGGACCAGCGTCGGGGCGCCGGCGAGGACCTGCGGATTGCTGGAGACGACCCCCACGCCGAAGCGCGCCTGAAGCCGCTCCCGGTGCGTGGCGTCGGGCTCGGAGACGCGGATCTCCGCGGGCGGGTAGCCATCCTCGATCAGGCCGGCGATCAGGCTCGTGGCCATGTTTCCACCGCCGATGAACGCAATCTTCGCGGTGCTCATATTAATCCGGGAATCATGACATCTTCGGTTGCAGTGATGATGCGGCGTGTCGCGCACGCACTCACGCATTATAGGGACGCGGTCCAAACACCGCCGTCCCGATGCGTACGATGGTCGCGCCCTCCAGGATGGCCGCCTCGAGGTCGTCCGACATGCCCATCGACAGGCAGGCCAACGGAAGCTCAGGTGTCGCGAGCCGGTCGCGCAGCAGGCGCAGGGCGCGGAACGGGGCCCGCTGAGCCGCCTCGCCCTCGGCCGGGGCTGGCAGGGTCATCAGGCCGCGTACCTCGATACCGGGCAACGCCGCGCAGACATGCAGCAGATCCGCGGCCGCCTCGGGCCGGACGCCGGCCTTGCTCGACTCCTGATCCAGGTTCACCTGGATGCAGACCTTCAGCGGGGCCCGCCCTGCCGGGCGCTGGTCGCTGAGGCGCCGGGCGTGGGCGGGATCGGCGAGGCCGTGCACCCAGTCGAAGTGCTCGGCGATCTGGCGGGTCTTGTTCGCCTGGATGCGGCCGATATGATGCCATTCGATCCCCAGGTTGAGGAGCGCCGCCATCTTCTCCAGGGCCTCCTGGACATAGTTCTCGCCGAAGCTCCGCTGGCCGGCGGCGTGGGCCTCGCGGATCGCCTCGATGCCCTGGCGCTTGCTGACCGCGAGCAGCCGGACCTCGCCCGGGTCCCGACCGGCGCGCTCGGCGGCCGCGCGAATGCGCGCGCGCACCTGACGCAGGCGCGTTTCCATTGCATCGATGCTCATCGGGGCCTCGGCGGGCATCGGGCGGCCAATGACTCGGAGCGGCGGCGGGTCAGGTCGCCGGTCCGCCGTCCTCGAGCAGATGCTGGAGCCGCCGCAGGGCCTGCCCGCGGTGGCTCAGGCCGTTCTTGGTCTCGGCGTCCAGCTCCGCGGCGCTCGCCCCGTGGGTCGGCACGAAGAAGACCGGGTCGTAGCCGAAGCCGTTCTCGCCTCGCGGTGCCGTAAGGATGCGTCCCTCCCAGGTGCCCTGGCAGATCATGGGCGTGGGGTCCTCGGCCCGGCGCATGTAGACGATCACGCACTGAAAGCGCGCGGTCCGCCCGGACTCGGGTATCCCGTCCAGGGCCTCGATCAAGCGGGCGACATTGTCGGCATCGCTGGCCCCGGGGCCGGCGTAACGGGCCGAGTAGATGCCGGGCGCGCCCTGCAGGGCGTCCACCTCGATCCCCGAATCGTCGGCTATTGCCGGGAGTCCGCTGTGTGCGGCGGCGTTGCGCGCCTTCAGGATCGCGTTTTCGACAAAGCTCAGGCCCGTCTCCTCGGCCTCGGGGACGCCGAGGTCGCGCTGGGCAACGACCCGGATCCCGGCGCCGGCCAGCAGTTGGTTGATCTCCCGGACCTTTCCCGGGTTATTGCTCGCGAGCACGATCGACTCGCCCGCGTGGGATGATGCCATGGGGTCGCCTCCTCAGATCTCTAGCGCCGCCCGCTGGGCCTCCAGGATCGCCCCGATACCGCGCTCGCCGAGCGTCAGCAGCGCGTCCAGCTCGGGCCGGGTGAAGGGCACGCCCTCGGCGGTCCCCTGGACCTCGATGTAGCGACCCTCGCCGTCCATGACCAGGTTCATGTCCGTTTCAGCGGTGCAGTCCTCCGCATAGTCGAGGTCGAGCACCGGGGTGCCCGCGAAGACACCGACCGAGACCGCGGCCACCTGGCGGCGGATCGGGTCCGCGGAGAGGGCGCCGCGTCCTTGGAGCCCGGTCAGCGCATCGCGGAGCGCGACCCAGGCGCCGGTGATCGAGGCCGTTCGCGTGCCACCGTCGGCCTGAATCACGTCGCAGTCCAGCGTCAGGGTGCGCTCGCCCAATGCCCCGAGGTCCAGCGAGGCGCGCAGGGACCGGCCGATCAGGCGCTGGATCTCCAGCGTGCGTCCGCCCTGCTTGCCGCGCGCGGCCTCGCGAGGGGTGCGCTCGTTGGTGGCCCGCGGCAGCATGCCGTACTCGGCCGTGACCCAACCGCGTCCTTTTCCCTTCAGGAACGGCGGGACGCGATCCTCGACGCTCGCGGTGCAAAGGACGCGCGTGTCCCCGAACTCGACCAGCACGGAGCCCTCGGCATGGCGGGTATAGCCCCGGATGAATCGGATCGGGCGCAGTTCGTCCGGGCGGCGTTTCGAAGGTCGCATGGCTGAGCGGTCCAGGGAAGGTTGAAGATCAGGGGATCGCCGATGGCGCGGGCCACATCTTCGGCCCCCGCACCGCCGGCGTCAATTTCGCTCCGGGAGCAGGGACACGGTCTCCGAGAACCGGGACAGCGGCAGGTCGCCGACGCCGCGGCTCAGCGCGACCAGCATCTCCCCGGCATCCCTGGGCCGGCTCTCGGGCTCCATCGACATCGACCAGTCCACCGACTCGAGCAGGAACGCCGGGTAGCGGTTCTTGAATTCGACCCGCGCCGGGATGAGCTTGTCCGCCCGGTGCCGCTCCGTCGCCGGCGGCGGCGTGCGGCCTTCCATACAGGTACGGATGCTCGCGCCGACGGCGTAAACGTCCGTCCAGGGCCCGACGTGCCCCCCGCGGTAGTACTGCTCGACCGGGGAGTAGCCGGCGGTGACCACCTGGCCGCCGCGGGCACGCCCCCGACTCAGCGGGTGCACGGCGCCCAGGTCCAGCAGCAGCGGCTGGTTGCCGTGGCGCAGGTGGATGTTTCCCGGTTTGACGTCCAGGTGAAGCATCGACCGGGTGTGCAGCAGCGACAGGGCATCGAGGATCGGCAGGAACACGTCCAGGATGAAGGTCGTGCTTAGCCCGCCGTGGCGCTCCTGGATATAGGCCCCCAGATTGCGGCCGCGCTCGTTCGGCATGACCAGATAGCCGGTCTCGTTGGCGAGGAAGAAATCCAGAACGCGCACGATGTTCGGGTGCTTCAGCGACGCCAGCGCCTTCGCCTCCTGGAAGAAGAGCTTGCGCCCTCGGTGCAGATTCTCGGCGAGCTCGTCGCGAAGCGGCAAGACCTGATTCGCGGGACCCCGGCGCGCGATCTTTTTCGGCATGAATTCCTTGAGGACGACCTCGTTCCCGGTGTCCTCGTCATGCGCCAGATAGATGAGGCTGAACCCCCCTTTTCCGATCGTATCGGCGACACGGTAGGGGCCGACGCGCGTGCCCGGCGCGAGGCCTACTCGACTGTTGGCTCGATCAGTGGCCATCGGTTCGCTGTAACGGGGCTCCGGGCAGGCGCTGGCTGGCCTCAGCCGCTATCATAGTCGAACCAAGAGCGAGATCCCCGGCACGGCTCTCGGTTGGGCCACTGAACCGCCAACTACCACGAGGTTTTCGATGATCAGGAGTATGACGGCCTTTGCCCGGGAGACCCGGAAGTCGGAGCTCGGAGAGCTCACCTGGGAGCTGCGCACCGTCAATCATCGCTTCCTGGAGCCCCATATCCGCCTGCCGGAAGAGCTGCGCTCGCTGGACCCGGCGGTGCGCGAGCGTCTCGCGGCCCGGATGCAGCGTGGCAAGGTTGACTGCTCGCTGCGCTACGCCCCGGTGGAGGGCGCCGGGGGCGGCCTGCGCGTCAACCGCGCCTTCGTCGAGCAGCTGATGGCGGCCGGGCGGGAGGTCGGAACGATCGTCGGACGGCCGGCCGAGCCCGCCCCCTTCGAGCTGCTGGGCTGGCCGGGCGTCCTGCACGAGCAGGAACGGGACCTGGATCAGGTGACGGCCGCGGCCCTGGAGGTCCTCGAGACGGCCATCGACACCCTGGTCGCGACTCGGGAGCGGGAGGGCGCCCGGCTCGAGACCCTGCTGCTCGAGCGCTGCGACCGGCTGCAGCAGAGCGTGCAGCGGGTCCGCGAACGGATGCCGCGGGTGCTGGAAGGCGTGCGCAAGCGCCTTTCGGACCGCCTCGGCGAGCTGCGCGCGGAGCTGGACCCGGCGCGACTCGAGCAGGAGATCGCCCTGCTGGCGTCCCGACTCGACGTCGACGAGGAGATGGACCGGCTCCAGGCGCACGTCTCCGAGGTTCGCGACGTGCTCGGCCGCTCGGGACCGGTCGGTCGTCGCCTCGATTTCCTGATGCAGGAGCTCAACCGCGAGGCCAACACCCTGGGCTCCAAGTCGGCCGACGTCGAGGTCACCCGCGAATCGGTCGAGATGAAGGTCCTGATCGAGCAGATGCGCGAGCAGATACAGAATCTGGAGTAGCCTTCACGCCATTGCGCGCCCTGGGGTAGTTGAATGAAGCCCCTGATAATGGCGCGTTTTTTTATGTTTCCGTTTCTTGGCGTCTCGTGGGTGGGCGGCAAGGGCGACGTCCTGCTCGACGCTCCACCTCACCTGCAGATCCGCAACGGGATCGCGACCGTCACAGACCCTTCGTCAACGACGGCTCGGGCGAATAAGAGCGCCGGGTCCGAAGAGATCCAAGGAGCCCCCACTTGAACCATAACGGCAACAACATCGAGGCCCGCCTCTGGGCCGCGGCCGATGAGCTGCGGGCCAACTCCAAGCTGAAGTCCTCGGAATACTCGGTCCCGGTGCTGGGGCTGGTCTTCCTGCGCTATGCGGACCACAAGTTCCAGGCGGCGGCCAAGGAGCTGGAGGGCGCGGGCGGCGGACGGCGCACGCATCGGGCCGGCGGACTATCAGGCCCGGGGCGTGCTCTACCTGCCCGAGGCGGCGCGCTTCTCGACCCTGATCCAGACTGCCCGAGGGGGCCAACATCGGCGCGGCCATCAACGACGCCATGCGCGCCATCGAGGCGGAGAACCCCGACCTCAAGGACGTGCTGCCCAAGACCTACAACCGCTTCGAGAACGCCCTGCTCAAGGAGCTGCTCAAGACCATGAACTCCGTCCCCATGGACATCGAGGGCGACGCCTTCGGCAAGATCTACGAGTACTTCCTCGGCAACTTCGCCATGAGCGAGGGCCAGAAGGGCGGCGAGTTCTTCACCCCCACCGCCATCGTCCAGCTCATCGTCGACATCATCGAGCCCTTCCACGGCCGCATCTTCGACCCGGCCTGCGGCTCCGGCGGCATGTTCGTGCAGAGCGCCCGCTTTGTGGAGGAGCACAAGAAGAACCCCGGCGCCGAGCTCAGCGTCTACGGCCAGGAGAAGGTGGCCGAGACCGTGCGCCTGGGCAAGATGAACCTCGCCGTGCACGGCCTGGCCGGCGACATCCGCCAGGGCAACGCCTACTACGAGGACCTGCACCGCTCCGCCGGCAAGTTCGACTTCGTGATGGCCAATCCGCCCTTCAACGTGGACCGGGTGGACAAGGACCGGCTCAAGGACGACCCGCGCTTCCCCTTCGGCCTGCCGCGCACCGACAACGCCAACTACCTCTGGATTCAGCTCTTCTACAGCGCCCTGAACGACACCGGCCGGGCCGGATTCGTCATGGCCAACTCCGCCTCCGACGCCCGCGGCTCGGAGCTGGAGATCCGCCAGCAGCTCATCGCAGTCCGGGGCCGTGGACGTGATGGTCGCGGTCGGCTCCAACTTCTTCTACACCGTCACCCTGCCCTGCACCCTCTGGTTCCTCGACCAGGGCAAGCGCAGACACGCACGCGCCGACCAGGTGCTCTTCATCGACGCCCGCCACATCTACCGCCAGATCGACCGCGCCCACCGCGACTGGACCCCGGCCCAGATCGAGTTCCTGGCCAACATCGCCCGGCTCTACCGGGGCGAGGAGCCCGAGAACCTGCACGACAGCGCCGACCTGCTGGCCGAGCACTTCCCCAGACGGCCAGATACGCCGACGTGCCGGGCCTGTGCAAGGTGGCGACCCTGGCCGAGATCGAGGCCCAGGGCTGGAGCCTGAACCCCGGCCGCTACGTGGGCGTGGCCGCCCGTGCCGAGGACGACTTCGACTTCAAGGAGCGGCTGGAGGAGCTGAACGAGGAGCTGGAAATCCTCAACGCCGAGGCGCGGGAGCTGGAGGAGCGGATTGCGGAGAATGTGGCGATGTTGTTGGAGGCCGAGTGATGGACGGAGTTGCGCGGGCACAATGGACTGACATCAACCTTGGGGCTGTCATCGACATCTTCGATCACAAGAGGGTGCCATTAAGCGGCAAGGTACGAGCAACGCGCCAAGGCGCTTACCCCTATTACGGAGCTTCGGGGATAATCGACTATATCGACGATTACATATTCGACGGCAAGTACCTGCTCGTTGCAGAGGACGGGGAGAATTTAAATAGCCGAAAGCTCCCGGTTGCCTTTTTTGCGGACGGCAAGTTCTGGGTCAACAATCATGCGCACATAGTCCGAGGTAAGCCGGGGGTCGCACATGATCATTTTCTCTACTCATGGTTCGCCCAAGCCAATATCTCAGGATACATAACCGGCGCGGCACAGCCCAAGTTGTCGCAGGAGAATCTAAAGCGGATTGAGCTTCGCCTTCCTCCTTATCCGATGCAACGAAAGATCGCCGCCATCCTCTCCGCCTACGACGACCTGATCGAGAACAACCTGCGGCGGATCAAGATCCTGGAGGAGATGGCGCAGAACCTCTACCGCGAGTGGTTCGTCAAGTTCCGCTTCCCCGGCCATCAGCAAGCCCGCTTCGTCGATTCGCCCCTCGGCGCGATTCCGGAGGGGTGGAATCCAGGGGTCGTTAACGATTTGCTCTCGTTGAAATCAGGTTTTGCCTTTAAAAGCAGCACGTTTTCCGAGGCTGGAAAATACGAGCTGGTTACCATTAAGAATGTTCACGACGGGGTATTCGTACCAGATTGCACAAGCCGGATTTCAATCCCGCCACCAAACATGCCGATGTTCTGTCACCTATCGACGGGCGACATATTGCTGTCTCTTACCGGCAATATTGGCAGGACGTGCCTAGTCTTCGGAAGCAGCTACCTGTTAAATCAGCGCGTCGCCAAGCTTGTCCCGCATCGGATGAGTAATCGAGGATATGTCTACCTTACATTCCGGCAAAGCGAATTTCAGGTAGACCTCGCTAGGGTGGCCACTGGGGTGGCCCAGCAAAACCTGAGTCCCGTCCAAACAGGACAGTTGCAAATCGTTATCCCTCCGGAGGGCGTTTTGTCGGCCTTCGCGGACAATTGCGAGCCCGTGATTAACAAGATTATCGTTCTGTTTCAACAGAACGCGATCCTCCGCCGCACCCGCGACCTCGTCCTCCCCAAGCTCATCTCCGGCGAGCTGGACGTGTCGGAGCTGGACATCGCCGTCCCCGGGGAGGTGGCGTGAGCGCGGACCGGCCGCACCTGATGATCGTCGGCGGCCCCAACGGCTCCGGCAAGACCACCATCGCTCGCGAGTTGGCGCTGAGTCACGGCCTGGACTATCTCGGCGCCGACGAGATCGCCGAGGAGCTGGCCGCCGGGGACTGGGAGAGGGTGCGCATCCAGGCGGGCCGGCTGTTCATCGAGCGAGCGCGCGCGGGATGCCGAGCGCCGGTCTCTCCTGCTGGAATCGACGCTTTCCGGGCGTACCTTGGCCGGTCTGATCGAGCACGCCAAACGGTCGGGCTACCGTGTCTCCATCCTGCTCGTATGGCTCGAATCCGCCGATCATTGCGTGGCGCGGGTGGACGAGCGGGTGCGCAAGGGTGGCCACAATGTCCCGGAGACAGAGATCCGCCGTCGGTTCCCTCGAAGCCTGGCCAACTTCTGGCGCCTCTATCGCCCGCTGGCGGATCATTGGCAGCTGACGCTCAACTCGGGAGAGACGCCGCTAGACGTAGCCATCGACAAAGCGGGGGAGGTCGAGGTCTTGGACGAGGCGCTCTTTTCACTTTTTCTCAAATTGATCGGAGAGTCGCATGACTAGGGAGCAACGACTTCTTGAGGCTTATCAGCAGGCGGCGGAGGTCCACCGCATCGCAACCAGGGCGGTGCGAAAGGCACAGGAGGAGAGCCGGCGGCTCGGGGTACCCAATGTCTATTCGCGCGGCGGACGGCTCTATTACGACCCCGCGCAGCCCGACGAGGAGGCGCCGGCCGTGGGGGGATCCGCCCGGCAATAGTCGTCTTGCTCCGACAACGCCGGCAAAGCACAAGCCTGACCGCTGGCGGGGTGTTTACGAAAAAGACTGAAGCCGCCGCGAGGGACGGCTTCGTTACTCCTTGCACACTTGGTGGGCTAGCTGCGAGAAGCATGAACGCGCCGTGTCTACAGTTCAAGCCTTGGGGGATCAGGTGAGCCCGACCCAGGACTATTCCGAAAGCGTGCTGGTCGAGCAACCCGCCATCGCCCTGCTGGAGGAGCTGGGCTGGGAGACGTTCAACGCCTACCAGGAGTTCGACCACGGCGCCAGCACCCTGGGCCGCGAGACCAAGGCCGAGGTCATCCTCAAGGTCCGGCTGCGCCAGGCCCTGCTGCGATCTCAACCCCGAGGCCCCGCCGAGGCCATCCACCAGGCCATCGAGGAGCTGTGCCGCGACCGCTCGCGCATGAGCGCTGGTGGCCGCCAACCGGGAGGTCTATCACCTGCTCAAGAACGGCGTGCGGGTGCCGGTGCCCGATCCCGAGGGCGACGGCGAGACCGTGGAAGTGGTGCGGGTCATCGACTGGGACGAGCCGGCCAACAACGACTTCCTGCTCTGCTCGCAGTTCTGGGTCACCGGCGAGATGCACACCCGCCGGGCCGACCTGGTGGGCTTCGTCAACGGTCTGCCGCTGCTCTTCATCGAACTGAAGGCCGCCCACCGCCGCCTGGAGACGCGCCTTCACCGGCAATCTGCGCGACTACAAGGACACCATCCCCCAGCTCTTCTGGCCCAACGCCCTGATCATCCTCTCCAACGGCAGCCAGAGCCGGGTGGGCAGCATCACCGCCGGCTGGGAGCACTTCGCCGAGTGGAAGAAGGTGGGCAGCGAGGACGAGGCGGGCCGAGTCTCCCTGGAGACCATGCTGCGCGGCGTCTGCGAGCCGGCGCGCTTTCTGGACCTGGTGGAGAACTTCACCCTGTTCCAGGAAGTCCCCGGCGGGCTGATCAAGCTGACGGCCAAGAACCACCAGTACCTGGGCGTCAACAATGCGATTGCTGCGCTGCTCGCGACCCTCACCCCGGCCCCTCTCCCACTGGGAGAGGGGAACAAGAGTGCGACGGGGGCAGTATCGAGGAGGATTTGACTTCAGTGGGCTGGTGGAGCGCGCTCGGGAGCTGCGTCGGAATTGCAGACGCCGGCCGAGGCGTTGATGTGGGCACTGCTGCGCGACAGGCAGTTGCTCGGGCTTCAAGTTCCGTCGCCAACACCAGATCGGCGACTATATCGCTGATTTCTACTGCCACGAGGCGCGGCTGGTCGTCGAGATCGACGGGAGCATCCACGCGACGGCAGAGAAGAAAGCGAGAAAGACAAGAAGAGAGACGCCTATTTCCAAGGGCTTAGGACTCGACAGATCGTTCACATCTCGAACGAAGTCGTTCTCGAACATTCTGAATCTGCGCTGGCTACGATCGCTGCCCATCTCCCCTCTCCTCCTGGGAGAGGGGCTGGGGGTGAGGGCAACACGACCGACGACCGGAGGTCGTCTCGGCGTCTTCTGGCACACCCAGGGCAGCGGCAAGAGCGTGTCGATGATGTTCTTCGCCCAGAAGGTGCTGCGCAAGGTGCCGGGCAACTGGACCTTTGTGATGGTCACCGACCGGCAGGAACTGGACGGGCAGATCTACAAGAACTTCGCCTCGGCGGGCGTGGTGACCGAGGGCCGCGCCCAGGCGGAGAGCAGCCAGCACCTGCGCCAGCTGCTCAGCGAGGATCACCGCTACGTCTTCACCCTGATCCACAAGTTCCGCACCGAGCCGGGCGAGACGCACCCGGTGCTCTCCGAGCGGCGACGACATCATCGTCATCACCGACGAGGCCCACCGCAGCCAGTACGACACCCTGGCGCTGAACATGCGCACGGCCCTGCCCAACGCCGCCTTCCTGGCCTTCACCGGCACGCCGCTGATCGTGGGCGAGGAGAAGACCCGGCAGGTCTTCGGCGACTACGTCAGCGTCTACGACTTCCGGCAGTCGGTGGAGGACGGCGCGACGGTGCCGCTCTACTACGAGAACCGCATCCCCGAGCTGCAACTGATCAACGAGAACCTCAACGAGGACATGGAGCAGCTGCTGGAGGCGGCGGAGCTGGACGAGGCCCAGGAGAAGAAGCTGGAGCGGGAGTTCGCCCGCGAGTACCACCTGATCACCCGCGACGACCGGCTGGAGGCGGTGGCCAAGGACCTGGTCGACGCATTTCACCGGCCGGGGCTTCCAGGGCAAGGCGATGATGATCTGCATCGACAAGGCCACCGCGGTCCGCATGTACGACAAGGTGCAGCGCGCACTGGGGCGAGCAGATCGCGCGCGCTGCAGGCGCGAGCTTGACCGGCGGCCGACGGACGACGACCGGCACGGCGATCGCAGAGCCGCATCGCCTGCATGGAAGAGACCGACATGGCGGTGGTCGTCTCCCAGGGGCAGAACGAGATCGCCGAGATGGCAGGACAAGGGGCTGGACATCCGGCCGCACCGCAAGCGCATGGTGGAGGAGGACCTGGAGACCAAGTTCAAGGACCCGGACGACCCCTTCCGCCTGGTCTTCGTCTGCGCCATGTGGATGACCGGCTTCGACGTGCCGAGCTGCTCGACGCTCTATCTCGACAAGCCGATGCGCAACCACACCCTGATGCAGACCATCGCCCGGGCCAACCGGGTCTATCCCGGCAAGGTGAGCGGGCTGATCGTGGACTACGCCGGGGTGTTCCGCAACCTGGAGAAGGCGCTGGCCATCTACGGCGTGCCGGGCGGCGGGGGCGACGACAAGCCGGTGGAGGACAAGGCCGCCCTGGTGGCGGCGTTGCGGCAGGCGTTGAGCGAGACCGACGGCTTGTGCCAGCAGCAGGGGGTGGACCTCGACGGCCATCCAGGCCGCCGAGGGCTTTGCCCGCATCGGCCTGCTCGACGACGCCGTGGAGGCCCTGGTCGCCTCCGAGGAGATCAAGCGCCGCTATCTCGACCTGGCCAACACCGTGCAGCGGCTCTACAAGGCCGTCCTGCCCGACCCTGCGGCCCAGGAGTTCGCCGCCGAGGTGACGCCCGTGCAGGTCATCGCCGACAAGATCCGCGCCCTGACGCCGCCGGCGGACATCTCGCAGGTCATGCAGCAGGTGGAAGACCTGCTCGACCGGTCCATCGCCACCGAGGGCTACGTCATCCGCGAGACGGCGACGCCCTACGGCGACGGAGCACTGGATCGACCTGAGCGGCATCGACTTCGAGGCGCTGGCCGAGACGTTCAAGACGGGCCGCAAGCGCACCGTCAACGAGAAGCTCAAGGGGCAAGGTGGCCCAGAAGCTCATGGCCATGGTGCGGCTCAACCGCACGCGCATGGACTATCTGGAGCAGTTCCAGGCACATGATCGACGCCTACAACGCCGGCAGCCTCAACGCCGAGGAGTTCTTCCAGCAGCTGATGGCCTTCGCCCAGAGCCTGAACGAGGAAGAGCAGCGGGGCGTCGGCGAGCAACTGAACGAGGAAGAGCTGGCGCTCTTCGACCTCCTGACCAAGCCGCAGATCGACCTGAGCGACGCGGACCGAGACAAGGTCAAGGCCACGGCCCGGGAACTACTGGCCACGCTCAAGGCCGGGAAGCTGGTGCTGGACTGGCGCAAACGCCAGCAGGCCCGCGCCGAGGTGCGGGTGACCATCGAGAAGGTGCTGGACCAGGGCTTGCCCGACGCCTACACCCCGGAGCTGTTCGAGCAGAAGACCAGCGGCCGTCTTCCAGCATGTCTATGACGCCTACTATGGCGCGGGGCGCAGTGTGTATGCGGCGGCGTGACCGAGGAACGACCGCGGGATGACGTAAGCCGACGTCAAGCTCCCGTACTGGTACCCCGTGAACCGGAAGAAAACGAGTAGGGTAAACTGATCTGGAATTGGCATCCTGGGAGGGCGAGGATGTGCACCGAGGCGTGCGCCCAAGGGAAAGCCTCCTGAGCAGGTTGCCGTGCAGGACATTGACCATTTCCGTAAATGTCGCGGTTCAGGTCCAACCCGGAGTGCGCTGCTGAAGCGGCTGCAGACGAAGTGAGCGCTGGCACCCTATTCATCGTCTCGGCGCCGTCCGGCGCCGGCAAGACCAGTCTGGTCAAGGCGCTGCTGGCGCGCGACCCGACGCTCGGCCTGTCGGTCTCCTGTACGACGCGCGCGCCCCGGGAGGGGGAGCAGGACGGGGTCCATTACCATTTTCTGGACTCCGGTGTGTTCCGGCGGGCGGTCGCGGACGGGGCGTTTCTGGAGCACGCCGAGGTCTTCGGCAACCTCTACGGTACCCGGGAGCGGGATGTTCGCGACTGTCTCGGCGAGGGCCGTGACCTGATCCTGGAGATCGACTGGCAGGGCGCGCGGCAGGTGCGGGCGCGGCTGCCCGACGCCGTCGGTATTTTCGTGCTGCCGCCCACTATCGCAGAGCTGGAGCGCCGCCTGCGCGGGCGCGGCACCGACGACGAGACCGTGATCGCGCGGCGCATGCAGCAGGCCCGGGCGGAGATGGCCCACTACGCCGAGTACGACTACCTGGTCGTCAACGACCGCTTCGAGGACGCCCTCGACGGGCTCCAGTCGATCGCCGTCGCCGAGCGACTGCGGCTGGTTCGACAGCGAGCCCGGCTGGGCTCCCTGTTGGAGGGGCTGGGCTGATGATGCCCTTTGGGCGGTCAAAATACCGACGCATGTGCTAACCTTGACTCTCACGCGTACTTGTGCGCGTGCCTCGGGTCCCCACTGTTCCTTACTGAGCACGCGGATAGATCCAATCGGACAAGCGGCTCGGGCCTCGCGGAAGCGGGGCCCGGCCTCACAAGTGCGTCTGTATCTCGCGTTCTGACTCGACCGGTTCCCGGCCAGGCCGCGGATGCCCCAGTTTTTTGTTTGAGGAGAGAATAGCCAAATGGCGCGAATCACCGTCGAGGATTGCCTCGACCATGTCGACAACCGCTTCGATCTTGTCCTGCTGGCCACCAAACGGGCCCGCCAGCTGGCTAACGGCGTCGAGCCGATGCTGCCCTGGCAGAATGACAAGCCCACGGTGATGGCCCTGCGCGAGATCGCCGCCGGAAACATCACCCGTGAGACGGTCCAGGCCGCGCAGAAGGAGATGGACGAGACCGCCGCCGCGCTGGAGCAGGCGCTTGCCGAGGAGTTGGCCGCCGAGCTCTCGGACCCGGACCCGGATCGAGGCTGACCGCCGTGGCGGACCCGGTTACAGGCGGCGCGTGGCGGAGCGGGGCTCCCTGTACCGTCCCGGGCGCGGTCCGCGGGTGCCCCCGACGGTCCTGGTGAAAGCATGGCGACCGCCACCGCGTCTCCGATCGAGAGCGCTTCCGACGAGGCCGCGGCGGACAAGCAGCGCTACCTGATCAGCGACCTCTGCGGCTACCTGGAGGGTTACCTGCAACCCGAGCAGGTCAGCGAGGTCTACCGCGCCTACCTCTTCGGTGCCGAGGCCCACGAGGGGCAGAAGCGCAAGTCCGGCGAGCCCTATATCTACCACCCGGTCGCGGTCGCGCGCATCCTCGCCGAGATGCGCATGGACCACAAATGCCTGATCGCGGCGCTGCTGCACGACGTGATCGAGGATACCCCGGTCGCCAAGGAGCAGGTGGCCGCCGCCTTCGATGACGAGATCGCCGAGCTTGTCGACGGCGTCAGCAAGCTATCCCGAATCGACTTCGATTCCCGCGCCGAGGCCCAGGCCGCGAGCCTGCAGAAGATGCTGTTGGCGATGACGCGGGACATTCGCGTCATCATGATCAAGCTCGCCGATCGGCTCCACAACATGCGAACCCTCGGCGTCATGCGCCGGGAGTCCTGCCGGCGGATCTCCCGTGAAACGCTCGATATCTTCGCACCCATCGCAAACCGGCTTGGTATCAACAGCGTGCGCAACGAGCTCGAGGAGCTCGGCTTCCAGCATTTCTGGCCTTGGCGTTTTCGGATAATCCAGCGCGCGGTGGAGCGGGCGAGCGGCGTCCGTTCGGAGCTGGTAGCCAACGTCGAGACGGCACTCAAGCGGCGCTTGCAGCAGGAGGGGATAGCGGCCAGCGTGGTCGGCCGGCGCAAACACCTCTACGGCATCTACCGCAAGATGCGCGACAAGAAGCGGGCGTTCTCGGAGGTCGTGGACGTGTTCGGTTTCCGGGTCACCGTAGACCGGGTCGATACCTGTTACCGGGTCCTCGGGCTGGTGCATAACCTTTTCAAGCCGGTTCCGGGGCGGTTCAAGGACTACATCGCCATCCCGAAGATGAACGGCTACCAGTCGCTGCACACGGTCCTCTTCGGGCCCCAGGGGGTGCCGATCGAGATCCAGATCCGCACCGACGACATGCAGCAGAACGCCGAGTCCGGCATTGCCGCGCACTGGATGTACAAGACCGGGAGCCAGTCGATCGCCAACCCCCCGGCGATGGCCACCGAGTGGCTGCAGAATCTGCTCGAAATGCAGCGCGGCGCGGGCAACTCGGTAGAGTTCCTCGAGCACGTCAAGGTGGACCTGTTCCCGGCCGAGGTCTATGTCTTCACGCCGAAGGGCCGGATTCTTACCCTGAAGCGTGGCGCGACGGTCGTCGATTTTGCCTACGCGATCCACTCGGACGTGGGCAACACCGGCGTGGCCGCCCGCATCGACCGGCGGCTCGCCTCGCTGAGCACCGTGCTGCGCAGCGGTCAGACGGTGGAGATCATCAACGCCCCGGGGGCCAAGCCGAATCCGGCCTGGTTGAACTTCGTCGTCACCGGCAAGGCCCGAGCCAATATCCGCGGTTATCTGAAGAACCTCAAGCAGCGCGAGGCGCAGGTGTTGGGCAAGCGGCTGCTGAACGCGGAGCTGGCGGGCTTCGCGACGGACCTCGACCGGGTGGATCCGGTTCGTATCGCCGCCTATCTGGAGGACGCGGGCCTGCCGGACCTCGATGCCCTGCTTGGCGACATCGGGCTCGGAAATCGCCTGCCGGCGCTGGTCGCGCGCCGTATTCTCGAGGTAGAGGGGGGCGGGCGCGGCGCCCGCGCCTGCTCCGGCAGAGGACTTGCCGCCCCACCGATTGGCGATCCGCGGAACCGAGGGTATGGTCGTGAATTTTGCACGCTGCTGCCGGCCTATACCCGGTGACAGCATCTCGGCCCTGTTCAATCCCGGGCGTGGGATCGTGGTCCACCGCAGCGAGTGCCACAACCTCGGCAGCTTCGAGACGCGGCGGGACAGGAGGTTGGACGTCGAGTGGGCGGCGGCCCCGGACGGGGAGTTTCCGGTCGAGATCCGCGTCGAGATCGGCAATCGGCGCGGCGCGCTGGCCGTGGTCGCCGGGGCAATTGCGGAGCAGGGCTCGAATATCGAGCACGTGCATTCCCGGGAGAAGGACGGCCTGACTTCCGCGACCGAGTTCCTGGTGACGGTAAGCGACCGCAAGCACCTTGCGCGGATCATGCGGCGCCTCCGTCAGATCCCGCTGGTGATCCGCATCACACGGGTGGCCCGCTAGCCAGAGGCCACCGGTCCGAGGACCCCTGCCGGCGTTGCAGCCGCAGTGCGCGGGTTGCATCCCGCTCAACCCGCCGCCATCTCTGAAAGTCAGATCGCGTCGGCGACGCGGTCATTCCCGGAGCAGTAAACCAATGACTGAAATGACCCTGGACGAGCGATTGTCCCTGACCCGGCGCACCATGGACCTCCTCGAGGGCTGGGGCGTAGGGGCGCGCGACATCATGGCCCTTCTTCAGCTTCCGGACAGCGTGAAGTCACGAAACATCGCCCGGTTCCGGGAGGAGACCGCGTTTCCCGAGGACCCCGGAGTGGATCGCCGGGTGGCCTACCTGATGCGTATCGAGGAGGCGCTCCATACCTACTTCCCGCGCAACCCCGAGATGCGCAATCTCTGGGTCAAGCGCGGAAACAGGCAGTTCGGCCGGCGGGCGCCCATCGCCGTGATGGTGGAGGACGGCGAGAGCGGGATGATCTCGGTGCTGTCCCATCTCGACTGCACCTTCGCCTGGGACCTGACCGGTTCCAAGACCGAATACGAGACGCGGTAGGCACGGCGGGGCACGGGCCCCGCACTCAGCCGCGTCGGCTATACCGCCGGCGTTGGATTCAACGCTGGAAGGTGCGCCTTCTTTATGTGATCAGCGGCTAGCGGGAACCTGAAAAGTCCGGCCCGGCGCCCGACCTGACGCATGAAATCGCGCTTCCAGCGCGGGAAATCGATGTCCTGTCTGCCGTAGAGGGCCGCATCAAGCTGCTCCATCAGGCGCGTGAGCTTGGCGCGGTCGGCACCGGGCCGCAGTGACAGTATCCGCTCCGTGAGGTTCGGCAGCATTGTCTTGGACGGGACGCGCAGACGTCCGCGTGCGGCCTTCTCGAACCGCGCACACCAGCCCGCAGGGTCATGGGCCCGATTGGCACTGCGAACGGCCATCAGGAAATGGCTGCTCGGCGGCAGCAAGCCGGTGGCCGAGGCCCCGAGCCGTGTGGCCATGGGGGCCGGATTGAGCCGCCGGATGGCCGCACTGGCCGCCGCGCTGGCCTGGGCCGACGCCACATCGGCGGTCGTGCGCAGGCCACTGCGCAGCCGCTCCGCCAGGCCGGGACCTTCGCCCGGGGAGCGGCTTCTGAGCAGCACGCCGCCCCAGTATCCGGCAAGCACCAGCAGCAGGGCCGCGAACGGCAGCCAGACCTTGCCCCAACCCTCTCCCGCTCCGGCGGGCGCAGCCCCGAGTCCGAGCGACCCACCCGGCGCGCCGACACCCAGAGTATGGATGGGCAGGCTCGCGACCTGCCGCGTACCCAGCTCGACGCTCCACCAGGGAACCTTGATCTCCGGCAGATGCAGGCGACCGCCGGTCTGGGGGACCAGGGTGTAATACTCGGTACGTTTTCCCAGCAGCTCCCGTCCGTCGCCGGAAAGGCTGCTGTCGGTCAGGACCTGTTCCCGGTAGACGCGAAAGTCCGGGCTGTGGAGCTGATCCTCGAGGCTGGGGAGCTGACTCGCGTGCCCCCCCGCGGCGGCGAGCTCCAGCGCGAGCGTGATCGGCTGACCCGCCTTGATATCCTCCGTACTGTCGAACGATGCGTTCAGGCTCAGCGACTTCAGCGGCAGCCAGGGTCGGACCGAGGTCATGGCCGGGCGAACCTGAAGCCGGATCGGACGGTCCGCGACCGCCTCATAACGCTCGCTGCCGCCGTAAGCGCCCGGCCGAGTGCCGGTGACCCGAATGCGCGGGAGCTCCAGGCTGCCGGCGCGAAGCGGGGTCAGGGTCAGCACGAACTTGTTGACCACCTCGCGTCGGCCGTCGCTGCCGGTGCGATAGCTTGCGTCGGGGCCCTCGAGCTTCTGAAACAGGGCATCGCCGTTGCCGGGGAGGTCCAGGTCCGCCTCCGTCAGGCTGTCCGCGCTTACCAGCTCCAGACGCAGCAGCAGGTTCTGCTGCACATAGGGCTGGGTCTCGTCGAGGGACCACTCAAGCCTGGGCGGCGCGGACGGACTCTGAACCGCGGTCTGCGAATACCCGTTCGGCCAACCGGGCTGATAGCCCGGCACCTGCCCCGGTGCGCGGCTCGGCGGTGCGGGCTGGTAACTGGGCGGGACGCCCTGGGAATTGTCGGGCCGAACCGGCGGAAACTGCCAGTTCTGGTAGGGGTTCTGGTACGGGTACGGCGCCTGCCCATACTGGCCCTGTTGTTGAGGCGGGTACGGGGCGTAAGGGCCGTAGGGCGGGTAGGTCCACGCCCAGGCGGTGCCGCTCCCCAGCCAGCAAACAAGACCGGCCATCAAAGCGCCCAGGGCGATCAGGACCCGGCGCGAACGGCGGCCTGTCGACGAAACCGCGGCTACCATGGCCGGCTCTCCCGGAGCGGACCGCCCGAGCTCTGCATCATCCGCATCTCCTCGAGCTTCATCTGGTTGCTGATGAGAAGTGATGGATCGCCCTCCACCTGCTGCAGTCTCTGCTCGATGACCGCCATACCGGGACCCATCGCGGCCATGCCGCCCAGCGCCGGGGTGTCTCCCTGAGGGGCGTCCTCGGGCATGTCGGTCATCGGCTGCTGGCCGAGCTGATCGAATCGGTCCACGGCGTCGGCGGCACCGTCCCTCGGAGCGGTGTCCGGCGGGCTGGCATCCGAGGGCCGATCGCGGCGTCCCTCTCTTGAGTCGCGCTTATCCGGCGGGGACTCTTCGCCCGCGCCCGTCTCCTCATCGCGCTCTGGCGGCGGCTCACCCTCGTCGGTGCGGCCCTGTTCGGTCTCCTCGGGGCGCTTTCCCTCGCCGGTCTGCTCCTGTGCGCCGCCTTCATCGCGCCGCTCCTCGTCCGGACGCTCCTGGTCGCCGGCCGCGTCCTCGGGCTTGCGCGGCTCCTCGCCGGCGCCTTCCTGCTCACGCGGCTCCTCGCCGCCCTTGGCCTCGTCCTCGGGGCGCTCCCGGTCGGGTTCCTTTCCGGACTCGGACTCGTCCTGCCGCTGCTCGCCGGGCGCCTTCTCCGAGGCCTGGTCGTCCTTCTCCGTGCCGGGGGTCTCTTCCGCCTGAGGCTCCTCCTTGCCCGCGGCCTGCTCGTCGACCTGTTCGTCTTTCTCCGTGCCGGAGGTCTCCTCCGCCTGAGGCTCGTCCTTACCGGCGGCCTGGTCGTCGGTCTGCTTCTCCTCGTCCGCGCGCGAGGCCTGATCTTTCGGCTGCTCGTCCTGCCGTCCGCTGTCTTCGCTCGTCGGCTCCTCGTCGGAGCGGTCGCCTTCACGCGACTCCCGCTCATCGCTCGACGTGCCCTCGGTCTGCTGCTCGTCCGGTTCGCCCTTCTTGCCCTCGTCGGGTTCGCCTCCGGCCTCGCCTTTCTCCTCCGTATCGGATGATGACCCGGACTGCTGCTCCTGGCTCTGCTCGCCCTCGGAGCCCTGCTGCTGATCCTGCTGCTGCTGATCCTGCTGCTGCTGGTCCTGCTGCTGCTGGTCCTGCTGCTGCTGATCCTGCTGCTGCTGGTCCTGCTGCTGCTGATCCTGCTGCTGCTGGTCCTGCTGCTGCTGATCCTGCTGCTGCTGATCCTGCTGCTGCTGATCCTGCTGCTGCTGTCCTGCTGCTGCTGATCCTGCTGCTGCTGATCCTGCTGCTGCTGATCCTGCTGCTGCTGGTCCTGCTGCTGCTGGTCCTGCTGCTGCTGGTCCTGCTGCTGCTGGTCCTGCTGCTGCTGATCCTGCTGCTGCTGATCCTGCTGCTGCTGATCCTGCTGCTGCTGGTCCTGCTGCTGCTGGTCCTGCTGCTGCTGGTCCTGCTGCTGCTGATCCTGCTGCTGCTGATCCTGCTGCTGCTGGTCCTGCTGCTGATCCTGCTTCTTCTGCTCCTCTTCCCGCTGCTTGCGTTCCTGCTCTTCCTTTTGTTTTTCGTACGCCTCCTGCTCCAGACGCGCGAGCATGGCGCGGGCCAGGGCCAGGTTGTGGGCCGCGTCGTCGTGGGTCGGGTCGGCGCTCAGGACCTGCTCGAAGGCCGCGGCCGCGCCGGCGAAGTCGCCCAGCTGGAAGCGCGCGTTCCCGAGGTTGTAGCGGCCCGACAGACGATCTTCGCCGGTGTCGGATTGCTCGAATGCGCGGGCCGCATCCGAGTAGCGTCCGGCTCGGTAGAGGGCGACACCGCGCCGATAGGCGTCCGAGAAGCCCTCGGCGGCCGCCGAGTAATCGCCCTTGCGGTAGGCCTCCAGGGCCTCCTGGTCGCTGTTCTTGAACCAGCCGGCCCAGGCCCCGGACGGCAGGCTCAGGGTTGCCGCAATCGCGGCGGCGATCGGGAGGCGCGTCATGACACGCGCCTCCGCCACCGGCCCCGGAACTGTGGCACCAGGAGACCGGCCACCAGTAGAACCGGGAGCCAATACCGCTCGTTCCAGATCCGGGTGCGCTGGTCGCCCGCCTGTGGCGGCAGCCGTGAGACGGCCGCGGCCTCCAGGATGTCGCCGGTGTCACCGTCGCGATAGTCGGCCTCGCGGTACAGGCCGCCACCGGCGTTCGCCAACTCCTCGAGCATCGACTCGTTCAGGACCGAGATCACCGGCTGGCCCCCGCGGTCGGTGATCCAGCCGCCGCGCGGCGCCGGCACACGGGCCCCGTCTTCGGTTCCGATCCCCAGCACGTGGAGCTTGACGCCTTTCTCGGCCAGTTGCTGGACTCGCTCCAGCAGATCGGGCTCGTCGAAATCGCCGTCCGAGATCAGCAGGATGGACCGGGCGCTGTCCGCAGGAAGTCCCGCGAGCAGGGTCTCGGCCCGGTCCAGCGCCGGGCCCAGCCGACTGCCCTGCAGGCTGGCGAGGTCCGTGGATAGGGCCGGAAGGGCGTTCAGGATGGTATAGGTGTCCTCGGTGATCGGCGACAGGACGTGGGGCACCGAGGCGAAGGCGATCAGCCCGAGGCGCACCTCCCGGTTGTAGACGATCAGGTCCTGTATCTCCTGCCGGGCGCGCGCGAGCCGGGAGGGGCTGACGTCGTCCGCCTGCATGGAGCGGGAGATGTCGAGCAGCACCAGCAGGTTGTTGCCGGGATGGAACAGCCGGACGTCCGCGAAATTCCACCGCGGCCCCGCCATGGCCGCCAGCAGCAGGGCCCAGAGCAGCGACCAGCGCAGGAAGCGGCTCCAGCGCTCATGGGTCTGGAGGTCTCGGGTACCGGTCAGGTAAGGCAGCAGGTGAGCGTCCGCGTACCGGTGGACCGGCGAGCGGGCGGCTCGCGCGGCGCTGCGCATCAGCCAGATGGCCACCGGGATCAGCGCCAGCAGGCCCCAGAACCAGGCCGGTTGGGCGAAATGGAAGCCGAGCTCAGGCACCGGCGGCACCCCGAACGAACCGCTTCCGCCCCTCCGGGAACAAGCCCAGCGCCAGCAGCGCCAGCAGCGCGAGCGCGAGCGGCCAGCGGTAAAGGGGCTCCGGCAGGAAGGCCGTGCGCGATTCCGCCTCGGTCTTCTCCAATTGGCCGACGCGCTCCGAGATCGCCTCCAGGGCGCGGGTGTCGGTGGCCCGGAAGTAGGCGCCGCCGGTGATGTCGGCAATCTGTTGCAGGGTCTCCTCGTCCATCGTCAGGTCGTCGCGGTACTTGACCGTGCCTTCCTCGAAGATCGGGATCCGCTCCTGCTTGCTGCCCACGCCGATAACGTAGATGCGCACGCCCATGGCGCGGGCCAGGCGCGCGGCCTCGACCGGCGCGAAGCCGCCGGCCGAGTTGTCGCCGTCGGCGATCAGGATCATGACCCGGGACTGGGGCGGACGCTCCCTGAGCTTCTTTACCCCCAGCGCGATGGCGTCCCCCAGGGCGGTGCCCTGGCCGGCAATGCTGGCGACGACGCCGTCGAGTAACTGACGCACCGCGTTGCGGTCCATCGACAGCGGCGAGAGCATGAAGGCCCGGCTGCCGAAGATGATCAACCCTATGCGGTCGCCCTCGCGCTGATCGACGAAGCGGCCCATGACCCCCTTGACCACCTGCATGCGGGTGACCTGGCGGCCCCCCACGGTGAAGTCCAGGGCGTCCATCGAGTGCGACGTGTCCACCGCGAGCATGATGTCATAGCCGGGCGAGCTGATCTCGGTATAGGGCGTCAGCCATTGGGGACGCATCAGCGCGAACACTAGCGCGGCCCAGAGCAGGTAAAGCAGCGCCAGATGCACCCAGCCGCCCAGCTGAAGCCTCGGCCGGCGCGTCCGGTAGGCCGCCTCCAGGGCGTCGAGCCGAGGGTGCAGCAGGGTCTGCCGCTGGCCCTCGAGGTCCTCCTCGACGGGTTCGGCGGGCTCCGGCCACAGGTAGGGGATCAGCAGCGGTAGCGGCAACAGCAGCGCGGCCCAGGGCCAATGGAACTCAAACACGCCGTCCCTCCCGTTTGGCCTTGTCCTTCTTGTCCGGGGCGGACACCCAGCCGTAGCCGGCATCGATGAGTGACCCGACCGCCCCATCTCCCGACTCTCGCGGCGGGGCGTAGGGGGCGGAGAGCAGGATCTGGCCGCGCTCCTTCCACGGGAAGCCCTGTGGATCGTTCGCGGACAGCCAGTCGAGCCATTCCTCGCCGGTTAGCCCGGCGCAGGCATCGCGACCGAGCCGGGCCATCGCGATCCGTCGCATCAACTCCGAGAGCTCGCCGGTGGCGGTCTTAGGATCCAGTCCGGCCCGTTCCCGGCGGCGCAGGTCCCGCAGGGCCGCCGCTGCGTCCCAGCGCCAGCTTCCCAGCGTGATTCCCGGGATCGGCACCCGCAGGCGCAGCGTGGCGCGCCAGCGCCAGATCGCGTAGCTCATCAAAAGGATCCCGCCCAGGAGTAGCCACCAGCCGGGTGCCGGCGGCCACCAGCTGACGCCGGCGAACCCGTGGATGTCCCTGAGCTGGTCGAGCGTCGGTTCCATCAGACCGTCCGCGATCTCGCCCGGTGCTCCAGGTTGTGGATCAGGCTCAGGTGGATCTCCTCGTCGGTGCGCACCGGCAGCAGGATGATGTGGAGCCGGTGGGCGATGGCCTGGAGCAGGCTCCGGCGCTCCTCCCAGGCCTGGCGAAAGGCGCGCTGGGCCTGCGGGTCGTCGGTGTCTATCTCGACCAGGGTACCGTCGGTGCCGGTGAAGGTGGTCACGCCCATGGACGGGATCTCCCAGTCCGCCGGGTCGTCCACCGGGATCAGCGCCACCGAGTTGCGCTGGGTCAGGTTGCCGAGGATGCGCTCCAGGCTCATCGCGTCGCGGTTCAGGTCCGCGATGACGAACACCAGCGAGCCGGTCGGAAGCCCGGACGTGGCCCGCTGCAGTGCGCCGCCGAGACAGTCCACCGACTTCTCCTTGTCGGGACCCGGCGTGGTCAAATTGCGGAGCAGCTGCCACAGGGCCCGGCGCCCCCGGGAAGGCCGGAAGTGTTGCAACCCGGCGGCCGGATCCCCGAAGACCAGCCCGCCGACCCGGTCGTTGAGGCGGCTCGCCGCCCAGCCGATCAGGGCCGCCGCGCGGGCGGCCTGGACGGATTTGAAGGTGCCGCGGGTACCGAACGCCATGTGCGGGCCCTTGTCGACACAAAGCACGATCGAGCGTTCGCGTTCCTCGCGGAAGATCTTCATGTGCGGCTCGTTGGTGCGGGCCGTGACCTTCCAGTCCATATAGCGAATGTCGTCGCCCTCGCGGTACTCGCGGACCTCCTCGAAATTGACGCCGGCGCCGCGAAACACCGAGGCATAGAGCCCGGCAAAGGTCGAGTTGACCAGGTGGTGCGACGGCAGGCCGAGCGTCTGCGCCTGGTGGCGCAGCTCCAGCAGGTCGTCCAGTCGGGGGTAGAGACTCACCGTGTCAGCACCTGCGACCCTGCCGTCGGCCGGGCGGGCGCCGCCGATGGCGCGTCCGGGTCCCGAGTCGGAGCGAGCCGGGGGCGTTCGGTCCGCGACATCGCGATCAAGGGATGGCGACGAGGTTCAGCAGCCGGTTGACGAACTCGTCGGTCGTGATGCCTTCGGCCTCTGCCTCGAACGTCAGCAGCAGCCGGTGGCGGAGGATCTCCGGCGCGACCGACTGGATGTGGTGAGGCGCCACGAACTCGTCGCCGTCGAGCCAGGCACGGGCCCGGGCGCAACGCGCGAGCGCGATGCTGGCGCGCGGCGAGCCGCCGAAGCGGCACCAGCGGCCGAGATCCGCGTCGTAGATTTTTGGCTGGCGGGTCGCCTGGACCAAATCGACGATGTAGTTGTGAAGCTTGGGGTCCAGGTACAGGTTGGCCACGTCCCGGCGCATCGCGAAGAGCTCCGCCTGCGTCAGGCGTTTGGCCGGCGGCGCGTAGCTCTGCTTCTGCTGCTGGCTGTCGAGCTCGAGGATCTGGAGCTCCTCGTCCCGGCTCGGATAGGTGACCACCGCCTCCATCAGGAAGCGGTCGAGCTGGGCCTCGGGCAGGTGATAGGTGCCCTCCTGCTCCACCGGGTTCTGGGTCGCCAGCACCATGAATAGCTTGGGCAGCGGGTAGGTACGCTGGCCGACGGTGATCTGATGCTCGGCCATCGCCTCGAGCAGCGCCGACTGCACCTTCGCGGGCGCGCGGTTGACCTCGTCGGCCAGCAGCACGTTGTGGAAGAGGGGGCCCGGGCGGAACTCGAACTCGCCTTTCTCGTGGCGGTAGATGTCCGTGCCGATCAGGTCGGAGGGCAGCAGGTCGGGCGTGAACTGAACGCGGTGGAAGTCGCCTTCCAGGGACTCGGCAAGCGCCTTGACGGCGGTGGTCTTGGCCAGTCCCGGCATGCCCTCCACCAGCAGATGTCCATCGCTGAGCAGGCAGATCAGCATGCTGTCGATGAACTGGCGCTGGCCGATGATGCGGGAGGCGATGTGGTCGCGTACGGGTTTTAGGTCGGCAGGCGTCATGCTCAGGTTACTGCTCGGGGTCCGTGGGAAATTTCAACGCGGCGCGCTTGTCATCGGATTTCGTCCAACGGCGGCCCCACGTATGCTGGGCTTTTTCCCCGGCGAGCGCAACCCCGGCGCGACGCGCTCGGACCCGCCGAGGACCCCGGCGCCCGGGCGGGGAGCCCTGCCGAAATCGACCCCGCTGCCGTCAGGCGCCCGCCCCGGTATCCGGCGGCTATGCACACCGCCGGCCGGCGGGCCCGGGCGTTGGTCCAAGTCCGCCGCCGGGGAGCGCCGCTCGCCCGCGAGGGCGCCTATCCTTCTGACCGGAAAAGCCGAACGCGCGTCTCGAGCAACGGGACCAGTGGGGTTGGAGATCGGTGCCGGTGCGGGCCGGCGGGCGTCGGGCGCTCTTTGTTCACAAAGTTATCCACAGGCGGTGTGGGCATCTCTAACTTTCTTTTCTGTGTTGCGTTGTTGCGGAATCTTTGTGACAAAATTTCGAGGCCAAGAACGCCGATCGCCGGACGTTGGTCCCGGCGCCCCGTTCGAGCCTCGGAATTACCGCCGAGGGGCCGTTTTGAGCCGACGGGCGCACTCGATTCCGGACCGCGACTGAGGCTCTTTAAGCTATAATCGGCGGCCGGCCTCCACCGCCTGGCGTCGCTCCGGGTCGACCGGTCCCGCCGCGGCACCGAAGTCCCGCTGTCCCCGCTTTCCGGAGCCCCACCCCTCGTGATCGAGAACCTTCGCAACATCGCCATCATCGCCCACGTCGACCACGGCAAGACGACGCTGGTCGATAAATTGCTGCAGCAGTGCGGGACCCTCGGCGAGCGCTTCGGTCCGGTCGAGCGGGTCATGGACTCGAACGACCTGGAGCGCGAGCGCGGCATCACCATCCTGTCGAAGAACACCGCGCTGCGCTGGCGGGACTACCGGATCAACATCGTCGACACGCCCGGCCACGCGGATTTCGGCGGCGAGGTGGAGCGCGTGCTCTCGATGGTGGACTCGGTGCTGCTGCTGGTCGACGCCCAGGAGGGGCCCATGCCCCAGACGCGCTTCGTCACCAGCAAGGCCTTCAGTCACGGCCTGCGCCCGATCGTCGTCGTGAACAAGATCGACAAGCCCGGGGCGCGCCCGGATTGGGTCATCGACCAGGTCTTCGAGCTGTTCGACCGGCTGGGGGCGACCGACGAGCAGCTCGATTTCCCAATCGTCTACGCCTCCGCCATCCACGGCTACGCGGCGTTGACCGACGACGTGCACGACGGCGATATGACGCCGCTGCTGGAGGCCATCGTCGAGCACTGTCCGGCACCGGTGGTGGACCCGGACGGGCCGTTCCAGATGCAGATCTCGACCCTGGACTATTCCAGCTTCGTCGGCGCCATTGCCCTGGGGCGGATCCAGCGCGGGAGTGTCAGGCCCAACCAGCAGGTCGTCGTGGTCAAGCGCGATGGCAGCACCCATCGGGCCAAGGTTGGGCTGGTTTACGGCTACATGGGGCTAGAGCGATCGGAGGTGCCCGAGGCGTCCGCCGGCGACATCGTCGCGCTGACCGGCATGGACGCGCCGAACGTCTCCGATACGCTCTGCCACCCGGATGCCGTCGAGGCCCTGCCGCCCCTGACCATCGACGAGCCGACCGTGTCCATGACCTTTCAGGTCAACACCTCGCCGTTCGCGGGTCGACAGGGCAAGTACCTGACCTCGCGTCAACTGAAGGACCGGCTGGAACGGGAGCTGATCCACAACGTCGCATTGCGCGTCGAGGAGGGCAACGACCCGGAGAAGTTCCGGGTCTCAGGGCGCGGCGAGCTGCACCTGTCGATCCTGCTCGAGAACATGCGACGCGAAGGCTATGAGCTCGCGGTGTCCCGGCCCGAGGTCATCTTCCGAGAAATCGACGGCCGCATCTGCGAGCCCTACGAACAGCTGACCGTCGATCTCGACGAGGGCTGTCAGGGCGCGATCATGCAGGCGCTCGGCGAGCGCAAGGGCGAGCTCAAGGACATGCTGCCGGACGGCCGGGGGCGGGTGCGGCTGGACTACGAGATCCCGTCGCGCGGCCTGATCGGATTCCAGACCGAGTTCATGTCCCTGACCTCCGGCACCGGGCTCAAATACCACATCTTTGACCGTTACGGCCCGGCCAACCAAGGTGGCATCGCGCCTCGGAGAAACGGCGCCATGATCTCGAACGCGACCGGTAAGGTGCTGGGGTACGCCCTGTTCAATCTGCAGGAGCGCGGCCGGATGTTGGTCTCGCCGGGGGATGAGGTCTACGAGGGCCAGGTCGTCGGCATCCACTCCCGCGACAACGACCTGACCGTGAATCCGCTCAAGGCCAAGCAGCTGACCAATATCCGCGCCGCGGGCTCGGACGAGAATATTCTGCTCACCCCGCCGATCCGCTTCAGCCTCGAGCAGGCGCTGGAGTTCATCGAGGACGACGAGCTGGTCGAGATCACCCCTTCGGCGATCCGCATCCGAAAGCGCCACCTCAAGGAGCACGAGCGCAAGCGCGCGAGCCGCGGCGGCTGACGGTCTTGGGCGATGCTCGGTAGGTCCGCTGACCGGCCGGTCCGGTTCGCGCTTTTCGGGGGTAGTTTCGCTAGACTGGTGCGGTCGCACCCCTCCGACAAGGCAGTCCAGATGTATCGAACCAGCGGAATCCTACTCCACCCGACGTCACTGCCGGGACCGTTTGGCGTCGGGGACCTCGGACCAGCGGCCCGGGACTTCGTGGACTTTCTCGCCCGAGCCGGTCAGGGCCTCTGGCAGATGCTGCCGCTCGGTCCGACCGGGTATCGCGACTCCCCCTACCAGTGCTCGTCCGCGTTCGCCGGAAACCCGTTGCTGATAAGTCCCGAGCTACTGCTCGAGGCGCGCTGGATCGAGCCCGGGGACCTGGAGCACCCGGGGCTCGCGGCGGATCGGGTGGACTTCGGCCGCGTCAAGCCGTGGAAACGCCGGCTGCTGGACCGGGCCTACGCCGGGTTCCTGGCCGGCGCGGAGGTGGCGGACCGCGACGACTACGCGCGGTTCCAGATCCATCATGCGGCCTGGCTCGAGGACTACGTCCTGTACCAGACCCTGAAGGCACACCACCGGTACCGGCCCTGGACCGAATGGTCACCCGAATACGCGCTGCGCGACCCCGCCGCCCTTGAGCAATGGAAGGAGACCCACGAGCCGTCGCTCGATCGCAGGCGCTTTGCACAATACCTCTTCTTTCGCCAGTGGCGGGAGCTGCGCGCCTACGCACACGCGCGCGGCGTCAGGCTGATCGGCGACGTCCCGATCTTTGTAGCCCACGATTCGAGCGAGGTCTGGACCCACCCGGAGTGGTTCCATCTGGACGAGCTCGGGCATCCCACGATCATCGCGGGTGTGCCGCCGGACTATTTCAGCGCGACTGGCCAGCGCTGGGGAAACCCGCTCTATCGCTGGCAGGTGCTGGCGCAGGACGGGTACGGCTTCTGGGTCGAGCGGCTGCGGCGGGTGCTCGAGCTGGTCGACATGGTTCGCATCGACCACTTCCGCGGCTTCGCCGGCTTTTGGGAGATCCAGGCGACCGAGACGACGGCCGTCAACGGTCGCTGGGTGCAGGGGCCGGGGGAGGACCTGTTTCGTGCCCTGAAGGCCGAGCTCGGCGACGAGCTGCCGCTGATCGCCGAGGACCTCGGTGTGATCACCCGCGACGTCGAGGAGCTGCGGGACGCCCTCGGGCTGCCCGGGATGGCGGTCCTGCAGTTTGCGTTCGACGGCATGGAAGACGGTATCGGGCTCTCCGGGTTCCTGCCGCACAATCATCGCCGACGTCTCGCCGTCTACACCGGCACCCACGACAACGACACGCTGCGCGGCTGGTGGGCGGGCCGGGACGCCGAGACCCGGCATCGAGTCACCCGCTACCTGGGCGGCAAGGGCAAGGAGATACAGTGGGACTTCATCCGCGCCGCGCTGTCGTCGGTCGCGGCGATGGCCGTCTTCCCGATGCAGGACGTGCTGGGACTCGGATCGGAGGCCTGCATGAACCGCCCGGGCACCGCCGAGGGGAACTGGGTCTGGCGCTACCGCACGGAGCAGATAGCCCAGGGCAGCGCGGAACGCCTTAGAGAGCTGAGCCGGCTCTGTGGGCGCCTGCCCTACCCGGCCGAGCACGCGGCCTGATGTCCGCCCGGCCCTGATCCGCACCAGGGCGCTAAATTTTCAATGGCTTACATCCATTGAAACTGCCCGACCATCCTTGGCCCGGACGGGAAGCGCCGTAAATCAGCGTTTCTCTAGCTGTCCCGGTCCGTCTCGTCCTGCCACTCGGGCACGCGCGGCACCCTGGGCGCCCGGGCTATGACCTCGTCGAGATTGGGGCTCCCGGGCGAGACCGGAACGGGGATTCCCCGCGCCTCGCGGGCGGCCTCTTCGGCCTTCTGCCAGTCCACCAGCGTAGGGTCGTCGGCGGTCCTCGCCGCCAGCGCCTTCTCCATTGGCTTCAGACTGCCCTTCCAACGCTTGGCCTCCTCGGACAGCGGTTCGTGCGCTTCCAGATAGAGCTCGCCGTCCTTCCAGCCGGCCAGATAGGGCTGGCTTATGACGCGGACCTTGGTGCCGACCGGGATCTCCGGGAACAGGCGGGCGATGTCCTCCGGATACAGCCGCACGCAACCGTGGCTGACGCGCATGCCCACGCCATAGGGTTTGTTGGTGCCGTGCAGCAGGTAGCTCGGGCGGCTCAGGCGCATCGCGTAGGCGCCGAGCGGGTTGTCGGGTCCGGCCTTCACGACCGCGGGCAGCCGGTCCCCCTGCTTTGCGTGCTCCCGGCGCACCGAGGCCGGAGGCGTCCAGGTCGGGTTCTCGATCTTCTCGGTGATGCGCATCTGCCCCAGGGGCGTTCGCCAGCCCTCCCGGCCGATGCCGATGGGGTGGGTGATCACCGTCTGCGGTTCCCCCTCCTCGGGCTTCGGGAAGTAGAACAGCCGCAGCGATGCCAGATTGACGACCAGCCCCTCGCGCGGGCCGTCGGGCAGGACGAACTGGGTCGGCAGTACCACGCGCGTGCCCTTGCCGGGCAGCCAGGGGTCGATGCCGGGGTTCGCGGCGACGACCTCGTCATGACCCAGGCCGTAGCGGCGCGCAAAGTCCGGGAGCGTGTCCTCATGGCGGGCGACCACCACCTGCACCAGGCCGACGACGTCGGTGTTCTCGTCCGGCAGCACGAAACGGTCGGTGCGCACGGGCTCGCGTGCGAACAGTCCGAAATCGGGCAGTGTCGCGCAGCCCGGCAGGATCAGTATCGCCACCAGTGCCGCGCACCAGGCGACGATCCGGGTTTTTCCGCCGCCGCCAGTCTGATCGGTCGTTTGACGCATCGCGATTCCCCCTTGGTTGACGGTGCCGAACGTCCCGGCACCGATTTGGCCCATGGATAGGCTCTCGGCGAACTATAGGCTTTCAGGCGCGCGTAGGTTGACCGCGCCGGCGACCGATGACAAGCGCCCCGATGAAACTTGAAACGGGCTTCGGAACTGCCACGATGCCAGGAACTTGGAAGCCCTTGGTAGAAAGGCCGGTACATGCGCTTCCCCCGACGGACAGGCCGACATGCCGGTTTCCTCCGCGTCCTCTGCCCCTTGTGGTTCTGACCGGCAGCTCGGGATGAGCGGCGTGGAGCTCGGTCAGCCTGCGAGCGCCTTCTCCGAGCGCTTGCGAAAGACGTGCATCTCTTTGGCGGCCTGGACGTCGCCCTTGGCCTCGGCGGCCCGGATGCCCAGGTCGAACGCCGCGACGGCCTCGGCATGTCGCCCGGCCGAGGCGAGCGCTTTGCCGTGGAGCTTCCAGGCGGCCGAGTAGCCGGGGTCCTGGCGCACCGCCTCGGCGAGATGCATCAATGCCGTCCGCGCGTCACCGGACTTCAGATACTCGTTGCCGAGGCTGTAGCGCAGCAGGGCCGAATCCTGGCCACGCGCAAGCAGGGCCTCGAGGTTGTCAATGATGCCCATGACGCCTCCCTCCCGGTCTGTCGGATGCCGATACCCGCTTCGGTCCAGAGGCGGACCGAAATCGTGCCGAAAAGATGTGGTCGGCGCGTCAGCGTTGCCAGAAGGCGGGTGAGAGCAGTACCAGCAGCGTGAAGATCTCCAACCGGCCGAGCAGCATGGCGAAGCAGAGGATCAGCTTCACCGGATCGCTCATGTCCGCGTAATGGGCGCCGACCTGGGCAAGACCCGGGCCCAGGTTGTTGATGCAGGCGGCCACGGCGGAGAAGGCGGTCAACAGGTCCAGCCCGGTGGCCGCCAGCAACAGGTACATGGCGACGAAACTGCCGACATAGAGCGAGAAGAAGCCCCAGACCGCATCGACGACCCGGTGGTTAACGCTCTTGCCGCCGATTCGCACCGGGATCTGGGCACTCGGGTGGACCAGCCGCCCCACTTCGCGCAGTCCCTGCTTGATCAGCAGCAGGAAGCGGATGACCTTGATACCGCCGCCCGTGGACCCGGCGCAGCCGCCGACGAAGCTCATGAACAGCAGCAGGATCTCCAGGAACGGCGGCCAGAAATAGAACTCGGCGGTCGTGAAGCCGGTCGTGGTCCCGATTGAAACGACCTGGAAGAGCCCCTTCGTGAACGCGCTCTCCCACTCGATGTAGGTGTCGCTGACGTACAGTGTCACCGTGACGATGATGGTCGCGAGCACGATCAGAAAACTGTAGAAGCGGAACTCGCTGTCGTGGGCATAGCCCACCAGGCTCTGCCGCCGCACCGCGACGAAGTGCAGCGCGAAATTGATACCGGCAATAAACATGAACAGCACGGCGATCATTTCAATCAGGGTGCTGTCGTAGTAGCCCATGCTCAGGTCGTGGGTCGAGAAGCCGCCGATGGCCAAGGTCGCAAACGCGTGGCCGACGGCGTCGAACAGCGTCATTCCGGCACCCCAATAGGCCAGCGCGCAGGCGACGGTCAGCCAGAGATAGATGTACCAAAGGGCCTTCGCGGTCTCGGTTATGCGGGGCGTGAGCTTGGAGTCCTTGACCGGTCCCGGCGTCTCGGCCCGGTAGAGCTGCATGCCCCCGATTCCGAGCATCGGCAGCACCGCAACCGCGAGCACGATGATGCCAATGCCCCCGAGCCACTGGAGCTGCTGCCGATAGAACAGGATGGATTTCGGCAGATCGTCGAGCCCGAGGATAACCGTCGCGCCTGTGGTAGTGAGTCCGGAGATAGACTCGAAGATGGCATTGACCGGCGACAGGTGGGGACGCTCGGAGAGCACGAAGGGCAGCGCCCCGGCCAGACCCAGTGAAACCCAGAACAGGACGACTACCAGGAACCCGTCCCTGAGCCTGAGGTCCTGATGATATCGGACGACAGGCAGGAAGGTCAGCAGGCCGACCCCGAGAATCAGGACGAACGCGGCAAGGAACGGCCATGCCGCGCCGTCGCCGTAGATCAGCGAGATGACCACCGGCGGCAGCATGGTGAAGCTGAAGACGGTCAGCAGCAGGCCAAGGACCTTCTGAACGGCGCGAAGCTTCATGGCGTCGAATCGCTGCCCGGCGTCGCGCGCTACAAAAAGGTCACGCTCACCTGAAACAGCCGTTCGACGTCCGCGACCCGGCGCTTGTCCTGCAGGAACAGGATGACGTGGTCCTCGGACTCGATCACCGTATCGTGGTGGGCGATCAGCACCTCGTTGCCGCGGACGATGGCCCCGATGCTGGTCCCCTTCGGCAGCTTGATGTCGTCGATCGCGCGTCCAACGACATTACTCGAGGTGTAATCGCCGTGGGCGATGGCCTCGATCGCCTCGGCCGCCCCGCGGCGCAGGGAGTAGACCACGACCACGTCGCCGCGGCGCACGTGCTTCAGCAGGCTGCCGATAGTCGCTTGCTGGGGAGAAATGGCGACGTCGATCGGCCCGCCCTGCACCAGGTCGGCATAGGCCGGCCGGTTGATAAGCGCCATCACCTTACGCGCCCCCATCCGCTTGGCCAGCATCGCCGAGAGTATGTTGGCCTCGTCGTCATTGGTCACCGCGCAGAAGACGTCGGTGTTCTCCACATTCTCCTCGATCAGCAGCTCCTCGTCGGCCGCGTCCCCGTGCAGCACGATGGTCTTCTCCAGGAGCTCGGCGATCTGCTTGCTCCTATTGAGGTCGCGCTCGATGACCTTGACCCGGTAGCCGTGCTCCAGCGCCTTCGCCAGGCGGGTGCCGATGTTGCCGCCGCCGGCGAAGATGAGCCGCTTGTAGGGCTTCTCCAGGCGTCTGAGTTCGCTCATCACCGAGCGGATGTGCTTCGGCGCGGCGACGAAGAACACCTCGTCGTCGGCCTCGATCACCGTGTCGCCCTGGGGTTGAATCGCCCGGTCCTGCCGGTAGATGGCCGCCACCCGGGCATCCACCTGAGGCATGTGCTGGTAGAGGGCGCGCAGCTCGTGGCCCACCAGGGGGCTCCCCGGGTAAGCCTTGACCGCCACCAGCCGGATACGGCCCTCGGCGAAGTCCAGGACCTGGAGCGTGCCCGGGTTCTCGATCAGGCGCAGGATATGGTCGGTGACCAGGGCTTCCGGACTGATGGGGACGTCGATCGGGAGTGCGCCGCTGCTGAACAGTTTGGGCTGGTCTAGGAAGCCCTGGGAACGCACCCGAGCGATCTTGGTCGGGGTGTGGAACAGGGTGTAGGCGACCTGGCAGGCGACCATGTTGGTCTCGTCGCTGTTGGTCACCGCGATGATCATGTCCGCGTCCTCGGCGCCGGCGCGCAGCAGCACGTCCGGATGGGCCCCGTGGCCGAGCACGGTGCGCAGATCGAAGCGGTCCTGCAGGTCGCGCAGCAGCTCCGGGTTCTGGTCCACGACCGTGATGTCGTTGGCCTCGCTGACCAGATTCGCGGCGACCGACGTGCCGACCTGACCGGCACCCAGGATGATGATCTTCATGGGCCGGACGCCCGCGCCCCGGTCGCCCCCGATGAACCGGGGTCCGGATACCGCCGATAGCCCCTCACCGCCGTTCCTTGATCTCTATCCCCAGGGACCGCAGCTTGCGGTACAGGTGCGTACGCTCCATGCCCGCCTCTTTCGCCATCTTGCTGACGTTGCCCGCGTGCTTCTCGAGCTGGTAGCCGAGGTACGCCTTCTCGAACTGCTCGCGGGCCTGGCGCAACGGCTGATCGAACGACACGAGCTCGTCGATCGCGTGCGCCTGCGACGGCAGCGGCGCGCCGAGCGCGCTCTCGACCTCCTGTTGACCGATTTCGTCGCCGGCACCGAGGATCAGCACCCGCTGTACCAGGTTCTTGAGCTCCCGGACGTTCCCGGGCCAGCCATAGTTGCGCAGGAAGTTCTGCGAGCCGACGCTGAAGCGGCGATAGGGGAGCTTCTCGTGGGTGGCGAAATAATCCAGGTAGTAGTTCAGCAGGTCCGGTACGTCCTCGGCGTGCTCGCGCAGGGCCGGAATGTGCAGCGGCACGACATTCAGGTGGTAGAACAGGTCCTCGCGGAAACGCTCGGAACGGACCTCGTCCTCTAGGTTCCTCTGGGTGGCGGCGACGATCCGCACGTCGATGGCCACCGGCTCGCTGCCGCCGACGCGCAGGAAGGAGCCGGTGTCGAGCGCGCCCAGGAGCTGGGATTGGGCGTCGAGATCCATGTCCGCGACCTCGTCGAGCAGCAGCGTTCCGCCCGCCGCGGTCTCGAGGCTGCCGTAGTGGGTGTGCTCGCCTTCCTCGTTGCCGAACAGCTCTCGGGCCGCGTTGCCGCCGGCCAGCGTCGAGACGCTGAGATCGACGAACGGGCGCTCACGCCGCGGGCTCTGGGCGTGAAGATAGCGCGCGAAGGTCTCGCGGCCGCTGCCGGCCTCGCCGGTGATCAGGACCCAGGTGTCGTGCTGGGCGATGCGCTTGACCTGCTCGCGCAGCCGCTGGATGGCCGCGCTGCGCCCGACCGGCTCGTGCACCAGAGGCGCGCGGCGCCGCAGGCCGATATTCTCCTGCTGCAGCTTTTCGGCCTCCAGGGCCCGCTCGACCGTGAGCAGCAGCTTGGCCATCGACAACGGCTTCTCGAGGAAGTCGTAGGCGCCCAGGCGCGTCGCCTCGACCGCGGTCTCGACCGTGCCGTGGCCGGACATCATGATCACGGGGCACGGCAGGCCCTCGTCCTCGGCCCACTCCTTGAGCAGGCTGATGCCGTCGAGGTCGGGCATCCAGATATCCAGCAGGATCAGGTCGGGTCGCCGGTCGCGCAGCGCATGCCGCGCCCTCTCCCCGTTCTCGGCGCTGGCAACCTGGTAGCCCTCGTCCTCGAGGATCTCCTGCACCAGACGGCGGATGTCCGGCTCGTCGTCGACCACCAAGATGTGCGTTGCGCTCATGTGCCTACCTGTCGTCCTCGCTCCTGGGCAATCGCCACGGAACCGGCCTGAAGAACCGGAAGGCGAACCGAGATCAGTGCCCCGTGTCCGGTATTTTCGGCCCCGATGATACCGCCGTGCTCTTCGATTATCTTCTTGACGATGGCGAGCCCGAGCCCGGTGCCCTTGGCCTTCGTGGTCACGTAGGGCTCGAATAGCCTGGGCATCAGCGCCTCGTCGAAACCCGATCCGTTGTCCGCGACGCGAAGCTCGATGTGCTGAGACTCGGATCCGTCCCCCAGCTCCGTGCTGACCTCGACCCGGCCGCCGTCCATCCCTTCGAGCGCCTCCTGGGCATTCTTGACCAGGTTGTGGATCACCTGCCGCAGGCGCAGCGGGTCGCCCCGGACGACGGCGCCGGGGGCGCCGAGCCGGGTTTGCAGCGCCGTGGCGCCGGCACTCCGGTAGAGGTCGAGCACTTCCTGGATCAGTCGGTCGAGTTCCACGGGCTCGGGCTTCATCCGCGGCGAGCGCGCGTAGTCCGAGAAGTCGTTGACCATCGACTTCATCGCCTCGACCTGCTGGATGATGGTCCGGGTCGCGCGGTCGATGATCCGCGCGTCCAGCTCGGGTGCCTTGGCGAGGAGCTTGTGCCGCAACCGCTCGGCCGAGAGCTGAATCGGCGTCAGCGGGTTCTTGATCTCGTGCGCCAGGCGCCGGGCCACCTCGGCCCAGGCCGCGTCGCGCTGGGCCGTGATCAGGGTTGTGATGTCGTCGAACACGACGACGTGCCCGCGCTGCTGCAGCGCCGGAAGCGGCAGCGCGCTGCCCCGGCACATCAGTGTCTGGCGCCCGTCGCCGCGGAACAGGGTCACCTCGGCGCGCCAGTCGTTTCCGGCGACGATGTGGCGGCGCACGGTATCGGTCCAGGGCGTGAGCCAGGGCAGGTCGCGCTCGATTTCCTCGAGGGTGCGGCTTTCGCCGTCGGCGGGCTCCAGCGTGAGGATCTGCAGTGCCGCCGGGTTCGTCGTGCGCATCCGGCCGTCGCCGTCGAAGGTCACGACCCCGGAAGACAGCCGACCGAGCACGGTCTCCAGGTAGTTGCGCTGGGTTTCGACGGCCTCCTGGCTGCGCTCGGCCGCGTCGCGGGCCTGGGCGATGCGGCGGGTCATGGCGTTAAACGAGGACACCAGAAACGCCAGCTCGTCGTCGTGCCGGGGCAGCGGAAGCTGCTGCTCGTAGTCTCCGTCGGCGATCGCCCGCGTGCCGCGGGCGATGTCCGCCACCGGGGCCACCAGCCGCCGGGCCGTGTGGAAGGCCGCGATCAGGGCGGCCATCAGGCCGAACAGCAACACCAGGGAGAGGGTCAGGGAGAAACTGAGCTTCAGCGATTTCCGAAGATAGGACAGCTCCGCATAGCGGTTGTAGGCGGCTTCCAGCCGACCCGAGAGCTCGCTGATCCGAGCGGAGGTCGGGAAGATGGCCTGCATCTGCATCGGCCGGCCATCGGGATCGCCTACCAGGACCCTGATCACCATCTCGTCGCCCGGCCCGCTCTCCAAACCGACGTAGTTGTTTCCGTCCCGCACGCCCTGTTGGATCTCCCTATCCGCGCTGTTCGGCACCAGTTTCGTGGGGTCCTCGTTGGCCGTACCAAGCACCTGCCAGCCCTGGCCATAGACGGTGAGCTCGAGCGCGCCGGCATGGCGTCTCAGGCTGTTCAGGGAGAGCGCGATCGCGGTCGACGAGCGGTCCTCGATTCCGGCCAGCAGTTGCTCGGTGTACTTGCTGAGCACCCGTTGGTTGAGGTCGAGCGATGCCTGGTTCAGCGCCAGCGCGTCCTGCATCGCGCGGTCGATCTCGACGTCGAACCAGCTGTCTATGCCCCGCAGCAGGAAGCCGAGCGAGAAGTAGTAGACGACGCCGACCGGCAGCAGCGAGATCAGGACGAACAGCACCACGATCCGACCGGTGAGCCTGGAGCCGGCCGCCTGGCTGCGGTAGCGCCGCACCAGCTTGACCACGTTCACGACCACCAGCACCGCGAGCAGCAGAAGGCCCGCCAGGATCACGAACAGCAGGGGCACGAACGCGCGGCTCAGCGCCTCGGAGTTCTGGACCGCGTCGCGCATCAGCACCAGCGCGACGAACAGCGCCACCACCAGCGCCGCGACCGGCACGGCGCCGAGTATGCGCAGGCGCTTCAGGGTTTCAGAGGCCATTTGCTCCAGGAGCTGGAGAGCTTCCACGCCGGCGTCAGATAGGCCATCGGGCGCAGCGGAAGCGGCAGCTCCTCCACGTCCAGCTCGACCTTGATCTGGACCTCGTAGTCCGCGCCGGGCTCTAGCCTGTCCGCGCCAACGAGCTGCAGATCGCGGATTTCCCCGAGGGCCGCGATGGCGGCGTCCCGGGTCACGAACCTGCGCCCTTCGGTACCCGGCAGGCGATAGACCTCGTACTGATCGGACAGCGGCTTGTAGCGGATGGCATAACGCAGCCGCGCGTCGACCACGCTGTCCTCCCAGATCCAGGCGTCCGTGCCGCGGACATGGATGCGCACCGACAGGGTCAGTGGCACACCGTTTTCGAGCGCCTCCAGCGCGTCCGGGGAAAAGCCATAGTCGATGTCGGCGTCCAGATAGAAGGTGCCGTTCTCGAGGCGCGTCTCCGCTCGCGTCACCCGGAAGCCGTAGTCCTCGGCCGCGGCCGCCGTGCCGGTGATGAGCGTGCACAGGAGTCCCGCCAGCAGCAAGGCCGCGGTGCCGATGCAGGTCCCGGTGCGGGTCGCCACGTCCGTGCGCGCCCTCATGGGCCCGGCCTTTCGATCAGCGCGTAAAAAAAGCCGTCGTTTCCGCCGGCGCTTGGCAACAGCTGTCGACCGTGACGTCGCGCAACACCCCAGTCCGCCAGGATCGGGGCCTCCCGGGCCTCCGGGTGGCGGACCAGGAAGGCCGCCATCTGGTCCTCGTTCTCGGCGGCGATCAGGGAGCAGGTGCAGTAGAGCAAGCGTCCGCCGGGAGCGACCAACGGCCAGACGGCATCGAGGATTCGGGCCTGGAGCTCGCAGAGCGGGGGGATGTCACTCGCCCTGCGAAGCCATTTGATGTCCGGGTGGCGCCGGATGACCCCCGTGGCCGAGCAGGGGACGTCGAGCAGCACGCGATCGAACGGCGCGTTCGCCCAATCGCCCCGCGGCCGTGCGGCGTCCGCCCGTTCGACGCGGGCGGACAGTCCGAGTCGCCCGAACGTCTCGTGCAGGGTGTCGATGCGTGCCGGGTCACTGTCGATGGCCACCAGGTCTATCGCATTGCCGGCGCGCTCCAGCAGGTGTGCCGCCTTGCCGCCAGGCGCCGCGCAGGCGTCCAGCACCCGCTGGCCGGGCACCGCGTCGAGCAGCCCCGCCGCGAGCTGGGCGCCGGTGTCCTGAACCGAGACCAGTCCGGCCCCGAAGCCCGGGAGCCGGCTCGTGGGCACCGGACGGTCGAGGGTGAGCCCGGTGTCGGACTCGCGGGTCGGCCGGGCGGTGATTCCCTCGGCGGCGAGCAGGGTCGCGTACTCGCGGCGGTCCGTGCGCAGGCTGTTCACCCGCAGGCTCATCGGGGGGCGGCCGTTGCTCGCGGCGACGATGTCCTCCCAGTCCTCGGGCCAGTCCCGGCGCAGTCGCCCAAGGAGCCACTCGGGGAAAAGCCAGCGTGCGCTCGGCAGCCGGTCCGCCTCGGCCAGCAACTCCTCGCGCTCGCGCAGAAACCGCCGCAGCAGGGCGTTGACCAGCGCTGCCTTGTCCGGTTTTCCGAGCAGGCGGCTGGCCTCGACGGTCGCGGCGACCGCGGCGTGTGCGGGTGTGTTCATCGCTGTGAGCTGATACAGGCCTATCAGGATCAGGGCTTCCAGGTCCCTGTCGGCGGGCTTGACTGGATGGTGCAACAGTATACCGGCCAGCGCCTCCAGGCGCGGGAGCTGACGCAGCGCACCGTAGATCAGCTCCTGGGTCAGGGCGCGGTCGGCCGGGGGTGCGGGGAGCCTCGCCTGTTTCAGCACCCGGGTCAGCGACTGTCCCCGGTCGCGCACCCGGTGCAGGGCCAACGCCGCCGCCGCACGCGCGTCGGCGCCAATGGCGCTTTTTGCCGGATGGGGGTCCGGGGTTCCGCGTCGTCCGCGCTCAGCCAAGCAACGCGCCGTCCATGCGGCGGGCATTGAGGAACTCGCCGGCGGTCATCGGGCGCTTTCCGGGCGGCTGGAGTCGGGTGATCCGAAGTCGGCCCTGGCCGCATGCGACCTCGATGCCTTCCTTGCCGGTGCGAACGACGGTGCCTGGGCGGAGGCCCGGCGCGGTCTCCTCGAGCGCTTGGGCCGACCAGATGCGCACCGGGTCGCCGTCGAACAGGGTCTGCGCGACCGGCCACGGATCGAAGGCGCGGACCTGCCGTTCGACGGTCGCGGCCGGGGCGTTCCAGTCGATCACCGCCTCGGTTTTGTCGAGCTTGTGGGCATAGGTGGCGAGCGCGTCGGCCTGAGGCTGCGGCACCCGGGAGCCGTCCGCGATTCCCGGCAGCGCCTGCAGCAGCGCCTCGGCGCCGAGGTGCGCGAGCTTGTCGTGAAGGCTGCCCCCGGACTCGTGCGCATCCAGCGCGATGCTCAACCGGTGATAGACGGGGCCGGTATCCAGGCCCTCTTCCATGGCCATGATGCAGACCCCGCTCTCGGCGTCGCCGGCGAGAACCGCGCGTTGGATCGGTGCCGCGCCTCGCCAGCGCGGCAGCAGGGAGGCGTGGACGTTGACGCAGCCCAGCCGCGGCGCCTCGAGCACCGGGAGCGGGAGCAGTAGACCGTAGGCCACCACGACCATCAGGTCGGCGTCGAGTCGGCGCAGCGCCTCGACCGCGTCCGGGTCCCGCTTCAGGCTGGCAGGCTGAAAGACCGGGAGCCCTCGGGCGATGGCCAGTTCCTTGACTGGGCTCTGCTGCAGCCGGCGACCCCGACCGGCCGGTCGGTCCGGCTGGGTGTAGACGGCGACCAGGGTATGCCCGGCATCGATCAGCGCCTGCAGGCTGGGCACCGAGAACTCGGGCGTCCCGGCGAATATCAGGCGCAACGGCTTCATCGCGCGGCGCTAGCTGGCCGGACGCGTCGGGTCGGGTACCTCAGTCGGCGTCGCTCCGCCGGCATCAGATCGCCCGCCGCCGCGGCTCCGCGGGTGCGCCGTCCTGGCGCTGGCCCTTTTCCAGCTTTTTGCGGATGCGCTGGCGCTTCAGCGCCGAGATGTAGTCGACGAACAGCTTTCCGTCCAGGTGGTCCACCTCGTGCTGGATGCACACCGCGAGCAGCCCGTCCGCGTCTATGGTGAAGGACTCGCCGTCGCGGTTCAGGGCCCGGACCCGAATGCGCTCGGCGCGGGTTACCGTCTCGTAGAAGCCGGGTACCGAAAGACAGCCCTCGTCCATCTGCTCTTCGCCGTCACGCTCCAGTATCTCCGGATTGATCAGGCACAGGGGGCGGTCGTGCTCGTCGGATACATCGATGACAATGATGCGCTGCGGAATGTCCACCTGGATCGCGGCCAGGCCGATCCCGGGCGCCGCGTACATGGTCTCGAACATGTCGTCGACGATACGCTGTACGGTGGCGTCGACCCGGGTTACCGGCGCGGCCTGGTTGCGCAGCCTCGGGTCGGGAAATGTGAGGATGTCGAGCTTTGCCATCGGGAACTTGCGGTAGTTTTCTAGAGGCGGACAGAGGCGTTGCCTTCGTCCGCGCTGCCATCTGTCGGATCTTAGGCGATTTCTGTCAAATCATGTACCCGATTGCGTGTCTTTTCGATCGCCTTCGCCTCCGCCGCCGCGCTGGCAGTCGCGCGGCGGGGCCGTACTCGTGCCTGCCGGCCTCGGAGTCAATCGCGAATCCTTCGCAATCCGATACATTCCTCTCCGGTAATCGCCTCGTACCCCAATTTGGGGCCGGGTAATTCCCGTTTCGACCGCCCCGGAGGCCCCGTGCTGAAACACCCTATCCACATCGTCTTAAGTACCCTGGTCGCTTCGATCCTGCTGGCTGTGGCCCCGTCGACTCTCTCGGCCGAGCTCAGACCCGATGCCCCGGACACCTACGTCGTGCGCCGGGGCGACACCCTGTGGGACATCGCCGGGCGATTCCTTGCGGAGCCCTGGCGCTGGCGCGAGGTCTGGAGGGCCAACTCCGACGTCCGGGACCCGGACCTGATCTATCCCGGCGACGTCCTGCGCCTGACGATGGTCGACGGCGAGCCCCGCGTCGGCTTGGAGCGTGGCGGCGCACGCGCGTCCTCCCACCGGGAGGCGGTCTCGACCATCCCGATCGGGGCCATCGCGCCGTTTCTGACGCAAACCTTCGTGGCGGATTCCGACGACATCAACCGGGCCCCCTACGTCGTGGGGTTCCCCGAGGAGCACATCGTCGCCGGACTCCACGATTCGATCTACGTCCGCCGAATCGACTCGGGCGGCGTCGGGAATTTCCAAGTCGTGCGTCCCGGCGAGGCTCTGCGTGACCCGGACAGCAACGAGCTCCTGGGCTACGAGGCCGGTTACGTCGCCGACGCGGTTCTGGAGCGGGCCGGCGACCCGGCGAAGCTGCGGGTAGTGCGTGCCGAGCGGGAGGTCGCGATCGGCGACCGGGTGATCCCGGCCGTGGCGGAGGTACAACCGGCGTTTTTCTATCCGCGCGCGGCGCCGGCGGGGCTCAAGGGGAGCATCCTGATGGTGCTGAACGGGGTCAGCCAGATCGGCCAATACGACGTGGTGGCGCTCAATCGCGGCACCCGGGATCGGGTTCGGCCCGGTGATGTGTTCGAGGTCTATCAGGGGGGCACGAAACAGCGCGACCAGGTGCGGCAGGGCGAAGCCGACTGGAACTGGAAGGACGAAAGCCCGTTCACGACCCGGTTCTGGTATGGCGACGACCGCCGGGTGACCGGGTGGCGCAGCGACGAGCCGGGGTCGAACGAGCCGCTGCCGCTGCATGTCGAGGTGCGCAAGCAGCGCTCGACCTATGTCGCGCCGTTCGAGCGTTCCGGCGTCCTGATGGTTTTCCGCACCTTCGATCGGGTCAGCTTTGCGCTTGTCCTGTCGGCGACGCGGGCGATGCACATCGAGGACCGGGTCGCCGCGCCGCGCTCCTGATCCCGGTCCCCGATCCCGATCCCAGAGTCCCGGTTTGTGCCGCCGACGGACGAATCGCTCGCCGCCTGGCTCGTTCTGAGCTCGGCGCCCGGCGTGGGTCCGCGGACGTTCGCCCGCTTGGTCGAACGCTTCGGTGATCCGCGATCGGTCCTCGGGGCATCCCAGGACGCGCTGGCGCAGTGCGGGCTCAAGCCTGAGACCGTCGAGGCCATCAAACGGCCGGACCGGACCGCGATCGATACCGCCTTGGTCTGGGCGCAGCAGCCGGGCGCCCACATCCTGGCCCTGGGCGGGACCGGCTACCCGCCGCTGCTCGCCGAGCTCCCGGACGCCCCGCCACTGCTCTTTGTGCGCGGCGACCCTGGGCTTCTATCGGAGCCGCAGCTCGCGGTCGTGGGCAGCCGCAACGCGACCGCCGGAGGGCTCGAGCTGACCCGCGAGCTGGCAGCCCAGCTCGCGGCTTGCGGGCTGGTGATCACCAGCGGGCTGGCAATTGGTGTCGACGGCGCGGCGCACGCCGGCGCGCTGGAGTGCGGCCGCACCATCGCCGTGCTCGGTACCGGGCCCGACCGGGTCTACCCGGCTGCTCATCGGGACCTCGCCCGGAGGATCGCGGACTCCGGGGCACTGGTCAGCGAGCTCCCGCCCGGGCAGGGTGCGCTGGCGCAAAACTTCCCGCGACGCAACCGAATCATCAGCGGTCTTTCGCTGGGCACTCTGGTTACCGAGGCGACGTTGCGGAGCGGCTCGCTGATCACCGCCCGGCACGCCGCCGAGCAGGGGCGCGAGGTATTCGCGGTACCCGGCTCGGTCCGAAGCCCCCTCGCTCGCGGGTGCCATGCGCTGATCCGCGAAGGGGCGCGGCTGGTGGAAAGCGCCGCCGAGATCCTCGAGGAATTGGCGCCCGCGCTGCGCGGGGCGCTGGCCGCCGGGCCGTCGGCGTCGGTCGGCGCGGGCCTCGTTCCGGAGGGCGCGCCGCAGACACTGGACGAGGACTACCTGCGGCTGCTCGAGGCCATGGGGTTCGACCCCGTCACGCCGGACGAATTGATCCGGCGGACCGGGCTCGGCGCCGAGAGCGTGTCGTCGATGCTGTTGTTGCTGGAGCTGGAGGGTCATGTATCATCCAGCCCAGGAAGCCGTTACTGCAGGTCGAGCCGCTGACGGGCGCGGATCGTCCGTTACCAGGTCAGCCGGAGGGCTGGCGCGGCCCGGGGGAGGTTGGTCGAAGTGGTATACGAAAACATGGTCGATGTCCTGATCTACCTCTACGAGAACTATCTCGATGGCGAGGGTCAGCCGCCGGTGAACCAGACTGAGCTGGAGGACGAGCTTACGCAGGCGGGTTTCACCAACGCCGAGATTGAAAAGGCGCTGCGCTGGCTCGACGAGCTGGCGGCCGGCGTGGAAACACCCCAGTACCATGCCCACACCCTGGGCTCGATCCGGGTCTACAGCCCAGCCGAGTGCGACAAGCTGGACGTGGAGGCGAGGGGGCTGCTGCTGTTCCTGGAGCAGAGCGGGATCCTCGACCCGGTCAGCCGCGAGCTGGTGATCGACCGGGTCCTGGCGATCGATCATGCGGCGGTGGCCGTTGACGAGCTCAAGTGGGTGGTACTTTTGGTTCTGATGAACCGGCCAGGACGCGAGGATGCCTTCTCGTTGATGGAGGATCTCGTCTACAACGACGAGCCCGGCTATCTGCACTGATTGCCGTCCACCGGGCCTGCAACGCCCTGGTGAGTCACTGACCTCGACGCGAGTCATCCCGTCCGCCGAACCGCAAGAGCGGTCCCGAACGCGATAGTCAGCCGGAGGCGCTGATTCGCACTCCCAGAGGCGCGACCCTCGTGGCGCTCCATTTTCAATGGCGTACATCCATAGAAAACACCGCGCCATCCTTGGCCCGGACGGGAAACGCAATAAATCAGCGTTTCCTTAACCGGTGCATTAGCGGGTCCGAAATTTCCATCCCTCGGCTTCTGCGACCGGGATCGCGGAGATTGCGATCTCCCGTTTCCTCTATTTTCAGCCACTTGCCGCAGCGAGAAAGGGCAATCCGTCCCCGTCGCACCCAGGGGTCATCTTTTCGCCACTCCCTGCAGAACCGCTCGCCGGCCCTTGACGCACCGGCGCGGCCTGGGTTTACCTAGCGCCCCCTGCACGCCGGACCGCACCAATCCATGAACCTCGTCATCGTCGAATCGCCAGCGAAGGCCAAGACCATCAAGAAGTACCTTGGGTCCGACTTCGATGTTGTCGCGTCCTACGGCCACGTCCGGGACCTGGTGCCGAAAGAAGGCGCCGTCGACCCCGATCATGGCTTCGCGATGAAATACCAGGTCATCGACCGCAACGAGCGGCACGTGCAGGCGATCGCCAAGAAGCTGAAGGGCGCCGAGGCCCTGTATCTGGCCACGGACCCGGACCGGGAGGGCGAGGCCATCTCCTGGCACCTCTATGAGCTGCTGAAGAGCCGTCGTCAGCTCGGCAAGAAGCCGGTCCACCGGGTGGTCTTCAACGAGATCACGAAGCGCGCGGTTCAGGACGCGGTGGCGAACCCGCGCGACCTCTCGGTCGACCTGGTCAACGCCCAACAGGCGCGCCGGGCGCTGGATTATCTGGTCGGGTTCAATCTGTCGCCGTTGCTCTGGAAGAAGGTCCGGCGCGGCCTGTCGGCGGGCCGCGTGCAGAGCCCGGCCCTGCGACTGATCTGCGAGCGCGAGACCGAGATCGAGGCCTTCGTCCGGCGCGAGTACTGGAGCCTCGAGGCGGACTGCGAGAAGGAGGCCAAGACCTTCGGTGCCAAGCTGGTACAGTTCGCCGGCGAGAAGGTCGAGCAGTTCACCATCACCGACGAAGCCCGCGCCACCGAGGTCCGCACCGCGCTCGAGAAGGCCGCGGGGGGGCGGCTTCGGGTCGAGGACGTCGAGCGCAAACAGCGTAAGCGCTATCCGGCGCCGCCGTTCATCACCTCGACCCTGCAGCAGGAGGCGGCGCGCAAGCTGGGGTTCACGACGCAGCGCACGATGCGCGTCGCCCAGCAGCTCTACGAGGGCGTCGACGTCGGCGGTGGGTCGGTCGGTCTGATCAGCTACATGCGCACCGACTCGGTCAACCTGGCCCAAGAGGCCCTGGCCGAGATCCGAGGCTTCGTCGCCGAACGCTACGGCGCCGATCACCTGCCCGATCAGGCGCGCCTGTACAAGACCAAGGCGAAGAATGCGCAGGAGGCCCACGAGGCCATCCGCCCCACCTCGATCCTGCGCGAGCCGGGGGTCGTGAAGGCCTATTTGAGCCCCGAACAGTTCAGGCTCTACGAGCTGATCTGGAAGAGGACGCTGGCCTGCCAGATGGCCCACGCGCTGATCAACCAGGTCTCGGTGAACCTGGGCGCCGGTCCCGGCAATCTCTTCCGGGCCACCGGCTCCACGGTCGCCGAGGCGGGATTCATGCGCGTTTACCTGGAAGGGCGCGACGATGCCAGCAGCGCCGACGATGACGAGGAGCGGATGCTGCCCCCGATGAAGGTCGGGGATCTGGTGGACCTGCAGGCGATCCGGGCCGAGCAGCACTTCACCGAGCCGCCGCCGCGCTATTCGGAGGCATCACTGGTCAAGGTGCTGGAGGAGTACGGGATCGGCCGCCCGTCGACCTACGCGTCGATTATCTCGACGCTTCAGGACCGCGAGTATGTGGTTCTGGACAAGAAGCGATTCGTACCGACCGACGTCGGGCGGGTCGTCAACAAGTTCCTGACCGAGTACTTCACGACCTACGTGGACTACGACTTCACGGCCCGGCTCGAGGACGAGCTGGACGCGGTGTCCCGCGGCGAGGAGGAGTGGGTCCCGCTGCTCGAACAGTTCTGGAAGCCATTCAAGGAGCGCGTCGACCACACCCTGGAGAACGTCAAGCGCAGCGACGTGACCCAGGAGCGCATCGACGAGGTCTGTCCCCAGTGCGGCGGCCAGCTATCGATCCGCCTGGGTCGTAACGGACGCTTCGTCGGCTGCACCAATTACCCGGACTGCGACTACACCCGCGACCTTAACCCCGACAAGTCCGCCCCCGAGCCGCCCGAGGTGGTCGAGGGCCGCGCCTGCCCGGTCTGCGGCTCGGCCCTGGAGATCAAGCGCGGCAAATACGGAAAGTTCATCGGCTGCAGTGCCTACCCGAAGTGCAGGCACATCGAGCCCCTGGAGCGGCCCGAGGACACCGGCGTGGCCTGCCCGAAGTGCGGCAAGGGTACGCTGCAGAAGAAGAAATCGCGGCGCGGCAAGATCTTCTACTCCTGCTCGACCTACCCGAAGTGCGACTACGCCGTCTGGAACGAGCCGGTCGCCGAGCCCTGTCCCCAATGCGGCTGGCCGGTGCTGACGCTCAAGACGACCCGGCAAAAGGGCGACCAGAAGGTATGTCCGCAAAAGGACTGCGGCTACTCGGCGCCACTCGAGTCCGGCGAGGCCGAACGGGCGGCGTCCTGAGCCCGTCAGCTACCGATGGGTGTCGTGCCACCCTTCCTGGGTCACCGCCTGAGGCTTGCCGCGCGGTATCTGCGCGCCGGGGCTGTGGTGGCCTACCCGACCGAGGCCGTTTACGGGCTCGGCTGCGACCCCCGGGACGCCGAGGCGGTCGAGCGCGTGCTAGCAATCAAGGGGCGGGACCGATCGAAGGGGCTGATCCTGATCGCATCGGGCCTCTCCCAGATCCTGGCGTTCGTGGAGCCGCTCGATCCGGCGCGTATGGCGGAGATCGCCGCGAGCTGGCCCGGCCCGAACACCTGGCTGTTGCCCGCCCGCCGAGGCACGCCGGACTGGCTCAGCGGGGGCCGTGAGACGCTCGCCGTCCGCGTGACGGCCCATCCCATCGCCGCCGGGCTCTGCGAGGCCTTCGGCGGGGCGATCGTCTCCACCAGCGCGAACCGCGCGGGGCGGCCCCCGGCTCGAACCGCGTTCCGGGTTCGGCTCGGACTTGGCGAGGAGGCGGACTATCTGCTGGCCGGTGCCTGCGGCGGGGCGGCGCGCCCGTCCCGGATCCGCGATGGACGCACGGGCCGGGTTCTGCGCGCCTGAGGCGTCGGCCGGGTCATTTGCGATGCCGGAACGTCCAGGGCGTCTGCTGTGGCCCCGGCGCCGACCATATGCCGAGACCTTTCCGACGTGCCTCGCGCTCGGCCCGGAGAAAGCGGTCCTCGTTGCAGTAACGGTCGTAGACCGCGGCATAACCGCCCCTGACCTGCTCCAGGTTCAGCATGCGTCGCTCGGGACCGGTCGAGTAGACCCGCGCCACCGTGCGGCCGAAGCGGTCGATCTCGACCGGCTCCATCTCGACGCGCGGTGGCACGATGCGGCGCAGATGGCTCCGCGCCCGCCCGCCCCAAGGACGTTGTTGCCGTTCCGGGGCGTCGATGCAGTGGAGTCTGACCTCGATCGCTTCACCGTCGCAGGAGAGCCTGAGCGAGTCGCCGTCCAGGACCTGCCCAAGCTCGCAGATCCGACCGGCCCCACCGGCGGAGCGGTGTGACGCGATCAGTGCCGCGCGCCGGTCCACCGCCAACCACGCGCACAGCAGGACCACGGTGACCAGGACCGCCGGTAAGGTCGCGCGCCGTGGTATGCCCGGGCGAGCCAAGTCGCGGCGATCCGCCGGTCAGGCTGCGGGCAGGTCGCGTGCTGGAGTCATCCCTTCATCCAAGGATGAGCCCCGGCGCTCGCGAACCAGTCCAAGGTGTTGGTGTGCATCCAATTCAGATGTCCGAGGAAGCTGCGAATTGCGCGCGCCTGATCCATCGGTGCCCAGGCGGTCTCGACACTCGGGGCCGGGCGCCCGTTGCGCAGGGCGCGGCAGGCATCCGGAGCGGTGTTCGTATCCGAGGACGGCGCTACCTGCCCGAAGCACCCGAATGGGCATGGACTGCCGGCGCCCGGGCGGCGGCCTCGATGGCGCAACCCGCTCTTGGCTTTCCCGCTCCCGCCTCGCGTGTCCATGCCGCCCATACATACATACACCAATTCAACCTTCCACCACGACTCCAGGATGCCCCTGCCGGCGGCTCGCGGTGGCCTGGATGTGGCGGACCTGTCGCGCCGCTGCTAGTCTCTTTCGCGTAGCCCGTTCATCTTCGCGCGCGGGGTCCCGCCTCCATGAAGCACGCAGCTCGACGATACGCGTTCGCCTCGCTCTTGATCGGCTTGTTTTCGAGTCCGGCGCCGGGCGCCGAGACCCAGGTCTTCGTTGCCGAGGAGCTGGAGCGCCTGATGCAGGAGCACGGCTTCGAGATGAAGCCTCAGGATCTGGAGATGACCCGCGCGACCAAGGGCCGCGCCGAGGGCGACACCCTGCTGCCGCGGCTGCGGATGCTGCTGGAGAGCTTCGACCACGTCATCATCCAGACGCCGACCGGCGGCGTCGAGCGAGTCATCATCCTCGGGGAGAAGGTTCCCTACACGCCTCCGCCGGAGGTGGCATCCGGGGAGAACGAGGAGGGCGCCGAGGGTGACCAGCCGCCGGCTGAGGGCGAGATCGTTCTCGACACCCAGCGCAAGGGCGCGTCGCACACACTGTCGCTGATGCTGGAAGGCGACGGCGGTAAACGGGTACCGCAGGTCCTGTTGCTGGACACCGGGGCGGAGTTCGTCGTTCTCCCCGCGTCCCTGGTCGAGCAGCTGGGGATTGACCCCAAGGGCCTGCGCAAGCAGCAGATCCAGACCGCGAACGGCAGTGTGGAGGCCCAGGTCGGCAGCCTGGCGGCCGTCTGGCTCGGCGAGACGCGCATCTCCGGGGTCAACACCGCCTTCATCGACGACGACAAGCTGGGCGGTAATGCGCTGCTCGGCATGAGCCTGCTGGGACGCTTTCGGGTGACGATCGACGACGACAACAATCAGGTGGTTCTGGCCGGAAAATGAGCCGGCGCGGCGGTGACGACCCGCGCCTCGACACCCCTGACAGCAAACGACGCGAGAGGAGGCCTCGACCATGAGCATCGCCGCGAGCCTGAGCGAGCTCCTCGACAGCCGATCTGTCGACTACGACATCGTGCCGCACCCCCGCACGGAGTCCAGCATGGCCACCGCCGAGGCCGCCCACGTTCCGGGCGCGAGACTGGCGAAGGCCGTCATCGTGTGGCACGGCGAGGAGGCCCTGATGGTGGTGGTCCCGTCCAACCATCACGTCCACCTGGGCCGGCTGCACAGGCATCTGGGCGCGGAGGTGGGGCTCGCCACCGAGCGCGATGTGGCGCGCCTGTTCCCCGATTGCGACGAGGGCGCCATCCCGCCAGTCGGTGCCGCGTACGGTCTGAAGACCCTCCTCGACAGGGCGTTGCTCGATGAGCCCGAGGTCTTTTTCGAATCTGGTGATCACACCTCCCTGGTCAGGGTCAGCGGAGAGCAGTTCCGCGACCTGATCGGCGACGCCGAGCAGGTCGACATAGCGCAGCCGCTTTGATCCATTGCTCGCGCGTCGGCGGGCCCGCGAAACAGGCAGACAACAACCCCGCCTTCGTTGTATCTCGCGAGATTGAAAGATGCTAATATAATTAAAATATTATCCGGCTACGGTGCTCGAGCCGATGTCTATCCGCTGGAATTGGCTGATTCCGTTTGCCGCCTGGCTACCCGGCATCAGTCGCGGCGACATCAAGGCCGACCTGATCGCGGCGCTTACCGGCGCAATCGTGGTACTGCCCCAGGGCGTGGCCTTTGCCACCATCGCCGGGATGCCGCCCGAATACGGCCTGTATGCCGGCATGGTGCCGGCGATGATCGCCGCGTTTTTCGGCTCGTCCCGGCATCTGGTTTCCGGACCCACCACGGCGGCGTCGGTGGTGCTGTTCTCTTCCCTGTCCCTCATCGCGGTTCCGGGAACGCCGGATTATGTGACCCTCGCGCTTACGCTGACATTCATGGTCGGCGTGCTCGAGCTGGCCCTGGGGCTCGCCCGGATGGGGGCCCTGGTGAATTTCATCTCGCACTCCGTGGTGGTGGGCTTTACCGCGGGCGCGGCCCTCCTGATCGCCGCCAAGCAGCTCAAGCATTTCTTCGGCGTCGAGATGGATAGCGGTGGGCACTTCCATGACATCCTGATCGAGTTCGGCCGTCACGCCCTTGAGCTCAATCCCAGCGCTACTACGGTTGCGGTCACCACGCTGCTGGTCGGGATCGCCGTAAAACGCTGGCTGCCGAAGGTCCCTTACATGATCGCGGCAATGGTCGGCGGGAGCCTGATCGCCGCGGCCCTGTCGCTGTTGCTGGGCGGGGATCAGACCGGGATCGCGACGGTCGGGGCGCTGCCGGCGACCCTGCCGCCCGTGTCCGCGCCGTCGCTGACCCTGGACAACATCAAGCATCTGGCGCCGTCGGCACTGGCCGTGACCCTGTTCGCCCTGACCGAGGCGGTCTCCATCGGACGTGCCCTGGCGGTCCGCGGCGGTTACCGCATCGACGGCAACCAGGAGTTCATCGGCCAAGGTCTGTCGAATATTGCGGGTTCGTTTTTCTCCGGTTATGTGGCGACCGGCTCGTTCAACCGCAGCGGCGTCAACTATGAGGCGGGCGCCAGAACGCCGCTGGCGGCGGTCTTCGCGGGCCTGTTCCTGATGATCGTCGTGCTGCTCGTGGCCCCGCTCGCGAGCTATCTGCCCAACGCGGCCATGGCCGGTGTCCTGTTCCTGGTCGCGTGGGGGCTGATCGATTTCGTCGAAATCCGACACATCTTTCACGCCTCGAAGCGGGAGGCGGCGGTCTTTCTGGTGACCTTTCTTTCCGCCCTGTTCCTGGAGTTGGAGTTCGCCATCTTCGCCGGCGTGCTGCTTTCGCTGGTGCTGTATCTGGAGCGCACGTCCAAGCCCCGGATCGTCACCCTCGCCCCGGATCCTCAACTCCCCAAGCACGCCTTCTCCAGCGGTCCCGACGTGCCCCAATGTCCGCAGCTGCGCTTCGTGCGCATCGACGGCTCACTGTTCTTCGGGTCGGTCGCCCATGTGGAGCAGGCGTTCGACGTCCTACGGGCCCGATATCCGGCGCAGAAGCACCTCGCATTGATCGCCAACGGGATAAATTTCGTCGATCTGCAAGGAGGCGAGGCCCTGGTTCGGGAGGCGGAACGGCGCAAGGCGTCGGGCGGCGGCTTCTACCTGATCAACGTGAAGCAGGGGCTGTGGGAGGCGCTGGAGCGATGCGGTTGCATGGAGGCCACCGGTGCGCGCAACGTTTTTCAGGCGAAGGAAGCCGCGATCCACGCGATCTACCAGAAGCTGGACAAGGCGGTCTGCGCCGGCTGCGAAAAGCGCATCTTCCGCGAGTGCCAGGTCTGACGGATCGCCACGGTGGGCCTCAACCCAACCCGCGTAGCCGCGCCAGCGGGTCCTGGCGATAGAAGGCCTGGAGCTGGGCGTAAACGCCCGGGTACTCGTTCCGGAGCAGCTCCGGCAGCTCGAAAAAGGTTTCGCTGACCACGGCGAAGTACTCCGCCGGAGACTCGGTGGCGTAGGGGTCGATGGGGGTGTCCTCGCCGCCCTCGACGCGCCGGCACAGGTCGTCGTAGGCGGCCGAAAGGGTCGCGCTCCAGGCCTCGCCGGACATGCCCGCGTGCAGGGGCGGGCGGCCGTTGGCGGTGCCGTCGATCATGTCCAGCTTGTGCGCCAACTCATGGATCACGACGTTGTATCCGTCGCATTCGAGACCGGCCTCCACGTCGGCCCAGGACAGGATGACCGGCCCCTGTTCCCAGGCCTCGCCGCTTCTGACCTCGCGCTCGATCCAGACCACGCCGTCCTCGCCAATGGTCTCGCGCTCCGGGACGAACTCCGCCGGGTAGACCACGACGGCGTACCAGCCGCGGTACCAGTCGAGCCCAAGCTCGAGCACGGGCAGACAGGCCTGGGCGGCGATCAGGAGCCGCATCGGGTCCGTCAGTTCCAGCCCCTGGACCGGTTCCAGCCGCTTGTCGCGCAGAAACAGCAGCGCGAGGTCGCCGAGCCGGGCCGACGCGTCCTCGTCGAGCCCGTCGAGGAGCGGCAGGGCGTCGAGAACCTGTTCCCAGTCCGCGGCGTCAAAGCGAGCGCGCTCCCGGTCAAGGACGCGCGACCGCCACCAGCGGGTCAGTGGAGACATTGGGGCCTCCCGGCGGACCGAGGGGGGTAGGGTGCTCTCATTTCGAACCTGCCGGTATTCAGGCAAATAGCCGTCGTCGCGGCCGCGCCTGCCGCCGGCGCCGCCAATTCGTATAAACTTGCCGCCCACGGCCTGCCCGCAAAGGTGGCGATCGGCGCGCTTGCTCACAAGCCGCCGTTGCGCGACCGCGGCCCCGAGGGACCGCCAACGTCAGTGCGATTACACGCCTTATCCAGAATCAGGAGCCGTAATATCATGACCCGACGCTTGTCCGCCTTCAAAACCCTGATCGGCGCCTTCGTGCTCGTGACCGCACTGCCAGCCGCCGCCGCGGACGCCACCGCCGTCATGGTCGGCGACCCCTATGCCTACGCGGTTCCCCCGGGGCAGCGCAGCACCGCCGCCTACATGACGCTAACCAATGACTCCGGGCAGGATCGGGCGGTGGTGGCCGCTGAGAGCCCGGCCGTGGAGTCGGTCGAAATTCATACCCACCTGCACGAGGACGGCATGATGAGGATGCGCCGCGTCGACCGACTCGATCTGCCGGCCGGCGAAAAGGTCGCCCTGGAACCGGGCGGCCTGCACCTCATGCTTATCGGCCTGCGCGAGACGCTTGCGCCGGGCGACAGCGTCGAGTTCACGCTCGAGCTCGACGACGGCAGCCGGATACCGGTCCAGGCCGAGGTTCGAAAGATCGAGCCCCGGTAGGCGCTTGGTGGTCCGGTGCCCGGGGCATCCCTTGGGTATTCGTCGAGCCCGGACCACTGGTTAGCCCCGTGCCCCCCGATCCGTTTCGCTCCCCCGCCGCCTTCCGCGGCGCCTTCATACGCGGCCTGACTCGCCTGGTCGCGGACCGGGAAGGGCTCGGCCCGTTCATCCTCGCGTTCAACAACGCCGCGTTCGACGAGCAAGTCCACCAGGCGCTGCGTCATGCGCTGGCGCGGCGCTTTGGCGAGCTCGCCGCCGCCTGCCGAAGGGCACTGCGGCGAGGAGCGGACCCGGACGAGCCCGCCGACGACCTGGCCGTGTTCCTGCGGATGATGGCGATTGGCTTCGAGGACCTGCAACCGGTGGCGCGTCGCCGCATCGGCCCCTGGGAGCTGCAGTTCAACCAGGTTCGGGCGTTTCGGCCCAGCCGTGCCGCCGCCGAGAGCCCGCAGGGCTCGCGGGCGGCGTTCGAACCCAAGGGCTTTCATTTCAACCGGCCGTTTCTCAGAGCGGAGACCTTCTGGGCTGGCGAGCTCGCCGGGCGCCGGGCGGATCTGCTGTACAACAAGTTTCCGTTCGTCGATCTGCACACGCTGCTGGTCCCGGACCGCGAGGCCGAGGCCCCGCAGTTTCTGACCGCGCGCGATCACGACTATGCCTGGGCACTGGCGGCGGAGCTCGGCCGGTACCTGCCGGGACTGACCATCGGGTACAACAGCTACGGCGCCTTTGCGTCGGTCAATCACCTGCACTTCCAGATGTGCTTGCGGGATAGCCCGCTTCCTATCGCCAGCTCGCGCTGGCGCCACAATGGCGGGGGCGAGGCCTATCCGCTGGGCTGCGCGGTTTTCGACGAGCCGGGGGCTGCCTGGGACCGGATCGCCGCGCTTCACGCCCGGGACCTGAGCTATAACCTGGCCTACATGCCGGGCCGTCTCTACTGTCTGTCGCGCCGCCGGCAGGGCAGCTACGCGGTGCCGGTCTGGTGCAGCGGTCATTCCTGGTACGAGCTGTCCGGTGGGACCATCTGTTTCGACGCCGACAGGTTCCAGTCCCTGGACGCCGAGGCAATCGAGCAGGCCATGGCCGGCGCCGCGCCGGTTTGACCAATATGCAGAAAATCTGATATACATCCGCAGATTTTTCGCGTCTCACCCCTACCGGCCGCGTACATCGGCGCGGCCTCAACCAGACGATACGGGCACTGGCAATGACGAAGACTTGGCTGATTTCGGTTTCGGTAGCGGCAGCACTGGCGGGCGGTCTGGCTCAGGCTTCCGGGGACCCGAAGGCCGGCGAGGCGAAGGCCGGGACCGTCTGCGTGGCCTGCCACGGGCCTCAGGGCAACAGCATAGTCCCGAACTGGCCGAAGCTCGCGGGCCAGCACCCCGAGTACATCTACAAGCAGCTCATGGATTTCAAGGCTGGAAACCGGGCCAACGACCAGATGACCCCGATGGCCGCACCCCTGACAGAGGACGAGATGCGGAACCTGGCGGCCTATTACGCGGCCCAGACCCAGACTGGAGGCGCCGCCGATCCGGCCGTCGCCGCCCTCGGGGAAAAGCTCTTTCGCTCCGGCAACCCGGCGACGGGCCTGCCTGCCTGCTCGGGCTGCCACGGTCCCGCGGGCATGGGTGTGGGCGCGGCCAAGTTTCCGCGTATCTCGGGACAGCACGCGGACTACACCAAGCTGTCTCTGACGGGCTTCCGCGACGGCGCGCGGGCCAACGATCCTAACAGCATGATGCGCGGCGTCGCGGCACGAATGACCGATCAGGAGATCGCGGCCGTGGCGCAGTACCTCCAGGGGCTTTCTCTTTAGGCGGGCGCTGATTGCGGCCTTCCCCGACTCGCATCGGCTCGCGCCTGTACAAGCGCGACGCTCGAAACGGCCCATTATCTGCGGATTGGCGCCGTTGAACGTGACGACGCGCTTCTGTGCGCGAACAGCGCCGGCGGTTCGCCGTTTCTAAAGGATCGAAAGGTCGTTCGGCCGCAGCGGCGGCGCCGTTGCGCGCCGCGGCCGATTCCAGCCCGCGCGCCGCTTCCCTTGGTCCCCGGTCCCCGCTGTGCTAGGGTCTTCGCGCCGGCACGTCAGGCCGGCGAAGCGGGAGCGGCGTTTGCCCTGAACGATGCAGCCACTGAAACTGCTGAGCTACAACGTCCAAGCCGGGATCTATTCCCGACAGTACAGCGACTACCTCACCAACAGCTGGAAGCACCTGCTTCCGCACCCGGAACGACTGGTGAACCTGACGCGCATCGCGCAGATGCTCAGTCAGTACGATCTGGTTGGACTCCAGGAGGTGGACGCGGGGAGCCTTCGCAGCGCCTACATCGATCAGATCCAATACTTGGCGCGGCACGGCGCCTTCCCCTACTGGTACCGCCAGGTCAACCGCAACCTTGGGCCCTTCGCCCAGCACAGCAACGGCCTCCTGAGCCGCCGGCAGCCCGACGCCGTGACCGAGCACAAGCTTCCCGGCATGCCCGGCCGCGGGGTCGTGGTCGCCGAGTTTGCCCTCTCGGGAGGCGACGTCCTCGCGATAGGGATAGTCCACCTCGCGCTCGGCTGGCGCGCGCGCCGCCGCCAGCTGGACTATCTGGCCTCGTTGGCCGAGCAGCACGCCCACCTCGTCCTGATGGGCGACTTCAACTGTGGGTGCGGCTCAAAGAGCCTGCAGCGGATGGTCCGCCGCTCGGGGATGTACGGCCTGGACTGCGAGCTGAAGACGTTTCCGAGCTGGTCGCCGAGGCACAATCTGGATCACATCCTGGTATCGCGCTCGCTGCGCGTGCTCGACTCCCAGGTCCTGAACTACCCGCTGTCCGATCATCTGCCGCTCAGCATGACCATCGATCTGCCCGAGGGCCTGTCCTTCGTGGAGCGGGGGCATCATCGAGCCCCGAGCCCGCGTGCCTTGCAGGGTTCCGCTCAGTCCTGTACGTAGAAGTACCCCCAGTCCGACCCGCTCGTTCGCTTCAGCAGCTCGAACAGCGGCGTAGCCGGCACCGCCTCACCGGGGAAGACCTCCTCCAGGCAGACGAACAGGCGCCCAAACCCGCCCTGATGTTTCCAGTCCCAGCGCCACGGCGGCCGGGCCTCGCCGCAGCCGGGGCAGCCGATGGGGATGTCGGGTTCGGCCTCCCAGCGCTCACGCTGCTCGCGCCACTCGCCCAAGCGGGCGCGGCAGCCCGGACAGCGCGGGGGACGGGTATTGCGGCCGGCGAGCAAGCGCGGCCGCGCCGACGCAGGCGGGATCGAGACGTGGCAGAAGGGTGCGTCCGGGTCGGGTCCCGGCTCGCCGCGTACATTGACCGCACAGCCGGCGAAGCTGACCAGGGACAGGAACGAGGGTCCGATCCGGAAACGCCCGTCGCCGTCGTCGAGGGGCGCGCCGATGAGCCCCGCCGCGGTCAGGGAACCGATCAGACGCGTCCGCTCGGGCGCCGCGTGCGCGTCGACGGGCGTCAGAACCAGCCGGCCCGTGTGCATGCTTGCGGCGCCAATCGGTAAATCAGTAGACGTGCTTGCCCGAGAACCCGCGGACGATCGTCAGCAGCACGATCTTGATGTCGAGCGGCAGGCTCCAGTTGCGGATGTACCACAGGTCGTGCTCGACTCGCTGCTCCATCTTGTAAAGGTCCTCGGTCTCGCCGCGCCACCCGTTGATCTGGGCCCAGCCGGTGATGCCCGGCTTGACCTTGTGGCGGAGCATGTAACCCTGGATCTGGGTGCGGTAGAGCTCGTTGTGGGCTACCGCGTGGGGACGTGGACCGACAATCGACATGTCGCCGCGCAGCACATTGATGAACTGCGGCAGCTCGTCCAGCGACGTCCGCCGCAGGAACGCCCCGACCCGGGTGACGCGCTGGTCGTCCTTGCGGGCCTGGGTCACGGTGTCCCCATCCTCGCACACCGTCATGGAGCGGAACTTGAGGACCGAGATCTCCGCTCCGTCGTAGCCGTACCGCCTCTGGCGGAAGAACACCGGTCCCGGCGAGCTGAGCTTTACCGCCGCGGCGATGGCGAGCATCGGGATGGAGATGACGGCGAGGATCGCACTCGACAGCACGATGTCCTCGATGCGCTTCACCAGGCCGTCGACGCCCCAGAAGGGCGTGTCCACGATGTTGATGACCGGTATGCCCTGAAGCGTCGACCATTGCCCGTTGAGCAGGCTCGTCGTGAAGAAATCGGGAACGATGAAGATCGAGACCGTGGTGTCTCCCAGCCGCTCGATCAGCGAGGCGATCCGCGACTTTGCCGCCGCGGGAAGCGCGATGTAGATGACGTCGAAATCGCCACGCTTGGCCATTAGCTCGAGGCGCTCGATCAGCGTGAAGTCCGGCTCGCCCGGCGGGCTGATCAGGTAGGGACCGGGGTGAAAGTCCCTGTCCTCGATATAGGCAACCAGCTGCAGCCCGCTCATCGGGGCGCTTTCGATCGTTCGGGCTATCTCGGTGCCGAGCTCGCCGGAGCCCCATACCAGGGCCTTACGCGTCTGGGACGCCTCGCTCAGGACCCGCCGGAACAGGTACTTCGCGGCCAGGCGCCAGCCGCCCAGCAGGACGGGCGTGATAAGGAGCCAGGGTAGAATCGCGGCGCGCGCGTATTCGGTGCTTGAGTGCAAGCCGAACGCGGACAGCAGCAGCACGAAGACAATGCCGGCCCAAGTCGCGCAGATCACAAGGAACTGGCGCGTCACGCTCTCGTCCCCGCGCCAGGGCCGGTACAGGCCGACCGTTTCGGCGACGAGCACGAAGAGCATGGACGCGAGCAGCGCTGCGGCAACATAAGCGGTGCCGAACCGGGCGCCGGCGACGAGCACCGTCGTCGCGACCAGCGCGCCTATGATCAGACCCCAGTCGAGCAGCTTGCCCGCGAGGCCAATCCAGCCGGCGCTGGTCCCGGCGCCCGGGTGGGGCGTGCCAAGACCTCCCGCTCGGCGGGGGAGCGCTCGCCCCGCCGGCGTTGAACGCTCGCGACCGGGAAGATCTGCCGTCCCGACAGGAAGCGCGTCGTCGAGCGCGGCGTGGCCGGGGGCGCGCGGACGCGGGTCTTCCGCGCCGCGGTCGCCCCCCGCCCCATGGCTGCCCTCCGCCTTTTTATTGATAGCCATACTGCCTTCTACCCTACGGGCTGTGCATCGTTACGGGAGGTTTACGGCTAATCGGCCGTTTGCCCCGATTAAGAATTGTTTTTCTAGTAGTGGCCGAGCCGGCCTTTCGACTCCTGCCGAGTCCCGCCGCTTCGCCGGCCAATGCCCCGCCACGCGCCACGACCATGGTCTTATCGCCAAGGATCGCGAATCGCGGGTGCTTGGTTGGCATCCAGCCTGTGGTGACGCGACAAGAAGCCACTGTCGGCATAAGTCGTTCCGTTCCGTTCCGTTCCGTTCCGGTTACGGGGTCGGGGTCGGGGTCGGGGTCGGGGTCGGGGTCGGGGATTCCGGTCGCCAACCCCAACGCAGTTCGCCGTTTCCTGACCAGGCAGGTTCGCCCCATTCTAACGACCGAGAATGCTGCACTGCAACATAATCCCTGTCGTCTGAACGTGTCAACGTCGGGACGCTTCTTGGGACCGGCGCAAAGCCACGCGCTCCGCCGTCTCCCCGGAAAACGACCATCCGAACCGGGTGCCCTAAATGAGCCAGTAAATTGTATTAGAAAAAAGCGATGATGCAGCGGTTAATGTGTCGCCCGGTGGATGCCGGTCCGCTGCGGGGACAGTGGAATCGGGAAGATAGCGACGATAATCACCCCCGGCGCGGGACGTGGGGTCAATAGACGGGCCGCTCGGAACGGTTGGGCCGGATGGCCGTTCAGGACCCCCGAACCGGGCGCGGCGTTGCGTCCCGAAACGCATGGACCGGGACGAAGCCGGCACTGATGCTGGTCCTGAGCGGACCGCAAACGCGACAAGCACCTGGATCGGTCGCTCGGACCCCTGCTGGAAGGAAAACAAGCCCCCCAAGGCGCAAACTGTCCCTTTCGCCCCGGCGGGGAGAGTGTACGGGGCGAGGGGAAATGGAGCCCGCAATTTGTGCGTGCATTCTCGGGGTGGCGCGAATCGCCATGCCTATGCGCCGGGAAGTTGGGTGTCTCAGTCCTCGTAGTCCCGCCCGCGGGCGGAAAGCAGGCCGAGGGTCACCCAGCCGACAAGAACCCCAACCGAAAACAGCGTGATTGCGAGGCTAGCGGTGATCAATCCGGTCATTGGGCCCTCCTTGGGGAGACGCTTATCGTTTCCAGTTACTGACCCGATCGGCGCGAGAATCTCAGATCTTCCCGCCCGGTTTCCGCCCGGCAAGCTGAGAACTCAGACTCGAGTCACATTTTCCTGCGCCCTTCCTCGCCCAATGGCGCTCCGGAAGGGTCGCCGCAAGAGCCCCTCCATGGGCTCGTGGCGACTCGGGTTCGGACAATCGCTGATGCAGGTTTCTCTAGTTTTCAAGCGCGTGGAGCGGTAGCGAACGGCGGTCCATCGCTTGCTCGTGTCCGCGGCCAACTGTTGCCGCACCCTTCCCATCCTTGGCGTAGCGGCCGTCCCTGGCCGACGACGCGTCCTTGACCCGGGGCAGGGCGTCGATTTCGCCCTCGCGGCACGTCCCTGGCTGCTTATTCTGCCGCTGGCATCCTTTATCCCTGGCCTCTGGTCTCTCGCGGACCTTTGGACTCGGCGTCTTCGTTCCTTGCTATGACATGGGCACAAGGCATGCCATCGATGTTGTGCCATAAAAACAGGCGGTTGGGCTATGACTGCCGGCGAGCTGACAACGGCGGCCGTCAGGAAGTGACGCTCCGCGTCCGTACAAGCCGTGATCGGGCCGTAGGCTCAGCCCTCGGCTGGGTCGGTTGGACGGCGCGGGAGAGGGACCGTGAGGGTGAGTGCAGACGGGACGCTGGTCTTGCAGTCTTGCAGCCGCGTGCCAGGCGCTCACACCTGGCGGCGCTCGCGACAGGGTCGCAGAGGATTGCGATCGACCGCCCCTCGTGACCTGAATGGCCCGCGGCGATCGAGAGCGTCGGTCCGTCCCTGGACCGCGTCCGGTGTCGCCTATTGCAACGGACTTACCGGGCGCTCGATCGTCTCCAGACCGCAGAGATCGTCGTGCCTCGGCCCGGGTCCGACTGGAATCTCAGCTCGCCGCCGTTGAGCTCCGCGCGCTGCCTCATGCTGCTGAGCCCGAGCCCATGAGCCGGTCCGTTTACCACCGATGGCAGACAGCCGTTGCCGTCGTCCTGGACGACCAGCGTCGTCGTTTCGCCCGCATGGTCGAGGCGAATCCAGAGGTTCTTCGCGCCCGCGTGCTTGACGGTGTTGTTCAGTGCCTCCTGGGCGATGCGGAACAGATGGATCTTCAGGGGCTCGTCGATATCCCGCTCCGCGACGTCCGTCTCCAGATGGATCTTCAGCGACGGGGCGGCATTGCCCATGTCGCGGCAAAGCCTGGCCAGAGCGAGAAGCAGTCCGCCGCTGTCCAGGATCGCCGGACGCAGCGCCATCGACAGGCGGCGTACCTCGTCGATCATCTCTTGGGTCTTGTCGACACAGGTGCCGAGCTGCTCCGCCGGCCAGTATTCGGCTTGGGCGGCGACCTCGGCGGCGGTGTTCTGGAGCATCAGCTTGACCGCGCACAGGCTCTGGCCGACGCCGTCGTGCAGATCGCCGGCGATGCGTTTTCGTTCGTCCTCCTGGCTCGAGAGCAGCCGCCTCGAGAGCTGCTGCAACTCCTTACGCGAGGCCTCCAGTGCCTGCTCGGCCCGGATCTGGTCGGTGACATTGATGACGGTAAGGAACTGGACGTGCTCGCCCTCGGCGAAGAAATCAATGTTGGCCCGCCGGACCCAGAGCTTGGTCCCGTCGGCGCGCACGGCGCGGCAGACGCACTCGGGCGGCGTGTGGTGGCTGTCGCCGGCAAGACATGTGGCCCTGACGGCGCAGCAGCCGGGAGCGAACAGCCGCGCCACAGGCACACCCACCAGCTCTCCCCGGTCGTAACCGAGCAACTCCTCGAAACGGTAGTTGCAATAGGCCACGACCCCCCGCTTGGCCATCAGCAGGCCGGCGATGGTGTTTTCCAGGACCAGTCGGTGCCGGCGGCGCGTTTCCTCCAAGGCCATCCGGGTGTCCGCGAGCTCAGTGGCCGCCTCGCGCAGATGCGCGTTCGTCTCGGTCAGCGCCAGCGACCGGTGCTCAAGCAACCGCTGCAGCTCCCGGTTGACCTCGACCACCTTGCGCCGGGCGACCTTCTCGCGCGTGATGTCCTCGACCACGGCGAAGAAGTGTGCATCGCCGGCATCGCCAACAACATCCGAGTTCGGATGTACGTAGCCGAGCTTGACCCGAAGCACCCGCTCCAAGATCGGGTCGTCGTGCTCGAACTGCTGGACCGTGTCCTCGGGGAGGCGGTCGAGTGAGTTGTCGATTCGCCGCGCCAGGCCGCAGGGCGACTGGCTGCAACCCGGGTGCAGCAGGTCGTGCAGGTTACCCAGCGACCCCGATGTGACGGAGGCCAGGCCCCAGGTCTCGATGGCGCGGTTCGCCCGGCTGATCCGGCGCCGCCGGTCGAGGACGCAGACGATTTGGGGCAGCGCGTCGACCGTGCCCTCCCAGGCCAGCTTCGCCCCCCTGATCTGCTGGAGCCGATGGGCGGCATCCTGTCTCGCGCGCACGGACTCGAGTGCCGAGCCGAGGATTGCCAGCACGGCCGACAGGATATGCCGCCCCTCGTCGGAGAGTGGCGGCCGCGGGCGCACCGAGGCGAGCAGCGCCGCGATGTCAGCGCCGCCCTGGGGCGGCAGGACCAGCGTGGCCGAATCGAGCGCGTCGGGCTCGATGGCGAACGCGACCGCCTTGCTCAGGGCGGCGACGCTCGGGCGGTCCAACTCGACGACCGAGCAAGCGCTCGCATCGGCTGCGGCGCGCTCGCGCACCAAGCCTAAGGGCGACTCGGGCAGAGACGCGAGCGCCTCAGCCAGCCGGTCGGTTGGCGCGCCGCCCCAACCCGCGCCGGCCGCACTATAGAGCGCCTGGGCCGCGCCCTTCGCAACGAAGGACAAGGACGTGGGAATGGGGCAGCGCCGCCCCAAGGATCTGCGCGGCGCCCTTGAGCAGTTCCGCGGGCTCCCCGCAGCGCGCGGCCAGGCAGGCGTACTCGGCGACCAGCCTCAGCGGCGTGGCCTCGTTGGCTGACTTATCAGGCCCCTTTCGCTGGGGGCGGAGCTCACGGACGTTACTCATGTGTCCTCCCTGCGGTGATGCGGCCGAGTCTAAATGCAAAACCGCCTGCGGCTCGGCGCCCGAGGGGCCGTCGGCCACGGGGGTTGTACGGTTCTTGCAGACAGCGTTGAGGCCAAGTCTATTGGCTCCAGAGTCCCGCGGGTAGGGGAGAAAAGCAGCCCGATGCGGGTATCCGGGCGCACAAATTGGGTGGCCACCCTACTCCCAAGTTCTTGTGCGAAAGGGGTAAACTGCCGGAGGCGAGCGGTCCAGGCTCGCCGCTCGCCACCCGGCCCATCCGACGAACGTACCTTTTTGGCCGATAGGCTGCAGCCCTGCGCGTCGGGGCATCGACTCCTGCCCGGGCCCGGCGGACCCGTAACTTTGAGTGTTACCAGATATCATGATGAAGACGCACAGGACTCGCCTTACAGTAGCCGCCTTCGCGTGCCTAAACCCTCTACTCTGGGTGGCCTGCGGCCCCGCGGCCGCGGCCTGCACCGGCGGCCCAGACCTTTTCGTCTGCCTGAATCGCGCCGACTACCTGGCGCAGCTCCAGTCGCTGACCACGGACACCTTCGTCGAGGGATTCGAGAGCGATGCGGTCTGGGGCGCCGCCCGCACCACCGGCACCGTCACGCGGCCGGTGATCAACACCCAGCCGAGCGTCACCAGCAAGGGCATCGTCTGGACGACCAACCACCCGCTGACGAACGGGATCTCGACCAGCTCCGGGGCCGCGCGCAGCGGCAGCTGGGGGGTCTACGACCCCAAGCACGGGTCCGCGAGCGGCTCGGTGGTGAGCTGCGACGTCGATAATCCCCCCGAGCCGTGCCTCTTTCACGACGGGGTGACCGGGACCCTGGTGGACGGGGAGCCGCGGCTGCTGGGCGCCGGCGGGTTCTTCAGCGGTTTCTTCGGGGCCAATATCGCCGTGGTGCTGGACGACCGCACCCAGGTCGAGCTCGCCAAGCTCACCGGGACCGGTCACCAGTTCATGGGCGTCATCAGTACCGCACCGTTCCGCAAGTTCCAGTTCCGGGAGATGGACGGCAAGCTGGGCCAGGCGCTCAACATATCGGCGGACGACTTCACCTTCGGCGCCGCTCCGCCGCGCGATCTTGTTGGGGTGCGGCACTTGAGGAACTTCAAGCTGGACTACAACGCCAACGACCGGTGGGACGGCGCCGACGATGTCACGTTCGGCTTCGGCCAGGCCACGGACATCCCAGTGATCGGGGACTGGAACGGCGACGGCGTCGACGAGGTCGGCGTCTGGCGACCGGACACCCAGGCGTTCATGCTCGACGCCAACGCCAACGACAAATGGGACGGGCCCGGTGGCGGCGATATCCGGGTGACGTTCGGCGCCGCGGGGGACATCCCGGTCATCGGGGACTGGAACGGGGACGGCATCGACGACATCGGCGTCTGGCGCCCGAGCGCGCGGAGCTTCCTGCTCGATTCCGACGGGAGCCTCGCCTGGGACGCGGGCGACATCGAGGCGAGATTCGGTCAGGTGACCGACCTGCCGCTCGCCGGGGACTGGAACGGCGACGGCATCGACGAGATCGGCGTCTGGCGCTCGACCGGACGCCGTTTCATTCTCGATCGGAACGGGAACTACACGCGGGACGCCGGCGACATCGCCACCTCGTTCGGCCAGAGCACGGATCTACCGGTGACCGGCGACTGGAGCGGTGACGGCATCGACAAGATCGGCGTCTGGCGGCCCGGCAACCGGCGGTTCATCCTCGACGTCAACAACAGCTTGACCCGGGACGCCGACGACATCGTCAGCGGGCGTTTCGGGGTCGACACCGACACGCCGCTGCGCGGCCGCTGGTAGGCGGCGGGAGCATTGCGGCTGTCGATTCGGATCCGGCCCTCACCCTTTCGCTTTGACCCCGGCGGTCGCGCACGAAAGGCGACACCCGCTGGTAGCCGGAGGGGGTAAGGGGCGGGCCAAGAAAAAAGGCGGGCCACCTTTCGGTGGCCCGCCTTGCTTTCGCACGCCTTTTCGTGCGGTTTCAGTTAGCGACTACTCCGGCTGCTGCGTTCCCGGCAAGGTGTAGATCAGGTTCGGTTGTCGGAGACGATAGTCGTCGATCCACCAGACCCGCCGTGCCATGGCGTCGGACTCGATGATCTCGCTTTCGTAGTCGTCGTCGTCTGCGAAGACCCACTGCGCCCAGACGCGCGTACAGCTTCGAGCCGTCCGGGTTGGACTCGCAGGTTGGCCTCGCTGGAGTGGGTGTCGCCGCCGGTGTTCAGGTTGTCGAACTCGTTGCAGAAGCCCGAGCCTTCAGCCAGCACCTCAGATCCGCGTCGCCGTAGGACACGGTCGGGTAGCAGACACTCGTCGGATCGGCGTCGTAACCGGTATCCGTCTCGGTCCACACCACGTAGTCGTCACCGAAGCCCTCGGCACGGCTGTAGTAGAGGTCCAGAGGCTCCGCCTCACCGTCCTGCCACCGTGGTGTTGTCGCCGGTCTCGAAGACCATGAAGTAGCGGCGACGGATTGCGCAGGTCGGTGTCCATAGTCCACCGACAGTGTCGTCGCAGGTGAAGATATCCGTCGATGACCGTCGTCGTCGACGAACAGACCGTCCGTGCAGCTGTCCGTGATGGTCCGCCTTGGTGGCCGGACGCGTAGCGCGGATCCAGCGTGGTGATGCGCATGGCCTGGTGCTGGGTCACGTTGCGGGCATGCTCGGCAGCCCCTGCAGCGAACTCGTAGCACACCTTCGGCTCGATCGCGGTCGCCCGGTGCCGGTCGTCGTCGGTGACGGTAGCGTCTCGCAGGTGACGGTGCCGTCGCCCGTGTAGCTCACGCCGTCGCTGGCCGTGAACGAGCTCGGGGTCGTGGTCCAGGTCTCGCCGCCGTCGAAGGAGCGCCGCACGTACAGGTCGTAGCGGTCGTTGCCCTTGGCGTTGAGGCGCCAGTTGGGCGACCAGGCGTAGAGGAACATCACGAAGTCGCCGTCGAGGAAGCCCCGGTGGCCCTTGGAGACATCCAGCGGGTTGTACCAGGACTGATCCTGCAGGTTGACGAAGTCGTCCGTGCGGTCGTCCGTGTCGCAGGTCACCGGCGTGATGTCACCGACGCGATCTGCGCTGCCGTCCGACGGGCACTGATGCCAGGTGAGCACCCGCGTGGTGTTGCCTTCGCCCTGTACCACACCCTGCAGGATCGGGTTGGTGTCGCCGATGCCGTAGGTCGAGCGTGGTGAAGTCCACCGTCGGGCAAGCGATCGTCGGCACCGGCTCTCCGTCATCGATGCAGGTATCCGGCACCACGCCCGAGAGGTTGATCGCCGGATCGGCGCAGACACCGCCCGGGTAGTACGGGTTGGTACCCGGCGTCGATCAGGCAGTTCTCGCACACCATGTTCTCGAAGGCGTAGGGGTTGACTCGATGCCGATGCGTAACCGCTGCGGCCGCCACTGCACGTCATGGCAGTCTGCGGGTCGCCGTCACAGTGTACCTCGGCGGTTCGTCGTCCACCGCGGTCCAGGGCCCGCACTCCACGTATCCTCGTCGCAGTCGGCCGCCTGAATGGCGCACGGCATGGCCTTCCGCTTGATCTGCACCGAAGTCTCGTCGGCGGGTATCGAGTTCTCGGCCGATTCCGACGTATTCGCGGTGTCACCGCGTTACGGATGCACTCGGTGTCACGCGTCGCCGTCGAGACCGTCCGAACCGCCGGTCTAGGCTCGCACCGTTGATCTGATTCGTTGCCAGTCGGCCAGGTGCTGATCCGCGTCGACCTTCTCGTCGATCGGGACCCTCCGGCTCTTCGCCATAGCCTCCGGCAGCACGATGCGGCGCAGCATGGTGTCGGCCGGGCCGCCCTGGCGCATGGTGCCCTGTTTCCAGGACGGGATGGCCACCAGGTCGTTCTCGCTGGCCATCGGCCTTGGCGATGCCGCTGCACCAGCAGGCTGGCGCGACGGGCGATCTCGGTGTTGACGATGTCGAAGTCGTAGTCGCCGTAGAGGCTTCCCGTCACCCATGTCCGCGGTGCTCATCAGGCCGAAGCAGCTCGCCGGTCTCCCAGTAGACCTCGGCCTGGTTCAGCATGTTGCCCTGGCTGCACCAGGTTCTCGACCAGGCTGTTCGGCTTGCCGATGCCCGCGGAGGTGTCCGGGGTGCCCATGTCGAAGCTGAAGTACCACTGGTTCTTGCCGATCTCCTCGGTGCAGGTCAGCGAAGAGCCTTCCTCGCAGGGATCCGCATAGCCGTCGAAGCGTCGCCGTCGAGGCCGTCCGGCTCGAAGAAGTACTTGCCCAGTCCCTTGGACTCCTCGGCCGCCACGATCACCCAGGCGCTCTTGTCGCCGTCAGCGTCCGCGTCGTAACCCTGCAGCGAGGTACGCGGCCGGGTCGAGGCGGTGTTGGCCCGGTTGGGCAGGTCCGGCCGTCGCCGTCGCCATCGAGTGTCGGCGACGCAGATCTCGGTCTCGCTGCGGGTCGTTTTCGTTGCCGGTCAGGATCGTCACGGTGTCGGCGCACTGGTCCTTCAGGCCGTAGGCCGCTGCCGAGCTCGAAGTCGCAGTAGAGGTCGTCGGTGATCGCACGCCGGTACGTCGTCGGGCGGGTTGCACTTGGCGTTGTTGGTCAGGCGCATCGGCACCGCCATCGGCACGAACACCTGGGGCCTGCCGGTCACGGGTCAGGTCGTGGTCCAGGATGTCGATCGGGATCGTGGTGTTGTCGGCGGCTTCTCGACGATGTCGAAGTACTCTTCGTTGATGAAGGAGTACCAGACGTCGGTCTGGGGGTGGGCGACCGCGCCGCTCCAGCCCTCACCGGGGCCTTCACCCTGGCCGGGACGCAGCCCGTCGGGGTCTTCCTGCCAGGTGACCACGAAGCCGGCGCCCTTGCACCGCCTGGACCTCGATGCGGTTGGGGTCGCGCCGCCCGGAGGTCAGGCGCTCGGCCTTGGTCCAGACCATGTGGCTGGCTTCGACTCTCGTCGGTTCTGGGATCGTCGCCCGGCAGCAGCACGCCGCGGGCCGTCCAGACGCAGCCGAAGGGCACCACGCCGGCCTGGGGATAACCCTCGTCGGCGAAGTCGATGGAGCCCTGGGTACCGGCGACACCGAAGGCGTCGACCAGGTAGAGGTCGTCTTCCATGTTGAAGTCCGGCAGGGCCGGGACGCCCAGATCGGCGTCGCCGCTCTGGATGAAGTCGACGATGGCGGCCAGACGAGCCTGCTGTCGGGTCTCCAGTCCGTTGTCGGTCGTCATCGAGTAGGCCGGCTGCCCTTGCGCGCAGAAGCGGCTGGGCCAGGCCACCAGCATCTTGTTGCCGGCGGTGGCGTGGAACACGTTGTAGGTGCCGCCGGGGTAGTCGGTGAGGTCGACCGGGTGAGCCCTCGCAGTTCTCGACGGGCTCGCCGGTCTCCTTGTCGATCACGGACAGCGGCGGGCCCGCCGAGGAGCTCGCCGTCTGTGTCGGTGTACTCGGCGGCGACGACGCAGGGCGGCAGCTCGCTCCCTGAGCTTCATCGTCGAAGTCGAACTAACCGTCCTTGTTGGCCTCGGTGGTGCCGACGGCCTCGCCGGTGATGGCGTTGATGATGGTGACCTCAGCCTTGGACGCGGCGTTCTCGCCCTCGATCTTGAGCTTGGTCTTGTTGCTGCCGTCGCGCTGCCATTCGGCCATGTAGACGATCGGGCCGAGCTCGACCGGGGTGGTCCTCGTCCCACTTGTTGTCATGGCAGCTGTAGCAGGACGGCGCCTGGGCGGTGCCCTGCAGGGCCACGCCGTGGCACTCGGTGCACTCGGCTGCTGTAGGGGGTCTCGTAACCCGGCGCGTGCATGCGCCGTTGTCGTCTCCAGCGCGGATGTTGTGGTCGCTGGGCAGCGGATCACCCTGTAACCGCTGGGATTGTGGTCCGTCATCCAGGTTGAACGAGCTCAGGTCGGCGGACTCGGACAGGTTGGTCTTCTTCCAGGTCTCGCCGTCGTCCAGGCTCACCGCCGCGTAGGTGTCCATGAAGCTGTGGGCGAACGCGGTGTCCTCGACGTCGATCGCCGGGCCGTAGATGAAGACGTTGACCAGCGGCTTGGCCACCTCCAGCTCTTCGACGGCGTTGGTGCAGTCCTCGCCGGACGCGGGCTGGTTGTCGATATCGCAGTAGGCGATAGGTCCGACCAGACCGCTGGCGGCCTGGGCCGGCACGTAGAAGCCCATCATGTCCGTGAAGGCGTGCTCGGCCTCCGGGACATGGCTGTTGACGATCTCCTGGTCGAAGTCCGGCACCTGGATCGTCTTCGACATGCTCTTGTTGGTGATCGCGCCGTCGTCGGCGACCGATCCGCCCCCGGCGCCCGCAAGGAGCGCCGCCATACAGAGCGGTAGTAGTCTCGATCTCATGACTCCCTCCAACATTGGTAAACCAAGCGGTTCCGCAAAAACCCGGGTCCATTACTCGGGCCCCTTGCCGCTAACACGCGTCCGTCCCTGGCATAGACTGTCTCCCTCGTCTCCCCCCGAGACGACCCGGGCCGAATCCACCGCGCCCGCGGCCGTCTCGAAAGAACCCTCGCGGCCGGCCCCCGCTGGGCAACGGCACGCGCTCGGGCCTCCCGACGCGGTGCGCCGGGAGGTCCAGTGATGTATTGGAATATGTTTCTTTGCTGATGCGATTGGGCAAGAAAATGCCGTCTCGCGTAGATCGGTGCGCGGGTCCGTCGTCCGGCCCGGTCGGGTCGGCGGGTCGCACCGCTGCGGCATCCCCCGGGCTCAGCATCCCAGTGCCTCGGCGTCGCAGCGGTAGGTGCGCGGCGCGACCCGGGTCAGGACCTTGGCGCGCTTGAGCTCGGCCATGGTCCGGCTGACCGCCTCGATCGAGGCCCCCAGCGTCGCCGCCAGGTCCTCCACCGAGGGGATCTCGATCTCGCCCGCGGCGCTGTTGTTGATTTCCACCAGGATCCCGATCAATCGATGGACGCGGGCCTTGACCGGCCCGGTCGAGAGCTCCGTGATCCAGCGGTCCGCGTACTCCAGGTACCGCTCCCACTGAACGATCAGCCGGTCCGCCAGCTGGGCGTTCCGGGTCTGCAGCCGTTCGATGACCTTGAACGGGACGCGGCAGAGGGCGGTCTCCTGCATCGCCACCGCGGTGTGCCAGTAGACCCCTTCCTTGAGCGCCTCCAGCCCGACCGCCGCGCCGGTGCCGAGCAGGCGCACGATGCGGGGCGTTCCTTCCGGCGATTGCTTGACGAGCTTTACCAATCCCCAGCGGACGGTGATAGATGGCGTTCGCGGCCTCGCTCTCCGAATAGAGAACGGTTCCGGCCGGTACGATGGCGCGGTTGATAGGGACGATGATCTGGTCGAAATCGGAGCCGCGCAGGGCGGAGAACAGGCTCTGCTGGCGTATGGCGCAATGGCGGCAGTCAGCGACCTCATCCCAGACGATATCTGAGCAGCGCAACCCACTCTCTAACCGGGGGGCGCTGGGCTTATTGGCCGTTGTCGCGATTGAGCCGTGCATTGAGCTGCCTATCGAGCACGGACGGCATTCAGCGGGGGCCGCCGAGCCCATTCGTCGTGATACACGGAGGCAAGCTTAGACGCCCTTCACAGTTACGCAACGACTGTCGAAAGGAAATTTGATCCACGGCAAGAAAAGTGGAAATTTTTTTGTGAGACTGGTTCCGCTCGCGGCGCAATGGGCGCCAAAAAAGGACACGAAACGGGTTTTCTTCTCGGCTCAAACCGATGGGCTCGTCTGTCCGACGAAGAGCGTCAGGACCACATATATCGAGTATTTACTGGCATTAATGACGCATTTCCGGATCGTGCTTTCTGTCGCAGGCCAAGCGGCGTGCGGTCCCCAGAAGGGTCGTTTTTACGGAATGTATCCGAAAAGTGTAAATTCTCGAAATGGTATCGCCGGAAGCGATTGACAATTTTCAATGTTTTTTTCGGCGACCGGTCAGGAGCGGTCTTTGGCGCCCTTCTAGCGCCTGGAGTGGGCTCGGCGCGGCCGGGTGCGACGTCCCCCCGCGCACCTTGGCCCAAAGAAAGAAGGGCTCCTCCAATTGATAATTGTCAACGCGGCCAATTGATAATTATCAATGGGATTCTTTCGATTGCAGTGGGTTATTGGGGGCTTTTGGTGTCCGTACGGCGTTGCCAGACTTTAATTCGACACGCTTTTGATGCCGCGCAACTCTACCGCTGAAAATCGGCTTCAACAGCGGTAAAGGGTCGACTATTCTTTTCCTTGCCCGGATGCTTGGTCCAGGGCGTAGTTGAGGAGGATTCGGCTCATGAAGAAGGTTGATCGTTATCGATGGGTAGCGGTGTCCGTGCTCGGGCTGGCACTGGGGCTCGCGGCGGCAGGGTTGGGGGCGTCGGCCGGCGACCCGGTGGATCCCCCGGGGCCAGTCGGCGGCAGTGGGCCCGGGGGCGAGACGGGCGGCAGCAGTAAGCCGGTGCCGAAATGGCGGGTCCGAAGGATCGAGAACCGATTCGAGACCAGTCTGCATGCCACCCGGATCGGCAAGAAGCGATTCTATAGCGCGTTCTGGGATGTCGACGGCGACGGGGAGCTGGAGGACAACGGGGGATTCGAGCATTCCGTGATCGACGTCTACGACATCGCCACGGCGGACTACGAGGCGCTTGCCTGCAAGACCTGCCACTATCCCCCGGCGGTTGCAGCCGGCCTGACCGACAAGGAGTACCCCGGGAATTGCACGGATTGCCACTGGAACTACGATGCGCGCGACTACGGCGTACCCGCCTACGAGGTCGCCTACTGCGACCTTAACCCGGACCCCGCCGTCGTGCAGATCGGCGTCTGCCCGGCGGACTACGACCCGACGACCCGGTTCAGCCAGGACGCGGTCTGTCTGGGCTGTCACAGCCGGCAGGGCGTCGAGCACAGCCTGCTAACGGACGTTCACCGTGCCATCGATGCGGCAAATCCCGGCGAAGTCCCGAAGTTCAACTGCATGGGCTGCCACAAGGAGCAGGAGGTTCACGGCGACACCTTGGTGCTGGAGTCACACCTGGACGCGCCCAAGGTCAGCTGCGCCCAGTCGGGCTGCCACAAGCGCGAGCTCAGGCTGACAGACAGCTCGATGAGGCCGGGTGGTGCCTGCCGGGGTGAAGACGGCAAACTCAACAGGCGCTGCGTGACCTTCCACAAGGAGCATCTGGAGGACGTAGACTGCACCGCCTGTCACGTTCAGTCGAACACCAGCTGCAACAGCTGCCACTTCGACAGTGAGCTCAAGCGCAACAAGCGGTTCTACCGGCAGATCCCGGCCCAGGGCTTCAATTTCCTGATGAACTTCGAGGACATCCAAACCGGCGAGCCCAAGGTGCGCTCCGCGAGCTATCAGTCGCTTACGGTCGGGGCGGTCTGTAACGACGGCGTCTGCGACACCGGGAATGTCCAGACGTTTGTGGTGTTTGCGCCCTACGCCGCCCACTCGGTGACCAAGGCCGAGGAGCTGGAGTGCCTCGACTGCCACGTGCGCCGCATCGGCGCGGGTCAGTTCGAGGGCAACCCGGCGGTGATCGAGTATCTGACCGAGGGGAAGGTCACCACCACGACCTGGAACCCGGAGACCAAATTGCTCGAGGGCCCGACGGGCATCATTCCCGTGCCCCACGACTGGGCGCCGGGGGAAGGGGGGACGCTGGCGATGGACTTCGTCTACTACCTGGGTAACCCGACGGACCCGGTGACCAAGAATCCGGCCGGGGATCAGTGGACCTTCTTGAAGACCGGGCCGGACCGTGGACATATGCCCTACGGCACGCCCCTGTCCAGGGAGCAGATCGAGAACCTGATCCTCGAAGTCGAGGAGGACGACTAGGACGAGGAGGGCGCAAGGTAGCGTCGGCCTAATGGGTTCCCGCAACGCCAAATCGGACTAGCGGCGCCGCGAGGGAACCCGGAGGATGGGCGCCGGCCACTGAGGCCGGCGCCCTGGCCTTTGACCGGTCCCTCGGCACGGCCGCAACGGCCGTGCCTGTTTCGTCGACGGTGAGCCGAGATCTGTCCTCAGGGGTGATCCTTCTCGTAGGTCCCGACCAACTCGGTTCGCGCGAGGATGTGGTCTTCCATCGCAAGGAGGAGCTGGTTCTTGGTCGGTGTCCCCAGGTCGGCAGGAAGCATCGTGTCCAACGCGTAGAGGACATGAAAGTAGCGGTGCCGGCCGATCGGGGGGCAAGGCCCGCCGTAGCCGGTGCGGCCCCAGCTGTTTATGCCCTGGCCCGTACCCGCGGGAAGGGCGTCCGGGGCGACTCCTTCGGGAAGTCCCGCGCTCTCCGGCGGCAGGTTGTAAAGTATCCAATGGTCCCAAACCATCCGCGGTGCGGCAGGGTCCGGTGCATCGGGATCATCGACGATCAGTACGAGACTTCTGGTATTCTCCGGGAGGTTCTCCCACGACAACCCCGGCGAGACGTCGTCGCCCTCGCAGGTGAAACGTGCCGGAATGTGCCCTCCCTCGACAAAACCGTCCGATTTGAGAACCAGTACCATCTTCGTGCTCCGCTGATGTGATAGATTTTTTGACAAGTTTCAGGGGATTCATCACGTTTTGATATACGCCGTGCCCATCCCGTTCAGTTTATAATCAGCGACAACCGATTTTTTGATTCAGTAAACAGCTAAGTGTAGCTGCACTATACTAGCGGCATCGCCAAGTTTGCTGATCATACGAACAAAATCGCCCTAGAGACGGTTTTACCACTCCCTAGCTGTGCGTCCTTCGGCGGCCGATTGGCCGCCCTTTTTTTGCGCCGGGAAAAACCCTTTCCACGCCGTACAGATCCGACCCAAGACGCTGCTCGGAACCGGAAACCGCCGTTCCGCGTCGCCCGGGCGTCTCCGCGATGGGCCGGCTCCGCGGCTTCCACTTCGCGGCCCTCGACGGTACCCTCCCAGGCTGAATCTTCGATCCGTATCCCGGGTGCGTTTCCGAAGGGCTTATCTTCGGATCCTCACTGCGAAGGGTACGCGCGGATTCCGGTGCCGCGGTCACCGGTAATCGAAAGGTGTCGATTTTGGAGCTTCAATATGACTCTCGACGAGCTGAACGCCGAACACGGGATCCAAGGTGTCCTTCGGGTGACGGAGGGCCGCGGCGGGCTTCCACTGGTCGAGATCGGGAACACCCGGGCATCGGCCCGGGTCTCGCCCTACGCGGGCCAGGTCCTCGGCTATCGGCCCTCCGGCGCCGACGATGACCTGCTCTTTGTAGGCGACCGGGCCTACTTCGAGGCTGGCAAGGCGATCAAAGGGGGAGTCCCAATCTGCTGGCCCTGGTTCGGGGCCGACCCGGAAGGCAAGGGTCGCCCGGCCCACGGTTTCGTGCGCAGCCTGCCCTGGCGACTGAGCGGCACCGAGGCGGTGGACGCCGGCACCACCCGCGTGACCCTGGAGATCGAGGATGACGAGGCGACCCTGGCGCTCTGGCCTTATCCGTTCCAGCTGAGGCTGGACGTCACCGTTGGAGCGACGCTCGGCGTCGTCTTGACCACCCGCAACCCGGGCGGTACGCCGTTCCTCCTGACCCAGGGGCTGCACGCCTACTTCAAGACGGGCGACGCCACCCGCGCCGTCGTCCTGGGTCTGGACGGCTGCCGGTACATCGACAAGGCGGCGGGCGCGAACGACGCCGTAAGGCATCAGCAGGGGCCGGTTACCGTGGGCGCCGAGGTCAACCGGATCTACGAGGGCGTGGGGCCGGAGCTTGCCATCGAGGACCCGGCCCTCGGGCGGCGTGTCCGCATCCGCGGCCGCAACAGCCGCACCTGCGTGGTCTGGAACCCCTGGGTCGAAACGGCGCGCGCGATGGACGACCTGGACGACGAGGATTACAAGCGGTTTGTCTGTGTCGAGACGGTCAACGCCGCGAGCGAGGTGGTCGAGGTGGAGCCAGGCGCCGAGGTCAGCCTGGGCGCCGAATACGCGCTGGAGCCACTTTGATCGTGTGGCTCGGCATTGCCGCGCCCGTCGACCCGTTTCACTGAAGCCCTCGATCCCCGATGAACGAGAACGCGGCGCCTGATCCCCTCACGGAGGCGCGCTGGCAGGAGTGGTGCGACTGGGCGGCGGCGCAGGGCGTCGTGCTGCCCGCGCGCGACGGCTTCCACCGGGATCGAGCCCGGGTCTGGGAGGCGAGCGAGTTCGTCGCCACCACCGTCGGGCGCTACCCGGACGCGTTCGCCGATCTGGCGGCCACGGGAGACCTCTATCGCGCCTACGGCGACCGGGATCTCGGCGAGCGCCTGGCGGCGCTGCTCCGGGATGTGGCGGGCGAGGGGAGCCTGCATAGGGTCCTGCGCGAGTTTCGCCGGCGCGAGATGGTGCGCGTCATCTGGCGGGACATCGCGGAGCAGGCACCGCTGGCGGAGACCCTGCGCGACCTCTCTGAGATGGCCGACGTCTGCATCGTGCAGGCACTCGATCGGTTACACGAGTGGACCTGCGCGGAGCTCGGCGTCCCGCGCGACCGGCAGGGCCGCGATCAACGGCTGGTCGTGCTGGGGATGGGCAAGCTCGGCGCGCGCGAGCTCAATCTGAGCTCGGACATCGACCTGATCTTCGCGTTTTCGCATCCCGGAGAGGCGCACGGCGGCCCGCGTGCACTGACCAACGAGCAGTTCTTCGTCCGCCTTGCGCAACGGCTGGTGCAGGCGCTCGGCAATCAGACGATCGACGGCTTCGTGTTCCGGGTGGACACCCGGCTGCGCCCGTTCGGCGATGCGGGACCCCTGGTCATGAGCTTCGATGCGATGGAGGACTACTACCAGTCGCAGGCCCGGGAGTGGGAACGTTACGCCATGATCAAGGCGCGGGTCGTGGCGGGAGACCCGGAGGATGCGGCCCGCCTGACGGCGATGCTGCGCCCGTTCGTCTACCGGCGCTATCTGGACTTCGGCGCCATCGAATCCCTGCGGGAGATGAAGCAGCTGATCGGCAAGGAGCTGTACAGGAAGGGTATGGACGCCAATGTCAAACTGGGGCCCGGCGGTATCCGCGAGATCGAGTTCATCGGCCAGGCATTTCAGTTGATTCGGGGCGGCCGCGACCCCGACCTGCAGATTCGCCCGATCCTGGAGGTGCTGCGACGGCTCGGCGACAAGGGCCTGCTGCCGCACCCGGCCGTGGAACGGCTCGCCGACGCCTATCGGTTTCTGCGCCTTACGGAGAATCGGCTGCAGGCATACCGGGACAAGCAGACCCATCGGCTTCCGGGTGACGATCGGGACCGGTTGCGCCTGGCCCGGTCCATGGGTTTCGGCGGCTGGGACGCCTTCGCGGCGGCGCTGGACGAGCACCGCCGAGGTGTTCAGGGGCAGTTCGACGCGTTGTTCGCCGCTCCAAACGCGGGGGACGAATCCCCCGAGCCTTCGCTCGCGAATGTCTGGCTCGCTCCCGGAAGGCGCGTCGCCGACGAGGCGGCGTTGCGGCGGGCAGGATTCACCGATTCGCAGGGTGCGTTGCGCCGGCTCGAACTGTTTCGAGAGGCGGCGGCCCGAAAGGGTCTCAGCCGAAAGGGCAGCGACCGGCTGTCCCAGCTGATGCCACTTGCGCTGAAGGTCGTCTCCGCGTCCAACCAGCCCGATCTGGCACTCGAGCGGGTGCTGCGCGTGCTCGAGGCGGTCGTGCAGCGTACCGCTTACCTGGCCATGCTGGTCGAGTACCCGTCGATCCTGTCGCAGCTGGCCCGTCTCGCCGCGATGAGCCCCTGGATCACGGACCAGGTGGCGCGCCATCCGCTGCTGCTCGACGAGCTGCTCGACCCGCGCCGGCTCTACGCCCCGCTGCGCCGGGAGGACCTGGAGGGGGAGCTGAACACGCTGCTCGCCCCGATCGACGCCGAGGATCTGGAACAACAGATGGAGCGGCTGCGCCAGTTCGCCCAGGGCAACATGCTGCGGGTGGCCGCCGCCGACCTGACCGGGGCGATCCGGCTCATGGTGGTCAGCGATTACCTGACCGAGATTGCCGAGGTGGCGGTCGAACGGGTGCTTGCGCTCACCTTCGAGCATCTGGTTGCGCGCCACGGACGGCCGACCCTGGACGGTGGTGCGAGCACGGGATTCCTTGTTCTGGGCTACGGCAAGTTGGGGGGTATCGAGCTGGGCTACGGGTCCGACCTCGACCTCGTCTTTCTCCACGGCGCCACGCAGCCGCTCGGCGTGACCGATGGTGAGAAAGAAATCAGCAACGAGCAGTTCTATGCCCGTCTCGGTCAGCGCATGATCCACATGATGACCACGCATACGGCCTCAGGGATTCTCTACGACGTCGACATGCGTCTGCGCCCGGATGGCAACAAGGGCCTGATCGTGCGCTCGCTTGACTCGTTCGCGGAGTACCAGGCCGCCCAGGCCTGGACCTGGGAGCACCAGGCCCTGGTCCGGGCGCGGCCGGTGGCCGGCGACCCCGTGCTGGCCGAGCGGTTTGCCCGGGTGCGCCGGGCGATCCTCTGCCGGGAGCGCGACCCGGAGCGGCTTCGCGCGGAGGTCGCGGAGATGCGCGCGAAGATGCGCGCGAGCCTGGACAAATCCCGCGCCGGACGGTTCGACCTCAAGCAGGGGCACGGCGGTATTGCGGATATCGAGTTTATGGTTCAATACTCGGTCCTGCGTTGGGCCGCTGAGCATCCCGAGCTGGCGGTCTGGACCGACAATATCCGGCTGCTGGAGACGCTCGCCCGGCTCGATCTGCTGCCGGGCCAGGCCGCGGAGGATCTGACGGAGGCCTACAAGGCCCTGCGCGCCGTCTATCACCGCAGCGCGTTGCAGGAGCAGCCGACGACGGTGCCGGACGATACGCTGACTGACGAACGAGAACGGGTACAGGCCTTGTGGCGAGAATTGATCGGGAACTGACCCAGCAGCCGCGGCGGGCGCGCATCGATGCCGTTTCCCTTGCCCGCCCCCGCGCGGCGATATGGGATTGAGCGTACCTGGGGCGCGCATTTTCGCGTAAACGCCAGAACCGAGCAGAGTGGAGTTGATGATGGCGACGATGTCTGACCGTGACGGCCTTATTTGGCTAGACGGCGAGATGGTGCCCTGGCGCGAGGCGAAGACCCACGTGCTCACCCACACTCTGCATTACGGTATGGGCGTGTTCGAGGGTGTGCGGGCCTATCGGACCCAGAGGGGCGCGGCCATCTTCCGTCTGCGGGAACACACCGAGCGGCTGTTCAACTCGGCCCACATCCTCGGCATGAAGATCCCTTACGACCGGGAGACCCTGGACCAGGCCCAGCGTGCCGCGGTGCGGGAGAACGGTCTGGCATCGGCCTATATCCGCCCGATGTGCTTTTTTGGCTCCGAGGGTATGGGTCTGCGGGCGGACAACCTGAAGGTCCACTGCATGGTCGCGGCCTGGGAGTGGGGCGCCTATCTGGGCGAGGAAAACATGAGGAACGGCATCCGGATCAAGGTGTCGTCCTTTACCCGCCATCATGTCAATATCACGATGTGCCGGGCCAAGGCCAACGGCAACTACATGAATTCCATGATGGCACTGCAGGAGGCCCTGCGCGACGGTTACGACGAGGCGCTGCTGCTCGATGCCGAGGGCTATGTCATGGAGGGCAGCGGCGAGAACATATTTATCGTCCGCGAGGGCGTGCTCTACACGCCGGACCTGACATCGGCCCTGGACGGCATCACCCGCAAGACCGTCATCGCGCTTGCGGCCGAGCTCGGCATACCGGTGGTGGAGAAGCGAATCACCCGCGACGAGGTCTACATCGCCGACGAGGCCTTCTTCACCGGAACGGCCGCAGAGGTTACGCCGATTCGCGAGGTGGACGGACGTTCCATCGGCAGCGGCAGACGCGGTCCGATCGCCGAGCAGTTGCAGGCGCTGTATTTCGACCAGGTCCACGGGCGACGGGATGAGCATCCCGAATGGTTGACGCTGGCCTGAGGCCGGCGCCGATGCCTTGACCGCGGCCGGTGATCAGCTCGGTGCCCGCGTTCCGGCGGGCCAATTGAGATTGGGGAGCAAGAGAGAATGGGCGAGGCAGCAACGAATACCGCGGACGCAAGGGCGATCGTCGAGGTTGGCCGCAAGGACCTTCCGCTTTCCTGCCCCCCGCCGGGGGCGGAGGTCTGGAACATGCACCCCCGGGTCTACCTGCCCATCCAGGACGAACCGGACAAGCAGGCCGTCTGCCCCTACTGCGGCGTGCGCTACCGGCTCAAGGACTAGAAGCCCTAGGCGCCGGTCACGCCCCTGCGGTCGCGCGCTTCTCGCGCCGCATGAGCCAGACCTCGAGTCCCTGGGCGTTGAGCTCCATGTCCACCGCGAGCAGATCCCTGATGCGGTCGTCGGCGAGCCCCACGCCGTGTGCCCGCGCCCCCGCGATCAGATAGTCCGTGACCGCCTCCTTGAGCCGCCGGCCGCGCCCGGGGTCCGCTTTACCTTCTTCCGCCAGCGCCAGCTCGGCCAGATCGCGGATGCTCTGCCGCAAGTCGTCGACCAGCCCCGCCGGGTCGTCGATCCGACAGTAGTGGGTCAGGTACATGGCCCCAGGCTCATAGCTCATCAGCTTGTCCAGGCTCTGCTGCCAGGCGTCCGGATCGAAAGCCACCGGCGTCGTCGGTGCAAACAGCCAGGGACCCAGGTCGGTGTCGAATTCACGATACGAGATCCCGAAGGTGTCGCCGGTGAAAAAGCCGCGGGTCCCGGAGTCGAAGACGCAGCCGTGGTGGTTCGCGTGGCCCGGGGTGTCGATGAACGTCAGCACGCGGTCCCCAAGCGCGAATGACTGCCCGTCGTCGGCCACGATAACCCGTTCCTTCGGTACGGCAGTCAGGCGGCCGAAGTCCCGCAGGAAGGCCTCTTCGCCGTAGACTGCCGTGGCCCCGTCGGTCAGCCGCGTCGGGTCGATGAGGTGCGGCGCCCCCTTGGGGTGGGCGACCAGGCGAGCGTTGCGGCAGGCGGCCATCAGGTCGCCGGAACCGCCGGCATGGTCCAGGTGGACGTGGGTCGGGATCACGTAATCCACCTGATCCGGCGAAAGGCCCAGCGCATCGACCACCCCCAGCAGCCCGGGGACGGAATTGCCGGTTCCGGTGTCGACGAAGGCGATCCGGTCTCCCGAGCGCACCAGGTAGCAGGCCGCAAGCCCGGGGCGGCAGTATCCGGTCTCGATGCAGTAGACGCCTTCGGCGACCTGATGAAACGGGGCTTGTGGTGTCGAGGATGTGTTCATAAGGGCTCGGTTGTGATGGCAAGGGCCGAAGTCTAACCCCTGTGCCCGGTTATTGCGCGGCGGCGCGGGCGGTAACGGGGGACTCACTTGGTCGCATGCGACCAGATCTTTGCGCAGAAGCGACGGCTTGTCGCCGGGGACGCTGGTCCGAGCGGCCCCCGCGCAGACGTTCCGTCGTAAATGCGATACTTTCTCATTCTGGCCACCCCGTTGCCCGCGCGTTCCGGCCCACAACGGCGGTAAGTCTTGGCCTGCCGCTCTCCCGGTCATGCCGCCGGGGCTCGGAGGCGGCCGCTGACAGAAGCTGGAGACGATATGGAGACGGATAACGACACCGCAGCGCTGCCGGACGTTGCCGGCTATCGACCCGAGTCGGTGCTCGGAGTCGGCGGCATGGCCACGGTCTATCTCGCCGTTCAGGAAAGCCTTTCGCGATATGTGGCCTTGAAGGTCATGAACCAGGTGCTGGTCCTCGACGCCGGGTTTCGCAAGCGCTTTCTGAACGAGGGACGCCTGATCGCGCAACTGTCCCACAGGAACATCGTCACGGTGCACGACATCGGGGTGTCCGGCGCCGTTCACTACCTCTCCATGACCTATCTGCCCGGCGGCACTCTGCGCGAAAAGATCGACGGGGGCCTGCCGCTTGCGCGTGCGCTGGAGATACTGAAGAGACTCGCCGACGCCCTCGGCTATGCCCACAGGCGCGGGATCGTGCACCGCGACATCAAACCCGGGAACGTCCTGTTCACGGAGGGCGGCGACCCCGTGCTGACCGACTTCGGTATCGCCAAGAGCGTCGCCAGTGAAACCCAGTTGACGTCCACCGGCATGGCGATCGGCAGCGCCAAGTACATGAGCCCGGAGCAGGCGCTGGGTGAGGAGGTCGACAGCCGTTCGGACCTCTACAGCCTCGGCGTCCTGTTCTGGCAGATGCTGACCGGCGGTTTTCCGTACGACGCCAGGGATCCCTTTGCCCTGGCGCTCAAGCATGCGAAGGACCCGATTCCCCGGCTGCCGGACCACCTTCGCCGCTTCCAACCGCTCATGGACGGGCTGCTCGCGAAGCAGCGGGACGAACGGATCGCTTCCGCCGAAGCGCTGCTGAGCGCGGTGGAGGCGATAGAAAGCGGGGAAACGGCCTGGTCGCCGCCGTCGGACCCGGACGAAACGGTGATCCTTCCGGCCGCGGCACAACTGCCGAATGGCTCTCCGACGGTCGTGACGCCGGGCGATGGGGTCGTCACCGACGCTCGTCCCGCAACCCCGACGCGGCGTCCCCGCTGGTTGCTGCCGCTCCTCGCCGCCGGTCTGCTCGTTGGGCTGACCGGGTTTCTGGCCTATACCGGTAGGGTCTCTGTTCCTTGGAAAGGCACCGGGCCGCCGGCCGTCCTGAGTGCCGACCCGCCCGCAGAAGAACCAGGCGCTGACCGCCAACAGCGCGGGCTTGGATCCGCCGACTCGAAGTCGGAATCGACAGCCGAGGCCGCGGGCGCTGGGCGGCCGGACGCCTCTCCAACGGCGGTCCCGGCAGGCGTTCAGGCCCCAACCGCCGGCGGCGAGGGAGCCGGGGAAGCGGATCGCCAACGACAGATCGCGACCCTAGTGGACAGGGCCGCTGAGCAATATGCGGCCGGACGTCTGACCGAGCCCGCCGGGGACAACGCGTTCGAGACTTACAGCGCCATATTGGCGCTCGACCCGGAGCATGCCGCCGCCAAGGAGCGGCTGGTCGATATCGGCCGAGTGAACGCGGCCCGCAAGATGTTCACGGCCGCCGAGCAGGCGCTCCGGACCGGGGCTATCGAGGATGCGCGGCACATGATCGAGACCGGGCTCAAGATCAACCCCGATGACGAGCGGTTACTGGGTTTACAGCGGGCGCTGGACTAAACTCAGGCTCGAGTGCCTCCCAGGGTTGCCGAGCGGGCTGCGGGACGCACTCGATTGTGAAGCCAATAGCTCGACTATCAAGAACTACCAAAGGGGAAATAATCATGAATCCGTTCTTTATTGCGATTACGCTGACCCTGATGCTGGTATCGCATCCGATGCACGCGCAGGACGACGCAAAGATGTACCGGGCCTTGTCCAATTCGAACGTTCGCGCCGCGCCGACGACCAATTCGCAGAAAATCGGGTATCTGAAAGAAGGCAGCAGCGTTCAGGTGATTGGAAGCGCCGCCGGCGGCAACTGGCACCAAGTGCGGCTGACCAGCGGTCAGATGGGTTTCGTCTACGGGCATCTGCTTCAGTCCCCCGAGGGCGAAGGCGCGCTGGAGCCTGGTACGCCGAGCCTGAAGGGCGGTCCAACCGAGGCGCCCGAAGACGCCTTTGCGTACATCATCTGGCCGAATGACGGTGAGGTCATTCCTGGAGGCGATTTCGTCGTCCTCTTCGGTCTGCATGGCATGGGTACGGCCCCCGCGGGGGTGGACAAGCCGCACACCGGACACCATCACCTGTTGATCGATACCGACCTGCCCCCGTTGGACCAGCCGATCCCGGCAACCGAGAGCTACGTCCACTTCGGCCGCGGTCAGACCGAGCATCACCTGGTGCTGCCGAAGGGTACCCATACGCTGCAATTGTTGCTCGGGGACGCCAACCATATTCCGCATACACCCCCGGTTATGTCCGAGCGGATTACCATCACTGTTCCGTAGACTCAGAACTGGGTCCCGGAAACGACGCCCACCATACGGTCGATCTGGTCGAGCTCCTTCTGTATCTCCTCGGAGCGTGCCCTGAGGTCCGCGACCGACTGATCGCCGGTACTGGCGGCGCCCAATTCGCCCTTTGCGCGGTTCGCCTTCGCCTGGGCCTGCTCGAGCAACCGCAGACGCTCCAGGGCGGCCGCCGAGGATTGTCGCTCGGCGCCGAGCCTGGCGCGCTCCCGGGCGATCCTGCTTTGCTGGTTAGCGAGGCGGGCCTGGGCACGGCCCAGATCGCCCTTGACGGCCGCTCGCTCCTCCTCCAGTGCCCGGGCCTGTGCCTTGAGCCGTTGCTGCGCGTCCAACTCGTCGCGGTAAACCCCCTCGCGTTCGTCGATCCGACGCTGGTAACCGCCTCCGGCGAGGCCCACAACGCCACTGACGAAGCCGCCCTGATGGGGGTCGGCGCTGGTGGCGCAGCCGCTCAGCCAGATGGGGATACAGGCGCAGATGAGCGCTAGACCCCAGGGACGAGCGCCCCTGCCCGGCTGGCGCCTCCTGCGGTTCAGGCGGCCGCGTGCTTCGGTCGGCTTCATGGTCGGTTTCCCTACGCCACTTCGATGGTGTCGGCGAGTCCGTCCAGGGTCTCGATCTGCTGGTTGTAGGCCTTCAGCTCGTTTTGCAGTCGACCGGTGTCGGTACCGGGGTTCTGTTCGCGATACGCCTTTTCAGCCCCTTGGAACATTGAGTATTTCTCCCGCGCGCCCTTGGTTGCCTGGGCCACCACGGTGCGGTTTTCCGAGACGCGCGCACGTGTGCTCTTGAGCTCGGCCTCGGTAACCTGCCCGACCTTGTAACGCTTTTCCACCGAGGCGAGCCGCCGCTTGTCCTCATCGATGACCTGGCGCACGCTGACGATCAACTCCTCGGCGTCCTGGTTGGACTCGCGCACGTCGGCGATCATGGAGTTGAGTTGGTCCTCCTTGTCCGAGTACTGCTTTTGCTTGTGGCCGATGTAAGCGCCCGCCAGCCCTCCCACCGCACCGCCGATCAACGCCTTCTTCAGAATGTCCTTGGCGTCGCCGCCGTCGATAGCGCCCCACAGGGCGCCGGCGCCGGCTCCGATGAGCACGCCCTCCCAGACCGTCCTCTGGAAGGCCCGGCTCTGTTCCCGCATGCGGCGCTCCGCGGGCGTCAGCTCCCGGCTCTCCCTCGGCGTCTGCGCCGTGCCAACGGCGCCGGGTTCCCGCACCATCGATGAGGATCCGCCCGCCAAGCCCGACAGGGTCTCCGCCGGGGTTACACAACCCGCGCACAAGGCCGCGGACAGGCTCATGATCGCCCCGCGCGACGCAGTCACTCGTATCGACATTGGTGCTCTCTCCTCTCGATTGGGCGGTCCGGATTCACTGGGCCTCGATGCGATCCAGGTCGTTTAGCCACACGCCCTTGTCCGCTTGACCGTCGCGCTGGTAGGCGATCATATGCTTCACAAATAGCCCCGCGTATGCGATCAAATACTCGTTTTGCTTGAGACGAAGCTCATCATTCACCACCAGCAGGGCGGACTGTATCTCCCCCTCCGCATTATCCCGGCCAACGCCGATTACCATGTCGCCATAGTAGGATAGACTGTTGTCAAGGCTCGCGCGGATCTCCGAGAGCTGCGTCTGCCATTTTTCCATCTTCTCCTTCAGCGTCGCGCGTGCATCGTCGATTACCGACTCGGACCCGGGTCGCCCGGCGTGGTCTGCGGCAAAGCCCTGGAAGCGACCTTCGGCGAGCGCCATGAGCTGCTCGACGGCCTTCGCCCGCTGCTCGTCGGTAACGACCCGTTTGGCCAGAAAGGCCCCCATTCGCAGCAGGGCGCGCACGGTGCGGGCTCGGGCCTCGGCGATCGCGGATTGGGACTCTTCCATGTCCCTTTGTATCAGCTCCAGGCGGGCACGCAGGGCGTCGTCCCTGGACTGCTCCGCCAGCGTCTTCAGATCCGCGAGCGCCTGGTTCGCATCGCCGCCGGCGTCGCCGGTCAAAGTGGGCAGTGCGGACCAGGCCTGCTTGATGGCGTCCAGGCGCTCGGACGACGCGATCACGGTCGCGGTCAGCACCAGACGGAAACCCAGGCTGTCCAGGGTCTTGGCGCGGCCGGTGACACCGCTGAAATAATTGTGCTCCTGGCGTACCGCGCTGCCCAGCTGGCTCTCGGGGGTGAAGACATCGCCGCCGCGGCTGACGAATCCTCCGGCCTGGCCGTGGGGGCGGCCCCGATGGTCAAGATGGAAGGGGGCCAGGGTCATCTCGGCGGCGTTGCCCAGTATGTCGTGAATGCCGAGCGGATTCGGCTTGAGGAGTCCCACCGGACGCAGCTCGCCCTCGGCCGAGCGCGTGCTCTCGAACCAGGCATAGAGCGCAAGGTCGCCTTCGGGCATGGGAAAGACGGGGGCCAGAAAATCGGTCTCGTCTACCTTGAGCCCGCCGCGGGCGGCGAACTCCCATTCCTCCTCGGTGGGCAGGCGCAGGAAGCCCAGCTCCTGATCCTCGCGAGGCAGGGCATCACGGGCGTTGGCCAGCAGCCACTCGGTATAACGGCGGGAGTAGTCCACGGCGTCGAACCAACTCAGCTCCGTCATGGGCAGACGGCCGCGCATCGACGGGACCGGGCAGGTATCGGACGTCAGGGCGGCGTACTGATCCCGCGTGGTCTCGTATTTGGCGATGTAGTAACGACGCGCCCGCGACCCAGGGTCGGTGAACGAGCCGGCCAGGTGGCTGCGGCGCCGGCCCTCTTTGTAACCGCGCTCCTCCCCGGACTGGCCGAGCTCGACCGGGCGATCGTCCAACAGGTCGCCGGCGGGGATCTCCACCGGGCGGAATACCATGGCGCCGCCGCAGGCCAACGGCAGCGAAAGGTCGCCGGCTTCCGGTGCGGGGTTATAGAACTTCTCCGGCCAGGTGCTTGCGGGTGCCTCGGTCGGATCCGAGATAGCCGCCTCGGCGACACCCAAGGCGAGAATCGCGGATACGACAAGCACGGATCCCTGCTTAGACATCACGTAAGCCTTCCGCGGGCTCGATGTGTGCCGCCCGCCAGCCCGCCCAGGCGGCGGCGGCTGCTGCACCGAGAACGGTCGCTGCCAGGGCGGCGAAGATATGGATGGGCAGCAGCCGACATATGGTCTCTCCTGGTTGAAGACTTTCTGAAAACCAGCGGTTGAGCGCGGAGGCCACGGGCAGATAGGCGCCGAGGGCGGCAAGCGCACCCAACAGCGCGATCAGCACCGCCTGGGTCACCGGAAACAGAACCAGGCTCAGGGTCGGAAAACCGATCAGCCGCACGATCGAGAGCTCACGGCGTTTGCGCTCCACATTCGCCAGCAGATTGGCGGCAAGCGAGGCCAAGAAGCCGACGGTCCCGATAAGCGCAACCAGCCAGAAGACCCGGCTAAGATTCCGATCCAGGGACTGCATGGCGGCGATCTCACCCACCTGGGTGCGCACTTCCACGCCTTCGGCGGTCAGCGCGGATTCAAGCCCGGCGACCGTGTAGATGTTGGTCGCGTAGAGGCGGAACCGGGCGTAGCTCCGGGGACCGTTGGCCGGAGGGTCGCCCTTCCACCCGAGCTCCGGCACCGCGACCCCGTCGCGGTAGTCCTCGGTAGCGACCAGAAGGGTCAAGGGCACCAACGCCGCCTCCTCCGGAAGGGTCTCGGGCGCCAGGACCCCGACGACCGTCAGCTCCCAGGCCACGCCCTCGTCGAGCCCGTGGCGGCGGCGGTCGATGCGCGCCGTCAGTCGGTCCCCGACTCCGGCGTCCAGCTTGCGGGCCGCGGACGCGGACAACACCAGTTCGGACAGTCCGCCCGGCGGGTCGATCGCGTCGCCAAGCAGTGGGTCGCCGGGGCCGGTGGGGATCATCTGCAGCGCGGTCAGCTCATTGCCCCTGGGGGGGTTCACCAGCCGGCTCAGACTGGCCGCGATGCGTCGGGTGTTGGGGATGAGGAAGGCCACGTCGGGCCGAGCGGCCACGCGCGCGAACCAGGGCTCGTCGAATCGCCGGCTGCCCACGGCCAGTATTTCCCGGTTGGCTGGCGACTCCACGAGGCGCTTCGCGAGGGTGTCGACCAGCCCGAATTTGAGCCCGAACAGGACCAGGAGCGGTGCCAGCACCGCCATCAAGGCGAGAACGAAGCACAGCGAGATTCGCCGTTCATGGGCAAAGTCCCGATAGGCAAGGCGCAGGATCTCCCGATGGGGACGCATTCGACCCTCAGTTCCAGAACAGGGACCGGGTGCTCTTGCCGGCTCGCTCGATGCGGTGGTTGAGCACCTGGACTCCCGGGATCGCATTGGGACGCCAGTCGTGACTGGCGATGACCGCCGTCACTCCCGCCTGGCGCACCAGTTCCAACAAAAGCTCCAGTATCGCGGCGGCGTTGACCGGGTCCACCGAGGCCGTCGGCTCGTCCGCCAACAGGATGCTCGGGCGGTGGGCCAGCGCGCGGGCGATGGCGACCCGCTGGCGCTCCCCGACCGAGAGCCGACCGGGGGGCTTGTCGAGCTGGGCCGCGATGCCGAGCCTCTCGGCAAGCCGCTCGACGAGGGCGCCCGGGTCCTTGCCCAGCAGTCGGCAGGAAAGGGCGATGTTCTCGCGGGCGCTCAGGAACGACAGTAGACCCCCGGTCTGAAGCACATAGCCGATATGGGCGCCTCGCAGCCGCCCGAGCCCGTCGAGATCGCTGCCTCTCCAGAGGCGCATCAGGTCCGAAGGATCCCGGTTCTCCGGGCGAAACAGGAACGTCTCGGCGCTGTCGGGGCGGAGCGCCAGGGCGAGCAGATCGAGGAGCGTGCTCTTGCCGCAGCCGCTCGACCCCTGGACCACGATCACCTCGCCAGCGCGAATCCTGAGCTCCGGCACCCTGAGCTCGAACCCGGCCCCCGCAGCCTGCCGGTGCTTCACCAGGTCACGGCACAGATAGACCGGCGGCTGGGGAGGCATCTAGGGCAGGGCGTCCAAGGGGATGGTGGTGACGGATTCGCCCTTTGAGTCGCGCCCGCTGAGATCGATCCAGCGGTCCGTGTCGTCATGGATCCGCCTGTATAGCCGGATCTTCTCCTCGATAACGTCGAGCACCTCCTGCTGCTCCGCATAGGAACGCGACAGCCAGCGGGACTCGGTGAGGTTCATGACCTGACTGGTGTAGGGGAGGTCGTCCAGCCACTCACCCACGAGTCCAACGTCCGCAAGGCGATGTACCTCGATGCTTGTGACCTTGTCCGGATCCCGGGCCAGGGCCGCGGCGGCACCTCGAAGCTGCCCGAAGAAGTCCTTGGCGCTCATGGTTGTGCGCTCACCGGCCTCGAAGATCGCCTCCAGTGTCTCCTGGAGGTTGCTCAGCTGGTTCTTGCTGACGAGAACCCTCACCTCCAGGGTCTTCTGGGTGGGGTCAAGCAGGTCCCGGTCGCTGACCCAGGCGTCGATCAGGCGGGGCGCCTGGCTTCCGGTCTCCCGGCCCAGATAGGCGAGCTGCATGGCGCGCCCCACCAGGGCGGTCTTGCGCTCCAGGTCGCTCGTCTGGGAATCCTGGGGCACTTCCACCAAGCGACCGGAACGGATGCCCTCAAGCTGCTTCACCAACGCGTCGGCCAACGCGTCCACTTGAACGCCAAAGGCATCGAGGGAGCCACCCTCCACGGGGAAATAGAGATCGCCTACATCGCCCCAGCGGGTCAGCCCCCGGTATTGAGTCGCGGCGAGCTGGTGGGTCTGGCGACCCTCCGGGGTAAGCAGGTGGAGCGCCGCAATGGCGATCTTGCCGCCGCCGGCGGTCTGGTCCTTCTCCTGGGCCAGGAGGCGCAGCCGCTCGGCCCCCAGGTGGGTACGTGCCAGCGGGTCCTGGGCGTCTCGTGCCCCGGCGTCGGTTATCAGCACCACGAACCTTCCGGCGTAACCCCTCCAGTCGATGTTCTCGATGGCGTCGTAGACGCCGGCGAAGGCGTCCTCGTTGAATCCGCGGCTGGATACGCGGGCCGCCTCCACCCGGTCGACTTTGCCGAAGAAGTTCGACGGGTCGCGGCCGTCCTCGAGCGTGGCGGCGATGCGGCTCACATATTCCAGCCCAGGGGTCGCCTCGGTGCTGTCCCGAAACGCGACTAAGCCGAAGCTCAGTGCGTCTCCTATGGGTGAGTCGCTCAATCGGTTGTAGATGCGACGGACCGCGGCGCGGGTGCGGTCGATGTAGGGTCCCATGGAGGATGTGGTGTCGACGACGAAAACGACACCGGCCCGGTAATTGCCGGCGGTCCCGGCGGCCGTCTCCGACGGTCCGGCAGTCGGGCTACCGGACTCACGGGGGAGCAGGTCCGCGTCCCCCGCCTGAAGCGTCACCGCCGCAACCTCGAGGATGCTCGCGCGCAGACCGCTCTCCAGGTAGGCCTGCTCATGACTGAGGATCGGAAGCAGATAGAACTGGCGGTTCGGGTCGACGTAGGTGTCGGGTTCTTTGGCGATCACGGAAAAGCCTTCAGGGATTCGACCCTCCCGAATGGTCAACCGCAGTTGCTCCGTTTCCGCTACGAGGCCCTCGGACTCGAGGAGCCCCATGAGCCCATTGCGGTCCCGAAAGAACAGTGTCGGCTCCCGGTTGGCCGTGCGGGTGAAGCCGACGGTGAGCGTCTGGAGCCAATCGATGGCCTGGGCGGCCGGAACCCAGCCGGCCGGTGCGCCCTCGGGTGCTGAACCCAGCTCCAGCCAGTTCACGCCCTGAACCTGCCGCCGGTCGTAGACATAGAAAAGGCTTAGCGGTGGCAGTTCGTCGCCGCCGGGGGCGTCCGTGGCGGGTGAGCCCTGCAGGACGGCCCCGGGTCGAGTCAGGACCCTCTGGTAGAGACTGGTCTTGCCAGCCATCGGCAGGGCGCGGCGCTCGGCCGCTCCCGCGTCCCTTGCGGCCAGGCCGAGCAGCAACGGGGTCGCGACCAAGAAACCAAGGATCAGGCGGCACAACCCGGCGCCCATTATTGCTCCCCCCCGGCCGCGTCCAGTTCCCCGAGTCTCGACTGGGCTTCCGCGACCCCCGCCTCGGCGGCACGCCGATACCAGTCGCGCGCCTTTGCCGCATTGGGCCTGGTAAAAGGCGAGCGCTCCCTTGACCAGTGTAGTGGGTCATACATCTCGGCCACGGCGAACGCGGCCGGGCCATGTCCGGCGCTCGCCAGCTCCCGAGCCAGGGCAAATGCCTGATCGAGTCGCCCCGCCGCCAACAGCCCGTTGGCGAGGGCCCAGGTGGACTCGGTCGGAGTCGGTTGGCCGCTTCTCATGGTTTCCTGTGCGAGGGCGAAGGCGTCGTCCCATTGGCCGGCCTGAACCAGCTTATCGAGGCGAGCCGAGAAGGTTGAAGATTGGCGCCGCTCCTCAAGTTGCGTGTGCGTTGGGGGTACGGTCTTAGACGGATCAGGCGGCGGCGGACGCTGCAGCCAGTAGAGAACGCCGGCGGTGCCCGCCACAAGGAACAGCCCAACGCCCAAGAGCGGGCCTCGGCCTCTGCCCCTGGACGCCCCGGTCAGGTCCCGCGGGGACTCTCGGCTGCGCCCCTTGGGGCGCCCATCCGCCACGCCTGGCCATCCTGTAAGCAACGCGTCGACGCTGGCCGGACGGCGCGCCGGTTCCGGCTGGAGCATGACCGATAGCCAGTCCTGCAGTCCCTCGGGAACGCCGCTCAGGTCGGGCAGGCTCTGGCGGCTGCGAACCGCTGCCTCGATGGTAGTACCCATTTCCAGCGGTCGTCCCCGGGCCGCGGCCGCCAGGACGAGCCCCAGGCTGTAAAGGTCCGAGCGGGCTTCGACCGCGCCCCCGAACAGTCCGAGCTGCTCGGGCGATGCATATTGGTACTTTCCCGCGAACGAGGAGCCGAGGATGGTCTCCTGGGCCGGATCCGTCAGCTTGCACACCCCGAAGTCGATGAGCTTGGCTGACTCGATCCTGTTCTCGGGCAGAATGACGTTATCCGGCGAGATGTCCCGGTGGACCGCGCCCTTGCGGTGGGCCTCGGAGAGGCCGGCGGCCAGTCGGTTCCTGAGCGCGAGCACCTCCGAGGGGCTGAGCGGACCCTGACGCAGTCTGTCGGCCAGGGAGGGGCCCTCGACATACTCCATGACCAGGTAATCGCGTCCGCGGTCGTCGCGGACGAAGCCGTCATAGCTCACCACGGCCTCGTGGCGCACCCCGCGCAGCACACGGGCCTCCCGGTAGAAGAGGTCCATTACCTGGCGATTCAACGCCATCTCGGGGCGAATCACCTTGATCGCGTGCCGGGTGCCGAGACCCGCATGGCGGACCAGATAGACCTCGCCCATGCCGCCCCCGCCCAGCAGACGCTCGACCCGATAGGTATTGACCAGCAGGGTGCCCGGCGGTATGCCCCGCGGCGCTGCGCCGTCCGGGCGAAGGACGGTCGCGGCTTCTTGACCGGAGTGACCTACCGTGCTCGAACTGGTCTCTTCTGCGCTCATCGATCCGGTCCGTTGCCGGTCAAGCGGGACTGCGTCGCCGGGTCGATCGTCCCGTCCGGTCGAAACATACACGCGTGGACGCCCTGGATCCCAGGTCCGATATCTCGCCGGCCTTGCTCGGTGTCGGCGAAACGCCCTGAGCTAGATCGCAACAGCGTCTTGGCTGCCGATGCATTCAATGCCCACGGAGCATCGTGATCTGAAGGCGCAGTGGCCGTCGAATTAAGGTAACGATCGCACCACCCGGAATCCGTGTAGATAGTAGCGGACATCCCGATCGTAATTGTGGCGCCGCGTCGTGCGCATGTACTCCGATTCCAGGTTCCAGCTTCCGCCTCGTAGCATGCGCCCAAGGCAGTCGCCGCGAAGCCACGCGGAGCCGTCCGCGGGCGCCCCGTTATAAGAACGGTTCATGCAGTCCATGGTCCATTCCCATAGATTGCCGTGAACGTCGTACAGTCCGAACGGGTTTGGCTTGAAAGAGCCGGCCGGCGCGGGGCTCTTTCCATCCCATTCGCTTCCGCAATCGCTGCAGTTCGCGTTATTTTTTCCAACTTCATCGCCCCACCAGAAGGCGGTCGAGGTCCCCCCGCTAGCCGCGTACTCCCACTCCGCCTCGCTTGGCAAGCGGTACTCCTTGCCCGTTTTATCTGTCAGCCACTTTATGTATTGCTGGGTATCGTCCCAACTCACTTCGCTGACTGGTTGCTCGGTACTTCCGGTCGTCTTTGGTGTGAAGTCGCAGCGTCCCTCCCGGAGACACGCATCCCACTCCCCGACGGTGATCTCCCGAGCACCTATTGCAAAGGGTCTCTCGAATACGACCTCATGGCGCGGCTTTTCCTCGGGACGGTGCGTGTCCGAGCCCATCAGGTAGCGCCCAGCGGGCACGGTGACCATCGGCGGGCACTCATCGCAATCCTTGAAAGCGCCACTTGTCTCGGTTGGTGACGCCGAGTCAATCTCCGAGCTGCGCGGCGCGGATGGACCGGTACCCTCCATTTCGCGAGCGCTGGAGTCTTCAGGGCTCGCAGCGGCCGTTGGCTCGCCAGGCACGGCGTCTCCGCTCCTGAGAGCCTCCAACCGGATCTCCGCCAGGCGGGCGAAACGACCTTTCGGATACGCCGCCAGATACGCCTCAAGCTCGGCGGGATCCGAGCTGTTCTTGATCGTCTCCCAAAACGCAAGCTCTTCCCAGAACGCTAGGTCTCCGGTTTTCGGCTTGGCTCCGGCTTCATCGGCGTATGCGGTGCCGATGGCGGCAAGCCCACCGGCAAGGGCCGCACCCAGAAAAACGACAATCAATTTCCGCACGTCAACTAACACCAGAATTTTTTCCCGAGTCTTGGCAATGGCGGTACGGACATGAAGACCGCACGACGGTTCGCATCATCGTAACACCCCAAAGTCGAGGCCTGTAGCCTGTCGCCTCCGTCCCGCGGCGGCTCAGATCTCACTATCGGTTAAAGGGTCGGCGAAATCGTCTTCTATCTCGCCGCTGGGCGCACTCAGAGCCCCAAGGCAGATGCAGCCATGCGGACGGATTGCCTCGTATGCGCCGAAGCTCGACCGTAGAACAGTGTGGCCACTTGGAACGTGTCACGGCGGGGGCTACAGTGACGCAGACTGCGGGTGGACTTGACGGACTGAGAACGGCTCAATTCATCTCAGCACCGCGCGAGCGTCTGAGAAGGCATTCAAGGGAGACAACATGGTTTCGCCGAGCGCGCATCACGCCTTGCCGGTCGGGGGGATGATCGAAGAATTCCGGATCGCGCGCGTTCTGGGTGCGGGCAGCTTCGGGATCGTATACGAGTGTCAGAACACCTATCTCCCGGAAACGGTCGCAATCAAGGAGTTCTTGCCGCCGGAACTTGCCTGCCGATTGCCGGACGGGAAGGTGACGCCCTTGTCCGAGCAGGCCGAGGTGACTTTCCGGTGGGCGCGCGACCGCTTTCTTCAGGAGGCTAAGACGCTCTGGGAGCTGGCTCGCCCGGAGCGCCATCCGAATATTGTCCGCGTCACCCGTTTCTGCGAGGCGAACGGTACGGCCTATATGTTCATGGAACTCGAGCAGGGGCGTGCCCTTTCCGAGATTCTCAAGTCGCAGCAAAGGATCTCACGCCGTGAGCTTGACGCCCTCTTGATTCCCGTACTGAATGGCCTGGAGCGCATTCACGCGTCCGGTGTCGTGCATCGAGACATCAAGCCCGCCAACATTCTGATTCGGGCCGACGGGTCGCCGGTGCTGATTGACTTCGGTGCCGCTCGATGTGTCGTTGCGGGCGGCGAGCGCTCGGTCGTATCGGCGTATACGCCGGTCTATGCGGCGCTGGAGCAATATCACGACGTGGGCGAGCAGGGACCGTGGACTGATATATACGGTTTCGGGGCTACCCTTTACGAGGCGGTAACCGGCAGAAAGCCACTGAGCGCCTCGGAGCGACTGTGTGGCGGGGTTCAACCGACGGCGACAGACGCCTGCAGAGGCCAGTATCCCGAATCGATTCTCAGGGCGATCGACTGGGCCCTGGCGATCAAGCCCGAGGAACGGCCCCAGTCCGTAGCGGAGTGGCGTCGATGCCTGGGGGAGTCCGCTGCCGGGGCTTACGAGCCAACCGTCCTGGTTCCGACCGTGGGCCCAGAAGACCGGACACGTGTCGGCGCGGTTCCCAATGTCGACGTCGAGGCCCCGACGGCCCCGAAAGCATCTTCCGGGCTGCCATCGAGTGTGCCTATCCGGCGTTCTCGCGCCGGACTCGCTCTAGCGGTGGCAGCGATCTTATTCATGGGTTTGGGGATCGGGTTTCATTATCGCGAAAGGTTGTTTCCGTATTTCGATCGGGAGTCCGAGATACCGATCGGGCAATCTCGTCCGGACATCTCGGTCGACGGGGCTACTATTGGTGAGCGGGTGCAGGAGACGGATGGACCCGAAGTCCTCCCCGGCGAGGTACCCAAGTCGGCCATCGCCGTAACAGGCCATGCAGAGTCCAAAAAGGCGGAGTCGGGCATCTCCGAAACGCCGATGACCGCGGGGACAGGTCAAACCGTCGGGACCAACGCGGTCGCAGAGCGGGAGCAGATTCGACGAGAGGAGGCGGATCGGTCCGCGCTCGCGCCGGACCCTTACCCGGACGTCGGGCAGGAGACCGAGGGCGAGGTCGCAGCGCCGGAAGAAAAGCAGCAGGAACGCGAAACCGCTTTCCCTGGCACGCGTTTTTCGGATTCACTGGCCGGCGGCGGCTCGGGTCCGGTTATGGTCTGGCTTCCCGGGGGAGAGTTCCAAATGGGCTCGCCACTGGAGGAAACGGGCCGCAACCCGGACGAGCGGCTCCACCTTGCGCAGGTCCCGGACCCATTCGCCGTCAGCGAGACGGAGATCACCTTGGGTCAGTTCCGGCGGTTTATAGAGGAGACGGGCTACAGAACGGAAGTAGACCGAGAATCCACCTGCCTCAGGCCGGACGAGAGCTGGCAGCAGCTGGTTCCGGACATGAGCCTTTCATGGACATCCCCGGGTTACGGGGTTACCGACCGTCACCCCGTTACCTGCGTAAGCTGGAACGATGCCCGGGCGTACGCCGCGTGGTTGCAGGAAAAGACAGGTCATAGGTACCGACTGCCCACGGAGCAAGAGTGGGAGTACGCCGCCCGCGCGGGGACCCGGTCAAGCCGATTCTGGGGCGATGATCCCAAGGCGGGCTGCGACTACGCCAATACGGCCCAGTGCGACGACGACCACACCTACTCCGCCCCGTCGGGGACCTTTCCTCCCAACCCCTTCGGTTTGCGGGACATGCTGGGTAATCTGGCAGAGTGGACCTGTTCAGAATATGGAAAAGGTTATGGCGGCGCCGAGAGCCGGTGCAACGAGGAGGGCGGCGCGTCACCACGGGTCTTCCGGGGCGGCTCCTGGCTCGATGCGCCGGAGCTCGTCAGGTCAGCTGCGCGCGACGGTGCACCCGCAAACCTCGGGTTAAACACCGTTGGGTTTCGGCTGGCACGCCCTGCCGAATCTCAGTCTGGGGACAGCAAGCCCGCGGCGGACGAGGTTGCGAGGACCCGCTGAAATCGTGCTCCTATAGAAGCCGACACGGAAACTCGGGTTGGCGGATCAGGTAAGGCGCGAGCAACACCTTTTGAACGACGACTGAGGAGGCGATGATGACGCAGACGACTGGACTCCCCCGATTCGTCCAAGGCTTCGCAGCGGCTGTCGCGGCCGCACTGGTCGGCGCCTGCGCGTCTTCGAGCGGGGAATCGGTCTACCAGCAGGCCGCGGGAGCGAGGGACGATCCAAAGGCCATCGAGCGGCTGGTCACTCAGGCCGAGGATCTGACGGTCGTGGACTGTCTGCTGCCGGGCAAGATGCGCCGCATGGGACGCACCATCACCTGGGTGACGCGGCCGCGTCCCGTCAAGCAGACAGCCACCGACTGCGAGATCCTCGGCGGTCAGTACATTCTTTTCGACCGCGCCAACCCGGATACCGCACTCGCGGTCTGGATGTCCGCCGCGGAGGCGGGAGATCCGACCGCCCAGACCTACGTGGGCGAGATCCACGAGCGCGGTCTCGGTCGGGCGCGGGATTATTCGACTGCCGCGTTGTGGTACCGGAAGGCGGCGGACCAAGGACATCCCCGCGCCCAACTACTGCTGGGGACCCTATACGAGAAGGGCCTCGGGGTGGAGCGCGATCCGGTCAAGGCGCTGGACTACTACCGGAAGGCCGCGGGACTCTCCGAGGACAAGGTCGTCTACCTTTCCCAGGCTTTGTCGGCCGCGCGCGCGTCGCAGCGGAGGCCGCCGGGAGGGGCGCCGGACCAGGCGAAGGCTCGCGCGCAGTACCAGCGGATCAAGTCGGCCCGCGCCTCCAGCGATCAAGGCGTTCGCAGCGCCGAGACGCGTGTCGAGCAGGCGAAGGGGGAGGTGGAGCGGACCGGCCGGACGACGCGGACGCTCGACCAGCCAGCCCCCGCGATCGCGACCAGACAAAGGCTCATAGACCAATATGTAGCGGTGGCCCAGCAGGCCGAATCACAGAAGCTGGTTCGGGACAGTCAGCGGCGCATAGAGGCCCTCGCGGAACCCATTGTTGCGCAGCGATGATGAATGGTGGGGCGGCAACCATTCCCGGCCGAGTTGGTTCTGCGGAAATACTGTGTCCGCACTCAGTACAAACGAACCAGTCCGCGGAGGCATGCGCTTGACGCTGTTTCTTCAGCGCGTAGACGCGGTCACTCGCATTGCTCAGCAGCGTGGACCTCGCACTAACCGACGTTGCTATCTGCAGCAAAGATGTCATGCCTCGCTATTGGCCAACAGGCGGTTGGCGAATGGCTTGCACTTGCTGTACACGTTTCGCTGTAATCCTGGGCGTGGCGTCGCTGAGGCGTTGCGAGCACAAAACAGCCGTTGCTTTGAGCCGCGACGGACTCGCGGATCGATTCCTCAGGCACCTCATAATGAGTAGGCTGACTGCGATTGAGTAGGCGAGAAGGATTGAGGTCACGACGAATTCTCAAGAGATCATATACCCACTAGTCGTATCTGAGATTTTTCTCGGTACTTTGGCTTAACCGGTTGAAGACGTATTATCATCACAGGCATGGTCGACTACAGCCTGCCAGCCAAAGAGCTTGCTGAACTGCGTGCGGCGCACCGCGGCACGCGCGAGAAGCGAGTCGCCGACCGCATCAAGGCGGGTGGTGCTGTTGGCGAGCGGATGGACGGCAGAAGACGTCGCGGACGCGCTGCTCGTCGATCCCAATATGGTACGAACTCATTTCAAACGCTACCGCGAGGAAAGACTGGCTGGCTTACAGCACCTGGCCTACCGCGGGAGCGCCCGCGATCTCGATGAATCCGCGCTGGCGGTCTTGGACGGGCAGGTTCAAACCGAACTCTAGCTCAGTGCCAAAGAAATCGCCGCATGGGTGAAAGAGACCTTTGCTATCTCCTATACCGTTAGCGGCTGACCGCGTTGCTGCGCCGTCTCGGCTTCGTCTACAAGAAGCCCAAGCTGGTGTCCGGCAAGGCCGAGCGTCAGGCCCAGGAGGCGTTTCTCGCCGACTACGAGACGTTGAAAAAAAGCAAGGGCGAGAGCGACGTCATCCTGTTCATGGACGCGGTCCACCCGCATCACAACCCGGTGCTCGGTCACGGCTGGATCAAGCGCGGGGAGGAGCGCGAGGTGCGCTCCAACACCGGACGGCGGCGCCTGAATATCAATGGCGCCATCGACCTCGAGTGCCTGGAACTGGTGGTGCGTTATGACGACACCATCAACACCGATTCGACCATAGCGTTGTTCGAGCAACTCCTGCAGGTATACGCCTGCGCCGCCTGCATTTACTTCATCTGCAACAAGTAACCGATAACTGAGCGACGTACTTCCAGGCCCATAGGGTGATCGGGAAGGCTGTTGCTCTGGGGGAAACCGTCGCCGCAAGGCTGGGCGGCTGGCACGGAGCCGAGGGGTGGGGTAGCGGTCGGGGTCAGCGGGTCAGGCTTTGTAGATCCGAGCGTAGGGCGTCGGCCGCGAAGTGTTGCTTCCAGCGCCGCGGGGTGAGCAGGTGGACGTCTCGGGCGGGATGGCGGTCGATGCGTTGCAGGACGTCGACCAGATAGTCGCCATCGAGGCGTTCGGCTTCCAGGAGGTGCGGCTTATCGACCCCAAGTGCGGCTCTGGACACTTCCTGCTTACCGCCTTCCATCGCCTGTTCGAGCTGTGGGCGGCGCGCGAGCCCGGCACCAACCCCCGGGCGCTGGCCCAGCGGGCACTGGACTAGGTCTTTGGGGTGGACCTCAACCCCTACGCCGTGGCCATCGCCCGCTTTCGCTTGTTGATCGCCGCGCTCAAGGCCAAGGCCAGCGGCGTGCACTCCATCCGTCGGGAGGAGGCGCCGGCTTTCCATGTCCATGTCGCGGCGGGGGACAGCCTGCTGCATGGGCGGCGGTTCGATCAGCTTGACCTCGGCAGCGGGGCCGATCAGCTTGCCGGGCGGTCCGGGATCGGACATGCCTTCTTCGCCGAGGACCTGGAGGCGCTGAACCGGATCCTCGGGCAGCAGTACTCTCGGCGCGCTCCATTTTCAATGGCTTACATCTACTGAGAATACCGGGTCATTCTTGGCCCGGACGGGAAACGCGATTGATCAGGTTTCCTGACCCTGCCTTTAGGTATCCGGGGGATTCCGTGCTACTGCGCGGCAGCGGAACGGGGCAGGTCGCGGGCGGCCTTCGGGCCGCCTTTTGCAACCCAGGCCGGCAGGCCGCTGCTGCCGGCCGTGCACTGTCATGCGCAAGCTGCCCGCGCGACGTCCCGCTAGCCCACCGGGGCATCCGATCAAGCCGGCCGATATCCTGGCGCTTCAGCTATCCTTGACGACGCCGGGCACTCGGCCTCGTTACGAGACCATCTTCAATGATTGCGGCACCGCCCGACGGTGCCGGGAGCCTGAGCTATGGGCGGTAGGGGTGTTATGGGCCATGACCCCGAACGGCTTATAGATGAGGTGATCGAGGCGCACGGCGGTGCCGCTTGGTGGAATGCTCTTGAATCGCTTGAGGCGGAGCTCTCGGTCTGGGGCCTGTTGCTCACCACCAAGCGACGACCGCTGCTGAACCACATCCGCGCCCTTGCCTCGGCGCACGAGCCGCGCGTCGCGTTTCTAGACTTTCCCCTGCCTGGGCAAACGGGAGAGTTTGTCGGCGACCGCGAGGTGCGCATCCTGGACGGCTGCGGCGGTGTCCTCGCCAAACGGGAGCGGCCCCGTGCGGCGTTCCGCGGACTTCGGCGCCTGTTTTTCTGGGATGACCTCGATTTCCTTTATTTCGCAGGGTATGCGATCTGGAACTACCTGACGACGCCGTTTCTATTTCTCCGAAACGGATTCGCTTTCCAGATGATGGAGCCGGTGTCCGACATGCCCGCGGCGTGGACGCGGCTCAGGGTCGACTTTCCGAACGGCTTACCGACGCACTGCAAGAGGCAGGAGTTTTTTTTCGACGAGCAGCGTCTTCTGCGCCGCCTCGATTATACGGCGGAGGTGGTTAGTCGTTGGGCGCATGCCGCCCACCTCTGCGAGGGTTACCGGGACTTCGGCGGCTTCATGGCCCCGACGAGCAGGCGGGTCCGACCGCTTCCGTTCGGCCACCGTCCCCTGCCCGGGCCGACCCTGGTAGCCCTGGAGATTCATGCCATACGCCCGATTCTTAACTGACAAGGGAAACAATGACTTATTGGGTTTACCGTCCGGGCCAAGGACAGCGCGCCGATCAAGTGCCAGGATGGCACTTGGTCAGTGTCTCCAAAGCGGCGATTCCGTTCGGCGGAGCGCCCTTCGATGAAGGATCGGCGGTGTCAGGGTGTTTGCAGCCCCCGGCCGCGGAAACGCAAATTCGCCGCTGCAACGTCGCTGGCCTCGGTGTACGCCCTGCCACTCGGGCGCGATTTCGATGTTTGCGTGATGTCGCATGTTCCCGCGCGGCTGCCAGGGAACATGCGCCTTCTTTGACAGGGGTGAACTTGCTTACGCCTGCGCGTGTGGCTAGTTCTCATTCGCCAACGGCATGTTGGCCGTCTTCGGGTTCAAATACCCGGCGAGGGCATTCAACCCGCCTTTGAGCACGTAGACGTTCTCAAATCCAACCTGGCGCAGCGCGATGCCTGCCGCGGTGGCTCGAGTGCCCGAAGCGCAGACGATGACCACCTTCCTATCGGTGGGGACCCGGTCAAGATTCTCGGGCTTGAACAGCACATTGATCGGGATGGATAACGCGTCCGGAGTCGTCATGCCGCATATGCCATGCTCCGCCGGCGTCCGGACATCGAGCGCTACAACACGCTCCCCCTGCTTGACGAGCCTCACCAGTTCCTCTGGCGCGATCAGGTGCAGTGCCTTGCCTGCCCTTGCGCCCTGTACCGGTTCGAAAAGCTGAGCGAAGCGGCCTGCCATCTGGGCGTCATAGGCCCAACTCACGGGTACCACTAGCCAAATCGCCAGTATTCCCAACAGCAGTGGGTATTTGCGTTTCATGATTCACCTCCGATACCACTTGGGGTGTTCGAAACGATTGCTCCACGGGGACTGCTCCCCATTCACGATAAATTGTAGTACAGATTTACTCGGTATTTTGTCGTGGAAACGATCGTCTGGTGTGGCCGAGCGAACGTGCTCGACTCGATCGCGGTCCTCGTCAGTTCACATGATCGGGTGCGGTTGCGACGGTTCGGCGCGGCCTGTTGTGCGGCAACTTCGTCGAAAAAGTCTGTTCCGCACTCGCCGATCGAGTGCGGTGCCGCGACGCCTCAAGCCGAGAGGCGTTCGACCAGATGAAGGATCCCCGGATACTGGGTCATGACCGCGCCGGTCGGAAGAGGAATCACCCGCACGCCCGGGCCCGCCAGTTCGTCGGGATCCATGCCGACACGCATCGGAATCTCGAACAGGCCGGGTCGCTTGAGAACGTCGGAGGCGTCGCCGGCCATTCCCTTGAACTGCTCCCACTGCGCTGGTCCGGCGAGGTCATCGACGGTCACGGGGCGGAGCGAAAAAAAGGTTTGTATCGGCTTGCCGATGAATTCGCTGCGGCGAGGGTGCACCGCGGGGGGCCGGGCCGCACTCCCGAACCAGAAAAGCACGGGCTGCCCAAATCGTCCCCGGAAGGGGATCATGATGGGCTCTATCAGCAGGAACCAGTCGGAAGGGTTTGCACGTCGAAGGCTTCCCCGCGGCTGACGTTGAGTGACCGAGAAGGACGCGGTTGTGATCGGTTGCACGTGGAATTCATTGAGCTTCGCCAGCGTCTGCCCATTCGGGTCAACGCGCCCGTCTGCCCCCGACCAGCCGAAGTGTCGAAGCTGAAATCCCTGGATCGCCTTCTGGGTCTTCGGGCCGCACAGGCCGTCCACCTTGAGCATGGGTTGCGGCCCCCCGTCGGCGGGCACCACCCCGTTGAGCAGTTCCTGAATTGTCTTGACGTCGGGCGCGATGTTGCGACCCCGGATGCCGACGGAAGCGCTTATGTTCTTTAATGGGATGGTCCGCCCCGCTCCTCCAACCGGCCCGATGTGGGCACAATCGACGCGTTGAGCAAACGTCGTCGACACCGAGGTAGCGGAGCAGACCAATGAAAGAGCTTAGCAAAGAGAGCGTGATCAAGTTCGTGGGCATCGACCTGGCCCGCGGTGCTGGTCCAGATGGAGCGCTGCTCGATGCGGCCATGGGCCAGGGTGAGCGGCTCGGTGAAGTCGGGTGTTGTGCGGCCCTCGAAGATCAGGCGGATGTCTTCGTGCAAGGTCGGCTGATTGCCTTTGACGGTGAAGACGTAGTCGGCGTTGCGCGCGAGGAGGTATTGGGCGAGCTTGCGTTGGGTCAGCAGCGCGTCGGCGGTGATGGTCTTGCCGGCGATCTCGAGAGGTTCCAACAGCGCGATGACCATCCCGATCTCGTTGGTCTGCTTGAGCTCCTCGTCGCCGCCGTCTACGGGCAGGGCGCCGACTTTTTTTGGGTGTGGCAGGTCTGGCTCTGGTGGCCGACGACGCCGAGGATGTGGGCCTGGCGGCCGTCAGCGTCGATGGCATTGCACATCGTCTTGCCGTCGATGGCCAACCCCTCGTCGGCGGCGGCACGCTGGAGGTTCCAGCGTTGCAGGGCTTGGTCCAACTCCTGCGGGTCAACGCGGGTAAGCACCTCGCGGATGACGGTGCGACTGGGGACCAAATAGCGGCGGCTGCGGTAGCAACAGCGAAAGCGTGCCCGCGCCTTCTGGCCGAGGTCTTCGGCCCACAGGCTGATGGCCTTGTAGCCGCGCATCCCGCACAGGGTGGCGCCCGCGGCGATGGCCAGTACGGCGGGCAGGGGGTGGAGCCGTCCCTGGCCGCGGCGCGGGTCGGTCATGTCGGCAAAGACGTCAGGCAGGGCTACCATCTGTTCGGCGCTCAACATGATGTTCGGGGCTCCATGACGATACTGGGGATCGAGTACGGGAGACGACAGGCAGGCTTGGGCGTGGGCGTATAGGGGACGGACAAAGACGCGTTTGGCGGCGCTCGGAGCAAAGCTGTAGCCCGTGCGGATGCGCCGATAGCCGCGGGTGTCGCCCACATAGCGCCAGTTGGCGGCGCGGTAGATGGTGCCGTGAAAGCGCCGCGGATCGACGAAGGTCTCCAGCAACAGCACCGGGTAACCGAAACGCTCCGGCCAGTCGCTGGCGAGGCGCCGTTCGCTCAAGGCGAGCACCCGCGAGGCGAGGTTCGCGACGTGGCACTCGGGCAGGATCAGAAACCGGCTGTTGTTGGCGACCAGATGCAGGCGGTCGTATTGGTGGCGGAAATCCCACCCGATCCAGACGTCACGCGCCGCGCACTTCCAGGCCGCCGCGGAAAAACTCAGCAGGGCCAGCCACTGCCCGTTCCAAGTGGCGACATACCACAGGGTGTGGCCGATCTTCGCCAGCGCCCCGAGGTAGTGATGGGCCACCATCAGGGTCCGGAAGCGCCCCTCTTCATGCGCAGCAACGGGTTGCAGGACAATCTCTCGCAGGTTCAAACGCCGGGCCTCCGACAGCGGAGTTCGAGCGGCGTTATACCCGCCTGGCCGGCCATTGTCCAGAATCGAGGGTAACTGCGTGGTGAGACGGAAAATCTTGGTTAGGGCAGCTTCGCCCTGCGACCTGGCCAAGCGCAGCTTCCATCTGTACGCGGTTGATGGTGAGGGCCGGACGGTGCTGAGCAGGAAGCTGACACGGGCGCGTCTGAGTGCAGTGGTAGCCCAGTTGCCGGCGTGCACGATCGCGATGGAGGCGTGCGGCAGCGCACATCATTGGGGGCGGCGGTTTCGCACCTATGGGCATGAGGTGCGTCTGATCGCCCCGCAGTTCGTCAAGCCGTATGTCAAGTCCAACAAGAACGACGCGGCCGATGCCGAGGCCATCTGCGAGGCGGCCCAGCGCCCGAGCATGCGCTTCGTGGCGGTCAAGTCGGTCGAGCAGCAGGACATCCAGGCCACCCATCGCATGCGCAGCCTGGCGGTGGAGCGGCGCACGGCGCAGGTCAACCAGATCCGCGGCCTGCTGCTGGAATACGGCATCGAGATTGCCCAAGGGCGCGCGGCGATCCAGCGGCGCCTGCCGGAGATCCTGGAGGACGCCGACAACGGGCTGAGCGCGCGCTTTCGCGCCGAGCTCTCCGGGCTGGCCGAGGAAATGCGTCACCTCAATGAGCGTGTCGCCCACTACGATGAGCAGATCGAGCAGATCGCCCAAGGCGATGCCCAGGCACGCGCCCTAATGACGATCCCCGGTGTCGGTGCCAAGGGCGCCACCGCGCTGCTGGCCGCCGTGGGCGATGACCCGCGGCCGTTGAAGAACGGCCGCGGCCTGGCCGCCTGGCTTGGCTTGGTGCCGCGTCAGCATTCCACCGGTGGGCGTGATCGGCTCCTCGGCATCAGCAAACGCGGCGACGTGTACCTGCGCAACCTGCTCATCCATGGTGCCCGAGCGGTGTTACGGTGGGTCGAGCGCAAAGAGGACCGCACTAGCCGCTGGGCCACGGCGCTGAAGGCGCGCCGCCACACCAACATTGCCGTCGTAGCCATGGCCAACAAAATCGCGCGCATCGCCTATGCGGTGATGACTACGGGCAAGCCTTACGATCCGACCATGGGCGCCCTGGCGAAGGCATGAGCTGGACGAAACACTGAACGCGATCAGCGCGGACGCGGTCACTGTCGATCAACGCGTGGCCAACCGGCCGCCACAACGGAGCACTGACCACCACGAGTTGCGAAGAGTGAACATCACTGCGATGGCATGAAAGGCAAGTCCTGCATTCCCGAGAACCTGAAAATGTCAAAAGCCGGCTTTGCCGAGACTGAAAGTTTGATAAGGACGGGAATGTTCGCGGATTCCATCAGGGCACGAGGGCGGTCGAACGCCCCTCCACACGATGCCGGATATATGACCGCAACCTTTCCTTCAGCCAAACAGCGATCTTCCTCTTGCACCGCGGGGCGGACCATATATGACATCTGTATGCACTCACCTGTTCAGGTCCCATTCGACGGCATAAACTCGATTTTTGAAACGCGGATCGATTACGTTTCCCGTCCGGGCCAGGGATGGCGAACTGATCAAGTGCCAGGAGGGCATTTGTTCAGCTTCCCCAGTAAAAATAGCAGAATGTCGGCGCGACGAACCCGGCATGCGTCCGCCAAAAATAGATCCGTCCGCGATCCGGATACGCCGGTTTCGACGCCGTTATGGGCCCTGCTCAGCGATAGACGTGCAGTGGCAGGGTCTCCTCCACCCACCGGGACTCGTCGCGGGCCAGACGCTGCTCCAGGTCGGCCGGTGCCGACTCGGGATCATCAACCCAATCGCGCAGGAATGTGCCGCCGGCGAGCAGATCGATGGCCAGCCGCTCGGTCTCGTACTCGTAGGGGAAGTCACGCCAGATCGGGTAGTCCGGGTATTCGAGCCGCAGGCACTTGAGCAGCAGGGCAACCAACCGGTAGGGCCGGAAATGGTGGTGCCGGTAGTGGCGGTTGTCGGTATGGATCTGGATCCCGGAGCAGAGCCTGCCCGAGTGCTTGTGAAAGGTGGGCTCGAACCAGCAGGGCCGGATCAGGGCGCCCCGTGTCCACTCCGACTGCTCGGCCTCGGCCCGGCGCAGCACGCGCTCGAACTCGATGTCCGGGGCGCCCAAGAGCTCCAGCGAAACGGTGGTACCGCGGCCCTCCGACAGGGTGGTGCCTTCCAGCAGGACCGTGCCCGGGAAGCAGCGGGCCATGTTGAGACTGGACGCGTTCGGGCTCGGGTTGACCCAGGCGAGATCCGTCAGGGGCCAGCCGAACCCGGGCGCCTCGTCGGGCCGGTAGCCCTCCATCGCGATTAACTGCAGGTCCAGATCCAGCCGCCGCGTTTCGACGAACCACCGGGCCAGCTCGCCGAGGGTTAGGCCGTGGCGCATGATCAGCGGCCCGGCGCCGACGAAGCTCTCCCAGCCAGACTCCAGGATGGTCCCCTCGATCGGCCGTCCCGCCGGGTTCGGTCGGTCGAGTACCCAGAGCGACTTGCCGGCGGACGCGCAGGCCTCGGCCAGGTAGCCGAGCGTGGTCACGTAGGTGTAGATGCGGGTGCCGATGTCCTGCAGATCGACCAGGAGCGCGTCGAAGCTGTCCAGCATCCGCGCCGTCGGGTAGCGCACCGCGCCGTAGAGGCTGAAGACCGGGATGCCGTGCCGGGGGTCGAGATAGTCCTCGGTCTCGACCATGTTGTCCTGCTTGTCCCCGCGCATCCCGTGCTGGGGGCCAAACGCGGCCGTCAGGCCGAGCCCGCCCAGGTCCATCAAGGCATCCAGGCTGTGGCGGCCGTCCGAGGTCACGGACGCGGCATGGCCGAGCAGGGCGATGCGCCGCCCCTTGAGCGGTTTGCGCAGGCCGGGTTCGTCCAACAGACGGTCGATGCCGAGTCTGATCATGATGGGGCCGGCCTCCGAACGGGGCACCGCGGGTCCTGGAATCGACCCGGGATTGTCCCGAGAACGGCGCCTCGGCACAACGGATGCGGGACCCGGTCTCGCCGGGGTCCGGTCGGGGCGGGTGCTATCATGGTGGCCCATGCGCCGTTCGGATTTCCGCTTCGAGCTTCCCCCCGATCTGATCGCGCAGCGCCCGCTGCCCGAACGCGCCGCATCCCGGATGCTGGCGTTGGAGGGGCCGACCGGTACCCTCCGTGACCTGATGTTCCAGGACCTGCCGTCGCTGCTCCGGCCCGGCGACCTGCTGGTGTTCAACGACACCCGGGTCATGCGGGCGCGGTTCTTCGGGCAAAAGGACACCGGTGGCCGGGTGGAGCTGCTCGTCGAGCGGCTCCGCGAACCTGACCTGGCCCTGGCCCACTGCCGATCCAGCAAGTCCCCGAAGCCCGGCTCCGAGATCGTGCTCGACGGCGGGGAGCGGCTGGGGGTTATTGACCGCGACGGGGAGCTGTTTCTGCTGCGCTCGCTCGGCGCTGACTTCCCCGAGCTCATGTCCAGGCACGGCCACGTGCCGCTGCCGCCCTATATCGAGCGGCCGGACGAGGTCTCCGACGAGTCCCGCTACCAGACGGTCTACGCCCGCCGCGAGGGCGCGGTGGCGGCACCGACGGCGGGGCTGCACTTTGACGAGCCGATGCTGCGTCGGCTGGATGCGCTGGGCGTGAAACGGGCCGAGGTTACCCTGCACGTGGGCGCCGGCACCTTTCAGCCGGTGCGTGTCGATGACCTGGACCACCACGCGATGCACGCCGAGTGGCTGGAGGTGGGCGCGGAAGTCTGCGAGCGGGTGCGCGCGGTGCGCGAGTCCGGCGGGCGCGTCGTCGCGGTCGGCACCACGACGGTGCGCAGCCTGGAGACGGCCGCCGCGGGCGGCGAGCTCAAGCCCTTTCAGGGGGACAGCCGGCTGTTCATTCGCCCGGGCTACCGCTTCCGGGTGGTGGACGCCATGGTCACTAACTTCCACCTGCCCGAATCGACGCTGCTGATGCTGGTATCGGCCTTCGCGGGCTACGAGGCGATCATGGCCGCTTACCGCCACGCGGTCACCGAACGCTACCGTTTCTTCAGCTACGGCGATGCCATGTTCCTGACCCGCCGAGACCCGGCCCCTGAAGCGCCTATCCGATCTGCGCGGTAGCGACGTCAGCTCGGGTCGATTCCCCGGACGAAGGGGAGATGCCGCGGGCGCCAGAAACGCTGCCTGACATAGATATCGAGGTCGCGGCCGTCGAGCCCTTCCTTTCGAGCGACCCCTTCTTCGATCGCGCGCGCCATCACCCGCGTGGTCACGCGGATGCTGACCTCCTGCAGCTCCCTGATCGGGGGGTAGACCCGGCCCGCGTCCACATGACCGGCGGCCGTGTAGTCCGCCAGCGCATAGGCGGACTCGAGCACCATCGCGTCGGTGATCCGACTCGCCTCCGAGAGTATGGCCGCGAACCCGAGACCCGGAAATATGAACGCGTTGTTGCCCTGCCCGATGGCGTAGGTCGTGCCTGCGTGGACCACGTCCTCGAACGGGCTACCGGTGGCGACGATCGCCCGGCCGTCGGTCCAGTACAGGATGTCTTCCGGCAGGGCCTCGGCGATGGATGTCGGGTTCGACAGCGGAAAGATGACTGGTCGCGAGGTGTTGCGACTGACGGCCTCGACGATGGGCTGGTTGAATGCGCCGGCCTGGCCGCTCAATCCGAGGAGCACCGTGACCTGGCCGTTCTCTATGACCTCCAGCAGGTTCGGTACCGGGCCGTCGAAGCGCCAATCGGCGACGCGCTCGGCGGACTGGGCGAACGGCGCCTTGTAGGCGTCCATCGCGCGGCCTTCCACCAACAGGCCGCGGGAATCGAGCACGAACACCTGTGCCCGCGCCTCATCCTCGCTGAGCCCACAATTGATCAAGCCCCGGGTAACGGCCCAGGCGACGCCGATCCCGCCGGCCCCGGCGCCCAGGACGACGATGCGCTGGTCCTTCAGTGCCTCCTTCTTGACCCGGCAGGCCGAGATCAGTCCGGCCAGCGCTACCGCCCCGGTGCCCTGGATATCGTCGTTGAACGAGGGCACGCGGTCGCGGTAGCGCTCCAGGACCTTGAAGGCGACGTCCTTCGAGAGGTCCTCCCACTGGATCACGGTCTTCGGCCAGCGCACGAGCACGGCGTCGACGAAGCGGTCCACGAACTCCAGATAGGCCTCGCCGCGGATGCGCCGCTGCCGCACGCCCAGATAGAAGGGGTCGTTGATCAGGTCCAGGCGGTCGGTGCCGACATCGAGCTTTACCGGGAGCGTGTGGAACGGGCTGACGCCGCCCCCGGCGGTGTAGATCGAGAGCTTGCCGACGGTGATCGCCAGCCCGCCGTAGCCCTGGTCGCCGAGACCCAGAATCGCCGACGAGTCGGTCGCCACGATCATCCGCACATCGTTCCAGGGATAGCTGCGCACGACCCGGCCGGCGCGGTCGATATTGATCGGCGAGAACGAGAGCCCGCGCGGGCTCTGGTAGCGAGCGCTGAACTCCTGGACCGCCTGCCCCACGGTCGGCGTGTAGATGATCGGCAGCATCTCTTCCAGATGCTGCTCGAGCAGGGCGTAGAAGAGGATCTCCGAGCGTTCCTGCAATGCGCGAGCGAACTGGTACTTCGCCAGCGGGTTGGGCTCGCGCTGGAAACCGTGGTAGACGCGGTCGACCTGCTGCTCCAGCGTGTTCACCTGGGGCGGGAGCAGTCCGTCGAGACCGAGCGCAATACGCTCGTCATGAGTGAAGCCCGTCCCCTTGTTGGTCATCACCAGCCGCAGCAGGGCGATACCGTCCAGGTAGACCTCCATGTACTCGCGGCCCTGGGGGTCGCGCTTGATGTCGAAATACTGACTCGTACGCATGATCTGTCGCTGATGCGGGTGGTAAGGAATGGGGCTTCGGAAAGCTTACACCCGGAGGCTAGGCCGGACGAGCGGCCCGACCACGGGTCTCTGTCGATTCGTCTCAAAACTGCCGAATCGAGCCGGCACGCAAGGCTACCCTGCTAAGGAGCCGGGCTCCATCCCATTGAATTCAAAAGTTTATAAAACTAATCGGAAATAGTTCGGAAAAACGTCGTCTTAAAAATCAATCGCTTAGCGAGAATCCGGCTAAATTTGTCGATGAGGGCAGCGATCATCGGAGCGCATCTTCCACTTCGTGCTGCCGTTGCCCCGTTCAACAACCAGCAACATGCGTGTTGCGATTGGAGGGATGAGATGAAGAGACTGCTAGCAGCAATCGCCATGGCCGCACTCGCCACGAGCGCCGTCGCGGACAACTTCTTCGGTCTGACGGAAGGCAATTCTGACCTCAATGGCAAGACCTTCAAAGCGGCCGACCCCGTGGGCGTTCAGCCTGGCGTTGGTGACCGCGCCGATATCTACGGTCTGCTCGACGATGCCAACCCGGACCTGTTCACGGCACCACGGGTCAGCGACCCGGACAGCGGCGAACGGCCCGATATCTACGGTGCGTTCGGCGACGGCCCTAACCTGAACTACTGATGCGGCAACTCACGGGGGTGAGGCTGGACCCCCGGCGTAAGCCGGGGGCCTTGTCGTTGGCCGATCGCCGGAAACGGCCCGATATAGCCGGTGTGGGCGCGCTCGTCGCCGCTGCCCGAAATTAGCTTGTCCTGGTCCGATTCAGCGTAGGGATGCTGCACCACGCTCATCAGGTAGCCGAAGCCGTTGATGTCGGAGTAGAAGTACGGGGAAGTGACCTCAGCCCCGTAGGGTGTCGTCAGGATGCGGGTCAGCTCGCGCCGGTCGAGGTTGTACGCCCAAAGGGCATCGTTCTGGTGACCCGCGACTGAATCCTCGCCGATGATCAATGTCCGGTATCCGGGAATGACCGCGAGATTGTCGGGGTTCGCTATAGCATCCAGGTCGCACGCGTTGGCGGCGAATGGGCCGTCTGCCGGGTAGGCGGGCAGGTCACTGTCCGGATCCGCGGCGCGGGTCGCGCGCCCGGCGATCTCGCCGACCATGTCCGTCGCGACCAGCCTGCTCCTTATAGGCATCCCCAGATCGTCTCGCTGGCCGCCGGCGACGTCCAGCCGGTACACGGCCCCGCAGGCGTTGTGGCGGAGCCGGATGTGGTTGGGGCCGCCGGTGTCGAAGCGGGCGTCCGGTCGGCCGTCCTTTTGTCCGTCCTCCATGCCCCGCGCGATTTCGCTGATCGCCAGGTACAGATGCGGTCCATCCGCGTCGTAGCTTATGCCCTCCATTTTTCGCCACTCGGTCGTGGCACCGCGCAGCGCGGCGAAGCGCCGCGTCTCCAGCCGCGATGCCGCGGTCTCCATCCCCGATTTAAGCCTCAGGCATTGGTGCAAGGGTGCGCCATGGCCGGCGTTGATCGATGAGAAGCCCTCGGGGCAGCCCCCGGCATGCGGTAACGCCCGCTCAAAGATATCGTCGAACCGGATGCCGTCGCGCAGCACCCCGGCGATTTCGCCTTGGGTGGCGTGCCCCAGGTTGACCCAACGCAGGTCCGCGGCCCCGCTTTCGCCGTCGCCAGTATCGATGCGGCGCCAGCGGACTCCATAGTGGACGCCTCCGGTCAGCGAGCGTCGGGTCCTGATCCGTGCCCGGAACTCTCCGTCGCGCTGCTCCCAGCGGGCCGCGTAAAGGGTGCCAGCGGAAAGATCTCCGGGTACGTCCGCGACGAACATATAGAGGCCCACGTTGGTGCCGTCGTCGGTCAGGTAGACAGTACGCGCGTCTGGCATCACGTAGGCGACCTCGAGCGAAACCCGCCCGAGGGCGTAGTGCTTCGTCACCCGGGTCTCACCGGCATCGTTCAGCACCTTGATTTCGATCGGCCAGCCGTAGCGGTAGGGGTCCAGGTCGGCCGGGTCGCCGCCCAGGTAGCCCGCCATGGCCCGGAAGCGGGCATCGATCGCCCCGGTGGCGGGGTCGCGAGCCCCAGCGTCCGGCTCGTACTCCTCGGAACCCAGATGGGTGCCCCAGGGGGTCACGCTGCCCGCGCAGTGGAGCCAGCCGCCGCCGACGGGGGAGAGGTCGATAGGCGCCGTGGAGACCGCCGAGAGCCGGCCGGTATCGGGGTCCTGGTTCAATCGAGTCAGATAGATGGCGCCAGGGGTGTCCTCGAAATGCGACACCATGAACAGGGCGTCGCCGGCCCGCTGCAGGGAGGCGAAGTCGTTGTAGTTCGAGTACTTGCTGCCGGCACGGGTCGGCACCGGCTTCCCTCGGACGTCCGTAAGCCGACCGAATTGGCCGCCGCCGGACGCGTCGCCGCTGCGCAGCAGGGTGTGAAAGCCGATGTCCAGCTCGCGGCCTTCGACCTGTACGCTAGGGGCCGCGCGGACCGCGCGTTTCTCGTCATCGGTGGCCGGCGGGTTGATGCCGGTGAACTGGATGTCGCCCGCCAACGCGGCCGCGGAAAAAAACGCGACCAACATATAGTGCGATCGCGACCGGAAGAAACGACTTGTCAAGTGCAGCGCACCCCCAAGCGCGGGATCCGTGGGACCCCTGGGGTGCGGACCGCGTTGGCGGACGTCACCTGTTACCCGGGGGCCGCGATGACCGGGGAGCAAAAAAAAGCGCGACGGGGAGTCGCGCTTAAAGATTACCACCAAAGGAGGATGGAGGAGTGCACTGAAGCGGTGAGCTTCAGTACATCAACAGTTTCTTATTTACCGTTGTTGCTGTCAACCCCCAATAGGATCTTTTTCGCCAGCGCGAGACTGGAAGTCGCCGTGTCCTGGCATTTTGCTCGGGGCCTGCGAGAGCGGCACCGGTTGAAATCGTCCAGCTATGCCGACACAGTCGGCTCAGGGCAATGCGAGGTAGCGGAAAATGGCGGACGAAATTGCGACCCTGGGCGGCGGGTGCTTCTGGTGTCTCGAGGCCGCGTTTCTTAGGCTCAAAGGGATCCGGTCCGTCGTCTCGGGCTACGCGGGCGGGTCCGTCGAGCACCCGACCTATGACAAGGTGTGCACCGGGACCACCGGGCACGCCGAGGTCGTGCGGGTCACCTTCGACGACGCACTGATCGACTTCGAGACGATTCTCGAGGTGTTCTTCACGGTTCACGACCCGACGACACTGAACCGCCAGGGTGCCGATGTGGGCACCCAGTACCGGTCGGTGATCTTCTGCCACTCTGACGAGCAACGGGACACGGCGGAGCGGCTGATCGCCAGGTTGGCGGCCGATCGGGTCTGGCCCGACCCGATCGTCACCCGGGTCGAGCCGGTGCCCGCGTTCTATCCCGCCGAGGACTACCATCAGGACTATTACGACCGTAACCCGAACCAGGGCTATTGCCGGGCGGTGATCTCGCCGAAGATCGCGAAACTTCGCGAACGGCACCGGGCGCTGCTCGATCGCCAGTAGCGCCTGCCGTTTTCATCGGTCACCGGCGCGCACGGGTGGACGTCCGCGACACACTCGCGGCGAAGGGGCCTCAAGAGGGATTGGTGCCGGCACCGCCCTGCGGGCAGAATGCCGGGTTTGCACCGCATGCGATGCCGATGTCCGAGCCCCGTTACGGCCTGATCATTTTCGACCTGGACGACACCCTGTGGCCCTGTGCCCCGGTGATCCAGGCCGCCGAGACCGCCCTCCTCGCGTGGCTCCGTGAGCGGGCGCCTCGCCTGGTGGACACCCATGACCGCGAGAGCCTGCGGCTGCACCGCCGCCGGGTCATGGCCGACGAGCCCGAGATAGCCCACGACGTGAGCCGGATCCGCCGACGGTCGCTGGAGTTGCTGCTTGCGGAGCTTGGCTACTCCGGCGATCTGGCCGAGGAGGCGATGGCCTTGTTCATGGCGCACCGCAACCTCGTCGAGCCCTACGCCGACGTGGTTCCGGCGCTGCGGAGCTTGTCCCGGAGTTACCGCTTGGTCTCGGTGACCAACGGCAATGCGGACGTGGGCCTAACGCCGCTCCGGGGCCTGTTCGAGCACTCGATCTGCGCCGCCGACGCGGGCGCGGCGAAGCCCGACCCGGCGATCTTCGAGCACATGCTGGCGCTCACCGGCTGCGAGCGGACGGAAGCCTTGTTCGTCGGTGACGACCCCTGGCTGGATGTGGAGGCATCCCGGTCACTCGGGCTGACCGCGGTCTGGCTCAACCGCGGCGGGCGGGATTGGCCCCGAGAGCTGGAGCCGCCGGCGCTGACGTTGGCCGACCTACGCGGGCTCCAAGACTGGCTCGAGGGTAGTTGACGTGGATCTCGAGCTGATCGCCACCCAAGGACTGGCTCGCCGGGGACGGCTGCGATTCGACCGCGGCACGGTGGAAACCCCAGCCTTCATGCCGGTCGGCACCTACGGGACCGTCAAGGCCATGACCCCCGAGGAGCTGGTCGGTCTCGGGGCCGAGATGATTCTCGGCAACACCTTTCATCTGATGCTGCGCCCCGGCACCGACGTGATCCGCCGGTGCGGCGGCTTGCATGGCTTTATGCACTGGGAGCGCCCGATCCTGACCGATTCCGGGGGCTTTCAGGTGTTCAGCCTGGGCGACCTGCGCAAGATCAGTGAGGAAGGCGTCAGGTTCCGTTCCCCGGTGGACGGCTCGCCGGTGTTCCTCGGACCGGAAGAGTCGATGGCCGTCCAGCGCGCCCTGGGCTCGGATGTGGTCATGATCTTCGACGAGTGCACGCCCTACCCGGCGGACGAGGACCGGACACGCGCCTCGATGGAGCTTTCCCTGCGCTGGGCGGCGCGCTCCCGGGCGGCACACGCGGACAACCCGGCCGCGCTGTTCGGCATCGTCCAGGGCGGCATGTACGAGTCCCTGCGCGAGGCGTCGCTGGACGGATTGACCAGGATCGGGTTCGACGGCTACGCGGTCGGTGGTCTTTCGGTCGGCGAGCCCGAGGGGGATCGGCTCAGGGTTCTGGATTTTCTCGCCGAGCGGCTGCCGGCCGCGAAGCCACGCTATCTGATGGGCGTCGGGACGCCAGAGGACATTGTCGCCGCCGTGTGCCGTGGCATCGACATGTTCGACTGCGTGATGCCCACGCGCCACGCCCGCAACGGCTATCTGTTCACCCATCGGGGCACGGTCAAGATCAGAAACACGGCCTATCGGGGCGACGAGGGTCCGCTCGACCCGCTGTGCGATTGCTACACCTGCCGCCATTACAGCCGGGCCTATCTGCGGCACCTGGATAGCTGCAACGAGATCCTGGGTGCGCGGCTCAACACGCTGCACAACCTCCACTACTACCAGTCGCTGATGCGAGGGCTACGCGAGGCCATCGCGGCGGGTACCCTGGATGCCTTCGTCGCGGATTTCCATCGACTCCGCGGCGCTCCGAACCAATCCGATGTTGAAACGAATTCCTGATTCAAAGCCGTAACGGCGCAAAGGATGCGAAGACGAAGTCGAGCCGCCAGGGCGCCAACACCGCCAGGGGAGTAAGAGGCTGGAGCCGGAGCCCGAGCCCGACAGGCAAGACCAACAAGTATCTTGGCGTCCTCGGCGCTCTGACGGATCAACGCTCTGGCCGCTGTAACTTGAGCCCGCCTATGACATAATGCGCGGCTGGTTTTTCTCGCGTCCGTGCGGTGGTCTTTCGCGCGGTCGAGCTCCAAGCCACAGGGAAACAACATGAACTTTTTCATTTCCGATGCGCTCGCCGAGGGTCAGGCCGCCGCGGCCGGTAGCGATCCCTTCATGACCGCACTGCCGTTGCTGCTTTTCGCCGCCATCTTCTACTTTCTGTTGATTCGTCCGCAGGCGAAGCGCCAGAAAGAGCACAAGAAGATGGTCGAGGCCCTCGCCAAGGGAGACGAGGTGGTCACCGTGGGCGGCATTGCCGGGCGTATCACGGATATCGGCGACAATTTCGCCAAGATGGAAGTGGCCGACGGTGTAGAGGTCAAGATCCGGCGTCAATCCGTCGAATCCGTGATTCCCAAGGGATCGCTGAAGGATCTCTGAGCTCGAACGACCCGGCCCGCGACCGGCCCGGCCGGAACCAGGCCTTCGTGCTGTTGACGGGACCCCGCGGCCGACGGCTCTCCGGCCCAAGCCAGCCGTAATGCGCCGGCGCTCAAGCGATTGGAACTGCGATGAACCGATATCCACTGTGGAAGAACCTCCTGATCCTGGGCGTAATCCTGCTCGGTCTGCTGCTTGCGCTGCCGAACCTGTTCTCCCAGGACCCGTCCATCGAGATCTCAGCAGCGCGCGGCGCCGAGGTCACCGACGCCACCGCGGGCGAGATCAAGGCCGCGCTCGAGAATGCCGGGGTGCCGCTGAAGCGGATCGATACGCTTGAGGGCGGGAAGCTCCTGGTACGCCTTGCCACGCCCGGCGACCAGCTCCGCGCCCAGGAGGCGATCGAATCCACCCTCGCGGACCGCTACCGCAGCGCGCTGACCCAATCGGCGGATCTGCCGGGTTGGGTCCGCGCCCTAGGTCTGAACCCCATGTCGCTGGGCCTCGATCTACGCGGCGGCATCCACGTGCTGATCGACGTGGACATGGAGGCGGCGCTGGACCAGGCCCTGGAGCGCTATGTAGGCGACATCCGCACCGAGCTGCGCTCCGCCAAGATCCGCTATCAGACCGTCTCAAGGGAGGGTGGGCGCGTCGTCATCAAGTTCACCGACGCCGAGTCCCGCGACGCCGCCGAGACAGCGATCGGCAACGAGTTTCGGGACCTGATGCTGGAGACCGACGAGTCGGGCCGCGAGTACCTGCTATTCGCGGGACTGTCCCCGTCCGACCAGAACCAGATCATGGACTTCGCGCTCCAACAGAACGTGACCACGCTGCGCAATCGGGTCAACGCGCTGGGCGTGGCCGAGCCGAACATCGCCCGCCAGGGAGACCGGCGCATCGTCGTGCAGCTGCCCGGCGCGCAGGACCCGGGCCGGCTCAAAGAGATCCTCGGCGCCACGGCCACGCTCGAGTACCGGCTGGTGGACACAGAGCACAGCGTCGCCGATGCCGAGGCGGGGCGCGTGCCGGTCGGCAGCCGTCTCTATCGGGAGCGCGACGGTCGTCCGGTGCTGCTGAGCCGGCGGGTGATCGTCACCGGCGACCAGATCACGGACGCCGCCGCCGGGTTCGACAACCAGTCGGGCAGTCCGGCCGTGTTCGTCAATCTCGACGGTCAGGGTGCACGGCGCATGCGCGACGTGACCACAGAGAATGTCGGCAAGCCGATGGCGGTGGTGTTCATCGAGAACCGCACGACGACCCGGATGGTCGACGGCGAGCCGGTCAAGCAAACCGAGAAGGTCGAGGAGGTCATCAGTGTCGCGACCATCCGCGAACCGTTCGGCCGACGCTTCCAGACTACCGGGCTCGACAGCTCCGAAGAGGCACACAATCTAGCCTTGCTGTTGCGTGCCGGCGCGCTGGCCGCGCCGATTCAGATCGTCGAGGAGCGCACCATCGGCCCGAGCCTGGGTCAGGACAACATCGACCAGGGGGTGCTGTCGATCATCATCGGCATGAGCCTGGTTGTGCTCTTCATGGCCATTTACTACAAGGCGTTCGGGCTGATCGCGGACGTGGTTCTGGTGGTGAACCTGGTGCTTATTGTCGCCGTGCTGTCTCTGTTGCAGGCAACGCTGACGCTTCCCGGCATCGCCGGCATCGTGCTGACCGTCGGCATGGCGGTGGACGCCAACGTACTGATCTACGAGCGCATCCGCGAGGAGCTGCGTAACGGCAGCTCACCGCAGGCGAGCATCCACGCCGGCTACGAGAAGGCCCTATCGACCATCATCGATGCGAACCTGACCACGCTGATCGCGGCGGTGGTCCTGTTCAGCTTCGGGACCGGCCCGGTCAAGGGCTTCGCGGTGACCCTGTTCATCGGCATTCTCACGTCCCTGTTCACGGCGCTGCTCGGCAGCCGCGCGATCGTCAACCTGGTATTCGGCGGCCGGCGGCTGAAGACCTTGCCCGTCTGACCGGGGGAGAGAATCATGGAACTTTTCAGAGTCACGCATATCGACTTCATGCGCATCCGGTGGCCGGCCCTGGTGCTGTCCACCGTGGTGAACCTGATCGGTATCGCGTCCTTTTTCATCCAGGGGCTGAATCTTGGACTCGACTTCACCGGCGGCACCGTCGTCGAGGTCGGCTACCAGGAGCCGGTGGAGCTCGCGAGCGTGCGCTCGGCCCTGGATGCGGGCGGTTTTCAGGCCGGCGCCGTCCAGCATTTCGGCACCTCCCGCGACGTCATGATCCGGCTCCCGCCCCAGGACGAGACCGATAGCGCGACACTCAGCGACAAGGTTTTCAATGCGTTGAGCGCAGCCGCCGGGGATCAACAGGTCGAGTTGCGGCGGGTCGAGTTCGTCGGTCCCCAGGTCGGGCAGGAGCTGGCCGAGAAGGGTGGGCTGGCGGTCCTGTACTCCCTGATCGGCATCCTGATCTACGTGGCCCTGCGCTTCGAGTGGCGCTTCGGTGTCGGTGCCATCATCGCGACCGTTCACGATGTGATCGTCACCGTGGCCGTCTTCTCGCTGTTCCAGATCGAGTTCGACCTGACGGTGCTCGCCGCTGTCCTGGCGGTCATCGGCTACTCACTGAACGATACGGTCGTCATCTTCGACCGCATCCGCGAGAACTTCCGGAAGATCCGCAAGGGCTCCGTGCTGGACGTCGTCAACTTGTCGATCAACGAGACCATGTCCCGGACCATCATCACGTCCGGCACGACCTTTATCGTCGTGCTCGCGCTCTTCATCTTCGGCGGACCGGTGATCCATGGCTTCGCATTGGCGCTGGTCGTCGGCATCGCGACCGGCACCTATTCGTCGATCTATGTGGCGAGCAGCGCCGCCGTCATGCTGGGAATCAGCCGCGGCGACCTGATGCCGGTCAAGAAGGAAGGTGAAGGGGCTGGGGTCGATGCCCTCCCCTGATGGCGGGGGATTCGCCGCCCGCACCGGTAGATGATCAGGCGGGCAGGAGGCCCGCAGTGGGGCAATGGCTAAGATCGGACTGGCGGTTGGCCGGCCGCACGCGTTCCCTCGCGCGCTTCCAGCCTCGGGGCCCGATCCCGGCTCAGGGTTTGATGTAGGTATAGCCCATCTGCTGTAGTCGGGACAGCTCGGCGACCCCGCTCGGCACGATGTCCGCGTCGTCGGTGTCATAGAGGCCGTCGACGGGCACGTTGCGGCCCTTGAGGGTATTGGCGCATACCTCGAATTTCACGCCCTGATCCTTCAGCCCGGAGATCTTCGCCTGCATCTCCGGAGTGGCGTTGGCCTGCTTCATTTTGGTTCCCTCGAGGGCGTCGGGCTCCAGCAGCAGAGAGACGCCGTCTCCGTGCATGACTACCTTGACCTCGATGTTCTCCTTGCCGACGGCGTTGATGTGATTCTGCACATTGCCGAGTGCCGCGGCCTGGGTCTTGGCGTCATCGAAGTTCACATGGTAGACGACCTTCTGCTTGTCGTAGCGATCGTCCGCCTGCCCTAGACCGGCAGCGAGGGGCAGGACCAGCAGGGCGATGGTTGCGAGCTTTTTCATGATTTTCCGATCTCCGGTGGTGGCGACGAGTTGGTTTTCTGGACCCGGAGTTTGTCACCCTACAGGCCAGATTCAACCCACCATTCAGTGTGGTTCCGGGGATTGGGGCACCCGCCATTGCTCCCGCATGGCAGCCGGGCGCCGATGAGCCGGCGTACCGCCGAAGGGGCCAGGGAGATGCTGATCGAACGCCATCCTGGCACTTGATGATGCCGGGCAATCCTTTGCCCGGACGGGAAGCGCTATAGCTCAGCGTTTACCTAGACCCGAAGCAGCAGCCGCGCCGGATCCTCCAGCGTCTCCTTGATCGCGACCAGGAACTGTACCGCCTCGCGCCCGTCGATGATCCGGTGGTCGTAGGTCAGCGCCAGATACATCATGGGCGCGATGACGATCTGCCCCTTCTCGACCATCGGCCGCTCCTGGATCTTGTGCATTCCCAGAATCGCGCTCTGGGGCGGGTTCAGGATCGGCGTCGAGACCAGCGAGCCGAACACCCCGCCGTTGGTGATCGAGAAGGTCCCGCCGGTCAGCTCCTCGTAGCTCAGGGTGCCATCCTTGGACTTGCGGCCGAACTCGACGATGCCCTGCTCGACGTCGGCCATGCTGAGCTGATCGCAGTTGCGCAGGATCGGAACCACCAGCCCTCGCGGCGAGCTCACCGCGATGCCGATGTCGTAGTAACCGTGGTAGATGATGTCGTTACCATCCACGGATGCATTGACGACCGGGAAGCGCTGCAGGGCCTCGACCGCGGCCTTGACGAAGAAGGACATGAAGCCCAGCCGCACCCCGTAGTTCTTCTCGAACTGGTCCTTGTAGCGCAGCCGCAGGTCCATGACCGCCTTCAGGTTGACCTCGTTGAACGTGGTCAGCATGGCCGCGTTCTGCTGCGCCTGTACCAGCCGCTCGGCCACCCGGGCGCGCAGCCGGGTCATGGGCACCCGCTGCTCGGGGCGGCCGGCCTCTCCGGTCAGCCTCGGCGGTGGTGCCTCCGCGGCCGGCGCCGCCTCCGGATCCTTCGCCGGCTGCGATCGCTCCCGTTGGTCCAGGTAGGCGACCACGTCGGCCTTCTGGATCCTGCCGTCCTTGCCGCTCCCGGCGATCTGGCTCGCGTCCAGATCCATCTCCTTGACCAGCCGCCTGGCCGCGGGCGCCATGACCGGGTCGCCGGATGCGATCGGGGCCGCTGACGCCGGTGGCGATGGCGCGCGCTCGGTTCTCGCCGCGGGGGCCGCGGCGGGTTTCGGCTTGCCGGCGGCACCGGTCTCGATGAGCGCGAGCACGGCGTCGGCCGTCACGACATCGCCGACCTGCGCCTGGATCGCCCCGAGCACGCCGTCGACCGGGGCCGGAACCTCGAGGACGACCTTATCGGTTTCCAGATCGACCAGGTTCTCCTCCTTCTTGACGGTCTCGCCCGACTGCTTGTGCCAGGTCAGGACCGTGGCGTCTGCGACGGACTCGGGGAGGGCGGGTACGCGCACTTCGCTGCTCATGGTTGCGGGATCCTTATGTTCATGCTGGGGTTGTAGCTGCCGGACAGGGCCTCGTCGATCAGGCGCTCGTGCTGTTCGACGTGAGCCGCCCGGTGACCGACGGCGGGTGCGGCCGAGGAGGGCCGGCCGACGTAGTAGGGGCGCTTGGCCACCTGCAGCAGATCGAGGAAGCGGTGCTTGATCTGGTCCCAAGCGCCCTGGTTCTGGGCTTCCTCCTGGCACCAGACGATCTCGCCGGCGCTGCCGTAGTTCTCGATGACGGCGTCGAACCGCTCCTTCGGGAAGGGGTAGAGTTGCTCGATCCGGATGATCGCCGCGTTCGTCAGCCCGCGCGTTCGCCGCGCCTCGAGCAGATCGTAATAGACCTTGCCGCTGCAGAAGATGACTCGCGCGACGCCGGCCGGGTCGATGGGATCGACCTCGTCGAGGATCGGCTGGAACCGACCGCTCGCGAGCTCGTCCAGCGCGGACACCGCGAGCCGGTGCCTGAGCAGGCTCTTCGGCGTCATCACGATCAGCGGCTTCCGACAGGTACCCAGCATCTGGCGGCGCAGTAGATGGAACATCTGGGCCGGCGTCGTCGGCACGCAGACCTGGATATTGTGCTCGGCGCAGAGCTGCAGGAATCGCTCCAGGCGGGCCGAAGAGTGCTCGGCGCCCTGGCCCTCGAGCCCATGGGGCAGCAGCATCACCAGGCCGCAGCACAGCCCCCACTTGGTCCCGGCCGACGTGATGAACTGGTCGATGACCACCTGGGCCCCGTTGGCGAAATCGCCGAACTGGGCCTCCCAGAGGGTCAGTGCGTTGGGCTCGGCGGTCGCGAAGCCATACTCGTAGCCGAGGACCGCTTCTTCCGAAAGGATCGAGTCGATGGCGATGAAGGCGCCCTGGTGCTCCCCGATGTGCTGCAACGGGGTATAGGCATCGCCGGTGAGCTGATTGTGGATCTTTGCGTGGCGGTGGAAGAAGGTGCCGCGGCCGACATCCTGCCCCGAGAGGCGGACCGGGTAGCCGGCGTCGACCAGGGTCGCGTAGGCCAGGTTCTCGGCGAACCCCCAGTTGGCGAGTTGATCGCCCTGGGCCATCTTTCGCCGCTCCTCCCAGATCTTGTCGACCCGCGCGTTCAGCTCGAACCCCTCGGGCAGCGTCAGCATGGCCTCGGCGAGCTCTCTCAACTTCTCGGCGGGAACGCCGGTGTCGACGTCCTGCTCCCAGCCGGCGATCCGGACGTGGGACCAGTCCGCCTTGAAGGCCGTGTCCAGCGAGCAGAGCACCGGGCGCGCGACGACGATGCCGTGCTCGATCGAGCCGCGGTAGTCGTCCACCATGGCATCCGCCTCCTCCTTTGCTACAACCCCGGCCGCGATCAGGCGGTCGGCATAGACGGCCCGCGGCGTCGGGTGCTGGCGGATCTTCTTGTACATCATCGGCTGGGTCACCGCCGGCTCGTCGGCCTCGTTGTGTCCGAGCCGGCGGTAGCAGATGAGGTCGATGATGACGTCCTTGTGAAACTGGTTGCGGAAGTCGAGCGCCATCCGGGTGACGAAGGTCACCGCCTCGGGGTCGTCGCCGTTCACATGGAACACCGGCGCCTCGACCATCTTCGCCACGTCAGTGCAGTAGAGCGTCGAACGGGTGTCGAGCGGGTGGCTGGTCGTGAAACCTATCTGGTTGTTGACGACGATGTGCACCGTCCCGCCGGTGGAATAGCTGCGGGTCTGAGATAGCTGCAGCGTCTCCATGACGACGCCCTGGCCGGCGAACGCGGCGTCGCCGTGGACCAGCACCGGCAGGACCTGGTCCCCGGTGCGATCGAGGCGCCGGCGCTGCCGCGCACGGACCGACCCCTCGATGACCGGGTTGATGATTTCCAGGTGGGACGGGTTGAAGCCCAGCACCAGGTGGACCATGCCGCCGGGGGTCTCGACGTCGGTCGCGAAGCCCATGTGGTACTTCACGTCGCCGACCATCTGCCGCCAATCCATCCGCACCCTGCCCTCGAACTCGTCGAAGACGTCCTGCGGCGGCTTGCCGAAGAGGTTGGTCAGCACGTTCAGCCGGCCGCGGTGGGCCATGCCGATGACGACCTCCTTCTGGCCCTTACGCCCGGCCCTCTGAATCAGCTCGTCGAGCAGCGGGATCAGCGCGTCCCCGCCCTCGAGCGAGAACCGCTTCTGGCCCACGTAGCGCTGATGAAGGTATTTCTCGATGCCCTCGGCCGCGGTCAACAGCGTCAGCAGCCAACGTCGGTCGCCGTCGTCGAGCTCCGCGGTGGCCTGATAGCCCTCGACCCGCTTCTGGATCCAGCGCTTCTCCTGGGTGTTGGTGATGTGCATGTACTCGGAGCCGACGGTGCCCCGGTAGATACGTTCCACCAGGTCGATGATCTCGCGCAGCGGCATGCGGTCAGGCGCGTACAGGGAGCCGGTGTGAAAGACCTGGTCCATGTCGCCCGCCTCCAGGTGGTGGTAGGCGGGGTCGAGGTCGGCGATCATCGGTGGCTCGCGCAGCCGGATCGGGTCCAGATTAGCGACCTGGTGACCGCGGTAGCGGTAGGCGTTGATCAGTCGAAGCACCGAGGACTGCTTCTCGGCCGCCGCCGGCTCGAGACGCTCGGTCGCCCGGCTGTGCGCGCGCGAGCGACTCTCCTGGGCGAGCCGGAGGAAATTCTGCCGCACCGGGCCGTGAGCGACCTCGTTCACCGAATCGGTACGCATGGAATCGAACCGTTCGCGCCAGGCCAGGTCGACGCTCTCAGGGTCGTTCAGGTAACGCTCGTAGAGGTCCTCGATGAAGGCCGCGTTTCCCCCATACAGCGCGCCGGAGCTTCGGAAGAGTTCGAGTATTGCGCTCATGATCTTGCGTGACCAAAGGTGGTGATTTCTTATGCGCCGATAGCCGGCGTTTATAGCATAGGCGGGACCGCGATGGCTCGGTTGTTTATGGCCCCGCAACGCAAGACAATGCCGGCTCGATCGAGTTTCCATGTGGCGACCGTGCGGACGGGGCGGATGGCGAGTCAAGACATCGGCGGGTACCCCGACGACCTTAAGCGACAGCGCATCCGCCTGGCCCGCCTCGAGGCCGACCTGGCCTATTTTCAGGCCCGCCTGGAGATCATTGGGGACCCGGACAGCACCAACAAGGTGGCCCAACGCAAGGTCTTCAAGCTGTTGCACAAGGTCGCCGCAAGCACCATCCTGCAGGCAAAACGTCAGACCCTGGAGAGCCACTGAGGCCCTGAGGGGTCCCCTTTCGGGCGGACGACGCGACCATGTGCACCCTGGTAATCCTTCGACGCCCCGGTCATCGCTGGCCGGTCATTGTCGGGGCCAACCGCGACGAGATGATCGGGCGACTTGCTCTACCGCCGGGCCGGCACTGGTCGGACCGCCCGGAGGTGCGGGCGGGGATTGACCTCGAGGCGGGGGGCAGCTGGCTCGGCATCAATGACCATGGGCTCTTGGCGGCGGTGATGAACCGCGAGGGGACCCTCGGTCCCCTGTCCGGAAAGCGCAGCCGCGGCGAGCTGGTGCTAGAGGCCCTGGATCACGCGGAGGCGGGTGAGGCGGCGGGCGCGCTGGCGGACCTCCACCCGGCGGCCTACCGGCCGTTCAATCTGGTCGTCGCCGATCCCAGGGCCGCGTACTGGGTGCGTCATGGCGGCGACGGCGAGATCAGGGTCCACCCGATCGCCCCGGGTCTGCACATGCTGACTGCGACCGAGCTCGACGATCCCGATCATCCGCGTATCGCGGCGAACCTGTGCCGTTTCGCGGAGGCGCCGGTGCCCGACCCCGCCTCCGGCGACTGGGCGGCCTGGGCGGGTCTGCTCGCGAACCCGCGATTCCCCGAGGACCTCGGACCCGACGCCGCGATGGTGCTGGAGCGGCCCGACGGCTTCGCGACCCGCTCCAGCGCCCTGATCGCATTGCCGGCCTACCCCGGCTTCGAAGCCCTGCCGGTCTGGCTGCACGCCGAGGGCCGGCCCGACCGCTCGCCTTTCGAGCCCGTCGACCTGTCCGGTCGGTAAGCTCAGCGCAGCATCGCGATGAGCGCCAACATCGGTCCCGGGTCCCGGTAGTCGACCGGTACCCGCCAGCGGCTCCCGTTCTGCGCGAGGACCAGGCCTGGGAAACTGTCGACGCCGAGGGCCCGCGACTCCGCGATCTCCCGTTCGAGCCGAGTCCGGGTCTCCGGCGCGTCCAACGCGTCGGCGAAGGCGTCCGTGTCGGTGTCCGCGCGGTCGGACGTGATCTCGTCAAACAGCGCGATCAGCGTGTCGCTGTCCGACGGGTTGCGCGCCTCCTGGTAGTAGGCCCGCTGGATGGCGCCGGTCATGGCCGCATCGAGATCCGGGTCCTGGGCGCGGGCGGCGAGCACGGCGCGACAGGCCGGGTAGGTGCTGCGCCGCGGCCGACAGGCGCTCCAGAAGGCGAAGTTGAACCGCGTCCCCGGAATGCGCTCCTCGACGCGCCGCCAGGTCTGCTGCAGGCCCTGAAGCATCTCCGCGGGCATCGGCTCGGCTGAGTCCGGGGCCAGACCGCCGAGCAGGCGGCGCACGCCAATATCGCCCGGTAGTCCAGCAAGCAGGCCGGCGAGGGCAGGCGCGAAGCCGTAGCACCAGCTGCACATCGGGTCGTGGACGTAGTAGAGGGTGGTATTCATGCCCGGCGAAGGTCGGGGCGCCATCACCGCGGGACAAGCGCGCGCCCGGAATCTGCGGCCCGCCGGACGTCTGTGACACAATCGCGGACCTTGAGAAAGCTCCGTGCCCCGTGCAACCGGGCGCCTCCCGGCTCGAACCCCAGCAGGACCCTTGATGTCAGAGACCATCCGTATTGCCACCCGAAAATCTCCACTGGCCCTATGGCAGGCCGAGCATGTCGCCGCCGCCCTGCGGACGATTCACGCCGGGCTGGCCGTCGAGATCATCGGCATGACCACCAAGGGCGACCGGATCCTCGACGCCCCGCTGGCGAAGGTTGGCGGCAAGGGGCTGTTCGTCAAGGAGCTGGAGCAGGGGATGCTGGCCGGGGACGCTGACATCGCCGTGCATTCGATGAAGGATGTGCCGGTGGACTTCCCGTCAGGGCTGCACCTGCCGGTGATCCTGGTGCGGGAAGACCCGCGGGACGCCTTCGTCTCGAACCTTTTCGCGGCCCTGACCGATCTTCCGGACGGTGCCCGAGTGGGGACCTCGAGCCTGCGCCGGCAGTGCCAGCTGGCCGGGCGTCGGCCGGACCTGCGCATCGAGCCGCTGCGGGGCAACGTGAATACCCGGCTGGCAAAGCTCGATGCGGGCGATTATGACGCGGTGATACTCGCCGCCGCCGGCCTGATGCGGCTCGGTTTCGAGTCGCGGATCCGCTCCCGCATCGAGCCCGAGCTGAGCCTCCCGGCGATCGGTCAGGGGGCGATCGGAATCGAGTGCCGATCCGACGACCAGCGGGTCAACGCGCTGATCGCACCCCTGCACCATGCCGACACCGCCTGCCGCGTCGCCGCGGAACGGGCGATGAACGCACGGCTCCACGGCGGCTGTCAGGTGCCGATCGCCGGACATGCGACGCTGCGAGGCTCTCGGCTGCAGCTCCGGGGCCTGGTCGGGACGCCGGACGGCCGGCGGATTCTGCGCGCCGAGTCCGAGGCCCACCGCGACGACTCCGAGGCGCTCGGCGCCGCCGTGGCCGGTGATCTGCTCGGGCAGGGTGCGGGCGAGATCCTGCGCGCCCTGCAGCAGGCATGACCGGCCTTTGCGATCTCGACGGGCGCGGCGTGCTTGTGACGCGGCCCGCCGGGCAGGCGGAGGGCCTGTGTCGGCTGATCGAGGCCGCCAACGGTCGCCCTCTGGCCTTTCCGAGCATCGAGATCGCCCCGCCCGCGCGGCCGGACGAGGCCCGCGAACTGCTCTCCCAGAGTTGGGACCTGCTGGTGTTCATCAGCCGCAACGCGGTCGAGCAGGCTCTGGCGCTCGGCCCAGGCGGCACCTGGCGGCGCGCCGCCGCGATCGCCGCCGTGGGTCGGGCGACGGCTCGGGCGCTCGCCGAGGCCGGACGCACGCCGGACCTGGTGCCGGCGGATCGGTTCGATACCGAGTCGCTGCTGGCGTTGCCGCCGCTGGCCGATCTCTCCGGGCGGCGGGTGTTGATCGTCCGCGGCGAGGGCGGCCGGACCCTGCTTGGCGAGGAGCTGCTCGAGCGGGGCGGCGAGGTCCACTACGCCGAGGTCTATCGGCGCGTCCGGCCTGCGCTGGACCCGGGTCCGCTGCTGCACCGCTGGTCGCGCGACGTGGCGCTGATGACCGCCACCAGCGACGAGGTGCTGCTGAACCTGGTCGAGATTCTCGGCCCCGAGGGCCGCGACCGCTTGGCGCGGACGCCCCTGGTGGTTATCAGCGAGCGTACGGCCGAGGTGGCCCGGGGGCTCGGCATCGAATCTGTCCGCGTGGCCGCGCGCGCCGAGGACGAGGCAATACTTCGCGCGCTCTGCGACCTGGTCGGGCCGGGGCGGCCGGACTAGGGCGCGACACCGGGCCGCGGCGGCGGCAGGAAGCCGGCGCGCGCCATCTCGGCGGTCACGGCGGTGATGATCTCGCTGATCGTGGTCTGCTCCGAGCTGGGGTCAAGGATATCCGAGCGGGAGGACCAGACCAGGGCGCCGCGGCGCGCGTCGTAGAGGTTCGTCTGCAGGCGCAGCGACCGGAAGCTCGCGTAGTAGCCGGGGTCGGTGACGTCCTCGTAGACCCGCGCATAGTAGGGCGAGAGGTTGCGGTAGCTGCCGGGCACCACATAGGTGCCCGGGGGCGCGTTCGACTTCGTGGCATCGGCCCGTTCGCCGATCAGGTGGGTGACGATCACGGCGTCGGCACCCGAAAGTCCGACCGCCTTCACGACCGAGTCGGTACCACCCAGACCGCCCGAGGGCAGCAACCCGGAACCCGGTCGCGCTCGCGCGCCTTGGTCGCGCAGGGCCCTTATGAAGCCGTCCTCGTAGGCTCGGCGGACGGTCTCGTTGGCCGCGACGCCAAACACCACCAGATCACGGTAAGGCGTCGGCGAACGCCCGGGCTCGACCCAGGTCGACGCGACCCGCGACGGCGCGCAGGCGGGCAACAGCAGCGCGACTGCGACAACGGCGGCGACGCGAACGGCTGGGCGCATTGGTTCGGTCCTGCGGGCCTCGAAACGGGGTCGGACGGCCGCGAGAGTTTGCCTTCGCGGATGCGCTGCCGCAAGGACGTCGCTCAATCCTGGCCCACGCAATCCGGGCCCACGCGGGCGGACCGAGCGGTTAGGCCTCGTGCGCCTTGAGCTTGCCGTCCGCCGCGTACTCGAAGGCGTCCGAGTACATGTGTTCGACGCCGAGGCCCTTGGCCTCGAAGGCCGCTCGCCCGGCATGCACCATGACCGGCGGGCCGCTCATGTAGACCTCCAGGCCGCTCATGTCCGGGTAGTCCTCGACTACCGCCTCGTGGACGAAACCGCGGCGCCCCCCCCAGTCAGCGTCCGGCTCCGAGAGCACCGGCGTGTAGCGGAAGCCGGCGTGGTCGCGCGCCCAGCACTCGGGCAGGTCGGGCAGGTAGAGATCGCGGCGGGAGCGGACGCCCCAGTAGAGGTGCAGGGGGCGCTCGATGCCGATATGGAAGGCGTGCTCAACCATACCCTTGAGAGGCGCAAATCCGGTGCCTCCGCCCATCAGTATCACCGGCCGGTCCGAGTCTTCCCTGAGGTAAAAGGTGCCCAGCGGGGCCTCGATGCGCAGGATGGTCTTCTCCTTCATGCTGTCGAAGACATAGTCCGTGAACTCGCCGCCCGGCACGTGGCGCAGATGCAGCTCGATGAAGTCGTCCACGTGCGGGGCGTTGGCGATCGAGAAGGCCCGCTTGCGCCCGTCCCGCATAACGAAGTTGAGATACTGCCCGGCGAAGAACTGGAGTCGCTGCTGCTCGGGCAGCTTGAGATACAGCCGCACGACGTCGTGATTGAGCTGATCCTTGCGCACGACCCGGCAGGGCAGGATGCGTGCGGAGATCTCGGCGGCGCTCCTGACCTCCCTAACTCGGATCAGCAAATCCGACCGCGGCATGGCCTGGCAGGTAAGGCAGGTCCGTTCCGGCCGCCCTTCGAGCGCGTCGGTCTTTCCACTGGGGTAATCGACCGCCCCTTCCAGCAGTAGCGCCGCACAGTTGCCGCACTGACCGTCCCGGCAGCCGTAGGGCAGACCGATCCCTTGACGCAGGGCCGCTGTCAGCAGCGTCTCGCCGGGCTCTGCCGTGAAGCCGTGGTCGCCCGGCTCGGTGCGTATCTTGAAGCTCATGTTACCCCTTGCCAACGCGGTGCCCCGCCCGCGATAGTGCGGGGCAGTATGGAGCAAATGACGAATCCGGCGTCAATGCTGATCTTAGGCTGCGGATATGTGGGCACACGTCTTGCGCGCCAATACCTGGACCGCGGCGAGCCGGTCACCGGGCTCGTGCGCGGCGAGGAGGGCAGCGCCCGACTCGCCGCCGCGGGAGTTCCCTCGCGGCGGCTCGATCTGGCCGGCGACGACCTGTCGGAATTGCCGCTGTCCGGCGCGCGTGTATTCCACTTGGCGCCGCCTCCGAGCGGGGGCATCGAGGACCTTCACACCCGCCGACTGGTGGCCGCATTCGCCCGCGCCGGCGACCCGAGCCGTTTGGTCTACATAAGCACGACCGGTGTCTACGGCGATTGCCGCGGGGCCTGGGTCGACGAGACCTGGCCGGCCAGGCCCGCGGTGGATCGCGCCCGCCGACGCTGGGACGCGGAGCAGACCCTGCGCCGCTGGAGCCTCGAGTCAGGCTCGGAGCTCGTGATCCTGCGCGTGGCGGGGATCTATGGCCCCGATCGGTTGCCATTGGAGCGGATTCGTCGCGGTCTGCCGCTGGTGCGGCCCGAGGAGTCGCCCTTCTCGAACCGAATCCACGTGGATGACCTCGTGAGCGCCTGCATCGCGGCGATGGACCGGGGGGCGAGCGGCGCGGTATACAATGCCTGCGACGGCAGTCCGAGCACCATGACGGATTATTTTCTGGCGGTCGCCGATGCCGCCGGACTTCCCCGCCCGCCGCTGATCCCGATGGCCGAGGCCCTCGGGCAGATCTCCGAGGGCATGTTGTCGTACTTGGGAGAGTCCCGCCGGCTTTCGAATCGCCGGCTGGTCGAAGATCTGGGCGTCGCGGTCCGCTTTCCTACCCTGGCGGACGGGTTGGGGGATATACTCCGCCGCCGGAGCGCGCCGCCGGGGCAACCCGGGTGTTGATCGCGAGGTTCGGTGCGACCGTTCGTGCCTCTTCGCCGCGGCGTGGGGTGATGCCCACCACGGCGCCGGCCGCTCTCCGTTGATTTCTTCGTATCCCGTTGTTCAACCTCAAACTATCTGCCGAAGGAGCACTTCCGAGATGAGACGATACAGCCGATATGCGGTCATGGCCGGGGCGCTGCTGGCCAGCTCCGCGCTCACGACGCCCGCCTTGGCGTTGGACGAGAGCGATTTCAAGTTCGATACCACCGAGAATCTGTTTCAGGTCTGCTCGGCCGAGGGCGAGGGTGAGGGCGTCGTTGAGGCACAGCTTGCCTGCCGCGCCTTCGTCGAGGCGAGCGTCCAGTACCACGATGCGGTCAGCGACCGAAAGAAGATGAAGCGCCTGATCTGCTATCCAGGTACCACCACCATCGCCGATGCGACCGGCGTCTTCGTGGCCTGGGGCAAGAAGAACGCGGGCAACGCCAAGCTCATGGGTGAACTGCCGGTGGTGGGCCTCACACGCGCGCTCGCCGAGACGTACCCCTGTAAATGACCCACTCTGCCAGCGGAGGCTCCTCCGAGGCTGGCAACAGACCCAACAAGATCCAGTAAAGCGGAGATTAGTGACATGAAGACCATCGCGATACCCCTGCTTGCGGCCGCCGTGGCCATGACCGTGGTCGGTTGCGGCACCACCTCCCGTTCCCGTACCGCTAGCGGGACCGCCATGGGTGCGGCGACGGGGGCGATCATCGGTTCGTTTAGCGCGAACGCGGGTAGGGGCGCGCTTATCGGCGCCGGTGTCGGCGCACTCGGCGGCGTGCTCTACGACGAGCACCAGCGCGGTAGCTTCCAATAAGCGACGCGGCGGTCCCCACTGGATAGGGGCCGCCGCGCGGCTTTCGGGGTAGAGCGGGGTAACGCTTCGTGGTCTCGGGCCCTCGGATGACCGAAGTACTCTCCCTCTTTCTCGATTCCCTCTGGCAGGTGCTGCTGGACCTGTCGCCCTCGCTGCTTTTGGGCCTGCTGATCGCGGGCCTGATGCATGTCTATCTGCCCACCGGATTCATCCACCGCGGGCTCAGTCGGCCCGATCTGCGCAGCGTCACCCGGGCATCCCTGATCGGCGTGCCGCTGCCCCTGTGCTCGTGCGGCGTGATTCCGACCGCGCTGGGCCTGCGCAACGAGGGTGCCTCGAAAGGGGCGACAACGGCCTTCATGATCAGCACGCCGCAGACCGGCGTTGACTCGATCCTGGTCAGCGCGGCGTTCCTCGGCTGGCCCTTCGCACTGTTCAAGCTGATCGCCGCCTTCGTCACCGGGTTGGTCGGCGGCGCGCTCGCCAACCGGCTGACCGAGCCGGATCCCGCGACGTCCGCCGGCGAGAGTGACGCCGCGGGACGGGAGCGCGAGCGCGGCGTCCGGTCGGTGCTGAGCTATGCGGTGCTCGATCTGCTCGGCGCCATCGATCTCTGGATTCTCGCCGGTGTCGTGGTCGCAGCCCTGATCGCCACGCTGCTGCCGGCGGACTACTTCGCCTCGCAGGCCTGGTCCCAGGGCCTGCTGGGCATGCTGGTGGTTCTCGCGATCTCGCTGCCGCTTTACGTCTGCACCACGGGGTCGGTTCCGATTGCGGCATCGCTGATCGCATCGGGTCTTCCGACGGGTTCGGCCCTGGTGTTCCTGATGGCCGGTCCGGCGACCAACGTGGCGACGCTGGGCGCCGTTTATCGGGCGCTGGGCGGGCGCATCCTGGCGATCTACCTTGGCACGGTCGTGTCTATGAGCATCCTGTTTGGCCTGTTGTTTGAAAATCTGCTGGTTACGGGTGCCACCCATGCCGCTCACCAAGGACACGACCACGGAGCGGACTGGCTCGGTAACTCAAGCGCGCTGATACTGATCTCGCTGATGATCATGCTGTCGCTGCGTCGTCTCCGCGGGCGATTCGCGGCGCCCGACAACGCGGGTGCGGACCTGATGCTGCGGGTCGAGGGCATGTCCTGCCAGCACTGCGTCGCCAGCGTGAAGCGTGCCCTGGAGGGGTGCGATGCGGTCGAAGAGGCGTCCCCCGAGCTGAGCTCCGGGCTGGTACGGGTGCGGGGCGATCACCTGGACGTCAGCGCACTGGTGGCCGCGGTGCAGAAGGCCGGGTTTAGCGTCGGCGAGACCAACTAGCGCTCCTTCTCCCCCAGGGCCTCTTTTTGCCCGCCTTTGCTGCAGCGGTCGGGTTGACGCCCCTTAGGCGATCAACTAAGTTCGCCGGTGAGTCCCTCACGGGCATTGCCAGGGTCCTGAATCGCTGAAGCCAGAACACGCGTCATCGCATCTCCGGAGCTGATCCGGGGGCTCGCTTTGGGACCCGAACCTGCCCGAGCGCCGACCGGCGGCCATGCCGCGCATCGGGCTTGGCCGATCTCCCCCTGCACTTGTCCCCGTCCCGTGGCCCGCGATCCTCGCGTGTCTTGTGCTGTGCGACCGGCCGTGCTCGGGCGTCCCGAAGGCTTGGACCTTGCGGCGCTGGGCCAGTTTATCGATTGCTGCCGGGCTGACTTGTGCGTTTGCTGCCAGGCGGTCTCGTTCCGATCAACGCACACGAGCGTGAGATAGAGAGCGATGAGGATCTACGTAGGCAACCTGTCGTACAACGTCACCGATGACGACTTGCGGGAGCTTTTCTCTCAGCATGGAGAGCTTGCGAGCGCCGAGGTCATCAAGGACAAGTTCTCCGGCCAGTCCAAGGGGTTCGGTTTCGTAGACATGCCGAGCAGTTCAGAGGCGAACGAGGCCATCAAGGAGCTCAATGAGACCCTGTTCCAGGGACGCAAGCTCACGGTGAACGAGGCGCGCCCGCGCGCCGAGCGTCCCCCGAGACGCTACTAGGCGGAGCTTTCTGCCCGTTAGGGCGGCCCATCGCGGCCGCCCACAAGCGTCGGGATCTTAGGGGGCTCAACGAGCGGCCGAGCGTCGTCTGGGCGGCCGCCGTGAGGTCCGTGCGCGTGGGCTAGCGCTCCGTCGGCAGCTCGATACCCAAGCTCCCCCAGAGCTGGTCCACGCGCGCGCGAACGGCCTCGTCCATCCGGATCGGGCGCCCCCATTCGCGGGTCGTCTCACCCGGCCACTTGTTGGTCGCGTCGAACCCGATCTTGGAGCCGAGCCCCGAGACCGGCGAGGCGAAATCCAGATAGTCGATCGGCGTGCGCTCCACCATCAGGGTGTCGCGGGCGGGGTCCATGCGCGTGGTCATGGCCCAGATCACATCCGTCCAGTCTCGGGCATTCACGTCGTCGTCTACGACGATGACGAACTTGGTGTACATGAACTGGCGAAGGAAGGACCAGACGCCGAGCATCACCCGTTTGGCGTGCCCGGGGTACTCCTTCTTCATGCTGACGACCGCGAGCCGGTAGGAGCAGCCCTCGGGCGGCAGATAGAAGTCGCAGATCTCGGGGAACTGCTTGCGCAGGATCGGCACGAACACCTCGTTCAGCGCGACGCCCAGGATGGCCGGCTCGTCCGGCGGGCGGCCGGTGTAGGTGCTGTGATAGATCGGGTCGCGCCGGTGGGTCATACGCTCGATGGTCAGCACCGGAAAGGTGTCGACCTCGTTGTAGTATCCGGTGTGATCGCCAAAGGGCCCCTCGGGGGCCGCGTCATTTGCTTGAATGTGTCCTTCCAGCACGATCTCGGCCCGGGCAGGCACCTGCAGGTCCAGGCCCCGGCAGTCCGCGAGCTCGGTGCGGCTACCCCGGAGCAGCCCGGCGAAGGCATATTCGGACAACGAGTCCGGTATCGGGGTCACCGCACCGAGAATGGTCGCCGGGTCGGCGCCGAGGGCCACCGCTACCGGGAACGGCTGCCCCGGATGGGTCCGCTGCCAGTCTCGGAAGTCGAGCGCACCGCCGCGGTGCGCGAGCCAGCGCATGATGACCCGGTTCCTGCCCAGCACCTGCATCCGATAGATCCCGAGGTTCTGGCGCGGCTTCTCCGGACCCTTGGTCACCACCAGGCCCCAGGTGATCAAGGGTGCCGCATCGCCGGGCCAGCAGTGCTGAATGGGTAATCGGCCGAGATCGACCTGCTCACCTTCCTGCACGACCTCCTGACAGGGCGGGTTGCGGCGGACCTTCGGCGCCATGTCCAGCACCCGCTTGAATACGGGCAGCGTTTCCCAGGCCTCCCGGATGCCCTTAGGCGGGTCCGGCTGCTTCAGGAATGCGAGCAGCTCGCCGACTTCCCGCAGCGCCTCGACCGACTCCTCGCCCATGCCGAGCGCGACGCGTCGCGGCGTCCCGAACAGGTTGCCGAGCAGGGGCACCCGCGACCCCCTCGGGCGCTCGAACAGCAGCGCCGGACCGCCCGCGCGCAGGGTGCGGTCGCAGATCTCGGTGATCTCCAGGTAGGGGTCGACCTCGACCGCGACCCGCTTGAGCTCGCCACGCGCCTCCAGTTGGTCGATGAAGTCACGCAGGTCGGCGTATTTCAAGGGTCGGGCTCCAGTCGGGCGGCGGCCGCGTCTGACGGGGCGGCGTCAGGCCGCGATCCCCGAGTGTCGCAGCAGGGCGTCGACCGTGGGCTCGCGCCCGCGGAAGTCCACGTACAGGGTCATGGCGTCGGCCGAGCCGCCCTTCTCGAGAATCTTGGTCCGGAATGCGGCACCGCTCTCGGCATCGAACACGCCGCTTTCCTCGAACAGCGAGAAGGCGTCCGCGGACAGCACCTCGGCCCACTTGTAGCTGTAGTACCCGGCCGCGTAGCCGCCCGCGAAGATGTGCGAGAAACCGTGGGCGAAGCGGTTGAACGCCGGGGGGCGGACCACGGCGACCCGATCGCGGACCTCTTCCAGGATCTCGTAGATGCGGCCGCCCCGCTCCGGGTCGTATTCCTGGTGGATGCGGAAGTCGAACAGCGCGAACTCCAGCTGACGCACCATCTGCATCGCCGACTGGAAGTTCTTGGCGGCCGTCATGCGCTCGTAGAGCGCCTCCGGTATGGGCTCGCCGGTCTCCCAGTGGGCCGCGAACAGGTCCAGCGATGCCCGCTCCCAGCACCAGTTCTCCATGAACTGGCTCGGCAGCTCGACCGCGTCCCAGGGGACGCCGTTGATGCCCGCCACGGCCGGGTAGTCGACCCGGGTCAGCATGTGGTGCAGGCCGTGGCCGAACTCGTGGAACAGGGTCTGGACCTCGTCGTGGGTCAGCAGCGACGGCCTGTCGCCGACCGGGGGCGTGAAATTGCAGACCAGGTAGGCGGCCGGGATCTGGTCGCAGCGCGCGGTATGGAGCCGATTGGTACAGACATCCATCCAGGCCCCGCCGCGCTTGTTGGCGCGCGCGAACGGGTCGAGATAGAACTGGCCGCGCAAGGCCCCGGAGCCGCCGTCGCGGATCTCGAAGAAGCGCACGTCCGGGTGGTAGGTTTCGAATCCTTCCGCCTCCCGGACGGTCACCCCGAACAACCTCTCCGTGACGCCGAAGAGCCCGGTCAGCACGCGGGAGACCGGGAAGTAGGGCCGAAGCTCCTCCTGGCTGATCTGGTAGCGGTGCTGGCGCAGTTTCTCCGAATAGTAGGCCAGGTCCCAAGGCTCGAGCGCGTCCATGCCGTGCTCCTCGCGGGCGAACGCCTCGACCTCGGCGAGCTCTTGGCGCGCCTGCGGCAGCGCCCGTTCGGCCAGGTCGCTCAGGAAGGCGAGGACATCCTCCGCCGAGCGTGCCATCTTGGTCGCCAGCGAGCGCTCGGCATAGCTCGCGAATCCCAGGAGCCGCGCCTGCTCGTGGCGTAGCGCCAGGATGCGCTCCATGGCCTCGCAGTTGTCCCATTCTCCCGCGCAGGGCCCCTGATCCGAGGCGCGGGTCCCGTACGCGCGGTACATCTCGAACCGCAGTTCCCGGTTGTCGGCGTAGGTCATCACCGGCAGGTAGGACGGCATGTCGAGGGTGAACAGCCAGCCATCCTTGCCTTGCCGCTCGGCGGTCTGGCGGGCCAGGGAAAGCGCCGACTCCGGCAGGCCGGTCAGCTCGGCGGGGTCCGTGACCTGCTTGCTCCAGGCATTGGTCGCGTCCAGCAGATTCTCGGAATAGCGGCTCGCCAGCTGCGAAAGCTCCTGACTGATGGCCTTGAAGCGGGCCTTTTTTTCGGCCGGAAGGTCGACGCCTGAGAGATGGAAGTCCCGCAGGGCGTTCTCCAGGAGCTTGCGCTGAGCGGGGTCCAAATGCTCCTGGGACGCGGCCGCCCGGTAGCCGCGGAACAGCGCCTCGTTGTGTCCCAGCTCGGTTCCGTATTCTGTCAGCTTGGGAAGGCACGCGTTGTAGGCGGCGCGCAGCTCGTCGCTATTGAGCACGCCGTTGAGGTGCCCGACCGGCGACCAGGTGCGGTTCAGGGTGTCGTCGATCTCCTCGAGCGGCTCGACGAAGGTCTCCCAGGTCGGTACGTCTACCTCACCGGTAAGTTGTTCTATCCGCTCCCGGCAGGCGGCGAGCCGGGCGTCAATAGCCGGCTCCACGTGCTCCGGCCGGATGCGCGAAAAAGGCGGCAGGCCGCTGTCGTTGAGGAGAGGGTTGTCCATCTGGTTACCTTGTAAGAGAGGGCGCGCCGAACGCGCGTCAGGTTGTTGCCTCCAGACTGTGCGGTGCGGCAGGCCGGTCTTCAATCGCCGCTACGCTGTAGCGACGATCAGTCGGCCTGGAAGCCCCTGTTCTCGCGCGGGGCGATCGCTCCGCGAAGCGAGCGGATCATGTCGCGCCTGGGGCGCGGCTTGAACTCGCGCGGGATGCAGAGATGGTGCTGCCAGAGATTCTTTCGGTAGAGCTCGTGAGCGAGCGACGTGATCGGTAGCCAATCCGTCTCGCCGGACGGGGTAAAACGGTTCTCGGCCCCGTAGGCGTAGACCCTGTACTCGCCCTTGGGCGTGCAACGGATCCCCTCGTAGGCGATGTTGCGGGCGCTGCCCCGGCCCTGAACGACCACCGTGTAGCGCACGACACCGTCGGCACCCGCCGCCAGGCTCTGGGTATCGATGTAGTAGCGGAAGGGGCTCGCGGGGCCGTCGATCTCGAACTCGACCAGGTTCGCGTCCTGGGGCGGGGGCGGGACCCTTACCGCGCCCTCCTGCCAGGGCTCTGCCTCGGTGATGTTCGACGGTCCGACCGGTTCCGGCGGGTTCACGAACAGGTTATCGGCCGGCGCCTCGGTCGCCGCGGCCAGCAGCAGTGCGCACAGCAGTCGCGATGCACTCGGGGTCGGGGTCATGGCAGCGCCTCCGAAAATTGATGACCGATGTGGCGGACAAGGGTAGCAAAAGGCCCGGGTTCCGGCATTGGCGGCCCCTGGCGCGGCTTGGCCCGGCCCCCGGGAAGTGGTATCTCGTCAAGCTTCGATCGACCGACGCCGGAGGCCGCCCGTGCCACAGATTAGACCGTTCGAGGGGAAGCAGCCCCGGATTGCCGGGACCGCGTGGATCGACGAGACCGCGGTCGTGATCGGCGACGTCAGCCTGGGCGAGCGCGCCTCGCTCTGGCCATTCTGCGTGGTCCGAGGGGATATCCACCGGATCGAGATCGGTGAGGCGACCAACATTCAGGATGGAAGCGTGCTGCACGTCTCCCACGACAGCCGCTTCCGCCCTGGGGGCGCGCCGCTGATCATCCACGGGCGGGTCACCGTGGGGCATCAGGCCGTGCTTCACGGCTGCGAGATCAAGGACCTCTGCCTGGTGGGGATCGGCGCGCGAGTGCTCGACGGCGCCGTCGTCGGTCCGCGCACCCTGATCGGCGCCGGCGCCCTGGTGCCGCCCGGGCGGGTGCTGGAGGGGGGCTACCTATGGGTCGGCGCACCGGTGCGCCGGGCGCGCGCGCTGACCGCCGATGAACTCGAGTACCTCGAGTACTCGGCGGAGCACTATGTCAGGCTCGCCGAGCGTCATCGCGTCGGCCGATGAGTGCCGCGGGGGTGCATGTTGTCGATCACGTCCTTTTCGAACCTCGGTCCGCTGAGCTATGCTCGGGGCAACCCCGTGCACATCTCAGCCACCTTGAGCCGGCCATCGACGCGGCAACGAACGCCATGTCCAGCAAGCGCATCCTGATCGCCGAGGATCATGCCCTGTTCCGGCAGGGCATCCGCTCGCTGATCGAGTCGAGCGGCGAGGGTTACGTCGTGGTGGGAGAGGCGAAGGACGGGCTCGATGCAATCACGGCCGCCGTCGAGCTAGAGCCGGACATCGTCCTGATCGATCTGTGCATGCCGAATCAGAACGGGATGGACTCAATCGCTACCATCAAGAAGCGACTCCCGGGGACCAAGGTGATCGCCGTGACCGCCCACCGCAGCGAGGAGCACGTCCGGGTATCACTGGAGGCGGGCGCGGACGGCTATGTTCTGAAGGACGACACGCGGGATGATCTGCTGCAGGCACTGCGTGCGGCGCAAGAAGGCAAGATGTTTCTGAGTCCGGCGATCTGCGGAGGGGTCATCTCGGGTTATCTGGGGCGGCGTGAGACCCCCGCCGTCAAGGCCGATGCCGTCCTGGACCTCGCTCTCGGCGCGGGAGCGGCAGGTACTGAAGCTGGTCGCCCAAGGCATGCGTAACCGGGAGATCGCCGAGGTCCTGTCGCTGAGCATCAAAACGGTTGAGAAGCACCGGGCGGGCATGATGCGCAAGCTGGGGATGACGAGCCCGTCGGAGCTGGTCAACTATGCGCTGGAAACCGGCCTGATCCAAGGGCACTGAAGGTCGGCCGGGCGCCCGGAGCACTTCCAGCTTGGCTCGTGTCCGGTCTTGAACCAAAATCAGCGGCAGGGGAAGCCCGTCGCCTTTGGCAGGGCTTGGTTGATGCGCCGTCGCCGGGCGCCGGGGATTAGCAGGTAAACGAATGCTGCCGCGAGAAACAAGAATCCGCGCCGGGGCGTCTTTGCCCGCGCTCGTAATCCTCCTGGCCAGCCTGTCCGCCGTAGCCAAGGACGATGTCAAGGATCCCGCCTTCGAAAAGGCGCTGCGCTCCAAGAGTGTCGCGACACTGATGGACTGGGGTGAGCGCTACGAGCGCGGCGAGGGCGTCGACCAGGACACGAAGAAGGCGGTGAGGCTCTATTGCCAGGCGGCGGCGAAGGGCCACCTGAAGGCGAAGGTTCAGCTCGGCCAACTCTACGCCTTCGGCCGCGGGATCTACCGAGACCGCGATCTGGCGGCGGCCTGGTTTTACGAGGCCGCTCGCAAGAAGGACCCGGTCGCACGCAACATGCTCAAGGTGTTGCGGGTCGAGGGCAAACCCAAGCGCGATGCGGAGTGCCTGTTGGAGGCGCCCGCGCCGCGGATGGCCTGGAGACCCCATCCAGCAAAGGGTAAGGTTGCCGACATGATTCGGGAACTCGCGCCCACCTACAGTCTGGACCCCGACCTGGTGCTGGCGGTCGTCGAGGCCGAGTCCAATTTCAACCCGCAGGCGCTGTCACCGAAGAACGCCCAGGGCCTGATGCAGCTGATCCCCGCGACCGCCGAGCGTTTCGGTGTCCAGGACGTCTGGGACCCGGAGGAGAATCTGCGCGGCGGCATGGCATACCTGCGCTGGCTGCTCAAGTACTTCAAAGGGGACGTCACACTTGCGCTGGCCGCCTACAATGCCGGCGAGGGGGCCGTCGATCGTCACGGCGGTGTACCGCCCTATGCCGAGACCCGCGCCTATGTCGAACGTATCACGGCCCGGGTCAACTGATTCCAGATCTCGACTCCGGCAAGCTCTCCGCCCAGCCCGATCACACCCGTTCCCTGGACTTCCAAGGCGCCGCGACCTAAGGGGGCGGCCCCGTTGCACCCTTGCGCGCGCCTTGTCCGAACGGCATGCTTGCCGTCGGGATCGCCTTGATTATTTCCAGACGTCCTATAGCTTTCCCATACCGACCCTGCTGGGGGTGCCCGAATCCTGGTTCGGGCTGAGAAATACCCTTGGAACCTGAACCGGCTAGCACCGGCGGAGGGAAGACAGGGCGCGACGGCTCCGAGTTTCGTCCGCTCGTGTCCCTCTGAATTTCGCCGAGCAGCTTCACGCCGGAGCTGTAGGCGACGAAACAAGAGGCCATGACATGAGCGCGATTCCCGAAAAGTTCATCGAGAAGACCGCCCGGCTTTCGGGCGAGGTCACCCAACCCTTTCCCGCGTCCCGGAAAGTCTACGTCCAGGGTTCCCGCGCGGACCTGCGCGTGCCCATGCGCGAAGTCACGCTGACCCCGACGCACGCCAACCAGGGCGTCGAGGAAAACCCGCCCGTCTTCATCTACGACACCTCGGGCCCCTACACCGACCCCGCCGCCCGCATCGATTTGCTGGGCGGGCTCCCCGCCGTGCGCGCCGCCTGGATCGAGGAGCGGGGCGATACCGAGCTCCTCGACGCCCCGACCTCTGAGTTCGGCCGCGGCCGGCAGTCCAATCCGGCCTTGGCGCACCTGCGCTTCGAGCACATCCGCGCCCCGCGCCGGGCGAGGCCCGGTGCCAACGTGACCCAGATGCACTACGCGCGCAGGGGCATGGTCACGCCGGAGATGGAGTTCGTCGCCATCCGCGAGAATATGCGGCTCGACGAGATGCGCGCCGACCCGCGCTACGAGCGGCTGCTGCGCCAGCACCGGGGCCAGCCTTTCGGAGCCGGCCTCCCGGATCTGATCACACCCGAATTCGTCCGCGATGAGGTCGCTTCCGGGCGCGCCATCATCCCGGCCAACATCAATCACCCGGAGCTGGAGCCGATGATCATCGGGCGCAACTTCCGGGTGAAGATCAACACCAACATCGGCAACTCCGCCGTCACCTCCTCCATCGAGGAAGAGGTGGAGAAGATGGTCTGGTCCGCCCGCTGGGGCGGCGACACCTTGATGGACCTCTCCACCGGCAAGAACATCCACGAGACCCGCGAGTGGATCCTGCGCAACGCCCCGATGCCCATCGGCACCGTGCCCATCTACCAGGCCCTTGAGAAGGTCAACGGCAAGCCCGAGGAGCTGACCTGGGAGATGTTCCGCGACACCCTGATCGAGCAGGCGGAGCAAGGGGTGGACTACTTCACCATCCACGCCGGGGTGCTGTTGCGTTACGTGCCGCTGACCGCGGACCGGGTGACCGGGATCGTCTCACGCGGCGGCTCGATCATGGCCAAGTGGTGCCTGGCACACCATCAGGAGAACTTCCTCTACACACGCTTCGAAGAGATCTGCGAAATCATGAAGGCCTACGACGTCTCCTTCAGCCTGGGCGACGGCCTGCGCCCCGGGTCCATCGCGGACGCCAACGACGCCGCCCAGTTCGCGGAGCTCGAGACCCTGGGCGAGCTCACCAAGGTCGCCTGGCAACACGACGTTCAGGTGATGATCGAGGGCCCGGGCCACGTGCCCCTGCACATGGTCCAGGAGAACGTGGACAAGGAGCTGCGCGACTGCTACGAGGCCCCCTTCTACACCCTCGGTCCGCTGATCACCGACATCGCCCCCGCCTACGACCACATCACCTCCGGCATCGGAGCGGCCAATATCGGCTGGTACGGCACGGCGATGCTCTGCTACGTCACGCCCAAGGAGCACCTCGGCCTGCCGGACAAGCAGGACGTGCGCGACGGCATCATCACCTACAAGATCGCCGCCCACGGCGCGGACCTCGCCAAGGGCCTGCCCGGCGCCCAGGTGCGCGACAACGCGCTGTCCAAGGCGCGATTCGAGTTCCGCTGGGAGGACCAGTTCAACCTGTCCCTGGACCCCGAGCGCGCGCGTGAATTCCACGACCAGACCATGCCCCACGAGTCCCACAAGGTCGCCCACTTCTGCTCCATGTGCGGCCCGCACTTCTGCTCCATGCGGATCACCCAGGACGTTCGCGACTATGCCCGCGCCCACCAGATCGAGAATGTGGAGATCGCCATCGAGGAGGGGATGAAGGAGAAGTCCCGGGAGTTCATCGACAAGGGCGGGGAGATCTACAAGTCGGTCTAGCGGCGGGTCCGCCCGAAAATCGTACATGAGCGACCGAGCACGGGACTGGCTCGCTTAGACCCGGCGCGATCTGGAACAGGCGCGGGACTCGGCGCAAGCGGATCGGCACGAGCAGGCCTGCCTCGCGGCCCGGCAGGCTGCCGAGAAGGCGGTCCGGGCCCTGCACCCGACGAAGGGGCAAGAGGCCTGGGGGGCACGTGATCGCCCGTCTGTTGGAGGAGCTTTCGCTCCTGGCCCCGGCGTCCCTGCTGGACAAGGCCCGGGTAATGGACAACTTCTATCCGGCTACCCGTTAAGCCAACGGTCACTACGAGGGCGCGCCCTTCGAGCGCCAGGGTCCCCTTCAGAGCGGAGATGGGATTGGCTATGCCGGTGAGATCCTTGACTTCGTCCGTATTGAAATGGCCGGATCGAGCGGAGGTTGACGCCGCCGTCCGCCGCCAGGCGACGCTGCAGAAGGCGTTGCACCCGGGGCTGCGTCGCCTGGGTTACTTCGGTTCCTTCACCCGCGGCGATTGGGGCGTCGGCAGCGACCTCGATCTGATCGCGCTCGTCGTCTCCTCCGATCGGCTGTTTGATCAGCGCCCGTTGGCGTGGGACCTCACCCCGTCGCCCGTGCCCGCCGAGATTCTGGTCTATACGCTTGCCGAATGGCAGCGTCTGGAGCAGGACGGCCGCTGTTTCGCTGCGACCATCCGGTCCGAGACTGTTTGGCTCTGAGCCTGACCTCCCAATCCACCAATACCGGCTCACGCGAGCGGCCCACAGCCGGTCTTGTTGCTGACGCCCGCCGGCTTGTCTCTCAGTCGCGGTGTCACGATTCGACGCCGAGGGTTGACATCCGACATTCAGGGGCCGTATCCGGGTCGACGCGGTGGTTCAAGCACGGCCTGTGGCGCCGATTTCACGATTGGCTCGTACATTGCTTAATAAAAGGCTGAGCGGCCTCATGCCGCCCTGTATGTTGCTTGCAGCACGCGGCTGCGGACGGTGCCGTGAAGACCCGGCGCCTGGACCCGATGGAATCGAAAGGAGACAGCTCGGAGGGCCGGATGGACAGACAACAAGCCGCCAAGTTCATGCTCGATTGCCTGCGCAAGATGATGAGCAAGAAGGGGTCTGACCTTTTCGTCTCCGCCGGGTTTCCGCCGGCCTGCAAGATCGACGGCGAAATGACGCCGCTTAGCAGCCGCTCGCTCGATGCCACCCAGACCAACGTCCTGGTCCGCTCCATCATGAACGACCGACAGGTCAGGGATTACGACGCCAAGAAGGAGTGCAACTTCGCCATTCACCCCGCCGATATCGGGCGCTTTCGCGTCAACGCGTTCGTCCAGCAGGGGTGCTCGGGGGCCGTTCTACGCACCATCAGTACCGGCATACCGGAGGTGGAAGACCTGGGTTTGCCGCCGGTGCTGAAGGACATCGCCATGACCAAGCGGGGCCTGGTCATCGTGGTCGGCGGAACCGGCTCCGGCAAGTCGACGACCCTCGCCGCGATGGTGGGCCACCGCAACCAGAACAGCCGCGGGCACATAGTCACCATCGAGGACCCGGTGGAATTCGTCCACCCGAACCTGGGCTGCCTGGTCAGCCAGCGCGAGGTCGGCGTGGACACCGATTCCTGGGAGGCCGCGCTGGTCAACACATTGCGCCAGGCACCCGACGTCATCCTGATCGGCGAGATCCGCAACCGGGAGACCATGGAGCACGCGATCAACTTCGCCGAGACCGGGCACCTCTGTCTGTCGACACTGCATGCGAACAATGCCAATCAGGCGCTGGACCGGATCATCAACCTGTTCCCCGAGGAACGCCGGGAACAGCTGCTGATGGACCTGTCGTTCAACCTGAAGGCGGTTATCTCCCAGCGCCTGATGCACCGGGTCGGCGAGGGCCGGGTCCCCGCGGTCGAGGTACTGCTGAACACGCCCCTGATCGCCGACCTCATCTTCAAGGGCGATGTGCACGGCATCAAGACCATCATGAAGAAGTCCCGGGAGGCCGGGATGCAGACCTTCGACATGGCGCTCTACGACCTCTATGAGGCGGGCCTGGTGACCTACGAGGAGGCGCTGCGCAACGCCGACTCGATGAACGAGCTGCGCCTGCGAATCAAGCTAGAGGGCAAGGACGCCCGCGAGGCGGACGTGTTGGGAAACAGCCGGTATCTGGAAATCGTCAAGGACGAGGCCCACGACAGCTCCGAGGACTCGACCTATTTCGCCCGGCCCGTACTGTGCGCCAGCCGGGGAGTCTAGACGGGCCGCTCGATTAGGGGCGGCACGCGGGCGATGCGGGCGCGCTCGTTGGCCGGGAGCGCAACCGGGTCTTTGGAAACGAACTTGAGAACAGGTCCATGAACGACTCGACCTTCGACGTCCGCCCCTATCTGGAGATGATGATCCGCGTCAAGGCGTCCGACCTGTTCCTGACCGCCGGCGCCCAGGTGAAGATCAAGATCGACGGCCTGGTTAGGCCGGTGGGTGGATTGGTTCTGAGCCCCGAGCTCTGCCGCTCAGCCGTCGTCTCCCTGATGGACGAGTCCCAGATCCGGGAGTTCGATACTAACCTCGAGCTGGATTTCGCGGTCACCCTGAGCGACCGCGGGCGATTCCGGGTCAACGCCTTCTACCAGCGCGGTACCCCGAGTCTGGTGCTGCGCTATATTCCAGGCAATGTACCGACGCCGGCCGAGCTCGGACTCCCGCCGACGCTCACCGAGCTCATCATGCACAAGCGCGGCATTATTCTGATGGTGGGTGCCACCGGCTCCGGCAAGTCCACGACGCTCGCATCTCTGATCGACCATCGCAACAAGCACTCCACCGGACATATTCTTACCATCGAGGACCCCATCGAGTTTGTGCACAGCCACGGCCAGTGCGTCGTCAACCAGCGCGAGGTCGGCACCGACACCAAGAGCTACGCCGCGGCGCTGAAGAGCGCCCTGCGCGAGGCCCCCGACGTGATCCTGATCGGGGAGATCCGCACGCGCGAGACGATGGAAGCGGCGATCGAGCTCTCCGGCACCGGGCATCTGGCGATCTCGACCCTGCACGCGAATAACGCCGCCCAGGCAATGGAGCGCATCGTGGGCATGTTCCCCGAGGAACTGCACCGGACCCTGTTCCTGGATCTGGCGTTGAACATGCGGGCGATCGTCTCGCAGCGGCTGGTGCGGGACGTCAACGGCAAGCGCTGCGCGGCCGTCGAGGTGTTGGTCAACACGCCCCACATCGCGGACCTAATCCATGCCGGGCGTTTCGACGAGGTCGGCCAGGCCATGCAGGAGAGCAGCGAATCCGGGATGAAGACCTTCGACGACGCGCTGCTCGAGCTCTACCGGGCCGGGGCCGTGACGCTGGACGAGGCATTGGCGAACGCCGATTCAGCGGCAAACCTGGACGCCCGGGTCCACTTCAGCTGAGCGGGGGCCAATCCCGGGCGCGGCCCAGCGGCGGCGAGACGGTCGCCGACTGTGCTATCCTGATGCCCTTGTAAATGCGATCGCCGCGTGCCCGGCGGCCATCAATGGGCGCGCTCCCGCTAGCGCTTCGATTCGACCTCGACACCAGGCTTCCGATGCGTGTGGTGTCGGTTCCCCTGGCGTTTTGACTATCCTGGGCCCGGGCGATTTCTCCCATAAATGTGTCCGGAAACACCGGGGAAACTCGGCAGTTCGCCTCCTCGTCGGTCTCGCGGGGGGCGGCGATCGGATGGACCAAGACCAGAGTGCTCTGATTTGAATATCAATTACTTCCGGACCCTGCTCGGGGCCGCTCTCCTTCTGTTGTCCGCGGCCGGGGCCTTGGCGGAGGACGCGGCCACCGCGCCGCAGAGCCTTCCGCTGTGGGAGCTTGGCGTGGGCGCGGCCGGATACAACAAACCCAATTACCCGGGCTCCGACGTACGCTCGACGACAGCATTTCCGTTTCCGTATCTCATCTACCGCGGCGACCGGCTTCGCATCGACCGCAGTATCCAGGGCATTCTGTTCGAGACCCAGCGGCTCAAATTGGATGTCAGCGCGGGCGGTACCTCGCTGGTCGAGAGTGACGACAGCGATGCCCGCAGTGGCATGCCGGACCTGGACCCGACGGTCGAGGTCGGCCCGGCGGCGAGCCTGTTGTTGACGGAGCCCGCCTTGCCTTACAGCGTCTGGGGCAGGCTGGCCGTGCGCACGGCCGTCAGCGTCGATAACGACGACTGGGGCTTTAAGCAGGAGGGCTGGGTGGGCGACGCGCGGGTGCGCTATCTGAGGCCGATCGTCGGCGAGCGTCTCAGATTCAGTGGCGAGCTGGGTACCCGGTTCGCCGACAACGATTACACGGGCTATTACTACAACGTCGCGCCCGAGTTCGCCACGCCTTCCAGACCGGCCTACGAGGCCGGCTCCGGTTACGCGGGCTCCTGGCTGGGCCTTGGGATGGACGGTCGACAGGGCCGCTGGCGCTGGTCGGTGTTCGGCTCTTACCAGAATCTCGATGGCACCGCGTTCGCCAACAGCCCGCTGGTCGAATCGAAAAACGACTTCACCGTCGGGGTGACCCTCGGTTGGGTGTTCTGGCAGAGCCAGACCCGGGTCGAGCCGAAAAACACCAGCCCCGGCGGAGAGTTCGAGACGCCCTTGTTCGGGCTTTGAGCCGTATTCGCGGTGCCCGGGATCGGCTCATCTCGCGCACCGCGGGTAAGGGCCTGACGAGGCCGCAACTGTTAGGGCGTCCGTTCCCTCGATACGGCGCGTCGTTTCCTCAAGGCCCCGGATCGGGGGCTTTCTTCCGATTGATCTCATAGGATGAGCCCGCCGGCGAGGGCCAGGCGCCATGCGCTGGAACGGCTCGCCGCCGTGTATCCTGAACGCCGCGCGGCCTGATTGCGGGTTCGCCGCTATAGTCACGAGTTAACCACTGAGGGGTCGAAAATGAAAATAGCCGTTCTGTCCCGCAATCCCCGGCTTTACTCCACCCGCCGACTGGTCGATGCGGCGAAGGAGCGCGGCCATGAGGTGATGGTTCTGGACGTCCTGCGCTGCTATATGAACATCACGTCCATGCGCCCGGAAATCCACTACAAGGGCGAGAAGCTGGAGGGTTTCGACGCGGTGATCCCGCGTATCGGCGCCTCGGTCACCTTCTATGGTGCCGCGGTGCTGCGTCAGTTCGAGATGATGGGGGTCTATCCGCTCAATGAGTCGGTGGCCATCACGCGCTCCCGCGACAAGCTACGGTCGCTGCAGCTGCTCTCGCGCAAGGGTATCGGTCTGCCGGTGACGGGCTTCGCCCACAAGCCGGACGATATTCAAGACCTGATCAAGATGGTCGGTGGCGCGCCGCTGGTGATCAAGCTGTTGGAAGGTACCCAGGGCATCGGCGTGGTGCTCGCGGAGACTCACAAGGCGGCGGAGAGCGTCATCGAGGCCTTCATGGGCCTGCACGCGAACATTTTGGTCCAGGAGTTCATCAAGGAGGCGGGCGGCGCCGACCTGCGCTGCTTCGTGATCGGCGACAAGGTGGTGGCAACCATGAAGCGCCAGGGCAAGGAGGGCGAGTTCCGCTCGAATCTGCATCGAGGCGGGACCGCGAGCGTCGTTCGCATCACCCCGGAGGAGCGCTCGACGGCGGTTCGCGCGGCCCAGACCATGGGGCTTAATGTCGCCGGCGTCGACCTGCTGCGCTCGAACCACGGCCCGGTGGTGATGGAGGTCAACTCATCCCCCGGCCTTGAAGGCATCGAGGGCTCGACCGGAAAGGACGTCGCCGGCATGATCATCGGGTTTATCGAGCGAACGGCCGTCCTCGGCAAGACGCGCACGCGCGGCCGAGGCTGACCGGTGCGTCCGCCGTTCGTCATTCAAGATCAATCGGTGGCCGCCGGCTCCCGGGCGGTCATCGACCTGGCGCTGCCCAAGCTCAACTCGCACACGAGGCTTTCTATGCCGGTGCACGTGGTGCACGGCAGGCGTAGCGGACCCGTGCTCTTCGTCTCGGCGGCGGTGCACGGCGATGAGCTCAACGGTGTGGAGATCATCCGGCGACTGCTGGAGGCCAAGGCCCTGCGCCGGCTCGCCGGGACCCTGGTCGCGGTGCCGGTGGTCAACGTCTATGGCGTGATCCACCAGTCCCGCTACCTGCCGGACCGGCGTGATCTAAACAGGAGCTTTCCGGGGCACGCCTCGGGCTCTATGGCGGCGCGGGTGGCCCATCTTTTCATTGACGAGATTGTGCGCCACTGCAGCCACGGCATTGATCTGCACACCGGGGCCATCCACCGTACCAACCTGCCGCAGATCCGCGCCGATCTCGACGATCCAGAGACGGAACGCCTGGCCCGCGCATTCGGCGTCCCCGTTCTGCTGAACGCGACACTTCGCGATGGCTCCCTGCGCGAGGCCGCCGCGGAGCTCGGCATTCCGATGCTGCTCTACGAGGCCGGGGAGGGGCTGCGTTTCGACGAGGTCTGCATCCGCGCCGGCCTGTTAGGCGTGTTGAACGTGATGCGTGCACTAGGGATGATCCGGGCCGCGACCAAGCGGGCGCGGGTGGCTGCCCCGTTTGTCGCCCGCTCGAGCGCCTGGACCCGGGCCCCCGAGAGCGGCCTGCTGCGAACCCTGGTGGCGCTTGGCGCCACGGTCCAGCGCGGCGAGATCCTCGGCTACATCAGCGACCCCTACAGCGGCAACCAGCACCCGGTGACAGCTCAGGCCCGCGGCGTCGTGATCGGCCGCGTGCAGATCCCGTCCGTCCATGAAGGCGAGGCGCTCTACCATATCGCCCGCTTCGGGAACGAGCACGGCGAGGTCGCCGACGAGGTGGAGGCCTTCCAGCAGGACCACCTGGATGACGACGGGATCTTCGATCCGCCCATCGTCTGACCGATCGTGGAATATCCGCCGCGGGTCCCCGCGCGCGAGTCCGCGCTTATCCCAAATCGAACGGAGCACTATTCGAAGATGACGCGGTTTTGCACCCTGAGATCGCGGAGACCGGCCGTTGCCCTGTTCATTTCGGTGCTCCTGATGATGCTGCCGCTGACGCACGTGCTGGCGCAGGGCATGGACGGAAGCGCGCCAAGCACCGAGGCATTGGCAGCCCAGGCAGATTCTTTAACCGCGACCCTCGACACGCTGGACTCATTCGTCGAGCTTCGGGGTGGGCTGCTCGACGACATCAAGAAGGTCAACGGTCAGATTGGCGCCTCCCAGTCCGATGGCGAGAAGGAAAAGTTGAAGCAGCAGCTCGACAAGCTGGAGTCCGATCTGAGCGCCGTCTCGGCGAATTTCGAGAACGTCGCCGCGGGCGTCGACATCACGGCGCTGCGCGCCGAGAAGGAGGAGGAGTTCAACTTCCAGCGCGAGCTCTTCGCGCTGCTCAAGCCGGCGCTTGACGAGATGAAGGAGATGACTTCGCACGTGCGCCAGAAGTCGGACCTTCGGGACAAGATCGCCAATTACGAAGAAAGGCTCCCCGTGATCGAGGAGGCACTGGCCAACGTCGAGCGTCTGCTGGCGGCCGGGGGTAAGGGCACGTCCATAAGGGAGGCTCTCGACGCGACCCGCGACAAGTGGCAGCGGCAGCGGACCTTCATGACCAGCGAGCTGCAGGCCGCGCAGCTTCAGCTTCAGGAACTGATGTCGCAGGAGGTTTCACTCACCGAGGCGTCCCAGAGCTACCTCAGGGGCTTCTTCCAGCAGCGGGGGCTTTATCTCACCGTGGCGCTCCTTGCAGTGCTCTCGGTACTGCTGCTGTCGCGTCTGAGCCAAAGGGCGATGCTGCGCTACCTTCCGGGCTTTCGCAGAAAGCACCGAAGCTTTCGAGTCCGGCTCGTCGAGTTGATCCATCGCCTGGTCACGGTGTTCCTGATCATCCTGGGTCCGATGGTAGTGTTCTACGCGGTCGAGGACTGGGTCCTGTTCAGCCTCAGCATCCTGCTGCTCCTCGGTGTCGCCTGGACCCTCCGGCAGGCCCTGCCCCGCTATCTGCACCAGATCCAGATCTTTCTGAACATCGGCTCGGTTCGCGAAGGCGAACGGCTCTATCTCGACGGGCTACCCTGGCAGGTCAGGCAGATCAACGTATTCTGCACGCTGGTCAACCCCGTCGCCGAGTTGACCCAACGGGTGCCCATCGCCGACCTCGTCGATCTCAAGTCCCGCCCGGCCAGACACGACGAGCCCTGGTTTCCCTGCAAGAAGGGCGATTGGGTCATCCTGGGCGACGGGGTGCGCGGCAAGGTCATCGGCATCTCCCCCGAGCTCGTTCAGCTGGTGGAGCGGGGCGGCTCCCAGATGACCTATCAGACCAGCGACTTTCTCGCCAAGTCGCCCCGCAACCTGGCGACGAACTTCCGCATCAAGGAGCTCATCGGCATCAGCTACCGGCTCCAGCGCGAGAGCACCGGCGACATACCCCGGACGCTCGAGCAGTACATCCAGCGGCGGGCCGAGCAGGAGGGTTACGGCGAGCAGCTGCTGAACCTGCGGGTGGAATTCGCTCAGGCCAATACCTCGTCGCTTGATCTGGCGGTGATTGCCGACTTCCAGGGCGAGCTGGGCGACCTCTACAACCGGCTGAGGCGCGCGATCCAGCGCTGGTGTGTCGATGCCTGCACCGAGCACGGATGGGAGATCCCGTTCCCGCAGATGACGCTGCACGGCGCCGTCGGACGCGCTGCGCCGGATCCGCGGCCCGCCAGGCAGAGTCCGCCCACCCACCCCGCTGCCGCGACCGAGGAGCCATGACCGACACCAGCCAAGCGACCACGCGCGGGCTCGTCTACGCCTGCCGTCTGGACGGTCTGGGCGCGGGGATCGGCCTCGACTGGGATGACATCCTTGCCGCGACCGGGACGGAGACGGAGACGGGAACAATGGGTCTGACCTGGATCCACCTCGACCTTCCAGACCCCTTCACGGCCACTTACGTACGGGAGCTCAGCGGCCTGGACGAGGACGCGGCGGACATGCTGCTGGCCGAGCATACCCGGCCGCGCCTGGTCCAGTTCGACGACGGGCTGGTGGTGACCCTGCGCGGGATCAACTTCAACCCCGGTGCCGAGCCCGACGACATGGTGTCCATTCGGATCTGGGCGAGCGAGTGCCTGGTCGTCAGCTGCCGCAAGCTGCCGCTGCACGCGGTCCGGGACGTGCAGCAGTCCATCGAGCGGGGACGCGGTCCCTGCAACGCGGGCGAGCTGCTGGCCGCCATCGCCGACCGGTTGGCCGAGCGCATGGACGATGTCATCGAGGGACTGGAGGACCAGTCGGACGTGCTCGAGGAACGGGTGGAGGAGGGGCCCGTGGAGGAGATAAACGCGGCCCTGGCGGATCTACGCCGCACCTTCATCGGGCTGCGCCGTTATCTGGTCCCGCAGCGGGACGCCTTGCTGAGACTGGCGGCGGCCAAGGTGGACTGGCTGGCCGAGGAGGACCGAGCCTGGCTGCGCGAGATCGCCGACCAGACGACCCGTTACCTCGAGGGGCTGGAGGCGTCGCGGGATCGCGCAACCGTGACCCAGGAGGAGCTGCTGCAGCGGCTTTCCGAGAAGACCGAACGGCGGATGTACCTGCTGTCGGTGGTCACGGCCGTTTTCCTGCCCCTGGGCCTCATCACCGGGTTACTCGGGGTGAACGTCGGCGGCATACCGGGTACGGAGACGCCTTGGGCGTTCGTCGTACTGTGCGCGGCAACCGCCGTCTTCGTTGTCCTGGAGCTCTGGCTCTTGAGGAAAAACCGCTGGTACTGACGTGTGTGTCGCGGTTCAGAACGCGGCCCCGGTCACCTGGTCGGTCAGCCAGTAGAAGCGGAACGGGGGAATGATCAGCCGGCTGTTGAAGACCGCCGGCGATCCCCCGGATGCTAAGTCCCTGACCTGGCCGTAGCGGAACAGGCCGCGGTTGCCCAGGTTGTCCAGATCCAGGTACTGGGGATCCTCGTCGAAGTTGGCGACCACCAGCACGGATTCCCCGTGCAGGGTCGGGTGGCTGCGCAGGAATACGAACAGGTGCGGGTTGTCGACGTCGATCAGCTCGCGGTTGTTGAAGTCCGCGAACGCCGGCGTGCCCTTGCGTACGGCGATCAGCCGCTTCAGCCCGTCGAAGATCCGCTGCTCGACGGTGCCGTGGCTGTGCCGCTGCTCGGCCCGCTCCCAGTCAATGCGCGGACGGTGAATCCAGCGGGTGTCCCCGGCCTTGTCGGTGTCCTCCAGGAACGAATGATCGTTCAGGGTGCCGATCTCGTCACCGTACCAGATCAGCGGTATGCCGCCGAAGGACAGCACCATGCCGTGCAACGTCAGGATCAGGTCGACGGCCTGCTCGAGCGCCTTCGGATCGCCGGACTCCAGCGCGGCCTCGAGTCCGGCCAGGGACGCGAGTGCCCCGGCTATCCGAGCGTCGCCCGTCTTGAGGTTTACGCCGAACGGGCGTCCGCGGGCCGGGGATTCATCGAAGTCACCGGTGAACCAGTCCACCAGGAACCGGCGGTGGGCGTAGGGATCGTAGCCGCAGGCTCGGATGTCGGCGTCGTCGAAGCCCAGGCCGATGTCGTCGTGGCAGCGCACGTAGTTGAGCCAGGTCGCCCGGTCCAGCTTATTCGGAAGGCTCTTCAGCCCCTGCGTCAGCAGCTTGGCATTCTTGGTTGCGACGGCGTCCCATAGCAGGGCCATGAAGGTGGCGTTGTAGGCGATCTCGCACTCCTTCGCGATGACCGCGTCCTCGCCGAAGTACTTGATGATCTCGAGCGGCGCAACGATGGCCTCGGCGATGAACAGCACCCCCGGCGCGACGACCTGGCAGCAATCCTTCATCAGCTGCAGGATCAGGTGGGCCTCCCGCTCGTTCTGGCACGTGGTGCCGATCTTCTTCCACAGGAAGGCAACGGCGTCTAGCCGGATGATGTCGGCGCCCCGGTTTGCCCAGCAAAGGATGATGTCCACCATCTCGATGAACACCGCCGGGTTCGAGTAGTTCAGGTCCCACTGGTAGGAGTTGAAGACCGTCATCACCCAGCGGCCCATCTCCTCGTCCCAGGTGAAGTTCCCCGGCGCGGTTTCGGGAAAGATCTCCGGCATGGTCTCCTCGAACATGTCCGGGACGTCCCGGTTCGGGAAGACGTAGTAGTAGTCCTGGTAGACGCTGTCGCCGGCCCGCGCCTGCTGGGCCCAGGGGTGCTCGTCCGAGGTATGGTTGACGACCACGTCGAGCGTCAGCAGCATACCGCGCGTGCGCATGGACCTGGCCAACTCGCAGAGATCCTCCAGGGTCCCCGCGCGGGGATCGACGTCCCTGAAGTCGCTGACGGCGTAGCCGCCGTCGCTGGCGCCCACTGGGCACTTCAGGATCGGCATCACATGGACCATGTTGACGCCAAGCTCCGTGAGATAGGGCAGGTGCGCCTGCAGCCCCTTCAGATTTCGGGCGAATCCGTCCGAGTACAGCGCCATGCCGACCCATTCCTGGCTCAGGAACCAGGTGTGGTCGTCCTCGCGCGCCATGTCGATCTGGATCAGGTCGCCGGGCCGGTCGATATAGGCCTTCGCGAGGGTCGCAGTGAGGCGGACCATATGGTCCTTGAAGTCGCCTCGGTGGCCGTAGAGGTGATGGAACAGCGTGTAGATGGCGTAAAAGTTCGCGCCAAGGCGGGTGTAGAAGTGGCGCAGGTCCTCGCGGGCGATCTCGGGCCGGAATTCGTCGAGGACGTCGTTCAGCAGGGCGTGGGAAACCTGTTCGTACATGGGTACTTCTGTCGCTGGTGAAACACGGTGGCAATGTGCGCCGAGGGCGCTCCTTTAGTCCCTCTCCGGGCGGCGGAAGAGGGTCGGGGCGAGGGCTCCCGGGGACGCTTGTCAGTTCGCTAAACCCCACTGGTCGATGAAGGGCGCGTAGAGTCCCGGATCGGCCGCCGTCGCCCCGCGCTGGCCGACGATGCGCGATGCGAAGGCCTGGGCCCGCTCCAGCGTCGTGGCGAGTGGCCAGTCGCGGACGATGCCCAGAATCAGCACCGACGCGAACGCGTCTCCGGCGCCGACCGCGTCGACGACCTCGAGCGCGGGCGTCGGTGCCACCCGCGCCGGCGGCGAGCCGCCTGCCAGCGCCAGCGCCCCCTCGGAGCCCAGCGTGACCACGAGACCGGTCAGTCCGTGGCGTTCGCGGAATCCTTCAGCCCGGTCGGCGAGGTCTCCCCGCGTCTGGTCGCCGGACTCGTCGAGCAGCGCGAGCTCGTCCCGGTTCAGCTTGACCCAGTCGGCGTCGTCCAGCAGCGCCAGTGTCTGCTCGCGGGACCACCAGGGGTCGCGCAGGTTGACGTCGACAAAAAGGGTTCGCGGCCCATGGGATTTCAGCGCGGAGAGCGTCGCCGCCGATGCGGCCGAGCGCAGGGCCAGGGTTCCGTGGTAGAGCAGACCGCAGGCTCCAGCCTCGTCGTCCAAGCGTATGTGATCATAGGCGCGATCCGCGACTATCTCATAGCTCGGCTCTCCCGCGGCGAGCGAGACCGTCACCTGCCCGGTGGCGTGGGCCGGGTCGGTCTGCAGCGCGCTGGTATCCATCGACCAGCCGGACATGCCGTCGCGGATCCGCCGGCCCTCGGGGTCGTCGCCTACGGCGCTGATGAATCTTGGTAGTTCGCCGAAGGCGTTCAGGTGCCAGGCGACGTTGAACGGCGCCCCTCCGAGGACCTCGCGGCCGTCTGGAAAGCAGTCGAACAGGACCTCGCCGAAGATGCATATCGAGGCTTCAGACATGGTGCGTCTCCCTGTGCCGGTGAATGTTCGCCCGACCAGGGTCGCCGTTTACGGCGCGTGCTCGGGATCGGGATAGCTTCTATCTCCGCGCGTTGACCTGCGAGCGACGGGTCATGACCGGCCGGGATCAGATGGGCTGGCAGGCATCCAGGTCAGGCCGGAAATGGGCAACCCCCTCTAGGATACCGGCGCTGTAGTTTCCGTTCATCCCGCACCAGCCGCCCGTTGCGCAGTAGAGCCGGGCAGAGGTGCCACGCTCGCCGGCGAGTCGCACCGCGGCTGCGCGCACCTCGGCATGACCGTTCGCCACCAGCACCGAAGGGATCGGGCTCACCAGCACCTCGAGGTCATTGCCGCTATCCCCCGCGAACAGCGTCGTGGTCTCGTCGTGGCCGGCCAGATGCATCAGGAAATCCACCGCATGATATTTGGTCGCGTTCTCGGGCAGCACATCCAGCAGTCCAACCCCGGCGCTTTCGTCGACGCTCCAGATCAGGCTCGCGCGGATCCCCCCCGGCACCAGCCGGGCGCGCATGTGCGCCTTCAGGTCCTCGTGGTCGGTGTCGATCGGGGCATAGTAGCTGAGCTTGAACGGGTGCTGCTTTTCGGGCTCCTGCAGACGCAGCGCCCCGAATTCGGAGAACAGCGCCGCAAGCTGGTCATGCCCGACGCCGGCCCAGTCGCGGCCGATCTCGTCCTCCCAGGCGTGAACCGGCCGCCACTCGCTACCGTGAACGGCATAGAGGGTCGCACCTACGTCGCCGATCACATAGTCGGGGGCGGGAAGGTCGTGGCCGGCGATGGCCTGCTCGACGAGCCCCCGGTGCCGTCCGCTGACATAGGCGAGCCTGATCTCGGGGCGCGCGACGAAGCGCCGGAACCGTGCGCGCGCGTCCGGCGACTCGGGTTCGCGTCCGTTCGGGATCAGGGTCCGGTCGAGGTCGGTGCAGAGCAGCAGCGGTCGGGTCATGGCGTCTCGGGTACTCGGCAGGAGCGGAAGAAGTCGTAGTGGTCCACGGCCTCGAGTATCCCCAGGGCATGGGCCTGGTGCGCGAAGTAGATCCTGTCCTGCTCGGCGAGCTGTGAGAGCTCCTCGTGGTGGCGGTTGGCGACCACCACGGCGAGGGTGTTGCCGCGCATCATGTCCTCGTCGGCGCCGGAGCCGCCCGCGACCAGCACGTGCTCCAGCGGGATTCCGAAGCGATGGGCCACGTAGCGGACCGCCTGCCCCTTGCTGGCGCGGACTGGAACGATATCGAGGTACTGACCGAACGAATGGATCACGTGGACCGACAGCTCGTGGGTGCGCAGGAGGGTCGTGATCTCCTCGACTGGCGGGGCCGTCGCCGGGTCGTAGTGGTAGGAGATCTTGAACCGGCTCTGCTCTATCTTCGTCTGGGGCACCAGTCCAGGCAGATCGGCCAGTGTCCGGCGCACCGCCCGCGGGTTCCAGAGATGATCCACGTGGTTGCTCCAGTGGCCGTCCGGGACCAGTTGCGCGGTGTAATGGATCTGGGTCCCGAGGCTCGTGATCAGGACGTCGGGGACCGGGATGCGGTGGCGCTTCAGCTCGGACAGCACGGACTCCAACCGGCGCCCGGTGGCGATACCGAAGTTTGCGCAGCGCTTGTTCCGGCGCATCATCTCGACGAAGCGCTCCACACCGCGTTCATCTCCCAGCAGGCTCTGGTCGAGGTCCGTGAATAGGGCGCGATCCCGGTAGATCAGGCTGCGCCGAATCGGCCGGGTATCCGGGATCGGGGCGTGGCGCTTGGGCAGCGGCGCAATCCGCTGGCGATAGCTCTCGGCATGGGCCTGCCAGGAGTAATGCTCGCGGACCCCCGCGAGACCGTTCTCAGAGAACTGCTTCCAGGTGCCCGGCTCGCTAAGTATTCGCGTCAGCGCCGCCTCGATGGCGGCGGTATCCAGTGGGTCCACCAGCAGCCCGTTGGCGCAGTTGCCGATGATGTCCACGGGTCCGCCGTTCTCGGTGGCCACCAGCGGCAGGCCGCTCGCGGCAGCCTCCAGCAGCGTCAGCCCGAAGGGCTCGGTGAGCGCCGGGTTTATGAAAACCCCGCGAGAAAGGGCGGCCAGCCGGTAGATGGCTGGCACGTCGTCGGCGGCGTGGCGCTTCGGAAGCGCCACCTTGCCGTACAGGTCGTAGGCGTCGACGGTCAGCAGCAGGTCGGTGAAAACGGACTGGGCCCCTTCTTCCATGTCCCGGATGTCGTCGCGGCTCCCGGCGATGATGACCAGGTTCGCGAGTTCCTGGAGTTCGGGCGATACGCCGTAGGCCTCCACGAGGGTGACGATGTTCTTGCGCTGATCGGGCCGCGACAGCGCCAGGATAAACGGCCGGTAGGGGTCGTCCAGAAAGCGGTCGATCTTTTCGGCGAAGGCAATCGGTGGGTCCGAGTCCGCGGGCGGGTGGAACTGCTCCAGATCCGTCCCCGGTGGGATGACCACCATCCGGTCCGGCTGGTAATAGTCGTAGAGGCTGTACTGCTCGTCGATCTCGTTGTGGGTGCTGGTGATCACCAGGTCCGCCGCGGCCAGGGTCTCCTCCTCGGCGTCGATCCGGCGGACCATGTTGTAGCGCAGGTCGACATCTTCGCCGTCCATCCCGGCCGCGAGCAGCCGCTGACGCTTGTCCCGGCCGAGCGAGTGCCCGGTGTGGACCAGCGGGACGCCGATCAGGTTCGACAGCCGCACGCCCACGTAACCGGCGTCGGCGTAGTGGCTGTGCACCAGATCCGGCCACTGGCCCTGATCGTGCAGCCAGGTGTACAGGTTGTCGAAGAAGCCGTCCAGATGGTCCCAGAGCTGCTCCTTGGGGATGTACTCCGGAGGGCCGGCCTCGATGCGAACGATCTGGGATTTCTTGGAAAGGGGCTCCAGCGGTTGGGCGTAGTCGGCACTGACGGCCGGGTCCGGGACCAAGCGGGTGACCAGGTCCACGCGGGAGATGTCCGGGCGTTGACCGAGCGCGCGGGCCAGGTCAACGACATATTTGGTCTGGCCGCCGGTGTCCGCGTCGCGGCCCAGCTCGAGCTCGTGGCCCCGGATCAGGCCGTGAATACTCAGCAGCAGAATGTACATATCTTGGTCTCGTGGGACGTTCGCGCCGCCGGTGCGCCGCGCCGGCCGGCAGGGCTCAGGGCATGAAGGGCATCATTCCGCCCATCGGCCGCGCGAACTGTCCGACGTTCTCGCGCATGACGGCGACACTGCCGGTCATCAGGTGCACCCGCTGATCCACGACGCCCATGGCGCGAGAGACGAGGTCCATGTTCTGCTGGATCGCGGCGGTGTCGGCGGTAATCCCGGTCATGTTGCCGCTGACCCTCGGCAGGACCTGGGCGAGGGACGCCATGTGGGAGTTTATGGTTTCCATATGGGCGGTATGCCGGTCGAAGGTCGCCATCTGGCCGGCGATCACCGACATGTCCAGATCCACGTCCCGGAGGTGCCCGTACATGGAGTCCATGTTGCTCACGATGCCGTTCAGGTCCTGATAGAGCACCCGGACGTAGTAGACGTTGAACACGGCGAGGATCACCAATAGCAGTGAAATGATCAGGATCACGCTGTCGGTAATGCGAAAGTGGCGGTAGCGCTCGTCGATATGGAGCTGGGTCTCCCGGCCGAGCCGGGCTATCACCTCGATCACGGCGCGGCGCGGATCTTCGGTCATCGGTATTCTCCTGCGCAGACGCCGAATTATCCCATCCCTGGCAGTATTCGGCTCGCGATTCGGATAAGTGGTTTCCGTCTCGCCCTATTATCAGTCGCTTACGTTTCCGAATGGTGCGGGTCATCCGTGCCCCGCGCGGGAAAAGCGAGAAATCGCCGCTACGGGAAAGGGAACATCTTGTTCATTGCCCGGGCCGGTTTCGACATGTGAATCATCTCCTGGCTCATGATCCGGACCTCGTTGTTCATGGCGTCGACGTTTGCCGACATGTTGCCGACGCTGCCGCGTACCGAGGCGACGTGGCTGCTGATACCCCGCACGCTGTGTCTCATCAGGTCCATGTCGCGAGCGATGGCCCGCATTTCGCGGTCCATGGCACCGGTCTGCCCGTCCATCTGCTCCAGCAACGAGGCCCGCTGTTCCATGGACGCCATGTGCGTGCTGATCGCGTGCATCTCGGCCGACACCGACGTGAAGTGGGCGTTCATGTTGGCCACGACCGCGGAGATGCGGTTGATCTGGGAGCTCAGGGTCAGCAGCAGGACCAGGATCGACACGGCGATCGCGCCGAGAATGATGATGCCCGCCTGAATGCTGTAGTTGAGCCGGTCCCCGAGCCGATTCTTGATGTCGATCTGGCTGAGGATGATGCCCTCGAAGGAGCTCAGGGCGCGCCGGAACTGTTGTTGGAGAACGGCGTCCTCGCCCGCGGGTCGCGGCGGCCGGTGTTCTTCCGCCATCGTTACTCCCTATCTCTTTGGGATGATCGTCGTCACTACGCTGTTCCGGGGGACTTTCCGCGCAAGAGGCGCAAATGTAAAGCCTCGGGTGCCGCCGCGCACGTCGCCCAAGTTGTCGGGCGCCCGGGGTTGCGGGGACCGGTTCCCGGTTGCGATTTCCGGTGCGGGCGACCATCTCAGCGCCTTCAACGACCGATTGCAGACTAAGGAGGATCAACAAGGTGCCGAACCAACCCATCGCCGTCGTCACGGGGGCCAACCGTGGACTCGGGCTCGAGACCTGCCGCCAGCTCGCGGCCCTCGGGCATCGGATCGTTCTGACCGCGCGCCGAGAGCCCGAGGGCCGGCGCGCCGCGGCCAACCTGGCCGATCAAGGATTCGATGTGACTTTCCAGCCGCTGGAGGTGGACGATGAGGCCTCCCGACTCGCGTTACGGGATTATCTGGGCCGGACCTTCGACCGGCTCGACGTGCTAGTCAACAATGCCGGGTTCTTTCCGGACCCTTCGCCGTCCTCGGGCCGTGCCAGCGTCTTCGACGCCGACCTCGACGGCGTGCGGCGCGGCCTCGAGACCAACACGCTGGCCCCTCTGCGGATCAGCCAGCTGCTCATTCCGCTGATGAAGGGGCGGGGCCGCGTGGTCAACGTCTCCTCCGGTATGGGACAGCTCAGCGAGATGAACGGCTGCTGTCCCGGCTACCGTCTGTCCAAGACGGCGCTCAATGCGGTCACCCGCATCTTCGCCGACGAGCTCAAGGGTACGGGGGTCAAGGTCAACGCCGTATGTCCTGGCTGGGTGCGTACCGACCTGGGCGGCCCGGAGGCGCATCTGTCGGTCGGGGACGGGGCGCGCGGCATTGTCTGGGCGGCTACGCTCCCCGACGACGGGCCGAGCGGCGGCTTTTTCCGCCACGGCCAGCCGATCCCCTGGTAGACCCTGTCCTTCCCGCAGTCCGGGCCGCAGGGCGGGTCTGCGAACGCCTACGCGTCCTTGTCCGTTGATCGGGCGTTGCGGGTCGGCGCGGCGGGGCGCCCGCGTCGTTGCAGGACCGGCGCACGGCGCATCCCGTCGACAAGGTGCATCAGCGCCATCAGCGGATGGCGCAGGGGCATCCGCGGCCCCGCGTAGCGCATGACGGCTCGGACGAGCTCCTTCATCGTCGCGCTGTAGCAGTGGACCGCGCAGTGGTTGCAGGCGGGCTTCTGCTCCTGGAATGGGCAGGAGTCGAGCCGTCGATGGGCGTAAGCGAGAAGGGCGCGGCACTCGACGCAGAGGCCCGCCGCCTCACGATGTTGGTCATGGCAGAAGATGACCATCATGGCCTCGATGGTCCGCTTCTCGCGGTCGATTCGCGAACGGTGCGTCAGCGTGAGGACCCGCTAGCCAGCGGGGTAAGCTCGCTGCCCGCGTCCAGCGTCCGGATCCAGGTGTCGAGCCGGGCGAGCCCGGCAGGCAGCTTCGCCACCGCCGCCTCCGCGGAGGCCGAGCTGTCGTAGAGGCTGTGGATCAGGACGAACCAGGGGCGGCCGCGGTAGCTCTCCTCGCGGTAGTAGATCTCGGGCGGCAGGTCGGCGCGCGCCGCGAACTGCTCGAGCTCGGCGAGGCTGAAGAATCCGATGAGCTGGAGCGCGACGGGCCGGTCGCCGACCACGAGCCGCTGCCCCGTCCCGCTGGTCGTCGGCGCGGTGGCGGGACTTACCGTGGGGCTGGTCACGCTCGCATCCTCGGGATCTACCGGCGGTTTGTCAGCCGCGGCGGGCTCCTGAATCTCGGGTTGCGCCGACGGCGCCGGCGGCGGCTCAGGTGTAGCTTGGCCGGTGGTCCCGGTCGGGCTCAGGTTCACGCTCGGATTCGCTTCCGGATCGCTGCCCGGTTCCTCCGTCTGAATATCGGCCGTCTCCGCCGCCTCGAGGGCCTCGCGCAGCGACGTCAGCTCGGACGACAGGAGTCGCTGTTGTTCGCGGAGTCGCTCGACCTCGGAATCCAGCGGTGCCGGTTCCGGGGCTGGAACCGCCGCGGGCCGATCCCGTTCCTGTGTCAGTTGACCGAGGGACGCCGAGATTTGCTCGACGGTGCCGGCCAGCTCGGCGAGCTTACGCTGCACCGCGTCGTCCTGGCCGCCGACGCCCGCAGGCCGGCTCATGTCCTGCCTGAGCGAGGTCATCTGTCCGGCCAGGGCCAGTTGTCCGGTCTCGAGGTGGCGGTAGAGGAAGTACAGGACAGCACCGGTCAGGACAGCGAGGAGCAACAGACCCAGCAGCGTCAGCCGTCCCTGTCTACGCAGGCCCTGATCGATCTCGTCGCGTTGGGTCTGCAGCGCTCGCTGAAACTGGGCGACCGAGCGGCGGCGGTCATCGTCGACATCGGCAATCCGGTCGACCAGGTCCCTCTCCGCGTCGCGCAACTGGTCCCGAAAAGCGGACAAGCCAGCCGACAGGGTCGAGTGCTGAACGGAGTCGTCGGTTCGGGGCCTGTCCGGTCGGCGGGGGCGCGGGGCGGTCTCCGGCTCCGCGGGCTGCAAGGGCACGAACCCCGGTGAGGCAGGGTCCGGCGGGTCGCGATCCAGCGCTCGCAGACGATCTTCCAGCGGGGGCTCTGTGGCGCTCGGGTCGTTCTGGCTATCGGGCCCGTTCTTGGATTCCATGGGCTTCCTGGTCGTATCGGCTGTCGTAGTCTGGTGGCAATGATCCGCCACCTGGGAGGCGATTCCAAGGGCGGCGCCGCGATGCCGGGATCCTGAGCACCCGTGGCGGCGTGTTAAAGTCCTCGCTTGCGCTTACGGAACGCGCTGATTGAATCAGCCTTTCCCCAGGAGATCAGTTATGAATTTGTTGGTACTCGGTTTGGTTCTGTTCTTCGGAATCCATTCGGTGTCCATCGTGAACGACGCGGGCCGCGACCGAGTCGCGGCCCGCATGGGGGAGTGGACATGGAAGGCGCTCTACGCCCTGATCGCCGGCGCCGGCCTGGCGCTTATCGCCGTCGGTTACGGACTCGCCCGGCAGGAGCCGGTTGTGCTCTATACGCCGCCGGTCGGGCTGCGACACCTGGCGATGCTGCTGATGGTGCCCGTGTTCCCGTTGCTGCTCGCGGCCTATTTACCGGGTCGCATCAAGGCCGCCACCGGGCACCCGATGCTGGCCGCCACCAAGCTCTGGGCCTTTGCGCATCTGCTCGCGAACGGAACGCTGGCGGACCTGCTGCTGTTCGGCTCTTTCCTGGTATGGGCCGTCCTTGACCGCATCTCGATGAAGCGCCGCGAGCAGAGGCCGGTCCCGGGCGCCCCGCCGTCGAGGCTCAACGATGCCGTCGCCGTGATCGCCGGCCTGGCGCTCTACGTCGCCTTTGTCTTCGGGTTGCACCGTTGGCTGATCGGCGTCTCGCCGATCGGCTGAGGCCCGCCCGCTGCAAGTCCCATCCGGGAAACGCCGATCTATAGCGTTTCCCGTCTGGGGCAACGATGGGCGAGCTGATCAAGTGCCAGGATGGCGTGTGATCGGTATCTCCTTGGCGGAATGCCGAATAGCGCCTAGGCGGTGCGTAACCGCGTTACCTTGACCAGGATTACCGCGGCGATCGGCAGCGCGACCCCGATCAGCATCGCCGTGATCATCAGGGTGCCGAGCTCGCTGTAGTCCGCCGGAACGCTCACCGCGCCGCTCGCCTGATCCTTGACCTCGCGCGTAACCGTGAAAAACTGGTTCAGGTACTTGGTGCCGAGCTGGCTGGCCGAAAGCGCGAGATTGGTGAACGAGGCCATGACGGCAAAGAAGGTTGCCTTGAGCCCGGCCGGCGCCGAGTTGGCGATCCAGGCCAGCATCGGGATCATCGCGATCTGACCGAGCGGCGACTCCAGCGCCGTGTCCACCAGCGCGATAAACCGGGCGTCGACAACCCCGCCAGTGAGCGCCGACGTCCACTCGTGAAGCCCGAAATACATGCCGATGATCGGCACGTACAGCAATGAGCCCACGATCGTCAGAAACACCACGACGTAGGCGATGGAGCGCTCCGCCATGAAGCGGCGGAAGAGGAACATCCCGAATAGTGTCAGCGTGCTGCCGATCAGGGACAAGATCGACAGGAACTGCTGATCGAAGCCGAGCTGGTCGATCATCCACCAGGTCTGGCCGGCCCCGGGACCGGGCATCGCCCGGTAGACGAAGATGACCAGCGCCGTGCCTACCAGAAACAGTCTCGCCTCCGGGTCCAGAACCTGTACCAGCCGGTTCATGAGGAACAGGATGATGATCAGCGAGCCCGCGAAAATGATCTCCTGGTTGTAGGGGACCTCGCCAAGTCCCAGGGTGACCGTGAACACCACGAAAACCAGGCTACCGCCGAGGATCCACCAGTTCGGTGCCGTTGGCTCCGTCTTGGCATGGGTCATCTCGCGCGCCTCGGCCGCCGAGAAGCCCTGTGCCTTCAGTCGGCGCTGCTGGCGGCGCCTCAGGAGGCCGGCGAGGACGACGCCGAGCACAGATACCGCCGGTATCAGCAGCGCCAGTTCGTAGATCAGGATGTAGGTGTCGACCTTCTGCGGCTCGGACATGTCCTCGACACCGCTGAACAGGAACACGTTCGCCAACGACACGATGATGCCGCCGCCAATGATCGCCACCCGCCCGAGAGTTTGCATGGTCGTGTGCATCAGGCGGCGCGTGGGGGCATCGATCGGCGTACCCGTTGAGTCCACGCGGGGGACCGCCTCGACCGTCATCGCGTCGGCGACGACGTCCTGCACCACATAGCCGATGGGCGCGAGCAGGGCGCTGAGCACGTACCAGGCCGCCACCGGCATCACTTGTGCCATCGTGTCCGGCCGCGCCAGCAGCCCGATCATGATCAGGAGGCTACCGGCGATCATGGTCGCGCCCGCGTAGACCATCAACGACTTGTGCCGCCAGATCAGATCGACGAGATGGCCGAGGGGCATCTTCAGCGCCCAGGGAATGCCGGCCCAGAAGCCGAGTGACGCCAGGAACGCGGCCGAGAGCCCGAGATAGTCCTTGACGAAGAAGGTTCCGACGATGGCGGTCAGGCCGGAGATGCCGGCCGCCATATAGACCATCAGCGGAGGCAGGTAGGAGAGACGCATTTCTCGGCCGAGCTCGAGGATGTTCCGGTCGAACCATCCCCAGACGCGGCCGCCGAGTCCTCGTCGCGGGAGGCCACGTACGACGGTTTCCTGATTGAGGTGATCTGAGCTCAAGGCGAGGGTCTCCCGCGTTTATGGCGGCGAACAGGGTAAGCGAAACGGCCCGCGAGGACATCGGCCGCCGGCGTACTGAAGCGACCGCTGCGCTGAAGCGACGCTCCTCGCCTGGTACACGCCCGTGGGCTCTCCACGTAAACTAGCGAAACGCCGATCTTCTGGGTTTCCCGTCCGGGGCAAGGATGGCCCGGCGTGTTCAACGGATGTAACCCATTGAAAATTCGTTGTTCTGAGAGTCGCGCCTCTCGGAATGCGAGCTGATCAAGTGCCAGGATGGCATTCGATCAGCATTTCCCTGGTTAACCACGGGTTCGAAGCTCATCGGGTAATGTCCGGGGGGAAGGGGATGATAAAGAACAAACAATCGCTGCGCTCGCTGATCGCCTTCCTGGTCACCTGGTCCTTTGTGGTGCTGACGGTAACCGGCATCGTCCTCTACATCGTCCCGCATGGCCGCGTCGCCTACTGGGTGCACTGGTCCCTCGCCGGCATGGGCAGGGACCAGTGGGGCTGGGTGCACATGATGTTTGGCGGGGTGTTCATCGTCACGGGGGTGACGCACCTCGTCTTCAATTGGAAGCCGTTCAAGAAATACCTGACGGAGCGAACGCGGGGCGGCCTGCACATCAAGCAGGAGCTGGTCGTTTCGCTGGCCCTGACCGTCGCGATACTGGCGGTCGCCGCCCTAAACCTTCCGCCGGCGAGTTGGGTGATAGACTGGAACAGCCGCATCAAGGGCGCGTGGGTCACCAGTCCTGAGCTCGAGCCGCCGTTCGGGCACGCCGAGGCGGTTCCCATGACGGTCCTCGCGATGCGGCTGAACCTGGACCTCGAGCCGGCACTGGCCGCCCTGGACGCGCAGGGCATCCGTTTCGAGAGCGAGCGCGACTCTCTGGAGACCATCGCCCGCGCCAACGGGACCACGCCGATGTCGGTCTACGCCATTATCCGCCAATTCGAGAAATCGCCGCCGCCGGCGCCTGTTTCCGGCTTGACCCCGGACGCTGTCGAGGCCCGCTATTCGGGGACCGGTATTGGTCGCAAGCGTCTCGGGGATCTCATCGGCGAGTCCGGGCTCGACGAGCCTGTGGCGCTAAAGCGCCTGGCCGAGGCCGGAATCACGGCCCAGCCCGGGGAGAGCCTGCGCGAGATCGCGGGAAGACTGGGGCTGACCCCGATCGAGGTGCTGAAGGCCCTGCTGGTCGCCGGCTATAGGCCACGGCCATGATGGCGCGCCCGACTGGCGTCTCCAGGAGACCGAGATCCAAAAGAAGCGGTCCCCATTGTTAAGCGCCCCTGAGGCCATTAGGAGGGGATCCGATTCGGGCCAATGGCGAATTGTGGACCAAGCCTCAGAACGGAATGGCCGGTCCGGCTAGCCTTTGAGTTGCCGGCTTGGGGGAGTCGGTAAACCTCCTCAGTGGTGGAAAGTGCCGCCCCGGGATTTCGGGGCGGCTTCTTTTTTTTGGGGGGGGTTGCCGCCGCGGCGGTCCGCCTCGAGTGTTGCCATTACCCCTTGGCACGCAACAAAAAAGACCCCCGTGATCGCCGTGGCGAATCAGGGGGGTCTACGCCGAGTCCGCAGGGGGAACCTAGACTTCCTCGGCTACCCTATCTTCCCGTTGTTGTCGTTCTTCCCTAGCTGCGCCCTTCGGCGGGCTACCCTCTGGGTTCCTGCCCTGCCAGCAGCGCGTCCATGCGCGTTCTTGTTGTCATCCCTGTTCGAGTCTGTGATCCTTCTTGGTGCCGTCCCTGGCCGGGTATGCAGTCCCTGCCCGTGTGCACTCAGTTACCGACCAACTTGCGTGTGCGTCTTCGGCGTCCGATCTGTTCTTTCGCTTCCCGTTGTAGTGGCCATCCCTGGCCCTGGGTGCGTCCTTAACCGTTCGCGCGTCCCGCGCTGCCACCCTATCCATGGCGCTTCGCCGCTTCTTCCCTGCAATCGTCCCTGAGGCCATCCCTGGCTGAATACGCGCGTCCTGCGACCACTTGGCCTCTCGGGTCCTTTCCGGTACTCCTTCCGGCCGCTCCTGACCGCTATTTCTCCCGCTGTTGGTCGCTGGTCCTTGCGACCGGTCCGTCCCTGTTTCCTAGCCGGCGTTGCCTCCGGGCCTTCCCTGGCCGGGTCTGCATCCGATGCCCGTTCTGTTTGGCAACCGGCTGGTCTCGTCCTTGACCCCGTTCGCCGCGGCCTTCCAAGGCCGTTCGTTGTTCTTCCCGTTGCGCTGTGCGTCCTCGGCGGCCCAGCCCCCTGGGCTCCCTCTCGTCCGTCGTCCATGGCGCGGGGCCTCGCGCCTGTTCGCCTGTGGTCTGTTCCCTGTTTCGGCCCGTTGGTCCCTGTCTGCCTTTCCTTGGGTCCTGCATCCTTTTGTCGTCGCTTTGTCATAAGCAGGGGGCGTGCCAGAATAATTTAATAATAAAAACAATAAGATAAATAATGTCGCGGCACCGAGCGTCGCCTTCCTCCGTTAGGAAATGACATCCTGAGCCCTGCACACGGGGAAGCAGACGAGCCCTCGGCGCTATCGGGATACACCGGCGACGGGTAGGAACGGCGCGGCGACGGTCGGCACGAGCAATGTCAGGCCCTTAGAGTTTCAACGCCCGATCCCCGTATCATTCAGCGGAATCGGTTGATCGGTCCGGGATGTCGCCGAAGCCGCATTCGCGGTCTATTCTCGCTACTACAGTCGCGCGCACGGCTCAGATTCGGCCAACAGACTAGGAGGTTATTCACCCATGCCAACCCGAAACTGCCTGACGCTCACGTTTGTCATGGTCCTTGCGTTCGCACCCGCGGCCGCGTTCGCCGGCCAGACGCTCGATGCGGTGAAACAGAAGGGCTTCGTACATTGTGGGGTCAACACCGGTCTCCCCGGTTTTTCGAGCGCGGATGAGAAGGGCAACTGGACTGGATTGGACGTCGATGTTTGTCGGGCGATCGCCGCCGCGGTGCTCGGTGATGCGGGCAAGGTCAAGTACACGCCGCTGACCGCCAAGGAGCGGCTCACAGCCCTCCAGACCGGGGAAATCGACGTACTGTCGCGCAACACCACCTGGACCCTGACGCGCGATACCTCGTTGGGCGTCAACTTCACCGGCGTTTCCTATTACGACGGTCAGGGCTTCATGGTCTCCAAGGCGCTTGGGGTCAAGAGCGCCCGTGAGCTCGACGGTGCCTCGGTCTGCATACTCGCCGGCACGACCACCGAGCTGAATCTGGCCGACTATTTCCGGACTCACGGGATGAAGCACCAACCGGTGGTGTTCGATACCGCCGACCAGACGGTGAAAGGTTTCGAGGCCGGCCGCTGCGACGTGCTCACCAGCGACCAGTCGCAACTCTACGGGCTGCGCATCAAGCTGGCGGAGCCGCAGAATGCCACCGTGCTGCCCGACGTGATCTCGAAGGAGCCTCTGGGGCCCGCGGTCCGTCAGGGCGACGACGGCTGGTTCAATATCGTGCGCTGGACCCTGTTCGCGATGCTCGAACGCCGAGGAGCTCGGCGTCAGCTCTGCCAACGTCGACGAAATGAGGTCGAGCGCGAACCCGGAGGTCAGGCGGTTGCTTGGGCTGGAGGGCATCAAGGGCCAGGGTCTGGGACTGTCGGATGACTGGGCCTACCGGGTAGTCAAGCAAGTGGGCAATTACGCCGAGGTCTTCGACCGCAACGTCGGAAAGGGCTCCCCGCTGTCCATCGAGCGCGGGCTGAACGCCCTGTGGAAGGACGGCGGAATTCAGTACGCACCGCCTGTCCGTTGATACGCCGCGGGCGACTCCGGTAGGTTCGGTGGGACAGCAGGTCCGCGTCCGAAGCGATCCCGCAGCGGGCTCGCCGTGGCGCAACGCGCGCGTCCGTGGCTGGCTGCTTCAGGCCCTGTTCCTCGCTGCCGTTCTGACGCTGCTGGCCTACATCCTCGACAATACGCTGACGAATCTGGAACGCCGCGGGATCAGCACCGGGTTTTCGTTTCTCTCGTCGGAGGCCGGTTTCGGCATCATCCAGACGCTGATTCCGTACTCGGAGACCTCGACGTTTGGCCGGACGTTCGTCGTCGGACTGCTGAACACGTTGCTCGTCTCGGCGCTGGGCATCGTTCTGGCAACGCTCTTCGGTTTCGCCGTAGGGGTAGCGCGGCTCTCGGGCAACTGGCTCATCGCGCGGATGGCCGCCGCATTCATAGAGATTTTCCGCAACATCCCGCTGCTGCTTCAGATCTTCTTCTGGTATTTCGCCGTGCTGCGGGCCCTGCCGGGGCCGCGCGAGAGCCTTTCGATGGGCGATGCGGTCTTTCTCAATCTGCGAGGGCTCTACCTGCCGAAGCCCGTGCCACTGGACGGATTCGGGCTCGTGGGCGTTGCGCTGGCAGTGGCCGCGATCGCGGCGTTGGCGCTGAGTCGCTGGGCGCGGCTGCGCCAGCTGCGGACCGGAAATCGGCCGCGGGTGGGCGGCTACGCGCTGCTTATGCTGGTAGCTCTGCCATCGGCGGCGTACCTGTTGGCCGGGGCGCCGCTGGACTGGGAGCTTCCGGCGCTCGGCGGGTTCAATTTCCGCGGCGGAATCGTCGTGCTCCCCGAGCTTGCCGCCTTGTTGATCGCGCTGTCGGTCTATACGGCCGCCTTCATCGCCGAGATCGTACGGGCCGGCATACTGGCGGTTCCAAAGGGCCAGAAAGAGGCCGCGCTGGCTCTCGGGTTGCGGCCCGGGCAGACCCTGCGCCTGGTGATCATCCCGCAGGCCTTGCGGGTCATCATCCCGCCGCTGACGAGCCAATATCTGAACCTGCTGAAGAACTCGTCGCTCGCTACAGCCATCGGCTACCCGGACCTGGTCAACGTCTTTGCCGGCACCACGCTCAACCAGACCGGGCAGGCGGTCGAGGTGATCGCAATGACCATGGTCGTCTATCTCACGGTCAGCCTGCTGATTTCGCTGGTCATGAATTGGTATAACGCCCGGATTGCTCTGGTGGAGCGCTGATGTCGAACGCGAGTGACAGACCAGTTTACACGCCGTCTTTTTGGTGGCGGGACGCTACCGGCTGGCTTCGCCGCAATCTTTTTTCGTCGCCGCTCAATACCCTGTTGACGGTCGCGGCCGCCTATTTCCTTTGGCTCTCGATCCCGGCGCTGGCGCGGTGGGCCGTCATCGATGCGGACTGGATCGGCACCAGCCGAGAGGATTGCGACAGCGGCGGTGCGTGCTGGGTATTCGTCGGAACCCGATTGAATCAGTTCATTTACGGTTTCTACCCGCAGGCCGAGCAGTGGCGCGTCGACTCGGCCTTTCTTCTGCTGCTGGCGCTCCTGGCGCCGCTGTTTCTAAAGGCATTCCGATACAAGATCGCTCTCGCGTCCGGAATCCTGCTTGGATACCCAATCGTTGCCTTCCTGTTACTGCGCGGAGGGGTCCCGGGGCTGCCGGAGGTGGAGACTTACCGTTGGGGCGGGCTGATGCTGACGCTCGTGATCGCGGTCGTCGGCATCGTGCTTTCGCTGCCGTTCGGCATACTTCTCGCGCTTGGGAGGCAGTCGCGATTGCCGGTTATCCGCGCCGCTGCCATAACCTACATCGAGCTCTGGCGAGGGGTGCCGCTGATCACGGTGCTCTTCATGGCCTCGGTGATGTTGCCGCTTTTCTTCCCGGAAGGGGTCACGCTGGATAAGCTGCTGCGCGCGATGGTTGGTATCGTGCTGTTTCAGTCCGCCTATATTGCAGAGGTGGTGCGGGGGGGGCTTCAGGCGATTCCGCGCGGGCAATACGAGGCGGCAGAGGCCTTGGGGCTCGGTTATTGGCGGACCATGGGGTTGATCGTGCTGCCCCAGGCGCTGACGCTGGTGATTCCCGGGATCGTCAATACCTTCATCGCGCTGTTCAAGGACACCACACTGGTGCTGATCATAGGTCTATTCGATCTGCTCGGTATCGTGCAGCAGGCCTTCGCGGACCCGAACTGGCTTGGGTACTCCGTGGAGGGGTACCTGTTCGCCGGGCTGGTCTTCTGGGCCTTCTGCTTCGGTATGTCCCGCTACAGTCAGGCGCTCGAGGGTGAGCTGCATACGGGGCACCGGCGGTGACCGAAGTTACGAACCGATCGTCGGGCGCTAGCGCGAATCAGCCGATGATCGAGATGCGGGGCGTGCACAAGTGGTTCGGCGACTTCCATGTCCTTAAGAATATCGACCTCACGGTGAACAAGGGCGAACGGATCGTAATCTGCGGTCCGTCGGGGTCCGGGAAGTCGACCCTTATTCGCTGCATCAATCACCTGGAGTCTCATCAGAAGGGGCGTATCGTCGTCGATGGCACCGAGCTCGGCGGAGATCTGAAGAACATCGCGCGTATCCGCAGCGAGGTCGGCATGGTCTTTCAGCAGTTCAACCTTTTTCCCCACCTCACGGTTCTGGAGAACTGTTGCCTGGCACCCGTTTGGGTGCGCAAGCAGCCCCTGCGCGAGGCCGAGACGGCGGCCCGGCAGTTCCTGGAGCGGGTGCGTATCCCGGAGCAGGCGGACAAGTACCCGGGCCAGCTCTCGGGCGGGCAGCAGCAGCGCGTCGCCATTGCGCGCAGCCTTTGCATGAGCCCGCGTATCATGTTGTTCGACGAGCCCACGTCGGCACTCGACCCGGAGATGATTAAAGAGGTCTTGGACGTCATGATCGAATTGGCCCAAGACGGCATGACCATGGTCTGTGTCACTCACGAGATGGGCTTCGCGAAGACTGTCGCCAACCGCGTGATCTTCATGGATGCCGGCGAAATAGTGGAAGCAAACGACCCCGTTCGCTTCTTCGAGGAGCCACGTCACGAGCGCACGAAGTCATTCCTGAGCCAGATCCTGTAGTCGTCGCACCTCGCGGGATCGGCGGGCAGCGAAAGGACCCAGGGATTTTCGGTTGCGGCGGATTCCGGGCGGCTTGTGCAGCAAACAATCGCTTCCATTAGCTGTCATTCGTCGTGTGGGCCGCAGGGCTTGCGAGGCCCGCCGCGTACAGACAGAATTGATTGACAGCGAGCAGGGTGAGTCGCGGATGTGGGGTCCCGGTTGCGCGGCGCGGGTAATGCGCCGAAAGGCGCGCCGGTAATTGTAGGGGCGGGACGTACAGGTTCTCTCGGTAGCCCTGCACCCCCGGGTTTTCCAGACCGCCTGTATCTCGGATGTCGCGCAACCGCCTGCGCGTGAAATCTCGGGTCGGAACGGCGGTACGACAAGACGGTTATTGCATGGAGGCACGCAAACCCGCGACGGTATAGGCCCGACGGCAGGTAAGCACTCGAGATTCCACATTTGCCCTTTGGCTTAATCCGACAGGGCATGGATGCCTGAGTTTCTTGCCTTCGATTAGGTACGATTAGAAGCGTTCAATGCGTGTTTTTGCGAATGCGACTTGACTTATGCAATTATTCGCCTAAATTAGGCCTGCGCGCCCATTCATGTTCGCGTAACAAGACTAATTAACCCGTCCGGAGGTACCGCAAGTGGAGTACGCTAACCTTAGCGTCGATGAGATTCAGCAGCAGCTCGAGAATATCGAGATGAGCAAGGCTGAATTGAGGCGCGCACTGGAGCAACGCCGTCAGGAGGCGAAGCAGGAAATCGCGGAGCAGATCCGCGAGATGATCGTTCAGCAGGGGTACGATCTGGAAGAAATCGTTCCGCTGATCGTACAGCGCCGCCGCCGGGCCGCCGCTGTCGCCCGCAAGGGCGGTGGAAACCGACAGTACACCCGTTTCGTCGATCCGCAGAACCCCGAGAATGTTTATGTTCGCGGCGTTCTGCCCGGGTGGATGAAGCAGAAGATGCAGGAGCAGGGTTACGACCCATCGTCCAAGTCGGATCGGGAGGCATTCAAGGCGAGCTACCTGCAGGCGGTCGAGGGCTGAGTACGGACGCCTGATCTTTACGCATCTGAATCGGCCGCGTCTTCCTAGTGCTGCGCGGCCGATTCTATTTTGTCGACCGATTTTTTTCGAGTCGCGGAGGCGAATCTCATTTCGAGCGGACCCAACGTGCCATGAGGCAGCGGCGGCACGGTCAAGTCGCGCAAGCGGCCGCGGTGTTCTGAGATTCAGCCGACGCCAAACCCGCCGAGGTCCGCTGATCCCACAGGCCCGGCCGGACAGGTTCAGAGGATTGCAAGCGGCCGCAAGGAGCAGCATTTGATGGGGTGGCCTCCACGCTTCGCGAGTCGCCTTGCCCGATGCAGTCGCCCTTCGATCTAACCTACAGCGTGCAGCCGGCGAGCCCGGAAGCCCACCTGTTCGCGGTCGAAATCCGGCTCCCGTTTCCGCCCGCCGGTACGCTGCTGCTGTCGATGCCTGCCTGGATTCCGGGCAGTTACATGATCCGGGACTTTGCCCGGAACGTCGTTCGCATCTCCGCCGAGCGGGCCGATGGCGTCCCTGTCGCGCTGGCGAAGCGGGACAAGCAGACTTGGGCGATCGAATCGGTACCGGGTGCCCTGACCGTCCGCTACCAGGTGTACGCCTGGGAGCTTTCCGTACGCTCTGCGCACCTGGACACGACGCACGCCTACTTCAACGGAGCTGGCCTTTTGTTTCGCGTCCATGGCCTGGAGGACCGGCCATGCCGACTAGAGCTGGTTCGGCCCGAAGGGGCGCGATATCACGGCTGGCGGGTTGCCACCAGCCTGTCCCGGCTGGACGCGGAGCCCCTGGGCTTCGGCGCCTACCAGGCCGTCGATTACGAGGACCTGATTGATCACCCGGTCGAAATGGGGCGCTTTCTCTCGGTGCCCTTCGAGGTCGCCGGGGTGCCACACGCCATGGCGATCACTGGCCGGCATCGGGCGGATGGCGGGCGTCTGGCGAACGATCTGACGCGGATCTGTGCCCAGCACGCGGCGCTCTTCGGTGAGCTGCCCGTCGACCGCTACCTGTTCCTCACCACCGCCGTCGGCGAGGGTTACGGCGGTCTGGAGCATCGCTACTCCACCAGTCTGCTGTGCTCCCGCGATGAGCTTCCCGACTCGCCCGACCGGCCGCCCTCCGAGGGCTACCGGCGGTTCCTGGCCCTGTGCAGTCATGAGTACTTCCATCTGTGGCTCGTCAAGCGCATCCGGCCTAAGGCCTTCGTCGACGGTAGCCTGGACCGGGAGGTGCATACCCGTCTCCTGTGGGCGTTCGAGGGCATCACCTCCTACTATGACGAGCTGGCCCTTGTGCGCTCTGGCTGCATCGACCAAAAGGCCTATCTTCAGCTGCTCGCCGAGACCATCACGCGGGTGATGCGAACCCCCGGGCGGTTGGTTCAGACCCTTGCGGAGTCGAGCTTCGACGCCTGGACGCGGTTCTACAAGCAGGATGAGAATGCCCCCAACGCACTCGTCAGCTACTACGCCAAGGGCGCGCTGACCGCGCTCGCACTGGATCTGAGGATGCGTCTCGAGACCGGCGGTGCCGTGTCACTGGACGACGTGATGCGTGAGCTTTGGCGTCGCTACGGCCTGACCGGAGAGGGTGTGCCGGAGCGCGGGATCGAGGCCGTCGCCGCCGATGTTTCCGGGCTCGATCTGGACGATTTTTTTGCGCAGGCGCTGGACTCGACCGACGACCTCGATATTCCGTCTGTTCTCGCCTCGGTCGGTATCCGGATGCGTCTGCGACCCTCTTCGGGGCCGAAAGACCTCGGTGGGACTGTCGATCGGTTCGAGGCGTTGCCCGAGCAGCCGACGCTGGGTGTCCGGCTTCGCCCTGGCGCCGAGGCCCTGGTTCAGAACGTGATTTCGGGCGGTGCAGGCGAGTTGGCCGGGATCGCGCCGGGTGACCTGTTGCTAGCCGTCGACGGGCTCCGCGCCAACGCGGAAAACCTGGAGCGGCTGTTTGCGCGGGCCGCGGCGGACGGGCCAGTGACGGTTCATCTGTTCCGCCGCGACGAGCTGATGTCGCTGGAGGCCGCGCCGAGGACTGCCCCGTCCGACACCTGCGAGCTCATGATGCTCGACCAGGCGCCGGACGTTGCAACCCAAGCCCGCTCGGCCTGGCTTGCCAGCGTTGCCTGAAGAGACCGATGGATCGAAGCCGGGATCTGATCAGGCTGCTGTCCGACGGCGAGCTGCACTCCGGAGAGGCCATTGCCGGGCACCTGGGCGTTTCTCGGGCCGCGGTCTGGAAGTCGCTGCGCAAGGCGGCCGACCGGTTCGGGCTGTCGCTTCATTCGGTGCGCGGCCAGGGCTATCGGCTGTCGGCGCCGCTCGAGCTGCTGGACATCGGAACCATCCTCGAGTCTCTTTCGGATCCGGGCCGGCGCCGGATTTCCCGATTGGAGATCCTGGATCAGACCGATTCCACGAATGCACATCTCATGCGGGAGGCCGCCGCCGGTGCGCCTTCGGGGACGGTGTGTCTAGCGGAGCACCAAACAGCCGGACGCGGGCGCAGGGGACGGGTCTGGGTCTCGCCCTTCGGGGCCAACCTTTACTTGTCGGTGCTCTGGCGCTACCCGATCGCGCCGACGCAGCTCGGCGGCCTGAGTCTCGCCGCCGGCACGGCGGTCGCCGCCGCGCTGCACGAGACCGGTGCGGAAGGGCTGGCACTGAAGTGGCCGAACGACGTCCTCTGGAGGCGTCGCAAGCTTGCGGGGCTCTTGTTGGAAGTCGCCGGCGAGGCCCAGGGTCCAATCCACCTGGTGATCGGTGTCGGGGTCAATCTGCATATGGAGCCGGCCCAAGGGGAGACGATCGACCAGCCCTGGACCGACCTGTCGGCGGTCCTGGGGGGGCGTCGGTACGGCCGCAATCGCTTGGCGGCCGCGGTCATTGAGGCTTTGATCGCGACCCTGGATCTCTTTGGCCGGGAGGGCCTCAATCCGTTTCTGGAAAAGTGGAACCGCTTCGACGGCTTCCGAGGCGAGTCGGTCCGTGTGGTACTTGGGGATCGCGTGACCGAGGGCGTACATGCCGGCATTGCCGGCGACGGTGCCCTGCTGCTGGAGACCTCCGACGGTGTTCGGCGGTTCCAGGCCGGTGAGGTCAACCTGCGGGCCAACGGCGAGCCCAGACCTTGAATCTACTGCTGGATATCGGCAATACCAATCTGCGCTGGGCGCTTCAGGAAAAGGAGGGGCCCGGCCCGGTTCAATCGGTGCGCCACTCGGGCGCGATACCGCTGGATTTGCTTGCCGCCTGGGAGGCGCTGGACGCACCGGCGCGCGTACTGGTCAGCAACGTCGGTGGGGCCGCCGTCGGCGCGGCTGTCGCCCGCGTCGCGCGCTCCTATTGGGGGCTGGAGCCGGAGCTCGCGGCGACGCGCGCGAATTGTCTCGGTGTCCGTGTCGCCTACCCGGACCCCTCGCGCCTGGGAGTCGACCGCTGGCTCGCGCTGCTCGAGGCTCATCGGCGAGCACGTCGGGCCACGGTTATCGTCGACGCCGGTACCGCGGTGACCTTCGATCTGCTGCTGAAGGACGGCCGACACCTCGGCGGGCTGATATTGCCCGGGATCGAAATGATGCGCGACAGCCTGTTGGCTGGTACGCACATCCCGAGGGTCGAGGCAGAGCCGGCCGGCGAGCCCTGGGCCGCCGACACTGGCGCCGCGGTGGCGGCGGGCAGCCTTCATGCGATTGCGGCGCTGATCGGCCGCCTTCACGACAGGCTGGAGCGACAGGCCGGGGAGCCCCCCGATGTGCTCCTGACCGGGGGCGATGCGGCGCGCGTGTCCGGTGCGCTCGAGCCGCCCTTCGAAACGGTTCCGGACCTGGTGCTGCGCGGGCTGATATTGCTCGCCCGGAACGGGGGTTAGTCGTGCCCTGGCTGTTCCTGCTCCTGCTGGTAGCCAATCTGGCGTTGTTCTATTGGGGCTGGACCCGGGGCCGCCCATTGGACGAGCCTTTGGCGCCGCTTGCTCCGACCCCCCATGAGATCCGGCTCCCCAGCGAAGACGATCAGGGCCTCGTTCCCTCGGTGCCCGGGAGTCACGATCCGTCGCCGGGCCCAGGGTCGCTCCCCGAGGTCTTGCCGGCCGGTGGCCATCGGCGGGATGCCGAAGGGGGGCAGCCCCGGCCGCCGGATCCGGGTGGCACAGGCTAGCTACGACAGGGCGTTGCGGTCGGTTCGGGCGCCGTCTGATCGGTTCGGCACGATCGCTGTGCGTCCCCGGTTCGGGCCCGGTCGCGAGCCCGGCTGATTGCGACGATCGTCGCACCGGTGTCCACGGTGCGGGACCCCGTGGCATCGGCGGAATCCGCGCAGACCCGGTCACGGCCACCGCGCTTCGCGGCGTAGAGGGAGGCATCGGCCGCACGCAGCAGGTCGCCGGCGGTCTCGGTTAAGCTCGTCGCGGCCGCTACGCCGAAGGAGCACGTGACCCGTGGGACCCGCACCGCGCCGACGCTCATTTCCGGAGTGTCCCCGAGGGCGGCTCGAATGCGCTCGGCCACCCTTATTGCCGCCCCGACCGGCGCCCCCGGCAGCAGGACCACGAACTCCTCGCCCCCGTAGCGGGCCAGTATGTCACTGCCGCGCAAGAGGTGCTGCGCCGTCGCGCCGACCTGCTGCAGCACGCGGTCGCCGACGGCGTGGCCGTGGTCGTCGTTGACCTGCTTGAAGTGGTCGATATCGAAAAGGATCGCCGACAGTGGGCGGGCGAGCCGCGCGTGAAGCTGCAACTCGGCCTCTAAACGCGTCATCAGCACTCGGCGGTTGTAGAGCCCGGTCAACGGATCCCGCTCCGCCAGCTGGGTCAGCTGGGTGTTGACGGTCTCCAGGCTGGTCTGCACCCGTAGAAAGTCGAACAATGGAAAGCACAGCGACAGCAGGAAGATCCCCATCAGGTTGACCAGCAGCGTGCTGTAAACCAGTTGGTCGTGGGTGTCGGCGCCAAGGTTGCTCGGGATCACGAAGCCGTACATCAGGAACGTGGTCCTCAGAATGAACGCGGTTCCGACGATCACGACTGCTACGATAATGATCCCGCCTACCAGGTTGTTCGGGTAGGCATGTTTGTGGAACAGCCGAGCGGTGCCGAGGTAACAGGCCGCATTCAGGCTCGACGTCATGGCTCCCGGCACCATCTGGTTGTCCATGTACAGCACCAGTAGCCAGAATACGCCGATCAGCAGCGGGATAGCCCCGATGAGCACGCCCCCGATGCCAGGACGGCGCAGAAAATCGAGCGTCGCGCAGAGAAGGAAGACGGGCAGAAGCAGCAAGGAGACCTCGGCCGCGGGCAGGGTCAGGACCGTGATGCCGATGACGGATCTGGAAAGCGTGAGCGACCAGCCTATGGCGAAGCACAGCGCGCCGACCCCAAGCCAGGCGTACGCCCGTTCTTTGCGAATGTGCGCGGCGAGGGTCATGAAGATGCCCGTCAGCGAGAAAACGGCGATGGAGACGAGCAGCAGTGTCTGGGGATCGATCAGCGAGAAGCGATACATGGTGAGCTCGTGGCTCCTGTTCCTTGGATAGACTCGTCCTGTCTGCGCGGCGGGTTGTATCCGGGCCCGCCGGGGCTCTTGGCCTAGCATCCACTCTAGGCCGGAAACCGCGCCAGGCATCTGAACCGAATCACAGGGCGGAAATCGTCGGATGCGATTTCTCCGGCCTGTGCGCAGGCTCACGTTTATCGGCGGTTCTGCCTAAGCTCACGGACTGCCAGGACGACGTTTCCCATGCCGTCAACGCCATCTGAATTTCTGCGCTCTATCTTCGGTTACGGCGAGTTCCGCGGCCAGCAGGCCGAGATCATCGATCATGTCGCCGCGGGCAGCGACGCGCTGGTTCTGATGCCGACTGGTGGCGGCAAGTCCCTGTGCTATCAGATCCCGGCGCTGGTGCGACCCGGCACGGGGCTTGTGGTCTCGCCGCTGATCGCCTTGATGCAGGACCAGGTGGATGCGCTGCGCCAGAACGGCGTTCGCGCCGCCTTTCTGAACTCGACCCTGGCGCCGGACGAGGCCCGGCGTGTGGAGAAGGCCCTGCTAGACGGCGGTCTGGATCTGCTCTACATGGCCCCGGAGCGGGTGGTCACCGACCGCACGCTGGATCTGTTCGCGCGCGCCCGGATCGCCCTGTTCGCCATCGACGAGGCCCACTGTGTTTCCCAGTGGGGACACGATTTCCGCCCCGAGTACACCCAGCTCGACGTGCTGGCGGAGCGCTTTCCCGACACGCCCCGCGTGGCGCTGACGGCGACCGCCGACGAGCCGACCCGAAACGACATCCGCGCCCGCCTTAGGCTGGAGCACGCGCGACTGTTCGCGAGCGGGTTCGACCGGCCGAACATCCGCTACGCGATCCATCAGTTCCAGGACCCGAAGCAAAGGCTAATTCGTTTCCTGAAGTGCGAGCATCCCGGGCAGGCCGGCATCGTCTACTGCCTGTCGAGGAAGAAGGTCGAGGCCATGGCCGCGTGGCTGGGCACCCAGGGCCTCGACGCGCTTCCTTATCACGCGGGTATGTCGGTGGAAACGCGGCAGGCCAATCAGGAACGTTTCCTGCGCGAGGATGGCGTGATCATCGTCGCCACCATCGCGTTCGGCATGGGTATCGACAAGCCGGACGTCCGCTTCGTCGCTCATATGGACCTGCCCAAGAGCGTCGAGGCCTACTACCAGGAGACGGGCCGCGCCGGTCGCGACGGGCTGCCTGCCGACGCCTGGATGGCCTATGGGTTGTCCGGGGTGCTCATGCTGCGCCAGCTGATCGAGCAGTCGGCGGCGGACGATCGCCGCAAGGCGATCGAGCGACGGAAGCTCGAGGCGATGCTTGGGCTGTGCGAGATCACGAGTTGCCGACGCGAGGCCCTGCTGCGCTACTTCGGCGACCAGGCGGACTCCACCTGCGGCAACTGCGACAACTGTTTGACACCACCCGAGACCTGGGACGCCACTCTGCCGGCACGGCAGGCCATGTCCGCGGTCTACCGCACCGGTAGCCGATTCGGCGTCAATTATCTGATCGGCGTGCTGCGCGGAAAGGACGACCCGCGCGCCCGGCACCTCGGCCACGACCGGCTGCGGGTGTACGGGGTTGGTCGGGACCTCGACGATGTCCGCTGGCGTTCACTTTTTCGGCAGCTGATTGCCCGGGGTCTGTTGAGCGTGGACATCGAAGGCCACGGCTCGCTAGGCCTGACCGAGCAGGCACGCCCGGTGCTGCGCGGCGAGCGGCCTCTGCTGCTGCGCGTCGATACCAGGCCCACGGGGCGGCGGACGCGCGGGGCCTCGGCGTCGGCCGAGCTGGAGGGGCCGGATATCGATCTCTGGGAGGCGCTCCGCGCGGAGCGCCGTGCGCTTGCGGACACTCAGGGCGTACCGCCCTACGTGATCCTGCACGACACGTCCCTGAAGCAGATGGTGCGCCGGCGACCGCGCAGCCTGGCCGATCTGGCGTCTATCGAGGGCATCGGCGAGCGGAAGCTGGCGCGCTACGGCCGGGCCTTCCTTGGCGTGATTGCCCGCTTTTCGAGGCCCGAGTCGCGATAACGGCTCACGACCCGACACGCGACCCGGTCATCCGGCCGGGCGCACGGACGGTTGCCGGTTGACGCGAACAGGAAATGCGAACCGCCGGCACGTCCTTCAGGGGCTCCCGCGCTATTCTGGGCCGCGCGCCATTTACTCGAGATGTCTTTCGTGAAACAGCCCCTTGCTCGGCGGCCTCCCGTTCAAGACGGCCTGCACTGCGATGCAGCCATTTCCGCGGTCCGCGTCCGAATCCGGAGTGCCTGGAGCCTGTCACTGCTCGTGGCGATGATCGCGGCGTTTGCGCCGCCGTGTTTGGCCGAGGTGTACAGGTACCAGGACCGGGACGGTAGCTGGCACTTCACGGATCGCCCGCCCCCGGGGGCCGGATCCTCCCGGGTGGAGCGGATCCCGGATGACCGGGCTTCCGGCGCGCCGGCGGACCGGGACCTGGCCGCGGGCCTGTCCGCGCGCTTTCACTCGGCCACGCCTGTCGTACGTGCCACGCTCTCGGTGGTTGCCGTCATGGGCGAGGTGGCCTCGGGCGCCGGTTTCTTCATCACCGACGACGGCTATATCCTGACCAACCGACATGTGGTGCGTCCCGCCAGCTCCACGACCTGGGAAGATCGCCGGCGCCCGATCGACGAGGCGGAGGGGGCTTTGGCCGAGATGGAGCGCGAGCTTACCGCGCGCCGGCAGCGTCTGGATTCGATGGCCGCCGAGATCGCCGAGCTCGAGAGTGACGGCGTGGGCACGGTGGATCTCAGGTACCCGCGTCTCAAGCGCGACTACAACCGCTATCGGGAAAGCCACGACCAGTTGGCGGGGGCCGTCCATGAGCGGCAGCGGGCTCTGCGTGGCGCCAGGCTAGAGCTTGACTGGAAGACCAATGTCGCCACCGTCCAGAAGAGCTTTCAGGTCCGGCTGAAGAACGGCCGTGAGATCGCGGCGCGGCTAATCGGGACAAGCGAGACCTACGACCTGGCGCTGTTGAAAACGGACGGCTATCGGACGCCGGCGCTCCCGGCAGACCGGGACGGCCATCTCGGCCAGGGCGAGACGATCCACGCCATCGGCAGCCCGCTCGGGGTGTCGGACAGCGTGACCACGGGCACCGTCACCCGGCTCGCGCGTGAGCTGATCATGACCGACGTGCAAATGCTCCCCGGCAACAGCGGCGGCCCGTTGGTCGACGCACGGGGCACGGCGGTGGGGGTAAATTTCGCCAAGCTCACCGGGGGCGGGGATCCCAACTACCAGGGTTTCGGGATGGCCGTCCCGATCGCGATCGCTTATGGGGAGTTTCCCGAGCTCAGATAACCGGACACTGGCGAGCGTGCGCCAATACCCCTTTTACGGGCTGTCGCGACTCGAAACCGAGCTAGCCATTTCCCGTTCCCTTCATTTCAACCGCTTGCAGCGAAAAATGAGGACCGTTTCCCCTTGACCGAGTCGGGTGTCGCCCGCTGCGAGATCCCGCGTGATCGGCGCAAGCCCCTAGTTGTCATAAAGATAAGATTTAATACGGTTATCTTGTAGACTGCCGTGCCCCGGCGTAGCATCGTGCGGATACTTTCGGGGTGACGCCCGCCGCTACAGTCATCGCGCTTGAATCCGGACCCCGGCCTTGGGCCACTTCACATCCCACAGAGAACGAATCACCAACGAGCCTCCAAAGGAGACACGCAATGCTAGTACGCGAATACATGAGCGCCTCACCCGTCACCATTGGCGTGGACGACGACTACGGCGCCGCCTTCCAGATCATGGACACCCAGGACCTCCACCATCTGCCGGTTGTGAACGCGGGCGGGGAGGTCGTGGGTATCCTGACACGGCGGGACCTGCAGCTCGCCGCCCGCTATTTTCATGAGATGTCGGCGGAGGTCTCGGAGGTCATGCACACCCCCGTGGTGACTATCGATTCCGGCGCCAGCCTCTCGACCGCGGCCGAGCGCATGACCGAGGAGCGGATTGGCTGTCTTCCGGTCGTTGAAAGCGAGCGTCTCGTTGGCGTGATCACCGAGACCGACCTCTTTCGTGCGTTGAAGGCCGTTTTGGCCGAACGGGGCGACTAAGTAGGTCTTGCCGGGCTCACGGCCCTTTCCCGAGGAGGGCCGTGTCGGATTCCCGGGTTAACCCCGGTCCGGTGATTGCCCTTATTCCCGGCGGCCCCGGGGTCGGTCCGTCCTACCCGGTATCGGGCACCGCGTGGAAGGAATGGCGGAACTGGCTGCAACGGACCAGGAAGTCCCGGGTGCTCTTGGGCATCGGCACCCGGGCGCGAACAATGTGACCGACTAGATCGGTGCCTTCTCGCAGCAGCCTCAAGCCCTCCAGTGCCTCCTTGAGCGACCGGTCGTCGGGCGTGGGCGGGAGTGTGGGCCGGATAGCGCAGAGCCGCTCACTGGCGGTCACGAAGGCCGGCCAGACGTCGAAGATGCCCGAATCCGTGCGCAGGATCTCGCATTTGCGTTTCGCCGCGTCGGCCAGGTCATCGATGCGGGGCCCGGCGTCCTGGATCGACGGGCTGTCGGCGAAGGTGTCCTTGAGCGCCGCGGCGATTCGGTCGATATCGCGCATGGTCATGGCGATTTTCCGGTAACGGCTCTCATAGAACACCTGGATTGGCGTCGAGAAGGCCTTGAACGGCTCTCCCCAGAGCTCGTCGATGCCTTCCGCGCCGCTGTGGTGGCGCACCATCCTGCCCAGATCCAGCGCCTCCACCAGGCATTGGCCGCATTCGCGCATCAGGCTGTTGTCCGGCGCTATCTCGACCCCCGCGCTTTGCAGTTCCACTAGGCCGGTGAAGATGTCCGCCGCGCGATTGAATAGGGCGCCGGCCAGCATGGCGCCGTTGACCCGTTTGCGATCCGGCTCGTTCTCCGCCTGGTAGGCGGCACGGGCCTCGTCCAGCCGGGTGCCCGGGATGTTGATGCCATGCTCGACGTGATTGAATAGCCGCCGGGTCAGCGCGTGGATGAGGCGTCGTTTGGCCCGCAGCGAGTCGGGCGGCGGCTCGTAGTATTTGATCCAATAGCCGTCGTAGTAGACGCGCTGCTCGCCGTGCCGTTCGCATCGGGTGCCGTTTGCCGGAGTACGCGACATGCTGGGTGAATCTGCGAGCCGTTTTGGGTGCTCAAAGTGTAGGAAGTGCGGACGAGGCGTGCGAAGCTTTCCGCGCGGGAGGGCGACTCGGCCCGACTTCCGGGTCGCGTCCCCCGGTGCGCTAGCGGCCACCGGCGGCCGCGTGCAACAGACCGAGTGTCACGGACGCGAAAACCGCGTATCGTGTCTGGATTTCGGCTACGCGGTCGGAGCGGGTCGCCTTTGGATGCCCGCACCGAAGATACGCCGCGCGAACCGACTCGTTCAAATGAGAAGCGCATCGACCCGGCGTCTCCAGCGGGGGGTGGGATGCCCCGCCATTTTTTCGGGTCTGTAGCGCGCTGGAAATGAAGGCCCTATTGCGGGCCAGGAGACGCGGACTAGACTGAGGCGCGCACGGCTAGTCGTAGAGGGGGCGGAATGATAACCAGAGACAAGTTCACCGCCATCGTGATGACCCTTTTCGTCTGGGGGCTGTCCGGTGCGCTGTTCGGCGCCCTGTTCGCGGGCCTGTTCCAGACGTTCGTCGTTGCCGGGTTTTCCGATTGGCAGCCCCTGGTGCTGGCCGCCGCGACCGCGGCCATGACCACCTCGGCGCTCTACAGCGCCATGCCTGTCGCCCTGGTGGGGGCCACCGCCGGGGTCTTGGCGTCGATCGGCGTCCTCATCGTAACCGGCCGGGATCCGGAACTGAACGGCATCGCGGCTGTTGCCGGCGTGGCGGGGCTCCTGGCTGGAAGCTTCTACGCCTGGATGGTCTCGGGCGGAGGGCGTCCCCTGGCCGAGACCCTCACCGGACTGGTGTCCGGACTCGCGGCCGGGGGGGTGCTCGCCCTGGTTTTCGGCGTTCTGCCCTCGAGTGCGGACATGTTCGTGCTGGCGGCGGGCGTGGTCGCGTTGGTCGGCGCCCTGTTTCAGATATCGGAGCGCTGGCTGGTCGCCAAGGGTTCCGGTCTGGTGCCGGGTGTCGTGGCGGACGCCCTGGTGGCCGGTCTGGTCGCGGCTGTCGTGGCGGCGAGCATCTGGCTGATGAGCGGCAGCACGGCGTCGCTGGATGCGGCGAACAAGTACGCTGTCGACCAGGTTCTCCAACAGGTGCCGAACGGGCTTCTGGGCGGCCTGCTCGGCGGGGCCGTCACGGGCGTGCTGCTCGAGCTGCTCGGATTTCACCTCGAGGAGCACACCTGAAGTGATGGCTCGCATGGCGTTGCCGTCACCCGGGGCTCCGCCTCGCCGTTATTCGGGTTGGCTAACGAGGCCCGGAGTTGTAGCATCCCGGCGACGCGATCAGCGCTGACCGCGGCGGTGGGCTCCCGTCCGGCGCCTTCCGGTATCGATATTGGCTGGGATCTTGCGGCCGCGCTCGCGGCATTGCCGCACGAGCTCATGAATTAACTTCGGTAATCGTAGGTATAACGGAGAGCAAGCCCATGAATCCCTTTGACATTATTGGCGCGATGATGGGGTCGGGAATGAGTCGCTCCGGGGGCAACCGGATGGGCGATATTCTGGGACAGATGATGGGCGGTGGCGCCCCTGGCGGAATGGGCGGCGGAATGCCGGGAGGAATGCCCGGCGGGATGCCGCAAGGCATGCCCGGGGGGATGCAAGGAGGTATGCCTGGCGGCGGGATCCCCGATATCTTCGGTAAGGTCCTTGGCGGCATGTTGGGTGGCGGGGGTCAGCCCGGAGCGCCCGGACCCGGTGGGGCCGGCGGCTTCGCGGGAGATATGCTGAAGAATATCGCGGGCGCCATCTTCGGAGGGGCCGGAGGGCAGGGCAACCAGGCGGCCGGTGCTGGCTCGATGGCAATTTTTGGGACCCTGGCCGCGCAAGCCCTGGCGATGGCCCAGAAGATGATGACCGGCGGTCAACCCGACGCGGGCGCCGATAGGCCGAATTTCCAGATGGACGACGCCACGGCAGTCATCGCGGGGATGCGCCAGCCGCAGACCCCGTTGGAGCAGCGACAGGTCATGGACATCGCGAGCTTGACGCTCAAGGCGATGATCAATGCCGCCAAGGCGGACGGTCAGATCGACAAGACCGAGACCGAGCGCCTGCTGGGAAAACTCAAGGAAGGCGGAGTCACGGACGCGGAGCAGAAGTTCGTGCTGGAGGAGATGCAGAAGCCGCTTGATCTCGAAGGGATTGTTCGTGCGGTTCCCAACCAACAGGTCGCGGCCCAGATCTACACGGCCTCGCTGATGGCCATCGATGTGGATACCGATGCCGAGCGTCGCTACTTGCAGGATCTGTCGGCGAAGCTGGGCCTGAACCAGCACGTGGTGGCGTATCTGCACCAAGCGGTCGGTCTCGCATGAGACGGCGCCGGCCCTCGGGCCGGTGTCGCATCCCGTTAGCGGCCCGATCGGTGGCCGTCGGCCGTTGCGCGGCGAACTAGAGATGAAGGCATGTATACCCTCCTGATCCTTATCATCGGCATATTCATTGGCTGGAATCTGCCCCAACCGCCCTGGGCGAAAGCATTTCAGGATCGCGTTGTGCAGATGGTGAGGTCGATCCTCGACGGCGGCGGCCGCTGAACCTGGCGGTCAGGCTCCGAAGGGCCGCCGTCCACCGATTGGGGGCGCACGCGCTCGACGCCGCCGCATGCAAGGTCACGAGAATCAACACGGTGCCGGAGAGGCGTTCGGCCTGATCGTAATCGGCGACGAGGTTCTCACCGGCAGTCGGGTTGATACGCATTTTCCGGAGATCAAGAGGCTCGTATCGGAGCGCGGCCACACATTGGCCTGGTTCTGGTTATTGCCCGACGACCCGGGCTTACTCACCGAGCACTTGCGTTTTTCTTTCAGTCGCTCGTCGCCGGTGCTGGTCTTCGGCGGTATCGGGGCGACGCCCGATGACCATACCCGGGCCTGCGCGGCGGCCGCCGCGGGCGTTTCCCTGGTGCGGCATGCCGAGGCGCGCGCACTGATCGAGTCCCGCTTCGGGCCGGATGCCTACCCGAGCCGGATACTGATGGCGGACCTACCGGAGGGTGCCGGGCTGATCCCGAATCCGGTGAATCAGATCCCCGGATTTTCGTTGCGCGGACATTGGTTCCTTCCGGGCTTCCCGCAGATGGCATGGCCGATGGCGCGGTGGGTCCTGGAGCGTCATTTCGGGGTCGATTCCCGCGTTCTGGAGCGGGCGTTGGAGGTTCGGGGGGTCCCGGAGAGCCGGCTGATCCCGCTGATGCGGCGCCTCGGCGAACGGTTTCCCGGGTTCAAGCTCTTCAGCCTCCCGCACCTGGGCCCGGACGCCCACATCCTGATCGGTTTCCGCGGGCGTCAGGGGCTCGATCAGGCGGTCGAGGCGCTACGCGTCGAGCTGGAGCAGGAAGGGATCGAGCACCGCGACACGGTCGGTGGCGACCAGCGGCGCTGACGGGGCCACCTGGTGCGGCCTTCGTGCGCGGTGTCTCGGGCCGGCGCTGAAGCCCCGTGACGACCGGGCCGCACCAGTGTAGGCTTCGATCCCGAAATCCAGCGCGGGCACATGCCGTTCGAGTCCGCGATCCGTCGATCAGCGATTCAAGCGAGCAATCCCCATGTCAGACAAAGCCACACTGATCCTTGGCGACGCACAGTACGAGTTCCCGATCGTCGAGGGGACCGAACGCGAGCGAGCCATCGATATCAGCGATCTCAGGGCGCGCACCGGTCATATCACGCTGGACCAGGGCTACGGCAATACCGGTAGCTGCGAGAGCGCAATCACCTACATCGACGGTGAGAAGGGCATCCTGCACTACCGAGGCATCCCCATCGAGCAGTTCGCCGACTCGCCTAATTTCGTCGAGGTGGCCTACCTTCTGATTTTCGGCAACCTGCCGACCGAGGAAGAGTACGCCCGCTTTTCGGACGATCTCACCTCCCAGGCCAACGTGGACGAGGGCATGAAGCACCACTTCGAGGGCTTCCCGCGCTCGGCGCCGCCGATGGCGATCCTGTCGGCGATGATCAATGCCCTGTCCTGTTTCCATCCGGAGATCTTCGAGCTCGAGGACGAGGCCCATTTCCGGATGGCCGCGGCCCGACTAATCAGCAAAATCCGCACCATCGCCGCCTATGCCTACCGGCAGTCCAGGGGCCAGCCCTACAACTACCCGGACCCCAAGCTGCGCTACGTCCCGAATTTCCTGCACATGATGTTCTCGCGGCCCTACGACCAGTGGGTCTGCGACGAGACCGTGCGCGACGCCCTGAACCTGGTCCTGATCCTGCATGCCGATCACGAGCAGAATTGCTCCACCTCGACGGTTCGCATGGTGGGCTCGAGCCAGGCCAACCTGTTCGCCTCCTGCGCCGCCGGCGTCTGCGCCCTGTGGGGGCCCCTGCACGGGGGCGCCAACGTGGAGGTGCTGACCATGCTGCAGCAGATCCACGATGGCCAGATCACGCCGGACGAGTACGTGCGCATGGCCAAGACCAAGGACAGCAAGGCGCGGCTGATGGGCTTCGGTCACCGGGTCTACAAGAGCTTCGACCCGCGGGCGAAGATGCTCGCCGCGGTTGCGGAGCGGCTGCTCGCCAAGTTGGGCAAGGACGACCCGCTGCTCGACATCGCGCGCAAGCTCGAGGAGATCGCGCTGTCCGACCCTTACTTCATCGAGCGCAAGCTGTACCCGAACGTGGACTTCTACAGCGGCATCATCCTGCGGGCGATCGGAATCCCAATCAACATGTTCACGGTCATGTTCGCCATCGGACGCCTCCCGGGCTGGATCGCCCACTGGTGGGAGCAAAACCAGACGGGGGGGAACAAGATCGCGCGGCCGCGCCAGATCTATGTGGGCAACACCGGCGGCGCCTATGTGCCGATGTCGCAGCGGGGGTAAAGGCGGCACGTTCGCCGGGCATGGGCCGTAGCTTCGACGCGACTCGCCCTGGGCCGTGATTCCCCGCGAGCCGGCACCGATCCCGCACGCGGACTAGACTTAAGGATGGGAGTACCCGATCAAAGGAGGTGAACCATGAAAGTCGTGAAGCGCGTGCTAGCAACGGCCGGTGTCGCCGCGGCGCTGATCCTGATCCCGATCCAGACCGCGGACGCCTACTGGCCAGGGGCCGGACCCGGGTTCGGGCCGTGGCGTCACTCCTACGTCCACGACCCGGCCTATCGGTGGGGTCCGCCCGCGGTGAAGAACTACATCCGCGATCTTTACCGACGCGGTCCCGCCTATGCCAACTGGCACCAGAGCCGCCGCTACGGTTATGGCTGGTGGTAACGGTCACCGGTGACGAGCTCCGGGGGTGCTTGCCGAGCGCAGCACCCCTTCTTTTTGGTTCGGTGTCCAACGTGAGCCTGGCAGTTCGCCCAATGCGGATACCCGTACCGCGTCGGTCTCCGGCGAGCCCTGTACAATCGATCCGGGAATTCGGCACCCGTTATTGCATTTGACTGAAGAGACTCCCGGAAACGCCTTCGCGACCGGCAGCGACGCGGCCGACGGACATTGGCTGGTCATCGTCGGCGGCAGCTGGCGCCTGGGTCAAACGACCCCGGACGCCTCCGGGCTGCTTCCCGCGGACTGGAGCGGGGTCCGGCGGCTGAGCTTTCGCTCGGACGAGCTGGGGGGCTGGGACAGTACCCTGATCGTGTTTCTCCTCAAGCTCGTCGATCCGGCCGAGGCCAATGCCGTGGAGATCGATCTGAATGGACTGCCGCCGGGGGCGCGGGGGCTACTGAGCCTGGCCCGGGCCGTGCCCGAGCGCACCGGTGCCCGCCGCCAGGAGGGCCGACCCCGGTTCCTCGAGCGCGTGGGTCTGGCGTCGCTCTCGGCCCTGGCCCAGACGCGTCGGGTGCTCGAGTTCGTCGGCGAGACGGTACAGGCGCTGGGGGCCCTTGTCCTGGGTCGGGCGCGCTTCCGCCGCGGCGATCTCGGCCTGTTCGTCCAGCGCTGCGGGGCGGACGCCCTGGGCATCGTGAGCCTGATCAGCGTCCTGGTGGGGCTGATCCTCGCCTTCGTGGGGTCCGTGCAGCTGGCGCTCTTCGGCGCTCAGATCTATATCGCGGACGCGGTTGCCATCGGCATGCTCCGGGAGATGGGCGCCCTGATGACGGCCATCATAATGGCCGGACGCACCGGCGCGGCCTATGCGGCGCAACTCGGGAGCATGCAGGTCAATGAGGAGATCGACGCGCTACGCACGCTCGGCGTCTCGCCCGTGGGGTACCTGGTGCTGCCGCGGGTGCTGGCGCTCACCCTGATGGTACCGTTGCTGACCATCTATTCGAATGCGCTGGGCATATTCGGCGGCCTGCTGGTGGGCATTGGCCTTTTCGATATCCCCCCGACCCAGTACATCGCCGAGACGCGTCTCTCGATCCATCTGTCGGACCTGAGTGTCGGTCTTTTCATGAGCCTGGTGTTCGGGGCCATCATTGGGATAGCGGGCTGCTACCACGGCCTGCAATCCGGTCGGTCGGCCGCCGCGGTGGGAGACGCCGCCACCGCGGCCGTGGTCAGCGCCATCGTCGCCATCGTCGTGGCCAACTCCGTCATTACCATCGTGACGACCCAGCTCGGTATCTGAGTCTTGCGCGCCGAACAGACTTCCCCTCCCATCCAGGTGCGCGACCTCACCATGGCCTTCGGCGATTTCCTGGTGCAGAGAGACCTCAGCTTCGACGTCGGACGCGGTGAGGTCCTGGTCATCATGGGCGGTAGCGGCTGCGGCAAGAGCACGCTGCTCAAGCACATGCTCGGGCTGCTCCGCCCCGCTCGAGGTCAGGTCCTCTACTCGGGGGTAAGCTTCTGGGACGCGGACGCGCCTCACCGGCAGGCGATGCTGCGCGGGGTCGGCGTGCTCTACCAGAGCGGGGCGCTCTGGAGCTCCCTGACCCTGGCTGAAAACGTCGCGCTTCCGCTGCAGGAGCAGACGGACCTGCCACCCCGGGCCGTTCGCGAGCTCGTCGAGCTCAAGCTCCGGCTGGTCGGTCTGCGGGGGTTCGAGGACTATTACCCCTTCGAGATCAGCGGCGGCATGCGCAAGCGGGCGGGGCTCGCCCGCGCTATCGCGCTGGACCCCGCGATCCTGTATTTCGACGAGCCCTCGGCCGGGCTCGACCCGCCGAGCGCCCATCGGCTCGACCAGCTGATACTGGAACTGCGCGATGCGCTCGGGGCGACGGTGGTCGTGGTCACGCACGAGCTCGCGAGCATCTTCGCCATCGCCGACCGGGCCCTCTATCTCGACAGCGACTCCAGGACCATGCTCGCCATCGGCCCGCCGAAGGATCTGCTGCGCGAATCGACCGACGCGAAGCTCATCGACTTCCTGACCAGGGGCCGGGGTGCCGCCCCAGGGGGGGAGGCATGAGCCAGCGGGCCAGCCCGACGCTGATCGGCGCCTTCGTGATGGGGGCGCTGGCGCTCCTGGTCGCCGCTCTGCTTATCGTCGGGACCGGCCGTTTCGCCGGCAATTGGGAGACCCTGGTCCTGTACTTTCGCTCCAGCACCACCGGTCTTGTGGTTGGCGCGCCGGTGGTCCTGAAGGGCGTGCAGATCGGCATCGTCAAGGAGATCCAGGTCGCCTACGACGACGAGAGCGGAGAATTCATCGTCCCCGTCTATATCGAGATCGACCAGGACAAGGTCGTCTGGCCGGGCGAGCTGCGGGAGCGGCTGAGCAGCGAGGAGACCTACCTTACGGCTCTTCGCGAGGGACTTCGTGCCCGACTGGGGATGCAGAGCCTGCTGACGGGTCTACTACAGGTCGAGATCGGGTTTTTTCCGGGCGCCGCGTTCGTGCTGACTGGAAAGGATGCCGGGTACCGGGAGTTGCCAACCATCCCCTCTGAGCTCGAGCGTTTCCGCGAGGCCGTGCTGGACATTCCGGTCGCGAGCATCGTCGCCGGATTCGTCGAGACGCTGGGCGCGCTGAACCGTCTGGTCAGCGCCCCGGAGTTGGCCAATGTGCTAAAGAACCTCGACACCGCGGTGAGTGAGCTGGCGCTGACGGCGACGGACCTGCACCAGATTATCCCGCCGGCCGGCGCCAGTCTGGACGCGGCGCTCGGCGATCTGGGCGAGGCCACCCGGACGATCGCCCCCAAGCTCGAGGCGTTTCTGGTCAGTCTGATGGAGGCGTCGGACCGTCTCGGGCGCCTCGCCGAGCGCGCCGACTCGGAGGTAGGCCCCCTCGCGGCCAGTCTGATGCGCACCGGCGAATCGGCGCAGGCCGCGTTCCTCTCGGCGCAACGCGCCCTTGAGGGCATGTCGTCGGTCGTCGATCAGCGCTCCCCGCTCCACGGCGAGGCGCTGAACGCGATGCGATCCCTTTCCGCGGCCGCCAAGGCGCTGCGCGATATGGCCGATTACCTGGAGCGCCACCCGGAGGCACTGCTGCGCGGGAAGCGGTAAGCCGTGCGGCCGCGGACGGCGTTGGATTATTTGTTCTCGGTTGTTGTTGCCGGCGCCCGCGCTTCGACAGGAGCAATGGACCGGAGCAGGCCGACAAACCCATCGCGGGCGGTACTCACCACGGCGGCCGGGCCGTGCAGTTGCGGGTAGAGATTGCCTTGGGGCGTCTGCACGACCGCCGCCAGTAGCATCCGGTCGGGTAGCGGGTCGCCCTGGGGACCTACGCCCAGCCCGCGGGCATAGCTTCCCTGAATCGTGACCAGCGTCGCCGGCATCGTTACGCCGTCGATCTCCTCGATCACCGGCTCCACCTCACCGCCGTCCGGGCGCGAGAACTGGGACCGCCAACGATCGACGTTCGCCTCCAGCGTTCCGCCCTGCCCAGGTCCGAAGTAATAGAGGACGAATTCCGCCGGCTGCGCATCGTTGCCGCTTGCCACCCGGTATTGGAGTTTGCGCATGTCGCTCTTCGGGGTTTCGGCGACCCAGCTGTCCGGAAGCGTTGCGTTGAGGTCCAGGATCTGGACGGTCTGGTCTGCGGCCGTGGCCGCTGCATGGATGGTGAGCACCGAGAGTAACAGTAGGCGCAGCGGGCGTTCGGGCATGGCGATTCCTCCAGAAAAGGTCCGCCCATGCTACCCCGCCCGGGGCGCCGGTGGGAGCGCCGCCTCGGGCGCACCGCGCCGAATTCGGTATCATCGTGGCTCGAAAACGTCGAACCATCCTGTCGCGGAGCCGCAATGACCGATCGCCCCGACGCCGAAGCCGTGAGGCGCTATCTGCTGGACCTCCAGGACCGCATCAGCGCGGCCCTGGAGCGGGCCGATGGGGGCTGCGCATTCCGCGAGGACGCCTGGGACCGGCCGGGCGGCGGGGGAGGGCGCACGCGGGTGATGCAGCAGGGCGCGGTTTTTGAGCAGGGCGGGATCAACTTCTCCCATGTGTTCGGCGAGCGGCTGCCGCCGTCCGCCAGCGCAAGCCGCCCGGAGCTGGCCGGGCGGGGGTTCCAGGCCATGGGCGTATCGCTGGTGATGCACCCGCTCAACCCCTACGTGCCCACCTCGCATATGAACGTGCGTTTCTTCATCGCCGAGAAGGCCGACTCGGACCCCGTCTGGTGGTTCGGCGGCGGGTTCGACCTGACGCCCTATTACGGCTTCGACGAGGATGCGGTCCATTGGCACCGGACGGCCCGCGACGCCTGCAAGCCCTTCGGCGATGAGGTCTATCCCGGTTTCAAGCGCTGGTGCGACGAGTATTTTTTCCTCAAGCACCGGGGGGAGCCCCGCGGGGTCGGCGGCCTGTTCTTCGACGACCTGAACGACTGGGGCTTCGAGCGCGGCTTCGCGTTCCTGCGCGCCGTCGGCGACCATTACCTGCCGGCCTATCTTCCCATCGTCGAGCGCCGTCGCGCGATGGCCTATGGGGAGCGCCAACGGGCGTTCCAGAAGTACCGGCGCGGTCGTTACGTGGAGTTCAATCTGGTCTACGACCGCGGCACCCTGTTCGGGCTGCAGTCCGGCGGGCGCACCGAGTCGATCCTGATGTCGCTGCCCCCCGAGGTCAGCTGGCGCTACGACTGGAAACCCGAGCCCGGCAGCCCCGAGGCGGCCCTCTATGAGCGCTACCTTCAGCCCCGGGATTGGCTCGCCGAGGGACTCGCGTGCTAGGCAGATACGGATCAAGTGCCAGGGAGGCATCTGATCGGTATGTCCTCAAGGCGTCGACTCGAGGCCGATGATGGTCGTGAGCCTCTGCCAGGGCCAGCCGCCGAGCCGGTTCAGAGCCGGGGCATACATGGCCGCGATGCTGCCGTCGAGGTAGAGCGCGTTCGGGCAGTCCAGCGCATCCCTGAACAGCGTCCCGAAGTCGTGAAAGTTGACCGGTGCGCTCGAAATGGCGAACAGGGTCCGCCGCTGCCGATCCACGCCGACGCCGGCTCGGACGAACCTGCTCGGGGAGGCCTCGATAAAGCGGGGGTGTAGCCTGCCCTTGATGACCAGCATCGGGCCGGACTGAACGGCGTTCGTTACCGGATCCCTGGGCCGATAGTCCTCGGTAACCGCCACAGCCGCGCCCCGAGCCGTGATGTAGAAGACGCCGTTGGGCTTGAGGAAGAAATTCCCGCCACCGGCTCCGCGGTTGAGCTGGTAGTACCGGCGACCGTCTTCGACGTAGAGCCCCAGTGGCGTGAACTGCTCCGAGAAAATGCCGCCGTTGATCGCAAACGCCAGGTCCTTTCCCCGCGACGCCAGCGCCTCCCGGACCCGGTGGATGGTCGCGTAGGGCGTGCCGTCCGCCGCTTTCCAATAGAAGCGCAGGCGTTGCTCCTCACCCGGATCCAGGCGAACGATGTCGAACGAGCGGCCCTGATGCGTGATCGGGAACGCCGTCTCGGCCAGGACACCGTTCGCCAGCGACCAGATAAGGCAAAGTAAGAAGCTGAACTCTAGGCGGCTCATCGCGGCGATTCTAGAGTGCCCTATCCGTCCAGGCTATGCTCGTGCCCCGGCGCGGTGTGTGCCGGCAACGCAATCGAACGAACGGGACCGGGTGTGGCTCCGGTAGCGGCGGGCGACAGTGGCGCGCCGCGCCGCGGGTCGCTAGTCTTGGCCACTCGATTACTGGAGTAGCTGCGATGGACTCCGACATGACGTCGGTGGGCACTGGTGAAGCCGATCGGACCGCCAAGCGGAACACGAGCTCGGGTTCCAAAGGGTACTCGGTGGACGAAAGGCGGGTTACCGGACAAGCGTTCGTTTGGCTCGGCGTGCTGACGGGTGTGGCCTTCTACGCGGTGGAAGCGGCCGTCCAAGCCTTCTACTACGGCCGCGGGAGCCTCTGGGACCAACTCCTCCACCCCGATTCGGGGGCCCTCATACTGCGGCTCTGCGTGCTCGTGCTCGTCCTCTCCCTGGGGGTCTACGCCTATCGGCTCCTGAAGCGCGAGGGCTATCGGGCGCAGCAGGCGCGCACGACGGAGCGTTTCCTGAGCTCCATCATCGAGAACATACCGAATATGGTGTTCATCAAGGACGCCGTGGGGCTGCGCTTCGTCCGGGTCAATCGTGCCGGGGAGCGGTTGCTGGGTTACGCCGAGCGGGACCTGATCGGCAAGAGCGATTACGATTTTTTTCCGCGCGCCCAGGCCGATTTCTTTACCCGGAAGGACCGGGATGTCCTGGAATCGGGGGCACAGCTCGATATTCCGGAGGAGGAGATCGACACCCGGTCGATGGGCAAGCGGGTGCTGCATACCAAGAAGGTCCCCGTCGGCGGAGACGACGGTCAACCCGCATACCTTCTGGGAATCGCCGAGGACATCACCGAGCGCCGCGAGGCCGAGCGCCGGGTCCAGTCCGAGCGGGCCCGCGCCGAGCATTACCTGCTGATCTCGAGGGCCCTGATCGTGGGCCTCGATCTCGAGGGGCGGATCACCCTGATCAACCCGCGGGGCTGCGAGATCCTGGGTTACGCGGAATCCGAGCTTCTGGGTCGGAGCTGGTTCAATACCGTCGTCCCCGAGGACAAGCGGTCGAGCGAGATCGAGACGTTCCACGAGGTCGCCGGTAGCAGCGGCGAGCCCTTAAGCCCGCACGAGAGCGAGATCCTGACCAAGGACGGTGAGGTTCGATACATCGCCTGGAACGTCTCGGCCGAAAAGGGCCATCGGGGCGAGGTCACCGGCATCCTGTGCTCCGGTCAGGACGTCACGGACCGGGTGCAGGCACAGATCGATGCCCAGCGGCACCACCGGGAGCTGGCGCATGCCATGCGTCTGGGGACCATGGGGGAAATGGCTTCCGGCATGGCGCACGAGATCAACCAACCGCTCACGGCGGTGACGGCCTATCTAGGGACGGCCATTGCGTTTCTGGAAAAGGACCCGCCCGCGCCGGAAAAGGCCGTGGATGCGATCCAACGAGGCGTCGACCAGGTGCACCGGGCGGGCTCGATCATCCAGGGCCTGCGCGAGCTGGTCCGCAAGGGGGCCTCGACCCGGGAGCCCGTCGAGCTGGATCCGATCATCCGGTCCGTTGCCGGGTTTGTCGATTGGGAGCTGCGCAACAACGGCGTGCGTCTGGATCTCGAGCTGCACGCCGAGGGACGGCCCGTCCAGGCGGACCGGGTCCAGATCGAGCAGGTGCTGATCAACCTGATCCTCAATGCCATCGAGTCGGTCACGGCCGTCGGGGTGTCGCCGCGGCGGGTCGTCGTAAGGAGCGCGCCTATGGACGACACGGTAGCGGTGACCGTCGAGGACAACGGGCCCGGCATCGACGGGTCGGTTCGGCGCAGGCTCTTCGAGCCCTTTCAGACCACCAAGGAGCAGGGTCTGGGGGTGGGTCTGTCGATCAGCTCCTCCATAATCGAGGCCCACGAGGGCCGGATGTGGGGCGAGAACGGAGCCGACGGCGGGGCGATCTTCGGCTTCGAGCTGCCTGTTGCCCGGGTGTAGATGCGGCGCCAGCCGGGTGCCGAGAGGTGGACCGGGACCCCGCATCCAGCGTGTGACGGGCTCGGACCGTGTTCTGGGCGCAACAGGTTGTGCCGGTGGCCTATGCCGTTTCGCCACAGGACTTGCTGGTATGCTTGACCCGCGGTTCGCGCGAACAAACATAGTTACAATGAGTTACGGTGATTCGTGCTCGGGATTGAGCCCCATCCGACCCCGCAGGCCCCGACCGACGATGCAAAAAAGCGACAAAAACGGGGATGTGTGTTTTTTTCTCCAACAGTGTTGCAAAAGGCTCTCGCGTCATCTATAGTTCAACTCGCAAGGCAGGGCTGCGAGTGGTTTCAGCGGCCTTTGTTGCAAAATTCACAACAGCGGAGAACATGATGAACAAGAGACTGATCACCCTGGCGGTAGCCGCCGCGCTGGTCGCCCCGACCGCCGCGATGGCCGACGCCATCCTCTACGGCAAGCTGCACGTCTCCATTGACTATGCCGACGTGACCAATGCCATCGCGCCGGCCTACGGCTTCGCGAGAGACGCGGACAACAACGTCATTCTCGACGCCAACGGCAACCCCTCGCTGGTCGTGGTCCACCCGGGAGTCGACTTCAAGGGCTGGGGCGTCAGCAAGGGCAATGGCTACATCCCCGGCGAGTCCCGCGCCAACCGCATCGGCGTCAAGGGCTCCGAGGACCTTGGCAACGGGCTGAAGGCGATCTACCAGGTGGAGCTGGGCGTGAGCCTGCGCGACACCAACAACGACTTGGACAGCGGCGCCGACGCCATCACCATGCGTAACTCGTTCGTCGGCTTGGCCGGCGACTGGGGTACGTTCCTGGTCGGCCGTCACGACACGCCGCTGAAGATCTCGACCGGCCCGCTCGACCTGTTCGCCGACACCATGGCCGACTACAACGGCACCGTCGGGTTCCAGGACATCCGTGCCGACAACGCGATCGCCTACATCAGCCCGAGCTGGGGCGGGTTCCAGTTGGCCCTGGCAACGGTGGCCGGCGGCGGCGCGACGGCGACCGGCGACAGGAACATCAACTCGGACAGCATCAGCGAGGCCTACTCGCTGGCGGGTATCTACAAGAACGGCCCGTTCTACGCCTCCGCGGCCTACGAGTCGCTGGGCAACGAGCTCGACAACGACTCGTTCGCCAGCGCTCACGGCACCAACTGCCCGTACGAGTTCCCCGAGGCCGCCGATCGCCTGCCGGGCGACCCCTATCTGGTCGACTGCGCGTACACCGACAGCGACGACACCAAGTGGCGCTTGGGCCTCGGCATCCTGGACTGGAACGGCTTCACGCTGACCGCCATCTACGAGCAGGAAGACAGTCGGTTCGGTAGCGACAAGTACGTCGGTTTCGTCGATCCGGCGAACGTGTCCAACAACGCCCTGCTCCCCGACACTGCTAGCGAGGTGACGCGTTGGCAGATCCAGGCCGGCTACGCCTTCGGCAACAACATGGTCAAGGCCATGTACGGCCAGGCCGATTACAGCGGCGACTACTACGTTGGCGGCAACTGGGTCGCGGCGGCGGGCGGTGCTCAGTATCTGCGGAACATCACCGACCAGTATGATGGCAACCTGGACACCTGGGCCATCGCCTTCGATCACAACTTCAGCAAGCGCACCAAGGCCTATGCGGTCTACACCGACGTCACCAACGACCAGTCCGACATCGTCGCCGGGTCGCAGTGGAGCGGCTTCTCGGTGGGCATGATCCACAACTTCTAAGCCTCGGCCTAGAACTCTAAGTGGTAGTTGAAACGGGGCCTTCGGGCCCCGTTTTTTGTTGGACTGCCGATAGGGCGTTCCCACCCGGGGACTCCCACGCTCCCCTTGTCTTTCGACCGGGGGCGAGTCGATCGGCCGCTGACGGGTTACCCGCCGCCGGCGACGACCGTTCTCGGCCCGTCCGCGGTCCCGAGTATCAGCACGTCGGCCGGGCGCAGCGCGAAGATGCCGACCGTCACGACTCCGGCCAGGTTGTTGATCTGCTGCTCGAGCCGCGCGGGCTCCAGGATCTCCATACCCTGGACGTCGAGGATCAGGTTGCCGTTGTCGGTGACGAAACCCTCCCGCCAGACCGGGGTGCCGCCGAGCCGCACGAGCTCCCTGGCCACGTAGCTTCGCGCCATCGGGATCACCTCCACGGGCAGCGGGAAGCGCCCTAGGACATCGACCAGCTTGCTCTCGTCGGCGATGCAGACGAAGCGCGCGCTCGCCGCCGCGACGATCTTCTCCCGCGTGAGCGCGCCCCCGCCGCCCTTGATCAGCTGCAGCTGCCGGTTGGACTCGTCCGCGCCGTCGACATAGACGGCCAGCTCGCCGACGGCGTTGAGGTCGTAGACAGGAATCCCGTGGCCCTCGAGCCGCGCGGTCGAGGCCTCGGAGCTCGAGACCGCGCCGTCGATGCGGCCCTTGACCGCCGCCAGCGCATCGATGAAGTGATTCACGGTGGAGCCGGTGCCGACACCGATCACGCCGCCCTCGACATGGGTGAGCGCGGCCTCGGCGGCCTGGCGCTTCATGGCGTCCTGATTCATTGCATTGCCCTCCCGAACAGCTGTTTAGGACCGCCGGGATCATAGCAGAACCGGGCCTGGCCTCCCCCGCGCGAGCGGATTGCGGGTACCATCGCCTCGATTAGTAGCGTAGGCCCCTCGCCCCGTTCCCTCTCCCACCGGGACGAGGGGGCAAGGAGCGGCCCAGGCGCGGACAATTTCGCTGATCGAGCGGACCATGCCGGACACTTACATCGAGCGGATATTGCGCGCCCGCGTCTACGACGTCGCCCGGGAGACGCCGCTGACCCGGGCCGATCAGCTCTCGGCCCGCCTGGGGAGCTCGGTGTACCTGAAGCGCGAGGACCTGCAGCCGATCTTCTCGTTCAAGCTTCGCGGCGCCTACAACAAGCTCGTGCACCTGGACCCGGATGCGCGGGCCCGCGGCGTAATCGCCGCCAGCGCCGGAAACCATGCCCAGGGGGTCGCACTGGGGGCGTCCCGCCTCGGCATCCAGGCGACCATCGTGATGCCGCGCACCACGCCGGCCATCAAGGTGCGCGCGGTCCGGGCGCTCGGCGGTCGGGCCGTGCTGCACGGCGACTCCTATGACGACGCCTACGCCCAGGCCCTGACCCTGGCCGAGGAACGGGGGCTCACGCTGGTCCACCCGTTCGACGACCCGGACGTGATCGCGGGCCAGGGCACGATCGGGATGGAGATACTGCGCCAGCACCCGGATCCGCCTTACGCGATCTTCGTACCCGTCGGCGGAGGGGGGCTGATCGCCGGCGTCGCGGCCTACGTGAAGTGGCTGACGCCGGAGGTCAAGGTCATCGGCGTCGAGCCCGAGGACGCCCCGACGCTGCACCATGCGCTCGCGGCGGGTCGGCGAGTCGAGCTGGAGCAGGTCGGCCTTTTCGCCGACGGGGTCGCCGTGCGCCTGATCGGCAGGGAGACCTTCCGGATTGCCCGGGCACGCGTGGACGAGGTGGTGCTGGTCACGACCGACGAGATCTGCGCGGCGATCAAGGACATCTTCGACGACACCCGCGGGATCGCCGAACCCGCCGGCGCGCTGGCCGTGGCTGGGCTGAAGCGCTACGTCGAGGCCACCGGCCTGCGCGGCGCGCAGCTGGTGGCGATCGAGAGCGGGGCGAACGTGAATTTCGACCGCCTGCGGCACGTGGCCGAGCGTGCCGAGCTCGGCGAGCGGCGCGAGGCCCTGCTCGCCGTCGAGATCCCGGAGCGCCCCGGGAGCTTCCTCGGCTTCTGCCGGATCCTTGGCCGGCGGCAGATCACCGAGTTCAATTACCGCTACGCCGACGCCGAACGGGCGCAGGTGTTCGTCGGCATCGAGCTGACCCGCGGCGACGCCGAGCGGGCGGAGCTGATCGGGCGGCTTGGCGAAAAGGGCCTCGGGGTGTTGGACATGACGGACAACGAAACCGCGAAGCTCCATATCCGCTACATGGTCGGCGGGCGGGCGAAAGGCATCGGGTCGGAGACCCTGGTGCGCTTCGAGTTCCCGGAGCGGCCGGGCGCCCTGCTCGACTTCCTGAGCGCGCTGGGGCGCCGCTGGAACATCACCCTGTTCCACTACCGAAACCACGGGGCGGCCTACGGCCGGGTGCTGATGGGGGCCCAGGTGCCGCCCTCGGATCAGGCCGAGTTCCGCCGGTCGATGGACGCCCTCGGTTACCGGTACTGGGAAGAGACCGGGAATCCGGCCTGCCGGATCTTCACCGGAAGCTAGGCACGGGAGGCGACCGGGTCCGCCGCGTTCGTCCTTCGGTAAACCCCCTGCTCGGTGACCACCGCGTCGAGCGGCATGTCCCAGGGCCGCGGGTCGATCCTGTCGACCCGTTGGCACTCGTGGGCGATCCCGATCAGTCGCGGGCGCCGCCAGTGCCGGCGCCCGCGCAGGAAGGCCAGCGTACGGTCGTAGTAACCGCCGCCCATGCCGATCCGATTACAGGCGCCGTCGAACCCCACCAGCGGCACCAGCATCAGGTCCAGCGTCCAGGCGAGGCTCATGTGTCGGCCGCGGCGCGCGGGTTCGGGTATCCGAAACCGGTTCGGCCGCATCGGGTCCCCGGGCCGGACGCGCACGAGCCAGAGCGCACGGCGGGGCTGGGGGCGGAGCACCGGCAGGAAGCAGCGCCGGCCGCGGCCCAGCGCATGCCGCAGCAGTGGCCGCGGGTCGACCTCGCCGTCGGACGGCCAGTACAGGCCGATTCGGCGCGCCCCGAGGAACCACCGGCAGCGGGCGAGCCGGCGGGTCACGGCCGCGGCATGATGCTGTTGTTCTCGTGGGGAAAGACGCCTTCGCGCGGCTCGCAGCTCGCGACGCGTGGTCGGCGGCGGGGACGGTGGGGAAGGCATCGGCGGAATGGGGACACCCCCCGCGGGCGCCGTTGCAGGCCTTTGTTCTTGAACCATGCGGTTCAAGTGGGGACAGTCGGTTCGGCTTCAGGCTTTCCGCTCGGAGACGGACATGCACAACAGCCTCGATTCATGTCCCCCGGGTACGATATAGGCTCAAGAAAATACCCAGGCCGCTATCGAACGCTGCAGGGGGTGTCTTGAGGAACAGGCTATACGCTTTCCCCGGTTGCGTCTAGCGGCGGATCGGGGGACAGGGCACGGGAAACCCGTTCCTGGATCAGCTCCAGACGGCGTGCCGTATCCCGATCGCCGGCCAGGCCCTGGCGGGTCTGGATCAGCTCGTGGGCGATGTTCAGGGCGGCCAGTACCGCGATGCGGTCGGCGCCGATGACGCGCCCGGTCTGGCGGATCTCGCGCATCCGCCCATCCAGCAGACGGGCCGACGCCAAGAGGTCATCCTGCTCCTCGGGTTGACAGGCGATCCGATACTCCTTGTCGAGGACCCGGATATTGACGCCGATCTGTTCCTCGCTCACAGACTCTCCTCCATCGCCCGCAGACGCGACAGCATGGCCTCGACCCGGCTTCTGGCCTGCTCGGTCTTCTCGATCAGCTCGCCCCGCTCGCTTATCAGCGTATTCTGTCTGGCGCGCAGCGACTTGTTTTCGTCCTGGAGCCGGTGACAAAGGCCGATCAGGGCGTCCACCTGCTGCTCCAACTGGTCGATATCGAATTTCGGCAAGGTACGCGGCTCCGAATGAGTTCGACGAACTATAGAGGGGGTGTCCGGCAGGGTCAATCCGGCCGGGGTGCATGGTATCATTCGCGATCCCCGCGTCCCGCCTCAAGGTCCCGCCTCAACGCGCTTGCCATGGCCCCGCCCACGGACATCGACTACGACCAAGCCGGCCGCTGGCTCGCCGCGAGCGAGCTGTCGCCGACCCCCGGCGAGGCCCACGGCATGCTCTGCGGGCTGATCTGCGGCGGCGACCGGGCCGCGGAGGAGAGCTGGCTGGACGAGCTGTTGCCCAAGGCCGGGACCGGGGATGTGCTCGCGGGCGAGGCCCGGGACGGTCTCAGCGGTCTCGCGAGGCAGACCTGGGAGCAGATTCGGGGACCCGGGCTCGGGTTCTCCCTGCTGCTACCGGCCGAGACCGAGCCCCTGGCGGCCCGGGCCACCGCGCTCTACGATTGGGTGCGGGGCTTCCTGTTCGCGCTGGGCGTCCAGGGTATCTCCGAACGGGACCTCTCTGAGCAGACCCGGGAGGTCTTCCGGGACTTCGTCGCCCTGACTCGGATGGACCTCGACGCGCTCGAGGACGCCGAGGAGAACGAGGAGGCACTGACCGAGGTAGCCGAGTTCGTTTGGGTCGCCGCGATGCTGGTGTACGAGGAGCGGGTTGCCGGCCCCGAGGAGGCGAGGTGACGGCCGCCGAGCACAGGCGCCGCAGAAGGGCCCTGGCCAAGGCCGTGGGCCAGGACGGCGTAGCGATCCTGCCCGCCGCCCGCGAGGCGCTGCGCAGCCGGGACGTCCACTACCCGTTCCGTCAGTCGAGCGACTTCCTGTACCTGACCGGTTTCCCGGAGCCGGACGCCTACGCCGTCATCGCGCCGGGGCGCAAGGAGGGCGAGTACCTGCTGTTCTGCCGGCCGCGCGACCCGGAGCGCGAGCAATGGGACGGGCCTAGGGCCGGCGTCGAGGGCGCTACCCGGGACTACGGCGCCGATCAGGCCCACCCGCTTTCCGATCTGGACGGCATCCTGCCGGGGCTGCTCGACGGCAGGGCCCGCGTCTACTACCCGGTAGGCTCCGACCCGGCGCTGGACGCCCGCGTCATGGGCTGGGTCAATCAGGTGCGCGCCAATGCCCGTTCGGGCGCACGCGCCCCCGACGGACTCATCGCCATCGAGACGATTCTGCACGAGCAGCGACTGCGCAAGAGTCCCGCGGAGATACGTCTGATGCGCCGGGCCGCGCGCGTCTCCGCCGGCGCGCACCGTCAGCTGATGCGGACCTGCCGGCCGGGGATGGGCGAGCACCGTCTGGAGGCCGAGTTTCAGCACCGCTGCGCCCTGGAGGGCGCGCGTCATCAGGCCTATCAGCCGATCGTAGCCGGCGGCGCCAATGCCTGCGTGCTGCACTATGTCGAGAATTCCGCTCTGCTCCGGGACGGCGATCTGGTGCTGATCGATGCCGGCTGCGAGCTCGAGGGCTATGCCTCGGACATCACCCGCACCTTCCCGATCGGCGGGCGCTTCACGCCGGCCCAGCGGGCGCTCTACGACCTGGTCCTCGCCGCCCAGCGCGCGGCGATCGACAAGGCCCGACCCGGTAACCACTGGCTCGAGCCGCACGAGGCCGCCCTGCGGGTCCTGACCAAGGGCCTGGTCGCGCTGGGCGTGCTCAAGGGCTCGGTGCGCAAGCTACTTAAGGACGAGGCCTACAAACCCTACTACATGCACCGTACCGGTCATTGGCTCGGCATGGACGTCCACGACGTCGGGGCCTATAAGACCGATGAGGACTGGCGCGCGCTTGAGCCGGGAATGGTTCTGACCGTGGAGCCGGGGCTGTACATGCCGGCCACGGACCCGGTTCCGGAGCCGCTGCGGGGAATCGGGATCCGGATCGAGGACGACGTGCTGATAACCCGGGACGGCCATGAGGTCCTGTCGGCCGGTGTGCCGAAGGACGCCGGCGAGATCGAGGCCCTGATGCGACCCTGACCGGCTGCTCGCGGCGGGCGCGGCGGAAGAAACCCTCAATGCAAGAGTACGACCTGGTAATCATCGGCGGCGGACTGATCGGCGGGTCGCTCGCCTGCGCGCTGGCCGGGAGCGGGCACCGGGTGGCGGTCGTCGAGGCGGTCGCCGCGGATGCGCCGTTGCAGCCCAGCTACGACGAGCGCGTGATCGCCCTGTCCTGGGGCAGCCGGCGCATCCTGGACGCGATCGGGCTCTGGCCCCGGATCGCCCCCGAGGCGGAGCCGATCCGGCAGGTCCATGTCTCGGACCGGGGTCGCTTCGGGTTTGCGCACCTCGATCGGGCCGAGCTGGGCGTCGAGGCCCTCGGCTACGTGACGCCGGCCCGGGCTATCGGCGCGGCGATACAGTCGGCGCTGCTGGGGGCGGACCGCGTCGACCTGCTGTGCCCGGCGCGGCTCGCGGGCCACCGGGTTGAACAGGACCGGGTCGAGCTGGAAGTGCTGCACGGCGGCGAGCCACGGACACTGCGGACCCGCTTGCTGGTCGCCGCGGACGGCGGCGACTCGGCGGTTCGCAAGCGCCTTTCGCTCCAGGCCGAGGAGCGGAGCTACGGTCACGACGCCGTCATCGCCACGGTCACGCCGGACCGCCCCCGGCCGGGGGTGGCGTTCGAGCGTTTCACGGACACCGGTCCCCTGGCCTTGTTGCCAATGACAGGGGGGCGTTACTCGGTGGTCTGGACCTGCCAGAACGACGAGACCGCCGAGATCGTCGGCCTGTCCGACGACGCCTTCCTTGCCAGACTGCAGGCGCGCTTCGGTTACCGGCTCGGCCGGTTCGCCCGCCCATCCCCGCGCCGCGGCTACCCGCTGAGGCTGGTGTTGGCGCGCGACCCGGTGCAGACGCGGCTGGTTCTGATCGGCAACGCCGCTCACACGTTGCACCCGGTTGCGGGGCAGGGCTTCAATCTGGGTCTGCGCGACGTGGCGGCCCTGGCGGAGGTCCTCGCCGGCAGCGCCGCTGGCGGTTCAGACCCGGGCGGCGCCGAGACCCTCGCCGCCTATCGGCGCTGGCGAGGGCGGGACCAGGTGACGGTCGCGACCGTCACGGACGCCCTGGCGCGGTTGTTCGTGAACCCTTGGCCGCCGCTCAAGCTGGCGCGCGGGGCGGGGATGCTCGGCCTGGACCTGCTGCCCGTCGCCCGGTCGTTCGTGGCCCGCGGATTCATGGGCATCGGCGGGCGACTCCCGCGGCTCGCCCGTGGTCTGCCCCTGGTCCCGTCCCCGACTGACTTGGAGGTCCGCCGTGAACGGGTCTGAGTTGCGATCGGATCTGATCGTCGTCGGCGGCGGCATGGTCGGGGCGGCCTTCGCCCGCGCCTGCTCCGGCAAGGGGCTCACGATCACCGTCGTCGAGTCCAGGGCACCCGCGCGGGACTGGCCCTCCGGGGAGATCGACCTGCGGGTGTCGGCGCTGAGCCGGGCGAGCCAGCGGATCCTGTCGAGGCTCGGCGCCTGGCCGCGGATCGCCGAGTTGGGGGCCAGCCCGTACCGTCAGATGCACGTCTGGGATGCGGTGGCGGGTGGCAGCATCCATTTCGACAGCGCCGAGATCGGCGAGCCGGATCTGGGCCACATCGTCGAGAACCGCGCGATCCAGCTAGCCCTGTGGGAGGGCCTCGAGGCGGCGGCCGACGTGCGGATTCTCTGCCCGGCGTCGATTGCCGACATCGAGCGGGCGGACGGTTGCGCGCGGCTGGTGCTTGACGACGGTCGGACCCTGGGCGCCGGGCTTCTGGTGGCGGCGGACGGGCGCGACTCGCTGGTTCGGGAGCTGGCCGGCATCGAGACCCGGGGATGGGACTACGATCAGCGTGCCATCGTGGCCAACGTTCGGCCCGAGCGCTGGCACGAGGAGACCGCCTGGCAGCGCTTCCTGCCCACCGGGCCCCTGGCCTTTCTGCCGCTGGCGGACGGGCGCTGCTCGATCGTCTGGTCGGCGAGCGACGAGCGCGCCGGCGAGCTGCTCGCGATGGACGAGACGGCCTTCTCGAACGCCTTGACGGACGCCTTCGACGGCCGGCTCGGGCGCGTGCGGCTCGACGGGCCGCGGGCGGCGTTCCCGCTGCGGCTGCAGCATGCCGAGCACTACGTGCTGCCAGGGCTGGCGCTGATCGGCGACGCGGCCCACGCCGTCCACCCGCTCGCCGGCCAGGGCGTCAATCTCGGTTTCCTGGACGCCGCCGAGCTGGCCGCGGCACTGGACCTGGCACGCGAGCGCGGGCGTCCGATCGGCTCCATGTGGACGCTGCGGCACTACGAGCGGGCGCGCCGCGGCGATAACCTGCTGATGCTGGGGGCGATGGATGGGCTCAAGCGACTGTTCAGCAACCGCTCGCGGCCGCTGGCCGCCGTGCGCAGCCTGGGTCTCGCGGCTACCGATCGGCTCACCCCGTTGAAACGTCTGTTCATGGACCGGGCACTTGGCCTCGGTGCCGAGGTGCCGCCCCTGGCACGTCCCTGACCGGGGCCGAGCCCGCGCGGAGGTATCCGGTGGGGGCGAATCCCGGTCCGCGCCGGTGATGAATTTCCGGTCAGCCGCCGGATTGAGTAGAATTTGCGAAATTAATCGAATGCATACGTGCACCGAATTTTTTCGATTTGGTCCCGGTGGGTCTTTTCTGTAGGCTTGCCGTGGTTTTTTGGTCCACCAGCCCGGTCGCTCGCCCGAGCAACTGCCGGATCCTCGCCACCGACAACAGCGGTCGGGGATCGCCCGCCGGTGCCGGCGGTGGGCGGCGCCACTGATTCGGCCCCTGATTCGGCCCCAGATGAGGCCCGCGAACAAGGCCCAGGCACGCGATACCGATGGATTCTGTCCCGGACATCACAGACACCGAGAAATGGGTGGTAAAGACCACCCTCAGGGAGCGTTACAGGCGCGAGGTCGAGATCCAGCTCGCCGACGCCGAGATCCGGCGGCACCCTGCCGACCGGGAGCTGACCGTCTGCCCGGTGATACTTTGGCAGGCCGAGGACGGGTGCAACTTCGTGATCGTCAAGGTCGGGGAGCGACAGTACCGCAGCCAGTTCTTTTATAAGCCTTACAAGCAGATGGGTACCGGTATCGACGAATTCGACGATCTGGCCGAATGTACTGTTTCGCTGCTGCAGGCCCAGGCCGACCATACCGCCGAGCAGCGCGGCGATCTGCCGAGTCGTTAGGCGAGTGCTGTGGAGTCCGGGCCCGCGCCGATTCCGAAGCACGTGAATCGAATTCCCGCCGCCCAAGGGTCGACGCGACCGCCGGGCGGCAACCTAAGAGCAACCTGAAACGGAAAAGGGAGAACCATGTCCGCGAAAAACGCCTTCTACGCCCAGTCCGGCGGTGTAACTGCCGTGATCAACGCTTCGGCCTGCGGGGTGATCGAGACCGCACGCCGGCACCCCGATCGGATCGCCAATGTCTACGCGGGGCGCAACGGCATCATCGGCGCGCTGACCGAGGATCTCATCGATACCAGCCAGGAGTCCGACGAGGCCATCGCGGCACTGCGTTACACCCCCTCGGGCGCGTTTGGCTCCTGCCGTTACAAACTCAAAAGCCTGGAAGCGAACAAGCGCGAGTACGAGCGGCTGATCGAGGTCTTCAAGGCCCACGACATCGGCTACTTCTTCTACAACGGCGGTGGGGATTCTGCAGACACCTGCTACAAGGTATCCCAGCTATCGGAGACCTTGGGTTATCCGGTCCAGGCCGTGCACGTGCCCAAGACCGTGGACAACGACCTACCCATCACGGACAACTGCCCCGGGTTCGGCAGCGTCGCCAAGTACATCGCCACCTCGACGCTGGAAGCCTCCTTCGACGTGCGCTCCATGGCCGCGACCTCGACCAAGATCTTCGTGATCGAGGTCATGGGCCGCCACGCTGGTTGGATCGCCGCCGCCGGGGCCCTGGTCGCGGATCAGGGCATCCCGGTGCTGACCCTGTTTCCGGAAGTGGAGTTCGACCAGAACAAGTTCCTGGCCGCGGTCAAGGCCAAGGTCGAGGAGCACGGTTACTGCACCATCTGCGTGTCCGAGGGTTGCCACTGGCCGGACGGGCGTTTTCTGGCCGAGCAGGGCACGCGCGACGCGTTCGGCCATGCCCAGCTCGGCGGCGCCGCGCCGGTTGTCGCGAACATGATCAAGGACGCCCTCGGCTACAAGTTCCACTGGGCGGTCGCCGATTATCTGCAGCGCGCCGCGCGCCACCTGGCCTCGAAGTCCGACGTGGAGCAGGCCTATGCGCTGGGCAAGTCGGCGGTCGAGTTGGCCGTTGCGGGCCACAACTCGATCATGCCCACCGTGGTGCGCAAGTCGTCCGATCCGTACGTTTGGGAGATCGGCCATGCCCCGCTGTCGAAGGTGGCGAACGTCGAGAAGTTCATGCCCACGGATTTCATCACCGCGGACGGCTTCGGTATCACGGACAAGTGCCGCGACTATCTCTACCCGTTGATCCAGGGCGAGGACTATCCCCCTTACCAAAACGGCATGCCGAAGTATGTCACGCTGAAGAACGCCCCGGTCGAGCGTAAGTTAGACGCGTTCGAGCTCTGACATAACAAGAGCTTACCGGGGGCGGAGCCCCCCGGTACCGCTTCCGGCGGAGATCCATTCATGACCACCGAACGCGCCCGCGAATTGATTACTATCCAGTTACAGTTCGGCGGCGGTTACAATCGCAACGCCGTGAGGCTGATACTCGGTGAAATTCAGCGGGAGCATGGCAGCGCGGCAGCGGATGCCCTGATCGTCGAGCTGGGGCTCGAGCAGGCTTTCGGCCTAAGGCCGGGTACCGATTTTTCCGGCGTGGGGCGCTGAGCGATCAGCACAGATTCATCGCGGCCGGATCGAGTCGTCCTTTGAGAAAAGAGATCGCCGATGCATCGGCGCCGAGGCCATTTCCTTGGCGCTATGCGTGCAGCCGAGCGGTGAGAGGTGGACAAGGCAAGCGCCCGGGGCGCTTTTTTTAACGACAACCTAAGTCAGACATCAAGAGAGGAATTAGCTAAATGTCACCTGGTTCTATTTTCGCCCTCCTATGCGGCGTCGTCGCGCTGGGATACGGCATCTGGTCCGTGAAGTGGATCCTGAATCTGCCCGACGGAAACGACCGCATGCGCGAGATCGCGGGTGCCATCCAGGAGGGGGCACAGGCCTATCTCAACCGCCAGTACATGACCATCGGTATCGTGGGCATAATCCTGGCGGTCATTCTGTTCTTCAGCCTGGATTGGTACACGGCGGTCGGCTTCGTGGTCGGCGCCGTCCTGTCCGGCGCGGCCGGTTACATCGGGATGAACATCTCGGTGCGGGCCAATGTACGCACCGCCCAAGCCGCCAATGATGGTTTGGACGCCGCGCTGCAGGTAGCCTTTCGTGGTGGGGCGATCACCGGCCTTCTGGTCGTAGGTCTCGGTCTACTCGGTGTGGCGGGCTATTACGTGTTCCTGACCGAGTTGGGCGTCGAGCAGTCTCACGTTCTGCACGCCCTGGTCGGTCTGGGTTTCGGCGGCTCCCTGATTTCCATCTTTGCCCGACTCGGCGGCGGCATCTTCACCAAGGGTGCGGATGTGGGCGCGGATCTCGTGGGCAAGGTCGAGGCCGGCATCCCGGAGGACGACCCACGCAACCCGGCGGTCATCGCCGACAACGTGGGCGACAACGTGGGCGACTGCGCCGGCATGGCCGCGGACCTGTTCGAGACCTATGCCGTGACCGTGGTCGCCACCATGCTGCTCGGGTCGCTGCTGGTGGGCACCACCGACGCCATTGTCTATCCGCTGGTGATCGGCGGCGTATCCATCATCGCCTCGGTCATCGGCACCTTTTTCGTCAAGGCGAAGGAGGGCGATACCAAGATCATGGTCGCCCTCTACAAGGGCCTGGCGGTGGCCGGCGGCATCGCGCTGTTGGCGTTCATTCCGGTTACGCTGTGGTTGATGCCTGACGCTTTAGTCATCGGCGGTGTCACATACAGTAGCTGGGGCGTGTTTGGTGCCGCCGTGGTTGGCCTCGTGCTGACGGCCCTGATGGTGCTTATTACAGAGTACTACACCGCCACCGAGTACAGCCCGGTCCGGCATATCGCCGAGGCATCCCAGACCGGCCATGCCACCAACATCATCGCCGGCCTGGGAATCTCCATGAAGTCGACAGCCGCGCCGGTGCTCGCGGTCTGTGCGGCAATCTGGGTGTCCTACGAAATGGCCGGGCTCTACGGCATCGCCGTCGCGGCGACGTCCATGCTCTCCATGACCGGAATCATCGTGGCCCTGGACGCCTACGGACCGATCACCGACAACGCTGGGGGCATCGCCGAAATGGCCGGCCTGGACGAGAAGGTCCGCGGTATCACCGATCCGCTCGACGCGGTCGGCAATACCACCAAGGCCGTGACCAAAGGCTATGCCATCGGCTCGGCCGGTCTGGCGGCCCTGGTCCTGTTCGCGGATTACACCCATGCACTGGGTGACCAGGCACTGGACTTCAGTCTCAACAATCATATGGTCATCATCGGGTTGTTCATCGGGGGCCTGGTGCCCTTCCTGTTCGGCGCGATGGCGATGGAGGCCGTCGGGCGTGCCGCTGGCGGGATTGTCAATGAGGTCCGCCGCCAGTTCCGCGAGATGCCGGGGATCATGGATCATACTCAGAAGCCCGATTACTCCAAGGCCGTGGACATGCTGACCAAGGCGGCGATCAAGGAGATGATGATCCCGTCCCTGCTCCCGGTGCTGGTGCCCGTTGTCGTGGGCTTGGTCCTTGGTAAGGAGGCGCTGGGCGGGCTCCTGATCGGCACCATCGTCACCGGTCTCTTCGTGGCCATCTCGATGACCACCGGCGGCGGTGCCTGGGACAACGCAAAGAAGTACATCGAGGACGGAAACCTCGGCGGCAAGGGCTCGGAGGCCCATAAGGCCGCGGTCACCGGCGACACCGTCGGCGACCCCTACAAGGACACGGCCGGCCCGGCGGTGAACCCGCTGATCAAGATCATCAACATCGTCGCGCTCCTGATCGTGCCTTTGTTGTGATCGGCCCCGGCCGGGGCGGAAACGGCCCGGCCAGGGTGACATGCCCCGGGAATCCCAAACATTGGGATTTCCGGCGGGTGCCTGGTCTACAATCCGCGCATCGAGCGCCGCCGAGAAGGCCCGAAAGGGCCTTTTCGCGTTTTCCAGGAACACCCCGGGGCTCCCCAGTCACCACACTTAGCGTCGAGAGGTCGATCGATGGATCTGTACCGCGTATCCCGTGGCGAGAACATACCCAATGAAATCAACGTCATCATTGAGATTCCGTCCCACTCGGAGCCGGTGAAGTACGAGATGGACAAGGCGACCGGGGCGATGTTCGTCGATCGCTTCATGTCCACGGCCATGCACTATCCCTGCAACTACGGCTACGTGCCCCACACCCTGTCGCGGGACGGGGACCCGGTGGACGTGATGGTCATGACGCCCTACCCGCTGATCCCGGGATCGGTGATCCAATGCCGGCCGGTCGGCGTGCTGAAGATGACCGACGAGTCCGGCGACGACGCCAAGATCCTTGCACTTCCAATCGACAAGCTGTTCAAGGGCTATCGCAACATCGAGAGCTTCCGGGACGTGCCGTCCCACCTGCTGGACCAGATCGCCCACTTCTTCGAGCATTACAAGGACCTCGACGAGGGCAAATGGGTGCGCGTCGGCGGCTGGGGAGGCCGCGAGGAGGCCCGCGACGAGATCATGGCCAGCGTAAGGATGTTCGATGAGGCTCCGGAGAAGCCGGCGTTTTAACGGGGCGTTGATCCCGCGTTCGTAGATTCGATTGGCCATGGCGGGACTCACCCACTTCAACAACGCCGGCGATGCCCGCATGGTCGACGTCGGCGCCAAGGCGGTCACGCGGCGGCGGGCGGTAGCGGAAGGGCTCATACGGATGAGACCGGAGACCCTCGCGCTGATCGAACGGGGCGAGCATCGCAAGGGCGACGTCCTCGGCGTGGCCCGCATCGCCGGGATCATGGGGGCGAAGCGCACCGCGGACCTGGTGCCCTTGTGTCACCCGCTGAGTCTGACACGGGTCGAGATCGCGCTCACGGTGCGTGCCGAGGACTCGTCGGTATACTGCCAGGCGACGGTGGAGACCAGCGGCCAGACGGGCGTCGAGATGGAGGCGCTCTGCGCGGTTCAGGTCTGCCTCTTGACCGTCTATGACATGTGCAAGGCCGTCGACCGCGGCATGACCATCGAGGCCGTCCGTCTGCTTGAGAAGGCCGGTGGCAAATCCGGTGACTGGATGCGCGCCCCCGAGTCGACCTGAGCGAGCTGGGGAGGCGCCTTTTCAATGGCTTAAATCCGCTGAAAATATTGGGGCCATCCTTGCCCCGGACGGGGAACGCAATAGTTCAGCGTTACCCTAACGTGCGTGGGTGGCCGGCGGACCTGTCTTGGACCGACGATGCGGGGACGCGATTCCGGGAGAGTGCGCAATGGCGAAGTTCGTCGAGTGGTCGGATGTCTTGAGCGTCGGTATCGAAGAGATCGATGCCCAGCACCAGGTCCTGGTCGGGTTGGTCAACGAGATGCACGAGGCGATACACCAGCGTCACGGAAGCGGTGTGGTGCGCGAGGTCCTCACCAAATTGGCGGAATACACCAAGATCCATTTTGCCGTCGAGGAGAGCCTGATGCGGATTCTGGGCTATCCCGGCTATGAGGAACACAAGGCCCAGCACGAGGAGTTGATCGCGAGCATGCTCGAGCTTCAGCGGAAGGTCGACAGCGGAAAGACGGCGATCGGTTTCGAGCTCATGCACTTCCTGAAGATCTGGCTGACCAAGCACATCATGGAGAGCGATCAGCAGTACGCCCAGTTCTTCGTCGATGCGGGGGCCAAACCGAAGCTAAGGAAGCGATCCTGGGCCGGACGTCTTTGGGAACATCTGCATATCTGACGCCGCAGGGCGCCGCCAACGGCAGAGCAACGGTCTCCGGACGATGAATCCCTTTTTTCAGCGCGCGTCCTTTCTGACCGCCGTGACTCGCACGGCCCAGGCACCCGACGACAGCGGCCGGGAGGTGGTGTTTGCGGGCCGGTCGAACTCCGGAAAGTCCAGTGCCATCAATGCGCTCTGCCACCAGAAGGCGCTCGCCCGGACGAGCCGGACCCCGGGCCGTACCCAGCAGATCATCTTTTTCGCGCTGGACGGCGAGCGGCGCCTCGTGGATCTGCCCGGCTACGGCTACGCAAAGGTCTCGGAGGCCATAAAGCTCGAGTGGCAGCGGCACATGGCCGAGTTCCTCGAACGGCGGCGATCGCTCGCCGGGCTGGTCATCGTGATGGACATCCGCCACCCGCTTACCGATTACGACCGGCAAATGTTGCAATGGGGGTTGGCGCGGGGCCTGCCGGTGCTGTTGCTGCTGGCTAAGGCCGATAAGCTCAAGCGGGGCGCGGCGCGGTCCACCCAGTTAGCGGTCGAACGGACCCTGACGGCATCGACGCGGGACCAGGTCCGGGTTATGCCCTTCTCGACCCTGGAGCGAATCGGCATAGAGCCGGTACAGGCGTTGCTGGAAGAATGGCTGGGATCAAGCGGCCACGGGACGGCGCGCCCGGACGATGCCGGGCGCGCCTCTGCCGGGGTCTAGTAGCGCCCGCCGCCCTGGGGCATCGGCGGTGGCGGTCCCTGGTCCTGGCCGGGCGCGCCGTAGTAGGGCGTCATCCCCGGGCCGCCACGGTAGGGCATCATTCCGGGGCCACCCGTTTCGCTCGGATCGCCCTGGTAGGGCATCATTCCGGGGCCACCGGCACCGCCCGGACCACCCTGGTAGGGCATCATTCCGGGCCCGCCTGTACCTGCTGGATCTCCCTGGTTAGGCATCTGGCCGGGGAATCCGCCATAGGGCCCGTATCCCTGGCCCCACCGCTGCATGGGCGGTGGCCCCTGCATAGCTGGAACCTGCCCGAAAACTGCCTTCGCGGCTTCCCGCTGCTCGTCCGTCATCTCGTCGATGATCTTGCGGTAGCTCTCGATCCGCTCCTGCATCTCCTGACGGCGTTTTTCCGCTTCGGCCCATGGCGGCGTCTCCGGCATCTGGACCCCGCGCTCCGCGGCGCGCTCACGCATGCTGTTCCAGTGGGCCTCGCGCATCGCCTGGCGTTCCTCCGGGGACATGGTGCGCATCTTCTCGCGCATGGCCGCCCGTTCCTCGCGCATGGACTCCATCTCCTCGGTCGACATGCCGAAGGGCATCGCCGGTGCACCGGGCATCCCGGTGTCCGCGGCCTCCCAAGGCGGCGTCTCGGGTAGTTCCAGGCCCACCTCGGCGGCGCGGGCGCGCAGTTCCTGGTAACGCTCGTTGCGCTCCTTCTGCGCCTCCGCGCGGCGCTCTTCGGCCTTCTGCCGCGCTGCCTCGGCCGCTTCGGATGCGCCTGTAGTCGCCGGGCCCTGATCGGCCGGTGCCGGGGCGACCTCGGCGGCGGGCACGGCCGTCACCGGCTCGGGGGTGGCCGGAACCGGCGTCGGCGCTGCTGCAGCGCCCGGTTCCGGCGGTTGTGCGGGCGGGGCCTCCTCAGCCATCAACGGCTGGCCCAGCGCCAGTGCAAGGACGGCCGCCGACGCGAGAAGGGAGGTTGGGCGCATGTAGGGCATATGTCTCTCCTGATGGTTCGTGTTGTCGTGGGTAATTGGGGTCCGACTGCTTGCGCGCCACGGGTACGCGAGGCGCCGGCATCGAACCCCAAAGCCGTTGCAGGGCGCAGCTTAACCGATCCCCACCCTGTTGGGACACTCCCCCATGCGACCGCGAAACGGCGGGGATCGAGCCTCGGGCGAAGACAAGTTGGTAGACTGTCGTCCCCTCCGGGCGACCCGGGCCAAGCGCGACCTGAAGCATGCAGATTGATCGGCTGATGAGCGAGAGCGGCGTGGCGTTCGGCACCAGCGGTGCACGAGGACTGGTCGCGGACATGACGGACCGGGTCTGTTACGCATATACGGCCGGGTTCCTCCAGTACCTGCTCGGCGAGGGCGTGCTGGCGCCTGGCGGGGAGGTCGGCATCGCCGGCGACCTGCGCCCGAGCACTGGCGATATCATGTCCGCCTGCGCACGTGCGGTGCTGTCTTGCCGTTGCCTCCCTCTGAATCTGGGCCGTATCCCAAGCCCGGCGGTCGCCGCCTACGGCATCGCGCGCGGTATCCCGACGCTGATGGTGACCGGCAGCCATATTCCGGACGATCGCAACGGTATCAAGTTCAACCTTCCCACCGGCGAGATCCTGAAGCGGGACGAGGCGCGAATCCGGGAGCAGCTAGTGGCATTGCCCGAGGGAATGTTCAGAGACGGCGCGTTCAGCGCCGAAGCGCCCGGCGCACTGCCTGAAGCTGAACCCGCGGCCTACGATGCCTATGTCTCGCGTTTCCGGGGGTTTTTTCCGGCGGGCTGCCTGGGCGGGCTGCGAGTCGGCGTCTACGAGCATTCCAGCGTGGCGAGCGCGGCTTACGCGGATGTGCTCGGGGGACTCGGCGCCGAGGTGACCCGGCTCGGCCGCTCGGATGTATTTATCCCCGTCGACACCGAGGCCGTCCGTCCCGAGGACTCGACGCTGGCCCGAGACTGGGCCGCGACGGGCCGATTCGACGCCCTGGTCTCGGCCGACGGGGACGGTGATCGGCCACTGATCGGCGACGAGAACGGTAGCTGGCTTCGCGGTGACATCGCCGGCATCCTGTGCGCGCGCGAGCTGGGTGCCCGGGGAGTCGCTACACCGGTGAGCAGCAACACGGCGGTGGAGCGCTGCGGCTGCTTCGAGCAGGTCCTCCGCACCCGAATCGGTTCGCCGTTCGTCGTTGAGGGCATGCAGCAGCTCGTGCGGCAGGGTCTGGCGCCGGTGGTCGGATATGAGGCAAACGGCGGGTTTCTGCAGGCCACCGATATCGTCAGGAACGGGCGCCGGCTGCCGGCGCTGCCGACCCGGGACGCCGTGCTGGTGGCCGTGACCATCCTGCTGGCCGCCGTCGAGCGCGGTGTACCCGTCTCGGCGCTCGCGGCCGGGCTTCCCGCGCGCTTCACGCACAGCGACCGGATCAAGGCGTTTCCGACCGAGGTCAGCCGCGCAAGGATCGCCGACCTGTCAAGCGGCGATTATGAGCGGGACAAGGCGGCTGTCGAGGCGGTCTTCGGCGAGAGGTTCGGTCCGGTTGCCGCGCTCGACGCGACAGACGGATTGCGCGTCAGCTTCGAAAGCGGTGAGATCGCTCACCTGCGCCCGTCGGGCAACGCCCCGGAGTTTCGCGCCTACACCGAGGCCGACAGCGAGCAGCGTGCGGCCGAGATGTGCCGCGCCTGCATGGATGTGCTCGCGGGCTGGAGACCGTAGGCCGACGAGATCCCAGGCGGGGCGGCGAAAAACTAGTCCGGAGAACGGTTCAGCGCGTCGAGCAGTCGGCCGGGGTCGCCGTCGTCGAGGCCGGCAAACAGGGCCTCGGCCTGCCGCTCGAGCAACCCCGTGTCCGAGTCCAGCACGATCTCTTTGATGTCGAGCAGGGCGCCGGGCTGCATGCTGAGCTCGCGCAGCCCCATGCCCAGCAGCAGCCGGGTGAATCGCGGGTCGCCGGCCATCTCGCCGCACATACCGACCGGCTTGCCTCGGGCCCGCCCGGCCTCGACGGTCATCCGCACCAGTCGCAGGATCGCCGGGTGGGTCGGGTCGAACAGGTAATTGACCGCGTCGTCGAGGCGGTCGATGGCCAGCGTGTACTGGATCAGGTCATTGGTGCCGATGGACAAGAAATCCAAGCGGCGCGCGAATGCCTCGGCGGCAAGCGCGGCGGCCGGTACCTCGACCATGGCGCCGACGGGCAGCGCAGGGTCGAACGCGTGGCCCTCCCGCTCCAGATCGCGCTTGATCTGGGCGATCAGCGCGAGAACGCTGTCGATCTCCTGGACGTTGCTGACCATCGGCACCATCAGCCGAACCGGCCCCAGCGCCGAGGCCCGCAGGATCGCCCGGAGCTGGGGCCGAAAGAGCCCGGGCTCCTTGAGGCACAGCCGGATCGCGCGCAGGCCGAGCGCCGGGTTGCACACCCCCGGACAATAGTCGCTGATCGCCTCGATCCGCTTGTCGACCCCCAGGTCGAGGGTGCGGATGGTCAGCGGAATGCCGTCGAGCCCGTCGATGATGTCCGCGTAGGTTGCCAGGTGCTCCTCCTCGTCCGGCAAGTCGTCGCGGTTCATGTACAGGAACTCGGTGCGATAGAGTCCCACCCCGGCCGCTCCGTTCGCCTTCGCCGTCTCCACGTCCTCGGGGAGCTCGAGGTTCGCGTACAGGGTCACCGGGACCCCGTCCCGGGTGACCGAGGGGCGGTGGACCAGGCCCCGCAGCCTCGCCTGGCGGGACTCGATCTCTTGGATGCGCTCGCGGAAATAGGTCAGCGTCCGGGCGTCGGCGTTCGCGAGCACGGTTCCGGTCTCGCCATCCACCACCAGCAGCTCGCCATGGCGCAGATAGCGGGTGATGTTGTGGATGCCCATCACGGCCGGTACACCGAGGCTGCGCGCGAGGATCGAGGTATGGGACATGGGCCCGCCGTACTCGGTGACGAAGGCCGCCGCGCCTCGGTGACGCAGCACGATGGCGTCCGCGGGCATCAGGTCGCGGGCCACGACGACCAGGCCGTCCAGGTCGCGCTCGGTTCCCTCGTACGGCGGATCGGCGCCCTGCAGGAAGGTCTGAATCTGGTGGACCACGTGCTCCACGTCGTCGCGGCGGGTGCGCAGGTAGGGGTCCTCCATCTCGTCGAACACCTGCACCAGCGTGTCGCGCTGGATTTGCAGCGCCCACTCCGCGTTGCAGAGCTGGTCCTGGACAATCTGCCGGACCTGGTCGACCAGCGCCGCATCTTCGAGCATCATCAGGTGGGCGTCGATGAACTCCGCGATGTTGATCGGCGTGGTGCGGGGTATCTGATCGCGCACCCGCTCGAGCGACGTGCGCGCGGCCGTGACGGCCCGATCCAGGCGCTCGAGCTCCGCGCCGACCTGATGGGGTGCGATCGGCGTTCGGGACGCGCCGCGAAGCCCGTGGTCGGTGATGAACGCCGGGCCGAGCGCGATCGACCGCGCCCCGGCGACACCGATCCCCTGGAACGCGGTGGTCACTCGGGCTCTCCGAAGCGATCGGCGATCAGGGACTCGATGGCCCTGATGGCGGCCTCCTCGTCCGCGCCGCTGACCTCGACGATTATCCGGGTCCCCTGGCTTGCGGCCAGCATCATGACGCCCATGATGCTCTTGCAATTGACCCGCTGGCCGCGCCGCTCGACCTCGATGTGGCTCACGAAGTTGCTCGCGCACTGGACCAGTTTGGCGGCCGCCCGGGCGTGTAGCCCGAGCTTGTTAACGATTTCCAGTTCCTTGCGCATCATAGGGTCTCAGTCCACTTCGCCGCGGCCGGAGCAGAGCAGCACGCCGTCGCGCCCTCCGTGGAGCGCGCGCTCGGTGACGCTGTCGAGGTCGAGCGCGGCGTAGTTCAGCGCACGCAGCAGCATCGGGAGGTTGACGCCGGCGAGGAGCCGCAGCCCGTCGCGCAGGTCGAGCAACGCGGTTGCGACGTTGGCCGGCGTCGCGCCGTAGAGGTCGGTCAGCACCAGGACACCGTCGCCCTGGTCCAGGCGCTCCGTGCACCGGAGCGCCTGCTCGACGGCCAAGTCTCTTGGTGTGTCGTTGACCAGGTCGAGCGCTTCCACCGGCGCCGGGCAGGCCCCGAATATCTGGGTCGCGATGCGCAGCAGATCGGCACCGAGCGGCCCATGAGTGATCAGCAGCAGCCCAACGCTCACGCAAGCTCCCGATGGCGCACCATCACCTTGTAGCCGCCCTGCTCGAAGTGACGGCGAAGCGCCTCGGCCATGAAGACGGATCGGTGCTGTCCGCCGGTGCAGCCGACGGCGATCGTCAGATAGCTGCGGCCGTCGGACTCGAATGCCGGTATCCAACGGTCGAGAAAACCCAGGATGTCCTCCCGCATGCGCCTGACGTCCGGACTCTGCTCGAGGAAATCCACGACGGGCTGATCGAGCCCGGTGAGTGGCTTGAGCTCCGGCTGCCAGTGGGGATTCGGCAGGCAGCGGACGTCGAACACGAAGTCCACGTCTTTCGGGATCCCGTTCTTGAACCCGAACGACTGAAGCAGGATCGATGCCTTCGGGGTGGCCGTGACGCCAAGACGGGAGCGCACCAGTTCCCTCAGCTCGTGCACATTGGTGTCCGTGGTATCGATGCGCACATCGGCGGTGCGCCGAATCGGCTCCAGGAGCCGTCGCTCGAGCCGGATGGCCTCGCCGAGCGGTCGATCGGGGCTCGTCAAGGGGTGCCTGCGGCGCGTCTCGCTGAACCTTTTGATCAGAGTATCGGTATGGGCGTCTAGAAAAATCACCGTGCAATCGATGCCGGTATCGCGCGCGGCCTGAATCAGGTCCGGTAATCTGTGCAGCTCGCCGGTATCGGTGCGCGAGTCGACTCCGACCGCCGTATGGTGGAAGGTTTCGTCATGGGCCGCGTTCAGTCCGAGCGCCAGGTCCTTGAGCAGGAAGAGCGGCAGATTGTCGATGCTGTAATAGCCGAGATCCTCCAAGGTGTGCAGGGCAACGCTCTTTCCGGATCCGGACAGGCCACTAACGATCACGAGTCGCATGGTTCGGGCGCGATTCCTCGGGGTTAGAGGGCGGTCGACGGGGTCGGGACCGAGCCGCGACCGGCGCCGTTTCGATCAGTTGTACAGGACGCAAGCATAGCGGAAATCGCCGCTCGCTTGCTTTCAACGCGCGTGGGGCGGGCGTTCGGAATCGGGGCCGCGCGCCGGGTCGCGCTATGCACTCAGCCCGGCTTGTCTGGGGGAGGCGGCCGGTTGGCGCTTATCGCCCTGGCCTGCCGGTCGACGAAGTCGATGCCGGAATCGTAGCCCCGGATCCGCAGGGCCTGATGTCGCACCGCCGCCTCCACGATGATCGCAAGGTTTCGGCCCGGCGCGACCGGCATCGTAATCTTGGGCACCGCAACGCCGAGAACGCTGCTCGCCGAAAGGCTCCCGGAGAGCCTATCCATGCGCTCGAGCTCGCGTTGGTCGAGAGACTTCAAGTCGATGATCAGATGCAGATTTTTGCTGCGGCGTACGGCATCCTCACCGAACATCGCGCGGATGTTCAGGATCCCCAGGCCGCGTACCTCGAGGAAGTCCTGCAGCGGTTCGGGACAGGTGCCTTCCAGCGTCTCGGGGGCGATGCGGGCGAACTCGGGCGCGTCGTCGGCGATCAATCGGTGCCCTCGGGCGATCAGGTCGAGTGCGAGCTCGCTCTTGCCGACGGCTGGATCGCCGATCAGCAGCACGCCCATCCCCAGGACCTCGATGAACACGCCGTGCACCGTCTTGCGTTCGGCCAGCGCGTGGGTCAGGTAGTAGCGCAGATGATTGATCAGCTCCTCGTCGTTCAGCGACGAGCCGAGTAGCGGCGTGTCGGAGAGTTCCGCGTTGTCCCAGAAGGCGGCCTCGGGATCGATGTCGTCGGAAAAGATCACTGCCGCCGGCTGGTCGGCGAACAGCTTTTCGATGGTCTCGGAGTAGGCCGTGGCACCGAGGTCGGCGAGATACACCAGCTCCGCGTGCCCGATGACCTGCAGACGGTTGGGGTGAATGCAGTTCAGCGATCCGATCAGCGACTGGCGGGACAGCCGCGGGTCGGCGCTGCGCAACGGTCTCGGTTCGGGTGGTTCCGGGGTCAGCCACCGCATCTTGAACCGGGTCCCCGTTTGGGCGAGGAGCGACTGGACGCTGTCGGACACTGGCGCCTTCCCGCCCGTCCTCTATCCGTAGCCGAAATGGCGCAGGACTCGCTCGGGCGCGTCGGCCTCTCTCAGCTGCTTACGGACCGCGGGGTCGCTGAACAGGCTCGCCAGCTGCGCGAGAAGCTGCAGGTGCTCCTCGTTCGCGCTCTCGGGGACCAGCAGCGCGAAGGCGAGATCGACCGGCTCGCCGTCGACGGCGTCGTAATCAACGCCGGTTCGGATCTGGACGAACGCGCCAACCGGGTCCGACAGGGCCTTGACCCGGGCGTGGGGCAGGGCGATGCCGTGGCCGAGACCGGTGCTGCCAAGTCGCTCGCGCTCGAGCAGCCGCTCGAATACGGCGTCCGGGCTCAGGCTTGCGCTGCCGCTCGCCAACAGGTGCGCGAGCGCCTCGAGCAGTCGTTTCTTGCTCGAGATGGCCAAGCCGACGCCGACGCGGGATTCGTCGATGAGCTCAGGCGGAAACATCAGTCATTGCTCCTGCTCGCCGGTAATGGGAAGCGCGGCCGCGGGGCCTGAATTCCCCGGCCGCGGCATCCGCGGGCGATCTGTTCGGGTCATGGTGCGTCGCTTCCTCAAGAAATCTGCAGGCTCAGATGCGTCAGGCGCACACTAGCTCGGATTCGTCCGCGTCTCAACGAGAAACACCCCGAACGGGAGCTAATTCCGTTCGAGGTGTCGACCGCGCCCGGGGACCGCGCGGTGGTCGGCGGCTATTTCGCAGGCTCAGGGCTGCTCTATGTCCACGCCCTTCTGACTGGTCGCGCGGTGGCTGCTCTTCTTCTCCTTGTGGCGCAGGACCTGGCGGTCGAGTTTGTCGATCAGGCCGTCGATCGCGGCATACATATCCTCATGAACGGAGTCGGCGAAGACATTCGCGCCATTGACATGGAGCGTTGCCTCGGCCTTTTGCGCCAGCTTCTCGACGCTCAGGACCACATGCGCGTTGATGACATGGTCGAAATGGCGCGAAAGCCGTTCGAACTTGCTGTCTACATAGCCTCTGAGCGCATCGGTGACGTCGATGTGGTGACCCGTCAGATTGATCTGCATTGCGTGACTCCTAAGGTTCAAACGACCTGTTCAGGCTAGACGTTTGCGTTCGTTTGAGGGTGGAATGGCCATTGCCTCCCGGTACTTGGCGACGGTTCGTCGCGCGACATTGATACCCTGACCGGCGAGCTCACTGGCAATCTTGCTGTCGCTCAGGGGTTTTCTCGCCGATTCGCCGGCTATCAGCTTCTTGATGAGGGCGCGGATTGCCGTTGACGAGCATTCGCCGCCGGTCGCCGTGTTGACGTGCGAGGAGAAGAAGTACTTGAACTCCAGGGTTCCGCGCGGCGTGTGCATGTACTTCTGGGTGGTGACGCGGGATATCGTCGACTCGTGCAACTCGAGGGCGTCGGCGACGTCACGCAGCACCATCGGCTTCATCGCCTCGTCGCCGTGCTCGAAGAATTCCTGTTGCATTTCGACGATCTTCGAGGCTACGCGCAGCACCGTGTCGTTCCGACTCACCAGGCTCTTGATGAACCACCGGGCCTCTTGGAGGTGGCTCTTCAGGGCGACCCCGTCGGCACTCTGGTCGGCGCGCCGGATCAATCGCGCATAGTCCGCGTTCACCCTTAGTTTAGGCGCTGTTTCGGGATTTAGCTCGACCCGCCAGACACCGTCCCCCCGGCGTACGAACACGTCGGGGACCACGTACTCGGCCGGCGTTTCCGCGATCAGGCTGCCCGGTCGCGGGTTCAGGTGCCGGATGAGGTCCAACGCGCCCAGGATCTCCTCCTCCGGCCGCTTCAGGAGCCGGCACAGCGCGACCACGTCCTTGCGGGGCAGGTGCTCGAACCCGTCGGTGCAGACGGCGATCGCCGCGTCCCTTGCCGGTGTGACCTCGGGGAGCTGCCGCAGCTGAATCAACAGGCACTCCCGGAGGTCTCGCGCGCCGACGCCCGGGGGATCGAGGGCCTGCACCCGATGCATCACCGCCGCGATCTCGTCCGCCGAGACGTCGGGGTCGTCGACCGTGGCCAGGAGCTCGTCGATATCGATGCGCAGATAGCCATCGGCGTCGACGCTATCTATGACCGCCTGGGCGATCGCGTTGTCGCGCTCGGTCAAACGGCTCAGGTTCAGCTGCCAGGCAAGATGATCGTGCAGGGTCTGGGGCCGGCTCTGCTGGGCAAAGGGGTCGAAGTCGGAGCCGTCGTCCCCATGAGAGGTTGCGGGCAGGTAGCTGTCGTAGACGTCCGTCCATTCCGTGTCCACCGGCAGCTCGTCGGGCATCTCGTTGGACTCGGCCTGGACCTCCCGGTCCACATCCTGCTGCTGCGTCACGGACCGGGGCTCCGCTGCGTCCGGCTGCAAGTTTTCGCCGGTTGGGGAGTCCGCGCCGTCCGGGCGCTCGGCCTCGTCGCCCTCTTCGAGCATGAAATTGGTGTCGAGCGCTTCCTGGATCTCTTTCTGAAGCTCCAGCGTCGAGAGCTGCAGCAGCTTGATCGCCTGCTGCAGCTGCGGCGTCATCGTCAACTGCTGACCGAGACGAAGCTGGATGGATTGCTTCATGGATCGCGCGGACGCCGGTGGGGATGCGATGGAGGCGAAGGCAAGTTTGGTACCTGATTGGATTCTACCGCATTGTAGCCCGGTCGAGGCGCCGTAAACCGAGACTGTGACACCCCGCGTCCTCGGCGGGTCGGAAAGGACGGGGTGGCGACTCGACCGCTCACATCGAAAAGTCCGCGCCCAGGTAGACGTCGCGCACCTGCTTGTTGGCGAGCAGGGTAGCCGGGTCCCCGGACGCGATGACCGTACCCTCGCTGATGATGTACCCGCGATCGCAGATATCCAGTGTCTCGCGGACATTGTGGTCGGTGATCAGGACACCGATTTTTCGGTCGCGAAGGTGCGACACGATGCCCTTGATGTCGCCGACGGCGATCGGGTCGACCCCGGCGAAGGGCTCGTCGAGAAGCATCACCATCGGGTCGACCGCCAACGCCCGGGCGATCTCCAGCCGGCGCCGCTCGCCGCCCGAGAGGCTGAGCGCCAATGAGCCTCCAACATGGGCAATGCCGAGCTCCTCGAGTAACTGGTCGCAGCGGGCGTGCCGCTCCTGGCGCTTGAGATCACGCCGGGTCTCGAGGATGGCGAGGATATTGTCGCGGGCGGTGAGCTTGCGGAAGACCGACGGCTCCTGGGCCAGATAGCTCAACCCGGCACGGGCGCGGGCGTGCATCGGCATCAGGGTGATGTCGCGTCCGCGAAGCTCGATGCGCCCCTGGTCGGCCGGGATCAGTCCGACGATCAGATAGAAGCAGGTCGTCTTCCCGGCGCCGTTCGGGCCCAGGAGTCCGACCACCTCGCCGGCGCCGACCTCGACACTGACCCCCTGGAGCACCTTGCGGCCGCGATAGCTCTTTTTCAGGTGCTCGGCCCGCAGGGTCGTCACTGGCTCTCCGGCGTGATCGTGATCTTGACCCGCCCCGAGCCGCCGGCCCTGACTCGCGCCTGGGCTCGGTCATAGACAATTCGTTCACTGCTGATCCGGTCTGCGCCCTGAATTACGAGTGCATCGTCGATCAGGGTGAGCTCATCCTTTTCGGCGTCGTACTCGATACGCTTGGCAAACGCCTGGACCTCGCCCTCGTCATTGTCGAGAAGCTGCTTGAATTTGGCCGGTTCGCCGAGCGCGATGACATAGCGCGGGCGGCGGTCCTCGCGGTGATAGACTGTCACATGCCGGGCGAGCAGACGCATGCTGCCTTGGTCCACCTGGACGTTACCGATATAGACGCTGGTGCTCTTCGCCTCGTCCAACGCGACGTCGTCGGCCTCGATCTGCAGCGGTTGCTTCTCGTCGTCCTTGAGGGCGGAGGCGGGGGCGCAGATAAGCGCCAAGGCCACCCCGAGGGGCAGCGCCACGGCGCGAATCCTATTCCGAGCCGCCTGTCGATCCGTTGGGTGTGGGCTCATGGGCGTTCCTCGGCCGGCACGACCAGCCCCTTGGCCCGACCCTTGAACCTGGCATGTGCCGGATCGGCGTACCAGAGCTCCATGCCCGTGGCCGTCAGCCAGTCGCTGTCGCTGCTGATCCGGACCGGGCGGTCCGTCTCGGCGTATTCCGCCTTCGGCCAGATGGTGAGCATCTGGGTCTCCAGATGCATTGCCCGCTGGCGGGTGTCCGCGGCGCGGTCGATATGCACGTCGTCGAACAAGCGAACCTCCTCTCCGTCTTTGAGCAGCAGGCCGCGCTTGGCACGGGCCTGCCAGGGCGGCCCCTCCGGCTGGTAAAGGCTTAGGCGGGGCCGCTCGAGCTCCGAGCGGTCCTCGGCAACGTATTGGACCAGCTTCGCGGCGACCAGCTGGCGACTCGGCTTACCCTTCTCGTCCATCTCGACGGCGCGGAAATCGGTGACCACATAGTCGGGTGAGCGCTCGCGCGGCACCGGGGGCGGACCTTCCCCCGGCTCCGGGCGCAACTGCCACCAGGCGGCCAGCCCGATCCCGGCGAGCAGCACCGCGAGCAGGGTCTGTGTCTTGGACCACACCGGGGAATCCAGCGCTCGTCGTGGCTCACAGGTATCGCGATGTCATCCGGTCCAGGTTGCCCTGGGCCTCCATGATGAGCTCGCAGACCTCGCGCGCGGCCCCCCGCCCGCCGATCGCGCTGGTGCACCAGTGCGCGTGCTGCCGTACCAACGGGTGGGCGTCGCCAACGGCGATCGCCAGACCCACCTGCCGCATGATCGGCAGGTCGACCACGTCGTCACCGACGTAGGCGATCAGGTCGTCGTCCACCGAGAGGTTCCGCTTCAGCTCCTCGTAGGCCGGAAGCTTGTCGCGGTACCCCTGGAAGACGTGCTCGACGCCTAGGCTGTCCATACGGATCCGCACTACCTCGGAGGTCCGCCCGGTGATAACGGCCAGGCGAACCCCCGTATGCTGGAGCATGACCATACCGTGGCCGTCCCGGGAGTTGAACGCCTTGTACTCCTGTCCGTCGTCGCCGAGGAACAGGCTGCCGTCCGTCAGCACCCCGTCGACGTCGAATATGACCAAACGGGTTCGCGCGGCGCGCTCCAGGATGTCCTGCATTGTCCTTCGCCTCCCTCAAAGTCAAGGACTCGTCGACCATTGGATGCCGGCGAGTGCGGTTCAACAATGATCGTTCTGCCCCCGCGCAATTCCCGGTCCGAGTCTCAGACGACGCCCGCTCGCAGCAGATCATGCATGTTCAGGGCGCCGATCGGGCGCCGCAGGGAATCGACCACCAGCAGGCCGTTGATCGACCGCGCCTCCATTAGCCGCAGCGCCTCGGCGGCCAGGATATCCTCGCCGACGGTCACGCACCCGGCGGTCATGACCTGATCGATCAGGGTGTGATGAGCGTCGATGCCCCGGTCCAGGGCGCGCCGCAGGTCGCCGTCGGTGAAGATCCCGGCCAGGGTTCCGTCCTCGGCCAGGACGGCGCTCATGCCCAGGCCCTTGTGCGACATCTCGTCTAGGGTCGCGAGCAGCGGGGTGCCCAGCGGCACCCGGGGTACCTCGTTGCCCCGGTGCATCACGTCCCCGACATGAAGGAGCAGCCGTCGCCCCAGGGAGCCCGCCGGGTGTGACCGCGCGAAGTCCTCGGCGGTGAAGCCGCGGCTCTCCAGCAGCGCGATTGCCAGCGCGTCCCCCATCACCAGGGCCGCGGTCGTGCTCGAAGTCGGCGCGAGCCCCAGCGGGCAGGCCTCGCTCGCGACGCTGACATCGATGTTCACGTCGGCCTCGCGCGCCAGGGTCGAGCCGGGCCTGCCGGTCATCGAGACCATCGGCACGCCGAGTCGCTTCAGCAGCGGGAGTATCGTCAGCAGCTCCTCGGTCTCGCCGGAGTTCGACAGCGCCAGCACCACGTCTCGCGGCGTGATCATGCCCAGGTCGCCGTGACTCGCCTCGCCGGGGTGCACGAAGAACGCCGGGCTTCCGGTACTGGCCAGGGTCGCGGCTATCTTGCCGCCGATGTGGCCGGACTTGCCCATGCCGAGGACCACGATCCGGCCCTCACAGGCCAGCATGTAACGGCAGGCCTCGACGAACGCATCGTCGACGCGCGCGGCGAGCGCCGCGACGGCGGCGGTCTCTGTCTCGACCACGGCGCGACCCAGGGATCTGATCTTGTCCGCCTCGCCGTTGGCCAATTCGGCCTGCTGGCCCCCGAGTCTTCTTGGTTCTGTCATGCTTGGCGAAAATTCGCGCCGAACGCGCCCGCCGGTCGCCCGCTCCCGGCGGGGAGGGGACAAGGGGCAAGCGGAATCGGCGATTGAGCTCGTCGGGAGACCCGGGTTGTGACGGTTCTGCAAAAATACACCAAGCGGCAGGCCGATTAACACCGGGGAAACCTGATGACCCGCATCACGCCCGTTCCGTCCGGATGGAGTCCCGTTGCCCCGGACACCTTCTACCCGGACGACCTTCCGGAGGACTGGCGACTCGCTTATTTCGCGACCCAGTTCCCCGGGGTCCTGGTACCCGGCGACCTATGGTTGCGCGCCGCGCCCAGCGTTTTCAGCACCTGGGCTGACGAGACGCCGAGCCATTTTCGCTTCTATCTCGACCTCACGGGCGAGGTCCCGGGGCGGCCGGACCTCGCGACAGCCGGCCAGAAGCTCGGCGAGCGTCTCGGGGGGCTGGTCGGCGATGAAAACAGCCTGAGGCGCTTCGCCGGGTCCGGCATCGCACACTTCCGGCGGGTCCTCCCGGGGGCGGGAATCGTCTCCAAAGACGGCCGTGGACTGGCGATCGAGGTGCGGGAAGGTCTTATCGGCGACCTTCGCGCGGCGCGTGCCTGGCTTGAGCAGGTCGCCACCGATGCGGGCGGGGCACCCGTGTTGGCATTGACCGGTCGAGCGGGTTTCGAGGCGCTCGAGCAGTGGCAGCTGCTGGTCCGGCTGATCGGCTTCGCTTGACGTGCTTCCGTGGGCGACGCGACAATTGCAGCTTTTGCTCGGCGGCGCTACTCCGAGGCGAGAGGTCCCAATGGCACGGCGACGCCACCAGACAGCCAGAGCGGTCGACCGCTCGACTCCCCCGCGGTCGCCCGTGCCGGCCCAGCCTGCGGAAACGCGGCAGACCGCGCGGCCGGCGGATCGGGGAGACTGTCTGGTCAGGATCAGGGGCCTTCACTTCTCGCACGGCTCGCGGGTCGTCTTCGACGGCGTCGATCTTGACGTCGCCCGGGGATCGGTCACTGCGGTAATGGGGCCGAGCGGCACCGGAAAGACCACCCTGCTGAAGCTGATCAGTGGCCAGCTGCGTCCTGATTCCGGCCGCATCGAGGTGGACGGCGAGGCGGTGCATGGGCTGGGCAAGGCCGCGCTCTATCGCCTGCGCCGCCGCATGGGCATGTTGTTTCAGAGCGGCGCGCTGCTGACCGACCTCAGCGTGTTCGAGAATGTCGCCTACCCGTTGCGGGAGCACACGGATCTGGGTCCGTCGCTGATCCGCAAGCTCGTGCTGCTGAAGCTGGAGGCGGTCGGCCTGCGCGGCGCCCGGGACCTGATGCCGAGCGCGCTCTCTGGCGGCATGGCCAGGCGGGTCGCCCTGGCGCGGGCGATTGCGCTGGACCCGATGATGATTCTGTACGATGAGCCGTTTACCGGGCAGGACCCGATATCGATGGGGGTCCTGGTCACCCTGATCCGACAGCTAAACGACGCCAGCCGGATGACCAGCGTCGTGGTCTCGCACGACGTTCGGGAGACCGCGGGAATAGCCGATTTCATCTACGTGATCTCCAACGGCAAGGTCGTGGCCAGTGGTACGCCGGAGGAGATTGCCGGCGATCGATCGCTCTGGGTGCGCCAGTTTATGGACGGCCTACCGGATGGCCCCGTCCATTTCCACTACCCGGCGCCGCCTCTCGAGGGGGACCTATTCACCAGGAGCGCTGCCTGAATGTGGCTCGAGGGTCTCGCCGGACTCGGCCGCGCCGGCATCGCGGCGCTGGAACGGCTGGGGCGTGCGCACCTGCTGCTGGCCGGTATCCTCGCCGGTGTCGGCGAGGTCCTGAGACGCCCCCGACTGCTGATCGCTCAGATCCACAACGTTGGCGTCCTGTCGGTGCTCATCGTCGCCGTGTCCGGGCTGTTCGTCGGCATGGTACTTGGGCTTCAGGGCTACTATGTCCTCTCCCAATTCGGGGCCGAGGAGAGCCTCGGCGTAATGGTTGCCGCGTCGCTGGTGCGCGAGCTGGGTCCGGTGGTGACGGCCCTGCTCGTCGCGGGTCGCGCGGGGTCTGCGCTGACGGCCGAAATCGGCCTGATGAAGGCAACCGAGCAGCTGTCCGGTCTGGAGATGATGGCCGTGGACCCGGTTCGGCGTATCCTGACGCCCCGGTTTTTCGGCGGGGTCATCGCGATGCCGTTGCTGGCGGCCATGTTCAGCGCGGTGGGGGCGATCGGCGGCTATTTCGTCGGCGTCGGCCTGCTCGGGGTTGACGACGGTGCCTTTTGGAGCCAGATGCAGTCGAAGGTCGATTTCAGGGAAGACGTCGTCAACGGCGTCATCAAGAGCGCGGTCTTCGGTGTCGTCGTAACCTGGATCGCCCTGTTTGAGGGCCATGATGCCGTTCCGACTTCCGAGGGCGTGAGCCGCGCGACCACGCGGGCCGTCGTGCATTCCGCGCTGGCGGTGCTCGGGCTGGATTTTGTGCTGACGGCGCTTATGTTTGGAGACTGATGCCTTGTGGAAACAACGCAGCATAGAGATCGTCGTCGGCGCCTTCATGGCGGCCGGCTTGGTCGCGCTGTTCTTTCTGGCCATGAAGGTCAGCAATCTCAGCGCGAGCCCGAACGGTGACGGGTACCGTCTGACCGCGCGCTTTGCCAACGTGGGCAGCTTGAAGGTGCGCGCTCCGGTCACGATGGCCGGCGTGCGCGTTGGGCGCGTCGAGGGTATCCAGTTTGATAAGGGCACCTACGAGGCAGCGGTGACGATGCGAATCGACGCCGGTGTCGATACCATCCCGGATGACACCTTCGCGAACGTGTTCACCGCGGGCCTGCTTGGCGAGCAGTACATCGGGCTGGAGCCCGGGGGTAGCCTGGAGTTTCTGGTCGATGGCGACGAGATCGCCCACACCCAGTCGGCGCTGGTCCTGGAGCAGATGATCGGGCAGTTTCTCTTTAGCAAGGCGGAGGAGGGAGGCAAGTGATGTCGAGACGGATTTTTATTCTGCTGACGGCTTGGGCCGTCGCGTGTTGGGGCGGCAACCTGTACGCGGCGCAGGACGAGGCCACCGAGCTGGTGAAACGCACCTCGGAGCGTATGCTAAGCACGCTGCAGGCCCGCCGGGCCGAGGTCGACCGCAACCCGTCGCTGATCTACGGTATGGTGGACGGCATCGTGGCGCCCCATTTCGATTTTGAGCGCATCACCCAGGGTGCCGTGGGCCAGTACTGGCGCCAGGCCTCCCCGAGCCAGCAGAAGGCACTCGTCGACGCGTTCAAACAGGTGCTGATCCGCACCTACGCCCGCTCCCTGCTGAACTACTCGGGCCAGGAGATCCGCTACCTGCCGGTCCGGCCCGGCAGCCGCGATTCTACGGTGACGGTTTCGACCGAGGTGCAGGATTCAGGCGGGCCGCCGGTCCCGGTGGACTACCGTCTGTACAACAACAGCGGCCGCTGGAAGGTCTACGATGTCGTGATCGACAACGCGAGCCTGGTAGGCAATTACCGCAGCAGCTTCGCGGCGGAGGTGAGAAAGGGCGGCATCGACGGACTTATCGCGAAGCTCGGTGACATGAACTCGAAAGGCCAGGGATGAGCGGCGCACGCCTGATCGACGACGGCGAGGGGCGGTTGCGCCTGGACGGCGTCCTCGATTTCGGCACGGTGACCGCGCTGCGAGCCCAGGGAGAACCCCTGTTCCAGACGGGCGGCCGGTTTCGGATCGACCTCTCCGGGGTCGAGGCGGCCAATAGCGCCGGGCTCGCCCTGTTGGTCGAGTGGCTCGATATTGCCCGCGCCCGCGGCGCGAGTCTTCAGTTCGCCAACATGCCGGAATCTCTGACGCGGATCGCGGCCTTTTCCAACCTCCAGGACCTGTTGCCCGTGACAACGGATGGCGCCTAGCCGCGGCGCGGCCGCGGCTCGCTGTACGACCGTTGAATTCACGTACCAGCCGAAGCTCGATCTTCTGATGGACAAACTACTGATCACCGGCGGCGCCCCGCTGTCCGGGGAAGTGAGCGCCGCGGGCGCCAAGAACGCGGCCCTGCCGATCCTCGCGGCAACCCTGCTCGCCGACGGTCCCGTGACCGTGTCCAACATTCCGCACCTGCGCGACATCACCACCACGATGGAGCTGCTGGGCCGTATGGGGGCGCGTCTGACGCTCGAGGACGGCATGAGGGTTCGGGTCGAGCCGCGCGAGCTGACCAGCTTCGCGGCGCCTTACGAGCTGGTCAAGACCATGCGCGCCTCGATTCTGGTGCTCGGCCCCTTGGTGGCGCGCTACGGCCAGGCGGATGTCTCGTTACCGGGCGGCTGCGCGATTGGGGCCAGGCCGGTGAATCTGCACATCGACGGTCTACGTGCCATGGGCGCCGAGGTCTCGGTTAAGGGGGGGTACATACGCGCGCGTTCGGGAAGGTTGCGCGGTGCCCGGCTGGTCATGGACATGGTGAGCGTGACCGGTACCGAGAATCTGATGATGGCGGCGGTGCTGGCCGACGGCGAGACCCTGATCGAGAACGCGGCCCGCGAGCCCGAGGTCGCGGACCTGGCCGAGTTCCTGGTCGCGATGGGCGCCCGGATCGAGGGCGCCGGCACCGACCGCATCCATATCCAGGGCGTCGACCGTCTGGGCGGCGCGAGCTACCCCGTCATGCCGGACCGCATTGAGACCGGCACCTTCCTGGTCGGCGCGGCCATGACGGGCGGGCGCGTCCGGGTGCGTCAGACGCGGCCCGAGTGTCTCGACGCCGTCTTGCAGAAGCTCCGGGAGACGGGTGCCGAGGTCGAGACCGGGCCGGACTGGATCTCGCTAGACATGCACGGCCGGCGGCCCAGGGCCGTCGACATCCATACGGCGCCGCATCCGGCCTTCCCGACCGACATGCAGGCCCAGTTCTGCGCCCTGAACAGCATTGCCGAGGGTGTCGGCACGGTGACCGAGACGGTGTTCGAGAACCGCTTCATGCATGTGCTGGAGCTTCAGCGTATGGGCGCCGATATACGCATCGAGGGCAGCGTGGCCATCTGCCGCGGCGTCGAGCGTCTGACCGCCGCGCCGGTGATGGCGACGGATCTGCGCGCCTCGGCCGGGCTGGTTCTGGCCGGACTCGTCGCGGAAGGCGAGACCCTGGTGGATCGCATCTACCATCTGGATCGCGGTTACGACAACATCGAAGAGAAGCTCTCGAGCCTGGGGGCGGTCATTCGACGCACCTCCGGAGGCAGCGCCCGGGCTTCGCGATGAACCCGAACGATTCGCTGACCATAGCGCTGTCCAAGGGGCGGATCTTCAAGCAGACCCTGCCGCTGCTCGCTCATGCCGGCATCCGGCCGCTCGATGACCCGGAGACCAGCCGAAAGCTGATCCTGGAGACGGACAACCGCCGGGTCAAGCTCGTCATCATCCGCGCAAGCGACGTACCGACCTACGTCCAGTACGGCGCCGCGGATTTGGGCGTCGCCGGGAAGGACGTGCTGCTGGAGCACGGGGGCGAAGGGCTCTACGAGCCGCTGGACCTGCGCGTCGCCAGCTGCCGCATGATGGTGGCCGGGGTTCCGGACGCGGCGGCGCCCCCGACGGGCCGGCTGCGTATCGCCACCAAGTATGTGCGCAGCGCCGAGCGCCATTTCGCGGCCAAGGGGCAGCAGGTCGAGATCATCAAGCTCTACGGCTCGATGGAGCTGGCGCCCCTGGTCGGGCTGTCGGATCTGATCGTGGATCTGGTGGAGAGCGGCAACACGCTGAAGGCGAACGGCCTGGTTCCGCTGGAGCACATCGCCGATATCAGCTCGCGCCTGGTGGTCAACAAGGCCTCCTGGAAAATGAAGCACGGCGCGGTAACGGCCCTGCTAGATGCCCTCCGGGAGGCGGTGGCCGGGGCCCCGGATAGAGCCACCACCGAGCCGGCGCCGCCGGCGGAGGAGACGCGCAGGTGACAGCGATAAGACGCCTCGCCACGTCGGCCGCGGACTTCCAGAGTCGGCTCGATGCCCTGCTGGCGTGGGACTCCGTTTCCGATGAGGCGGTGCAGGCCACCGTTGCCGAGATCATCCGGGGCGTCCGTCAACGGGGCGACGCGGCCGTTCTGGAATACACGAGTCGGTTCGACGGCTGGTCGCCGCGCGGCCCCGAGGACCTCGAGATCCCCCGGTCGCGCCTGGCCACCGCCTGGGACAGGGTTCAGCCGGATCAGCGCGAGGCCCTGGAGACCGCTGCCGAGCGAATCCGCACCTACGCCGAGCGCCAGCGGCTGGAGGGCTGGAGCTACACGGAGCCGGACGGTACGCTGCTCGGGCAGCAGGTCACCCCGCTGGACAGGGTCGGCCTCTACGTGCCGGGCGGAAAGGCGGCTTACCCGTCCTCGGTGCTGATGAACGCCATTCCGGCCAAGGTCGCGGGCGTCGCCGATCTGATCATGGTGGTGCCCACCCCGGCCGGCGAGCTCAACGAGCTGGTGCTCGCCGCCGCCCATGTCGCCGGCGTCGACCGTGCGTTCGCGATAGGCGGCGCGCAGGCGGTCGCCGCGCTCGCCTTTGGCACCGAGGCCGTTCCCGGCGTAGACAAGATCGTAGGCCCCGGCAACATTTATGTCGCGACGGCGAAACGCGCGGTGTTCGGGCAGGTCGGCATCGACATGGTGGCCGGCCCGTCCGAGATCCTGGTCCTCTGCGACGGGGGGACCGACCCGGACTGGATCGCGATGGACCTGTTCTCCCAGGCCGAGCACGACGAGGACGCCCAGGCGATACTCGTGAGCTGGGACCCGGCTTTCCTCGACCGGGTCGCCGCGAGCATCGATCGGCTGCTGCCGGGCATGGAACGCCGCGCGATCATCGCCACGGCCCTACGCGAGCGGGCGGCCTTGATCGAGGCGCGCGACCTCGACGACGCGATCGCGGTCGCCAACCAGATCGCGCCGGAGCACCTCGAGCTGTCCGTAGAGGACCCGGGCGCGATCGTCGGCCGGATCCGGCATGCCGGGGCCATTTTCATGGGCCGCTACACCGCCGAGGCGCTCGGGGACTACTGCGCCGGCCCGAACCACGTCCTGCCGACGTCGCGAACGGCCCGCTTCTCGTCGCCGCTCGGAGTCTACGATTTTCAGAAACGCTCCAGCCTGATCATGGCCTCGCCCGCCGGCTCCGCGGTGCTCGGCCGGACGGCCTCGGTGCTTGCCCGCGGAGAGGGCCTTACGGCCCACGCCCGTTCGGCCGAGTATCGGGCTGAATCCGAAGCGGCGCGTCCCCCTGGTCCGGACGCCGTTCGCCCATGACCGAAATCGCCGGCCTCAAAGAGCGGCTGATACGTCCCGAGATCCGCGGGCTCCAGGCCTACCAGGTCCCCGACGCCACGGGCCTGATCAAGCTGGACGCGATGGAGAACCCGTACGGCTGGCCCGACGAGCTCAAGGTCGAGTGGTTCGAGGTCCTGCGCGACCTCGAGCTGAATCGCTACCCGGACCCCGGGGGCCGCGCCCTGCAGTCGGCGCTGCGCGAGTCCTTCGGGATTCCGCCGGAGATGGCCCTGCTGCTCGGTAACGGCTCCGACGAGCTGATCCAGATGCTGGCGCTGACGGTCACCCGGCCCGGCCGAAAGGTGCTTTCGGTCGATCCCGGGTTCGTCATGTATCGGATGATCGCCCTGTTCGCCGGCATGGGCTATGTCGGCGTGCCGCTGCGGCGGGACGACTTCTCGCTGGATCTGCCGGCGATCCTGGAGGCGCTCGCGCTCGAGGAGCCGGCCCTGGTGTACCTGGCTTACCCGAACAACCCGACCGGAAATCGGTTTGACGCCGACGACATGGTCCGCATCATCGAGGCGTCCCCCGGACTGGTCGTCATCGACGAGGCGTATGCCCCCTTCACCGACAGCAGCTTCATCCCGCGGCTGGGTCGCTGGCCCAACCTGCTGGTTATGCGCACCGTCTCCAAGATGGGCCTGGCGGGTCTTCGCCTCGGTTATCTCGTCGGTTCCCCGGAATGGCTCGCGGAGATCGACAAGACGCGCCTGCCTTACAACATCAACGTCTTGACCCAGGCGACGGCCGCATTCGCACTTCGACACAAGGGGGTTCTCGACGCCCAGACACGTGCCATTCGAGCCGAGCGGGATCGCCTGTTCGGCGTGCTGTCCGGCATCGACGGTGTCTCCCCTTACGCCAGCGACGCGAACTTCATCCTCGCCAGGCTGCCCCGAGGTCGCGCCGACAGGACGTTCGAGGGCCTGAAGGAGAAAGGGGTGCTGGTGAAGAACCTGAGCGGAGCCCACCCGCTGCTCGCCGACTGCTTGCGTGTGACCGTCGGCCGGCGCGAGGAAAACGACGCCTTTCTCGCTGCCCTGCGATCCTTACTCTAGGCGGGGATTCGCACGCGGGCACCGGCTCGACGCCGCCGCCGCTCGCCTTCCTCTGAAAATGAGACCCGCGCCACCTGTCGAGCGGCGCGGGCCGGGTCCCTTGGCGAAAGGACTAGGACCTCTCGTTCAGCCACTTACCGATCGACGGCGTGACCTCCTTTTGGGCCTTGCCGCTGACGTAGATACCGATGTGGCCGCCGGGGAAGGCGAGCTCGGTGTAGTCGGCGCTCGAGGTTCGCCCCTTCATCGCTTTTGACGCGTCCGGCGGGACCAGGTGGTCCTGTAACGCGTAGACGTTGAGTACCGGACAGCTGATGTTCTTCAGGTCGATCTCCTGATCGCCGAGCACCACGCCGCCGTTGATGAACCCGTTCTTTTGGAAGAAGTCCTTGGCGAACTGCCGGAACGTCTCGCCGGCCTGGTCCGGGCTGTCGAAGATCCATTTCTCCATGCGCAGGAAATTCTTGACCTTGGCCGGGTCGTCCAACATGTCGACCATGTTGATGTACTTCTGGCCGGTGAGGCTGAACGGCTTAAGGGACAGGAAGGTCCAGTTCAGCAGCTCACCGGGGATGTTGCCCATGGTGTCCACGGCCAGGTCCACGTCGATGTGCTGGACCCAGGCTGACAGCAGGTTGTCCGGCGTCTGGAAGTCGACCGGTGTGACCATGGTGACCAGGTTCCTGACCTTCTCCTGGTGCAGGGACGTGTACATCAGGCTGAACGAGCCGCCCTGGCAGATCCCGAGCAGGTTGATGGCGTCGACGCCGTGCGCCTTGCGGATATGGTCGACACAGCGATCCAGATAACCGTTGACGTAGTCGTCCAGCGTCAGTGCATGATCCGCTTGGTCGGGGTAGCCCCAGTCGATCAGATAGACGTCCTGACCGGTCGCCAGGAGACCCTTGATGGTCGAGCGATCCTCCTGGATGTCGGTCATGTACGGTCGGTTGACCAGTGCGTAGACGACCAGCAGCGGGACCGGCTTCGGCTTGACGCCCTTCGGTGTCTGGTAACGGTACATGACCAGCTTGTCCTCCTTGTACGCCACATCCTTGGGGCTCACGCCGGTGTCGATCCGATCGGCGTTCAGCAGGTTCTCCATGCCATGGCCGAGCTTGCGGGTGTAATCCAGCATCTCATCGGTCAGCTTTTCGGGCCGGATATCGATAGGTAGCACGTTGATCTCCTCTTGAAACTCGTGGGTGCGATGGTAGCGTCCGCCGGGCGGGACGATTACTTCTCGCCGCTAGGCCCGGAAACGGGTTTCTTGCGGGCAACCGTCCTCGTTCTGGCTGCCGTGGACGCGGCGCGACGCGCCGGTGCTGCGGCAACGCCCGCGCCGATCGGCGCTTGAGCCGGGGGCTCGGCGCTGGCGAGGGCGGCTACCTTGTCGGTCAAGTCCTGGAGCGCACGGCGCAGGGATTTGTTCTCGCGGCGCGTCTCCTGCAGACGGACCTGCAGCGTGCGCAGCTCGCTTCGAGTCGGCATGTTCAGCGTGCCAAGGGTTTCGTCGACCATGATCGACATCCGGTGCTTCAGGGCCATCTGCGCGTTGATCAGATGACCGTGTATCTGGGCGTATTCGGGAGACGCTACCTCCTCGGCGTAAACGGACTCACAGCAGTCGACCCAGCCGTCGTAGAGGGCTCGAGCGGAATCGATCGACTTTCCGCTTTCGACAACGCCTTTCACGTAACCCTGCATCCGCTCGACCGCCTTGACGCCAAGCCTCGAGTAGAAGATCAGGTATTCGTTCAGGACCTTCTGGTAGTCGATGGCGCGGCGCATGAGATCCTGATACTGGGCCTGCTCCTCACGCGTGTACCCAAGCCCGGGCGCCGAGAGCAGCTTGTCCAGATGCCCTCTCATTTGGTCGTGCGGCATATTTCGCAGCAGGTCGCCGGGTGTCGGGGCCAGCGATGACATCATGCGTTGCCAGTTGTCGTAGGGAAGCTCCCAGAACGCCATCATCCGGTGCAGCGTGTCGCCGCTGTCGTCGACGGAGTTCCTGAACTTTTCCTGCAGATCCTCCAGCGACTTGGTGACCTCGAGCCAGCCGTCGCTGGCGGAGTTTCCGGCGACCCCTCGCGTGAAGAGCTCACCCATCCGGAAGAAGACCTTGCCTTGCTCGATCAGCCGCTCCATGAACTCTTTCGAGGCGGGAGCGGCCGCGGGCGACATGGCCTGCCACCAGTGATCGAGCGCACCTTCCCACGGGGCCGTGATGTTGCTCGTATCGAAACCCGCCGACTTTCGGCTCATCTCGGTCCAGCCGTCCCAGTACTTGCGCTGAAGTTCCAGCCAATCGTTGGGAAATATCCCCTGATTCTTCAATGTCGTGACCTCCTCAGGTGTTGAAGGCCCGAAAAGCTAGCATGTAAATTTGTGCACCGCAACAAAAGCACGTAGACTGCGCTTCGGTAAGCGTACAGCTGGCGTACTGGACTCCCCCGAACAAGCCCCCGCGCCTCGGTCGCACGACACGCCGAGCGAGCCGACAAGGCGCCGCCCGCCGTTTGTCGGCCGCGGACCGAAGCGCAGAAAGAGACAATTAGACCCATGAACGACCACATCGTCATCGTGGCCGCCGGCCGCACCGCGGTCGGAAGCTTCGGCGGCAGTCTGTCTTCCATTCCGGCGACCGAGCTCGGCGCAACCGTCGTGCGTGCGCTGCTCGCGCGCACCGGCATTGCGCCCGATCAAGTGGACGAGGTGATCGTCGGTCAGGTGCTGACCGCCGGCGTCGGCCAGAATCCCGCCCGTCAGACGACGCTACTCGCCGGGCTGCCCCACAAGGTCCCGGCGATCACCATCAACAAGGTCTGCGGCAGCGGGCTCAAGGCGGTGCATCTCGCGATGCAGGCGATTTCCTGCGGCGATGCCGAGATCGTGGTCGCCGGCGGTCAGGAGAACATGAGCCAGTCTTCGCATCTGCTTCCCCGGTCCCGCGAGGGCCAGCGGATGGGTGACTGGTCCCTGAAGGACAGCATGATCGTCGACGGGCTCTGGGACGCCTTCAACAACTGCCACATGGGCGTCACGGCCGAGAACATCGCGAAGAAATACGCTATCAGTCGCGAGGCACAGGACCGGTTCGCGGCCGAGTCGCAGCAGAAGGCCGAGGCGGCGATCAAGGCGGGACGGTTCGTCGACGAGATCGTCCCGATCCCGATTCCCCAGCGCAAGGGCGACCCTATCCTGTTCGACCGCGACGAGTTTCCGCGGGCGGGTACCACCGCGGATTCACTGGCCAAGCTGCGTCCCGCGTTCGATACCGAGGGCAGCGTGACCGCGGGCAATGCGTCCGGCATCAACGACGGTGCCGCGATGGTCATCGTGATGAGCGCCTCCAAGGCTGCGGCGCTTGACCTGCGCCCGATGGCCCGCCTTGTCGCTTTTGCCAGCGCCGGCGTGGATCCGGCGATCATGGGTACCGGACCGATTCCCGCCTCGACGCGGTGCTTGGACCGGGCCGGCTGGACGCCGGCGGACCTGGACCTGATCGAGGCGAACGAGGCCTTCGCCGCCCAGGCGATGTCGGTCAACCAGGAGATGGGCTGGGATCCCGACAAGGTAAACGTCAACGGTGGAGCGATCTCGATCGGCCACCCGATCGGCGCGTCCGGTGCCCGGGTGCTGGTGACCCTGCTGTACGAAATGGTGCGGCGCGACGCGAAGAAGGGACTGGCGACCCTTTGCATCGGCGGCGGTCAAGGCGTCGCGCTGGCCGTCGCACGGCCGTAGGCCCGCGGGCTAGTCCCCGCGGCGGACATTTTGATCTAGATCGGGGATCGGCCTGCAATCTCGAGTGATCCAGACCGAAAGCCACACGGCTGGAAGGCTTAGACTCTTTCCTTAAGGATCCGCTGCGCGACGTCCGGAGCCATGAAAAGCGAACGCATCATCAAGAAGTACCCGAACCGGCGGCTCTACGACACGGAGGTCAGCCGCTACATCACGCTATCGGACGTCCACGACCTGGTCATGAGCCGTACGCGGTTCAGGGTCGTGGACACCGCGAACGACGCGGACATCACGCGGTCGATCCTGTTGCAGATCATGCTGGAGGAGGAGAGTGGCGGCGAGCCGTTGTTCACCGCCGGAATGCTGGCCCAGATCATCCGTTTTTATGGCGGAACGCTGCAGGGCATGTTTGCCCGTTATCTGGAGGGCTCCCTCGATCTGTTTGCCAAGAATCAGCAGAAGATCACGGAGACTTGGGGCGAGAAGCCGCTCGAGGTGATGACCCGCATGACCCAGCGCAACATGGATCTATGGGCCGACGCGCATCGCGAGATGCTGCGCGCGGCAGGGCTCGATCTCGGCCGGGAAGAGAAGGCTTCGAACAGTGACGAGACCTGAGCGTTCCTGGCCGGTAGCGGACGCGGGAGCAGCGCGCCCGGGGCATTGCCCAGGGCAATACTGAGAATATTTTGGCGCGGTGTTGACAAACCTTATCCGGACAACTATTGTGCACTGCAACAAATGCTGCACCGCACAATACGCTGGAGAAATCGAGATGAACGCGAATGAAACCATAAGCGCCGTCAATGCCGCCGCGAACAAGGGTGTTGAGCAGGCCGCTAGTCTCGGCGAGTTGAACCTACGGGTTTTCGAAAAGTTGGCTGCTCGCCAGATGGACGTCGTCAATCTGTACGCCGAGCACGGGATGCGCGTGATGAAGCTCGCAGCCGAGTCCAAGGGGTACAACGACTACCTGAAGGGTCAGATCGAGGCTGCAAAGGATCTCAGCGAGCGGATGATGGCCGAAAGCAAGAGCAACATGCAGATGGCGAATGAGGTCCGTGACGAGTACCGCGCCTGGTTCGAGAAGAACCTGGCCGACGTCAGTGCCGATCTTCGCAAGGGCATGCCCGCCGTCTGATCGGGACTCACCCTACCCGCGGCAACCGTGCAGCCCAAGGAGCGGGCTGCCCGCCTCGGCGGGCGAAAACTAGAGTATGCGGGGGTGAGGTAACTCCCCACCCCTTTTTGCTTTGGCGCAGCGCCGAGGCACGGATCCAACGACACTCACGAGCTGGAGAGCAACTGTCATGGTACGCGTGGCATTGGTGACCGGAGGTATCGGCGGAATAGGTACCGCCATTTGTACCCGCCTGGCGAAGGAGGGTTACGCGGTCGTCGCGAACCATCACCCGTCCGAGAATGAAGCCGCCGAGGCCTGGAAGCAGGGACGCGCCTCAGATGGCGTCGAGATCGACACCTTTGCGGCCGACGTCTCCTCATTCGAGGACAGCGTGCGGATGGTCGAGGATATCGTCTCGCGCTACGGCCGCGTCGACATCCTCGTCAACTGCGCCGGGATAACCCGCGACAAGACCTTCAAGAAGATGGAGGCCAGTCACTGGGGGGCCGTGATCAACGTCAACCTGAACAGCGTCTTCAACGTCACCCGCCCAGTCTGGGAGGGGATGCTGGAACGGGGGTTCGGGCGGATTGTCAACATCTCCTCTGTGAACGGCCAGCGGGGTCAGTTCGGCCAGGCCAACTACTCGGCCGCAAAGGCGGGCATGCACGGATTCACGATGGCCCTGGCCCAGGAGGGCGCGGCCAAGGGCATTACCGTCAACACGGTCTCCCCGGGGTACGTAGAAACCGCGATGACTTTGGCGATGAACGACGATGTTCGAAACGCCATCATCGGTGGCATCCCGATGCGCCGGATGGGCACACCGGACGAGATCGCCTCCGCGGTGGCCTTCCTGGTGTCGGACCAGAGCGCCTATGTCACCGGCGCCAATATGCCCGTCAACGGCGGCCTGTTCATGCACTGAAAGCGCTTCGGGCGCCGACGGGGTCCGCGGGCAGGCGATCGATCTTACCGAGTCCTCCTCGTCTCTCTCACGATGAGACGTTTCAGCCCGGCACCCCGCCGGGCTTTTTTTCGCGCGGGGACCAGCAGGAAACCGAAACGACGGGGAATGCGTCGGCAGCTCCTGCAGTGTCGTCGGTGCCCCAGGCTCGTGCAAAATTGGCCCATGGAGACGGCCACCTTGCGCTTCTACGCGGAGCTCAACGAATTTATTCCGCCCGGGCGGCGCCACCGCGATTGGGCGCTGAGCTTCCGGCCGCCGGCACCGGCGCGCCACCTGATCGAGACCTGCGGGGTGCCTCACACCGAGGTGGAGCTGATCCTGCGTGGCAGTGAGTCCATCGGGCTCGAAGCGACGGTGCAGGACGGCGACCGCCTCGCGGTCTACCCGATGTTCGAGTCCTTCGACGTGCGTCCGCTCCTGCGCCTGCGTCCACGCCCGCTGCGGCGGCCGCGCTTTGTCGCCGATGCGCATCTGGGCGCGCTCGCCCGGCGGCTGCGCCTGCTGGGCTTCGACACCCTCTGGCACAACGACCCGGGGGACGCCGCGCTGGCTCGTATCGCGGCCGGGCAGCATCGCATACTGCTGACGCGGGACAAGCAGCTGCTGATGCGCCAAGCGGTAACGCACGGATGCTACCTCAGGCCAAGCTCTACCCGCGCCCAGCTCGACTACCTGATACTGCGCCTTCAGCTGTGCGACGACATTGCGCCCTTCACCCGTTGCACGCTGTGCAACGGCATGCTGGAGGAATTAGACGCGGCCCGCGTCCGATCCGAGGTTCCCGCTGCCGTTGCGCAACGCCACACGCAGTTTTGGCGCTGCCTGCTTTGCGGTCGGGTGTACTGGCGAGGCACCCATTGGGAAGCCATGCGGCGGCAGATCGAGTCGATCTGTCCTGCCGTGGAGTAGGTAAGGCGTCAGGCCGAGGTCCCGCGCGTCTTCGGCCGAGAGCGGCGGCCCGTATACCGACTGGTGCCGACTGCGGGGGCCGCGGCTTCGAGTGGCGGCACCTACGTGCTTAGGGTGCGAGTGGAGGGGACGGTTTTCTGAGCTCCGGAAATATCCGGCTTAGGACGAGAGATCGGCACGGGCACGCCGGGATTCCGCGATGTGTGCTCGCGGGCCGATCGCGTCCGCGGTTTCGGTGTCAGCCCCCGGTGACTGGCGGGAAGATGGCGACTTCGTCGCCATCGCGGACGGGTGTTTCGGGGCGCGCCATTTCCTGGTTCACGGCAGCCATCAGGCCCTCGCCAGCGATGAAGGCGTCGGCCCAGACGCCGCCGCGGGCGCCCAGGAGCCGGACCAGGTCGCCCACCGAGGTGATGTCCGGCGGGAGGTCGATCTGCTCGGTGTCGGTCGAAAGCCGCTCGCGCAGACGCGCGAAGTAGAGGACCTTGATCATGTTGCGTTCGTGGTCACGTCGTCTCGTAACTGCGCGTGGCCCCGGGCTCATGCCGAAGGGCGCCAGGTAATCGCGCGGCCTCGGGTCAATGCAGCAGGCCGTCGAACGGGATGAAGTCGATCGGGTCGCCCTGCGTTATGACCTGGCTCTCGGGTATCTCGACGAAACCGTCGGCCCAGGCCACCGACGACAGCACGCCGGATGAGCGGCTCGGGTAAACCAGGGCGGTTGGCGTGCCCTCTTCTCCGATGACCAGCCGAGCGCGCTGAAATTCCCGCCGTTTGTCCGGGCGCGGCCAGTCGAACCCCGCGCGAACCCGATGGGCGCGCGGGGCCAGTTCGCCCGCGACGCCCTGCATCCGCAATAGAAAGGGGCGCGCGAACAGGCAGAAGGTGGCGAACAGAGAGACCGGGTTGCCGGGGCTGCCCAGGAAGGGCGTGCCGGCGACGTGCCCGAACGCGAGCGGCTTTCCGGGCCGGATAGCAACGCTCCATAGCTCCAGGGATCCCAGCCGCTCGATGGCCGCCTTGACGTGGTCTTCGTCGCCCACCGACACGCCGCCGCTGCCGAGAATCAGGTCCGCCTCCGCCGCCCCGTGCTCGAGTATCCGGACCGTCGCCCCGAGCGAGTCCTCGGCCGTGCCGAGATCGACGATCTCGCAGCCGAGACCCTGGAGCAGGCCCGTTAGCGTGAAGCGATTGGAGTTGTAGATCTGTCCGGGTTCGAGCGGATTCCCGGGCGCCACCAGCTCGTCGCCGCTGGAGAAGATTGCCACCCGCAGGCGCCGAAAGACCGTCAAATGGCCGGCGCCGACCGACGCGGCGAGCCCCAGGTGCTGGGGCGCGAGCCGGGTTCCGCGCCCGATGACCTCGGAGCCGGCCGCGATGTCCTCGCCCCGGCGGCGTATGTTGGCCCCGGTCACGATGTCCGCCGGCACCTCCACCCACCCGTCGTCGGCCGAGCAGACCTCCTGCATCACGACCGTGTCCGCCCCTTGGGGAACCGGTGCCCCGGTGAAGATGCGGGCGGCGGTGCCCGGTTCCAGTGGCGCTCCCGCGGTACCCGCCGGGATGCGCTGGGTGATCGGCAGGCGCCCGCGGGGCTCGCTGACGTCGGCGCGGCACAGCGCGTAGCCGTCCATGGCGCTGTTGTCCCAGGCCGGGACGTCGATACGGCTGGTCACGGGCTCGGCGAGAACCCGACCCAGGGCCTCGATGGTGCGTACCGACTCGGTGTCCGCAATCGGCGTGGCCCGCGCCATCAGCAGATCCAGGGCCTGCTGCTTGGTCAGCAGCGGCGGACCGCCGTGGCCTGAGCAGTCGTGCGTGTCTTGCATAGGGGGCCAGCTCAGCGCTCGAGCAGCCGCGGGATCAGCTGGGCGAAGTTGCAGGGTTTGGTGCGGCTGTCCAGCTGCGGCAACAGGATTCGGTCCCAGGCCGTGCGGCAGGCCCCGCTCGAACCCGGCAGGCAGAAGATGAAGGTCCCGTTCGCGAGCCCGCCGACCGCGCGGGACTGCACCGTCGAGGTGCCTATGTCCTCGAAGGACACTGTTCTGAACAACTCGCCGAAGCCCTCCACGGCCTTGTCGAGCAGCGGGGCGATGGCCTCCGGCGTGCTGTCACGACCGGTGATGCCGGTGCCGCCGGTGCTCAGGATCACCTGCACCTCGGGATCCGCGATCCAGCGCGAAAAGACCGCCCGCATCTGGTAGACGTCGTCGCGTACGATCTCCTTGGCCACCACCCGGTGACCCGCCGCCTCGGCCTTATCCTTGAGCAGCTTGCCGGAGCTGTCCCCGGCCTCGTCACGGGTGTCCGAAACGGTGAGCACCGCGATGTTGAGCGGCAGGAAACCGACGTCGTGGAAGTGATCTGTCATGGTTCGGGGCCAGTGCTGAAATTTCTTGCGAAATCCGAGGTCAGGTCGGGGCGAGTTCAGAGTCGCATCGAAGCATAACCGGCTTCTCGCGTCCATCCGCCGGTGGCCACCGCGTTAGTCGCGACACGTGGGGTAAATGGTCGAGGTTCTACACGCCGGTGCAGCATGTCCTGCGAGTGAGTGGCCCCTTTCGACCCTACTTGGCGTGATTTCTTCGCAAGAACGACGGCGTCTCCTAATGTCTTCCCGGGCTACCGGGTGTTCTGGACACTCGCGCTGGTGCGGGATTTTCGAGTTCCAGCCGAACGTTAGATGGGTTCCGGGGTGGGCTTCCGGGCGCCCCTGCACCGCCTCTGAGGGTACGGTTCGCAGGCATTACAATTGCGCCGCACTTGATCCGGCGGGACCACTGTTTGGGGCACATCATGGCGAGGCTTGAGTTCGTTGGAAGACTTCGTCGAACTGGCCACCTTGTGGCCGTGGGGGCCTATTTCGCCCTGCACGGTTTTGCCGCGGCGCCGCCACCTACAGCTACGGGCATCGAGCAGGTCGGGACCGCCGCCGCCAAGCAAATCTATCGGACAGCCGCCATCATGGGTCAGTACCTAGTACCCACTGTACTGCTGTTGGGTGCCGCCACTTCCGCGTTGGGGCGGGCAAAGCGCAGGCGTCTGTTGCGGGATGCAGCCGCCGCGACGGAACCCGCGACGGAACCCAATGTCGCCAAGGGCCTGAGCTGGCATGAGTTCGAACTGCTGATGGGCGAGGCCTTTCGCCAGCAGGGCTATGTGGTCTCGGAAACGCCCGAGGGCGCTGACGGCGGCGTGGATTTGGAGTTGCGTAGAGGCGGGGAGCTTCACCTCGTTCAGTGCAAGCACTGGCGTGCAACCAAGGTCGGCGTCGCCGTCGTAAGAGAACTTTACGGTGTGATGGCCGCACGCGGAGCGGCCGGCGGCTTCGTGGTGTGGGAGATGCAGCAGACCGCGGGCGAGGCGCTGGCGGCCGAAAACTTGTGACGCTGCCGAGTGGCGAGGCGCTCCCGGCGCGGCCCTGAGACACGGCGCCCACGGCGTTGCACCTCGCGCTCGCCCGCGGCCACCGGTGGCTCGCCATGCTGACCTCAGGCGAGGTGAAGTCGCTGCGGGAGATCGCCCGCCGGGAAGGGGTGAACAGCAGCTACGTCAGCCGCATGGTCAACCTGACCATGCTCGCGCCGGATATCGTCGCCGCCATCCTGGACGACGCGATGCCGAACCACCTCACGCTGTTTGAGCTGGCGGTCGATCCGCCGGTGTTGTGGGAGGAGCAGAGGGGGCGGTTCCTGGGGCGAACGCCGCGAGCTGACGGCACCAGCAGTGGCAAGCGCCATTCGATGCCGTGAACCTTCCGCGATGTGCCAATCACGTCGCTCTCTCCCCTCACCGATGCAAGTTCGTCGCGGTCAATCACCGATTCCGTGCTCGGCGAGCAACGCATCCATCTCCTCGCCGACGCCGTAGCCGACGTTGTGGCAGACATCGCGTACCGCTTCCAGGCGCGAGACCAAATCGGATCTGGGGTCATCCGGCAGCGTGGCAACGACCTTCAAGGCTCTGAGCGAACATGCGCACCAGCGCATCGAGGTACCCCTCGTCATCCAGGCCATATTCGTTGCTGAATCCGGCCGCCCGCTCGCAGTAGAACACCATTAGCTCGGCCAGCTCATTGGGTCTGCCGATGGCCTTCCTGTAGTCAGAGATCGCCTTCTTCGCCTTGGTGACCGAGGTGTCCTGATTCTTGTAGACGTCCGGCGAGATCCAGCGGTCGATGGTCGCCTTGTACGGCTTGAGGACCTCCGCGCCCAGCCCGAAGCGGGCGTGCAGGAATACCTGGTTGTCCTTGCTCGCCGCGTAGAGGTCCTGGACCAGGCCGATCAGGCCAGCCCGGTCCAGGTCGGCGAGCTTGGACTTCAGGTCACTCCAGCTTGGCGTACCCTTCTTCGTTGCCATCTTTCCCCCTTCTTCTTTGACGGGCTCGGGCAGGGCCCTGGCGGCCTCATCAAGAGTCCGGACATTGGTCTCGGCATCGTGGCCGCCATCCTGGACGACGCGCTGCCGAGCCACGTCACGCTGTTCGACCTGGCGGTCGATCCGCCGGCGTTGTGGGAGGAGCAGAGGGGGCAGGTTCGTCGAGGGCCGCGGCTGACGGCCGCCAAAAGAAAAGGGGCCAGCGATGCCGACCAGCGCGGCGTCACGGAAAGGTCGGTTGCCGCCGAATTAGCTCTGCGGGACCGTCTCACTGCGGAGATTAGCGCCCATTGGGGCAACCGTGGCCGAGGCTCGGCGACTTCGAGGGCCATCCATTTCACACGACGCCCAGCATCAACCGGGTGCGAGGCATCCTCCTATGGATGCGGTCATTACGCGACTGCCCACTCCTCCGACAGCACCTCCGCCTGCTCCAGCACCGTCTGCGTCGCCTTCTCCTGCTTGTCCGGCGGGTAGCCGTACTTGCGCAGGATGCGCTTGACGAGGACGCGCAGCTGGGCGCGGACGTTCTCGCGGACGGTCCAGTCGATGGTGACGTTGCTTGCGGACCGTCTCGACCAGCTCGCGGGCGATGGTCTTGCAGCGTCTCGTCGCCGAGCACCTGCGACGGCGCTGTCGTTGGTCTCCAGCGCGTCGTAGAAGGCCAGCTCGTCGTCGGTCAGGCCGAGCGTCCTCGCCGCGGCGCGTCGGCCTCGCGCATCTCCTTGGCGAGCTGCGATCAGCTCCTCGATGACCTGCGCGGCCTCGATGGCGCGGTTCTGGTAGCGTGCGGATGGCCTGCTCCAGCATCTCGGCGAAGGAGCGCGCCTGGACGACGTTGCTTGCGCCGGCGGGTCTTGATCTCGCCGTTCAGCAGCTTCTGCAGCAGCTCGACCGCGAGGTTGCGCTGCGGCATGCCGCGCACCTCGGCCAGGAACTCGTCGGAGAGGATCGAGATGTCGGGCTTCTTGAGGCCGGCGGCGGCGAAGATGTCGATCACCTCGTCGGAGGCCACGGCCTTGCGAGACGATCTGCCGGATGGCGTGGTCGAGCTCCTCGTCGGCCTTGCGCTCGCCGGGCGCGCGCTTGGCGAGGACCGCCCGCACGGCCTGGAAGAAGCCGACGTCGTCGCGGATGCGCAGCGCCTCGTCGTGCGGCACGGCCAGGGCGAAGGCCTGCGACAGCTCGCGTCACCGCGCTGCAGCAGCCGGTCCTTGCCGTCCTCCTGCGCGAGGATGTGCTCCTGGGCCGCGGGCAGCAGCGACAGCCGCTCCTGCGGGCGTGCCGGTGGTCCACGGCGACCAGTCGAAGCCGTGGAAGAGGCCGCAGCAGACCTCGTACTTCTCCAGCATCACCGCGACGGCCTCGTCCTGGTCGATGCGCCGTCTCGCCCGTGCCGCCGCTCTCGGTGTAGGTGGCGAGCGCCTGCTTCAGCTCGTCGGCGAGGCCCAGGTAGTCCACCACCAGCCCGCCGGGCTTGTCCCGGAACACGCGGTTCACGCGGGCGATGGCCTGCATCAGCCCGTGGCCGCGCATCGGCTTGTCGACGTACATCGTGTGCAGGCTCGGCGCGTCGAAGCCGGTGAGCCACATGTCGCGCACGATCACGATCTTGAACGGGTCGTTCGGGTCGCGGAAGCGCTTGGCCAGCGCCTCGCGGCGCGGCTTGTTGCGGATGTGCGGCTGCCAGTCGAGCGGGTCGGAGGCCGAGCCGGTCATCACGACCTTGATGCGCGCCCTGCGTCGTCGTCGTCGTCGTGCCAGTCGGGGCGCAGCGCGACGATGCTCGCGGTACAGCTCCACGCAGATGCGGCGGCTCATGCAGACGACCATCGCCTTGCCGTCCATGGCCTCGAGCCGCTTCTCGAAGTGCTCGACGAGGTCGCTGGGCGACCAGCGTCGAGGCGCTTCTCGGCGCCGACCACGGCCTCGAGCTGCGCCCACTTGGTCTTGAGCTTCTCCTTGCGCTCGACCTCCTCGCCCTCGGTCGCCTCCTCGAACTCGGGGTCGATGCTGCGGCCGCTCGGCCTCGTCGAGCGCGAGCTTGGCCAGCCGGCTCTCGTAGTAGATCGGCACCGTGGCGCCGTCCTGCGACGGCGCGCTGGATGTCGTAGACGCTGATGTAGTCGCCGAAGACGGCGCGCGTGTTGGCGTCGGTCAGCTCGATGGGCGTGCCGGTGAAGCCGATGAACGAGGCGTTCGGCAGCGCGTCGCGCATGTGGCGGGCGAAGCCGTCGATGAAGTCGTACTGGCTGCGGTGCGCCTCGTCGGCGATGACGACGATGTTGCGCCGGTCGGAGAGCAGCGGGTGCCGGTCGCCCTTCTCCTCGGGGAAGAACTTCTGGATGGTGGTGAAGACCACGCCGCCGGAGGCGACCGTGAGCAGCTCGCGCAGGTCGGCGCGGCTCTGCGGCCTGCACCGGCGGCTGGCGCAGCAGGTCGTGGCAGCGGGAGAAGGTGCCGAAGAGCTGGTCGTCGAGGTCGTTGCGGTCGGTGAGGACGACGAGGGTCGGGTTCTCCATCGCCGGGTCGCAGGATGACGCGGCCGGCGTAGAAGGCCATCGTCAGGCTCTTGCCCGAGCCCTGGGTGTGCCAGACCACGCCGACGCGGCGGTCGCCGGGCTCGCCGCCCGGCCGCTGGCCGGCCTCGTAGCGGCCCGGCGCTCCTCGGCCGACCGGTCCGCGCGCCAGCTCGCGCCGCGCGCAGCGTCTCCTCCACCGCCACGTTGCACCGCGTGGAACTGGTGGTAGCCGGCCATCTTCTTGACGAGCTTGCCGCCGCCGTCGTCCTCGAAGACGATGAAGTGCGCGCAGCAGGTCGAGGAAGCGGCGCGGCTCGAAGACGCCCTCGAGCACCACCTGCAGCTCGGGCAGTCGCGGCCGGCGCGTCCTCTCGCCCGGTGATCGTGCGCCACGGCTTGAACCACTCCCTGCCCGGCGGTCGAGCGTGCCGATGCGCGCCTGCACGCCGTCGGAGACGACCAGCAGCCGCGTTGGAGGCGAAGAGCGACGGGATCTGCGGCCTTGTAGGTCTGGAGCTGGTGGAAGGCGCGTCCAGATCGTCGCGTTCTCGTCGGCCGGCGTTCTTCAGCTCGATCACCGCCAGCGGCAGGCCGTTGACGAACAGCACCACGTCGGGCCGGCGCGTGTGCTTGTCTCTCGACGACGGTGAACTGGTTGACGGCCAGCCAGTCGTTGTTCGTCGGGGTCGTCGAAGTCGATCACCCGCGCCTGGGCGCCGCGCGATGGAGCCGTCGGCGCGCGCGGTACTCGACCGTCACGCCGTCGACGAGCATGCGGTGGACGGCGCGGTTGCGCTCCACCAGCGACGGCGCATCGAGCGCGCGTCAGCTTGCGGAAGGCGTCGTCGAGCGCCTCGGCCGGCAGCGTCGGGTTCAGCCGCGCGAGCGCCTGGCGCAGCCGGCCTTCCAGGACCACGTCGCGGTAGCTCGGGTCGCCGCGCTCGGCGGCGGGCTCGCCCGGGGCGATGTCCGGGCCGTGCAGGACCGCGTAGCCGAGCGCCTCCGAGCCAGGCGAGGGCGGCGTCCTCGACGACGGATTCGGTGAAGCGTCCGCTCATGTCGCGGGTCCGGCGAGCATGTTCATCACCAGGCGGATCATCAGGTCCTTGTCCGTCGGCCTCGACTCGGCCACCAGCAGGGCGAGCGCGGCGAGCCCCACGTCGTTGATCACCGCCTCGCCGCCGCGGACCAGGCGGCCGTTGCGGTGGAGAAAGTCCACCAGCAGCAGGCAGCCGATGCGCTTGTTGCCGTCGGAGAAGGGATGGTTCTTGATGACGAAATACAGCAGGTGCGCCGCCTTGGACTCGACCGTCGGGTAGGCCGGCTCGCCGAAGACGCTCTGTGCCAGGTTGCCGAGCAGGGCGGCCAGGCCCGCCTCCCGCTCGCGCCCGAACAGATCGGTCGCCTCGCCGCGCGCGATCAGATCGCCCTTCAGTTGCGCGATGGCCGAGCGGGCCTCGTCGACGGACGCCAGGGCGCCCCCGGCCACGCCCTTGGGCTCGGTCAGCAGGCCCTCGTCGTAGCGTTGCAGCAGCAGGAAGGTCTGGGTGTAGCGGGCGATCACGTCCACCAGCCCGCGACCCTGATCGGAGGACAGCGCCTCGCCGGACGCCGCCTTGCGCACCAGGGCGAGCGCGGCCTCCAGCTCCCGGGCATTGGCCTCGAAGCGCTGGCGGTTCAGGGTGTAGCCGCGGACCAGGTGCTCGCGCAGCGTGCGCGGTGGCCCATTGGCGGAAGCGCGTCCCCTGCGGCGGACTTGACCCGGTAGCCGACCGAGATGATGACGTCGAGGTTGTAGTGCTCGGACCGGACTTCCGTCGGCACCGGTAATGTGCAAAAAATGCACAGTTGCTCTCCTCGTCGAGCTCGCCCTCGTTGAAGATGTTGCGGATGTGCTTGGTGATGACCGAGCGCTCCCGCCCGAAGAGCTGGCGCATCTGGTCCTGGGTCAGCCAGACGGTGTCCGCGTCCAGACGCACGTCGACCCGCACCCCGTCGCGGGGACTCGTAGACCCGGATCTCGCCGCTTGGCGCATCCATCAGGTCGCCTGCTCCAGGAAGCGTTCGGCGTCCTTGACGCGCAGCTCGCCGGAGATGAGCTTGGGGAGCAGAGTGTCGCGGAGGGCGGCGAGCGTGCGGGACTCCTGCGCTCGCATGATGCACTCGGCGAGAGATGCGGCCTGCGATCTGCTCGAACAGCGTCCATGACGGGCGCACTGCTGGAGATGGCATCGGATCGCGTCGAGTATGCGAGCGTTGCCGGTCTGCACGCCTGCGGACCGCTCGAGTCGGCTGCCCAGGGAGCGCAAGATCGATGGCAGTCGCGAAGGCATCGGTGCCAGACGATGGCGAACAGCGACGCTCAGCCTTCGGAACAACGCAGAACGTCGTGTCGACTGCCGATAGAAGTCGGTCGGCGCCGCAGGTCGTGATCCGCTGGAGTCGCCCTTGTCGACCGACCACGATGCCGGTGCCGTCGCATCAAGCGTTCGATCGATGCCAGCGCGACGGCACCGTTCGCAGCCGTAGAACCGGGACGTCGCCACCGCTGTCCGGCTGTCAGCCTTGGAGCGCTTCGCCGTCGACGAGCTCGAGCACGTCGCCGAGCGTCTTCACCTCCCACCCCTTCGGAATCTCCCCCAGCTCCGAGTCCTCGAAGGAGTCGGGGAAGAGGTCGGCGAGGGGCTTGGGGAGGCCGGGGTCGCCTTGCGCTCCGGCTCCTGCCTCCGCTCCAGGCCAGGGCAAGTCGGAAGCCACGTTAAGTGGCTTCCTTGGTTGCCCGCTGCGCGCGCCATCCTGGCGTGCTCGCCCTTCGGCCTTGGCGCGGACGGGGTCGAAGTCCACGAACCACGACTTGAAGAGCGCCCGCGCCATCGCCTCCAGCGTCTCGTTCATCCGCCGGTTCAGCTCGATCTTGTCGTCCAGCGTGCCGAGGATGTGGGCGATGGCGCGTTGTTCGGCGAGCGGCGGCAGGCAACGTGGAAAGCCTTCACTTCCGGCGAGTCGTCGAGATCGGCGTGCGGCACGCCGATGCCGAGTCGCCAGCTGACGGACTGCTGCAGTCGAGCTTGAACGCAGTCGACAGTACGAAGCAGGAGTCAGCGTACTCGCGATCGAGTCGAGCTCGCATCTGCGCTCGCAGAAGCGATCGACTGCGGCCGTGCAGCATCGTACGGGACGACTCGGCACGTCGATCAGCGACTTGCACCACGTTGCGTGCGAAGACGATATCGCCGGCCGCGAGCTGCGTTCGCAGACAGTCGCGTCGCCTTCTCGTCGAACGTCGACGTAGTCGCGCTCGCGATCGCAACGCGCCGTGGTCGACGTTCTCGCCGCGGATCACGGGAACGCCGCTCGGCTGAGTAGTCGCGACGCTCGAAGTCGGACTCCGAAGGGTCCGTCGCCGAGGCTGTCACGCGTCGTGCTCGCCAGATCGCTCGAGCGGATCGCGTCGCCACTCACCCGCCATACCCAAGCTCCTTCAGGTTGGCGGCGATGGCGGCATCCAGCTTCGCGGCCTCGGCCTGCTGCTCGCGCAGCGTCGCGGTGAGCCGCTTCATCTTCTCCTCGAACGGCTCGCCGTCGTCCTCGGCGGCCTCGGCGCCGACGTAGCGGCCGGGCGTGAGCACGTGGCCGTGCTTGCGGATCTCGTCGAGCGTCGCGCTCTTGCAGAAGCCGGGCACGTCCGCGTACTCGCCCGCGTCCTTGTCGCCGCGCCAGGCGTGGTAGGTGCCGGCGATCTTGCGCGATGTCGTCGTCGGTCAGCTCGCGGTGGGTGCGGTCGACCATGCGTGCCGAGCTTGCGGGCGTCGATGAAGAGCGTCTCGCCGCGGCGGTCGCGGAAGCGGCCGTTCTTCTTGTCGCGGGCGAGGAACCAGAGGCAGACCGGGATCTGCGTCGAGTAGAAGAGCTGGCCGGGCAGCGCGACCATGCAGTCCACGAGGTCGGCCTCGATGATGGCCTTGCGGATCTCGCCCTCGCCGGACTGGTTGGACGACATCGAGCCGTTGGCGAGCACGAAGCCGGCGATGCCCGGTGGGCGCGAGGTGGTGGATGAAGTGCTGCACCCAGGCGAAGTTGGCGTTGCCGGCGGGCGGCGCGCCGTAGACCCAGCGCTTGTCGTCCTTGCAGCAGCTCGCCGCGCCAGTCGCTGTCGTTGAAGGGCGGATTGGCGAGGACGTAGTCGGCCTTGAGGTCGGGGTGGCGGTCGTTGTGGAAGGTGTCGCCGTGGGCGATCTGGGCGTCGATGCCGCGGATGGCGAGGTTCATCTTGGCCAGCCGCCAGGTGGTGTAGTTCGACTCCTGGCCGTAGATGGAGATGTCGCCGATGCGGCCCGCCGTGGGCCTCGATGAACTTCTCGCTCTGCACGAACATGCCGCCCGAGCCGCAGCAGGGGTCGTAGACGCGGCCCTTGTAGGGCGCGAGCATCTCGACCAGCACGCGCACCACGCGGCGAGGGCGTGTAGAACTGGCCGCCCTTCTTGCCCTCGGCGCTGGCGAACTGGGAGAGGAAGTACTCGTAGACGCGGCCGAGCGTGTCCTTGGCGCGGCTCGGCCGCGTCGCCGAGGGCGATGTCGCTGACCAGGTTGATGAGCTGGCCGAGGCGCTGCTTGTCGAGGCCGGGGCGGGCGTAGTCCTTGGGCAGCACGCCCTTGAGCGAGGGGTTGTCGCGCTCGATGGCGGCCATGGCGTCGTCCACGAGCGTGCCGATGGTGGGCTGCGGGGCGCTGGCCTTGCAGGTGCGACCAGCGGGCCTCCTTGCGGCACCCAGAAGATGTTCGTCGGCGCGGTACTCGTCCGGGTCCTCGGGGTCGGCGCCCTCGGCGCGCTCGGCCTCGAGCTCGGCGTGCTTCGCCTCGAAGGCGTCGGAGATGTACTTGAGGAAGATCAGGCCGAGGACGACGTGCTTGTACTCGGCCGCGTCCATGTTGTTGCGCAGCGCGTCGGCGGCGGCCCAGAGCTTCTGCTCGAAGCCGACGGTGGCGGTGGAGTTGCCGTTGCCGGTCTTGGTCGTCTTGGCCATTCAGTTTCCTTGTACGTTGACGTGGTCGGATCGTGTGTTGCACAGCAGCCTAACGAACTAACCGTCTACGGACTCTTCACAGGCCGTGATTGCCGGGACCCGGTTATTGCCGCGCGCGGCGGACGAATGTTTGTCCGCCTAATGAGCTCGCGCCGCGACACCCAGGGGGATGGCAGACGCGCGCACCCTCCGAGATCCGGGATTGTATGCCTGCGGGCAAGGATTTTGGCAACGGCCAAGGATGACTCCGTGGAGGCGCACACGCACGCAGCTCTTGGCCAGGACGTGCGGCAAGAAGCGGTGCATGATCCTGCCCGCACGACGGTCATCGCTTTTTTCGCTGTTCAGCCACGGTCCTCGGATCAGCCGGGGAAGAGAGCGGAGAGGTCAGCGCGGCGGCGGACAGCCGCCTGCTCCGGTCTCGCGGGCGCGCTAGCCCGAAACGCGGCCGTTCAGATCCGGATCTGAGATACTCGGCCCTTCGACCCCGGCCTTCGACGCTTTACGGAGAGACCCTGCCATGAGTGGCTTTGCAGACGCCATGTCTCGTTTCGCGCAGCCTTTGATCGACGCATCCGACGGTTCGCAGGAAGACTTGGAGCGGGCGCTGAAGCTGAGCCAGCTTTGCTGGAACCTCGCGATACTGCCGCAGGAGAGTCGAGAAGGGTTTCTGAGCAAGATGAAGCAGGCGCTCAGCATGGATGATGAAGAATTTGAGGATCTTAAAAACGGGGTTGTCCTGCCGATGATCCAACGTCATCAAGAGATGTTTCCGGCTCTTCACCACCCTTCCAGGCTGGTCCCACCACAAGGTGCTCCAGTGCGTCCTAGTCCGCCCGCAGCCCCGAGCGCACCCGTGGTAAAGAAATTCCCCGGCACAGGACGGAATGAGCCTTGTCCGTGCGGCAGTGGAAAAAAATACAAGCTGTGCTGTGGGCGGTGAGGCGAGAGGGTAACCGGGGTTCTGGATGTCCGCGGCTGAGCTCGATGCGTTCCATGCTGTGCAGCGCAAGCGATTCACGGTGGCCTCGTCCCTCCGCGTGCGTCAGTGGCGGATGGTGGGCCAACTTGTCAACGGGTTTCCGCCTCGCTCGCCACGCGGTAGCCCATCGCCCGGTACCCGCTCTGCCGCTTGTCCCACATCCGGAGCAGCGCCGGATGGCCCTTATCGACGAAGTCGATGATGCGCACGTCCGACTTGTCGGCGTGCTCTCGATGCAGACGCCCGGCGTACTGTTGTAGGGTGCCTTTCCAAGAAACGGGCATGGCCAGCACCAAGGTATCGAGCGGAGGGTGGTCAAAGCCTTCGCCCACGAGCTTGCCGGTGGCCAGCACGATGCGAGGAGCATCGGGCGGCAGTGCGTCCAGTTCCGCGACAAGGGCGGCGCGTTGCTTCTTGGACGCCGACCGTGCAGCACGAGTCGCGCAGGATGGACTCCATTCAGTGCTGAGCGGATGGCTTCGAGGTGCTCTGTGCGCTCGGTCAACACCAGGATCTTACGCCCTGATCCACGGCCGCCTTGATCTCGGCAGCGATGGCTTCGGTTCGCGCATGGTCGGATACGAGGTGCCGGAAGACCTCCTGAATCCCACTGCTCGCAGGCAGGTCGATGCGGGCAGACCGTGAGCGCGGCACGCCTCCAAATCGTGCGGAGCGCCGGTGGGCTTGCCCGCTTTGTATCGGATAGGCCCGCATTGCATGAAAATGATCGGCTGCTGACCGTCGCGGCGGATCGGCGTTGCCGTCAGACCGAGGACGTACTTCGCCTTGGTGCGCCTCAAGATGGTCGGAGGCGTTCGACTGGACCACCGCCGGAGGCGTTTCGCCAACGTCTTCGCCGTTCGAGCGGCATGCAACGCCGCTATCCGGGGCCGGTGGCGGTGGCCATGGAGGGCTACAACGGCCTGCCCGCCCGCTTGACACCCTGGTGCGCGAGCGCCAGTGGCGGCTGTTCAACGTCAAAGCCTCAAGCTCGCCCGCTTCAAGCCGGTCTTCCCCGTCGCGCCAGACCACCGTCGACGCGCGCAGCGCTCTGGGCTGATGCAGCTTGGCGGCACCTGCCGCGATGTGCGCCAGCCCTCCAGAGGTCCATGGCCTCTGGCCCGCTTGCGCTGGTAGTAGCGCTTGATCCTGGGGTTGTAGCGCACCGCGAAGTTGGCCGCCTCCAGGTAGGCCCAGGCCAGATACTTGTTGCCGCTCTTGGTGTTGCCGCGCCCCTTGCGCTTGCCGTTGGAGAGCCGCTCGCTGCCGACACAGCGGCTGTAGGAGGCATAGTTGCCAACGCGGGCAAAGCGCTCGATGGGACCGGTCTCCAGCCAGCGATGGATCGACCCGAGGCCACCTGACCAGTCGATCCCGCTGACGGCGGTGAGCAGGCCGGTGCACCCTGGGCCGGCAGGACGCACCTGGGCGCGCGCCTCGCGCGCCGAAGAGCATCGATTGCGCGCCATCTTGACCACGCGATTGGCCAACAGTCGGTGGCCCGTGCACCGCGCGAGCGCCGCGAGCCGTTTGCATCGTTCAGGTCCCAGCAAGCGTCGTTGACCTTGCCAGGCGTCCAGCGCTTGATCTCGTTGCCGCTCCAGAGCGTGCCGCGGTCGGTTGACGTGCGAGCACCGGTCCACCGCCAGATCCAACGGTGGGGCGGGATGCTGCTGGTCCAGCGGCTTGCGCCGACGCGCATGATCGCGCGCCGCGCGCCTCCATCCCTCGGCATCGGCCGCCTCTTCCGGCTCAACCCCACGCAGGAGCTTGGCCAGCCAGGCGGCGTCAGAGTCATCGTCGCTGTACTTCAGCCCCGAGTACTGCACGATCGCCGCCGTGTTGGCCAGGTGCAGCCGATAGCCCGCTTCCATCAACGCATCGACCAGCCAGTACCAGTTGTAGGTCGACTCCACCACCAGGCCCTCGATCTCCTGGCGGTATGGCGCCAACGCCCTTACCACCGCCTGCGCGTCGTTCGCCAACCGATGGCGATACACCACCCGGTCGTCCTCGTCCAAAAGGGCCACGACACGCGTTGTTCGGCAATGCGCAGGATCGATTCCGCCGTACAGGTCTCATCGCTCGACTCCTCCCGCCGGGTCTTCCGGCTCAAGTTCTTGATGACACTTCGAACTGCTCGGGCGGGGTCGCGCTATGCAATTCGCGATTAGCGAGAGAATAGAAATCCGTATCTGCTGTTGAAAATTCCAGCGGGATGACATCAGGTCTTTCATTATCGCATATCAGGGCAACTTCCTGAGAGCGTTTGGTGGTCCTCGCCGCTTTCTTCGCCCGCTATGAGGGCCTGGCGCAGCGCGTCCTTCCGCGCCGCGGTCGTTTTCCGTCGCTTCACCGCCAGCCAGTTCCGCAGGTCCTGCAAGCGGGTCAAGGGGCCAGGTCTCCCATTGCACATCCCCCGAGCCTGGTCCAGGCTACCAAGGCTTGTGCCCGGGTCTCCGATTGCACGCTAGTCTCAGGTACTGGAATAAACCGACGAGATCGTCAAAGAGACAAGATGTGCGGTCCCGCGCCGGCCGCCCACGCAGGCAATTTGTCAATGCGGGCGGCTTGTTTTCTGGTCGTCTGGAATTACCCCGTCAGTCGCCATAATGGGTGCGCGCACGCACCACGACGACCAAGACCGCATCGTCGCGGATGCTGTAGACGATTCGGTCTTGGTAGGTGAGTCGCATCGAGTAGTAGCCCTGTAGAGGGCCAATCAAAGGCTTACCGGAGTGGGGATCGACCGCGAGGCGGTTGCGGACGATGTCTTTGAGCTTGCTGCGCAGCTTCGGCGTGAGCTTGGCGATGTCCTTCTCCGCTTGGCGGGTGAAGCGCACCTGGTAGGTCACTGCGGCTCCCCGAACACCTCCTCGAACGATCGCGTGTCACCTTTTTCCGCCTCCGCCCGCGCCCGGTCGAACGTATCCCGAAAGCCCGGAGCGGACAGAAGCTCGACCGTTTCGATCAGGCTCTCGTACTCCGCCTCTGACATCAGCACCGCATCCCCCTGGCGATATCGGATATGGTAGATCTCATGGCGGTCGTTCGCTCGACGCAAGAGATCAAACAAGCACTTACGGGCTTCCGTGGCAGTGAGGATCGCCATGGATAGAGCAACATGTACAAGTTTTGGTACGGGAAAGCTATGCTCAACGAGCCACGATGTCAACGCCATCGAGGCGTCGCGGCATCAGTGCATGGGCTCGTCATCAGGGGACGTTGTATCTATCTCCTCTGCCAACACCGCGAATCCAGGATGAAGCCGATCATACGGCGCTCGAAGCACTTTAAGTCCGCGAGCCGATCCCAGTGGAGGCCATCGTCCGGCGCTTCGACTCCGCCGCCAACGAATCGTTCGAAATGGGAAGACGGTTGGTTTTGGTTCTCCCAACCGTCATCAAGGATCCGGTTACGGTCCGACCCGGCGGACGGGTGGCGCCCGTTCACGAACCGGTAAGCTTCTCTAGTCCTTCGGGTTGACCTGTTCGAGCGACGCGCGAGCGATCTGGACGTGGTCGAGCTGGAGGCTCCTTCAAACCCATCTGGGCACCAGAACCAGCCCCCAGACGACGCAAGCGAACACGATGCTTGCGAACACCGCCGCCGATGCGATGTCCTTGGCTCGGCCGGAGAGCTCGTGGCGCTCGGTGCCGATGCGGTCCACGTTGGCCTCGATCGCCGAGTTCAGCAGCTCGACGATGGGGACGATGAGCAGGCTGCCGATCAGCAGGGCCCGCTCCACCGGCGATTCGCCGAGCCAAAGGCCCAGCGGGAGCAGCGGGACCAGCAGCAGGACCTCTTGCCGGAAGGCCTCCTCGTGCCGGTAGCAGGCGCGCAGACCCTGCATCGAGTAGCCGAAGGCGTTGCGCAATCGGCGCCAACCGGCCGCTCCCCCGTCGGCCACGCCGCTAGCCGGGCGGCCGCCAGGCAAGATCGAGCTGGCGCGCCGCCCGCACGTCGTCGAGCCGTCGCACCGGCATCGTGTGGGGCGCCCCGCGGACCAGGTCCGGGTTGTCGCGGGCCTCGTCGCGGATCGCGATCATCGCCTCGACGAACCCGTCCAGCTCCTCCTTGCTCTCGGTCTCGGTCGGCTCTATCAGCAGGCACTCGGGCACCAGCAGCGGGAAATAGGTGGTCGGCGCGTGGTAGCCGTAGTCCAGCAGCCGCTTGGCGAAATCCATGGCGGTGACGCCGTGCTCCTTCGCCTCGCGCTTGAGCGTGATGATGAACTCATGGCTCGCCCGGCGCCGCGGGTAGGCCGCGTCGAAGCCCGCCGCCTGTAGCCGCGCCATCAGGTAGTTGGCGTTCAGCGTCGCGAACTCGGAGACGCGCCGCATGCCTTCGCGCCCGAGCATCCGGGCGTAGACATAGGCCCGTAGCAGGATGCCCATATTGCCGCCGAAGGCCGTGAGGCGACCGATGCTCTGGGGGCGCTCGGCCTCGGCGAGCCAGTGGTAGGCGTCGCCGTCGAAGGTCACCAGCGGCACCGGCAGGAACGGCTCGAGGCGCCGCGATACACCCACCGGACCGGCCCCGGGCCCGCCGCCGCCGTGGGGCGTCGAGAAGGTCTTGTGCAGGTTCATGTGGATGACGTCGAAGCCCATGTCGCCGGGGCGCACCTTTCCGAGGATCGCGTTGAGGTTGGCGCCGTCGTAATAGAGCAGGCCGCCCGCCTCGTGGACGGTTTGGGCGATCGCCTGGATGTTGCGGTCGAAGACGCCGACCGTGCTCGGGTTGGTGAGCATGATGCCGGCGGTGTGCGGACCCACCGCCTCGCGTAGGGCCGCGAGGTCGACGTCGCCCGAGTCGCCGGTCGGTATCTCCCGGACCTTGAACCCGCACATCACCGCGGACGCCGGGTTGGTCCCGTGGGCGGCGTCCGGAACCAGGATCTCGACGCGGGCGTGATCACCGCGTGCCTGGTGGTAGGCGCGGATCATCGCGACCCCGGCGAACTCGCCCTGGGCCCCGGCGGCCGGCCCGAGGGACACCGCGTGCATCCCGGTGACCTCCTTGAGCATCTGCTGCAGCTCATACAGGCAGGCCATGAAGCCCTGACTGTGGGTCTCCGGTGCCGCCGGGTGGCGTGCCAGGAAGCCCGGAAGCATGGCGAGGCTGTTACAGGCCCGTGGGTTGTACTTCATCGTACAGGAGCCCAAAGGGTAGAAATGGGTATCGATCGAGAAGTTCTTCTGGGACAACCGCGTGTAGTGGCGCACCACCTGTAGCTCGGAGACCTCGGGCAGGCTCGGCGGCGTGTGCCGCCGAAGGGCGTCCGGGATACCGGTCACCGTCGGTTTGTCGAGCGGGGCCTGGGCGGCGGCGCGGCGACCCGGCTTCGATAGGTCGTGGATCAGCATCGGGGGTTCGGTTCCAGCGGTGACGTTGCGGCGGCAGTGCGTCCGTGCGCCCCCGGCGGCCGCGCCTTGGGAGCGGCGCCGGGGGCTGAGCTCCGAGTCGGGGTCTCAGAGTGCCGCGAGTGCCGCGTCGTAGTCGGGCTCCTGGGTGATCTCGGGGACCAGCTGGGTGTAGATCACCCGGTTGTCGGCGTCGAGCACGACCACCGCGCGGGCCGTGATCCCGGCCAGCGGGCCGTCCTCGATCAGGACGCCGTAGTCCTTGGCGAAGTTCCGCGAGCGCATCATCGAGAGCGAGACCACGTTGTCGATGCCCTCGGCGCCGCAGAAGCGGCCCATTGCGAACGGCAGGTCCGCGGAAATCACCAATGCGACGGCGTCGGGCCGGCTCGCGAAGGCCTCGTTGAACCGTTTCGTCGACGTGGCGCAAACGGGCGTGTCCAGGCTCGGAACGATGTTGAGGAGCTTCTTCTTGCCGGCGAAGTCGGCCAGCGTCTTGTCGCCGAGGTCCTTGTCGACGAGCTTGAAGTCCGGGGCGGCGGTGCCGACGGCAGGCAGGTCTCCGCTGAGGCTGACTGGGTTCCCTTGCAGGGCGGTCTGGGCCATGGTGGTCTCTCCTATCGGGTGGTTTAGTGATGCAGTTCGGGTTGGGGGAATCGGTGGCGGTCAGATCTTGGGTTCTACCGGGCACCGGGGTTGGGTTCGGGTGGCGATGACCCGGGCGAGCTTGGCCGCGTAGCTCTGAAGGTCCTCGTCGGTTCGCAACTCGGTGGCGCATACCAGCACCGACGGATCCAGCTCCGGGTACTCCGCGCCCAGATCGAAACCGCCGAGGATATTGTGGGCCGCCAGCGAGCGCAGCACGTCGGCGGCCGGTGCGGGCAGGCGCAGGGCGCGCTCGTGAAACACGGGCCGGTCGAACAGGGGTTCGACGCCTGGTATCTCGCAGAGCAATCCGCTGAGCCGGGCCGTGTTGGCGTGACAGGCGGCCGCGACCCGCTCCAGGCCCTCGGCGCCGAGCATCGCCATGTGGATCGTGGCCGCCGTCACCAGCAGGCCCTGATTGGTGCAGATATTGGACGTCGCCTTGCTGCGCCGGATGTGCTGCTCGCGGGCCTGCAGCGTCAGCGCGAAGCCGGGCTTTCCGTCCAGGTCGACCGTGCGTCCGACGATGCGGCCCGGCAGCTGGCGGACCAGGTCCTTGCGGCAGCACAGGAAGCCCGCGTAGGGCCCGCCGGACGACAGCGGCATGCCGAGCGGTTGCGCCTCGCCGCAGGCGATGTCGGCACCGGCCGTGCCCCAGTCCCCCGGAGGGCTCAGCAGGGCCAGCGCGACGGGGTTCACGACACCGATAACCAGCGCGTTGCGTGCGTGGGCCCAGTCGGTCAGGGCGTTCACGTCTTCGAGCACGCCGAAGAAGTTGGGCTGGTTCACGACGACCGCGGCGACGTCCCCGCCGCCGGCCGCCTCCTCGAGTCCCTCGACCGTCGTGTGGCCGCCCCTCGCGTCGAACGGGACCTCGACCAGCTCGATGCCCTGAGAGTCCACGATGGCGCGCGCGGTGCGGCGGTAGGACGGGTGCAGCGCGCGGGGCACCAGGACCCGGGTCGAACGGCACTTGCGGTTCGATCGCACGGCCATCAGCACGGCCTCGGCGAGCGCCGAGCCGCCGTCGTAGAGCGAGGCATTGGAGACGTCCAGCGCGGTCAGCGCCGTCATCATGGACTGGAATTCATACAGCAGCTGCAGCGTTCCCTGGCTCGCCTCGGCCTGGTAAGGGGTGTAGGCGCTGTAGAACTCGCCGCGGCCGGCGATCTGCCAGACCGCCGCCGGTATATGGTGGTCGTAGGCCCCGGCGCCGATGAAGCACAGGGGCTGCCCGTCCTCGCGGGCCCGCGCCTGCATCAGCCGCGCGATCTCCATTTCGGCGAGTCCATCGGGAATGGCATCGAGCCCCCCGGCCCGGAGCTCGGCCGGGATCTCGTCGAACAGCTCGTCGACGGAAGCCGCGCCGATGGTCGTCGAGCATCTGGGCGACGTCCGCTTCGGTGTGGGGGATGAACGGCATGGTCCGGAATCCGGGGCCCGGGATACGGGCCGGTTAGCTGGGTGGGCGCGTCAGGCCTCGTCCTCGACGGCCTGCTGATAGCCGGCCGCGTCCATCAGAGCGGCGAGCGCCCCGGCGTCGGCGAGCTTCAGCCTGAAAATCCAGCCCTCGGTGTAAGGGCCGCTGTTGATGGCCTCCGGGGTGTCGGCGAGGCCGCCGTTGGCCTCGATGACCTCGCCCGCCACGGGCGCGTAGATGTCGGATGCGGCCTTCACGGACTCGACGACCGCGCAGGCCTCGCCGGCGGCGACCTCCCGCCCGACCTCCGGGACCTCGACGAAGACGATATCGCCGAGCGCGTCCTGGGCGTGGTCGGTGATTCCGACGGTGGCCGTTCCGTCACCGTTGTCCTTCACCCATTCGTGACTCTTGGTGTATCTCAGTTCGGCTGGGACATCGCTCATGGTTCTCTCCTGGTCAGGGTTCAATGGGCCGACCGCGGACCGACGCCGGGCGCGTCAGACGGCGATGCGAGCTTGCCCGTTTCGGACGAAGGGCGGCTTGACCACGCGTGCCGCGACGGGTTTGCCGCGGATCTCCACCTCGCAGGCCTCGCCGATTCCGGGCTCGACGCGGGCGAGCGCGATCGAGCGTTCGAGCGTCGGCGAGAAGCCGCCCGAGGTAGATCTCGCCGACGTCCCGTCCGCCGGAGAGCACTCGCTGGTGGCCTCGCAGCACGCCTCGTCCGGTCAATAGCAACCCGACGAAGTCGCGGCGGGCCGGGTCGGCTCTCAGCGCCTCCAGTGGACCTCGGCCGATGAACGCCCGATTCTCCGGCTCCCAGGCCACGGTCCAGCCCAGACCGGACTGAAGCGGGTCGATATCCTCGTCCATGTCCTGTCCGTAAAGGTTCATTCCGGCCTCAAGGCGCAGCGTATCCCGCGCGCCGAGCCCGCAGGGTCGCACCCCGGCGTCGCCAAGCGCCCGCCAGGCAGCCACCGCCTCCTCGGCCGGCAGGATCAGCTCGAAGCCGTCCTCCCCCGTGTATCCGGTCCGACCGACGAACCAGCGTGAACCCTCGGCGGCGAAGAAGGGCTTGAGCCCCATCGCCGATTCCCGACAGTCCGACGGCAGAATTGGCTCCGAACGGGTCCGGGCGTTCGGGCCCTGGACGGCGATCATCGCCAGATCATCGCGGCGGGCGATCGCCACCTCGAAGGCGGCGGACTTGTCCGCCATCCAGGCGCAGTCTTTATCCGCGGTGCCCGCATTGACGACCGCGCGATAGCGACCGGGACCGCGGTAGTAGACGATGAGATCGTCGACGACGCCGCCGCGGTCGTTCAGCATGCAGCCGTAGAGGGCCTTGCCGGGGTCGTTGAGCTTGCCGACGTCGTTGGCCAGCAGATGGCGCAGGAAGGCGAGGGCGTCCGGGCCCTCGATATCCACCGGGCGCATGTGGGAGACGTCGAACATGCCGGCGTCGCGGCGGACGGCGTGGTGCTCCTCGATCTGGGAGCCGTAGTGCAGGGGCATGTCCCAGCCGCCAAACGGGACGATGCGGGCGCCCAGGCGCTCATGCTCGGCGTGCAGGGGGGTGCGCAATCCCATCCGACTCTCCGATTGACTTGACGGGGCCGACACTAACGCTGGCCGCTCGGGCGGCTCATAGACGCTCAGGAACGGCCCGGCGGCGCGTGGCCGCCGGATGTCGCCCCTCTGTCCTAGACCTGAGAGTTTTGCCGCGCGGCGGTCTTGCTGCCGGCGCGGCTGCCCCGTCGGTGGGCCCCGCCAAACAGGCGGCGGCCACTCTCCAGAGTCGGTCTATAGCCCCGCGGTCCTTTTGCCTGAGCGATTCCGGGCGGTGTTGCGCCTTCGGCGCCGGTCGAGACCGGCCTCTCCCGCGGGGCATGACGCGAGCTGCGAACTATAAGCGCCGCACCGGCGGATTTCCAGCCGTTGCAGGTCGGTGGCGTCAGGCCCGGTTCTTGTCGGCGTCCTCGTCCGCGCGGCGGGTGAAGGTCGTGCCCCCGCAGTCCGCGCAGGTGGGGATGCGACCGGCCTTCACGAAGTGCGTCTCGGCCCCGCATTTGTCGCAGACCAGCGTGCCCGGCCCCGTCACCTCGCCGGCCTGGTAGAGGCTCATCTGGCGGGCGCTCTCGGCCCACTGGGCGAGCTGGAGGCTGGTCTGGTCGGCGACCCGGGCGAACATCTCCATCATCCGCTGCTCCATGAGTTGCATGTCGAAGCGCCACCAGTCTCGGATGTCCTGGCCGGTATCGGCGATGTAGCTCGCCGCATCCTCCACATCCCGGCGTACATAATCGGATACCTTCTGGGCCTCCTCTCGGCTCAGCTCGCCGAGCTCGACCATCTGGTCCCGGGCCTTGTCCAGCATCTCCCTGAACCGCGGAATGGATTCCTTTTGCGCCTCCTCGATGGACTCGTGGGTGTGCTTGAGTATTCGCTCGTAGGCGTCGACCAGCTTGTCGATGCCCTCTTTGTTTTCTTGCTCGCTCATTAAGGGCCTCCGGGTGGCTTGATTGAACCCGGTGCCGCAGGCCCGGGTCTGCCCCCAAGTGTGCCCGAACCTAGGGTTCTGGCAAAGAAGGATGAGACCGGTGTGGCCCGGCGCCGGTCGCCGTGCCGGAGTCCGCTGCGTTATGCTTGCGGCTTCGAGCCAGATCCCCTCGTACGAAGGACCGATTCCGAATGCAGACCGACTACGATCCGCGCTCAATCGAGGCCGCGGCCCAAACCTATTGGGAGGAGCGCAAGACTTTCAAGGCTGTCGAGGACCCGTCGCGGGAGAAGTTCTATTGCCTGTCCATGTTCCCGTACCCCTCCGGTCGGCTGCATATGGGGCATGTGCGCAACTACACCATCGGCGACGTCATTGCCCGCTACCAGCGGATGCTCGGCAAGAACGTGCTCCAGCCGATGGGTTGGGACGCCTTCGGTCTGCCGGCGGAGAACGCGGCCATCAAGCAGGGCGTCCCGCCCTCGCGCTGGACCCGCTCCAACGTCGACTACATGCGGGGGCAGCTGACGCCGTCTGGGGTTCGGTTATGACTGGGACCGGGAACTGGCCACCTGCGACCCGGACTACTATCGCTGGGAGCAGTGGCTGTTTACCCGCCTGATGGCCAAGGGGCTCGCCTACCGCGCGACGGCCACGGTCAACTGGGATCCGGTTGACCAGACGGTGCTGGCCAACGAGCAGGTCATCGACGGCAAGGGGTGGCGCTCCGGCGCGCCGGTCGAGAAGCGCGAGATCCAGCAGTGGTTCGTTCGAATCACCGACTACGCCCAAGAGCTCCTGGACGCGATCGACGGGCTGGACGGTTGGCCGGACCAGGTCCGCACCATGCAGCGCAACTGGATCGGGCGCTCCGAAGGGGTCTACATGGAGTTCGGTATCGAGGGCTCGGACGAGCACCTCGGGATTTACACCACCCGCCCGGACACCCTCATGGGCGTCACCTACGTGGCCGTGGCCGCCGAGCACCCGCTGGCCCGGCGCGCGGCCGCGGGATGACCCGGGGCTCGCCGATTTCATAGACTCGTGCCGCCAGGGGCGGCGTCTCGGAGGCCGAGATCGAGACCATGGAAAAGCGGGGCTACCCGCTGGGCCTGAACGCGATCCACCCGGTCACGGGGGAGTCCGTCCCGGTATACGCCGCGAATTTCGTGCTCATGGGCTATGGCACCGGGGCCGTCATGGCCGTGCCGGCACATGACCAACGCGACTGGGAGTTCGCCGAGCGCTACGGCATCCCCAAGCGGCAGGTCGTCTACTCCAGCGACGGCGCCCCGTGTGGGATCGGCGAGGGCGCCTACGTCGAGAAGGGGATACTTCGGAACTCCGGCCCCTTCGACGGGCTGACCTTCGAGCAGGCGTTCGACGCGATCGCGGTCTGGCTCGCCGAGCACGGCAGGGGCGAGCGGCGGGTCAACTTCCGGCTGCGCGACTGGGGTGTCTCTCGCCAGCGGTATTGGGGCTGCCCGATTCCCGTGGTGATCGGCGCCGACGGAGCCATCCGCGCCGAAACCGATCTGCCGGTGCGGCTCCCGGAAGACGTGGTGGTCGACGGCTCCGGGTCACCGCTGAAGCGAATGCCCGAATTCTCGGACCTCGGCAACGGCGAGACCCGCGAGACCGACACCTTCGACACCTTCGTCGAGTCGAGCTGGTACTACGCCCGATACTGCTCGGCCGACTGCGACGCGGCGATGCTCGACGAGCGCGCCTGCTACTGGCTGCCGGTGGACCAGTACGTGGGCGGAATCGAGCACGCGGTGCTGCACCTGCTCTATGCCCGGTTCTTTCACAAGCTGATGCGCGACGAGGGCCTCGTGGACTGCGACGAGCCGTTCACGAACCTGCTGACTCAGGGCATGGTGGTCGCCGAGACATGGTATCGGGAAGAGTCCTGGAGCGGACGCCGGCAATGGTTCAACCCGTCTGACGTCCGGGTCGAGCGTGACGACAGGGGCCGGGTGGTGCGGGCGGTGCTGAAGTCCGACGGCGAGCCAGTGACCTTCGGTGGCATCGAGAAGATGTCCAAGTCGAAGAACAACGGCGTGGACCCCCAGGCCCTGATCGAGCAATACGGCGCCGACACCGTGCGGCTCTACACCATGTTCACCTCGCCGCCCGACCAGTCCCTGGAGTGGAACGACGAGGGCGTCGAGGGCGCGTACCGGTTCCTCAAGCGCCTCTGGTCACTGGCGATGGCGGCCGCCGAGGCGCCGGCGGCCTCGTCGATACCCACGGCTGAGCTGGAGCCGGCCGCCCGTTCGGCGCGGCGCGAGATCCACGGCGCCCTGAAGAAGGCGCTCTTCGACTACCAGCGCCACCAGTTCAACACCGTGGTCTCCGGCTGCATGTCGATCACCAATGTGCTCTACCGGCTCGAGGACACCGCATCCGCGGCGGCGGTGCGGCGCGAGGGTCTCGGCATCGTGCTGCGCCTGCTCGGCCCGATCGCGCCGCACGTCTCCCACCACCTGTGGCGGCAGCTGGGTTTCGGCGAGGACATTCTCGACTCCGATTGGCCGGTCGTCGACGGCGAGGCCCTGCGGCAGGAGACGGTCGGGTACGTGGTTCAGGTCAACGGAAAAGTGCGCGGCAGAGATTCAGGTGCCGGCCGATGCCGAGCGGTCGGTGGTGGAGCAGTCCGCGCTCGCGAACGCAAACGTGCGGCGGTTTACCGAGGGACGCGTGGTGCGAAAGGTCATCGTGGTCCCCGGCAAGCTGGTGAACATCGTTGCCGTCGAGTAGCCCCTTGGTCCGTGGGCTGAGGTGGGCGATCCTGGCCTTCCTGATGCCGCTGGCGCTCGCCGGCTGCGGATTCCACCTGCGCGGTGCGGTCGAGATTCCGGCGGAGCTGAGCCCGATGTATATCCAGGCCCCCGCGGGGTCCGCGGTTCGCCGAGCGATCGAAGATCAGATCCGGGGCGGTTCCGTCCGCCTCGCCTCTAACGCCGCCGACGCCCGGCTGATACTGCGCATCCTCTCCGAAGACCGCACCAACCGAGTCGCCGCCGTCGATGCCAATGGCAAGATCCTGGCGTATGAGCTCCACTACCTCGTCCGGTTCGATGCCGTCGGCGCGGACGGGCGCCAGTTGGTGCCGCCTCAGACCCTGGACCTTATCCGCAACTTCGACAACCCGGACGTCGAGGTACTGGGCAAGCAGTTGGAGGAGGAGATGATTTTCAGCGACCTCGCCGTCGACGCCGCCGATCGTATACTGATGCGGCTGCGTGCGGTGCTGCTCTAGGGCTCGGACGCGTCGCCCATGCAGGTGCGATTCGCTCAGCTTGCGGGTCAGCTCTCACGCGGCTTCGCGCCCGTCTACCTGATCTGCGGCGACGAGCCCTATCAGCTCGGCGAGGCCGCTCGGCTGGTGCGGAAGCGCGCGCTGGACGAGGGCTACGAGCGCGAGGTGCTCGAGCAGGACGGCGGCTTCGACTGGGCCGCCCTGGCCGCCGCCGCGGACAGCCCGTCCTTGTTCTCGCCGCGCAAGCTGATCGAGCTGCGGGTCTCCACCGCCAAGCTCGGGAAGGAAGGCGCCGCCGCGCTGAGGCGCTATGGCGCCCGGCCATGCCCCGACAATCTGCTGCTGATGGTCGCGCCGGCCCTCGATCGGACCGAACTCAAGGCCCAATGGGCGAAGGAGCTGGATACGCTCGGGGTCGTGGTTCAGGTCTGGCCGCTCAGGGAGCGCGAGCTGGAGCAATGGCTCGCCCAACGGCTGCGGGCCATCGGCCTCGACCCTGAGCCCGGCGTGGCGGCGCTTCTCGCGGAGCGCGCCGAGGGCAATCTGATGGCCGCCGCCCAGGAGGTCGAAAAGATCGGGCTGCTGCATGAGCCGGGGCCGTTGCGCCTCGATGATCTGATCGGCGCGGTCGCGGACAGCGCCCGATTCGATCTCTTCGCCCTGACCGATGCCGCGCTCGCCGGCGATCGGGCCCGGGTTCAGCGGGTGCTGTCGGTGTTGCGCGGGGAGGGCATCGCCGATGTGCTGGTCCTGTGGGTCATCGCCCGTGAGCTCCGGATGCTGACCGAGGCGGCGGGCGCGAAGGTTCGGCGCGCCTCCCCAGCCCAGGTGCTGACCGCTCACCGGGTGCCACGTTCCCGCTTCGATCAGATCGAGCGCGCACTGCACCGGTTGCCGCTGCCTTTTCTCCGCGAGCTGCTGCGCCGGTGCGCGACCGTTGACCGGGCGATCAAGGGGCTCGCGGCGGGGGACCCCTGGCAACGGCTCACCGTAGTCGCCGATGCCCTGGCCGCTGGTCCCGGCGCGCCCGGTCTGGACCCTCGATTCTGAAAGGGCCCTACGAAAGCTGATATGCTGCCAACCCCTGATTCGAAAGCAGTTTCACGATGAGCGAAATCGAGATCTCAGACGTCGTCGGCTACATGCGCGACCTGGGCCGCCGGGCCCGCGAGGCTTCCCGGGCGCTGGCGCGCGCAAGCACGCGGGAGAAGGACGCGGCGCTGTCGGCGATCGCCGACGCCTTGGACAGCCACCGGGATGCCATCGCGGAGGCCAACCGGGTCGACCTTGTCGCCGGCGCGGCAAAGGGCCTCGACGCGGCGCTGCTCGACCGGCTCGAGCTTACGGCGGGTCGAATCGACGGCATGATCGATGGCCTGCGGCAGATCGCGGCCCTGCCGGACCCGGTGGGCGAGATCACCGGCCTCAGTTATCGCCCCTCCGGCATACAGGTTGGCCGGATGCGGGTCCCGCTCGGCGTGGTCGGCATCATTTACGAGTCGCGGCCGAACGTCACGGCCGATGCCGCCGGCCTGTGCCTGAAGTCCGGCAACGCGACGGTGCTGCGCGGGGGCTCCGAGGCCTTCGCGTCGAACCAGGCCATAGCGGCCTGCATCCAGCAGGGTCTCGGCGCGGCGGGACTCCCGGCGGACGGGGTGCAGGTGGTCGCGACCCGGGACAGGGCCGCGGTCGGTGCGATGATCGCAATGCCGGAATTCGTGGACGTGATCATCCCTCGGGGCGGGAAGGGCCTGATCGAGCGCATCAGCCGGGAGGCCAGGGTTCCGGTGATCAAGCACCTGGACGGCGTTTGTCACGTCTATATCGACGCCGGCGCCGACCCGGAGAAGGCCTTCAACGTGGCGCTGAATGCCAAGACCCAGCGCTACGGCACCTGCAACACCATGGAGACGCTCTTGGTGGACGAGCAGGTCGCGCTGCAAGTGCTGCCCCGACTTGGCGCGGCGTACCGCGAGAAGGGTGTCGAACTGCGCGGCTGTCCTCGGACGCGAGAGATCCTGCCCTATGCGCTCCCGGCCACGGAAGAGGACTGGGGCGCCGAGTACCTGGCCCCGATCCTGGCGGTTCGCGTCGTGTCCGGGCTCGATGCCGCCATCGAGCACATCACCCGCTATGGGTCCGCACATACGGATGCGATCGTCACCGAGGACTACACCCGGGCGCGGCGCTTCCTGCGCGAGGTGGACTCCAGCTCCGTGATGGTCAACGCCTCGACCCGGTTCGCCGACGGCTTCGAGTACGGCCTCGGCGCGGAGATCGGCATCAGCACCGACAAATTCCACGCCCGCGGGCCGGTCGGGCTCGAGGGCCTGACCTCGGTGAAATTCGTGGTCCTCGGCAACGGCGAGGTTCGTGGCTGATCGGCGATCGGAGAGCGGGGCGACCTGAAACCGGGAAGCTCGCTATCCATGCCCCATTTGGGGGCGGCAATGGATCGACTGTTCCCCGAGTGGAGATTGAAACGACAACCGTCGGGAATTCTGCTAACTTTTCGGTATCCGCCAACGAGAGCAGTCTGGATAGGAGCAATTGCGTCAGGCTCGAACCCAAGCGCCCTACGGCCGTCGATCAGCCCGGTTTCGCGCGGCGTGATCCGACCTGGCGGCCCAAGACAGGTGCGCGTCGCGGGGCATGCGGCTACGCGATGACAACCGCGACCCGGCCGCCGCCGCACTGAGCGCATGATCGGCGTTCTCGGCGGCACCTTCGACCCCATCCATTTCGGACACTTGCGTGCGGCCCTCGATTGCCTCCAGGGCCTCGGTCTCGATCAGATCCGATTCGTGCCGCTGAAGCGCCCGGTCCACCGGCCGCACCCGGCGACCGGCGCGCTCTTGCGCCTGGAGATGCTTCGGGCCGCGATTGCGGGCCAGGAGGGCTTCGTCGCCGACGCCCGCGAGATCGAGCGCTCGGGTGACTCGTATACCTACGACACGTTGGCGTCGCTGCGCGAGGAGATCGGCGAGCGTGTTCCCCTGTGCCTGCTGATCGGGGACGATGCGTTCGCGGGCTTTCTCGACTGGCACCGGCCGCTCGATATTCTCGGGCTCGCGCACCTCGTGGTGATGCGCCGCCCGGGCCATGACTCGGGGGCAGGCGAGGCGATTGGAGCCCTGGTCTCGGCGCGGGCCTGCGACCGCCGCGAGGACCTGGCCGGCGCGCCGGCGGGCCGTATCCTGTTCCACGACGTCACCCAGCTCGAGATATCGTCGACCCGGCTGCGGAGCCTGATCGCCGGGGGCCGCAGCCCGCGGTATCTGGTTCCCGATGGGGTGCTCGCGGTCATCGAGCGCGAGCGGCTCTACCAATGATTCGAGTCACCGGGTCTGTTCTGTGCCGCCGCGGTCGCGGTGCACTGACGGCTCCGATCCAGGGACCTGCCGGATGCGGGTTCCGTTGCGCCGTCGGCCATCGCCGCCGGTGCTGTACCGTCCGGCGCGACGCTTGCACCGTCGCTGCCCGGACCCGGCCACGGAGGGGCGGCCGCACGCGGCCATCGTTGTAATCGGTGCATTGGCACCCTTCGAGATAGTTGAACAGAGGAGATCGCATGCAGCTCGAGCAACTTCGGCAACTGGTCCTGGATACCCTGACTGACATGAAGGCCCGGGACATCGAGGTCCTGGACGTGCGCGGGAAGACGCCCATCACCGACTACATGATCATCGCGTCGGGCACCTCGGACCGACACGTGAAGGCCGTCGCCGAGGCGGTGGCCTATCGCGCTAAGGAGGCGGGCGAGACGCCGCTGGGGACCGAGGGGGTCAACGAGGGCGAGTGGGCCCTGGTTGACCTGAACGGGGTCGTGGTTCATGTCATGCTCCCGAAGGTTCGCGACTTCTACAGCCTGGAGCGCCTCTGGTCCGCTCCGGCCCCGGTGCCGAAGGCCGCCGCGAGCCCCCTTTAGCGTCCCGTGGATCGCTTCGACCGGATCTTCGAGCTCAACCGCATCCTCCAGGGCGCCAGGTATCCGGTCTCACGGCGCCGGTTGCAGGATGAGCTGGAATGCTCGCGGGCTACGGTCAAGCGCATTATCGAGGACATGCGCCTCTACCTGAACGCCCCGATCGTCTACGACCGGGAACACAACGGCTACCGCTACGATCATGCCGAGGGGGAGATGTACGAGCTCCCGGGCCTCTGGTTCAACCCGTCGGAGCTCCACGCGCTGCTGACCGCCCAACAACTGCTTGCCGGCGTGCAGCCGGGTCTGCTGGACCAGCACCTCAAGCCATTGCAGAAGCGCATCGATGAGCTGCTCGAGCTGCGACGCCCGGGCTCGGACGAACTGGCACCGCGGGTGCGGATGCTTCAGGTGGCCTCGCGGCGGGCCGGGGACCAGTTCCAGACCGCGGCCGGGGCATTAGCCCAACGACAGCGCCTGCATCTTCGCTACTTCAACCGCGGGGCTGACTCGCGCAGCGAGCGTGTGGTCTCGCCCCAGCGCCTTACCTACTATCGGGACAACTGGTATCTCGACGCCTGGTGTCACCTGCGCGGAGGGCTGCGTACCTTCGCGCTCGATGCGATCGAGGACGCGCGCCCGCTGGAGGAGCCCGCGCTCGATGTGTCGGAGACCGACCTCGATCGGCACTACGCATCCTCCTACGGCATCTTTGCCGGCGCCCCGGGTCAAACCGCCGAGCTGCGTTTCAGCCCCGAGCGCGCCCGTTGGGTGTCCAAGGAGCAGTGGCACCCGGATCAGCAGGGCCGTTTCCTCGACGATGGCCGCTATCAGCTGCGCGTCCCGTACAGCAACATGTTGGAGCTCGTCATGGATATCCTGAGATATGGGCCGGACGTGGAGGTCGTCGAGCCCCCGGAGTTGCGCGACGAGGTCCAGCGGCGGCTGCGGCTGGCGCTCGAGCGCTATACCGCGCAAGCCTGACCAATGGATCCGGTCGCAGCCTCCCGTCCGGCGCTCTGTCTTGTCGCCGCCGTCGCCGAGAACGGCGTCATCGGGCGCGGCAACCGGCTGCCCTGGCACCTTCCGGCAGATCTGGCCCACTTCAAGCGGCTGACGCTGGACAAGCCGATTCTGATGGGGCGGCGCACCTGGGAGTCTTTGCCTGGGCGGCTGCCGCGGCGACGCCATATCGTCCTGACGAGGGACCCGGGCTATCGTGCGGAGGGCTGCACCCTGGTTCGGTCGCTGGACGAGGCCATAGCGGCGGTCGGCGACGCCCCGGAGCTGATGGTCGTTGGTGGGGCCAGCGTCTACGCGGCGGCCCTGCCCAGGGCGGCGCGTTTGTATCTGACCCTGGTGCACGTGCGGGTCGTCGGCGATACCTGTTTCCCGGTCTGGGATCAGGGAGATTGGTGCGAGGTCGGCCGCTCCGAGCACCCTGCGGATGCCCGCAACGACTATGCGATGACTTTTCTCGACTTCGAGCGACGGGCCGGGGATCAGTCCTTCTGCGTGGGGGTCAGATAGCCGGTACAGGGCAGCCTGGTCGGCTCCACGCTGCCGTTGCGCCGAATCCGCAGCGCGATCAGCTCGCCGCCCCAGAGGCAGCCGCCGTCGATGCCCCAGACGTTGTCCTGGCCCCAATAACCGAGCGTGGACCAGTGACCGAAGACGATGCGCTCGTCGCGGGTTCGGCGCCCCGGGGCCTGAAACCAGGGCACAATTCCGTCGGATTGTTCGCCGAGGGCGCGCTTTTCCTTCAGCGCGAGCCTTCCGTCCGCTTGGCAGTAGCGCAGTCGGGTCAGGCAGTTGGTGATGAACCTCAGACGGTCCGGGCCCGCGAGCCCCGGGTCCCAGAGGTCCGGCTGGTTGCCGTACATCTCGAACATGAAGCTCAAGTGGTCCGGCCCTCGCAGCGCCTCCTCCAGCTCGCGGGCGCAGGCCTGCGCCTCAGCCAGATCCCATTGCGGCGGAAACCCGGCATGAATCATCGTGATCTGCCGCTCGTCGTCGCGGTGTAGCAGTGGCCGATGACGGAGCCAGTGGACCAACTCGTCGCGGTCCGGGGCCTCGAGCACCGCGTCGAGGTTGCTCTTCTTCGCGTGCCGGTCGTTGCCGGCAGCCAGCGCCAGGAGGTGCAGGTCGTGATTCCCGAGTACCGTCACGGCACTGTCGCCCAGTGACTTTACGAAGCGCAGCACCGCGAGCGATTTGGGCCCCCGGTTGATCAGGTCGCCGACGAACCAGAGCAGGTCGCGGGTGGGTTCGAACGCGATTTCGTCGAGTAGCTGTAAGAGTTCGTCGTAACAGCCCTGTACGTCTCCGATGACATAGATCGCCATAGGCCGGTCGTTAAGCCTTCAGCTTGATGCGGGTGCGGAACGATCGGGTCGCCGCAGCGCTGGTGGTTCAATGAATGCTGGTGGTGGACGCCAGCGAAAAGGGGGCTATCTCCGCGTCAAAACGGCTTCCGTCGTCCGCCACCATGCCGTAGCTGCCCTGCATGCTTCCAATGGGCGTGGCCAGAATGGTGCCGCTGCTGTACTGGTAGCGCTCGCCCGGTTCCAATCGGGGCTGCTCGCCCACGACGCCCTGCCCCCTGACCTCCTGCACCTTTCCGTCGGCATCGGTGATGACCCAGTGGCGGTCCAGGAGCCGGGCCGGCTCGGTCCCGTTGTTCAGGATGGTCACCGTGTAAGAAAACACATAGCGCCCTTGGTCCGGCGATGACTGTTCCGGTTGGTACTGGCTCTGGGCCGACACCTTGATCGAATGACGTTTCACGCGATGCACTCTCTATCGATCCACAGATTCGACCGGACGGCGTCGCCCGCGCAGAGACGTTCCGCTCAGGGCCAAGGGGACGCTCGGCCGCATTCTGTGGCGGTTCCTGCGCGCGGTCAACGAAAACGAGCGGGAAACCGTGATCGACAGCAGACAAGCCTTACGGAACACGTGATAATACTGCGCGAGTGGGCAGGGACGCCCGATCGGGCGGATCTTGTCGCTCATTCCTTCCTAACTTTTTCATGCTGTTGTACACTGTTTTTTGACTAGTACTGGAATCGATCGCTGGTATGCTCATGACCTCGAAACGCGGCCGAAGGAAGCCTGATCTGTTCTCGATCCTGCTGATTGTCGTCTCCCTCGGCATGTTCGTTACGCTCGCCTACCAGATCAACGTCTACTATGGCGGCGATGCCGTTCCGATCGCGAAACAGACGCCGGCGCCGAGCGGTACGGGAGGCTGATTCGCGCGCGCCGGACATCTGCAGCGGGCTCGACAGGTGCCGGATTCCACGGTCTCCATCGGTACGGCCCCCCTACACGTCGATTGGCCCTGACACCTTCGATTCCGATCCCCGCCGCACTCGGACCGGCACCAATCTGCTCTCTTCATGAACCCCCTGTTTCCCCTGACGTGATGACGCGGCTCTCATGAAAGGTTCCCTTGCCCCAATCTTTTTCCGCACGCAGCGGGGGGTAACGAGGCGCCGTCGGCGCGTATGTTCCGAGAAGGTCGTTCACCATGACAGATAGGCTTCGCGTCGCGGTCGTCGGCGTCGGGTACCTGGGTCGCTTTCACGCGCTGATCTACTCCCGGATGCCCGAGGTCGAGCTCGTAGGGGTCGTTGACACGGACCTCGAACGCGCGCGGTCGGTGGCCGCCGAGGCCGGTTGCCCGGCGTTCGGGTCCCATGCGCCGGTCCTGGACCGAGTGGACGCGGTGAGCATCGTCGTCCCGACAACCGCACACCTCGAGGCCGCCGCACCGTTTCTGTCCAGGGGCATCCATGTGCTGCTAGAGAAGCCGATCGCCGCGCGCGTCGCCGACGGCGCCGAGATCGTACGGCTCGCCGGCGCGCATGGCGCGCTGCTCCAGATCGGGCACGTGGAGCGCTTCAACGCCGGGGTCATGGCCCTGGCGGAGCGGATTACCGCGCCACGCTACATCGAGGCCCAGCGCATGGGCGAGTTCGTCGAACGCGCCACCGACGTGGACGTGGTCTCCGACCTGATGATCCACGACATCGACATCATTCTGTCCCTGGTCGGGGCCGAGATCACGGGCGTCGCCGCCGTAGGCGCGTCGGTGCTGACCGACCATGTGGATATCGCGAGCGCAAGACTGGAATTCGGTAACGACGCGGTCGCCAACGTGGTCGCCAGCCGCGTGTCGGACCGCAAGACCAGGCGGATCCGGGTTTTTCAACCGGGGATGTACCTGTCGCTGGATTTCATCGAGCAGACCATCGACATCGCCCGGACGCGCGCAGTCGAAGGGGCCGCGCGGCCGGAAATCGTCCGCGAGCGCATCCGAGTCGAGCCGGTCAAGCCGCTGGACGTCGAGCTCGCGGAGTTCGTGGCCTCGGCTCGCGGAGGACGCCCACCGCTGGTCGACGGCAGGGTCGGCCTGAAGGCGCTGGAGGTTGCGCTGGAGGTCCACGCGCGAATCGGGGCCTGAGGCCGAGGCCGCTCGCCTCGCCGCCGGAGGGTCGAGCCTGCTCCGTTAGCGACTTGCGGGGGCGGCGGTACGCGCGGCGCGGGCCATCGCAATCGCGGTGTCGACGGCCGCGCGCAGGCTGCCGGCGTCGGCCTTACCGGTTCCTGCCAGCGACAGCGCGGTGCCGTGGTCCACCGAGGTGCGGATGATCGGCAGGCCCAGCGTGATGTTGACGGCTCGGCCAAAACCCAGGTGCTTCAGGACCGGGAGTCCCTGGTCGTGATACATGGCGAGCACGGCGTCGCTGTCGGCAATCCGCTCCGGCACGAATGCGGTGTCGGCCGGCACGGGTCCGGTCAGGTCCCAGCCCCGCGCTCGCAGTCTGTCCAGTACCGGCTCGATGACCTCGATCTCCTCCCGCCCCAAATGCCCGGCCTCCCCCGCGTGCGGGTTCAGGCCGCAGACCAGAATCCGGGGTGCCTTGAGTCCGAAACGACGCGACAGATCCTGATGCAGGATCTCGATAGCCCGCGTGAGTCGCTCTGGCGTGATTGCCGCGCTGACCTGGCTCAACGGCAAGTGAGTGGTCACGAGCGCGACCCGCAACCCTTCGGTGACCAGCATCATGACCGGCTCCGAGCCGCAATGCCGCGCCAGGAGCTCGGTGTGCCCGGTGAAGGGAAGGCCAGCGTCGTTGATGATCCCCTTGTGCACCGGACCCGTCACCAGGGCGTCGAAGGTCCCGTCGAGGCAGCCGTCACAGGCGCGCTCGAGCGTCTCCAGGACATACGCCGAGTTCCTGGCGTCGAGCACGCCTGCCCGCGCCGGGCCGCGCAGGCCGACGGGAAGCAGCTCGATGTCGCCGGGCCGCGCGGCGCGCGGACACCGATCCAGCTCGAACGGGAGTATTCGAAGCGGCAGGTCCAGGGTCGCGGCGCGGTCCCTCAGCAGGTCGGGATCGGCCACGGCGACCAGGCGCGCGTCGGCCTGGCGTTGCGCCAGTCCAACCACGAGGTCGGGCCCTATACCGGCCGGCTCTCCGGGGGTGATCGCGAGGCGCGGCAGCGAGGGCATCTGGTCGGGCGGTTGACCGGGGGTCTGGGGCGGCTACTGGACCAGGTCGGACGACTCGAGCCGAACCTCGACGTAGGACTCGTCGCGCAGACGCTGCAGCCAGAGCTCGGTAGCCTCCTCGGCCTTGCGTCTCTGAATGGCCTCTCGGGCCTTCAGCCGCATGAGCTCGTCGGCGGTGTCCTGGGATCGGCGCTCCAGGACCTGAACGACGTGCCAGCCGAACGGGCTCTGAAACGGCTGGCTGACCTCGTTCGGCTGTAAAGCGCCCATGGCTTCCTCGAATTCCGGTACCGTGTCCCCGGGGTTGACCCAGCCGAGGTCTCCGCCCTTGAGCGCGGAGCCCGTGTCGTCGGAGTGGGAGCGCGCCAGGGTTCCAAAGTCGTCGCCGCCGACGATACGCATCCGGAGTTGGCCGAGGCGTGTCTTGGCGTCTTCGTCGGAGACGATCTCGTTGGTCCGCACCAGGATGTGGCGGGCGTGGGTCTGGGTGACGTTCTCGGGACCCGCGCCCTTGATGTCCTTCAGCTTGATGATGTGGAAACCGCTGGGGCTGCGCAGGGGCTCGGTGATCTCCCCGACCGACATGGTGTAGGCGCGCTCGGAGACCAGGCTCGGCACCGCGCCCATCTCGAACCAGCCCAGGTCGCCGCCCTCCAGTGCCCGCCGTCCTTCGGAATTCGCCGCGGCCAGCTTGGCGAAGTCGGCGCCGCCCCGGAGCTGTGCCACCAACCGCTTGGCCTTCTCCTCGGCCTTCTGGACCTGCGCCGGGGATGGGTCCTCGGGCAGAGCGACCAGAATGTGCTGTAGCTGAACCTGCTCGCGCCGGATCAGCTGACTCGATTCCTTTGCGAGGAAGCGGTCCACCTCCTGGTCGGTTACCTGAATGCCGCTGACGACCTCCTGATTCTGGAGCCGGTTGGTGAGGATCTGCATCCGCGTATCCTCACGGAAATCCTGAAAGCGGATGCCGCCCGCCTCGAGCGTCGACTTGAGCTCCTCCAACGTGAGCCCGTTGCGGCTCGCGATGTTCGACATGGTCTCGACCAGAGTTGCCTCGTCGACCGAGATGCCGAGCTGTGCCGCGCGCTGCTGCTGGAGCCGCTTGAGGATCAGGCGCTCCAGCACCTGCTTCTGGAGCTTATCCTGTGCCGGTATCTCGGTTCCCTGCTGTGTGAGCTGCGGAATAACCAGGTCGATCTCGTGTTGGAGCTCGCTCTGCACGACCACGTCGTCGTTGACGACGGCGACGATGGAGTCGAGCGACTCCACTCCGGCGCGACCGGTCGCCGACAGAGCCAGCAGCGGCAGCAGGAGGGCCATGCGCCAGCGCATGGAGCCGGTCAATGGGCCGGCGTCGTCAGTAGCTCTGGTAGCCATAGATACCTCGCTCCAGGAGTTTGTCGATCTGGTTGCCCAACGCCCCGAGTCCCGCGAGCTCGAGCTGCAGCATGATGCTGGTATTGCCGTCGCTCTCGGCGCTGGTCTTCAGGTGGCGCCCGAGTACCCGCAGGCGCCAGCAGCAGCGGCCGAACTCTACGCCGGCGAACGCCTCCACGGTATCGGCCTGTAGCAGCGAGTACAGCCAGCGCCCGACGACCTGGACGCGGCGACCCACCGGCATACGGAACGACAGGTCGGTGTCCTCGTAGCCCTGGATCACCCCGCTGCCGCTGTTGAATCGGTAGGCCAGGTTGACCAGCTTGCGGTCATCGGCCGAATAGCGCAGCTCGAGGATTCGTTTCTCCCACTGCTCCTTGTCTTCGTTCGGATTCCATTGGAGGCTCGCCCGGGCGCTCCAGTTCCTGGACAGCCGCGCGGCCAGCTCGCCGGCGACGGCGGACCGCGATGGGTCGTCAAGCTCCGGGTTGTTCCGAAGCGAGAGCTGGCGGTTGTCGAAATACTGGATCTGGCCGAGGCTGACCCGCAGCAACTCGTCCCCGTCGCCGGTAGAGATGGTACGCGAGGTCAGTCCCACCGTGAGCCGGTTCTCGTCGCTGATGCGGTCGAACCCGGTAAACCGGTTTGGCCTGAACAGGCTGGCAAAGCTGAAATCGAGCTCCGTGGTGTCGAACAGCGGCACCTCCGACTGGTCCTGATAGGGCGTCAGCACGTAGTAGAGCCTGGGCTCCAACGTCTGAAGGACCTCCTGGCCGAACCAACGGGTGTCGCGCTCGAAGATCAGCTTTCCGTCGATGTCCAGGCTCGGGATCGCGTAGGAGGGCCGTCGGGAAGCGTTCTCCTTCTGGTCCACCAGGTCGTAGCTCTTGTAGTAGAGGCGGGCCCGGGGGTCCAGATAACCGTAGCTGCGCCGGATCGGGACTCGCAGGGAGGGCACCGCGACTACCCGGCCACCGTGTGTCCGCGCGCTGTTGTCGAAGTAGTCGTACTGGGTGTCCAGGGCATAGGTGACGAGGTTCTGCCAGCGCGCGGGCTCCAGATTCAGCTCGATGTGCGGCAACTGGGCGTAGGGCCGGGCGGTCGGGGGAATGCTCGGGTCGACGGTCTGAAACTGTTGCAGTCGCAGCACGGCGTCCCAGCCCGTGCCGTTGTAGCGCAGATCACCGCGCTGGCTTAGGTTCCTGACGCTCGTGACGTCCAGGCGGTTGCCGAAGTCGACGAGGTACTGGTCGTCCGAGACGGCACTGTAGTCGATAGAACTCAGCCACCGGTTCGCGATGTTGCCGGTTTGCTCGATGCGCAAGGCGTCACGGCTGCGATTGTCGGGCGCTTTCTGGTCGTTCGGCAGATAGTCCCCGTAGACCTGGATGTTTTGGATCTTGGATAGGTATCGAAGCTCGGCGCCCAACATCAGCCCGCGCGCGCTCATGTACCGCGGGAAGAAGGTGGCGTCCAGGTTGGGGGCGATGTTCCAGTAGTAGGGGATCGTAATGTCGGTCCCGGTCTTGTCGGAGGTGCCGAAGGTCGGCACCAGCAGACCGCTGCGGCGCCGATCGTCGATCGGGAAGCGCAGGTAGGGGCTGTAGAGCACGGGCACGCCGGCCAGGCGGATGCGGGCGTGGTAGGCCTTGCCCATGCCGCTCGCCTGATCGAGCTCCAACTCGCCTGCCTTGATCGACCAATCCCAGTTGCCCGGAGGGCAGGTGGTGTAGGTGATGCCTTTGTACCAGCTGAGGTCCTGCGACAGGATCCGGGCCTCGTCGGCCGTTCCCCGCAGATTGGCGTTGCCGTACATCCGGTAGCGGGGGTTGCTGAGCGATCCCTTCTTGGTCTCCAGGTTGTAATTGGCGGTGTCGGCCGCGACCCGGACCCCGGGGTACTCCAGGAAGACGTTGCCAGCGGCGTCGATCCGGCCCGAGCGGTGATCGTAGGAGGCGCGGTCCGACTCCAGGCGCTGCCCTTGCTGGTTGACCTCCACGTCGCCTCGCAGGGTCACATGGTCGCGGTCGCGGTCGTAGTCGGCCCGATCCGCCTCGAGGTCCACCGGTGTGTCGCTCCTGGGGGGGGGCGCCGACCCGCCCGGGCCCGTCGCTCCCGGGCGCGGCCCGCAATAGTCCCAGGGCAGATCCTGATAGAGCCGCGCGTCGCCGGTCAGCGTTCCCGCCGTTGGGGGCGCGCTCGGCGGCGCACGTGGCGGCTCGCCGCCGCGATCCTCGCCACCGGCATCGGCGATTCCTGTGGGCTCGACCGCTGGAAGGTCCGCCGGGGTCATTGGCAACTCGGGCTCCGGCGGCTCGTCGGCGACGACCGGACTCGGAAGCTGCGGCGTGCGGTCTGTCGGGCTCGGACCGTCGGGGCCTGCGGCGTCGGGCGCGCCTGCGGCCGGAGCGTTGGCGTCCGCGGTCGAGCGATCGGGTACCGGGGGCGCCGGGGCCACTCCCGGGCAGTCTAGACCTTCCGCTCCCGACGCGCCCGTGCACGGCGGATCGTCGTCGTCCGCGGCCAGATGAGCGGCCGGGTACGTTGCGAGCGCCGAGAGCAGAATGAGGGTTGGTGGCAGCGACGAGCGCACGTTCAATTCGAGACCGTCGGCGGCCGGCCGAGATCGACGGGCTCGCGTCGTTGCTGATGGGCGTAGCTAAGGATACCTTGAAAACATGCGCCGACGGCGCTCTTTATCTCCGTCGGCCCGCGCTTGGCGGCAAGCCGAGGGAGATCCTTCATACTCGCCGCCCCTTTAAGTTCCGGGGCGACACTGGAGTCTTGAAGGATTAACGTGCAAACATGTCACATCCGGTCCGCGTCGGCAATTGGTGGATCCCCGGGGGCCGTGGCGCGATCGCCGATCCCGCCCGGTATCGGGGAACCGTTCAGCCCGATGATGTCGCGCGACGCCGGGGTCACGGACGCAATCGAACCCAGCGAGCTAGAGAAGAGGTGTGGGCGTGGTCGACCGGCACGAGCGGATGATTCGGTGGCTAAGCGAGGTATTGGGCTCGGATGCCTTCGACCTCGCCCCGGCCTCGTCCGACGCCAGTTTTCGCCGCTATTGGCGCGTCCTTCGCGATGACGGCAGCCTGATTCTCATGGACGCGCCCCCGACGAACGAGGACTCTGCCCGCTACACGAACCTCGCGCGTCGTTTCCGGGCGATCGGCCTGAATACGCCCGAGATTCTGGCGGAGGACCACCCCAACGGCTACCTGCTGATCTCCGATCTCGGGGACCGGCCCTACCTTTCGGTGCTCGACGAGGGCTCGGCGGACCGGCTCTACGGGGATGCGCTCGGCGCGCTCGCGGTCATCCAGGCCTGTGGACCGACCGACGGGCTGCCGGACTACGATGCCCCGTTCCTGGTTCGCGAGCTCGGGATCTTTGACGAATGGTTTTTGGGGCGCTACCTCGACGTCTCGCTCGCCGAGGCAGAACGCGCGGGGCTACTGCGGGCCTACGATCACCTGGTCGAGAGCGCGCTGGAGCAGCCGCGGGTCTGCGTGCACCGCGACTTCCATTCCCGAAACCTGATGCTGACCGGACCGCCGAACCCCGGGATACTCGATTTCCAGGATGCCGTGGTCGGTCCGATCACCTATGACCTGGTGTCGTTGCTGCGCGACTGCTATATCGCCTGGCCCGAGGAACGGGTCACCGATTGGGCCGTAGGCTACCTCAACCTGGCGCTCCAGTCCGGGGTGCTCCCGCCGACCGAGCCGGAGCGCTTCATGCGCTGGTTCGACCTGATGGGCGTCCAGCGGCACCTGAAGGCGTGCGGGATCTTCGCTCGGTTGCACCTTCGGGACGGGAAATCCGGCTATCTGGACGATATCCCGAGGACGCTCGGGTATGTCACGGCCGTCGCCGCGCGCTACGCCGAGCTCGACGGGCTGTCCCGGTTGCTCGCCGACAAGGTGGGACCGGCGCTGTCTGTAGCGCGCGCGTTGCCTTGAGCGGCTCGCAGGACGTGGACGAACGCGAGGCCGGCCACAATGCCTGCAAGGTCCGCCAACAGGTCGGCGATCGCGAAGGTTCGGAAGGGCAGGAAGTGCTGCGTCACCTCGATGAACAGGCCGTAGGCGAGCAGTGCGGGCAGGATTCCTTTCCACGGACGAGCGCCTGGAAATGCCCAGAGCGCCAGGGCCGACAGGAGGAAGAACGCGGCGATATGGCTGAGCCAGTCGGTCCCGACGACCGGCGGCTGCTCGATCGGCACCAGCGCCAGTGCCGTGATCACCGCGAGCGCCACCAGGAACAGCCCCCGGGACGCTGCCCGCCCCGGGTGGAGGACCCCGCTGATGCTAGCCACGCGCCGCAAGCTCGCGCGCGATGGCCCGATAGCCGATGTCGCGCCGACAGAACCCGTCCTTCCAGGAGATCCGCTCCACGGCCCGGTAGGCCCGTGCCTGCGCCGCCGCGACGTTGTCGCCGAGCGCCGTGACGCAGAGGACGCGGCCCCCGGCGGTCAGGATTGAGCCGCCGTCCAGACGGGTGCCCGCGTGAAACACCTTGAGGTCGCCGTCGTCGATTGCGTCAAGCCCATCGATCGGAAACCCCTGGTCGTAGTTGTCCGGGTAGCCGCCGGCGGCCATGACGACCCCGAGCGCCGCGCGCGGGTCCCAGTCGGTGCTCACCTGATCCAGCCGGCCCTCCAGCGCGGCGACACAGAGCTCGACCATGTCCGAGCGGAGCCGCATCAGGATCGGCTGGGTCTCCGGGTCCCCGAACCGGCAGTTGTACTCGAGCACTTTCGGAACGCCCTCGCGGTCGATCATCAGGCCCGCGTACAGGAAACCGGTGTAAGGACTGCCCTCGCTGGCGAGTCCGGCGACCGTCGGCTTGATCACCTCGCGCATCACGCGGGCGTGGATCTCCGGGGTCACGACCGGGGCCGGGGAATAGGCACCCATGCCGCCGGTGTTGGGCCCCCGGTCGCCGTCGTCGCGCGCCTTGTGGTCCTGGGACGTGGCCAGCGGCAGGATATGGGTCCCGTCGACCATGACGATGAAGCTCGCTTCCTCGCCGGTGAGAAACTCCTCGATCACGACCCGGGTCCCGGCGCGCCCGAAGCGCCCCTCGCTGAGCATGCCGACGATCGCGGCCTCGGCCGTCGCGACATCCTCGGCGAGTATGACGCCCTTGCCCGCGGCGAGCCCGTCCGCCTTGATGACAATCGGTGCGCCGACCTCCCGCAGGTAGGCGAGCGCCGGCTCGGTCTCGGTAAAGGTTTGGTAGGCCGCCGTCGGTATGCCGTGCCGGGCCAGGAAGTCCTTGGTGAAGGACTTGGAGCCCTCGAGACGCGCGGCCTGTCGCCGGGGTCCGAAGCAGGGCAGGCCGGCGGCCTGGAAGGCATCGACGACGCCGGCGACCAACGGTGCCTCGGGCCCTACGACGGTAAGGCCGATCGACCGGTGGATCGCGAACCGAACCAGCGCCTCGATGTCGTCGGCCGGAATGGGCACGTTCTCGACGCCGGGTTCCCGCGCGGTGCCGCCGTTGCCGGGGGCCACGTACACCCGCTCCGCGAGCGGGGACCGTGCCGCCTTCCACGCGAGCGCATGCTCGCGTCCGCCGCCGCCGATGATCAGAATCTTCATGGTGTCGCGGTCTCCCTGAATTGTGGCTTGGCGGGCCGGTCTGACGTAGGCGACCAGGCGCGCGCCGCGCCTGGCGGTGCCCGACGCGCTCCAAGTATCGGTAGCCTCTTCAAGCGGCGGAGATCATCCCGCGCCGGCTCGACTGGACGAACCGGACGATCTGCCGGGTCTCGGGGCACGGATACTCGGTCTCGGCCCGTAGCAGCGCGTCGGACAGCCTCAGGCCGGAACGGAAAAGCAGCGCGAAGACGGCCTTGATCCGGCTTCGCTGCTCCTGGGTGAAGCCGTTGCGGCGCAGCCCGACGACGTTGAGCCCGACGATCCGCGCGCGGTGGCCGTCCGCCAGGGCGAACGGCGGGACGTCCTGGGGGACGCCGGACACGCCGGCGATCATCGCGTAGGAGCCGATCCGGCAGAACTGATGGACCGCGACCTGACCGGAGACGAAGGTGCGGTCTCCGACCTCGACATGACCGGCCAGCGTCGCCGCGTTGGCAAAGATATTGTGATCGCCGACGACACAGTCGTGCCCGGCGTGCGAGAAGGCCATCCAGTAATTGTGGCTGCCGATCCGGGTCCCGTGCTCGGTCTTGATGCCGCTGCCGATGTTCACGTTTTCCCGGAACAGGTTGTGGTCGCCGATGATCAGGGGCCGCGCCCTGTCCGGCGTGAACCCCAGGTCCTGGGGCTCGGCGCCCAGCGTCGCCCCGTGACAGACGCGATTGTGAGCTCCCATTCGGGTTTGGCCGTAGATCCGCACGCAGCTCTCGATGCGACAACCCTCGCCGATCACGGCGCCCGCCTCGATGATCGAATAGGGCCCGACGCTGACCGACGGGTGCAGCTCGGCGCCGTCCTCGATAATGGCGGTGGGATGAATGCTCATGGCGGGGCCGCCGCCGGCCAGCAACGGGGTCAACCGGCGGCGCGGTGAATCCTGTCTAGTGGCGGAAGTGACGCATGCCGGTAAAGACCATCGCCATGCCGTGCTCGTCCGCGGCCGCGATGACCTCGTCGTCGCGCATGGACCCGCCCGGCTCGATGACGGCCGTTATACCGGCCGCGGCGGCCTGGTCGATGCCGTCGCGGAACGGGAAGAAGGCGTCGGAGGCCATCACGGCGCCGGCGACCTCGAGCCCGGCCTGCTCGGCCTTGACGGCGGCGATCCGGGCCGAGTTGACCCGGCTCATCTGACCGGCGCCGACGCCGATGGTCATCCGCTCGCGGCCGTAGACGATGGCATTGGACTTGACGAATTTGGCGACCCGCCAGGTGAACATCAGGTCCAACATCTCCTCCGGGGTCGGCTCGCGTCGGGTGACGACGCGCATCTTGTCGGTGAGCCGCAGGTCGGCGTTCTGGACCAGCAACCCGCCGTTGACCCGCTTGAAGTCGAGCCGGTGGATGGCCTCCGCGTCCCAGTCGCCGCATTCGAGCAGGCGCACGTTTTTCTTCGAAGCCACCACATCGGAAGCCGCCGCCGAGACGCGCGGCGCGATGATCACCTCGACGAATTGGCGCTCGACGATAGTGCGCGCGGTCTCGGCGTCCAGCTCCCGGTTGAAGGCGATGATGCCGCCGAAGGCCGACTCCGGGTCGGTCCTGAAGGCGCGCTCGTAGGCCTCGAGCGGGCTCGCGCCCAGGGCGACGCCGCAGGGGTTGGCATGCTTGACGATGACGCAGGCGGGGGCCTCGTCGAACTGCTTGACGCATTCCACGGCCGCGTCGGTGTCGGCGATGTTGTTGTAGGAGAGCTCCTTGCCCTGCAGCTGCCGGGCGGTGGCGATGCCGACCTCCGGGACCTCGCGTTCGACGTAGAAGGCGGCGTCCTGGTGGGGATTCTCGCCGTAACGCATGATCTGTTTACGCTCGAACTGCAGGTTCAGCGTACGCGGAAACTCGCTGCTGGCGTCCGCGCCGACCCGTCCGCCCAGGTAGTTGGCGATGGCGCCGTCGTAACGGGCCGTGTGCTCGAAGGCCTTGACGGCCAGGTCGAGGCGGGTGGCGTCGCTCACGCCCCCGGTCGAGCTGATCTCCGCCAAAACCCGCGGGTAGTCGGCCGAGTCGACGACGACCGTCACGGCCTCGTGGTTCTTTGCCGCGGCCCGCAGCAGCGTCGGGCCGCCGATGTCGATGTTCTCGATCGCCGTGGCCAGGACACAGTCGGGGTTGGCGACGGTCTGCTCGAACGGGTACAGATTCACGGCAACCAGGTCGATGGGCTTGATCTCGTTCTCGCGCATCACCGAGTCGTCGATACCGCGGCGTCCGAGGATTCCGCCGTGGATGCGGGGGTGCAGCGTCTTCACGCGGCCGGCCATCATCTCCGGAAAGCCGGTGTAGTCGGACACCTCCCGGACCGGAACGTTTTGCTGGGTCAGCAGACGCGACGTGCCCCCGGTGGACAGGATCTCGACCCCGCGCGCGGCGAGGTCGCGGGCGAATTCGACGACTCCGGTCTTGTCTGAAACGCTGATCAGCGCGCGGCGAATGGCATGCATCGGCTAGGTCTCGGTGGGGAGGGGTCGAGTAGGACGGGGGCTCAACTGCCGCGATCGATCTGGTGCGTGAGCAGCCGTTTTCGCAGCGTGCTTCGGGTCATGCCCAGAATCTTCGATGCCTGGCTCAGGTTTCCGGACACGTGCTGCATAACGGTCTCGAGCAACGGACGTTCCACCTCCTCCATGACGAGTCGGTGCAGATTGGTGATCTCGTGGCCTTCCATGTTCTTCAGGTAGAACTGCAAGGCGTCCTCGACGCACTTGCTCAACGGGGCCGTCCTGTCCGCCTCGACGACGCGAAGCTCTGGTTCGATTCGTCTTGGCGCCTGTTGCGCGACCGCTGTCTTCATGCCGCTTGGTCCTCGGGTGCCTTGCGTTCGTTGAAGAAGGCGACGATCCCCGCGGACTGGTCCGACGGGGTCTCGGTCTGGTTTACCCGCTCCCGGAAGCGGGCCGAACCGGAAAAATTCCGGCAGTACCAGGCGATGTGCTTCCGTGCGATACGCACGCCGGCATGGGCCCCGTAGAACCGGTACAGGGACTCCAGGTGCTCGAGCAACAGGTCCCTGACCCACTCGGCAGGCGGCTCTCCAGGCGGTTCTCCGAGAGCCAGAAACGCGGCGATATCTCGGAAAATCCAGGGACGACCCTGGGCGGCGCGCCCGATCATGATAGCATCGGCGCCCGTGTATTCCAGCACCTGCCGGGCACGAATCGGGTCGGCGATGTCGCCGTTGGCAATCAACGGGATGTCTACGTCGGATCGGATGGCGCGCAGGGTATCGTACTCCGCGGGCGTCGCGTAGCCACAGGCCCGCGTGCGACCGTGCACGGTCAACGCCGAGATGCCGCAGTCCCTTGCGATGCGCGCGACCCGCAAGCCATTGCGTCCGTCCGGCGACCAGCCGGTGCGGATCTTCAGCGTCACCGGGACATTAACCGCCGCGACCACGGCCTCGAGGATGCGCCCCACCAGGGACTCGTCGCGCAGCAGGGCCGAGCCGGCGGCGACGCGGCAAACCTTCTTTGCCGGGCAGCCCATGTTGATGTCGATGATATCGGCACCGAGACCCTGGTTGACCCGGGCCGCTTCGGCCATCGCCGCCGGCTCCGCCCCGACGATCTGCACCGAGATGGGTCCTGTCTCGCCGGTGTGGTCGAGGCGCCGCACGGACTTGCGCGTCCCCCAGAGGGTCGTGTTCGACGACACCATTTCCGAAACGGCAAGACCCGCGCCGAGGCGCCGGCAGAGCTCGCGATAGGGACGGTCGCTGACGCCGGCCATCGGCGCCAGGATCAGGTTGTTGGCGAGCTGCACCGGGCCGATCGCGAATCGCCGCACGAGGTCGGCGCTCACAGAACACGCACCCTGAATCCCGACGGCTCGAACGGGACCGGCGCGAACCGGATTGCGACCGGTAGGCTGTCGCCCGGGCCGATCAGCGGCGCGGAGACGCGGCTCGACGATTCCCGGATCTCCGGCAGGTACTCGGCCGGGGCAAACCGGCGGGCGGCGGCCAGCACTCCCTGCTGGTCGAGCAGCTCGATCTGAACGATCGGGGGCGGCTGCGCGAGCGGGGCACGGCTCAGCACGGTCAGCCGTAGCTCCAGACCGTACGGGTCCTCAACGGCCGCCAGGGTCGGCTCCAGCACGGACAGGGTCCCGGACAGCCGCGGGTGGGGCAGTTTGCAGCCGAGCCGATCGCAGAGGGTCTCCAGCGCCAGTCGGCCTTTCGGGTCGCGCAGCAGATCGCCGCGCTTCCACCAGACGAGCTGGAACGCCAGCGAGACCATCAGAAGTAGGGCCCCGAGTCCCCAGGCAATGCGGGCCGCGGGTCCTCGGGGGCGATGCTCGCGCGATCTGTCCGCGGTGACGTAGTCGGTCCCGAGTGTGTCGGTGCCGAGACGCCGTCGGCTGGCCGCCGGCGGGTGACCGTTGACCGTCGCGGCCATCGGCTCGTCGACGAGTCCCCTCAGGCCACTGAACCGCTTGCCGCACTGAGGGCAGTCGACCCTGCTGCGGCGGGCCTTGAGCTGCTGGGCGAAGATCGGAAACAGGCGCCCGCAACGGTTGCAGCGGGTGGTCAGGGGCACGGGTCGAACCTTCTCCGACCGAAGATCAGCGCCCAGTCTTCCCTGGTTCTCGCCGGCGCGAGCTCGATTCGACCCGAGTAGACGGCGATCAGGTCAGCGACCTGCCCGGTGAGGATTCCGGACAGCGCCAGATCGCCGCCCGGCTGCAGGTGCCCGATCAGAACCGGCGCCAGCTCGGTCAGCGGTCCGGCGAGTATGTTCGCGACCACGAGGTTGGCGGGCTCATCGGGCAGGGCGTCGGGCGTGTGAATCGCGATCCGGTCCGCCACCCCATTGGCGAGCGCGTTCGCGCGGGTTGCCTCCAGCGCCTGGGGGTCGTGGTCGACCGCGACGGCCCGCTCGGCGCCGAGCTTGAGCGCGGCGATGGCGAGGATCCCGGAGCCGCAGCCGTAGTCGAGCAGCGTCCTGCCGGCAAGGTCGGCGCCGTCGAGCCATTCGAGACACAGCGCCGTGGTCGGGTGATGGCCGGTGCCGAAGGCGAGTCCGGGGTCCAGCGCAACCACGACGGCATCCGGGGCTCCGGCCGGGTGGCCGTGCGGGCAGACCCAGAGCCGCCGGCCGAAGCGGGTCGGCCGGAAGTCATCGAGCCAGACCCGCTCCCAGGCCCGGTCCTCGATCCGTTCGATGCGCGGGGCGCAGACCCTTGGGCCGGCAAGGCTCGAGGCCAGCCGGTCGACGAGGGCGCGGCCTGTCGGGTCCGCGCCGAACAGGGCCGATACCGTGGTCGTTTCCCACAGCGGCGTCTCGCCGGGGCCCGGTTCGAGCTGAGGGTCATCCCCGGCGTCGCCGAGCGTGACCGAGAGTGCACCCGCGCCCTCCAGGACCGCGGCGAGCCGCTCGGCCTGTTCACGCGGTGCTTCAAAGGAGAGCTGCAACCAGGGCATTGACTCGAGTCTGGATTGTCGGGTTGCCGCGGGCGGGGATCGCCCCGCGTTGGCGGTCACATGCCGAGCTTCTTTTCCAGGTAGTGGATATTCGCCCCGCCCGCCTGGAAGGCCGTGTCCCGGAGTATCGACCGCTGGAGCTTGATGTTGGTCTTGATGCCCTCGATCACAGTCTCGCGCAGGGCGTTGCACATCCGCGAGATGGCCGAGTCCCGGTCCTCGCCGTGGGCGATCAATTTCCCGATCATGGAGTCGTAGTAGGGTGGGACGCGGTAACCGGAATAGATGTGGGTGTCGAGACGGATGCCGGGTCCGCCGGGAGCATGAAACTCGGTGATCTTTCCCGGGCTCGGCATGAAGGTCTCCGAGTCCTCGGCGTTGATCCGGCACTCCACCGCGTGCCCGCGCAGCTCGATGTCCTCCTGGTCGTAGCGAAGTGGCTCGCCGGCGGCGATCAGGATCTGCTCCTTGACGATGTCGACGCCGGTGATGAGCTCGGTGACAGGGTGCTCTACCTGTACCCGGGTGTTCATCTCGATGAAGTAGAATTGCCCGTCCTCGAACAGAAACTCGAAGGTCCCGGCCCCGCGGTAGCCGATGGTGCGGCACGCCTCCGCGCAGCGTTCTCCGAGCTCGTGGCGTTGCTGCTCGGTGATCCCCGGCGCCGGCGCCTCCTCGACGACTTTCTGGTGACGGCGCTGCATGGAGCAGTCCCGCTCGCCCAGATGGATGGCGTTGCCGAACTGGTCGGCAATCACCTGGAACTCGATGTGGCGCGGGTTCTCGAGATACTTTTCCATGTACACGACGTCGTTGTTGAACGCCGCGGCCGCCTCGGCCTGAGTCAGCGAGATGGCGTTCAGCAGCGTGGCCTCCGAGTGCACCACCCGCATCCCGCGCCCGCCGCCGCCGCCCGCGGCCTTGATGATGACCGGGTAGCCGATTTCCCGGGCGAGCCGGATCGTGCGGGCCTTGTCGCCGTCCAGCGGGCCGTCCGATCCGGGGACACAGGGGACCCCGGATGCCTTCATGGCCGCGATTGCCGACACCTTGTCGCCCATCAGCCGGATGGTGTCCGGTCGCGGACCGATGAAGATGAAGCCGGAGCGTTCCACCCGCTCGGCGAAGTCGGCGTTCTCCGACAGAAAGCCGTAGCCGGGGTGGATCGCGACCGTGTCGGTCACCTCGGCCGCGCTGATAATGGCGGGGACATTCAGGTAGCTGTCGCGCGATGGCGCCGGTCCGATGCAGACGGATTCGTCGGCGAGCAGCACATGCTTCAGGTCGCGATCCGCCTCCGAGTGCACGGCGACGGTCTTGATGCCGAGCTCGCGGCAGGCGCGAAGGATGCGAAGCGCGATCTCGCCGCGGTTGGCGATCAGAATCTTCTCGATCATTGCGGGTAGGCTGAGGTCGTTGGCGATGGGGCGGATCGGCTCGGCTCGCCGGGTACCGGCGTAACCCGGGTCCAGTGAGGCCGATTTTTCAGGCGATCACGAACAACGGCTGGTTGTACTCGACCGGGAGCCCGTTATCGACCAGGATGCGCTTCACGACACCCGCGCTTTCGCACTCGATCTGGTTCAGGATCTTCATCGCCTCGATGATACAGAGGGTGTCGCCGGCCTTGACCTGCTGGCCCTCCTCGACGAAAGGCTGCGAGCCCGGCGACGGCGACCGATAGAAGGTGCCCACCATGGGCGAGCGGACGACCTCGCCGTCCAGGCCCTCCAACAGGTCCTCCTCGGCGTCCGAGGCCGCCGCTGTCGGCGCCGCGGCAGGTACGGGGGCGTGCATCGGCATCCCCTGCGGCATGAACAGCTGGGCTCCCCCGCCGCCGTGACGGCTGATTCTGACCGACTCCTCGCCCTCGTGGATCTCGATCTCCGCAACATTGGATTGCTCCAGCAGCTCGATCAGTTTCTTTACCTTGCGGATATCCATGGTCAGTGTTTCTCGTTCGTCTCGTCTTCTGCCAGCAGGTTCAGCGCGGCGCGCAGCGCCAGCTCGTATCCCTCGGCACCCAGTCCGCTGATCACACCCACCGCGATGTCCGAGAAATAGGAGTGGGTCCTGAACGGCTCGCGAGCGTGGACGTTGGACAGGTGCACCTCGATGAACGGGATCGCCACCCCGAGGAGGGCGTCGCGCAGCGCGATGCTGGTATGGGTGAAGGCCGCCGGGTTGAAGATGATGAAGCGCACGTCGTCGCCGGGGGCCTTGTGAATGATGTCGATCAGCGCGTGCTCGGCATTGCTCTGGGCAAAAGCCAGGCGGTGACCCGCGGATCGGGCGGATTCGCTCAGGGCGCGCTCGATCTCCGCGAGCGTCCTGCGTCCGTAATGACCGGGTTCACGGGTGCCGAGCAAATTGAGATTGGGTCCGTTCAGGACCAGGATTGTGGACATCTCGCCGACCGCCCCCGCAGACACTCAAGACGCCGACCTGTTCGGCCCCAGTGGCCGAAATACGACGGGCGGCACGTTCCGGCCCGCGCGGCCCGCGGGAGCTTTCCGCGCCGGCCGGTCGATCTGGATGCCGTCGCTAGGTCGTTAATGACGGCAAAGCGTCGCGAATTGTCCAGAATATGCGCGATGTTGTCCAGTTACGATCGCGATTGCTGCGCATCGCCGGTCTCGGTAAGCGCGTCGATCTGGGCCTTCAGGTCCTCGCTGGTCACCTCGCCGATTCGGCTGAAGACCCGGCGCCCCTGGCGGTCGAATATGACCGTGAAGGGGAGCCCTTCGATCCGGTTGCCGAGTTGCTTGGCTAGGGCGACGGCGTCGGTGTTTCCGATCAGTATCGGGTAATTGACCGGATGATCGATCAGGAAGTTCTCCACGTCCTGGACGCGGTCCAGCGCGATCCCGACGAACTGTACCCCGTATTCGCGCAGCGCCTCCTGGGCGCGGATGAACATCGGCATCTCCCGGACGCAGGGCGGGCACCAGCTGGCCCAGTAGTTGACCACCAGGATCTTCCCGGCCCAGTCGCTGCTGGGCACCTCGCGACCGCTGAGGTCGGGCAGGCGGAATTCCGGGAGGCGATTGAGCTGGGCAACCCCGCGCTCGGCCAGCGCGAGCTCGTGGGGCGACTTGCTCAGCCAGCGTTGCCCGATAATGGCGGTGCCGATGCTGATTCCGCCGGCGAGCACCGTCGCCAGGACCACTTTCGTCGAGTTCATGGCGCCGCCCGCCGGAGGTGATCGGCGAACTCGGCCGCCGGCTTGAAGCCCACCAGGCGGTATCCCTTGAGCTCTTGTCCAGCGCGGTCAAAGAACAGCATCGCCGGCGGGCCGGGGATGCCGAATCGGCCCTGCATCAGCGCCTGGTCCTCGGCGTCGTTGGCCGTCACGTCGGCCTGCAGCAGCACGAAGCGGTCCATCTCGGCGATGACCTCGGGATCCGAAAAGGTATAGCGCTCCATCTCTTTGCAGGACACGCACCAGTCAGCGTAGAAGTCGAGCATCGCCGGCTTGCCGGCGGCGCTCGCGGCGGCGAGCTCGCGGTCGAGGTCGGCCGTGGTCTTGATGCGCTTGAAGGCCGCGTGCTCGGCGGCGCCTCCCGCTGAGCCCCCGACGGCCAGGCCGCGCAGGGGCTGGATGGTGTCCTTGCCGCCGGCCGCGGCGCCCAGCAGCATCAGCGCGCCGTAGATCAGCAGAAAGACCCCAAGACCCTTCCAGAGCTTTCTCCAGCCGCTGGCGCCCTCCGGGACCTGGGCCAGCGCCCCGAGGTAGACCGCCGAGCAGATCAGCAGCAGACCCCAGAGCAGCATGGACACCGCCGCGGGCAGAATGCGCTCCAGCAGCAGTATGGCCACCGCCAGCAGCAACACGCCGAAGACTGCCTTGACCGCGTCCATCCAGGCGCCGGCGCGCGGCAGGAGCTTGCCGGCCGAGGTGCCGATGGCGATCAGCGGCGCGCCCATGCCGAGGCTGAGCGCGAACAGGGCCACGCCGCCGAGCACCGCGTCGCCGGTGTTGCTGATGTAGATCAGCGCGCCGAACAGCGGCGGCGCCACGCACGGGCCGACGATCAACGCGGAGAGGAAGCCCATGATGGCCACTCCGATCAGGGTCCCGCCCTCCTGTCGGTTGCTGAGCTCGGTGATCTTGGACTGGAAGCTGGACGGGAGTTGCAGCTCGTAGAAGCCGAACATGGACAGCGCCAGGCCGACGAAGACCAGGGCGAATGCCGAGAGGATCCATGGGTTCTGGAAGGCCGCCTGGAGATTGGCGCCGAACAGCCCGGCCAGCACGCCGGCGACCGTATAGGTTAGGGCCATGGCGAGCACGTAGACGAGCGACAGCACGAACGCCTTGCGGGTCGTGATGCCCGCCCCCTGACCGGCGATGATCCCCGAGAGGATCGGGATCATCGGGAAGACGCAGGGCGTGAAAGCCAGCAGCAGGCCGAAGCCGAAGAAGGCCGCGACGATCAACCACAGGTTGCCGCCGGCCAGAACCTCGGCGATCTGGTCCTGCTCGGAGACGGTCTCGGCCGGCGCCGACGCGGGCTCCGGCGCGGCCGTCCGGGTCTCCGCGGGCTCCGCCGCGCCAGCCGGCGGAAGCAGCGCCGCGAGGGCCTCAGGCAGGGCGAGCTTGATCCGCTGGGTCTGGGGCGGGTAGCAGATGCCGAGCTCGGCGCACCCCTGGTAACGGGCGACCAGCGTGACCTCCTGGGGCTCGCTCGCGGCGCGCAGAAGGGGCACCGGCAGATCGATGCGGTCATGGTAGACCTCGACGTCGCCGATGCTCCCGTCCGGGAGGATGGAGTCCTTCTTGATGTCCCCAGCGGGAAGCTCGAAGGCGCCCAATGCCGTACCGCCGGCGTCCTCGAGGTCGATCCGTAGCTGATTCTTGTAGAGATAGGTCTCCGGGGCGATATCCCAGGTCAGCTGCAGCCGGTCCGGCGACACGACGTCGGCTTGAAAACGGAACGCCTCCTCGGCGGTCAGCAGGTCGTCCTCGTCATCGAGTCCGAGCGACTGGCCGAGCCCGCCCAGGGCCTCAAGGGAGCCCTGGGCCGGTTCGACGGGCCCTGCCGCCGCGGTCCGGTCCGCTTCGGCGGCGGTCGCCTCCGGCGCCAGGGCCTGCAACGCCAGTTTGGGCAGTTCGAGCAGGATCTTCTGTCGGTGGGGTGGATAACAGAGCCCCGCGTCGGCGCAGCCCTGGGAGGTCGTCTCGAGCGCCAGGACGTCGCCGGCGCCGGCCTTGCGCTCGACGGGCACCCGGATTTCCACGCCGCCGCGATAGATATTGACCTCGCCGAAGAACTCGTCGTGCTTGATTTCCGCGGGTGGCAGCTCCGGACGCCCGGTCGACATGGCCACCGACTCGGCGCCGAAACGGAATTTGCTCTGGTACATGTAGTACCCGTCGGCGATTGCCCAGCGCACCCGCACCGCATCCGCGCCGTCGGCCTCGCCCGAGATCTGGAACGCCTGATCGGGCAGCAGGAACTCCTCCTCCGCCGGGGCGCCCGGAGCGAAGAGCGCGCAAACGACCGCGAGCACGGCGGCCGAGCTCGCCCACCCTTGAACTCGCCGGCGCTGGCCCAGCGCCGATGGGCGGGCCGCGGGCTCTGCCTGGCGCAGCGTGGTGCCGGCCGCGCGGCGAAGAGTCGTTAGTTCGTGCATTCGCTTACCCAGCTCAAATAGTCGGGGAGCCCGTCGGTGATGGGGACGGCGATGATCTCCGGCAGGTCGTAGGGATGCAACTGCCGAAGGCGTGTGGAAAGGGCCTCGAAACGGTCTCCGGTGGTCTTGATCAGCAGCAGGTTCTCATTGTCTCGCTGCAGTTTACCCTGCCAGCGATAGACCGATGTCACGCCCGGGAGCAGGTTGACGCAGGCCGCGAGCCGCTCTTCGACCAGCCGCTCGCCGATACCGATTGCGGTATCCTGATCGGGACAGGTGCAGAGCACCAGGCTGTGATTGGCGCGCATTCTAAGACTCTTTTTGGTTCGATTGGGTTCGATCGGAATCCGGGGCGGTCGTGCGAGCTGGCGCCGCCGGTGCGGGCGCGGAGCTCGCCCTTGAACTATGCTGCAACGGCCAAGAGATTTGAGCCATCCCGAAATACCGCTACAGGGTGCCGATGCCCGGCGCCCGGTTGGACATCCGAGAGACCGCGTCAGTGCTCATTTTCCTTCTGCTGTTCATCGGCCTTCCACTTATCGAGATCTACTTCCTGATCGAGGTGGGCTCCGAGATCGGCGCCTTGCCGACCATCGGTCTCTCGATACTGACGGCTGTTATAGGGACCTGGCTGGTGCGCCACCAGGGGTTCGGTGTCCTGATCCGCGTGCGCGAGCTGCAGGCGCGCGATGAGGTGCCGGCCTTCGAGTTGGTGGACGGCGCCTTGATCCTGGTCGCCGGCCTGTTCCTGCTCCTTCCGGGTTTCCTGACCGACACCGTGGGGTTCCTCATCCTGGTGCCCGGACTTCGTCACGCGCTGATCCATCGACTCGTGCGGATCGCGCCTGTTTCGGGTTCCCGCCGGTCTGGCGACGAAGGTCGCCCGAGGGTCATCGAGGGCGTCTACCGGCGCGAGCCTGACTGATCGGTTCGGGCTGTTCGCACCACACACCACAGTACCGCCGCCACCTAACGCGGACCGACTTCTTGCCCCCAGCAGGGAGCGGCGATGAGTCGCCGTTTCCTGATGGCAGATCGACGGATTCCGAGCGACCTGTAGTCTGGTGCTCCCCCCTGCTTTGCGCCGGCCGCGTGCGCGGCGCTCGGGCGCCTTGAGAAACACCCTCCGGACGGCTTGACAGCCCAGGTTTTGGCTCTACTATTAGCACTCGTTTTCAGTGAGTGCTAACAAGCGACCGGACGGTCGGCTTTGTGCGCGCTCGAAACCAACCACATGAGGATACGCTTAGATGAACATTCGTCCCCTGCATGACCGCGTCGTTGTTCGCCGCCTGGAGGAGGAGCGCACCAGCGCCGGCGGCATCGTGATCCCCGATTCGGCGGCCGAGAAGCCGATCCAGGGTGAGGTCATCGCCGTCGGCAATGGCAAAATCCTGGAAAACGGCGAGAAGCGCCCGCTCGACGTCAAGGTCGGCGACCGCGTCCTGTTCGGCAAGTACTCCGGGACCGAGGTCAAGCTCGATGGGACCGAGTACCTGGTGATGCGCGAGGAAGACATCATGGGCGTGATCGAGCGCTGATCGACACGCCATTCGCGTACATACCTAAATTCCCTTTTGAGTTTTCTAGGAGCTGATTAGATGAGTGCAAAAGACGTTAAGTTCGGCGGCGACGCCCGCGCCCGTATGATGGAAGGCGTCAACATCCTGGCCAACGCCGTGAAGATCACGCTGGGACCCAAGGGCCGCAACGTCGTCCTGGAGAAGTCTTTCGGTGCCCCGACCGTCACCAAGGACGGGGTCTCGGTGGCCAAGGAGATCGAGCTCAAGGACAAGTTCGAGAACATGGGCGCCCAGATGCTGAAGGAGGTCGCCTCCCACACCTCCGATGTGGCCGGTGACGGCACCACCACGGCCACCGTGCTCGCCCAGTCGATGCTGCGCGAGGGGCTGAAGGCCGTCGCCGCGGGCATGAATCCGATGGACCTCAAGCGCGGCATCGACAAGGCCGTCGAAGTCGTGGTCGAGCAGCTGAAGAGCCAGTCCAAGCCCTGCACCGAGAGCAAGGCCATCGCCCAGGTCGGCACCATCTCCGCCAACTCGGACGACTCCATCGGCAACATCATCGCCGAGGCGATGGAGAAGGTCGGCAAGGAGGGTGTCATCACCGTCGAAGAGGGCAAGTCCCTGCACAACGAGCTCGACGTGGTCGAGGGCATGCAGTTCGACCGCGGCTATCTCTCCCCTTACTTCATCAACAACCAGCAGAGCCAGAACGTGGAGCTCGAGGACCCCTATGTCCTGCTTCACGACAAGAAGATCTCGAACATCCGCGACCTGCTCCCGGTGCTCGAGGCCGTGGCCAAGGCCGGCAAGCCGCTGCTGATCGTCGCCGAGGACGTCGAGGGCGAGGCCCTGGCGACCCTGGTCGTCAACACCATCCGCGGCATCATCAAGGTCTGCGCCGTTAAGGCCCCGGGCTTCGGCGACCGCCGCAAGGCCATGTTGCAGGACATCGCCATCCTGACTGGCGCGACCGTCATCTCGGAGGAAGTCGGCCTGTCCCTGGAGAAGGCGACCCTCAACGAGCTGGGCACCGCCAAGAAAATCCAGGTGAGCAAGGAGGAGACCACGCTCATCGACGGCGCCGGCTCCGAGTCCGACATCAAGGGCCGTTGCGAGCAGATCCGCGGCCAGATCGAGGAGACCACCTCCGACTATGACCGCGAGAAGCTCCAGGAGCGTCTGGCGAAGCTGGCGGGCGGTGTCGCCGTCATCCAGGTTGGCGCGGCCACCGAGGTCGAGATGAAGGAGAAGAAGGCGCGCGTCGAGGACGCCCTGCACGCCACCCGTGCGGCGGTCGAGGAAGGCATCGTTCCCGGCGGCGGTGTGGCGCTGGTCCGTACCCTGGGCGCGCTGGCCAATCTGACGGGCTCGAATCACGACCAGGACGTGGGCATCGCCATCGCCCGCCGCGCCATGGAGGAGCCGCTGCGCCAGATCGTAGTCAACGCCGGCGAGGAAGGCTCTGTCGTGCTGCGCAAGGTCGCCGAGGGCGAAGGCAACTACGGCTACAACGCCGCCACCGGCGAGTATGGCGACATGGTCGCCATGGGCATCCTGGATCCCACCAAGGTGACCCGCTCGGCGCTGCAGAACGCGGCCTCGGTGGCCGGCCTGATGATCACGACGGAGGCCATGGTCGCCGAGCTGCCTAAGGATGAAAAGGCGACACCGATGCCGGGCGGCGGCATGGACGACATGGGCATGATGTAAGCCCTGTCTCCTACGGTCGTCTGACGACTGAAAGCCCCGCCCCGGCGGGGCTTTTTTGTACGGCCCCCAGTGTCTGCAGCGTTTCGGGTACGGCCACTGGCGTTGAAGAAACCGGTTGCCGCGTGGGCCAAGTCCGGGCGCTCACTCGCTGGCGGCGAGCGGCAGCTTGACGCGCTTAGCGGTCACCCACGACCCTGTTCCTGGGCGCGTGCTTACGACCCGGAGCGGTGAGACGGGTCCCAGGGACGAGTATTCGCTGTTGCGAGGTACGCGGACGCTCGGGACTTTCTCGCCGCGCGTTGCCGGCAAAAGGGCAAACCGACCCTGCGCGCGAGCCCGCGGGGCGACCCCGGAGTCAGGTGTCGGAGATACCCAGGTACCTCTCCGTGGTCCCCAGGGCATAGGGTCTGCCGTCGTCTCCGAGCAAGGCTGTCGGCACCAGCCAAACGGCTAGCTCCCGACCATCCCGGGCCCGGCGGCGGGTGCCGTAAGGCTCCACGGGTCGCCCCTGACGGATCAAATCCGACGTCCGCTCCCAATCGGCCATGGCCTCGTCTGGGATGAGCTGGCGGACGTTCATGGTCAGGGCCTGCGCCTGCGTATACCCGTAGACCCGCTCGGCGGCCGGGTTCCAGGACAAGATACGGCCATCGAACCCCTGGGCGATGATGGCGTCCATGGCGTCGCGCACCAGGAGCGCCAAGCGGCGCTCTTCCGCCAGGGCCAGGCGCAGTTGCTCGGCGGCCTTGATCTCATCGATTTCCAGAAAGGTGATGACGGCCCCATCGATGCGGTGGTCCAGGGTCTTGTAAGGGCGCAAGCGTACCGAGTACCAGTGCCCGGCGTTGTCCTGAAGCTCCAGGGTCTCTGCGCCAAAGTTGTCGATGACCCGCTGGGCCAAGGCCTCCAGGTTCGGGATCTCGATGTTGGGTTTGATGTTGCCGATGGGTCGTCCCAGGTCCGTGCCGATCAGGTTGAGCAGCCGCTCCGCCTGAGGGGTGAACTGGCGGATGTGCAAGTCGTTTGTCAGCATTAGGATCGGCAGGTTGATGCTGTCCAGCATGTTGCGAATGTCGTTGTTGGCGGTGACCAGATCGGCGTTGCGGTGCTCCAGTTCGTCGTTGACCGTGGCCAACTCCTCGTTGGTGGACTGGAGCTCCTCCTTGGCGGTCTCCAATTCCTCGTTGGTGCTCTGCAACTCCTCGTTGGCGGACTGGATCTCCTCGTTCAGCGAGCGCAGCTCCTCGTTGGTCCCCTCCTGCTCGGCGATGGCTGCCTGCATGTACTCGCGGGTCTTGGTCAGCTCCCGCTCCAGGGCGGCGATGATGTCATCCGCCTCCGACCTGGGCGCGGTTCCGGAGGCACCGCCATCGGGCACCGTCCCGCGCGCCGCAGTCGCGGTGTCCGGGCGGGCGACCTCCTCGAACAAAACCAGCAGGCAGGTTTCCCCGGCTGCCGCGCTGAGCGGCAGGACCTGGATGTCCGCCAGACCCTCGTCGCCGTTGTATCGATAGCGGACCCCCGTCTTGCGCACCGGGTTGCCGCTGCGACGGACCTCCGTGAGGGCGGCACGCAGGGCCAGGAAGAGCCCGCGGCGGGCCATCTTGAGCAGGTTGAGGCTCGCAGCCCCTGGTGCGGGTTCCAGGTAGCGCCCGGTCTGGCCGCGGAAATGCAGGATGTCCAGGTCCGAGTTGACGATCACCCCGGGTGGGCCGTAGCGGGCCAGGATCAGCTCTTCGGCCTCGCGTTGGGGACCGCGTCCGGGGATGATGGGCTTGGGCGGGGTCAGGTCCGCGAGGCCCGCCTGGGCTGGGGTGCGCAGGGCGACGTAGCCACCCGCGCGGCCCGCCGCGGACTTTTTCGCGTAGAGCTTGGCCGGCTGGTCCACCAGGGCGAACAGGTCGGCGTGGGGGCCAATCCCCTCGGAGGGCCCGAGCATCAGAAAGCCACCGGGCTCCAAGGCAAAGTGGAACAACTGTAAGACCCGTTTCTGGAGTACTGGACCCAGATAGATCAGCAGGTTGCGGCAGCACACCAGGTCCAGCCGGGAAAAAGGCGGGTCCTTGGCAACGTTCTGGACCGCGAAGACACAAAGCTCCCGCAGGGCCTTGCCCACCTGGTAACCCCCTGTCACCTTGACGAAGAATCGCCGCAGACGCTCTGGGGAAACGTCGTTGGCGATGCGCTCGGGGTAGACCCCGCGACGGGCCGCGACGATCGCCTGTTCGTCGATGTCGGTGGCGAAGATCTGGAAGTCGCCGGCGACTGCCGGCTCCCCCGCACGGTCGCCGAGGTACTCCAGCAGGGTCATGGCGAGCGAGTAGGGCTCCTCTCCAGTGGAGCAGGCGGGGACCCAGATCCGCACCTGGGGCCGGCTCTGGGCCTGGTTGGGCGCGGACTGGCGGGCCGCGAAGATCCGCGGTAGGACCATGGCGCGCAGGGTGCTGAAGGTCCCAGGGTCGCGGAAAAAGCCGGTCACGTTGATCAACAGGTCCCGAAACAGGATACCCACCTCCGTCGGGGTGGTCTGGAGAAGGCGTACATAATCGGCGAGTCGATCGAGCTTGTTGACCAACATGCGGCGGCGGATCCGGCGGCGGACGGTGGACTGCTTATACAGAGAGAAGTCGTTGCCGGTGTGCGAGCGCAACAGAAGGTAGATCTTGTCCAGGTCCCCGTCGGTCGCTTCCGCGAGGTCCACCCTGGGGGGCTGGCCGTGGAGCAGAAATGGGTGGCGGGCGATACGTGCCAGCTCCAAGGCAATCTCCCGTGGCGGCAGGACCTGGTCCGCGCAGCCCGCCGCCACCGCGCTCCCGGGCATTCCCCAGTGGGCGGCGCTAGCCTGGTCCTGGGCGAAGGTGACGCCGCCAGCGGCCTTGATGGCGGTCAGCCCGGCGGTCCCGTCGGAGGCGGTCCCGGACAGGACGATGCCGATGGCCTGGTCGCCGCGGTCTTGGGCCAGGCTGCACAGGAAGTCATCCACCGGCAGGTGCCGACCTTGCTCGCCGAGGCGTTCGAGCACTTGCAAGCGCCCGTGGAGAATGCCGAGCGTTGCGTTGGGGGGTATGGTGTAGACGTGATTGGGTGCCACCGCCGCGCTGTTCGTAGCCTCCGTCACCGGCATCCGAGTGGTCCCGGCGATCAGTTGGGCGAGCAGGCTGGGGTGTTGGGGGTTCAGGTGCTGGATCAGGACGAAGGCCATGCCGGTGTCCGGCGGCAGGTGTTCCATGAGCTCGCGATACGCATCTAGACCCCCGGCAGAGGCGCCGATGCCGACCACCGGGAAGCTCGGCACACCATCTGGGTGCAGATCCGGTTTCG